>NZ_JAKVIP010000010.1 GCF_022601875.1 Chryseobacterium sp. SSA4.19
TTGAAGAAAGGCTCAGATTATAAAATCTAAGCCCTGACTTTTTAACTTACACACTTTGTGGGAGAGTGTCTTAAATAGCGTGTGGTGGCATCCTCCGAAACCAGCGGGCTTCTCCGTTCCACTTTTTGCATCAATGCTCTTGAAATGATTTTGTGGACAATTGAATCGAACCCGACAATAGTCTGTAAAAGCTCGAGCCAGTCTTTTCTCTGGAACACAAGAATCGTACAATCGGTTACCGCCTGGACATAAGAGCTTGAGCTGATCTCATTGTCAAAACTCTCCAGATCAACCACCAGATTATTTTCATCTATAAAATATTTTGTAATTTCCTCGCTGTCCTTATTATAATAGCATACACGTAGAATCCCATTCTTAACGAAACCTACTTGACGGGCAATCTTTCCGGCTTCTGAAAAATAGCTTTCTTTGGTAAGGTTAATTTCCGTGACTTTGTCGGCAATCAAATCCATTTGCTGCTGGTTCAAATTCCCGAATTTTAATATAAAATCAAATAATTCTTTCATGAGTGCAATGTAAGTAAAGATAACTTTCCTGCATTTGCCATTTGATAAAAAGAGAAACCCGGAAATCTCTCTAAAATGGATATTTAATTTACCAAAACCGGGATTAAATGTTCCCAGTTGAGCTGCCTAGCAAAATCAAGAGCTGTTTTTCCGCTACTGGTCTTCAAATTTCTGTCAGCTCCAGCTGTTAGCAGAACTTCGACTGAGCTTAAATTTCCGGCGATAGTTTCTTTGTGGAGAATCGTTAATCCGTTTTCATCTGTATGGGTAAGTTCATCTGGATAGTCTTTTAAAAACTTGACGAAATCGGCCTGCATATTTCTGCTCATCGGGTGTTCAATCAGGTTTTCCGGCTTTTCTTTTTGTTCGTATACTACTTCAATATCATTAAAATCTCCGAAATCCAGCTGCCATGCCTGATCGTGGTCTTTTCTTTCAGCCGGTGACATATCAGATCTCATTTTCTGAATGGTAAAACCACCGTACGCTTTTGGCAAAGGCTCTGCGGAAGATGAAAACAGTTTTGAAAGTCCTGTCTGTTTCTTTGTTGCCGGAGTAATAGCGAAAAGCCAG
This sequence comes from Chryseobacterium sp. SSA4.19, assembly GCF_022601875.1. Taxonomy (GTDB): domain Bacteria; phylum Bacteroidota; class Bacteroidia; order Flavobacteriales; family Weeksellaceae; genus Chryseobacterium. The sequence continues at coordinate 1,101 of NZ_JAKVIP010000010.1, forward strand.
TCGCTGATCTCATTCAATGGAACGTTAACATAATCGCCTACCTGAATATGAGTCAATTCGTTAGGTTCATTGATCAGATATCCTTTTACATGGTCGCCGTCAAAATCAATATCATTGATCCACATATGTTCAACGATATTTTCCCCGGTTTCCGGATCTTCCTGATAAAAAGCAATTTTCACACAGGAAACGGTAAGTGCGGGAATAATTCTTCGGTATTCCCAGGACTGTTCTCTCCAGAAATATTTGAACGTTTCCTGTGCTCTTTTGTAAGCTTCCATCATTCTTGAGTCTGAGCCGTCTGCAAAAAATATGGGATTGTTTTCCATCGTTTTAAATTTTATGATTTGGTTTTAAAGAATATCGGAATTATTCTGCCTGAAAGTATGATGAATAAAGATGTGGTATTTATACGAACTAAAATATGAAAATTATTTCAACAAGGCTTTAAAATTAATATGAATTGATCTCACAGTATCTCTATCCATTGCCAGACGTTTAAATAATCTCTGAAGATGTTCTGGCTGATATAATTTATTTATTCAGACATCTTTTATAAAATCTTCATATTCATAGTAGAATCTCTCAAAGCCATCCATTTTGTCCACGAAAAATTCAAAAGTTTCCTGCCATGTATTTTTATTGAAAATGGAAATGCCGGATTTTTCAACCCAGATTCTGCTGATAACTTTTCCGTTTTCAAGAGTAAAATATTCTTCCTTTTGGAAGTCACCGATAAAGTCTTTCAGAATATCTTCCAATGACCATATTTTTTCATAATAGGCATTCCTGAAAATCTCATCTTTCATTTCGATGTCTAAAGAAACTTCCGCTTTTTTATTATCTGCGTAAAATTTGAAAGACATATCTTTAATTTTCGTATCATACAAAATCCATTTTCTCGGAAAAGATTTTCCGAAAGCGGTCCAAAACTCTTTCTTTAACTGCTGTGCTTCCTGTTTACTGAACATATAACAAATATAGTGATTTGGCAGAAATTAAAAGCTGTGTAGGGAAGTTATTGATTTGCTTTAGATACTTCCGATGGATATTTTTAAACCATAATCTTTAAAATTCCACATTCCAAACAATTTTCCTATTTTTGTTGTAAATGCTGTCCAAAAAATCCCAATACGCTTTTAAAGCGCTGTCATATCTTGTTGAAAAGAGAAATGACGGCCCTGTTCTTATTTCAGAAATTGCAGACCGCAAGAAAATCCCTTTAAAATTTCTGGAAAATATTTTGCTTGAACTTAAAAAAGCAAATATCCTTGATAGTAAAAAAGGGAAAGGAGGTGGTTACCTGTTAAGGGAAAATCCTGAAAATGTGACCCTGGCAAGAATTATCCGCCTGGTTAACGGCCCCATTGCATTACTTCCCTGCGTAAGCCTGAATTTTTATGAAAAATGTGATGACTGCAATGAAGACCACTGCGGGTTGCATGACGTACTGATTGAGGTACGGGACGCTTCTCTGAATATTTTAGATAAGAAGACATTATTGGATCTGGTAGATTAGTTCCTTACATACCTCAAATTATTAGTCTACTTGTTTGGTGGGATAATAATTTTGTCAGATATTTGCATGACTTCAAATGAATAAACTATGCTTTCAAAAGAAGATGCAGCTATACTTGAACAGCTTCCGGCAGAGGAAGGACTGAGATTTGTTTCGTCCAGATTCCAGGATAGAGCCGTTTTTTCCACCTCACTCGGTCAGGAAGATCAGGTGATTACCGATATGATTTTCAAGGCATCTCTGCCAATAAAAGTTTTCACATTAGATACCGGAAGGCTCTTCAGTGAACATTACGAATTACTTTCTCAAAACAATGCAAGGTATACATCAAAAACAGAAATTTATTTCCCTGATTCTCAGGATGTAGAGGCTTATGTGAATGAAAAAGGCATCAATGCTTTCTACCAATCTGTCGAAAATAGGAAAGAATGTTGTTTTATCCGCAAGGTTAAACCTTTAAACAGAGCGCTTGCCAACGCGGGAATATGGATTACGGGCCTGCGTTCGGAACAGTCGCAAAACCGTGAGCAGATGCCGGTGCTTGAGTGGGATGAAGAACGGCAGCTGTATAAGTACAACCCGTTAATGCACTGGAGTTACCAGGAAGTACTGGATTACCTGAAACAGCATAATGTGCAGGAACTGTCTCTTCATAAGAAAGGCTTTATCAGTGTGGGATGCCAGCCGTGTACCCGCGCAATTACTCAGGACGAAGATCCCCGTGCCGGGCGTTGGTGGTGGGAGAGCTCACATAAAGAATGCGGCCTGCACAGCCATTAATTTTAAAATTTCAAATAATGAATACCCATACATTAGACTATCTGGACCAGCTGGAAGCAGAAAGTATTTACATGATGCGTGAAGTGGCGGCACAGTTTGAAAAGCCGGCTTTGCTCTTTAGCGGCGGAAAAGATTCCATTACCTTGGTTCATCTTGCGATAAAGGCTTTTGCTCCAATGAAAATTCCGTTTCCTTTGGTGCACATCGATACGGGACATAATTTCCCGGAAGCCCTTGAATTCAGAGATTATCTGGCAAAGAATATCAGTGCGGAACTGATTGTACGACAGGTTGAAGACACGATCAAAGCTAAGAATCTTACAGAGCCTAAAGGAAAATTTGCTTCCAGAAACTGGCTGCAGACCCATACTCTTTTAGACACGATTGAAGAATTCGGATTTGATGCCTGCATCGGCGGAGCCCGTAGGGATGAGGAAAAAGCAAGGGCCAAAGAACGTTTTTTCTCTGTCCGTGACGAATTCGGGCAATGGGATCCAAAACTGCAGCGTCCTGAACTTTGGAACATCTATAACGGAAGGATCAGCAAAGGGGAAAATGTAAGGGTTTTCCCGATTTCCAACTGGACGGAGCTTGACGTATGGAATTATATTAAAAAAGAAAAGATTCGCCTTCCTTCGATCTATTTTTCGCATAACCGGGACGTGATTGAATTTGAAGGTCAACTGATTGCCGTTTCAGATTTTATCCGGATTGATGAAAACGATACAGTGGTGAATAAAAAAGTTCGCTACAGGACGGTCGGTGACATGACCTGTACTGCTGCCGTTGAGAGTTCGGCGACAACGTTGGATGAAGTGGTCAGCGAAATTACGGCTTCGAGGATTTCAGAAAGAGGAGAAACCAGGATTGATGACAAGGTAACGGAAGCTGCCATGGAAGACCGGAAAAAAGGAGGATACTTTTAAATAAAATAAATAATCGGCAATGAGTGATAAATAATACAAAACTTACTTCATTTATTACTCATCGATTAACACAATTATAAATAGAGTCGTTTAAAAAATTACTCATTACCAATTACTCATTATTAATAATACAAACGTGGACATATTAAGATTCATCACTGCGGGAAGCGTGGACGACGGCAAAAGTACCCTGATCGGAAGGCTTCTGTATGACAGTAAGAACATATTGATTGACCAGCTTGAAACGCTGGAAAAACAGTCGAAAAACAGGAATGAAAATGGAATAGACCTTGCCATTGTAACGGACGGACTTAGAGCTGAAAGGGAGCAGGGAATTACCATTGATGTTGCATACCGGTATTTTTCCACTCCGAAAAGGAAGTTTATAATTGCTGATGCACCGGGGCATATTCAGTACACCAGGAATATGGTGACCGGAGCTTCGAACTCACAGTTAATGGTTATTCTGATCGATGCCAGACAGGGCGTGATCGAACAGACGCGGAGGCATTCAATCATTGCTTCATTGCTGAAGATCCCTCATATCGCAGTAGCTGTGAATAAAATGGATCTGGTAGACTATTCTGAAGAGGTATTCAACGATATCAAAGCGCAATATGATCTGGTTGCCAAAAAATTGGGACTTGAGCATGTCAGTTATTTCCCGATTTCAGCTTTTCATGGGGATAATATCGTGGAAAGGTCAGATAATATGCCATGGTATCAGGGTGATGTACTGTTATATTTCCTTGAAAATGTCAGCATCCATGCAGACCATCATTTTGAAAGTCCGAGATTTCAGGTGCAGTACGTGATCCGTCCGCAGACTGATGAACTTCATGATTATCGGGGGTATGCCGGAGAAGTGATCTCCGGGATTTACCGGAAAGGGGATGGGGTAACTGTTCTTCCGCAAAATATTCAGACCAGAATTTCAAAGATTGAAACCGCAGGCCATGGAGTTGAGGCCGTTTTTGCCGGACAGCCGGCTGTTTTACATACTGAAGATGATATTGATATCAGCCGCGGCGATTTTTTGGTGTTCTCAGGAGATCTTCCTAAGGTTGAAAATGAGATTGACGCGGTGATCTGCTGGCTTGATACCAAAAGCCTTAATGAAGGGAATAAATATCTTATTCAGCATAAGAGCAGGGTTTTAAAAACCATTGTAAAAGAAATCGAATATAAAATCGATGTCAATACATTGGAAAAGACAAAGGTTTCAGAAAGCGTCAACCTCAACGAAGTCGTGAAAGTTCGTCTTAAAACAGCCTCTCCATTGGTGTTTGACCGTTTTGAAGAAAGCAAGGGTACCGGAAATGCTATTCTGATTGATGAAACCAGCCATTCAACCGTAGGAGCAGTAATGATTTTATAATCAATATCATGATATAGTTAAGAATGTCTGGAGAATATTAAATGAGATCGTTACAAATTTATTTTTAACCTTAAATTATAGAAAGCAGGTACGGTGATTTCTAAGAAAGTTCAGTTCAGGCTTAACCTGTTTTTCATAACGGCAGCGGTATTGTTGATTTTTGTTCTGTCCATGTATCAGCTTGGGTATCTTGATGAACTCTTTACTGTTTTGGCAAAAGATCATTATATTTTCTACTGGATGCTGTTAGTCGGTGTCCTGGCCGAAATTGTTGCAGGTTCTATGGGTATGGGCTACGGCGTAATCTGTACCACTACTCTTTTATTTTTGAATATTCCGCCGCATGCTGTAAGTGCAAGCATTCATTCTGCAGAGAGTTTTACTACTGCTGCGGGAAGCATAAGCCATATCAAATTAAAAAATGTGAGCAAGAGCCTGGTAAAAAGATTAGCAATACCTGCTGTGGTTGGCGCGGTAATCGGAGCTTTATCTTTAACTTATCTCGGAGAATACTATTCTAAAATCACTAAAACACTCATCTCTTTTTATACTTTATACCTCGGTATCCGGATTCTGTCCAATGCATTTAAACCCAAACAGGACAAAAAATTGAAAAAGAAAACCAATCTGACCAGACTTGGGCTGGCTGGAGGCTTTATCGATTCATTTGCAGGGGGAGGCTGGGGGCCTTTGGTGACTGGAACTCTAATTAAAAATTCCTTTACTCCGCGGTTTGCTGTCGGAAGTTCCACCGTGGCAAAATTTATTTTAACCTTAACAGCGGCAATTACCTTTATTTTTACTTTGGGGATCCAGCACTGGAATATTATTCTGGGGCTTCTGCTCGGCGGGATTGTTACCGCACCGTTTTCTGCCATGCTTACTGCCAGACTTCCTGTAAAAGGAATGTTCCTCCTGATAGGAACTCTTGTCATCGTAATGAGCTCGATAACAGTCTGTAAATCTGTATTTTGATAAGTATTTTAGGATATGGATAAAATATAGGCGAAAAATTGATTTTCAGCTTTGAAAATATTCTACATTTACATCCTTAAAATAATAAATATGAACGTATATGTTGTCGCACTCTTCAGGTTGAATGAAAACTATCTGATGGAAGCAGTAGAGCTTTTTCAGACGCTGGTAAGAGAAACACGGAAAGAAGAAGGCTGCCTGCAATATGACCTTGTTGAAGATAAAGTGACCAAAGGGACTTTTTTCATGGCAGAGCTGTGGGAATCTGAAGAGCACCTGAACCGACACAACGGGCAGGATCATTTACTGGATTTCCGCAGGGATATCTCAAAGATGCTGGAAAGCTCTACACAGGTATATAAAGGATCTAAAATTTTATAGTTATTACTCTGTAATTTTTCAGCAAAAGTCTCAGCTAAGATTTTATCATTCAAAGGCTGCTCACGAATGTGAACAGCCTTTTATTAGAAAAAATAGAAAGTATTAAATTTAGATTTTACTTTATGATCAGCTTTTTAGTTTCTATTTGGCCGCCAAAAGTAATTTTTACCAGGTAAGCTCCGGAACTAAGATGAGACAGGTTCAGATCCTGTTTGTAGAACCCGGTCTGATTGGTCAGTTCTGCTGAATACACCTTTTTTCCTGAAAGTTCATACACTTCAACGTTGCCTTTGCTGTTAAGTTTTTCTTTAACGTCAAATAAAACAGTCACCTTCTGATCGGCAGCTGCCGGATTCGGATAGATACCGAATGATGCTTTTTTACCGGAAACATCAGTAACGCCCAATACCGAAGTGATATTTTTATATTTGAAATACATATTTCCGGTCGTGCTTCCCTCGTTGGAAGTAAAGTACATCCTGTAATATTCAGAGCCCTGCTTGATATAATACACAACATCGCTGTATACACCCATCGTTGGTTTCCAGCTATGGCCGATAGCTGTAATATTATTTGAAAATGCTGCAGAAGCCGGGAGGGTAGATGTCATCGTTGCCTGTGTTTCGGGCTGTACTTTTGCCACCGTGATATTGGTATTCTGGATAACACCGGACATTCTGTACTTCATCGTGGCTGGCTGTCCCGTATTAGGGTCTATGTATGGATAATCAGTCCAGTATCTGGTGAACATAAAGTCCCAGTTGGTTTTATATGGTTCAAGACCGGCTACCTGATTCCCTGTGGCAAGAGAAAAATAGTTGAAGTAAGCATCATCCGAACCATTGGCAATGGTCTTTGAAACGGTAGTGTCCCATGATGACGTTGCTGCATTCCATTTGGCGTATTTGAAAGTATAGCCTCCGAAATAATCATCAATCATAAATTTGTAATAGATACCTGAAGCATATTTTAGAATAAAAATTACTTTTCCTTCTATATGATGATTTCCTGGATTATATTCTCCCCATCCATATGTGGCAGTTCCCTGTTCAAAAGCACCCTTTTGTATAGATGTGGTATTATCCATATTATATAAAGGGGATCCATAAGCCGAGACATTGTTGGTCGTAATTGCACTCCAGTCATTCGGGTTACCGGAAGCCTGATAGACTTCGATATTCTGTGCATCATTAATCCTTGTTCCGAAATTCATGCTTGAATTCCTGTAAAAAGCGATATCCCACATATTAGCTGGCTGTGAAACCGTATTGTTTGCACTTAAATCGAAAAATACACGGTTCTGATAGCTGGTTCCCATCGTCATATTTACAGTAGTATATCCGTTTATATCAATCTGTGCAGGCACAGTTTGCTGAACTGCTACTGAAAAAAGCGAAGCCAGGAGTAATTTTGTTCTCATGAAGAATATATTTATTATTTAGAATTGTTCTACAAAACTATATAAATTATTTTTAATTATTCTAAATAAAATATGATTTTTATCGTGTTTCCATATTAAATTTTATTTCTAAATCTTTGTTGACTGTGTGCGTCAAACGTTTTGATACTGTCCATAAAAAAAGCCTGATCTATGAATTCATACTTCAGGCTTTAAAATTATGAGGTCTAATAAATCTTATTTTTTAATAAACTTGGATTTTATAACGGCACCTTCCTGTGTTTCAATAATCATATAATAAACACCGGTGTGCAGTGTACTGATATCAAATGATCTACCGGATAATTTTCCTTCTTTCACTTTTTGACCGGCAGCCGAGTAAATGCTGATGTTTTTAGGATCTTTTTTGGTGACAAACTGTAAAGCAGTATGATCAGAAGTTATGACAAACTGAATCTCATTTTTTGATTTTTGAGCATCGTTGACAGCAAGATTAGCCGAAGCTGCATAGACAACATCATCAATTTCCAATACAGTATGAGGTGCAAGAGGACCTACAAATCTGAATACAATATATTGTGATGCAGAAGCTGTAACAGGGACGGAGATTGTTTGGAATACATCACCAGACAGGAAAGTAGCATTCCCCAGAGCAACAAAAGTAGTCATATCAGTTGGATTGGAAGCCAATCCTACCTGTACCGTACCCGGTGCAGAACCCGTATTTCTTCTTGCTTTAAAAGTTAAGGTTTTATTTCCGTCAGGTGCTACAATCATTGGTGAAATTAAATACTGGGGGCTGTTTTGGTTTGCTCCTGAATAAGATTGTACAAAATGATCAGATGGTCCGTTGGCAATGATATTCATCATGGGATTAGGATTTCCGACACCGGGAGGAAGTATTGAGGTCCATTGATTCTGGGGGAAAACATTTTGTCCCTGACCCAAGGTAAAACTGTTGAAATTCTCATTAATTGTAGCTACCTGTGCATGAGCCGAAGCTGCCGCTAGCATCAAAGTTCCAATAAGTAGTCGTAATTTCATAACATTATTTTTATTTAGAATTATTCTACAAAATTATACAATTATTTTTAATTGTTCTAAATAAAACATTATATTTGTCAAAAATTTTTTGCCTCTATGAAGAAGAAAGTGCTTTCCGTTCTATCATTATCCACGGTTCTCTGGATGAATGCACAGGAAAAAGATTCTCTCAATCAAAGTAAAATAGAAGAGGTTGTCATCACCGGGCAATATACCCAGCAAGCGATTAATAAATCTATTTATAAGGTTGAAGTCATAGATGCACAGCAGATTAAGAATATGGCGGTAACGAATGTTGCAGAAGTCCTGAATCAGAATCTTAACATTTTAATAGAACCGAATAAAAGCTCAGGAAATTCGAGTGCCAATATTCTGGGACTTAGTGGGGCGTATACAAAGATTCTCATCGATAATATTCCTGTAGTAAGTGATGAGGGGATGGGGAATCTTGTCGATCTTACAAAAATCAACGTTAATAATATCGAACGGATTGAGGTGGTAAAAGGGTCAATGGGTGTTGAATATGGGAACAATGCGGTGGCGGGAGTCATAAATATTATTACGAAGAAAAGCTATGGCAAGAAATTTACAGCACTGGCCTCTTTACAGGAGGAAACTGTTGGAAAAGATTATGACTGGTTTAAAAAAGGGAACGGCCGTCATATTCAGTCTTTAAATTTAGGATATAGAATTAATGACAACTGGTCGGTTTCTGGAGATATTAATCATAATGATTTCAAGGGATATAAAGGTGATCTTAACGGATACAAATATTTTAACGAAAGCAACGATGCACTGCGGGGCTATGACTGGCAGCCGAAAGAACAGCTGACAACTAACGGGACCATACGCTATAGTAAAAACAATACCAGTTTCTTCTACAAATTAAATTTTCTTACCGAGAAAATAAATTATTACAATCCTTTAATTACTACACTACCGCTCGGAGGGCTTAACAGAACTTACACTGCAGATGATAAGGATTATCATACCAACAGATGGATTCACCAGTTTAATATCCAAACCAAACTGGGAAGGATTAATTATAACGGTGATTTTTCTTATCAGAGCCAGGAAAGAAAATCACAGATATACACCTATGATATTCCTAACAGACGGGAAATATCAAGAGATCCCGAAATTACGTTCTATAAATCCAATGTACTGTATTCAAGAGGGATGTTCAGCAATTTCCTGAATAATGAAAAGATCAATTTTCAGCTTGGATATGAATTAGACCGGACTAAAGGTTTCGCTGATGCGACAACCTTTGAAAGCAACAATAACGGAAAGAGCATTGAACGTACGGTTTTTAATTATGCCAACTTCTTATCGGCAGAATGGAACATCAATGACTGGCTGTCATTCCGTCCGGGAGTAAGATTGGCTTTAAGCGACAGATTTAGTGCACAATATAATTATTCAGGGACTTTAAGATTTAAAACGTCTGAGAATTCGGACATCCGAACGGTTTTTGGATCTGCCAACAGATTCCCGACATATGATGAACTGTATACTTTCGTAGTCGATAACAATCATGATATCAGAGGAAATGAGGGTTTGAAGCCGGAAACGGGATATTCTGCCGCCGCATTCTGGGACTATGAGTTAACCAATACAAATAACTGGAAATTTAATTTCAGTCTTTCAGGGATGTACCTCGATGTAAAAAACAGGATCGAGAATGTTATTATCAACAACAGCCCGTTGCAGATTACTTTTCTGAATTTGGATAACTATAGGTCTGTGCTATTTGGCGGAGGCGTTAATGCAAGAAAAGGGGATCTGACATTGAATGCAGGAATTTCGGTAATGGGAATTTCGCAGGTCTTAAATACTGAAAAGATCACTTCACCGGATAATTACAATTATTATGCGGAAGCCAATCTTGCAGCCAACTACACGTTACCGTCTTCAAAAACCTTGTTTGCCCTTTATTATAAATATACCGGGAAGCAAAGACGTTACACGCATCGGGGAGAAAAAAATAATCCAACAGATCCGGGACAATATATACTGGGAGAAATCGGCGATTTCAATATGCTGAATTTCACAGTGAGCCAGCCCTTCTTTAAAAACCATTTTGAAATAAGCGCAGGAGTGAAAAATATCTTAGACGTGACGAGTGTAAACAATACGATTCAATCCGGAAACAGCCACAATGCAGCTGCCAATCAACAGAATCTGTTCTATGGCAGAAGTTACTTTGCCAGATTAAATTATAATTTTTAAATAAGTTAGAAATGAAAAAAATACTATTCTGCTTATGGATAGGAGCATCTTTATCTCAGTCCTGTATTAATGACAATGAAGATCCTGTAGCGGTGGCTCCGTTTCAAGGAGCTATAGGAGACCCTAAAGTAGGAGGAGCAACAGAACCGAATCAGGTTTGGATAGATTTAAGCGAAATCGATCCCGTTACAAAAGGACCTGTTCAGACCCTTACCAAAAGAACGGATTGGGACCTGGCGTTTTATTCAGGGGCTCAGTTTAAGGTAGTATTGAATTCGTCCATTATGATGGCTGCTGCTAAAATTCCTAATGTTACGGATATAAGCCAGGTAACTGAAGCTATGGTTTCTACTTTGAAAACCCAGGTTCAGGTGGCAAATTTCAATCCGGCAAATGAAATCTATATCGATGATGTTAAAGGAGATTTCCCAAATGGATATACTGCGATTGAAAAGATTGAAGCCATCGATTCCCAGAATGCAGTCTACCTTGTCAATATGGGAAAAGAAATTAATGCAGGTCCGGTACCTGTTGGCTCTGTTGCTACGGGTGGAGACAGCAGAGGCTGGAAAATAATACAGATCGTACGTGCTGGAGAGGGATATAAAGTGAAATATGGAGATATTGCTGGGGAAAATTATGTGATTACCGTAAATAAAAATGCTGCCTATAATTATAATTTCGTGAGTTTAAAAGACAAAAAAGAAATTACCATTCAGCCGGAAAAGAAAAAATGGGACCTGTGTTTTACCGTATTTACAAACACCATTACAGGAGCGGGAAGCTATATTTTTGCCGACTTTGTAACCACCAATAATGTCGGTGGGACTGGAGCTTATGAAGTGGTGGTGCCTGCGCCGGCATCAGGACTAGAGGCATACAACAACTTTAAAACTTCGGATATTGATCAGTCGAAATTCATCTATAACGATCAGCGTGTTATTGGCGCAAACTGGAGAAATCCTGTCGGGGCAAACGGCCTTGAAGTATATGGAGACCGTTTCTACATCATCAAAGATGCAAATGGATTTTATTTCAAGCTGAGGTTTACCAGACTCATTAAGGCAGATGCAGATAATCAGGGAGTGAAAGGAGAAAGAGGTTTCCCTTCTTTTGAATATAAGTCTTTATAAATCATTCAATCAATCAAATAAATCGTATATCAATGAAAAAAATAATTCTTGCCGTGTCTATGCTGGTTGCAGTATACTCATGCAAAAAAGAAGAAGGTACTAAGACCGGTAACACTACGGAAGTCAGCTCGGAAACTCCCAAATCCAATAATAAGATCGTTACCCTTAATGGCGGGATCACGGAAATTGTTGCTGCTTTAGGCCACGAAAAAGAAATCGTTGGAACAGACGTTACAAGTACTTATCCTGAATCTCTGAAAACTACAGCCAAAGATTTAGGCCATGTGAGATCAATGACTATTGAACCAATCATGGCGGTAAGCCCAACCCTTATTTTAGCATCTGATAAAGATATCAATCCTGAGCTGATGGGGAAAATCAGGTCATCAGGAATTAAAGCTGAAATTTTCAGGCAGGAATTTACGGTTGGGGGAACGAAAAAATTAATTGCTGATGTGGCCAAAGCGATCGGGAATACAGATTACCAGAAGCTTAATGATAAAATTGATGCTGATTTAAAACAAATCCAACCGATGGCTAAAAAGCCGAAAGTATTATTCATTTATGCAAGAGGCCCGATGCTGATGGTATCCGGGAAAAATACACCGATGGCTTCATTAATTGAATTGGCAGGCGGCGAAAATGCGGTAAATGATTTTGAAGATTTCAAACCGTTAACGCCTGAAGCGGTGGTAAAAGCTAATCCGGATGTTCTGTTTTTCTTTACCAGCGGGCTTGAGGGTGCCGGAGGAAATGAAGGTGCTTTGAAAATGCCGGGCGTTTCACAAACAAATGCCGGTAAAAATAAAAAGATCATTGCTATGGACGGAGGCTTGGTTTCAGGTTTCGGACCGAGATTAGGGGAAGCGGCTGTAGGATTAAACAAACTGTTAATTGAAAGCACCAAGTAAACTATATTTTTACATGATTATAAGTGCCATATTGCTTATTTTAATAGCGGTATGGTCACTTAATACCGGAGTATATGACTTTGGAGGCAAATCAGCATTTGAAATATTAAACAAAATAATACAGGCAGATCCTGGCTTATCATTAAGTGACAAATACGTAGTATGGGAGGTACGGGCCGCCAGAATTGTAATGGCCATCCTGATCGGAAGCATGCTGGCTGTATCCGGAACAGGCCTGCAGGGATTGTTTAAAAACCCTCTGGCAACGGGAGATCTGATAGGGCTGACTTCGGGAGCAACTTTGCTTGCCGCGATTGCGATTGTTTTAGGAGGACATTTTCAGCAGTATCTTCCTGAAGCCGTACAGTTTTCGCTGGTAGGGATCTCTGCTTTCATCGGTTCTTTTTTATCCATGATGCTGGTGTACAGGATTTCGACAAGCGGCGGCAAAACAAATGTGGTCATGATGCTGTTAACAGGAGTTGCGATTACAGCGATCGGATTTTCGATTACAGGATTTCTGATTTATATCTCAAAAGATGAGCAGCTGAGAGATCTGACCTTCTGGAATTTAGGAAGCCTGGCAGGTGCCACCTGGACAAAAAATATAATCCTGACAGTGGTTTTGATGATATCCTACAGCATGATTTTGCCAAAAGGAAAAGCGCTGAATGCCATGATGTTGGGTGAAAAAGATGCACAGCACCTGGGAATCAATGTGGAAAGACTGAAAAAACAGATTATCATGATGACTGCCCTGATGATCGGGACCTGTGTGGCTTTTTCAGGAACGATAGGTTTTGTCGGCCTTATCGTACCCTATATTCTCAGGCTTCTGTTTAAGTCAAATTATGCATTTATCCTGCCCCTGTCAGCGGTTTGCGGAAGTATTTTACTTCTGACAGCGGATACCTTCAGCAGGAGTATTGTAGAACCTTCAGAATTGCCGATCGGTATTTTAACGGCATTAATGGGAGGCCCTGTTTTTATTGCCATTTTGGTTAAATCAAAGAAATCGTTATCATGATCAGGGCACATCAGATCAGTTACCGGCATAAAGAATTCCATATTCTGGACGGGATCGATATTTCACTGGAATACGGTGAATTTTTAGGCATCGTGGGTCCGAACGGAGCCGGAAAATCAAGCCTGCTAAGCATTCTGGCCAATGAAGTGAAAACAGAACAGAAGATCCTGTTTAAAAATAAAAGCATTATGGATTGGGATGTAAGGGAATTGTCCAAACATAAAGCGAAATTTTCCCAGCACAACAGCAACGATATTCCGCTGGAAGTAAAAGACGTTGTGATGATGGGACGTTACCCATATTTTGATGCACAGCCAAAAAAGGAAGACCATGAAGCCATGAACAGCATGATGTATGAAACCGATGTTTTTCATTTAAAGGAAAGAGAATACAATACCTTGTCAGGCGGAGAGAAACAACGTGTACATCTTTCCAGAGTGATGGCACAATTACAGAATGAAATTGCGCATAAGCTTCTGTTCCTAGATGAACCGTTAAATAATTTGGATGTAAAGCATCAATATAAAGCACTGGAAATTATTAAGAAATTCACTGGGAAAACCAATTCGGCAGTTGTTGTTCTTCACGATCTTAATCTGGCGGCACAATATGCAGATAAAATTCTGCTGATGAAATCAGGAAAAGCTACAGCATTCGGGACACCGGAAGAAGTTTTTACCGCTGAAAATATCAGCAATGCCTATAATTTTCCCTGTACCATCTGTGCGCATCCGATAACCGGTAACCCGATGATTATTTTTGGATAGCATGGAAAAAGAAAATTTAAAAAAATTAGCACAGCATTTAGCCAATCCTCATGGTAAAGAAGGTATTGAAACCGGCGAGATGATGCATTCTACCAATATCGGGATGATTCTGGAAAGTATCAATGCACTTTTGATAGAAGATGATGAAACAATCCTGGAAATCGGGCATGGCAATGCAGCGCATGTTAAATATATTATCGATAAAGCCCGCAGTGTAAGATATACAGGTATTGACATTTCCGAAACCATGCATCTTGAAGCCAAAAGGTTAAATCAGGAATACCAGCACCAAGCGGATTTTGTATGGTATGAAGGGGAAAAACTTCCTTTTGCCGATAAAACCTTTGACAAAATAGTAACAGTAAACACCGTGTATTTCTGGGAAAATCCTGTTGAGTATTTAGATGAAATTTACAGGGTAATGAAAGACAACGGAACCTTTGTGCTCACTTTCGGGCAAAGGGATTTCATGGAAAAACTTCCTTTCACGCAATTTGGTTTTACACTTTATAATACCGACGAAATGGAAGAAACGGTTTCCGGAAGCCTTTTTAAAAGAATGAAAATTTCGGATAGAGAGGAACAGGTGAAAAGCAAAACAGAAGATCAAACAATACATAGAATTTATACAATTTTGACCATTAAAAAATAAAATAATGAGCACATTAGTAAACAATCTAAAGGAAAAATGGGAAGCTCTTAAAGCTGAAAATCCACATGTGAGAATCAGAAATGCGGCAGCTGAATTTGGGGTAAGCGAAGCAGAATTGCTGGCAACGAATATAGGGGAAGGGGTAACGGTGCTGAGACCGGATTTTCAGGATATTTTAACGGAGGCTGAACAGCTGGGAAAAGTAATGGCTCTTACGCGCAATGAAGAATGTGTACATGAAAGAAAAGGAACCTACCTGAACGGAGATTTCAGCAGCCCGCATGCCCAGCTTTTCGTTGGGGAAGACATTGATCTGAGAATTTTCCTGAACCACTGGAAATTCGCTTTTGCCGTAGTGGAAGGAGACAGAAAAAGTCTTCAGTTTTTCGGGAAAGACGGACTGGCTCTTCATAAGATTTATCTCACCAAAGACAGTCATGAAGCCGCTTTCGATACCATGGTTGAGAAATTTAAAGCAGATGATCAGAATCAGGCTTGTGAACTTGAAACGATTGCCGCTAAAGCACCTGAAAAAGCAGATTCTGAAATTGATGTGGAAGGTTTCCAAAATGCCTGGACTTCATTAAAAGATACACATGATTTCTTCATGATGACCAGAAAATTCGGGGTAAGCAGAACTCAGGCCTTGAGACTGGCTCCCGAAGGTTTTGCAAAGAAAATCGATAATTCCAAAGTTGTCAATGTGCTGGAAGATGCTTCTGAAAAACAGCTTCCGATCATGATCTTTGTAGGAAACAGAGGGATCATCCAGATCCATACAGGAAATGTAAAGAAAACGCTTTGGCATCAGCAGTGGTTCAATGTAATGGATCCTGATTTCAATTTACACCTGGATGTAACGAAAATCGCTGAAGCGTGGATTGTGAAAAAACTGACGGAAGACGGCGAGGTGACTGCTATCGAAGTGTTCAATAAAGAAGGTGATTTTATCGTTCAGTTCTTCGGAAAAAGAAAACCCGGAATCCCTGAGCTTCAGGAATGGAAAGATCTCGTAGCAGACCTTGAAAAATAAATAGTTAGATTAATTTCAGAAGCCGTTTTGTATTTTTGCAGGGCGGCTTTTTGGTAAAAGTAAAGTAAGCTTAATACACGAAAACCAAAACTCAATAATAGAGGTCATTCAGAAGATCAAAGATTTTCAAAGCTTACGTGTTCTTCTGTTTTCAAGGTATGTCACTTAAAAAAATCTAATGTGTCAATAATAGTATACTTTTAAAAATCTACACGTAATTTTGTAAGTTCAACACTATCCTATTTCAAATCAGATAAAAATGAAAAATATCCTCATCACCATATTGTTTGTGAGCTTTTACTCCTTGCATGCACAGGATCTTAAAGCCTTCCGGTTTTACAATCAGAAAGGAAAAGAAATAAAAACGGAAAAACTGATCAGCGAATTAGCAGATTATGATGTCGTCTTTTTTGGAGAAAACCATAACAGTTCGATTAATCACTGGCTCCAGCTAAAGATTACGGAAGGTCTATATCAGAAGAAAAAAGGACAGCTTATTTTGGGTGCCGAAATGTTTGAACGGGATAATCAGCCGCAGCTTAACAATTATCTCAGCGGGAAGTTCGATGCCAAGGCATTTAAAGATTCAGCACGTTTGTGGAATAATTTCCCAACCGATTACAAGCCGTTGGTAGATTTCGCAAAAGCAAAGAAACTCTCTTTTATTGCCACGAATGTTCCGAGGAGATATGCTTCCCAAACTGCCAAAGAAGGATTGGAATCTCTCAATAATCTGCCGGAGAAAGATAAGACCTATATAGCTCGGTTACCGATTAAAGTAACTCTCGACACTCCGGGATACCCTGAAATGAAAGCCATGATGGGAGATCACGCTGACGGCACCAAAACCATGAATTTTATTGCTGCACAGGCCATTAAAGATGCAACCATGGCAGAATCTATTTTAAAAAATATAAAAACCGGACAAACATTTATCCATTACAACGGAAATTATCACAGTAAAGAATTCGGCGGAATTTACTGGTATATCAGACAAAAGAACCCGAACCTGAAAATGGCAGTGATTTCTGTCTTTGAATCGGAAGACCCGGAATTAAAAGTTCCGGAAAAAGAGTATAAGCCTACTGATTTTAATCTGATTATTCCGGCGGATATGACGAAAACCTATTAAGATTTAGGCTCATCGCTGTTCCTACTTTTGCCTTCCATTTTTATTGAAAACATTCATCAGTTATATTATTTACCCTTTGTGATATAAAGAATCCCATGAAAATACTTACTTTTCTGTTCATTTTTTTCATCAGTACTCTCTGCGCGCAGCAATTAACACAGCATGAGATTTCGCTGATCAATAGTGGCGATACAACATCAGCATTACCAATCTATCAGACTACAGATGAACATCAGCATGAAACTTTATTAAGCTTTTCTACAGAAATTGATCCGCTTGACAAAAATACGGCTGTCTTGGTCGACAGGATGAAGCAGTCGCTTCTTTCAACCGATGGAGGTGTAGGAATTGCCGCACCGCAGGTAGGCATCAACCGAAAGGTAATCTGGGTACAACGGTTTGATAAAGAAAATGCCCCGTTGGAATATTGTATCAATCCTATTATTACCTGGAAATCCGAGCTGCAGAATCTCGGTCCGGAAGGTGACCTGTCAATTCCTGATTTCAGAGACCAGTTTTACAGAAGCAAGGTTATTCAGTTAGAATATGTCGATCTGCAGGGAAAGAAACATTCTGAAATTGTGGAAGGCTTCACAGCGGTAATTTTCCAGCATGAAATCGACCATCTTTCCGGAATTTTAATTTCGAATAAAAAAGAAAAAGACAAAAACGACTTGTATGAAAAAGAAGATGCTTTTATAAAAGTTGACTCTACGAAATAACGTTATTAATATTTTCTGATCTTTACACAGGAAACACTCTTTATTTTAATCTTCTTACCCACTTTTTTTAACAGACCTGTTTCTGCATTCCGTCTGAACACGACGACATTATTGGTTCCGGCATTGGTCGCAATAAGGAACTTTCCGCCGGGATCAAGACCGAAAACCCGTGAGTGTTTTCCTTTGACGGATTGGTAGCCGATGTTTTTCAAAGTTCCATTATTCTCAATCGAAAAAATGGCAATGTTGTTTTCTATTCCGCGGTTTGAAGCATAGAGAAATTTTCCGTCAGGAGAAATGTGAATATCTGAACTTTCAAAATCGTCTTTATATTTTTTAGAGTGAGTATTGATTCTTTGAAGCGCATCCAGCTTCCCGTTTTCGTACGAATATACACTTACTGCTCCTCCCATTTCTTCAATGCAGTAGGCAGACTTTCCGTTTGGGTGAAAAATAAAATGCCTGGGGCCGCTTCCTGGAGTAGTTTTATTGAAAGATGGCTCCTGGATATGCAACGGCTTGTCATCTTCACTAGCGAAGACATAAGTCCTGATTTTATCAGCTCCCAGGTCCGGTAAAAAGAGGTAATGGAAATCCGGCGAAAATACAGCAGCATGAATATGAGAGCGATCCTGTCTGTCGGGATTAATACTGCCTTCTGAAAAGTGGAAATTTTGTACGCCCGGCTGGATAAAGCCTTTTTCCGAAACAGGATATACGGTAACACTTCCTTCTGTATAATTCGCGTTAACCAGCCATTTTCCGTTTCTATGAACGGATACATATACAGGATTTTCGCCACCGCTTTTCTGGCTGTTGATATAAGTAAGCGTTTGATGTTCAGGGTCAAATTTAAAACTGCTTACGCTTCCGGCATTCTTGGTTTTGCTTTCTGTACAGGCAAACACATATTTTCCATCCGGAGATACTGTGAGAAATGACGGGTTTAAAATACCTTTCACAGCAGTAACCTTTGATAACTTTCCACTGACTGTATCCAACTTGTAGACGTAGATTCCTTCTGTATTTTTATCCCGGTTGAACGAGCCGAAAAAAGCATAGGTGTTTTGTGAATATGCATTTAAAAATACGCACATCATAATGGTGAAAGCAACTGTTTTTAATCTGGGCATGTAATGTAAATATGAAATTTAGCAGGAGAGAATTTAAATACAAAATTAATGATTAATCCCTTAAAATCATAAGCCAATAAGCTCTGAAGGATAACTTTTGCTTAAATTACGAGTATGTTATAACATATGTCAATAAAAAAATCTGTTTCCAAAAAGAAACAGATTATATAATTAATTGTTGTACTGAGCTTAATGATTCGTTACCGAAAGCTTCACCTCAATATTATTTCTCGTTGCATTAGAATACGGACAAATTTCATGAGCTTTTTCGGTCAGTGACTGGGCTTCTTCCAGGGTAACTTCAGGAATATTCACCTCAAGTTCAACCGCTAATCCGAAACCTCCGTTTTCCAGCTGCCCGATGCTGACATCCGCTGTTACGCTAGTTTCTCCCGTTTTTACTTTGGATAGACTGATGACCCTGTTCAGTGCACTGTCAAAACATGCAGAATATCCTGCAGCAAAGAGCATTTCAGGATTGGTGAAATCATCATTGGCACCGCCTAATGCTTTAGGCATTTTAACGTCCAGGTCCAGAATTCCGGTTTCGCTTTTCACATGGCCATTTCTTCCGCCTGTTGCGGTTACTTTTGTTGTATATAAAGTTTTCATTATTTTTCTATTTTGTTTAATATTTTCTGTATAGTTTCTTTGAGTTCTGCCAGATCTTCTTCCTCCAGATTCAGTTTTTTCTGAATCTTACCGGGGATTTCACAGGATTTTTGTTTTAACTGACTTCCTGCCTCATCCAGAAATATCTGAACCACCCTTTCATCTTCTTTTTTTCTTTTTCTTATGATAAAAGCCTTTTTCTCAAGCCTTTTTAAAAGAGGAGTCAGAGTACCGCTGTCAAGATATAATTTTTCACCAATCTGGTTGACAGTCAGTCCATCGTTTTCCCACAAAACCATCATCACCAGATACTGAGGGTAGGTAATGTCAAGCTCATCAAGAAAAGGACGGTACAGTCCTGTGATTTCCTTTGCGATCACATACAGCGGAAAACAAAGCTGGTTTCCTAATCTGGGTGGGTTTTGATTTTTCATAATTAAAAATATGAGGTGAAAATATTATTTCCTGATGATAAATTCTTCCATGGGAATTCTAACCTTTTTCATATTGGAAAGCCAGTCGTTTTCAGCATCTCTGTATCCCATGTATAAAAGTGAAACACTTTTTAGTCCCAGTTCCTTTAAGTTCAGGATCTCGTCAATGATTTCATTGCTGAAGCCTTCTGCAGGAGTGGTATCAACTTTCAGTTCTGCTGCCTGGGCCATGGCAAGGCCTAATGCAATATACGTCTGTCTTGCTGTGTGGGCAAAATGTTCTTCGGGAGTCTGGCCACCATAAATTTCCTTAAGTTTATCAGTGTAGCTTCCGAAACGGCCTCTCGGCAAATCTCTTACATCGGTATGATAATCATATACTTCATCGATTTTTTCATCAGAATAGCTGTCCCAGGCTGCAAAAACCAAAACATGGGAACTGTCTCTCATCACTTCAGGGTTTAAAGCACCCTTAACCATTTTTTCTTTCAATTCCTGATTTTCTACTACCACAACACGGAATGGCTGAAGTCCGGAGGAAGTAGGAGCCAACCTTGCAGCTTCCAGAATTTTATTTACATCTTCTTCTGATACTTTTTTTGTAGGATCATATGCTTTTACCGCATATCTCCAGTTCAAATCTTCTATTAATGACATTGTATATTATTTTAATTGAATTCTATGATGCAAATATATTGCCAAATTAAATTGCGTGCAATTTAATTTTGTTAAATTTATTTTAAAAATTAAAATGACCTTAATTTTTGGATATTGGAGATAAAAGATTCAGTCTCACAACTAAATGATGTTGGTTGAGAATCGACTGTGCAAAATCATTCTCCGACAGGAGGTCGAAAAAAATCATAAAAAAAGTCCGTCTCACAACTAGTGAGACGGACTCTTTATTCATAACTGGCTACATGATTCAATAAATTCAGGATACCAATCATCTATTTTCTTATTGGGATATTTTTTTCTGAATGTCAATAAAGCATTATTAAATTCTTTCATTTTTGGAAAGCCTCTGTCTTTCATCAATGCATTGAGATCATTATAAGCATAGTTGATTATGCTTTGATCATCTTTAAATTTGTCATTGCAGAAAAGATAAAATACGCCGTACGTCATATATTCATCAAAAACTCTTTCAGGAGTAGGATAGTATTGGGTACCTTCCTGTTTGGTGTTTACCCACTTTTCTCTTTCCTTCAAAGCGTTATCAATTTCTTTTGCATATTTTTTTGTTGGGCCCGAAACGTAATTATGATCAATCTCGGTAAACATAATTCTAGTATTGAAAACGATATTCTGTTTTTCACTGAAATTTTTTTCTTTTGAGACAGGAGGGAGCACCATTATAATCTGCTTGAAATAATTATTATCATAAGTGCTTGTATAGTTCAGCCCATTAATTAGAGGTGAACAAAAAATAAGATAGCTGTTTACTTTCGTATTAAATGCTTTCTCCAGCCATTCCCATTGTTGTTCCAGATTAGCTTGTTGGTTATATTCTTTAATAATAGTTTTATAATAAGGGGTTTGATTTTTATAAAATCGTCTGAAGTTTGTTTTTTTTGCAAAATCTTCAATTTCTTTTTTATAAGTAACTATAGGGTTAACAGTAATTTTTGTATGAGAAGAAACTTCTTTCATTGGAAACATAAAATTTTTATCAGGAACCAGATGATCATCTTTAAATTCATGGCTTATTGCATTTCCCGTAAGAAATACATAATTGGTAGGATTTACCTTAATAATTGAATCAAACTTGACAATAATTTTTTCGTCTTTAAACTTTTTAAAATGCTGAAGAACGTCCTGATAATATTTTCCCTTCTGTTCTACCATATCATCATTTTCAAGACCTACCTCTGTCATTGCAATCATAATGTGAAGCAATTCTTTGGTTTCATCAATTTCTATTTTTGTTTTTCCCTGATACTCCTTTTTGTATTTTTCATCAAAATGTATCTTTTCCGAATCCTGAGCTGATACAAATTCTAAGATAAAAATACCAAATAGTAAAATTACTTTCTTCATGAATTTATTTAATTGAGTTTTTTAAGCTCAAAAATATCATTAAAAATTGTCATGAACTATTTTATTTCTCAATAAATTGAATAATTTTCTTACTTACTATTCTGGCATAACATTTTTGCACGACATATGATTGTTCATTCAATTAGCTATAAATTATGCAATGTGGATTGTTTGAAGATGGAGAGTGTACAGTTAAATTAATAAAAAAACCCATCTCAATAGAAACAGATTTTATATCATTTAAATATATTTTTTGTTAAGATTTCACACCAATTCCGCCTCAAAAACTTCCTCAAAATGCTTTCTGATCTTCGTTTTGATATCTTCCATTTCCTCGGGCGTAAGTTCTCTTTCAAGCTCTCTTTTCAGGGAAGTTACCTGCTTATCTTTGATTCCGCATGGAATAATGTATTCAAAATAGCGCATATCGGTATTCACGTTCAAAGCAAAACCATGCAGTGTCACCCAGCGTGAAGCTTTCACGCCCATCGCACAGATTTTTCTTGCATACGGTTTTCCCACATCCAGCCATACGCCCGTTTCTCCGGGGGAACGTTCACCTTTTAATCCATAGTCTGCGATGGTTCTGATGATGACTTCTTCGAGGTTTCTCATGTATTTATGAATGTCCGTAAAGAAATTTTCAAGATCAAGAATAGGGTAGCCTACAATCTGTCCGTACCCGTGATAGGTAATATCACCGCCGCGGTTTACTTTTACAAAAGTAGCATCGATTTCTTTTAACTGATCCATTCCGGCGAGCATATTTTCTTCATGTCCGCTTTTTCCAAGGGTATACACATGTGGATGCTCTACCAACAAAAAATGGTTAGGTGTTATAAGATGCTGATCGGCAGGCAGGTCACGGTTTTTGATTTTGGTATCAATGATATTTTTCATCAGCTGTTCCTGATAATCCCAAGCCGGCTGATATTCCTTGATGCCTAAATCTTCAAATGCTACGACTTTATTCTGATGTGTATTCATGACCTTTTATTAACATGCAAATTTAGTGATTTTTAATTTTTCACGGAATGAATAAAATCTATGGCATTTATCTTCCAGTCTTTATTATTCATAAGAATATTAACGAAAGCAGTTCCGATAATTCCGCCGTCGGCTTTTTCGGTCACGCTTTCAAAATCTTTTTTAGATTTAATCCCGAAACCGATCATCACCGGATTTTTCAGCGGAAGAGCGGCAAGCCTTGAAAGATATTCTTCGTTTTTCAATATGGTGTTTGTATTTCCGGTTGTAGATGAGGAACTTACTGCGTAGAGAAATCCTGAGCTTATTGAATCCAGATACAGAATTCTTTCGTCGGAAGTTTCAGGAGTAACTAGAAAGGTAAAATTCAGATGGTATTTTTCCAATGTTTTCTGATAATTTTTTTCAAATTCAATCGGGGGCAAATCGGGAATGATCAATCCCGAAACACCGCTTTCTGAACATTCCCTGCAGAAATTTTCAAAACCGAAACTTAAGACCGGGTTAACATATCCCATTAAGATAACCGGGATCCTGATTTCATTCTTTACAGATTTTAATTGGGAAAACAGTTTTTCAATAGTCATTCCGTTGTTTAAAGCCTGTTCATGAGCTCTCTGGATAACGGGGCCGTCTGCTACAGGATCCGAATACGGCATTCCTATTTCCATCATGTCTGCACCCGAATCCTGGATCAGCTGTATAATATCTGCCGTATCTTCCAATTGAGGGATTCCTGCGGTGAAATAGATGTTTAGTTTTTTCATAGTTATTGTATTAACGTATGATGTAAAATGTATTGATGCACTTAAAATCATTTTGCATGGATACTTTTTACATTTTATAAATTTTTCAAATACATTTCCATATCCTTGTCACCACGACCACTCAGGCAGATCACAACAATATCATTTTCATTAAATTTTTTCTTATCCAAAACAGCCAATGAATGTGCACTTTCCAAAGCAGGAATAATCCCTTCTGATTTAGTAAGTCCAAAAGCTGCCGTTAAAGCTTCATCATCATTAATGCTGAAAAATGCTGCTCGCTTTTCTTTAAAGAGATTGGCATGAAAAGGCCCGATTCCGGGGTAATCCAAACCTGCAGAAATGGAATGAGGCTCAATAATCTGGCCGTCTTTTGTCTGCATCACGAGGCTTTTGCTGCCGTGAAGAATCCCTAAAGTCCCTAAAAAAGTTGTTGCCGCAGACATTCCGGAATATATCCCGAAACCGCCTGCTTCAGCAGCAATCAGTTGTACATGTTTTTCATTGACAAAATGATAGAAAGCTCCGGCAGCATTGCTTCCGCCACCCACACAGGCAATCACGTAATCAGGGTTTTGTTGTCCGGTCTGTTCAAAAAGCTGTTCTCTGATCTCTTTGGAAATAATACTCTGGAATCTCGCTACCAGATCGGGAAAAGGATGTGGACCGACTACACTTCCGATCACGTAATGGGTTGTTTCTGAGTTATTAATCCAGTCTCTTAGTGCTTCATTCACGGCATCTTTCAAAGTTTTTGAGCCTGAAGTCGCCGGAATGACTTCTGCCCCAAGCATTTTCATTCTTCCGACATTGGGAGCCTGTCTTGCAATATCAATTTCTCCCATGTAAACAATGCATTCCAAGCCCAATAAGGCACAGGCAGTTGCTGTTGCAACACCGTGCTGCCCGGCTCCGGTTTCAGCGATAATTCTGTGTTTTCCAAGACGTTTTGCCAACAAAACCTGACCTAAAGCATTGTTGATTTTGTGTGCTCCGGTGTGATTTAAATCTTCTCTTTTTAAATAAATACGGGTCTGATATTTCTGGCTTAAGTTTTTTGCAAAATACAGAGGTGTTGCACGGCCAACGTAATTTTTCAACAGTTCCTGATATTCCTGCTGAAAGTCATCGGATTCAATAATATCGAGATATCTTTTCTGTAACTGCTCCACATTCGGATACAGCATTTCGGGAATGAATGCGCCCCCGAATTCTCCATAATATCCGTCTTTGTCGGGATTTTTATAATTCATTGTCATCTTTTTTATTAATAATTAAATTTTTTACTGATGAGGCACGCAAACCATATCTGCATTTTTACAGTATTGTATATTTTTCTTTAAATAACTTTATCCGTTCTGTATTTTTAATTCCCGGGACAGCTTCAAATTTCGAATTGATATCTACAGCAAATGGTTTTGTATGCAGTGAGTTAATATGACCGATATTTTCTTCTGAAATACCTCCGCTTAGAAAATAAGGCAGAGGAATTTTAAGACTTTTCAGGATATTCCAGTCGAACGTTTTTCCCGTACCGCCGAAAGCCTTTGAATCCGTATCAAAAAGAAAATAATCCATATCCGATAGTGAAAAACTCATCAGCTGCTCTGTAAGATTTCTTCCCTGTAGACTTTGATTGCCGACTCTAATTACCTTAATTATTTTAATTTCAGGATGTAATTTTCTTCTCAGTTCAGCAATGAAGTCTTTACTTTCATCGCCGTGGAGCTGGATAAAATTAAGATTTGCCTTTTCAGATATTTCTATTATCCTTTCTAAAATTTCATTGACAAAGACACCGACTTTTCCAGGATGTTCAACTTCTGAAATTTCTCTTAAGCTTAAATGGTTTAAAGCATATCTTGGAGATTTTTCATAAAAGATAAATCCCAGAAAATCCGTGTTCATAGAAATCAATTCATCAATCTGTTGCAATTGGGTTAAACCGCAAACCTTAAGTTTCAACCTGTGTTTTTCTTCGTACATTCTAGTCCTTTTTATGGTCAAATTATACCGTTATATTGGAAACAAATTCAGCGAATTTCTCTCCTGGATTTTCATTTTTCATAAAATATTCACCCATCAGAAAGCTGTCAAAACCTTTTTCTTTTAAATACCTGAAATCTTCAATGCTGTAGATCCCGCTTTCTGCAACGGATAAAACGTTTTCCGGAAGCTGGTTTTTCAGGTTGACAGAATGTTCCAGATCAACTTTAAAATCTTTTAAATTACGGTTGTTGATTCCTGCCAAATCAATATCCGGATTAAAATGTCCAAGCTCTTCTGTGGTATGGATTTCCAGTAAAACTTCCATATCTATGCTGTGGGCGAGATCTGTAAAGTCCTTTACCTGTAAAGGAGAGAGACAGGAAGCAATGAGTAAAATAACGTCTGCTCCTATACTTTTGGCTTCATAAAGTTGGTATTCGTCAATCATGAAATCTTTTCGGAGGATTGGGAGGACAATATGTTTTCTTACGTTTACGATATCTTGAATGCTTCCGTTGAAAAAGGTCTGGTCTGTTAATATCGAAATCCCGCTTGCTCCGAAACTCTCATAAGCTGAAACTACTTCCAACGGAGAGATTTTATCATTAATGATGCCTTTTGACGGCGATTTTCTTTTAAACTCCGCAATAATTCCGCTTTTTGTCTGTATGCTTTCTTTCAGAGATTGGGTTTTCCTTCCAAAAAATTCGGAATCCTTTAATTGCTGAATAGAAACTTGTGATTTCGAGGCTGAAACTTCTTCCTTTTTTCGCTGTATAATTTTTTCAAGTATGTTCATTGTGTATTTAAATAGAAAATTGAATTTTAAAATTCAGTTTAAAAGCATTTCCAGGCTCCTTAAAGCATTTCCTCCATATAAACTTTCTTTAGCCAGTGCAGTGCAGTCTTCATAACTTCCGAATTTATTCGTATGATAAAGTGCTACGGCCGCATTTGCTAACACCACGGAATTCTGCTCCTCAGTCCCTTTTCCACTCAGGATATTCCTGAAAATCCCGGCGGTTTCATAAACCGTTTTAGCGGCTTGTATGCTCTCGCAACTTACTGAATTGAAACCCAAATCTGCAGCTGAATATATATTTTCACCATGTTTTGTAATGATTTTGCTGTCATGGGTCAGGCTGATTTCATCATAACCGTCCATTCCGTGAACCAGAATGAAATCACGATCGTCTTTTTGAAGCAGGTACTGGTATAATCTTGCGATTTCCAGATTATAAATACCGATCATCGAAAACTGAGGCTGTGCAGGATTCACAAGAGGACCCAAAAGGTTAAAAAATGTTCTCAGTCCCAAAGATTTTCTCAATGCTCCGACAGACTGAAGCGCAGGATGGAAATAAGGAGCATGTAGAAAACAGATGTTGGCTTTTTCAAGCTCTTCCTGCAACATTGCTGAATCATTTTTAAAGGTATAGCCCAATTTTTCCATCACATTTGATGATCCGGTAATGGCCGAAGCACCATAATTCCCATGTTTTGTCACCTTCTGTCCTGCTCCGGCCACAACAAAACCGGCAAGAGTAGAAATGTTGATGGTATTTTTGCCGTCACCTCCCGTTCCTACGATATCTATGGCATCACCTGCATCTATATGGACAGGAACAGCCATTTGTAGCAGTGCTTCCCGAAAGCCTTCAAGTTCTTTCAGTGTGATATTCCGCATCAGGAAAATGCTGATAAAAGCAGTAACTTCCGTGGGATTGAATTTATTTTGGGCAATTTCAATCATAATTGCCTTTGCCTCAGCTTTGGACAAAGTATGGTGATTGAATAAGTATTGCAGGATATCTTTCATAGCATAAACGTTTTGACTCTACAATTAATTCAGGAGAAAATTTTTAATGATCAGTTCTCCATCAGGTGTTAAGATGCTTTCCGGATGAAACTGCACCCCGTGTACATCATATTTTTTATGCTGTAAGGCCATGATCATCCCATCTTTGTCCACTGCTGTGATTTCCAGCTCATCCGGAAAATCTTCACGGTTAACCACCCAGCTGTGATAGCGTCCTACTTCAAGCCCGTTGGAAAGATTCCTGAAAATTTTAGTATCTGCTTTTACCAGTTCAGCAGGAGTAGCTACGCCGTGAAAAATTTCTGAAAGGTTGATCAGGCTTCCTCCAAATGCTTCTGCAATAGCCTGCTGCCCAAGGCATACGCCTAATATGCTTTTCGTAGGAGCATATTTTTTAATGACCTCCAGTAAAATTCCTGCTTCTTCCGGAATTCCCGGGCCTGGAGACAATACAATTTTATCATAGTTGTCAATATCATCCAGAGAGATTTCGTCATTTTTTACCACATCCACTTTAGTGTTCAGTACTCTTTCTATAATCTGTACCAGATTGTAGGTAAAGCTGTCATAATTGTCAAAAACCAGGACTTTGGCAGTTTGTATTTTATTGTTCATTGTTTATTTATTAATGGGTTTTAACCAGCTTTTCAGCTTTTTCTACAGCCTTTTTCAGAGCATTCAGTTTGTTATTGACTTCCTGCAGTTCACTTTTAGGATCGGATTTTGCCACTAAGCCTGCGCCTGCCTGATAATACAGTGTATTGTTTTTGCTTAGAAAAGTCCGGATCATAATGGCCTGGTTGCAGGTTCCGTTTAATCCGATCATTCCGATACAGCCTCCATAATATCCGCGGGAATCTTTCTCGTACTGGTCAATCAGCTGTAAAGCTCTATGTTTTGGGGCTCCGCTTAAAGTTCCCTGCGGGAAAGTAGCAGCAATCATTTCAAAGGGCTTCGTATTTTCCTGCAAATCAGCAGTAACTTCACTGACCATATGGATAACATGGGAAAACAGCTGGATTTCTTTTAGCCTGGTGACGCTAACGTTGCGGCCCAGCTTTCCCAGGTCATTTCTGGCCAGATCTACAAGCATGGTATGTTCTGCATTTTCTTTAGGATCATTTTTTAAATCTTCAATGGACTGGAGGTCGGTATCAAAATGCCCTGTTCTTTTAAATGTTCCGGCAATAGGATGAATGATGACTTTGTTATCTTTAATAATCAGCTGGCTTTCCGGGCTGGACCCAAAAAGTTTATAATTCCCATAATCAAAAAAGAAAAGATAAGGGGAAGGATTGATGTTTCGTAAAGCACGGTATACATTGAATTCATCACCTTTGAACTTCTGCTCAAACCTTCTGCTCAGCACCAATTGAAAAACGTCACCTCGCATACAGTGTTTACGGGCTGTTTCTACAAGTCCCATATACTCCTCATCCGTAAGATTTGAAGTCTCGGCTCCGTTTTTTTCAAAAGGGTAAATTACGGCATTACGGTTTTTCATCATACTTTCCAGCAGGTAAAGCTCAGATTTTAATCCTTCAATCTGGTTTTCTATAATATGCATTTCATCATTATGATGATTGATAGCGATTACATATTGATACAGCCTGTAACGGAGAATCGGGATTTCAACTTCCGGGCTCTGAGGTTTAAAGGTGAGGTTTTCGAAAAACTGTACGGCTTCAAAGCTTGTATACCCGAAAAGGCTTTGGGCAGTTTCTTCTATAGGATCGTGTGTTTTTTTACGTTCGAAAGCATACGAAAATTGATCTAAGACCTCTGTTATTTTATTATTGCCGATTAAATGCTTTACAGGATCCTCATTGGGGAACTTTACTTCATATTCCGTTACATTTTTGATTTCAATTCCAGCAATTGCATTAATCGCGATAAATGAAAAATTGTTATCCATATTTTTTGCGTCGGAACTTTCCAGTAAAATGGTATCCCTGAATTTATCACGGATCTGCAGATAGATGCTCATTGGAGCCTGCAGGTCTGCCAGTGTTTTTTTCGAAACGGTTTTTATTTTTATTTTTTTACTGAACATCATATTTTAAATTGGTATAAATAAAAAAGACTTCAACGGTATACGTCAAAGTCTTTTTATTATATTGCTTTTATTATTTCTGGTTAAGATGAATTAACAGCACGACAATAGCCTCAGACCCGACGAAGAGTATGAAAGCCACCACCATATGTTATTGCTGTTAGTAAACATGGGACAAATGTAGATAATTTTTTAATATAAAAAATAAAAAAGATAAAAAAATGCAGGGGCCAACATAAATTCCAATAACAATATATACCTGATCTGTTGATTTAGTTAAAACTGAACGAGATGATTCATATTTAAGTTTGAAGGATTTTTTTCAATGAAAAAGCTTGCAAAACAAGAGAGGTCATAAGCTTTAACATTTATTTTTTATATTTTTGCCTAAATTATTTATTAGAAATGAAAAAAGTATTAGCAATTGCATTTATCGGAGGTTTACTGGCAGTAAGCTGCACAAAAAAGCCTGATCATGATTTACAGGACAGCAACACGATGTTACCTGAACCTGATGCACCTACTGTAGTGGACTCCAGCGCAACAACACGTAATAAGCCTGAAGCTGATGTTAATGCTGCAGTATCAGTTCCTGCTAACCAGGCAAAAGCAGATACGCTTACAAAATAAGATGAAAAAATTGTTTTTGACAGGATGTACCGCTTTGCTGTTTTTATCCTGTTCCCAAAAAGGCAATCCTGCTGAAGGGACTTCTTCATCTGAAACTTCTGTTGGTTCCGGACCTGTAAAAACAAATATTTCCGGCGAGCAGATCATTGAATCATTGGATTGTTCCGGCTGTCATTCCGTGAGCGAAAAGATGGTGGGGCCTTCCTATCAGCAAATAGCAGGGAAGTATTCTGATAAAGATTCTGAGATGCTGGCTTCCAAGATTATCGAAGGCGGAAGTGGCGTCTGGGGAAGTGTTCCGATGTCTGCCCATCCTCAGGTCTCAAGAGAAGAGGCAAAAAAAATGGTAGCGTATATTTTAAGTCAGAAAAAATAAAATATGCCTGCTGAAAAATCCAGTCTGCACATCAGAAATAAGCATCGTCATCCTTATGATTTTGATCAGCTTATTTCTTGTGTGCCGGAACTGAAACAGTATGTCTTTACAAATGCTTACAGTACTGTCACTATCAACTTCAGTATTCCCAAAGCCGTTAAGCTTCTCAACAAAGCATTGTTACAAAATTTTTACAGGATACAGGATTGGGATATTCCTGAGGATAATCTCTGTCCTCCCATTCCCGGAAGAGCAGATTATGTTCATTATATTGCAGATCTGCTTGCTGAATACCGGAACACCATCCCTGAAGGAGCATCTGTAAAGGGCCTGGATATTGGTACAGGAGCCAATCTTGTATATCCGTTGATTGCCTATCATGAGTACGGCTGGAAAATGACCGGAACCGATATTAATGAGAGTTCGTTAGCGAATGCACGGGAAATTTTAGAGCATAATCCGCATTTATCATCTGCAGTTCAGTTGAAATATCAGTCCGAGTCTGACTATGTGTTCAGGAATATCATCGGGACTGAAGACCGGTTCATGTTTACAATGTGCAATCCTCCTTTTCACGATTCTGAAGAAGCTGCAATAAAAGGAAACATAAGAAAAACAAAAAATCTCGGTAAACCCAAATCTCGGAAGCCTTTGTTTAATTTCGGCGGACAGCAATCTGAATTATGGTGCGAAGGTGGTGAACTGGCTTTTGTTAAAAGGATGATCAATGAAAGTACATTGTATTCTTCACAGGTGCTCTGGTTTACGTCTTTAATTTCCAAAAAGGATAATCTGCCTCAGCTGACTGCACTTTTAAAGAATATTCAGGCGGTTGATTTTAAAATCATCGATATGGCCCAGGGTCAGAAGATAAGCCGCATCCTGGCCTGGACATTTATTCCTGAAGAAGAACGAAAAAACTGGCTTCTCTAAAGAGTTTCCTTTCTATTTAAAACGAGTTTTGCAGGAAATCAATATATTTCTGAAAACCCATTGACGATCCATTCAAAAATCCCTAAATTTGTACGCTTTTATAAAAATAAGAAATGCAATTATCAGAACAGGAAATCATTAGAAGAGAAAAGCTGAATAAGCTTGTTGAAATGGGGATCAACGCATTCCCTGCGGAAGAGTATACCATTACAGATACCACTGAATCTATAAAACAGGATTTCGCAGAAAGTAAACAGGTAAAGATCGCCGGCAGACTGATGTCGAGAAGAATTCAGGGAAAAGCTTCTTTTGCTGAATTGCAGGATTCTACAGGAAAGATTCAGGTATATTTCAACAGAGACGAAATCTGTACGGGAGAAGATAAAACCTTATATAATGAAGTGTATAAGCATCTTTTGGATATCGGTGATATCATCGGTATTGAAGGCGAGCTGTTTACCACACAGGTAGGAGAAATGACGGTTTTAGTGAAAAACTTTACGCTTCTTACAAAATCTTTACGGCCTCTTCCACAAGCTAAAACCGATGAAAACGGAGTGGTGCATGATGCATTCAATGATCCTGAATTACGATACAGACAGCGTTATGTAGACTTAACGGTAAATCCTCAGGTGAAAGAAGTTTTTGTGAAAAGAACAAAACTGTTCAACGCCATGAGAACCTTCTTTAATGACGCAGGGTATTTTGAAGTGGAAACCCCGATCTTACAGTCGATTCCCGGAGGTGCTGCGGCAAGGCCGTTCATCACACACCATAATGCTCTGGATATTCCGTTGTACTTAAGAATTGCCAATGAATTATATCTGAAAAGACTGATCGTCGGCGGTTTTGACGGAGTATACGAATTCTCAAAAAACTTCAGGAATGAAGGGATGGACAGAACGCACAACCCAGAATTTACTGCCATGGAAATCTATGTAGCCTATAAAGATTACAACTGGATGATGGATTTTACGGAGAAGCTGTTAGAATTCTGTGCGGTTCAGGTCAACGGAACAACAAAAGCTACTTTCGGTGAATATGAGGTTGATTTTAAAGCACCGTATGAAAGAATATCCATGACGGATGCCATCCTGAAATTCACAGGTTTCGATATTACAGGAAAGACTGAGCAGGAGTTATTCGATTTTGCGAAATCAATCGGGATTGAAGTAAACGGAACGATGGGCAAAGGAAAATTAATCGATGAAATTTTCGGTGAAAAATGTGAAGGGAACTTTATCCAACCGACTTTTATTACCGATTACCCGGTTGAAATGTCACCTTTAACCAAAAAACACAGAAGCAAAGAGGGTTTAACCGAGCGTTTTGAATTGATGGTTTGTGGTAAGGAAATTGCGAACGCCTATTCTGAGCTTAATGACCCGATTGATCAGAGAGAGCGTTTTGAAGAACAGTTAAAATTGGCTGAAAAAGGAGATGATGAAGCCGGGCAGTTCATTGATGAAGACTTCTTAAGAGCTTTGGAATACGGGATGCCGCCAACTTCAGGGTTGGGAATCGGAATGGACAGACTGATTATGTTCTTAACAAATAATGCCTCCATACAGGAAGTGTTATTCTTCCCTCAGATGAAACCTGAAAAAACAGTTCCGCAAATTGAACTGGGTGAGGATGAAAAAGTAATTCTTGAGATTTTAAATTCCCAGGAAGAGGCAATGCCTTTGGCAGAAGTAAAAGAAAGAAGTCAATTATCCGGAAAGAAATGGGATAAAGCATCTAAAACTTTAACAAAGAATAACTTGGTAAAAGTGGAGAAAATTGATGAAAATGTTTTGATGAAATTGGCGTAATCCGATTGATCTCATCTTAATTATAAAAATCCTCTGCAGTGTAAAGCTGCAGAGGATTTTGTTTGAATATAGAGTTTATTTTTACCTAATGGGTGTTTCAGGTTTTGCTGTATTTTTTAATTGCCTTCTCTGTTTGCTGAATGAAAGCATCAGATAAAATAAAAACGGCAGAATGAATACAGAACCTAACATCAAAGCCCAGCCTAGTGCAGTAATGGTTTTGGGTGCTGCTACATGCTCAAGTAAAGAAAGGTGCTGTCCATTGGCGAACAGGATAATATTGGGATTATGCTGATATGTTGCTGCCACCAGGATCATGATTACCTGAAATCCGGCTAAAGCCCTTACGGGAAGAAGCTTCCCCGTATGCATTGCTTTAAGAATTAATCCTAAACAAATTGTGGCAAAAGCGGTTGCCATAATTCCGAGAGGTTTGGAAAATACCCACATCAGCAGAGGGATATCGGAAAAATGAGCCGTCAAAAAAACCAAAAGTCCCGTCACGACTACAAAAATCATGGTTTGTTTCGATTTTTTAATCATTAATCTTAATTCCATACGGTCTATGGTTTCCCGCAGCGCAAAGATGGATGCAAGATAAGCGCAAATGGCTACGGTAAATAATCCTACGCTTACGCCAAACCAGTTTAGCCAGCTGAAAATATATAAATCTAAAAAGCTTTTTGCATACGGATTGATAGAATGCGAAACTGTTGCAGCAGCAATTAATCCTAAAAAAAAGGGAGTCAGCAGACTTGAAAAATAAAAAATCTGGGTATACACATGTTGCCATTGATCTTCCACCGCATCATAATGCCTGAACGTAAAAGCAGTTCCTCTGGCGATAATTCCGATAAGCATTAAAACCAATGGAATATGAAGATAAGTGGAAAGAGTAGTGTAAATTTCCGGAAAACCGACGAAAAGTATAACGATTGCAATAATCAGCCACATATGGTTGGCTTCCCAGACCGGCGCAATAGATTCATACATAATAGTCTGTGTCTTGGGACGGTTTTTTTCTTTGGTGAAAAGTTCTACAATCCCGGCCCCGAAATCAGCTCCGCCTAGAATCACATATAGACAGATAGACAGCCAGAGAAAACCGATAACAACATATATCATGATTTCTTATTTTTAAGGTTATATTGAGGATCGGTTGGGTCATACAGTCTGGGAACCATTTGTATTTGCCTGTTCAGAAGAAAGATGATTACACAGGATAATGAAACAAATACAGCGGTGAAAAAATAAAATGAATACTGTATTCCCGGCATGGGTGTTACGGCATCAACGGTTCTCATAATCCCATAAATGATCCATGGCTGCCTGCCTACTTCCGTTACCGTCCAGCCTGCTTCCAAAGCAATATATCCGAAGGGCGTAGCGATTAAAAATGTTTTTAGCAGCCAGTTCTTATTTAGCCATTTCTTTCTGAAAAATACGGCATACACATAAATGCCTCCAATGATAATCATTACCACACCAAAGAAAATCATAATCTGAAATGCATAATGGACAACCGCTACCGGCGGCCATTCGTCCTTAGGAAAGTCATTTAATCCTTTTACTTCATGATTAAAATCGTTGGAGACCAGAAAGCTTAATACTTTAGGTATTTTGATTGCATATTTCAGTTCGCCTTTGTTTTCATCAGGAATTCCGCCAATCACAAAAGGTGCCCCTTTTTCTGTTTTAAAATGGGCTTCCATAGCAGCTAATTTAATAGGTTGGCGTTCTGCTACTGATTTAGCGGCAACATCACCACTCAAAGGTGCTCCGAATGCTCCGATCAAAGCAAATCCGGCAGCAATCCTGAAGGCTTTGGTGTGAAATTCAACATTCTTTTTTTTCATAATCAGATAAGCGTGTACGCCTGCAACTGCAAAACCGGTGGCACAAAAAGCAGCTACAGTCATGTGTAGAGCCTGCGGAAACCATGCATCATTAAACATAGCTTTTATAGGATCTATATTCAGGTATTGTCCATTGATATAATCAAATCCTGCAGGAGAATTCATCCAGGCATTGGCTGCTACCACCAGGATTCCTGAAGCTAGTCCGCTTAAACCCACCAGAAAACCGCAAAACCAATGAAACCATTTGTTGAAACGGTCCCAGCCGTACAAAAAAAAGCCGATGGCAATTGCTTCAATAAAAAATGCGGTTCCTTCCAGTGAAAATGGCATTCCAAAAATCGGCCCGGCATGCTTCATAAATTGCGGCCACAGTAATCCCAACTCAAACGACAGCATGGTTCCGGAAACAGCTCCGGTAGCAAACAGAATCGCCACTCCTTTGCTCCATACTTTGGTAAGACCTTTATAAATCTCATTTTTAGTTTTTAAATATTTCCAGTGGGCAAAAGCCATCAAAAAAGGCATGACCATGCCGACACATGAAAAAATGATGTGGAAACCAAGTGACATCGCCATTTGTGCACGGGCGGCGAGAAAATCATCCATAATATCAACTTTTGAGTATTAAATGTAAGCATAATTAAAAATATACACTATGATTTTCAACAGCATTGGTTTAAATAATAGGTTCTAACTTTGGTGTTTTTTAAAATTAATTCACTTTTATTTACGTAATAAAATCACTTGTTTTTTGACATATTTTAACTTTCATACCTCGAAAAAAATCACGATATTTGTAAGTCTTTGCGTCGAGCAAAATTTTTAATATTTATATGAGTCAGAAACAATATACAGCTAGTAGTATTCAGGCATTGGAAGGAATGGAGCACGTACGTATGCGTCCTTCAATGTACATTGGCGATGTAGGGGTAAGAGGCCTGCATCATTTGGTTTATGAAGTAGTGGATAACTCTATTGACGAAGCATTGGCAGGATACTGCGACACGATCTTCGTAGCGATCAAGGAAGGAAACGGAATTGAAGTGATGGATAACGGTAGAGGGATTCCTGTTGATTTCCATGAAAAAGAGCAGAAATCCGCGCTTGAGGTTGTCATGACAAAAATCGGTGCCGGAGGTAAGTTTGACAAAGATTCTTATAAGGTTTCAGGAGGTCTCCACGGAGTTGGTGTATCGTGTGTTAATGCACTTTCCAATCAGATGGTAACTACTGTTTACAGAGAAGGGAATGTCTATCAGCAGATCTATTCCAAAGGGAAGGCACAAACGGAAGTTGAAGAGATCGGACACAGCGAGCATAGAGGGACAAAACAGTTTTTCCAGCCGGATGATACTATTTTCACAGAATTAGTGTACAATTATGATACTTTGGCAAGCCGTTTAAGGGAGCTTTCTTACCTGAATAAAGGAATCACCATTACCCTTACGGATGAAAGAGAGAAACTGGAGGATGATACGTTCAGAACCGAAGTTTTCCATTCTGAAGGAGGACTAAAAGAATTTGTTGCTTATATTGACGGAAACCGTGAGTCTATTATGGAGAATGTGATCTTCATGGAAGGTGAAAGAGATGATATTCCGGTGGAAGTAGCCATGCGTTACAATACCTCTTTTAACGAAAACCTTCACTCTTACGTTAATAACATCAATACCCATGAAGGAGGTACCCACCTTGCTGGTTTCAGACGTGCTTTAACAAGGACACTGAAAAAATATGCCGATGACCTGGGGATTCCTCAAAAAGAAAAGGTGGAAGTGACAGGTGATGATTTTCGTGAAGGATTAACAGCTGTTGTCTCTGTAAAAGTAATGGAACCTCAATTTGAAGGACAGACCAAAACGAAATTGGGAAATTCCGAAGTTTCAGGTGCTGTTGATAAGATTGTAGGAGAAATGCTTACCAACTTTTTGGAAGAAAATCCGAACGAGGCGAAAATTATAGTTCAGAAAGTGGTTTTAGCGGCAAAAGCAAGACAGGCTGCAAAAAAAGCTCGTGAAATGGTTCAGAGAAAATCTCCAATGGGAGGTTCAGGACTTCCGGGGAAATTATCCGACTGTTCTTCAAAAAATCCGGCAGAATCAGAGATTTTCCTGGTAGAGGGAGACTCGGCAGGGGGAACGGCAAAGCAGGGGCGTGACCGTTTTTTCCAGGCGATTCTTCCGTTAAGAGGTAAAATCCTTAATGTAGAAAAATCAATGCTTCATAAAGTATATGATAATGAGGAAATCAAAAATATTTACACTGCTTTAGGAGTTTCTGTAGGAACAGAAGAAGACAGCAAAGCATTGAACATGTCTAAATTGAGGTATCATAAAATTGTAATTATGACCGATGCCGATATTGACGGCTCCCACATTTCTACCTTGATTTTGACATTCTTCTTCAGGTATATGAAAGAGCTTATTGAAAACGGATACATCTATATTGCTCAGCCGCCTTTATATTTATTAAAAAGAGGAAATAAAAAAGTATATGCCTATAATGAAAAAGAACGCGAAGAGTTCACATTAGAAATGTCTCCGGACGGAAAGGGTGTTGAAGTGCAGCGTTACAAAGGTCTTGGAGAGATGAATCCTGAACAGCTTTGGGAAACTACCCTTAATCCTGAACATAGAATTCTAAAGCAGGTAACCATTGATAACGCAGTAGAAGCAGACAGTGTATTTTCTATGCTGATGGGGGATGAGGTACCGCCGAGAAGAGAATTTATTGAAAAAAATGCCAAATATGCAAAAATTGATGCGTAATTGAATTTTTAAAATATAAAATTAAGAGACTTCAGAAATGAAGTCTTTTTTTGTTTATACTGTCAATATGATATTTTGAAGGTATAAACTTAGAAAAAGACAAGTTACATTGCAATTCTTTATAAAATTTGCGTTCATCAAAAATTAATTTTAACATTTATTAAGATTTCATTACTTTTGCTAAATTTTAAAAACCATGATGAAAATCCTCTTCATTGGAGCACTTTCTATCGCTTCATTATATTACTCACAGAACTTTCCGGTTTCTTCCATTCCTGAAAACTTAAAGAAAAATGCCAATATGGTTATCAGAAAGGATTTTACAACGATCCAGATCAATAAAATAGATGATATAAAATACCAGTATTATACAGCAAAAACCGTTCTTAACAAAGATGGTGGTTCAGATGCACAGGTTTTCATTCCTTATGAAAAAGGCGATAATATTTCTGACGTAAAAGTTTATATCTATGATGAATCCGGAAAAAAAATAAAATCATATTCAAAATCGGATTTCGGAGATTTTGCAAATAACAGCCAGGGGACATTTTATTCGGATAACCGGATCATGTCGTTGTCGTATACTCCTACACAATATCCTTATACGGTTGAGTTTTCCTATCAGATCGGAGATGAAAATACTGTTTTTTTACCGGACTTTTTGCCTTTCAGATCGACGAATGTTTCGTTAGAAGAATCTCAGATGAAAATAATCAATAAATCCGGGATAGAGCTTAAAACGAAAACCTATCCGTCAAAATATAATTATGCTTCTGTCATTGAAATTGAAAATGCAGGTGAAAAGCTATATTCTTATAAAAATGTTCCTGCAATAGACAATGCCGGCCTGTTGCCACAGCCTGAAAAGATTCTGCCTAAAGTAAGTTTTGCTTTAACACGGTTTAATCTGGAGGGCAAACAGGGAACCATCAGCAGTTGGAAAGATTTCGGAATATGGTATTATCAGAGTATCTTACAGCCTGTTTTTGTATCTACGCCTTCTATCAAAGCAGAAGTGGCCGCTTTAAATTTGCAGGGGAGCACAGAAGAAAAAGTAAAAAAGCTGTATCAGCACATGCAGAGTAAGACGAGATATATCTTTGTTGCTCTTGGAATTGGAGGATGGCAGCCGATGTTGCCGGATGAAGTACAGAAAAAAGGGTACGGTGACTGTAAAGGTTTGACAACCTATATGAAAACATTATTAGATGAAGCAGGAATTCCGTCCTATTATTGTACAATCAATTCCGGTCCTTCAAAAATCTCTTTTGATCCTGATTTTCCTAAAATGGGCGGGAATCATATTATTTTAATGGTGCCAACCGAAAAAGGAAATATCTGGCTGGAGAATACATCCCAACAGATTGCTTTTAATCATTTGAGCTATACCACAACTGACAGGAATGTCCTTCTGGTAAAAAAGGATGGAATTGATGTTATCGATACACCTTCCTATTCTGCGGAACAGAGTAAAGAGAAGCAGGTTCTCAATATTAAACTGAATGAAGACAACACGATATCAGGAGAAGGGAAATTTTCATACACCGGCATCCAATATGATAACAATTTATTTTTGGCCTCACTGTCCCCAAAAGAAAGAAATGAATCAGTGAAAAACATGTTTGATGTTTTACATTTCGAAAAAGCTGAAATTAAAAATTTTCTTAATGACAGAGATAATGCTGTTGCAAAATATGATCTTGATTTTAAAGCGAATAATTATTCTAAAAATGCAGGAAGCAGCATTATTTTCAGGGCTGTGCCTATTTATGCGAATAACATTTATAAAACCGATGAAAACAGAGATTTGCCTTTTGAGCTGAGACAGTCTTTTGAAGACGAATATGAAATCAGCTTTGCCCTTCCTAAAAATTATAAAATAGACGAAATTCCTGATAATGTTACTCTTAATTCTGAGTTTGGATCATACAAATTAAGCTTTGTAAAAAATGGTGATGAACTAAAAGTGAATAGAACCATTAAAATCAATAAAGGTCTTTACCCAAAAGAAAAATACAACGATTACATTAATTTCAGAAAAAAAACAATTAATACCGATAATTCAAAAATTTTAATTTCTAAAATCTAACATGAAAAAAATACTATTTCTGGCTCTGTGTTCAATACATTTTATTTTTATTGAGGCACAGAAACATCAGTTCCTGGAAACTCCTAAATTCAATGATGCAGATTTAACGAAACAAAAATCAGCTTTAGACGAAAATGCACCTGCAGAAATTTTATATAAATCTACGCATTTCAGCATTGATAACAATACCGGTTTACTCGTTAAAAAATCTTTTTGCAGAGTTAAAATTTATGATAAAGACAAAGCTGAAGACTGGCTGAATCTTGAGGTCCATCTTTACGAGAATGGAAGCAATCGTGAAACACTTTCTAAGATAAAAGCTTTTACCTATAACCTTGAAAACGGAACTTCCGCTGCGACAAAAGTAGATAAAAGTTCAAAGTACAAGAGTAAAGAAAGCAAATATGTTTCGATCACCAAATTTGCCTTTCCTAACGTAAAAAACGGTTCAGTTATCGAATATCAATATGAAATAAGCTCACCTTTTCTGTTTATCGTACCTGAAATTTTAATTGAATCTGATATTCCTTCATTATATACGGAATATGTTCTGGATAACCCTTCAAACATTTCTTATAATGTGAATTATACAGGTTCTCTGAATCCTAAATATAGAGAAGTTGATGAAAGAACCTTGTACGGAGTAAGCTGCCGGACATATAGGTTTGGCTATGAAAATCTAAAAGGTTTTAAGACCGAAAAGTTTATCAATAACGACAGAAATTACCGTACAAAAATAAGTGCAGAACTCCATTCTACCAACTTCAGGGAGCTGAAGCTGTATTCATCATCTTGGGAACAAATTAAGCAACGGCTTTACGAAAATGAAGATTTTGGCGGAGAATTAAAGAAAACAAAACTGGCAAAAGAAAACATGCCCGCTGGAATTTCAGGACTAACGGATGAAATTGCGAAAGCAAATGCCATTTTTAATTATGTTAAAAATACGTTTACATGGAATAAGGACAGAGGACTTTATACAGAAGACGGAATAAAAAAGATGATTGAAACAAAAACTGGAAATGCCGCAGAGATTAATCTTTTTCTGGTGATGATGCTCCGTGAAGCGGGAATTAAAGCAGATCCGCTTGCGATTTCTACTGTAAGTAACGGAATTATTAATATTTCATCTCCTAATGTTTCCCATATGAACTTTGTGATAGCAGCGATACAGACAAAAGACGGCTTCCATTTGTATGATGCCACAACAAAGCAATCTTCAATGGATCAGTTGCCTCCAAGAGACTGGAACCAGTTCGGCATTTTAATGGCTAAAGAAAAAGTAGAGCAGTTATCAATGATCAATGCTAAAACAAGCTTTACTTATCTTACGGCAGAAGCAAAAATTAATGATGACGGAAGTATTTCTGGGACATATTCCGACAGGGATACGGGAACTTATGCCATGTTTGTCAAAGAAAATTATGATGACAATGCTGATAAATACAAAAAACAATACAAAGAAAATTTTGCCATAGATTTTACCGGCATTGACTCTAAAGTATTGGAGAACGGTGACTTTGAAAGTACCATGAAATTTTCTTCTGAAAACCTGATTGATAAGATAGGAAAAAAAATGATTATCAATCCGATGTTGTTCCTGAGTAAAAGTTCAAATGAATTTGATCAGACAGAAGAACGAAAATACCTGATCGATTTTACATCTCCTTTTACAAGAGTGAAGAAAATAGTCCTTGAAATTCCTGAAGGCTATACCATTGAAGAGATGCCTAAGAACAAGAAGATAGTGACGGACGATAAAGAAATCGAGTACAGTTACATGGCAGAGCAAAAAGGTAGAACGATAGAAGTTATTTCTACCACAAAAATTCTGAGTCCGAATTATCCTAAGGAATATTACCCGGCATTCAGACAGATCTGGGGAGTTGCTTCCAAACAGGAAAATCAGGTAATCAGTTTAGTAAAAAAATAAAACTGAAAATTTTCGAAAAAGCTTTAAAACCATTCATTTTTTGAATGGTTTTTGCATGTAACAAACAAAACCAGAATGATGAAAAATACCTTTGCAATCTTAGCGTTATCTTGTTTATTAGTTTTTTCAGCATGCAAGAAATCTGAAGTTGAGACAAATGTTGATAAAACTGAGAAAAATCTACATAAAAATTTTACAATAGACTCTGTAAAAGTAAATGATTCTATTCAGCTCAGCGACTCTTTGAAAGTAAGGTTTTTTTCAAAAATGCTGGTCTTTCCTGGTATTAAAGATAGAAAACTGCTGGACAGTATTTATTTTGGAGATAAAAATATCCGGGCTTTTTCAAAAGCCGGACTTCAGGCCTTGCTTGAAAAAAGAAAAAATGATTATTTCAATAAAGCCAGGAAAGATTCGAAAGACTTTCTTTCAGACCTTACATTTTCTCAGGAATGGTATTCTGACACAGGCATGAATGTGAAATCAAACATCAATGACTATCTTCACATCCAATATGTATGGGGATCCTACGAAGGCGGAGCACATGACAATTATGGATTTTCAGAAAGAGTATTTGATCTTAAAAACAATAAGAAAGTAGAATTGAAAGATATTACCTCTTTGTCTGAAAGCAAGCTACAAGGTTTATTAATGAAAAATATAAATAAAATAAACAGCGACACTACGGATGGAAACGGACAGGTAAACAATTCAGAAATGCTTCTGGTTGAAGTGATTCCGGTAACTGAAAATTTTTATTTTGATGGGAAAAGCCTGTATTTTCACTACAGTCCTTATGAAATAGCAGCTTTTGCAGCC
Source organism: Chryseobacterium sp. SSA4.19 (assembly GCF_022601875.1). GTDB lineage: Bacteria > Bacteroidota > Bacteroidia > Flavobacteriales > Weeksellaceae > Chryseobacterium. Next base: position 44,167 of record NZ_JAKVIP010000010.1, read on the forward strand.
GGTGATATTACCATTCCGGTTTCATGGCAGGAGCTTCAGGGTACTTTGAATCCTGCTTTTAAAGAAAGAATGAAAATTAATTAATATTAATGCTTCCGGATCCGGAAGCATTTTTTAATTTTGTGTCAATGGAAAAAGTTGCTTTTATCATCAATCCTTTTTCGGCAAAGAAAAACTATCAGCCGTTTCTCAATGAACTGAAAATGAAGGTGGGAAATCCTTTGTATTATATTTCAGAATCTATTTTGGGAACAGACGAATTTATTCAGGCGCATCTTAATGATGTGGATGTTTTTGTCGCTATTGGCGGCGATGGTACGATATCAACTGTAGCACGTAACTTGATTAACACCGATAAAATTCTGGCTATTTTTCCGGCCGGCTCCGGTAACGGCTTTTCCAATGAAACAAAATTCAGTAAAAACCTGAATGAACTGCTGGAGAAACTTCATGCAAAAAAATATAAGAAAATTGATACTTTTACGGTGAACGGACGTCTTTCTATCAATGTCTCCGGTACGGGATTCGACGGAAAAGTCGTAAAAGAATTTGAAAAAACAACCCGCGGGTTTAAAAATTATATCAAAGTTTCTCTAAAAACATTTTTCAGCTATAAACCTATAAAAGTTAAATTTTTTGACGAAAAATACCAGTCATACAACGGGAAATATCTGATGGTCAGTATTGCAAATACAAGGCAATTCGGTAATCATGCATATATTGCACCGCATGCAAGCAAAAGTGATGGTCTTGTAGATATGGTCCTGGTTAAAAAATTTCCTTTGAGATACTCGGCACTTTTTGCTTTCAGGATGTTCACAAAAAAACTGAAAGATGACGATTATATCACTTATCTTCCTGTTTCAGAAGTTGAATTTAAAGTGAATACTAAAAACTGGCATCTTGATGGTGAATTCAATAAGCTCAAATCACCCATTCATATTAAAGTGCAGCCTTCCAGCCTTAATATTTTAATTTAGAAGTTAGATTTTTATTTAAATCTCCAGTTTTTTCTCAGTCTCATGCGGATGATCCAGGCAGTACTGCAATTGGTTTTTATCCAGCTGTTTTTCCCAATTTGCAACGACAACAGTGGCTACAGAATTTCCAATGACATTCGTTAATGCACGGCATTCGCTCATAAATTTATCAATGCCTAAAATAAGGGTCATTCCTGCAATAGGGATTTCAGGAACTACAGCCAGAGTAGCTGCCAGCGTTACAAATCCTGCTCCTGTAACGCCTGCTGCACCTTTTGAGCTCAGCATGGCTACCAGAAGCAACATAAGTTGTTTTTCGATCGGAAGATGAATATCCAGTGCCTGTGCAATAAAAAGGGATGCAAGTGTCATGTAGATGTTAGTACCGTCAAGATTGAAAGAATAACCGGTAGGCACCACCAATCCGACAATGGCTCTGGAGCATCCTGCCTTTTCAAGTTTTTCCATAATTCCAGGAAGGGCAGATTCTGAAGAGCTGGTTCCTAAAACCAAAAGAAGTTCTTCTTTCAGAAAATAAATGAGTTTAAAAATATTAAAGCCATTATACCAGGCCACGACTCCCAGGACAATAACAACAAATAGGGCAGAAGTAACATAAAAACTGCCGACCAGAAAAATAAGATTCAGAACAGAATGTAACCCATATTTACCAATAGTAAAAGCCATAGCGCCGAATGCCCCGATTGGTGCCAGTTTCATGAGCATATGGACAATTTTAAAAACCGGAGCAGAAAGCTCCTGCAAAAAATCGGTTACTTTACGGCTCTTTTCTTTCGTCAGCACCAAAGCAACTCCCATCAAAATGGCAACCAGAAGAACTTGCAGGATATTTTCTCCTACCAGCGGGCTGAATAATGTTTCAGGAATGATATTCATAATAAAACCTGTCAGCGTCGATTCATGTGCTTTTTGCTGATATTGTGAAACATCTCCTGAAAGTGTAGCAGGATCTACATGAAGGCCGTGTCCAGGCTGCAGGATATTCCCTACTACTAATCCTATCACCAACGCCAGAGTGGAAAATGTAAAGAAATAAATCATCGCTTTAACAGCAATTCGCCCGACTTTTTTAAGGTCAGTCATATGGGCAATGCCTAATGTAAGGGTAATGAAAATTACCGGAGCAATAATCATTTTCACAAGTTTAATGAATCCGTCTCCCAGTGGTTTCATCTTTTCTCCCAGTTCCGGATAAAACCTTCCTAAAAGGATTCCGGCAATAATAGCGATGATAACCTGGAAATAAAGCTGCTGATAGAATTTTTTTGATCCCAATGAAAATATTTTTGAAGTTCGAAAATTATGAAAAATTATTGTTTCATATGACAAATGTCAGTAAAAGTTTCGGCGGGGCTTTCAGCCCCGCCGAAACTTTTACGTTTTGAATAACAGCACTAGTGTAGTTATCTGAATATGAGAAGAAAATGAATCCAATTTCCGGCAAACTTTTCATGGGTAATTTTATAACCGAATTGGCAATTTTGTTTTAAGATAGCGTTTAAAATATTTACTTTTGCTTTGGATCAATTAATAATAAAGAAAAATGGAAACCCACACGGAAAGAATACTCATTACGGGTGCTTTAGGACAGATAGGCACCGAACTTACAAACAGGCTGGTTGAAATTCACGGAGCAGAAAATGTAGTGGCTTCAGGGCTCGACAGATGGCAGAAAGGTATTACCTCTGCAGGACATTATGAAAGGATGGATGTTACCAATACACAGTTGGTACGGCAGGTTATTAAAGATTATGATATTACGACTGTATATCATCTTGCTTCACTCTTGTCCGGAACTTCAGAAAAACAGCCGGTTTTTGCATGGAAGCTGAATCTTGAACCGCTTCTTCATTTTTGTGAAATGGCTAAAGAAGGCCTGATCCAAAAGATTTTCTGGCCAAGCTCAATTGCCGTTTTCGGTAAAGGAATTCCAAAAGAAAATGTAGGGCAGGATGTGGTACTGAATCCTACCACCGTATATGGAATTTCTAAAATGGCAGGAGAAAAGTGGTGTGAATATTATTTTGACAAATATGGAGTAGATGTAAGAAGTATCAGATATCCCGGTTTGATTTCCTGGAAAACTCCGGCAGGTGGCGGTACTACCGATTACGCGGTTGAAATTTTCTATGAAGCGATTGAAGAAGGAAAATATACAAGTTTTATATCCGAAAATACAGGGATGCCGATGCTGTATATGGATGATGCCATCAATGCAACGTTACAGTTAATGAATGCTCCAAAAGAAAGTGTAAAAGTCCGTTCTTCTTATAATTTAGGGGGAATGTCATTTACGCCAGAAGAACTTGCTGAAGAGATCAAAAAAGAGATTCCGGATTTTGAGATTGATTACCAACCGGATTTCAGACAGCAGATTGCAGATTCGTGGCCGGCTTCTATAGATGATTCGGTTGCTAAAAAAGACTGGGGATTATCTTATGATTTCGGAATTTCTGAAATGTCAAAAGATATGATAAAAAATCTAAAAGTAAAATTAAATAAGAATTAAATATATCAAGTATAAGTTTAAATAACTTCTATTTTAACATTTGATTATCATATTATTATAATTATTATATAAAAAATAGTTTAATGATTTTATTGACTTTTAATATTGTGAATATAGAGGCTGAAACAAAAAATAATCTTCAGCTCTCAGATCATGAACGGCTGGAAATTACAGTTGATAATACAAAAGCCATTCTTAGAATTTTAGATATTCATGATATTAAAGCAACCTTTTTTATTGAGGTTTCGATTATTGATAAACTTCAAACTCTTACAAAAGCAATTTCATCCCAAGGACATGAAATTGCTTTTTATTGTAAGGATTCTTCTCTTCAGGAAATTGAAGAAATAAAGAAATCTTCACAGGAATTTTTAGAGAAACAGATTAAAGGAATCCGTCAAAAAGACGCGCAGCTTCCTCATGAGAGATTGAAGTTGATGGGATTTAATTATATTTCAAATATTGATAATGCCAATATTCTTTTTCCTTTTAAGCGGCTTAAAAGGGACACTGAGATCCATGAAGAAAATGGATTGAGTATGGTTCCGGAAAGTATTTCTCCTTACAGCCAGCTGCCATATAATGATTTTGTATTTCAGGTACTCCCGATGAAATATTACAGGAATATGGTTTTTGAAACCCTGAAAAATGATGACTTTGTTTTAATTTACCTTAATGCCTGGCAGTTTACCGACTTCAAAGCATATAAATTTAATATTCCTTTTTACAGGAAACTGAACTCAGGAAAAAAAATGGAGGACAAACTAAGTGCCCTCCTTACCTGGATCAACGAAAAGGAAATGGCCACCTCCCGTATGAAAGATTATATCTTTTAAATTTAAATGCAGTTAATTCACAATTGTTGCCATATTATCAGGAATTAAATCTAAGCCAATTCAAAAAGCGTAATTTCCGGTAAAACGCCAACTCTTCCCGGATATCCTAAAACGCCAAAACCTCTGTTCACGTACAGCATTTTTCCTTCACTTTCGTATAAGTCAGCCCATTTCGGATATCTGTATTGTACCGGAGACCATTTTATGTTTTTCAGATCTAATCCGAACTGCATCCCGTGAGTATGTCCGGATAAGGTCAGATGTACATTTCCCGGGTGCATTTTAACTACATAATCAAAATGGGTAGGGTCATGGCTCATCAATATTTTTGTTGCAGATTCCGGAACACCTTTTAATGCGTCATCCAGCCTGCCGAATTGTGGGAAAGGTTTTAATCCCCAGTTTTCCACCCCTAATATATAGAGCTGGTCATCGCCTCTTTCAATAATTCTATGTTCGTTGCGGAGCATATCGAAACCGGCCTGTCGCTCATAATCAATCAATGTTTCAAGATTTTGTTTTTTAGCATCCTGTGAAGCCCAGTTCACATAATCGCCATAATCGTGGTTCCCAAGGACTGCAAGCTTACCGTCTTTTGCTGTAATCTGGGAAAATAGAGGAATGAACGGTTTAAATTCATCTGCTACATTGTTGACCATATCTCCGGTAAAGAGAACAAGATCCGGCTTTTGTTCATTAATCAGATCGATAGCATGCTGCAATTTTGAAGGATCAGAAAAGCTTCCGCTGTGAACATCGGAAATCTGAATGATTTTATACCCTTTAAAGCTCTGCGGGAGATTGGGCAGCTTTACTTTTACCTTTCTTACTTTATGGCGGTATCTTCCGAATGTAATCCCGTCAATGAAGAGCGCAGATAGTACACCACCCAGTCCCAAACCTACAAGGCTTAAAAATTTTCTTCTTTCCGGAAAAAAATGATCGGCCGGTTTTGATAATCCGATTAAGTAGCTTCCGGTTCTGAAAATATCATCTATCAGCAGGAATAACACGATGAAAACCTTAGGAAGTATGAACACAAGAAAAAGCGAGATCATAATTTGCGCTCTTACCATGCTTCGGTCTGCTCTGCTGAAATGAGTCACTTCATAAGCAAAAACCCCGTAAATGATCAATGAGAAAACCCAATAGCCTGTCCTAAGCCAGAAATTATCGGTAAGCGTCCTGATCGCCTGGTAAATATAGATTTCCAGAAAAAGGAAGATGACCGCAATGATGAAAAAGTTTCTTTGCATAACTGGTTTTAAAAAAGCACAAAGAAATTCTTTCCCTGTGCTTTATTTATTTTTATTAGATTAAAATAGATTAAGGAAATCTGTACACAATAGCATTGATGTTCATTCCGGCACCTACCGAAGTCATTACTATATTGCCTTTTTCTTTAAACGTATGACTTTCCATTTTTCCTTTAATTATTAAATCATACATAGTAGGAATGGTGGCCACTGATGAATTTCCATAGTCCTGGATCGTCATGGGAGAAACCGAATGATCATAATCTTTTACATGATAAAGTTTATGGAGCCTTTCGATCATTGCATAGTCCATTTTGGCATTGGCCTGGTGAATCAGGATTTTGTCGATATCTTCAATGGAAAGACCTGCATCATCAATCGTTTCTTTAATAGCAGCAGGAACATTCTTAAGGGCATACTCGTAGATTTTCCTTCCCTGCATTCTTACATATAAACGGTTTTGGTCAGAATCTTTGTTGATGGATGGGCCGTTGGCCAGATAATCAAGCTCAACCCCGTTGTCACAGATCGTATTGTGTGAAATGATGCCTACATTTTCCTGGTCTGTAGCTTGCACAACAACTGCACCGGCACCATCTGCAAAAATCATACGGTTCCTGTCATAAGGATCGGTTACCCTGCTTAATGTCTCTGCACCGATTACCAGAATGGTTTTCGCTACTTTGGCTTTGATCAGGGTATTTGCCAGGATCATACCTTCTACCCAGCCCGGACAGCCGAAAAGCATGTCATATGTAATGCATTTTCTGTTTTGAATACCTAATTTATTCTTTACTCTTGCAGCCATGGTAGGCATAAAGTCCGCATATCCGTTTTCGGTAACTTCTCCAAAATTACTGGCATAAATAATATAATCCAGTTCTTCCTGGTCTATCTTTGCATTCTCAATCGCAATTTTCGCTGCTTCGTAGCCGATTTGTGAGTTGGAAAGATCTTTATCAATGAATCTTCTGTTTTCTATCTCTGTGATTTCAACAAATTTGGCAATGGTTTCTTCCGCAGGTTTATTAATCTTTATCCCGTCTTCTGAATAAAACTCTGAATCTAGGAAATAATCTCTCCCGATGATTCTGCTGGGAAGATAGGATCCGGAACCAATAATGATCGTATTCGGCATTCGTTTATATGATTTTTAAAGAGGCAAAGTTAATAATTAATATTAATAACAAAGAATTAAAAATATTATTAAATTTGCAAAAATTGTACTTTACAATCTTATGAAAAATAATGCGTCCCTGAAAGGCTTAGTTGTTGCATTAGTGGCATTTATCGTTGCCTTTGGTGTATATTTCTTTTTTTTAGCCAAGAAGAATTATTATGTGGTGGACAACCCTACGCCGGATACCTTTTATTATAGTATCAACAGCGGCTCGGAAGGAACAATTGCAGGAGGGCAGACTGTTCCGGTAGATTTGAAAAAAGGCAAAAATTCCATTAAAGTTTTTGATAAGAATAAAAAACTGCTCTTTGATTCCGCTTTTGAGGTCAATAAAATCCGGGGATTAATTAATATTGCCCATCAGGATTATTATATCAATGATCAGTATTACGGATACAATCTTAAAAAAGATTCATTACTTTTGGCACTTGATAAGACTGTGATTGACGGGAAAACATATTTTGGGGGAGCCAGACGCTTCAGCAAATTATTTACTGATGATTTTTATTACAATGTGGATGAAGATTATGATAAAGTCATCAAAAACATCCAGCAGGTTGAGTCCAGGTCAAAAATCTTCAGAAAACAGGATTACCTGAATTATTATAAAGAATACTACAAGTTTTAAGTTTTGACAAAAGATATTACTAAAATTACGCCCTACAACTCTGAAGCAACGAAGAAGAGTCAGGTAGAAGATATGTTCGACAATATTGCACCGAAATATGATCTTCTGAACCATGTGCTGTCCATGAAAATTGACGTTTTATGGAGAAATACATTGGTGAAATGGATGAGAAATGATAATCCGCAGGAAGTGCTGGATGTGGCTACAGGAACGGGAGATCTTGCCATCACGATTGAAAAGGGAACAGGCTCAAAAGTGATTGGTTTGGATTTATCGCAACAAATGTTAAATGTTGGCGTTATTAAAATAAAAAAACTTAAATTAGACGGCAAAATTTCCATGCAAAAAGGGGATGCGGAGAATTTACCTTACGAGGACAACAGGTTCGATGCGGTATCCGTTGCATTCGGAGTGAGGAATTTTGAAAACCTTACCAAAGGTTTAGCGGAATTAAGAAGAGTGGTTAAAGACAACAAGAGTGTTTACATACTGGAGTTTTCAAAGGTTGAGGGTTTCATGGCGCCATTTTATATGTTTTATTTTAAAAATATATTACCTGCCATCGGCAGATTGGTTTCCAAAGATAATAGGGCATATACATACCTTCCGGATTCTGTGAATGCTTTTCCTTTCGGGGAAAAGATGAGACAAATTCTTTTAGATACAGGATTTAAAAAAGTTGAATATAAAAAACTAAGTTTAGGTATAGCCACAATTTATAAAGCAACAAAGTAACCTATGAGTAAATTTTTATTAAAAGTACTGGTTTTAGCCTCAGTAAATGTTGCCGTGTTATCAAGCGCGCAATTCAGAACCCGAAACAGAATGGATAAGCTCGAAGATTTTGACGAGCAGAAATTCAGCTGGGGGTTTTATCTGAATGGAAACAGGCTGGACTACCGTATCGTTCTGAATCCAAGATATGGTATGAATAACAACCAGAATCTTGTTACATCCAAAGAAAGCTACAGTTTCGGGGCCGGACTGATCGCCAAGTGGAGACTGAATGATTATCTGGATGTACGATTAGAACCGGGGTTACAATTTGGGCAAAGACAACTGACCTTTAATACACAGTCAAACGACCTGTATGCCGCGGGAAGTCTGACGAATGATCCATTTATTCCTATTCCTTTGACAGAGAAGGATAAAGTAAGGGAGATTAAGACGACCTTAGTAGATGTTCCTGTATTACTAGAGTTTCACGGAATGAGATGGTACAATTCCAGGCCGTACGTGGCAGCCGGGGTGAACTATATCGTTAATCTTCAGTCAAATTCAGACTCTACCGATGATAACCTTCAACAGGTATTCAGGTCAACCACACATAATTTTGCATGGTCTGCTGAAATGGGAGTTCAGTTTTACTTTAATAAATTTAAGCTGACCCCGGCGATAAGAGGTACATTTATCATGAACAACGAGATTGTTGCAGATAATGCGACGACTCCTCCTTACTGGACATCAGCAATGTCTACCTTACAGACAAGAGCCATATTTTTTGTCCTGAAATTTGAATAACATTTATTTTAAAATATAAAAAGGAGATACATTTTGTATCTCCTTTTTGTTTTGAATCAAAATATAGAGCGTTTTATTTTTGTTAGTATTAATATTTTGTTATTTTTGCTAATAGTTAGAATATATAAACCTGAAATGCTTCAAGATTTAGAAAACCACTTTTCAGAATTAGAAAAAAAGATTTTGATTTTACAAAAAAATTATAAAAATCTTACTGAAGAGTTTTCTGAATTACATAAGGAGCATGAAGATCTGAAGAGGAAATATGATGAGGAAAGAAAAAAAGGACAGGTATTAGCAGAAGAACAAAAAAATATAAAACTTTATTCAGCAATATCAGGGAATCCTGAACATAACAGACTGATGAAAAATCATATCAACAGACTGGTGAAAGAAGTGGATTTCTGTATTGCACAGCTTCAAAACAGCGGATTATAATGGAGGTAAGAAGAATAACCATCAATATCGCAGGAAGGGTGTATCCGCTAAACGTACCGGCAGCAGAAGAAGAAACGCTGCGCAAGGTAGGGAAGCAGATTGAAAATATGATTAAAGATTTTGAACAGAATTTCGATGTGAGAGACAAACAGGATGCTTTGGCCATGTGTGCCCTGAAATTGGGGACAAATGCTGAAGTGGTGTCTGCCACCTATGAAAAAACCATACATTCTGCCGGCGAAAGACTGCAACAGATCAGCCAGTCGCTGGAAGAAACAGGGAAATAGATTTTTTTCCCGTAAAGACTGCCTACAATAATTCTAACACATTAAAGGTAAACTCAACGCTAAACAATTACCGAACAAATGTCCATTGAATGGCGTGCCGGTTCGTCCGGATTACAGACAGTGGAAATCAGTTCAAATCGTGTTGATTAGGAGTTTACTCTATATCACTGAATTGTTGTAGGCTTTTTTATGTAATATGATTAAGACAATTAAAACTCAATATAAATTATGACAACAACAGCCATTATAGTCGGCGTTATTTGCCTTGTAATTGGTGCGGTAATAGGAATGCTATTTTCTAAAAGCTCATTGAATACAAAGGGGAAATTTATTATAGATGATGCAAAGAAAAATGCTGAAAATCTTTTAGAAAAAGCGAACGTACAAGCCGAATCCATAAAAAAAGAAAAAAACCTTCAGGCTAAGGAAAAGTTTTTGGAACTGAAATCCCAGCACGATGCCGATATACAGGGCCGTGAAAAAAAGATGCAGGAGATTGAGAAAAGAACCAAAGACAAAGAACATAAACTTAATGACGAACTCAGCAAAATAGGGAAGCTTGAAAAAGACTTGGATAAACAGATTGCAGATTACGCCAAAAAAACCGAAATCTTAGAAAGAAAACAGCAGGAACTGGACTCTGCTACGGCAAAAAAAATAGAAGTGCTTGAAAAAGTAGCCAATTATACAGCTGAAGAAGCCAAAGCAGAATTGGTGGAAACGATGAAAGCTGAAGCAAAAACCAGAGCGCAGGCACATGTTCAGAGCATTATGGAAGAAGCGCAGCTGAATGCAAAAAACGAAGCGAGAAAAATTATTATTCAGACCATTCAGAGAATCGGGACAGAGCAGGCGATCGAAAATTCCGTATCCGTTTTCAATATTGAATCTGACGAGGTAAAAGGAAGAATTATCGGCAGGGAAGGACGTAACATCCGTGCTTTGGAATCCGTTACAGGTGTAGAAATTATTGTTGATGATACGCCTGAAGCCATCCTTCTTTCATGTTTCGATCCGGTAAGAAGAGAAATCGCAAGATTATCCCTTCACCGATTGGTAACCGACGGCAGAATTCACCCGGCAAGGATTGAAGAAGTGGTGGAAAAAACAAGAAAGCAGATCGAGGAAGAAATTATTGAAGTAGGAAAAAGAACGATCATTGATCTTGGAATTCATGGCCTTCACCCTGAGTTGATTAAGATCGTCGGAAGAATGAAGTATCGTTCATCATACGGGCAAAACCTGTTACAGCACTCAAGAGAAGTGGCTAATATTGCTGCAACCATGGCTGCTGAGCTTGGCTTAAATGTAAAGCTGGCGAAGAGAGCAGGCTTGCTGCATGACATAGGTAAAGTTCCGGAGCAGGAATCAGAACTTCCTCACGCATTATTAGGAATGCAGTGGGCAGAAAAATACGGTGAAAATGCGGAAGTGGTAAATGCCATCGGTGCTCACCACGACGAGGTGGAAATGACGTCATTATTATCACCGATCATTCAGGTTGCGGATGCTATTTCCGGAGCAAGACCGGGCGCTAGAAGACAGGTACTGGAATCTTATATCCAGAGATTAAAAGACCTTGAAGCTGCTGCCTTAAGCTTTGACGGAGTTTCTTCGGCATACGCCATCCAGGCAGGGAGAGAATTAAGGGTAATGGTGGAAAGCGGTAAAGTAAATGACGAAGTGGCTTCCCAGCTGTCTTATGATATTTCAGAGAAAATCCAGAACGAACTGACGTATCCTGGTCAGGTAAGAGTAACGGTAATCAGGGAAACAAGAGCCGTGAATATTGCGAGGTAACAACTCAAAAAAGATATTATATAAAAACCTTTCAAGAAATTGGAAGGTTTTTTATTTTTAGCAAAATTTAAATTTCAATGAAGGAACTTTCCTTATCTTCAAAATTAAAGTATATTTTTTCTATTCCCGTGATCATTTCCGCTTTAGGATACTTTGTAGACATCTATGATTTGCTGCTGTTCGGTATTGTAAGAATTCCCAGTTTAAAAGCCTTAGGGCTCAATCCTGACATTGACGGAACATTCATCCTGAACTGTCAGATGGTCGGCCTGCTGATAGGTGGTGTATTCTGGGGAATATTTGGAGATAAGAAGGGAAGGCTTTCTGTGCTCTTCGGATCTATTTTAGTATACTCTCTGGCGAATATCGCTTGTGGCTTCCTGCCGTATTTTCCAAAAGAACATTTGGTGTATCAGTACGCAGGATTAAGATTTATTGCGGGTATTGGGCTTGCGGGTGAACTCGGAGCGGGAATTACGCTTGTTTCTGAAAGCCTGCCAAAGAGTTTAAGGGCCATTGGTACTTCCGTCGTTGCCGGTTTTGGATTGATGGGTGCGGTAGTGGCACAACTTACCGTTGAATTAGCAGGTGGCTGGAACATTTCCTACATCGTCGGCGGGATTTTGGGAATTATGCTTTTATTTCTGAGAATCAGCGTGGCAGAATCCGGAATTTATAAAAATATAGAGCATAAATCGGTTTCGAAAGGGAATTTTCTTTCTTTTTTCACTCATAAAGACCGCTTGACACGGTATCTGAAATTCATTGCCGTAGGACTGCCTACCTGGTTCTGCATCGGGATTCTGGCCGTTCTTGCCAACCAGTTCGCTCCCGAGTTGGGCATCAGTGATCTGAACCCCGGGAAAGCTATTATGTGGGCATATGTTGGTATTTCAATAGGAGATTTGCTCAGCGGTTTTATTTCCCAGGCTTTAAAATCAAGAAAAATGGCGATCTTTTATATGCTGGTCTTTACCATTATCGGGGTCGCAATTATGCTTTTTGGTAATACCGATACAGAAACCAAATATTATTTTTTCTGTGTATGGCTGGGATTGGGAACAGGCTATTGGGCCATGTTTGTAACTTTGGCAGCAGAGCAGTTTGGTACCAATATCAGAAACACGGCAACCACTACGGTTCCGAACATGGTTCGCGGACTGGTGCCGGCCATGATCTTTGCATTTGATTTTTTTAAAAATAATTTTTCAGTGGTTGTAAGTGCTGCCATTTTAGGCGCAATCGTCTTTGGGCTGGCCTTTTACGCTTCACTGACCATCTCAGAAACACATGATAAAGACCTAGAGTTCATAGAATGAATTTAATGTGTTTAAAAATATTTGCAGATATTTTGCGTTTACTCTATAAGTAAGTGTAACGAAATAAATAAATTATAAAAATTATATTAAATTATGCTTTGAATAATAAATATTTGTTTAACTTTGAAATAACTAAATCTTAATATTAATTTAAAACCAGTCACAATGCAAAACAACATTTTAAAGAACGCCAAAAAACTTAGAAAAGAAGATCTGAAAAATATTGTAGGAGGAATCGGTAAAGGCGGTTCTTTAGGAACTCCGGATCTTTCACTTTGCGGATGCAGCTGTACGGGAGCGGTTACAGGCCCTAAATACTGCTCATCTTATATTGCATGTCCGCAGGTAATTACCTGCTAACAGATAATCAGAATTATTTCAACAAGAAATAAACATTTCCACATTTAATACGCAAAAGCCTTTTGGATATTCCGGAAGGCTTTTGTAATAGTGATCCTACAATTCTTTTTTTAGAAGCTGTTTCCCGCTTTCCATTGCAATCTTTTTTTTCAAAAAAGGATTTTCATTGCAATCGGGGCTAACTGATGCATCACATTCCTGAATGAAATCACAGATCGGAAAAACTTTTATCCCGGTCAGACCGGTACCGGCTGTTCTTTTCTTCACCGATTTTCTGTTTGGAATAAATACTGTTCCGACCGGAAAAAAGATAAGAAACAATGCAGGCAATGGCCACATACACTCCGCATTCTGCACCGAACAGTTCAATGCCCATCAGCAAACAGGCGAGAGGCGTATTCGTGGCTCCGGCAAATACGGCGACAAATCCCATCCCTGCCAGCAGGCCGGACGGAAGCGGGATAACTAATGAAATGGCACTGCCTAAAGCGGCACCGATAAAGAACAAAGGGGTCACTTCTCCGCCTTTAAACCCTGCGGCTAGGGTAATGACGGTAAAAACCAGTTTTAAAGCAAAATCATATGGTGGAAGCTGCCTGTCAAAAGATTCCAGGATTGTTGGGATTCCCAACCCGATATATCGGGAGGTTCCCATTGCAAAAACCAATAACATAATAAGGATTCCGCCTGTAAACGGACGAAGAGGAGGGTAAGTGATGTATAATCTGAAAATGGCGCTTATCCGGTGAAGCATTTTACTGAAGGTAGCTGCGCAGATTCCAAAGGTGATGCCTGCAAGAATGCTGTAAAGTATAGGCAGGAATTCAAGCTTAGGAACCAGGTCAATATGGTAATGCGTATGTTTTGCATTCCAGATGCTGGTCACCAAATCTGCCGAGATTGCCGAAGCAAAAGCAGGAAATAGAGCATTGTACCGGATTTTCCCAACGAGAAAAACTTCCAGGCCAAATACGGCACCTGCCAAAGGTGTTCCGAAAACGGAACCGAACCCTGCCGCAATGGCTGAAATCAACAGGATTTTTCTATCGTTATTACTGAGTTTAAAAGGTTTCGCCAGCTGATCGGCAATCGCTCCCGCCATTTGTAAAGCCGTACCTTCACGTCCTGCCGAGCCCCCGAAAAAATGAGTGACCAGTGTTCCCAGATAAACAAAAGGAGCCATTTTAAAAGGAATAGTTTTTCCCGGGTTATGAATGTTTTCAAGCAGCAGATTATTTCCGCCTTCTACATCCTTTCCGAAATAATGATATAAAGCGCCAATCAAAAATCCGGCAACAGGCAATAAATAAATCAGCCATAGATGGTTTTCCCTGAAATCCGTTGCCCACTGAAGAGATGTTAAAAAACCTGCGGAAGCCGTTCCCGCCAGTGCTCCGACGATAAGGCTGAGGCAAAGCCATTTTACAATATAAGGCAAAGCCGGATATTTTCTGAAGAAAAACCTGAGGTGGAATTTGGTTGTATTGCTGAATGCTCTCTGATGCTTAGACATAACTTTCCTGATCAATTACTGTTGATAATTTATTAATCAGGCGTCATCAGCCTCGTTGAAACGGGCGGTTGGGTAAGGAAGAACACCATTTCCTTTGGAACGCAAAGATAAATATTATTTTAAAAAGAACCGGTTTTCCGAAATATACTTTTTACTGATCAGTATGCTTTCAAACATATCTTTATCACTGGAGTCCTGTTCCAGGAACCAATAATCAAGGCCTGCCGTTTCTCCTGCTTCAAAAATTCTTTTAAAATCAATCGTTCCTTTTCCGATTTCAGCAAAATCCTTAGAACCGACTTTCATGTCCTTGACGTGCCACAACGGAAATCTCTTAGGATACTTTTCAAAATACACCAGCGGATCAAATCCTGCTTTTGAAATCCAGTACAGATCCAGCTCCATCTTTACCAAGTCAGGTGATGAATTTTCAAGAATATAATCATAAATATTCTGATGGTCATCAAACTTTTCAAACTCAAAATCATGGTTGTGGTATGCCAACTGTATTCCTGCGTGCTTGGTGGTTTCTCCTGAACGATTCAGCAAATCCGGTAATTTCCGGTAATTTTCTAGGGTTCTTTCTTCAGGAAAAAGGTAGGAACAAACCATATATTTTACCCCGATCTCATGCATATCTGCCACCGATTGTTTCCAATCTTCTAACAAAGTACCTTTCTCAGCATGAAGAATTCCGGTCGTATGGTGAGAACTGATTACTTTTAAACCTGTATTCTTTAAAATAGTCTGAAATTCATGTTTAGTTTTCCCAAAGAAACTTCCGTTATAGCCATAAATTTCAAGTTCGGTAAAACCTAAATGTGCCAGTCTCTCCAGCGTTTTTTCCGGATTTTCGGCAATGGCATCACGGACAGTGTATAATTGTATTCCCAATGTTGTTTTATGATTCTTAAAATTTGAAATTCCGCAGGAATAAAGACCTAAAAACCCCAATGAAGAAAGCTGTATAAAATCTCTTCTTTGCATTTATAAAAAAGGTTTCATTTCATCTTCAATCTGAGTCCGGAGCTCCATCAGGCGTATCGCATAGCGTTCATTCTGCTTCTCGTCGTCGGTTTCAGGAATCCATTTCGGAACGGGAAGTTTTTTTCCGTTCTCATCTACCGCTACAAAAACAATGATGCAGTGTGTTTTCTTATCAAATTTCGGCTGCTTGAGGTTTCTGGAGAAGACGTTGATGGAAATATGCATGCTCGAAGAACCGGTATAAATGACCTGTGCTTCCACTTTTACAATTTCCCCGATCTTAATAGGTTCATAAAAACGGATCCCGCCGACATACACCGTTACGGAATAATTGCCGCTCCATGTCGTTGCACAGGCATATCCGGCCTGGTCGATCCATTTCATCACACTTCCTCCATGAACGTTTCCACCATAGTTGACATCGGAAGGCTCGGAAATAAACTGGAAGGTGATTGGTTTGTTGTCCATTTTAAAATTTTAATAAAGATATTTAATAATTTTTAAAATCCTATATTTAAGCTCAATTTTGAAAAGTAAATCATTATCAATGAAAAAAGTATTTTATCTCAATACCTGTGACACCTGCAGGAAAATCCTGGGGCAGTTCAATTTAACAGGCTGGGAGCTTCGTGAAATTAAAAAAGAACCGATGACACAGGAAGAGCTGGAGGCAATGTATAGTCTGACACAATCTTACGAAGCTTTAATAAACAAAAAATCAACACAGATCAAATTAAGGGAGCTTGATATAAAAACTTTGGGAGAAAATGATTTTAAAGAATTGCTTCTGGACCACTATACGTTTTTAAAACGTCCTGTTTTTCTTACGGATGACCATATTTTTACAGGAAATGACAAGAAGAATCTGGAGAAACTGAAGGAATTTATGAGCAATAACTAAGTTTCGTAGATTCTGAAAACTATGAGGTTTTTATGCGATGAAAAATACTGAATTTTTTAGTCTGGCTTACGGTGATTTTAAACGGATGTATTATCATCGGGTTTTGAAACTCGTTAGGTTTTGCTGTCCTCTGGAAGTCCGGAGGCTTAAAGAAAAGCTGCATCCTAGCCCGGATAGGAACGGCATCCTTTTTTGTTTTTTACCGAACCTTGATTATTACCGGACAAAAGCGGTTAAAACAAAAAAGATACAGTGGATAGCCGGATTAAGCTTCTGAAAACCATTTTGTAAAAGTTAGTCATTAAAAATAAAAAAGGCTTTGGTTCCCTTGAATCCAAAGGCTTTTTATTAAGATTGAAATAGTATTATTTCTTACGGACGCTGTTTCCCACACCATTGGAAGATACGGCCGGTTTACCGTTTTTATTGGGCGAGGTACCGTAGAAGATTTTGTTGTCGGTTCCTTCTACGGAAATCCGTGAGATTTTGTCGGTATAGACTGTATTTCCGGAGCCCGACACTTCCAGCCTTGAGACATATCCCTTAATGGTAATGATATTCTTTACGCCTGAAATCACTGCCGTTACTCCATTCGAAGAGTAGTTTTTTGTCTGTCCGACGCCGTCTACAGTGATAGTTCCGGCGTTCTGGCTATCTGTACCCGACTGGGCACAGGCGAAGTGCATACCGAATACAAGGATCCCTAAGGCGGCTGTTTTTTTCAGAATTTCCATATGGTGATATTTTAGTGAAAATGTGGTACAATAAAAATGCCAGTGGTTGAAAACGGCATAAAAAAACCGTCCTGCGATGGTGCAGAACGGTTTGTTATCCTTAAATTTCCGTTTATACAAAAGGAGCCTTCACTACTTTGGCAGGAATATTCTTGTTTCTTACCTGGATGAAAATTTCAGATCCTAATTTGAAATGAGGTTTGTCCACATACGCCAATCCTAAACCGATTTTTTTCATCGGAGACTGTGTCCCCGAAGTTACTTTTCCGATTACATTTCCTTCAGCATCTACCACAGGGTAATCATGTCTCGGAACGCCTTTATCCGTAAGTTCGAAACCGACTAATTTTCTGGTAATTCCTTCTTCTTTCTGTTTAGCAAAAGTATCTTTAGAAAGGAAATCTTTATCAAATTTTGTAATCCATCCCAATCCTGCTTCAATTGGTGAAGTGGTGTCATCAATATCATTTCCGTACAGGCAGAATCCTTTTTCAAGTCTTAAGGTATCTCTTGATGCCAATCCGCACGGAATGATTCCTTCTTCTGCTCCGGCTTCAATAATGGCATCCCAAAGTTTCTGTGCAGATTCGTTTTTAAAATAAATCTCGAAACCTCCGCTTCCGGTATAACCTGTGTTGGAAATAATCACATCATTTTCCCCGGCCACAGAGCCCACGGTAAAATGATAATAAGGGATTTCAGAAAGATTGGTTTCCGTCAATTTCTGAAGAATTTCAGTAGCTTTCGGACCTTGAACTGCCAATAGTGACATCTCGTCTGAAGCGTTCGTCATTTTTGCCCCGAATGTATTATATTTTGAAATATGGTTCCAGTCTTTTTCAATATTTGAAGCATTCACCACCACAAAATATTTATCATCTTCCATTTGGTAAACGATAAGGTCGTCTACAATCCCGCCGTTTTCGTTCGGAAGACATGAATATTGTGCCTTTCCGTTTTCAAGAGCATCCACATTATTGGTGGTTACAAATTGTAAAAGATCCTTAGATCCCTGGCCTTCCACGAAAAACTGTCCCATATGGGAAACATCGAACAGACCTGCTTTTTCCCTTACAGCAAAATGCTCTTCAGTAACTCCGGAATATTGCACAGGCATTTCAAAGCCTGCAAAAGGTACGATTTTAGCTCCTAAAGAAACATGTTTGTCGTACAATGCTGTTTTCTTCATTTTTAATTTTTATTGTATTATTTTATTTTAAAACTGTCAAACGCTTCATTAAAAAGCGTCATATAATTCCCGTTCCAATATTTCTGTCCGCAATTCACTGAGATCAGGAAAAGGTCTTTGTCTTTCTGAAAAACACGGGTACGCCAGATCAGCTTTTCTTTCTGATCCGTATACTCATAAAAATATTCTGTATAGCCTTTCTTGCCATTTCTGCTTTTTACATTTTTTTCGTCATCTGAAGACTTATAAAGTGCAAGAATAAACTTTTTGGTTTCTTCTTTAGGAAGGTTCAGTCCATGGTATTCTGAGATGGTAATTGCACCGATATGGTTATCCGGGAAAATATTAATAATGTTGTCATCATCGGTCACTTTCCATGCGTCCGGCAGGGTAATGGAATAATTCTGACTTTCGTACACTTTCGTAGAAGCTGATTGGGCAAAAGAGAAAACTGCTGTATATAAAAATAGTGCCGACAGGATTTTTTTCATGGGATTAAAGTTGGTGCTTATATTCTTCCAGAATAATTTTAAACCATTCGGTGAAGTTTTCAGGTTTTTCAGCCATTTCTTTATCAAGTTCTTCCATAGAAATATACTTTACTTCTTCCACTTCTTCACGGTTCAGCATGAATTCGTTTTCAAAAGTTCCTGAAAAAACATGGTCAAGCTCATGCTCCCAAAGTCCGTTTCCTACATCTGCTTTATAAATGAAACTGAATTTTTGTGAAAGCTCAGCCTCAATTCCCAACTCTTCTTTCAGTCTTCGTTGTGCACCTTCCAGATAAGTTTCTTCGATTCTAGGATGAGAACATACGGCATTGGTCCATTTTAACGGGGAATGATATTTTCCGGAAGCTCTTTTCTGCAACAGCATTTCACCTTTTTTGTTAAACAGGAATACAGAAAAAGCCCGGTGTAATAAACCGTTGACGTGAGCCTGCTGCTTTTCCATTGAGCCGAGAATTTTATCTTCAGGATTAACTAAAACTACGAATTCTTCCATTTCTACAAATGTAAGAGTAATAAATGTATTTTGGAAATTTTTGGTTAAACATCATATTTTTTGGTTTTATATGCGTATAAAGAACGAATGTGATGAATTGTGAACAGGTACAAAGGTATTCCTGTGATTAATGATCTTAAGAATACCATGATAGGATTGTTTTTACAATACCAGGCTTTACTGCGAAAAAATGAATATATATTAAGTTTAACAAACCTCTTTACTATAAAAAACATAACTTTGTTATTCAATTTTTTAAAATGGAATTAGAATATAAAGCCCACATCAGTCCGATCCTGAAGGATGGTGTAAAAAATTATTTAATTGATATAGACGGAACCATCACAGAAGATGTTCCTAATGAAGAACCGGAAAGAATGGTCACCTGTGAGCCTTTTCCGGACGCTCTGGAAACCATTAACAGATGGTATGATGAAGGACATCAGATCTGTTTTTTCACATCGAGAACAGAAGATCTTAAGCAAATAACTATTGACTGGCTTGACAGGCATGGATTCCGGTATCACAGCGTTTTATGCGGGAAGCCGAGAGGTGGGAATTACCACTGGATCGATAATCACCTGGTAAGGGCAACGAGATACAAAGGGAAATTTACGGATCTTGTTGAAAAGCAGGTGACCATTGAGGTCTTTAAGGAAGAAGAATAAAATTTAAAATAAGATTAAACGATTAATTAAAGATTAAGTAATTTTAAAATCAGCAAAAGTATATGAAAGTGTTAGCAAACGACGGCTTGGATCAATCCGGTATTGATGCCCTGACTGAAAAAGGTTTTGAAGTGATTACTGAAAAAGTTCCTCAGGAGCTTTTGGCGGATTATATCAATGTGCATAAAATCCGTACCATTCTGGTGCGCAGTGCAACGCAGGTAAGAAAGGATATGATCGACAGCTGTCCCTCATTGGAGATCATCGGCAGGGGAGGCGTAGGTATGGATAATATAGATGTTGATTACGCAAGGGAAAAAGGGATCCATGTCATCAATACTCCTTCGGCAAGTTCAGAGTCGGTTGCGGAACTGGTGTTTGCCCATCTGTTTTCAGGAGCTAGATTTTTGCAGGATTCCAACAGGAAAATGCCTGTAGTGGGAGATACTGAGTTTGCTGCTCTGAAAAAATCATATGCTGCGGGGATTGAACTGAAAGGAAAGACTATCGGGATCATCGGAATGGGAAGAATCGGGCAGGAAGTGGCAAAAATTGCTTTAGGATTGGGAATGAGAGTAGTGGCAGCAGATAACAATATAGGAAAAGCGAGCATAAAGGTTACATTTTACAATAAGCAGTTCATCAATGTGGACATAGAAACGGAACCGCTTCAGGATGTTCTTCAGCATGCGGATTTTATTACGCTTCATGTTCCGGCTCAGAAAGACGGTTATATGATCGGGAAAAAAGAGTTTGAAATGATGAAAGACGGAGTAGCAATTGTCAATTGTTCAAGAGGCGGGGTAATTGATGAAACGGCTTTAATCGAAGCTTTAAACTCGGGAAAAGTGAAATTTGCAGGATTGGACGTTTTCATTAATGAACCTACGCCTTCAAAAGAAATACTGAGCCATTCAAAAATCTCTTTGACTCCCCATACAGGAGCGTCCACTCTGGAAGCACAGGATAGAATCGGTCTTTCCCTGGCAGAGCAGATTTCAAGCATTTTACAGATCCAATAATAGGATTAAAAGACAAACAAAGCACTTCAATTACTGAAGTGCTTTGCTTTTATAGACTGTTTTTAGTTTTCAGTAAATCTCTGATTTCCATTAACAGCTTCTGATCTTCAGTAGGGCCTGCCGGTGCGGCTGGCTTAGGATCAGGTTTTCTGTTAAGGCTGTTCACTCCTTTGATCAGCAGGAACAAAACAAAAGCAACAATTATAAAACTGATGACGGATGACAGGAAATTACCATATTTAACCCCTTCCCACGAAAGCTCTGCAATATTTTTCACGTTGGCTTTCTCTAAGGCAGGGTTCAGGAGTAGTGGCGTAATAATATCATCCACAAAAGATTTTACGATGGCACTGAATGCAGCACCTATGATGACACCGACTGCCAGATCCAGTACATTGCCTTTAAATGCAAATTCTTTAAATTCTTTAATAAATCCCATAATTAGTTTTTTATGCGTTATCATAACAAAAATAGCATTTTAAAAGGTATGAAATATAATTTTCGTAATTTTTATAACATGGTAAAAATGAATAATTATAAAATCTGATACTTTTAATTGGTCATACCCTGCTGTATGGCAGGTTGGAATTTCTTTTGTAAATTGCTTATAAAAGCATTATAATGAAGATTTTCACCGCACAGCAGATCCGGAATTGTGACCATTATACCATAGAAAATGAACCTGTGACTTCCATTCAGCTGATGGAGCGTGCCGCGCAGGCATGCGCAGACTGGATTTCGGAACATTGCAGCCACCACAGGAATTTTGCTGTTTTCTGCGGAAGCGGAAATAATGGAGGCGATGGTTTTGCTGTAGCCCGAATGTTATATACTAAAGGTTTTGATGTGGACGTCTTTACCAATTCCAAAGCCGACTTTTCTCCCGATGCCCAAAGCAATTTTAAAAATGTAAAAGAGATTGCCGGTATTAGGGTCAGAGATTTTAAAGAGGCCGAAAATTACCGTTTTGATAACAGGACTGTAATTATCGATGCGCTGCTTGGAACCGGACTGTCGAGAGATGTGGAAGGAGAGATGAAAGAATTGATCACCTTCTTAAACTCACAGAACAATATTAAAATTTCAATAGATATTCCTTCGGGGCTTTTTGCCGATACGATTTCTTCTGATGATGCCACTATTTTTACGGCAGATTATACCTTGAGCTTCCAATTCTGGAAAAAAGCATTTCTTCATCCCGAAACAGGAAAACACGCAGGAAAAGTTCATATTCTGGATATCCGGTTAAGTGAAGAATATATTTCAGCAACTGAAACGGATGATTTTGTCATTCATGAAATGGTTAAAGATATTTTTAAACCGCGGAATGAATTTTCTCATAAAGGAACCTACGGAAAAGTTACGATTATCGGAGGAAGCTATGGTAAAATAGGCGCGGCGGTTCTGGCTACGAAAGCTGCTTTGAAAACCGGTGCCGGACTTACTTTTACTCTGGCTCCGAAGTGTGGGTATGAGATCCTGCAAACTTCCAATCCTGAAGCCATGTTTATTGAAGGAGGGAATGATTTTATAGATACTATTGAAGTGGATGAACATTCTGTATTGGGAATAGGCCCCGGTTTGGGAACAGCGCAAGAAACAGCAAAAAGCTTTCTGAAATTTCTGAAAGCCTATTCAAAGCCGTTAATTCTAGATGCAGATGCACTGAATATTATTTCAGAAGATGCAGAAAATATAAAGCTTATTCCTAAGAAGTCTATTATTACGCCGCATCCGAGAGAGTTTGAGCGACTGTTCGGGACAACAGAAAATTCTTTTATAAGACTGGAGCTGGCAAAAAAGAAAGCAAAGGAAATGAATATTTATATAATACTGAAAGACCATCATACACAGGTCATCACTCCGCAGGGACAGGTGTTTTATAACATCACAGGAAATTCGGGATTGGCAAAAGGAGGAAGCGGGGATATTCTGACGGGAATCCTAACTTCTTTTTTAGCACAGAACTATTCTGAAAAAGATGCTGCTCTTTTGGGCGTATGGTTCCATGGGAAAGCTGCGGAATATACTGCCGAAAAATGTTCTAAAGAAGCCATGCTTCCGACAGATGTGATCCATGCATTCGGAAATGTATTTCAAGAACTCGAAAGGAAAACAACAAGGATATTTTAATAAAAAATTGTCATAATCTGGAATAGCAACAAGCTTTTACCTGCAAAAAGCAGGTCTATAATCATACAAACCTGCTTTTTTATGAAGTCCCATCAGTTGACGGTTCTGAAATTTAATTTTATACTTAGTCCGGTTTCTCGTTCTGCTCTTTCGTGATCGTGAATTTTTTGGAGATGATCATAATAACAACTCCGGCAATCATGAAAGGAATGGAAAGCACCTGGCCGGTATTCAATCCTCCAAACTGGATAAATTCATCACCCTGAGGCTCTTTCAGGAATTCCACGAAGAACCGGATTGCCCACAGAATAATAAAGAATAGGCCGAATAACCATCCCTGCTGGTATTTTTTGTTGGTTTTCCGATACAGAATCCATAAGATCACAAACAGGCAGACATATCCGAAAGCTTCAAACAGCTGTGCAGGATATCTCGGAACGGTAAGGCCATATTCACTGCTCTGCTGCGGGAAAAGGATGGCAAAAGGAGAGTTGGGATCAACAGGCTTTCCGATAATTTCAGAATTGAAAAAGTTACCCAGCCTTACAAAAGCACCTCCTAAAGACACAACGATTCCTAAACGGTCATACACCCAGAAAGGGTTTTTTCTGATGATTTTAAATGAATAATAAAGCGTTGTAAAAATCAGTGCAATCGTTGCGCCGTGGCTGGCCAATCCTGAAAATCCGGTGAACTTAAACCCGTTTTTGGTGCTTATCGGTAAAAATACGCTCCAGAAATCTTCTTTGAAAAGTTCAGGCTGATAAAAGATCACATGGCCCATTCTGGCACCCAGGATTGTTCCGATCAAAGTCCAGGTAAAAAGCGGCTCCAGGTATTTCTGATTAACATTATCAATTTTGAACATCCTGTTCATTAAAATGTAACCGAAACCAAACGCGAAAATAAACATCAGGCTGTAAAAATGCAGCGTAATTGGACCTAATTGAATTCCTTTTGAAGGATTCCAGATCTTATACGTTGTTTCCAGGCTAACGGAATCACCGGCTGCTATCGCTTTGTCTGTTTTTACGGCATACCTGAAAGTATCGATGTTTTCTTTGGTTGGTGAAGTTTCAATGGGTTTTAAATTCTTATCCAGAAACTGGTATTTCGCATCCTTAAACTTTGCCAGTGTTAAAGCCGTAAAATTAAAATAGGCAGGCTCGAAATTAGACTCGTTCAGAATAACCAGAACATTCCCGTCTACTTTTCTGTCCGGAAATACATTCAGGTCTGAGAGTTCTGTTGTAGCATACACCTTAACAGGAACATCAGCAGCATTTACCTTTAAAGTGGCATCAGACATTCCGTCAGGATAATTTTGTGCAAAAAATAATTGGGTAATCAGCGCAAAGAATACGAGATAAAATCTGAAAAAAATATTATTCATTTCTATTTTTTTAGTAGTTTATTTTTTAATGATTGTGTTTTGGCGGAACAGGATCGTAGCCGCTTCCTCCCCATGGGTGACATTTTGAAATTCTTCTCATCCCCATCCAGAACCCTTTGAAAATACCATGAACCTGCAGGGCTTCTACCATGTAATGTGAACAGGTAGGTTCATACCGGCAGTTTTTTGGCAGTAACGGAGAGATGCACCATTGGTAAATTTTGATCAGGATTACCAGAGGGAAAGTGATTATTTTGTTCAATACAGGTTTCAAAACACTGCAAAAATAGCGTAAAAAATTGAAAATTAGTTTAAATTTGTTAGAAGTTTCGGGATTGCAGAAACCGGTTCACCGGATTGATTCCGGTGTTTTCCTGTTGGTAACTTTGTAGATTAAGAACATCCATTGCAGTCATCACAAAGCTTGAAAATAGACCCTTTAAATCTGAACGATCTTGAATCAAAATATTCCATTAGCTGAAAAATTAAGACCCAGAACGCTGGGCGATGTGCTGGGCCAAGAACACCTCACCGGTGAAAAAGGCACGATACGTAAAATGCTTGAGAACAATTCTCTCAATTCCCTCATTTTCTGGGGGCCTCCCGGGACCGGAAAAACAACACTTGCTGAAATTGTTTCAGAGAAATCAGGCAGGAAATTTTATAAGCTTTCCGCTGTTTCTTCCGGAGTGAAAGATGTAAGAGATGTGATCGAAGACGCCAAAAAACAGAATCTTTTTTCCGGTAAATCCCCGATTCTGTTTATTGACGAAATCCACCGGTTCAATAAATCCCAGCAGGATTCTCTGCTGCATGCGGTTGAAAAAGGCTGGATCGTCCTGATTGGCGCCACCACGGAAAATCCGAGTTTTGAAGTGGTCTCCGCTTTGCTTTCCAGAAGTCAGGTGTATATCCTCAAATCATTAACCTATGAAAAGCTGGAAGAGCTGATTGATATTGCGCTGGAAAGGTTTAACAAGGATGAAAAGACAGATTTTAAAATCATTGAAAAAGAAGCGTTCATCCAGTATTCCGGCGGCGACGCAAGAAAGCTTATCAATTCGGTGGAGTTGGTGTTAAACCAGCATAAAAACTCTCCATTGTCTGAAATTAACAATGAAGCCGTCCTTGAAGTTTTACAGGAGACGATGGCGCTGTATGATAAAAACGGCGAACAGCATTATGATATTATTTCGGCGTTCATCAAATCCATGCGTGGAGGCGATCCTAATGGTGCAGTCTATTGGCTGGCCAGGATGATTGCGGGTGGTGAAGATATCAAGTTCATTGCCAGGAGAATGCTGATCCTGGCAGCGGAAGATGTCGGGTTGGCCAATCCGAATGCGCTGGTCATCGCAAATAACTGCTTTCAGGCGGTGAATGTGATCGGCAATCCCGAGGCAAGAATTATTTTAAGTGAAACAGCAGTATATCTTGCTGTTTCCCCGAAAAGCAATTCTGCGTATATGGCAATCAATGAGGCGCTGGCTCTGGTGAAAAAGACGGGCAATCTACCCGTGCCCCTTCATCTGAGAAATGCACCGACAAAGCTGATGAAAGACCTGGATTACGGCAAGGAATATAAATATGCGCATTCCTATGAAGGGAATTTTGTGGATCAGGATTTTCTTCCGGAAGAGATCAGGGACATGAAGCTCTATGAGCCGGGTAATAATGCTACAGAAAAAAAGATCTATGAAGAATTAAAGAAAAAATGGAATAATAAATACTAAAAAGGATGCTCGCCTGAGCATCCTTTCATTTAAATATGATCTGAGAAATTACTTTTTTGTGGTAGTGATGGAGACAGCTTTCTGGCCGTTACGGTCTATGACCTGCATATTGTAAAGAAGATCTCCATATACTTTGGTATTCGTATTTTTAAATTCATAGCCGTCAATAAAAACAGGTGTTTGTTCAGGAAGACCGAACTGTACGTTGACCTCTGAAAGTGCTAATCTGTCTATGCTGGTGCCGCTTTTCAGTTTGTATTCCACCAATCCGTTATCTGCAAGATAGCTGAAGTTTTTCAGGTTCTGGGGCAGTTCTGCTGCGGATTTATACGTACGCGTACTCTGTATGGAATTTTTATGATTGGCTGTAAACATATCTACTGTTCCTACAATATCATTAGCAACTGCAAATTTTGCGTTAACGTCTTTCTGTGCAGATGCAGTGGCAGAAGACAGCAGTAAAAAGGAGTAGAATAATTTTTTCATAATCTGGAAATAATAACTATTAAATACTTTATAAATGTACTTATTTTTTGCAAAAAGTAACTAAAATTTTATAATTATTTAATCAATCATGATAAATAAAGTATTTTTATTGTTATTCAGGGCTTTTTTTCCGGTGAATTTTCATTTTTATTTTTATCGATTATATTTTTAATGACCTTTTTGAGTCTCTGGAATATCAATGAGCTGAATAATAAGATCATTCCCAATATAATAAAAGCAATAATCCTGGAAACATTATCCATTTTCCATACATCATAGATGTACAGTTTTAAAATCGTGAGTGCGAGCAGGGTGAAACCTATTTTACTATATTCTGTTTTACTGTTTCTCATCCCTTTGTAAATAAAAGTACTGGCAATAATCGCCCAGATAACAGGAAGATAAAGCAGAGCGAAATGCTTACCTGCTTGGGTAAACTCTGAAAGGTTAGTGGCATTTAAGAGTCCGTAAAGATGGTAGGTTTCAAAACTGGCAGCTGTCACTACAGTACCTGCAAAAATCCAGTAGGATAGCTTTCTTTTGAAAAAGTCGGTAGCGCGGAGGATTTTTACCACAATATAAATAAAAGGAATGAGGTAGCATAAATAAAGAAAATACAGACCGACAGAAATCCTGTTAAGAAGATAGGTTGAAATAAGCCCGGAGCCAGCAATGGAAGTATCGATAATAATGCATATGAACAGTAGATACAAGAGCAGTATTTCCAAAGTGTTGCGTATTCTCAGAGGTTTCCTGAATATCAGCAGGAGAAAAATATAAAAGATGCTGAAAAGTAATGCTATATTGAAGATCACCATTGCTGGCTTTTCCGAAATATGATAGATGATTTCAAGCAGAAAAGATATATAAATGATTCCATAGCTAATGATGCTGAAAACATGCTCAAAGAAATTGGTGTCTTCACTGTTTTCCGGAAGTTTTCTTAGTAAAATTAAATTCACAAAAGTGGTGACCACGGTTACCGAACTTGTCAGGAATACCGGATTAAAGATAATTGCTAAACGTTGCACATCCGCATAAGACGTCCAGCTGATGATCTGCGCAAGAATTACCAGGGGAAATAAGATATAGAAGCACAACCTGAAAATTGAATGGCATGTTTTTTTCCAGATGAATAAAAGCAATGTTGCTTCAATGGCCCAGACACTCGTAATCAAATGGGCCTGGAACTGTAATGCAAAAGCCGTCGTAAAAAGGCCTGCAGCAATTCCAGCGAAAACAGAATAGGCAGTCCCGAAATTTTTCCTTGAATATTCTCTGTAAAGCAACCCCAGATTCACCAGCGCAAAGCCTGCCGGAAAAATGATGACATGCTCATATTGTAACAGGTTAAAAATATAGGCAAGTCCGATAACGCTCGTAAAATTCGTTAATATAAGCATTAAAATGTCAGAAGACAGTAGCGAGCCTTTTCTTAAGTAATTCTGTAAACCGAATGCATAGAAAATAACATAACTGCCGAGATAGAAGTAAATGCCTGAGACCTCTGGTTTTTCAGCAGTCCAGAAAAAAAGATAGCTGTAGGTAAATAGAAAAGAGATCCATCCGATACTTTTCCAGTTTTTCAGATAGGCTATCGCCAGCATTCCGATGTTCAGAACGGTGATGTAAGTAAATAAGAAAAGATAATTGCTTTCTCCCGTGCTGATCATGAGTGGAGCAAGAAATCCGCCTGACAAAGAGAAAATCGTTAAAATCTCACTATTGTAATAGTAGGACAGGAAAAGGGAGAGCAGTGTTATTAAAAAGGTGACCACAAAAGCTGCATTCTGGGAAAATAAGTGATATTCCCTGAAGGCAATCGTAGCAGTAAAGTAAAATACCGCAATGCCACCACCCGTTACAATGGACGAAAAAACAGCATAATTCTTCCGCAGAAAATGACTGATAGTAATCATAACAGCGCCGGATGCAAAACCGATCCCCGCTCTTGCTGTTTCTCCAAGCCAGTTCCTGTCGATTGCGTATTTTACAAAATACCCGATTCCCAGGACCAACGTGAAAATTCCGATAATCGTTAATGCGTTCTGCTTTAAAAATTCAAAGACCATCCCGAACAGATCTTTTTCCTGCTTTTGTTGAATATCTTCAGGTAATAGTGGGGATGCATTCGATAGAGCAGGATGCATTTCAGGATGCAATGGAACCAAAGATTCTGTTTCTGCCGTTTCTGTTTCTTTTATGATTTGGCTATTGCCGCTGAAGTTTTTCTTAAGCTCGGAAATTTCCTTTTCCAGTTTACGTACCCTAGTATTCAGATGGTTAAAAATGATGAAAATGACAACAATTGATATAATGATCAGCGGATACAGCATTGTTAGCTTTTTGGTCAATCAAATATAATCAAATGTTTGCTAAGGCTGTGCCTTTAATGCTCTAGAATAAACTCCTTATAATTGCCTAGAAACCGCGTTTTTGCATCCAGAGCCTCTAATTCCAATAATGCATTATGGTGCAGGGCAGATTCCCATTTTCCTACGACATTAATAAAGAAAAAATAATTGCCCAGTCCGGTTTTCAAAGTCCTTGACTCTATTTTGCTGAGGTTCATTTTCCGCCATGCGAAAACCGAAAGCACCTGGTGGAGACCGCCGGGATGATCTTCAGGCAAAGTAATCAGCAGTCCGGATTTTTCACCCAGGATACTGAGCTTGGTGTTCTCGTATCCGTTCACACCTTTGGAAATGATGATAAACCTGGTGTGGTTCTGATCAGAATCCTGGATATTCCGGTGGATAATTTTCAACCCGTACAGATCGGCGGCAACCTGATTAGCCACTGCCGCCAGATTCCTTTCAGGATGATCGGCAACATGTTTAGCGGCCGCTGCGGTTGAAGAATAGTTCTGTTTTTCAGCCAGATTAAATTTCTGATCTAAAAAGTGAAAGCTTTGGGCCAGCGCCTGCGGATGGGAATAAATCTTTGTAATCTCCTCCACATGGCAATCGGGATGCACCATCAGGTGATGGGCAATCGGCATTACGGCTTCCGCTTCGATGTGTATGTTTTGGATATGATACAGGTAGTCCAGGGTCATGGAAACCGTTCCTTCAATCGAATTCTCCAAAGGGACAACCGCTTTTTCAGCGGTACCGTTTTCTACGGCGAGGAAACAGTCTAAAATATGGGTCTGCGGTACAAGCAAAGCATCCGGAAATAACTGGCTGGCGGCAAGCTGTGTGAAACTCGCCTGCGGTCCTAAAAATGCAATCTTCATAAATAGGTGTGTTTTTTATCGTGTAACATCGGATGAACTGTCCCAGTTTTCTTCAATCAGTTTCATAAGATAGTCCGGGCATTTTACCACTTTATTGGTTTTGGCATCTAAAAAAAACAGGGTAGTGGCGGCTTCGGTAATCTTATGATGCTCTTCATTATAAATTTCATATTCAAATTCAATTTTTACACCGGGAATTTTTTTTACATACGTATGGATCTCAAGTTTTTCATCATAAAAAGCAGGCCGCAGGTATTTAATTTTATACTCCGAAACAGGGAGCCAAATTCCTTGATTTTCAATCTCGTTATATGACATTCCGAGGCTTCGAAAAAGTTCTACCCGGCCAATTTCAAGGTACTCTGCATAATTGCCGTAGTAGACGTATTTCATTGGGTCTGTCTCTCCGTAACGTACTCGTAATGAGTGTGTTGTGTGTATCATTTTTATCACTTAATTATTCATACAAATATATTTTTAAATAATCAATAAGCGCAATATTTTTTTTTAAAATAAAAAAATGAGACCTTTGTCATCCTTCTAAAATGAGTACTAACAAAGAATTAATCGGGGCATAATTATGGATGAAAATTTAATGATGATATGGCAGAAGTGCCTTCAGTTTATGCGCGATAATTTAAACGCTGCTGAAGATAATTCTGATCTGAAAAAACTTGAAAAATCTTTCGATTTACTGTTTGATAAGGTACAGCCGGTTTCTCTGGTTGACAACAACCTTACGCTAATGGTTCCGAGTGATTTTTACAAAGAATATATTGAGGATAATTACCTCTCTCTTCTTTCCGCTGCCCTGAAAAAGAACATAGGAAAAGGAGTGAAATTATGGTATTCGGTAATGGAAAACAAGCCTTCCGGTTTGGAGAAGCCTGTTACCATGAATATGAAAGGAAAAACGGTTCCTACGCCTAAAATGCAGGAGACCATGCCGCAGGGCTTTTCTTCCAACATTGTCAATCCTTTCGTAGTACCGGGAATCAAAAAAGTAAATATCGATTCCAACCTGAAATCGGATTTCTCTTTCGAGAATTATGTGGAAGGGGAAAGCAATAAATTTGCGGCTACCGTTGCGAGATCGATTGCAAAGAGACCGGGTGCCACTGCTTTTAACCCTTTATTTTTATACGGAGGATATGGAGTAGGGAAAACCCACCTTGGACAGGCTGTCGGTCTGGAAGTAAAAAGCCAGTTTCCCGATAAAGTGGTTTTGTATCTGTCGTCTGAAAAATTCATCCAGCAGTTCATTTCCGCAGCGAAAGCACACAAGCAGACTGAGTTTGCCAATTTCTACCAGATGGTGGATGTCCTTATTATTGATGATATTCAGTTCCTTTCCGGAAAATCGGCTACCCAGGACAGTTTCTTCCATATTTTCGATTACCTGCACCAGAACGGAAAACAGATTATCCTGACTTCCGATAAAGCGCCAGCAGATATTATGGATATCCAGGACAGAATTGTTTCCCGTTTTAAATGGGGACTTTCTGCAGAAATCAAATCCCCGGATTATTCTACCAGAAGACAGATTATCGTGGATAAGCTGAGCCGCGACGGGATTGTTTTAACCGAAGATATGCTTGATTTCCTTGCGTCCGAAGCCAAAACGAATGTAAGAGAGCTTATCGGTGTAATCAATTCAGTGATTGCCTATTCAACCATCTATAAATCGGATTTAAGTCTTGAGCTGTTAAAGGACACGATTAATAAAATTGCTGCCAACCAGAAAAAAATCATTAACATTCCTTATATTCAGGAAGTGGTGTGTGATTATTTCGGGATCAAGAGAGAGCAGCTTTTATCCAAAACCAGAAAAAGAGAGATTGCCTTGCCGAGACAACTGGCCATGTATTTTGCAAAAGAGCTTACCAATGCCACGTTTACCAAAATCGGTGAAGAAATGGGCGGGAAAGACCATTCTACCGTAATGTACGCTTGTGATACCATTAAAGATGTTTCCAAGATCGATAAGGAAGTGAAAAAATATGTTAAGGAACTATCCGAAAAAATCAAACAGTAGGAAAACCTTTTTGAAATATCTAAAAATGAAGAATAAACGTATTCTTCATTTTTTGTTTAGTTTTGTACCGTTAAAACAGCTGATGTTTCATCTTTAAACTCTATACAATGAAGATATTAATGGTCTGTCTCGGGAATATATGCAGAAGCCCTCTGGCAGAAGGAATCATGAAGACCAAGGTTCCTGCGGGAGTCCATGTGGATTCTGCCGGAACGATTTCTCAGCACGAAGGCAAACATCCTGATCCTAGGGCTTTAAAAACAGCTGAAATTCATGGTATCGATATTTCAGGGCAGCGTTCAAGACCTATAACCCATGCAGACCTGGAGAATTTTGATGCCATATACTGTATGGATATTAATGTGATGGAAGATGTGATCTCAAAAGCGGAGAATGAGGAACAGAGGCAAAAGATTTCCCTCTTCATGGAAGTGCTGGGTGATCACGGCAACGCAGAAGTTCCTGACCCGTACTGGGGCGGAATGGAAGAATTTGAAAACGTCTACCAGCTCCTGGATTGCGGATGTGAACAGATTGCACGCCGCTTAAACGAACAGACTCAAAACCCCATAACTTACGACTTATAACTCATAACTCTCAAAAATGCTTTTTTTACTTCCCGCTTACCTTTCAGAGAATACCCCGATTACCCATTTTTCCCCTGTCATCAAGGATTATATCATGCAGACTGATTATTTTTTCGTGGAAAATGAAAAGACGGCCCGGAAGGTCGTGAAGTTTTTTGCGCCGGAGAAAAAACAGTCAGACCTGAAATTATTCCTTTTGGATAAATACACCGAAAATGCAGATATCAAAGAGGCACAGTCGCTGATGATGAACGGACAGGATTTCGGATTGCTTTCCGAAGCCGGGCTGCCGTGCATTGCCGATCCCGGAAATTTAATTGTGAAATGGTGCCATGAAAAAAATATCCGGGTCGTTCCGGTATCCGGACCTTCATCCATTATCCTGGCTTTGATTTCAAGCGGTTTCAACGGGCAGGAATTTGCCTTTAACGGCTATCTTCCGATTGACAGAACCGAAAAGAAAAAGCAGATCCAGCATCTGGAAGGGCTTGTCCAGAGAACGGGATATTCCCAGATTTTCATGGAAACTCCATACCGCAACAACCAGCTTTTAGAAGACCTGTTTAAATTCTTATCCCCGAATATCAAACTGTGCATCGCTGCGAATATCAACGATCCGGAACACGAATTCATCCGTACCAAAACCATCAAGGACTGGCAGAAACATAAACCGGAGCTGCATAAAATCCCTGCGGTATTCGTGCTGGGGAAGTAATCCAGAGAGATTATGTTACTGCCCATTTAAAGAAATAGTCATGACATGAAAAATTCCCATCTACCGGAGGGGTGACCAATTTTTTTAAAATTTAGACGGGGTGGTTAATAGGAAATCACATATTTAACAAACTCTTACACCAAGCTAAAATCAGGCAATGCTATGAAAGTTTACAGATGTTGTTTTTTAACAACCCATTAACGTATGCTTAGCATTATTCTTGTCATTACAAGGGCATAACTAAAAAAACAATTATGTCGGACAAAAAATTAGCTGGATTATGGATGGATACCGAAAAAGCCATCGTTGTAAAAAATCATGATGCCCAGAACGCCTTTAAATTTTTCTTATGCAGCCCTGTGAAAGCAGAAATACAGCACGGAAATTCCAGCGAGAATGCCGGAAACAACGCCGAAAGAACCAACCGGATCAAATACTTTAAAGAAATAGAACACCTGCTGACCAATTCCCAGGAAGTCTATGTCACCGGCCCCGGAACCGTTCAGGAGGAATTTAAAAAATACCTTCACGATACCGCCCAGTTCAAGGATCTGAAGATTACGTTGGACACGTCCCAGCAAATGAGTGAAGAGCAGGTGCTGGAAAAAGTAAAGGAACATTTTAATGCTTAGATAATATAGATAATTGCAAAATAAAACTCCGAAGGCTAGTGGCTTCCGGAGTTTTTAATAAAATAAATTTGATGGTTTTCATCATCTCTTATTTTTTAGAACTATTTTTTTCATCTATATTATGATCTATTGAACATGCTGAATGCGAAAGAAAGATTATAAAAAACAAAATTCCGACAGGCTTAACGATCGCAATGATTTACTGAATCCTCACCACGATCAACGCAGCAATAAGCGCGGGGATCATAATAAAACAGCCCAACACCAGGAATTTCCATGCACTGATGGAATAGCCGTGCCGCCGCAGTTCGGTAAGCCACAGGATGGTTGCCAGAGAGCCAGTCACGGAAAGATTGGGCCCTACATCAATGCCGATCAGCACACTGCTTCTGACCAGTTCGGGAATATGCGCGGCAGAAACTACGCTTCCGGCGATCAAGCCTGATGGAAGGTTATTGATGAGGTTACTTCCGAAAGCCACGGTTAGACCACTTATCCATGCCGTTGCTTCCTCCGAGCGCGCTGCATGTTCTGTTACTGTTTTTGTTAACGTGGCAATGATTCCTGTCTGTGCCATTGCTTCCACCAGGATAAACAGGCCGGCTACAAGAGGAATGACCGACCACGAAATATGTCGGATCAGCCGGATTGGATTTTTTTTAGCCAGTACCGTAATCAGCAAAGCAGTACTGACCCCGGCAACAGCGGTCGGTAAACCCAGGTCCCAATGTTGAAATGAAGCAAACAGCAGAATGACGGTCGTCATCACAATACCTGCAAGTGCCATTTTACCTCCGGGTAGCAAAGTCTGAATTGCGAGATCCCGGGCAACAGGTTCACGGAGTACTTTTATTTGGGTAAGAAAAAGCATGATAAAAGTAAGAATAACCGAAACGGCGGAAGGCAACAGGTAAGTGCCCAGCCATGTTGAGAGTGAAGGCATGTTTTTCCCGTAAATCACTAGGTTGGCCGGGTTGGAAATAGGGAGCACGAAAGATGCTGCATTAGCTATAAAGGCGCATATCAGCAGGTAAGGGAGCGGCTGCTTTATCTTGGCACGTCTCATGGCCGCTGCAACGGCAGGGGTAAGCACAACAGCTGTGGCATCGTTGGACATGAAAGTGGTTACCACAAGGCCTACCAAATAGATTAAGATAAACAGCTTAACCGATGACCCCGCTGCAAAGCGGGTTGCATGGCACGCCAGCCAGTCGAAAAGTCCTTCCTGACGGGCACATTCCGCAAGCATCATCATTCCGGTAAGAAAAAGGTAAACATCCATGCCTTTAATGATTCCTGTCCATGCCCCGGAAAAGGTGATGAGTCCAAAAACCAGTAACAGCAGGGCTCCGCTTACGGCCCACACTGCTTCCGGAACTTTAAAAGGTCTTATGATGACACCAGCGGTAGCCAGCAAAGCGATCAGATAAATAAAAAATTCACTGCCCATATAATTCAGCTTTGGATCTCTATATTGATGATGGTAAAAGGTAATATAAATTTAGGTGACCGGATAGCCGCATTCCTTGATTATGGTTTTAGAATGGAAGACCCAAAGCGTAATGGAAATTACAGCAAAGCTTCCCAGAATCATAAAGGCATGCTCATAACCCATTTTCTGTTCGATCCATCCTCCGATGGCCGGACTTAAGGAAGCGCCTAATCCCTGAATCGTCATCACAGCGCCCTGTCCAATGTTAATGTGTCCGGTTCCGTTCAGGATATGGGCAACCAGTCCCGGAACCGCAACGCTCTGCAGTCCGGCTCCGATCCCGTCCAGAATCTGTACCGGATATAACCCGATATGGCTGATCATATTGGCAGCGATCAGCCCGCGTATAGGTAATGCAATGAATGAGATCAGCAGGACGAGCCAATAGCCTTTTTTCTCTGCAATTCTCATTGCAACGATTGAAGCGACGATCATGACAAGCTGTGCAATGATTACGGTGAGCGCTACAAACATAGAAGCATTGCCATTCATTTTGGTTGCTGCTGCCATGCCGTACAGCGGAAGTAACGCACCGTTTCCCAGGTGGAAACAAGCTAAGGCTGCTGCCAGGATCAACAGGGGCTTGCATTGGAACAATACTTTCAGTCCGCTTGCTTTTTCACTTTCTTCACTTTCTTCTTTCAGCCCGCGCGCTGCCTTGTTGTCGATACTTTCGGCAGGAATCATCAGGATGCTGATGATCGATAATACTCCAAACAGTGCAGCTAATAAAACGATGGCCGTCATTCCCCATTTCAGTCCCAGATATCCGGACAAAGCAGCACCTACAACATTTCCGGCATGGTTGAATGCCTGGTTATGGCCGTTCTGCCGGTTGAATCCTTTTTGTCTGACAATTCCCAACGTAATGCCGACTACCGCAGGACCGATGGCCGCACCCGCAATTGCTGTCGCCACCTGGGAAAGGGCAACCACCCAGAAGTCCTGTGAAAGGAGAATCAGGGCAGAAGCAATCACGGTACAGATTCCGGGGATAATCACATACCTGCGCTTATGGCTGGTAGCATCAATAGCAGCCCCGGCAGGAGCGGTCATCAGCATTCCGGCAATCCCTCCCAGCGTCATAACAGTACCGATCGGTCCGCTTTGCCAGCCTTTGGATAACAGGAAAATGCCGAGAAAGGGACCAATTCCGGCCTGCATATCGGCCATGAAAAAGTTAAGCGCTTTCAAAGGCCCTAAAGCACGACTGCCGGCGGATACAGATTTCGTCATACGTTTTAAATAGTATTACTTTTAAACAGGTTAAAGGAAACGGAGTTATATTTTAAAACCTTTTCAATGAATTAAATCTTAACACTAAAAGAGGCAAAAAATAATAATCAATGCCTTATTGTTTTGATGACTTTTATTGCTAAAATAAAAATTGAAACAGGTTGTGAAGATATCAATCTTAAAAGCATAAACATTTCTCATGTCTAAAGATATCGATCAGCTTTAATTACAAAGCTTGTCCAAATATCCTATCAAAGAATCTGCTATTCTGTACACTTTTATGAGACCGTATCCTAACGAAGTTTCGATTTGCAAAAATTAAGCCGCTTTCATTAAGATTTAAATACCACCTTTTCAATTTATGTAACTATTTATGAGACAGTAAAGAATACCCGTAAACAAAATTTTTATTCAATATTTTAAACTTGTTTCTAAAAAATTAACAGCTGGGCAACAGAAATCGCCGGCTGTTAATCGCATAGAATTTATATGGATAATCATTTACAATAGTCCCTTTCTGTAATTAAATATAATCCGTTAGTAAATACTTTGACGGCAAAATTACAGGGCTCTTTTCCTTTCTTCTTCACTTGCTGTGGTGCGGTTTCGTGAGGCGGTAATATTTTTGCCTAGCCGGTATTGCAGGCTCAGTGTTACAAAGCGGCTTTCGCGGTGATAGAAAAAGCTGCTCTGCTGGTCCTGGTAATTGATTCTGACAAAATTATTATTGGTATTAAAAATATCGGTTGCCGTAAGCCGCAGTGTTCCTGCATTTTTCAGGATATTCATCTTAATACCTGCATCTATCTGGGAATTGACGCGCGCCGTATAGACTCCCTGAATGCCCGGACTGTTATACGTAGCATTGATTTCAGCTTTCAGCCCGGTTCCCTTATCCAAAGAAAACGACTGGTTAAGAGAACCTGAAAAAGAAACCATGTGATTATCGAAGCTTCCCGACAGATATTCTGATTTTTCCCGCTGTCGGTAAACATCGGCTAAGAGGTTGAGATCCCACCAGGCCAGAAGTTTTATCTGTGCCGACAGCCGCATACCTGCCATAGCACTAAGCCCGAGATTAGCCTGCGTACCATAATACCTTTGGGTTTTATTGTCCTGTACTTCAATATTGGTAAATACATCACGGGTAGAGGTGTAATACGCTGTGAGATTGTATTTCTGTTTGTATGTGTAGCCTGCTTCCAAACTATGCACAAAGGCCGGGCGCAGGGCCGGATTTCCTGCATATACAATGTAAGGGGAAGAGAAACGTTTGGCAGGATTCAGACGGTTGTATTCGGGCCGTTCGATTCGGTAGGCGTAATTGAGCTGCAACTCATGCGAATCGTTAAGCCTGTACTGAACGAATAAGGTCGGGAATAGCTTGAAATAATTTCTCTTATTCAGCAGATCCTGATTTTGCAAGTAGCCGTTGGTACGTGTAAATTCACCGCGCAGCCCGCCCTGCACCGTCCATGATCCCAGATTACCGGATGCGCTGGTATAAAAAGAAGCTACATTTTCACGGTAGATAAAATGATTGCTGTTTGCTTCTACTGCTGTAAATACCGATGTGTCACGGTTAAAATAATCAAAGATACTGGTACTTTTTGTACTGCTGTACTTGATTCCTGAAGTGATCTCCAGTCCTTTGGAAGCTTTAAAATGATAATCTGCTTTACCCGAAAGAATATCGATATCCTGTGAGCTTGGAGTATATATATGAAAGAAGCTGGAGGTTTCGCTGCCGTCAGGAAGCAATGTTACATTGTCTGTGAATGATCGGCTGCTGTTCCGGAAAGGGGAATAATCCAGATCGATATTCAGGCTGCTTTTCGCCGAATCCAGTTTCAGGTTATAATTAAGGTTATATGTATACTGATTTCCAAAGGTTGAAGCATAATTATCCGTGTTCAGAAGAGAATCGGGTTTCATTGCCGGTCTGCTGATTCGGGTAACGGCAGATCCTTGAGAGCTGCCTTTCCTGTTGTTTCCGGTAACCAAAAAGCCCAGTAGCTGATTGTCTGTGACCTGATAATCAATACCTAATCGGTAAGCATGAGGATCGGAGGCATATATCGTACGATGGGTACCGTTCCATAAAGAATTTCCATAATTAATAAATGTATTATGGTCCTGGAAAGTATTCCGGCGGGTAAATCCGTAGCTTCCGTACATATTCCATTTGTTTTTTCGGTAATTGAAGGTGGTATTGCCGGTGTATCCTGTACGGGATCCCTGAGTAAGGCCGCCTGAAAGGTTAATAGTAAGACCTTGTTTTTTTGATTTTTTGGTAATGATGTTGATTACCGAAGCTCCTTCTGCGTCAAACCGCGCAGGTGGATTGGAGAAAATTTCAATCTGGGCAACCTGGTCTGACGGCATTCCCTGAAGATAGGCCGCCAGATCATCACCGGAAAGCGTTAAGGGTTTTCCATCCAGGTAGATCCTGACATTCTTACGGTTGGCAGTCAACGTATTGGAAGAAGTCACCTGAACGCCCGGTGCTTTGGATAATGCTTCCCAGGCACTGCCTCCGGAAGCAATAATGCTGTTTTCCACATGAAAGCTGATACGGTCGATCTTCCGTTCAATGAGAGGCTTTCTTTTGGTCATGGTAACTTCCTCAATCATATGCTCACTTTTTTGCATGACAAGGGAAATCTCTTCCTTCGGCAGCTGCAGAGTTATTTGTACTGGCTGATAACCGGATAAGGAAGCTGTAAGCGTATAATTTCCTGCTTCCGGATGGTTCAAACTGAAGTCTCCAAGATCAGAGAAAGCCGTGGCAATCTGCTTCTGGTCTTTTGTTAAAGTAATCGTCACGGCATCCAGCAGATGGCCTTTGGTATCTTTTACAGTGCCCTTTACTGAGTTTTGGGAATGCATGATTCCTGAAATGCTTATCAGGAGAAATAATAGGATATTTTTCATACGGCAAACCTACACCAGTTCTATGTTAAGGCCCGTTAATCACGGTTAAATAGCATCAGTCAGGGTTAATTAAGGTTAAATCTTTCTGTATATGGTATTGATATTCCATAATTATCATCAAATTAGCGGTATGAAATGGCTCTCCAATCGATATGCTTATCCGCTCGTACTCTTTGCTATGATTGCCAGTATTGCGCTCCAGGCGGCCTGGCTGATCCAGTTGTTCCATTCCCAGCAGGTTCAGGTGAAAAGAGATCTGGACCAGGCAGTTGCCGATGCTGCGCGTATGAGCGAATACCTGAGTGTAGCGCCGGGACACGAAAACAACGAAAACTTCAGGAATTTCTTTCTATCCCCGGAATGGCTACAGCTTAAGCAATCGTATACCCATATGCGGAACAAAGGAATTTCAAGCCGTTTTGAAACAGAAATGAGGAATGACAGTACGCTGATTACCATTGGTTTGCGCATCGCTAATCATAAATCTAAACCCAGGAAGAGAAGGCTGGTTTCTGTATTTGATAACGGGGAAACCCTGGAGACCGTCATGGCGGCAGATAAAAGGGATCTCCGGCGGATGGACAGCCTGGTAAAGCTCGAATGCCGGCGGCAGAATATTAATACCTCAAGTTTTTATATTCTTTACGATTATAAGACCGGTAAACCGGAATCTCAGGAAAACTGGAATAAGGCACAAAATGCCGACTACCGAAGCCTGCATTTTGGATACAACCTCAATTTTTTTATTCATACCTATCAGCTTGTGGTTCCTTCTATAACAAAAGTGGTTCTTCAAAGGATGCGGTATTACCTGATTTCTTCCTTTCTGATGATCTTGCTGACCGGCCTGGCATTCCGTTTCCTCTTTAAAGTCTTGCAGAGCCAGCGGCTTTATACCCAGGCCCGGCTTGCTTTTACCGGGAATATGACTCACGAACTGAAAACGCCGGTAGCTATTATCGAAGCGGCCCTGGATTCCATTACAAGATATCAGCTTAAAAATGATCCGGTCCGTATGGAGAATTATCTGGCCATCAGTAAAACAGAGATCAACCGTCTGAACCTGATGATCGATAAGGTACTGAATCTGGAACAGCTGGACAATGGTGAGATCAACCTGCGTCCCGAGCTGTATGATGTACAGCAGGGACTCGACAGGGTAGTATCTTCTATGCGCTTGCAGAACGGCGGCGGTTCAGTAACGATTGATTATTTTCCCTCTGAAGAGCCTTGTTTCGTGAATGGTGATCCGGTGCATCTTACCAACGTTTTTTATAATCTGCTGGATAATGCGGTTAAATACAGTGGCCCGGAAGTATTGATCAAAGTAACCTGTAAGTCTGTACATGAGCAGATCATTGTCACGGTTCAGGATAACGGACCGGGAATTTCCAAAATATACCGTAACCGTATTTTTGAACGGTTTTTCCGGATCCCTGAAAATCCGGATATCCATATGGTAAAAGGAACCGGGCTTGGCCTTCATTATGTGAAGCAGATTATTGCAAAACACGGGGGAACCATTACCGTAGCCGGAGAGCCGGATACCGGAAGCATATTTATTGTTAATTTACCTGCTTATCATGAAATATAAAATATTGTATGCCGAAGACGAACTTACTTTGGCGGAAATCATCAGCGACGGCCTCAGAAGCAGCGGCTACGAGGTGGAAGCAGCTGCTGACGGGCGGACAGCTCTTCAGCTTTTCGAATCCGGATCACCGGATCTTTGCGTGCTCGATATTATGATGCCTCTGAAAGACGGATATACGCTGGCAGAAGATATCCGCAGGCTGAACAGTACCGTTCCTATTATTTTCCTGAGCGCGAAATCTTTACCCGAAGATGTGATCAAGGGATTCAGGAGTGGTGGAAACGATTATCTGAAGAAACCCTTTAATATGGGAGAATTGCTCATTCGTATAGAAGCATTGCTGACACGCTTCGGCAACCCTTTGAAGCAGTATGCGCCGTCTTCCAACCGGAAAATATTCGGAGACTGTACGCTCGATACCGTAAGCCAGGAGTTAATTACGCCTCATGGGCAGTACAGGATTTCCTATAAGGAGACTGCTATCCTGGAATTGCTATTGGAACACCGCAATGCCTTACTGCCAAGGCAAGCAGCACTGCTTAAAATATGGGGAGATGACAGCTACTACAATGCACGGAGTATGGATGTATTTATGTCCCACCTTCGGAAAATGCTGAAAGATGATCCGAAAGTGGAGCTGATGAGCATCAGAGGAGCCGGATATAAACTGCTCTGCTAGATCAGGTAAAGCCTGATAAGATATAAAGCTCTTACATTGAGATTATTTGTTTTTTCTTTTGCATAACAATCTTTTCCATACCAAAATAACAACAGGAATCAGTAGGAAAAACGGCCATAAAGCAATAATGCCAAGCAGGAAGGTTACAAAGCTGTTCCAGCCTTCCGTAAGCGAATCCCCGAAACGGCTTCCGAAACCGATCTTGGAAGTTTCAGAACTTCTTACCTTTTCTTTGTGGAGGCTGAGGTTCAGGGTGCTGTAATCCACACGGTCATCAATAAACCGCAGCCTGCCTTCCGAAACATCGATTTCATCTTCCAGCGCTCTGATATTTTCCTGGATTTCCAGCATATCTTTAGTCGTCTTTGCACTTTTCAACATATCGCGGTATTTTTCCAGGTATATTTTTTTATTCGCCAATTTGATCGAAATATCGGTGTATTCTTCAGTCACATCATCGGAAGAGATGTTTTTTGACAGCACTGAACCAACACCGTCTGAAAAAGTATTGATCAGGGCATCGAAATTCTGATGAGGGACCCTGATGGTAAAATCAAGATTTTCATCAACATCAGTATTGCTGAAATTTTCTTTCTGTATATAGGCTTTATTCTTTTTCAGGATGCTATTGACCTGGTTCTGTGCTTTTTTAATATCACTTACCTGAATGGACATGTTCCCGTTTTTAATGACTTTCTTGGATATTGCTGTTGTGTTTCGGGTCGGTTTACCGGTTTCAGGTTCTACATCTTCGGCTGATGCTACAGCAGAACTTACGGTTTTATCATTTACAGGCTCCATCTCTCTTGGTGGTGGTGGAGCTTCTTCTTTAGATGCTTCAACAACATCATCGGCCAATACTTCGACCAGATCAGCTTTTACTTCGTGTTGGGAATCATTTTTAGATTTTCCGCAATGGATAATAAGCAGGCAGAACAGAGGCAACAATACTTTTTTCATGGTGTTCATTTTTACAATATTACCTAAAATTACGTTTTCTTAAAACAGGTAAAGTATAAATTTAAAAATAAATTACATTTTAGTATTTCAAAGTTGTTTACAACCCTATCTAAAATAATTTATTACTGATTTTTGATTCAGCAGATTTAATGTTAGGAACGGAAGAACAAACCTTTTAAATATAAACACAAAGTTTCATTGATAAAGACTTCATATGTAAAAGTAGAGGATAACAGCAAAGCCACTGATAAATCATATGGATAAAACAGGTGCATCATCCAATCAGCTTGCTGCTTCAATCTTCACCTTTAAATAAAACATACAGAAAAAAAATCTTTGCATTAAAAAATTAAACATCTCGTGCATAAATGACATATTTTAAATGGTTACCAATTTTTAAATGGTTACCAATACGACGAACCGTATATTTTTTTATTTTTATCGGATGAAAAACAGTCTTTTGGGAGTATTGATTATTCCTTTTTCAATGTACGCACAGGACGTTCCGAAGCTTAGCGATGACATGGCCATGAAATTAGCGGAAAAACCGCTGCACTGTATTGCGCAGGAATACCCGAATAAAACGGCCCATATCATCAACAATGCCGGTGAGGTTTCTTTAAGCCCGAAGGTATTACATCCGAGTTTTTACGGCTGTTTCGACTGGCACAGCTCGGTTCACGGACACTGGATGCTGGTGAGATTATTAAAAACCAAACCGGGCTTATCTGTTGCCAAGGATATTGAAAATATCCTGGATCACTCCTTTACAAAAGAAAACCTCCAGACGGAAGCAGATTATTTTACAAAATATCAGCTTACCACTACTTTTGAAAGAACTTACGGCTGGGCCTGGCTCCTGAAGCTGGATCAGGAACTGATTGCCTGGGATCATCCGAAAGCAAAGCTTTGGCATCAGAACCTAAAACCGTTAACCGATAAAATCTTAAGTTCCTGGAAATCTTACCTTCCCAAACAAACCTATCCAAACCGGACCGGCGTTCATCCCAATACCGCCTTTGCTATGGCTTTCGCCATCGACTGGGCCAGAGCAAATAAGGATAAAGATTTTGAAAATCAACTATTGGAAAAGGCAAAATATTTTTATCTGAAAGACGAAAAAACACCGGCTTATCTTGAACCGGATGGTTCGGACTTGTTTTCGCCCAGCCTGGAAATTGCCGATCTGATGCGAAGAGTGCTCCCTCAGAAGGAATTTGTACAGTGGCTGAATACTTTCTACGAAAAACGCAGCCTTGAGAATATTGAAAAAATCTCTGTGGTAAGTGATTTGTCAGATTACCAGACCGTTCATCTGGTTGGGTTGTCTTTTTCCAAAGCCTGGTGCATGAAAGGAATTGCTAAGGCCCTGCCGGATCATCATC
The DNA here is from genome assembly GCF_022601875.1 of Chryseobacterium sp. SSA4.19. Lineage (GTDB taxonomy): Bacteria > Bacteroidota > Bacteroidia > Flavobacteriales > Weeksellaceae > Chryseobacterium. The sequence continues at coordinate 88,553 of NZ_JAKVIP010000010.1, forward strand.
CATTGAAAAAAGATTTCCAGAAAACCGCTCAGGTCTTCTTATCCAATGGGATTCCTTTATTATTCCAGGGAAATTACGGCGGAGACCACTGGCTGGCAAGTTTTGCCGTGTATGCCCTGGAAGATTAATACCGGATACCAGCTTTCTTCAGGATAAAGCTCAGCAGCCAGATCGGTCCGATCAGGAGAAACTGGATGTCTTTCAGGAATGAAGGCTTTTTTCCTTCAACTTTATGCCCGATAAACTGTAACAGCCAGGTGATTACAAAAACCGAAAGATAAACAAGCCATGGTCTTTCTGAACGGGTATTCACGCCGAAAGCAAAACTTTCCATGATCACCATAAGAACAAGCATAATGAAGCCAATTAAAAAAGAAAGCCTCATATAAAATACGGTGACTAAAGCCATGGCGGCAAGGCTCACAAAGCTTATACACCCGATGTAGATAAAGCAGATGGACTTTGAGGGAATCAGCGAGATAAAGCCTAAGATCGTCCAGAAAATCAATGGAACACAGATCCAGTGAATCAGTTTATTGGTACTGTTTCTGTGGCTTTCTGCGTATTCTGCAAACAATAAATCTATCTTTCTCATACCGGTTATTTGGAAAACACTAAAATAATAAATTTTTGCAATCGCTCAGCAGATTGCTTATATTTGTGTTATGTCTGTCCTGGAAAAATTCGGAGTTGAGATTTTTACGCAACATAATATTTTCGAGCGGATTGCTACCGATAAGCCTTTCCGGCCCGATAATCCTGCTTTTATCTTCATTAAGACGGGAACTATAAAGCTTAAACAGCATTTCAGGGATCTTGAGCTTTCCGCCAATATGTTTATGGTGACTGATCCGCAGACCGTCTACGAAATGATTTCCGTTAGCGATGATTTCCAGTCGAGGATGGTATCCTACAAAAGAGAATTTATTTCAGCCCTCTCCCTGAAGTTCAACCGGCTTATTACCTACCGGTATTTCAGGCAGCAAATGAATATCGGTGTGGCTTTTCATCCCGATGAAATGGAAGTGGTGTGGAAAAGTGTCAATTTCCTGAAATATATTCTGGACTCTGAAACGGAAATGACCTATAAAAAAGAAATCGTAGAACATCTTTTTTCCGTATTCTGCTACCAGATGGCGGGGATTATCTCCAAGGAAGACAGCAATGCCATGAACCAGATGTCGAGACAGGAGGAAATTGTTTTTATTTTCTTAAATGACCTATCCAAATTCCATAATAAGGAACGCGGTGTAGAGTTTTATGCAGCGCGCCAGTCTATTACAACCAGACATTTCTCTGCAGTAGTGAAGGAAGTGACCGGTAAATCTGCCGGCCAGGTGATTGCACTGGTTGTGATGAACGAGGCCAAAGTACTGCTGAACTCCTCCAGTAAGCCTGTTTCAGAAATTTCTTCCACACTTGGATTCAGTGATCCGTATTCATTTTCGCATTTTTTTAAAAAACATTTCGGTGAAAGTCCGTCACAGTACCGTAACCAATTTGAAAGCTGAATCTTACATTTGAACATCTTTTTCCAAAATTTAAACATTTGTTTGAACGCATGTGTACCATAACTTTGCATCGTAAAACAAGGTACAATGGCAAAGAATATAAAAACAGTACTATCACTAGTGATAGCAGTCTTTCCTGCGCTGTTTTTTTCACAGGACAGAAAACAGATGACGGCAGAGGAGGCGGCCGGGCTTGCGGTGCAGAACCAGCAGCAGCTGAAAGTTTCCGCATGGAACATTGATATTGCAAAACAGAATACAGCTCTTGTAAAGCTTCAGAAACTGCCTAATATTACGGCTTCAACAAGTCAGTTTTATTTAGGGAACGCTTTAGTAATCGATAAAGATTTTTCAAACTCCACGAATGTTCCTATGCCTCATTACGGAAGCTCTTATGCGGTACAGGCTACGCAGCTGATTTTTAAAGGAGGCCTGGTGAACAAATCTATTGAGATGGCAGGGCTCCGTGAACAGCTTTCTGAGTTGGATCTCGAAAAAAATAAGCTGGACGTAAAATTTCTGGTGATCTCCAATTATCTCGATATGTATAAAACAGTGAATCAGCAGGAGGTTTTTCAAAATAACAAAAAACTGGCCCAGGAAAGGCTGAAGAATATCCAGAAATTTTATCAGCAGGGGATGGTGACCAGAAATGAAGTCATCCGTGGAGAATTGGCTATTAAAAACCTTGACCAGGGAATTTTAACCTTATCCAACAACCGAAAGATCCTTAATTATAATCTGAATATGGCGTTAGGACTGCCGGCTGATACCGAGATTATTCCCATTGAAAAACTGGAAAATAAAGAAACTGGAATCGGGATGGATTATTACCTAAGCTTGGCTCATGAAAGCAATCCGCTGGTAAAATCAGCTCATACCAACATCAGCGTTGCCGATAAAAACATCGAAATCATCAAAACCGATAAGATGCCTGCGATATCAGGATTCGGCGGGTATGCTTTACAACGGCCCATCACAACGAGAAACCCTGTATTGGATATGTATTCCGGAGGCTGGCAGACCGGGATTTCCCTGACCTATAATATTGATAACCTGTATAAAACAAAAGAACGGGTGAAATTGGGTGAGCTTCAGAAAGTCCAGGCCGGTGATGTCTTAACCCTGACTGAACAGAATATCGATATGGCTGTGAATGCTGCTTATGTAAAATATCAGGAATCGATCCAGCAAGCCGATATCCTGAACGATGCCAAAAAATTAGCCGAAGAAAACTATAAAATTACAGAGGCTAAATATCTGAATCAGTTAGCGGTTCAGGCAGAAATGATCGATGCGCAGAACCAGAAGCTCCAGTCCGAGCTGGATTACAGCAACGCGGAAATCAATGTGCTGTATCAATATTATAATCTTTTAAAATCTACAGGAACACTATAATCTTACGCGAAAAATAAAACAATGGAAAACAAGGGACAAAATACTCAGAACACACAGTCGCCTCCGTCCTCAGCGGTGGCTGCAAAGAAAAAAGAAACGAAAAAAAATAAAATCAGAAGCATTATTTCCAATATCATCGTATTTGTGGTCATCGGTTTCGGCCTGTTCTGGTTAATATGCGAATATTTTCATATCGGGGATAAAACCTACACAGAGGCTGCCCAGGTGGAAGAATTCATTAACCCGGTCAATACGAGGGTTTCAGCCTACATCAAAGAAATTAAATTTATTGAACACCAGAAAGTTAAAAAAGGTGATACATTGGTTATACTGGACGACCGTGAGATCCTTACACAGCTCGGACAGGCAGAAGCCACGTATCAGAATGCACTGGCACAGCGTGCGGCTACCAGTTCATCTGTAAATACCGTAGCCAATAATGTAAATGTAATGGCCTCCAACATGGCAGGCGCAAAAGCAAGACTATGGAATGCGGAACAGAACCTGAACCGATACAGGAATTTACTGGCTTCAGAAGCTGTAACCCGGCAGCAATACGATCAGGTAAAAACCGAATATGATGCCCAGAAAGCAGCTTATGAAACCCTGGCTAACCAGAAGCAGTCGGCCAGTTATTCCACAACGGAAGTAAAAAGCAAGTTCGGAATTATTGATGCCGAAATCAAAAGAGCCAAATCGGCTCTGGAAATGGCAAAAATCAATTTATCGTATACGGTAATCACAGCACCTTATGACGGGGTGATGGGAAGGAGAACGATTTCAGAAGGCCAGCTGATCCAGCCGGGCCAGCAGGTTGCAACAATTGTTTTAAACGGGCAGAAATGGGTAACGGCGAACTTCTTGGAAAGCCAGATGCCGAACATCAAAGTAGGAGAGAAGATCATGATGACCGCAGATGCATTAGGCGGAAAAGAATTTGAAGGAGTGGTCACTGCGGTTTCAGCAGCCACCGGTTCCAGATATTCCAGTGTTCCGACCGATAACTCTACAGGGAATTTTATCAAAGTCCAGCAGAGAATCCCGGTACGGATCGAGTTTACATCGGCTAACCAAAAAGCAGCAATAGACCAGCTGAGTGCCGGAATGAATATGAACGTGAGAATTAAAACAAATAAATAGACAGGAGATTTCGCACGCTAGACATCAGACTTTTGCAGTAGGAAGTATATTAGATATAGTATTTTGATGCAATATAAAAAACTGCTTAAATCTGATAATGTACTATCTGATATTTATCTATTAATGCAGATGCCAATGAAAGATTTCATACACAGGAATCTTCATCAGGAGAATATAAGATAAGCAGATATCTTTAAATCCAATAAAAAACCAAAATTAAGATCGCAGATCCTATTGTCTGATGTCTGACCTCTAATTTCTAACCTCTAACCGTAATTTATGTACAATAAAGGATTATATAACGATTGGGTTCCGAAACCCGTGCAGTTTTTGCTGATGGTCTTGCTGCTTACTGTAGTGATGCCGCTGGGAGGAGTGTACACTGGAAACATCAGCTTCGTGGTAAGCGGAACAGGATCAATGACCGAATATTTCATGTGGGCAAATTATGCTTCCACCATAGGGATGGGTGCCTGTATGCCGGTCGTACTGCGGATGAAAATGAGATTTAAGGTACGGGATAAAATGACTTTGCTTCTGGTGCTGTTGGGATTGCTGAGCTACATCAATGCAACAACGATGGAGCCGATGATCTTTGTATTCACGTCTCTGGTAATCGGGTTTCTGAAAATGATGGTGACCATAGAGTTATTCCTGCCGCTGATGACCATGATCGGGAACCGCGGAATGTTTTACGGAGTTTTCTACACCTTTGTGCTGATGATGAACCAGGTAGCAGCATATTATGCCGTGGAAGTTTCCATGATCTATAACTGGCAGCATTTCTACATTTTGGCATCTGTGCTGTGTTTCATGCTGGCACTGATTCACTGGGCGTTTATGCACAATAAGTATTTTGCCCTGAAAGTTCCGCTGCATTACATCGACTGGCTGAGTGTTCTGCTGTTTATCGCCACTTTTATGTTTTCAGCCTATGTTTTCTCATTCGGGAGACAGCAGGACTGGCTGAACTCGAAACATATTGTCAATGCAGGACTCGCTGCTTTTGTAAGCTTTTCCTTACTCGTGATCCGGCAGATGACTTTAAAGAGACCGTATTTGTCATTTACCATTTTCTCAAAGAATAATGTGCAGCATGGTCTGTTTATGCTGTTGTGGCTGGGGATGTTTTTAGGCACGACCTCCATTCAGAATACTTTTGCAGTCGGAGTTTTAGGCTATGATCAGCTGACGAATGCAAGGCTTAACCTCCTGATGATCCCGGGGATTATTCTGGCAGGAATCATAGCCGTCTTCTGGTTCAAAAGGGAAATCCCTCTGAAGATGTTTATTTTCTCAGGTTTCTCTGCCATGATGGGGTATGTGCTGATCATGTACCTCTCAATGGTGCCGGAATTCAGTTATGATAGCTGGTACCTGCCGATGTTTCTGAAAGGATACGGAATGTGTTCGCTGTTTATTTCCGTATGGTTCTATACCCTTGATAAGCTGGAGATGGACGAAATGCTGGCCGCGATCGGGTTGGTTCTCGTATGGCGTACTTTCCTTGCCGTAGGAATATTTTCTGCCCTGTATTCATGGTTCCAGTACCGTTTCCAGGTAATGGCTGTAGGTGATCTGGCCGTGTATATGGATGGAATGAATTTTCCGCCCCAGAATGTTGCTTCCGGCATGAAACTCATTCAGCTGAACGCCATTCTTATTGCGGGTAAAAAGATTTTCGGCTACATTCTCATTGCGGGAACCGGAGTATTGGTGTATGTGCTGACCCACCATTTCGGCAGGGAACGGTTTGAATCCCTGAGATTTATCAGGCTGCTCAGCGGTAAATCCGTGATTGCCAGGAGGCGGCTCCGGGAACGTAAAAAGTTATTGGAAGAAATTAAAGATGCCGCAGGCCCTGCGGTGTAAAAATACCTTGTTTTTCACGAGTAAAGCCCCTGTTCTTATCGTAAGACCGGGGCTTTACGTTTTTTGGGAATTATTTAGGAGCTGTTTCCCGCTTTCACTACTCGCTTTTTTGTTCTTTCAGCGGCGGCTGCAAGCCGCCGCTGAAAGAACAAAAAGAGCTCAGGCAGGCCGTTCAATCGGGGCTAAGAATGGAATGCCGGTCAACATTATTTCTATGATGATTTTCTGACAACTTTGGTTTTAAACGTAAGGCATATTACGGCTTTAAATCAGAAATCGTAACTTTATATTTCCAAATATTTTTATAAACCTCCAAAAAATAATAAGATGTCCATAACCAACGAATATGAAATGACAGGAATGCAGAAAGCCGGTGAAGCTGTCGCATATACACTCAAGGAAATGATTAACTATGCTCAGCCAGGCATGACCACCAAAGAGATTGATGAATTCGGAGGGAAAATCCTTGCGGATTTCGGCGCCAGGTCTGCTCCTTATCTGACGTATGGATTTCCGGGATGGACATGTATCAGCGTAAATAATGAATTCTGCCACGGCATTCCCAGTGATCAAAGGGTTTTAGAAGAAGGTGATTTAATTAATATTGATGTTTCTGCAGAGCTGAACGGATTTTGGGCGGATAACGGAGCTTCATTCATTATCGGGAAAGATATTCATCAGCACCGTAAACTGGTGGATGCTTCTAAAGAAATTCTCCGGAAAGCCATCAGCACGATCAAAGGTGGAGTAAAAATAGCCGATATCGGATTGCTGATGGAAACCGAAGCCAAAAACAAAGGTTTTAAAGTTATCAGGAACCTGGGAGGACACGGCATCGGAAGAAGCCTTCATGAGCAGCCGGATGAACTGCTGAATTATAAAAACCGTTTTGATACGAGAAGATTCAGGAAGAATTCTGTGGTAGCCATTGAAACATTTATTTCAACAACTTCCAATATTGCAGTGGAGCAGAATGACGGCTGGACCATGGTCGGCAATAAAGGCGGATTTATGGCACAGCATGAACATACCCTCATGATCACCGATGGACAGCCTGTAATCTTAACCGCAATGAATGAAATTCTGAATTAAAAGTAAGAAGAGACATTCCTATTCTGCAATTGAAATAATCACATACAAAAATATTCCCTGAAACCTCAGGGAATATTTTTATATAACTAATAACTAAGTTTTGATTAGTTTCTGAAATATGAATTGACATCCGCAGAATCGAATGTAAAAGAAGCCTGGTTTTCAGATTTGTCCAGTTTCTTACTGATGGTCAGTGCCCATAATACCAGTTCTTTACAGAAATTCTGGTCTTCTGTGCTTAACTCAGATGCATTTTCTTCGACTACAGTAGTCAGAGGAATAATGCCGTTAAGTTTGGCATAAAACTCTTCATCAGTATCATGGTAATTAAGCTCGATATGGTTTTTATTGAACCATTGGATCAGGTCTGTATACGGCGTTTTAATGCCTTCTTTTTCCAGTTTGGAAATGCGTGGGAAAATGCTTTCAAACTGGGTCATCACTGCCTGGTCGATCAATATTTTTGCTACATAATCGGCACCTTCCTGCTCACCTTCGTAGACCAGTTCAATTTTTCCGGTAATGGACGGAATAATCGACATAAAATCAAGCAGACGGACTGCCGTTCTTTCAGATCCTGATTCAATAAGGCGCAATTTGGCAGCGGCTACCAGGTTTTCCATGGCACTGATCGTAAGACGTGCGCTTACTCCGCTTTTCGCATCCACATATTCACTGTCACGGGCTGCAAAAGCTACTTCTTCCAAGAGGTTTTTGGCCAGGTCAGAAATCTTGATACTTGCTTTATCTTCTGCAGAAATCAGGGCTTCCTGCTCGGTGATCTGTCTGGCAAGCGCAATACTTTGCGGATAATGGGTGAATATCTGCGAGCCAATCCTGTCTTTTAAAGGGGTTACAATACTTCCCCTGTTGGTATAGTCTTCAGGGTTTGCGGTGAATACAAACTGTATATCCAGTGGCATTCTCAATTGAAACCCGCGGATTTGGATATCGCCTTCCTGTAGAATATTAAACAGAGAAACCTGGATCCTTGCCTGTAAATCCGGAAGCTCATTCAATACGAAAATACATCGGTTGGCACGCGGAATCATTCCGTAATGCAACACGCGTTCGTCAGAATACGGCAGTTTTAGAGTTGCCGCTTTAATCGGGTCAATATCACCGATAAGGTCAGCCACATTAACATCCGGCGTAGCGAGCTTTTCAAAGAAACGCTCAGAACGGTGTACCCATGAGATCGGGGTTTCGTCACCATATTCTGCGATCAGGTCTCTTGCAAATTTGGAAATCGGCCGGAACGGGCTGTCATTAATTTCAGAACCTTTTACAATAGGCATGTATTCATCCAGGAGATTCACCATGCTTCTCGCAATTCTTGTTTTTGCCTGTCCGCGTAAACCCAAAAGGTTGATATGATGGCCGGCCAGAATCGCTTTTTTCAATTGCGGAACTACGGTGTCTTCATATCCCCAAAGCCCTTCAAAAACAGGCTCTTTTGCTTTGATCTTTGTAATGAGATTCGCCTGGATTTCCTGATTGATTGTTTTATCCGTATATCCTGAATTTTTTAACTCTTTAAATGTCGTATCGTTTTTCATTGTATCTTGAGCAGTAATCATTTATACTATTAATATTCTGTGAAATTAAATTTATTAGAAACCAGTCTGAAATCTGCAATCTAATATCTGAAGTCTAAAATCTAATATCTTGCATCTGAAATCTAATATCATATTCTCTTTATTCTGTTTTTTTCGTAATCTTCAAAAATCATCTGTCCCAGTCCTGATAATCCTGTTAAAAAAGCTTTTCCCTGATTCTGGGCCGTAAAAGCTTTTACAAATTTTCGGAGGTAAGGATCCTGGGCAATCATAAAAGTGGTAATTGGAATTTTCAGCTTTCTGGCCTGGGCAGCCCTGTTGAGGCATTGCGAAACAATCATTTCATCCAGTCCGTTGCTGTTCATATAAAATTCACCGGTAGGCAGCTTGATGCAGCTTGGCTTTCCGTCAGTAATCATGAAAATCTGCTTATTGGTATTTCTTTTTCTTCGCAGGATATCCATCGCCAGTTCCAAACCGGCCACCGTATTCGTGTGATAAGGTCCGACCTGTAAATAAGGAAGGTCTTTGATTTTAATCGGCCACGCTTCATTTCCAAAGACAATAATATCAATGGAGTCTTTGGGATATTTACGCTTGATAAGCTCTACCAAAGCCATTGCTACTTTTTTGGCAGGGGTGATCCGGTCTTCTCCATACAGAATCATGGAATGGCTGATATCGATCATCAGTACGGTGCTCATCTGCGCTTTATGTTTTGTTTCCTCGACAATGAGATCATCTTCAGTCAGCCGCAGGTCGGAAATTCCGTTGTTGATCTGTGCATTTTTTAAGCTTTCGGTCATATTTACCGTGGAAAGATCATCGCCGTACTGAAATGACCGGTTTTCTCCGTCCCGTTCATCGCCGACTCCGGTTTTGGTGGTACGGTGGTTCCCGATGCCGCTTTTTTTAAGTTTACCGAAAATCTGGTCTAAGGCAAATTCCCTCAATGCCGCTTCCAGTTTAGCGGTCAGTACATTCTTTCCTTTCCCCGTTCCTGTATTGCCGTCTTCCGGGTCTTTTTCTTCTTTGATATAACCACGCTTTTTAAGGTCTTCCTCAAAATCTTCCAATGTATATTCATCAGTGAAAATATCATATTCCTTATCCAGCATATCGAGCCACTCAAAGGCTTCCTCAATATCGCCTGACGTATGCGTCAGCAGATCTTTGAACACATCAAAAACACGGTCGAAATGAGAGACTTCTTCCGGAACGTGCCTGCTGAACGTGAATCCTTTATGAAAATTTAAATTTTTATTTGTCATTCAATCCATCTTCTTTTGATAGATACAAGTTAGGCAAATTTTAAAGGAATGAAGTATTTTTAAAAATAGAAAATTTGGATGATGGTGATGGAGTTTTATTAACATAAAAATTATAGAATTATTTTTAAATAATTCTATAATAAATTAATTACTGCATCAATAGCATGTAAACAGTCACTAACTGGTTGAGCATTTACTTTAACTTGGTTCCCATGTACAGGATAATATCCTTGTGTCATTGAGCTTAAGTTTTTTCCTAAATGAGCTGATACTACTCCAGCAGTATTAAAATCTCGTAAAGGAATTGAATATTCTTGTCTAAAATCATCAAGATTACTAGGAGCATTAGTCCTTGAAGTAAAGTAATTTGAATTAGAATTATATAGACTATATAAAGTATTTGCAGTAGCATCTGATAATGCTCCAAATGCAGCAGAAGCTCCACTATATTGTGTTAATCTATTTCCAATGATTAAGTGAATTTTAGGAATTTGAATTCTATAGTTGATAGCCTGTGCAGCAAAAGTCCATGTTCCATATATTGGGTGAGGCGGATTTGTACCATGTAAAAGAATTGCCATTGCATTTGCTGCGGTTCTTGATGAGTCATCTGCATTTACTGGTGAAATTATACGATTTACAGCACAAATAGCTAATTCAGTATAGATACCAAAACTAGGATTTGTATCTACGAAAACCATCCAATCTGTGTCAGTTTGATTTGAAACAATATCATCAATTAAATTCCTAAAAATATTATGTATCCAAACCCATGGTTGAGCGGATGGAGTTAAAGATCTTGCGCTTGCTGCATCACTGATTGCTGGAGCCATAGGTTCTAAATTTCCATCGCCACTAAGTAAAAATATATTTTCTGGCATGTTATTGTTAACTGTAGAAACTTTAACTAAATAATTATTAGGATCTGGTAATGGTGCGCCAGAACCGTTGCTTATAACATTACTTAAATAACCGACTACAGTTGTTGGTGTAGTTTGACTACAATAATTAATAACTTGTTGTTCTCCTTGAGTTCCACCGCCAAGTAGCATCATACTGGAATTTGCTTGAGGACAAAGATCAATTACCAAAACATTAATATTTGGATTTAATTCAGCATATCTTGATGCAAGATGAAATGTTATCGTACTTTTCCCAACTCCTCCTTTATTATTCCAAATTGCGTAACTGTTTATTAGTGACATATTTTGTATTAGTTTTTAATTAAATCAAATATATAATTTTAAAATTAGATAATATTATTTTACTTTACTTATATTAAAAAATAGTTTATCTTTTCAGATAATTATATCTATATTCGAAACTAATATTCGTAATAATGGATTAATATATATTCAAAATAGTAATCAAAAGAATTAGATAGAAGCTAATATTATTTTTATTTAAAATTTCAAATAATAAACTAAATTTATACTTTCTGACTTATGGCTATTCTTTCTTGTTAAAAGCCTTATCTTTGTGTCATTAAATTTCATCATGAAAGACCTAATGGGCCAGGCCATCCACGATTATTATCACAACGAAAATCCTGAAGATCTGCAGACCGAAACTTCAATTTCCGAACTGGATGAACTTCCGGTAGAATACCTCTTCAGGGATTTTACAGGGATGAATGCCATTGAGCAGAAAGCGCTTGAGCTGGCGCATGGAAAAGTGCTGGACATCGGAGCGGGAGCAGGTTCGCATTCGCTTTATCTTCAGGATGAAAGAAATGCAGACGTAACTGCCATGGATATTTCTCCGAAATCGATTGAAGTCTGTCAACTCCGCGGAATTAAAAAGACCGTCTGCGAAAATATGCTTCATTTTTCACGGGAAACCTTTGATACGATTTTGTTACTCATGAACGGAACCGGAATTTTCCAGAGCCTTTCTACCATTGATACTTATTTGAAAAAGCTGTATTCATTGCTTCATGAAAACGGGCAGATCCTGATCGATAGTACCGATATCCTGTATATGTTTGACCGTGATGAGGAAGATGGTGGAGTTTTGATTCCGGCCAACGGATATTATGGGGAGCTGGATTATGTGGTGTACTACAAAGGCGAATCGGAGGACCCGATCAGATGGCTGTACTTAGATTTTAATACGCTGAAAAATGCAGCTGAATATAACGGGTTCAGGATTGAAAAGATAGTGCAGGAAGATGATTCTTATCTGGCAAGGCTGACTAAAAGATAAAACGTTTATTTGATTTCCTTTCAATCTAACAAGTCTTTTATTAATTTAAAAACTTGCACGACAGGATAGGCAGTAAACCATCCTTTATAATTAATATACATCATAATAATCATCACTAAAGATAAAATGATGGGAAGTATCAGCGTTTTAGGGCGGTAAGGCAACTTTTTGGGCATCCATGTTACAGACAGTACCAATAGGATTAATGCTCCCAGTGCAATGCTCCCCATTTCAAGATTGTACCTAGAGCTGCTGTTGCTGCCTCCAAAACCTTTTGATAACATATAATTCTGGAAAAAGAAAAAACCGAAGCCGATCAGCAAACTGAAAATGGCTGATGCATATTTTCTTACGGTAAGCAGGTTTAAAAATAACAAAATGGATCCCGGAATAGTGCCGAACAATACGGTAAGTATTGTAATGGCAGTTCTGGAGTGAAGTTTTATGGCAGAAGGGTCTTCTGTAAGATGGTCTTCCCAGATTTCTTTCTCTTCATTTGTCCTGATTTGTTCTTCCTGTTTCTTAGCTAAAATCAAATCATTCACTGCTGTTTTTTCCGATTCACTGAAATGGTGTCCTCTTTCTTTAAGAATTTCAAACGCCACCTGAACAGCTTCGGGAACGAAGCGGTTGTCAGGGTTCAGATATTTTTCTAATTCTCTGTTAGAAAGTTTATTTAAGACATTTCTTTTGATCATTGTTCAGAAAAAAATGGGCATCAGAAAATGCCCATTTATATAGTTAGGATTTATAATTATCCGATTTCAATACCGTTTTCCACGTTGCTGTCATCCGGTGTTACGAAAGATAATTTCCCGTCAGATTTTGTCGTTAACAACAGCATACCCTGAGATTCGATCCCTCTGATTTTTCTCGGTGCCAGGTTCAGTAAAATCATAACTTGTTTCCCGATCACGTCTTCAGGCGTAAAGCTTTCCGCGATCCCTGAAACTACCGTTCTTACATCCACTCCTGTATCTACTTTTAGTTTCAGCAGTTTATCGGCTTTTTCTACTTTTTCAGCTTCAATAATGGTTGCTGTTCTTAAGTCGATTTTCGTAAAATCATCAAAGGTGATTTCTTCTTTCATTGGATTGGCGTTAGGATTGGTTTTTTTATTGTTTTGCTTGGTGTTTTCCAGCTTCTGGATTTGGGCTTCAATAACGTCATCTTCAATTTTTGAGAAGAGAAGAGAAGCTTCATTGATGGTATGTCCGGTTTCAATTAAAACATTCCTGTCTTCAACATTGCTCCATTCTGACTGGTCAACATTAAACATAGTCAGTAATTTCTCTGAGCTGAACGGCATAAACGGTTCGCACAGCTGCGCCAAAGCTACTGCAATCTGAGCTCCGACGAATAGTGAACCGGCTGCCTTTTCAGGGTTGTTTTTAATCGTTTTCCAAGGTTCTTCTGCCTGAAGATACTGGTTTCCGAAACGGGCCAGATTCATTAACGCTGTCAGGGCATTTCTGAATTCATAGTTGTTCAGGAACGTTGAAATTTCTTTCGCTGCTTTATTGATTTCCTGCAACTCCGGAGCATTAATGTCTCCTTGGGGAACCACACCGTTGTAGTATTTATGAATCAGCACTGCCACACGGTTGATAAAGTTCCCGAAAATCCCTACCAGTTCAGAATTGTTTTTCGTCTGGAAATCTTTCCAGGTAAAATTATTATCTTTTGTTTCCGGTGCGGATGACAAAAGGGCATATCTTAACACGTCCTGCTGTCCAGGGAAATCTTCTACATATTCGTGTGCCCAAACCGCCCAGTTTCTGGAGGTCGAGATCTTATCATTTTCCAGGTTCAGGAATTCAAAAGCCGGAACATTGGCGGGCATAATGAAATCTCCATGGGCTTTCATCATCGCAGGGAAAATAATACAGTGGAATACGATATTATCCTTTCCGATAAAATGAACAAGATCAGAACTTTCACTCTGCCAGTAGTCTTTCCAGTCTTTCCCGTTTTTCTCAGCCCATTCTTTGGTAAAGGAAATATATCCGATCGGAGCATCAAACCATACATACAGTACCTTTCCGTCTGCATCAGGGAGCGGAACCGGGACGCCCCAGTTGAGGTCACGGGTCATGGCGCGCGGTTTCAGTCCGTCGTTCAGCCATGATTTTACCTGTCCGTATACATTGGGTTTCCAGTCGTCCTTATGGCCTTCGATAATCCATTCATTCAGAAAATCTTCATATTCATTGAGTGGAAGGTACCAGTTTTTGGTTTCTTTAAGAATCGGGACATTACCGCTCAGCATCGATTTTGGATTGATCAGTTCAGAAGGTGAGAGGGTGGAACCGCATCTTTCACATTGGTCTCCATACGCATTTTCATTGCCGCAATTCGGACAGGTTCCAACAATATAACGGTCTGCCAAAAATTCATTAGCCTGCTCATCGAAATACTGTTCGGAAACTTCTTCTGTGAATTTTCCTTTTTCATACAGCACTTTGAAAAAATCCTGGCTGGTTTCGTAATGCTTTTCAGATGTTGTTCTTGAATATTCGTCAAAAGAAATTCCTAAGTCGGAAAATGATTTTTTAATGATTTCATGATATTTATCCACAATATCCTGAGGCGTTACCCCTTCTTTTTTAGCTCTGATCGTAATGGGGATTCCATGCTCATCCGAACCGCAGATAAAGGCTACGTCTTTTCCTGATCTTCTCTGAAATCTTGCATACACGTCCGCAGGAATATATACTCCTGCCAAGTGCCCTATATGAACCGGTCCGTTGGCATAAGGCAACGCAGCCGTAATCATTTTTCTGTTTGACATCTATTAATAAATTTTACCCGCAAAGATAAGGATTATCTCCGGAATTATTTTGCTTCAAATTTCTCAGCTTTTTAGTCTATTGCTGCTATAGGGTATGATATTAAGTTAAACAAATGTTTAACTAATTATTAATTTAATATCATATTATGCAATACATGTTTTATGTTAATCGTCTGAAAAATAAAATGTTAATATGATAGGGCTCATAATCTACACAATTTTATCTTAAATTATAATAAAATTAACATAATTCTATTTTTTTGTTAAATTGCAAATGTAGCATGATGCTATATATGATAACAGAAACTATATAAAAATAATTTTGTGAAGAATTTTACAACGGTATTAAAAATTGCGCCTGCCTTTCTATTGGCAAGTGCCATGGTGAATGCGCAGACAGACTCTACCACCAAAGAGAAAAAAATCGAAGAGGTGGTTTTGATTGGATATGGAAAGCAAAAGAAAACTGATTTGACGGGATCGATTACTGCTTTGTCAACAGCTGATTTTAACAGAGGTGCTGTGCCAACTGCGGAAGGGCTTATTAACGGTCGTGCTGCTGGAGTAGTAATCACTCAATCTGGTACACCTGGAAGTGAACCGATAATTAGAGTAAGGGGAGGTTCTTCTTTGAATGCAAGTAACGAGCCTTTGTTGGTTGTAGATGGTTTACCTTTGGATGGAGTTTCTTTATCTACCATTAATCCAAATGACATAGAATCTTTTTCCATATTAAAAGATGCTGCTTCCACTGCAATTTATGGATCCAGAGGATCTAATGGAGTTTTATTGATAACTACCAAAAAAGGCAGCAAAAGGCTAAGAGTTTCATTAAATGCTTTTACTACAGTCAATACCTTAGCAAAAAAAATTAAAGTATATAATGGTAATGAGTTTAGGGCTTTGATTAATCAATATGTACCCGGTAAAGCATCTCAACTAGGAACGGCTAATACAGATTGGCAGGACGAAATCTTCAGAACTTCTGTAACCAATGACATTAATGCCTCTGTTTCGGGGAGTTTATTTGGGAAGGTACCAACCCGTTTTTCTGTAGATCATTTAGATAATGACGGATTATTAATAACATCAGGTTTTCAGAGAACGACAGGCAATATAGCTATTAGCCCAAGTTTTTTTGATGATCACTTAAAATTCAATATTACTGGTACTTATTCTTATACTTTTAAGAATAATGCTGAAGAAGGAGCTATTGGCAATGCACTTTCCATGAATCCTACTCAATCTGTTTACGACAACAATTCTATTTATGGCGATGGATACTATGAAAATAGCGGAGGTAATTTCAATTCTACTACAGGCACCTACAATCCAAATGGTGTTGCTAACCCTGTAGCACAATTAAGAAATAAGCATGATATTCAAAATTTCAAAAGATTTTTTGGAAATGTAAATATGGAATATAAATTTCATTTTTTACCTGATTTAAGATTGATTGCCAACGCAGGTTTGGACAGTAAGGAATTGGATGGCCGTGTAACAACAAATAAATATTCTAGAAACGGGTATTACTCTGTTAAAAATACTTTTGACTATTATGGTTCAGAATCTTACTCTGGTGAAAGCCTTTTGAATAAAAATGCTAATGTACAGTTGAATTACGGTAAAACACTTGGTGAATTCAATTTCGACATAATGGGAGGATATGAGTATCAAAACTATCATAAAACAAGTTTTTCAAGTGGTAATATCTTTTTATATACTCTGGACCCCGTAAACAATTTTTACAATCCTGATTCAAAACCAGATGTTAATTTGCAGGCATTTTTTGGTAGATTGAACTTAGGATATGCTGGTAAATATTTACTTACCGTAAATTACAGGAGAGATGGTTCGTCCCGTTTTAGTAAAGAAAACAGATGGGGTAACTTTGGAGGAGTTGCTGCAGCGTGGAAAATCTCTGAAGAAAGTTTCTTAAAAGGAAACTCTGCTGTATCTGATCTTAAACTAAGAGCAAGTATTGGTAAAACGGGTCAGCAAGACATAGGAGATTACAGATATGATTATTTTAAAACCTATAACGTTTCTTCCACCTTATTTTATCAGTTCGGAAACACTTTTTATCAGATCGCAAAGCCAAATGGATATAATCAAAATTTGAAATGGGAAGAAAGTTTGAAATATAATCTGGGATTAGATTTTGGATTTGCTAAGAACAGGGTCACTGGTACATTGGATTTTTATTTGGCAGATACTAAAGATCTACTTTCTATTGTACCTGAAGGACCTTTGGAAAATTTGAGGATTATTGGTCCTAAGAATATCGGTAGATTGCAATCTAAAGGTGTTGAATTAGGTTTAGATGTAAAGGCTGTTAAAAAGGAAAATTTCACCCTGAATTTCAATTATAACGCAACTTACAATAATATAAAAATTAAGGAGTTAGAAACAGATAATATTGATAAAGGTGGTGTAGGTCTTGGAGGATTTGTACAAACATTCACTACCGGGTATTCTCCCTTTGCCTTCAATGTATATCAACAGGTTTATGATAGTAATGGGAAACCGATAGAAGGTGCTTATGTCGATAGAAATAATGATGGTGTAATAACTTCCGCAGATAAATATATCTATAAAAAACCACAAGCAGACGTTACAATGGGCTTTATGACCAATGCGACTTTTGGAAAACACATTGACTTTTCGATGGCGTGGAGAGCAAGTATAGGGAATTATGTGTATGATCAGATTTCTGCGGACAGGGCGCAGTTGGGAAATATCAACAATACGGTAGACGGCACTATTAATAATGCTCCTGTAGACTTTAGTAACACTACTTTTAGATTTACCAATAAAGAATCTGACTATTATGTGAAAAACGGAAGTTTTGTAAAATTGGATAATATTACCTTAGGATATACTTTTAATAATTTATTAAAAAATAATGGTTCCATTAGATTTTACACAGGTGTAAATAATGTGCTTATTATTACGAAATATAAGAACCTGGATCCGGAAGTATTCAATGATGGAAGGGACTCTTCAATATACCCGAGAGCAAGAATGTTTACTTTAGGTATCAATGCTAACTTTTAAATTAGGAAAAAATGAAATTAAATATAGTAAAATTAAGAACACTGGCTATTGCAAGTATATTTCTGGTGTCAGCAACTTCTTGTCTTAATGATCTGGATGTTAAGGTGAATGATGATGAATTGTATACGTTAGAACAGTTTTATGCCAATCCGGAATCTTATAAACAGTTCTTAGCGAAAATCTATGCCGGATTAGCAGTAACAGGACAAACATCCCCCAATGGAAACTCAGATTTGGGATTGGAAGCAGACGGAGGACCAAATGAAGGTTTTTCACAATATATAAGGGGTTATTGGCAATTACAGGAACTTACGACGGATGAAGCTATCATTGCGTGGGGAGAATCTGAAAATCCTGGTATCAGAGATTTAAACTTCAATACTTGGAATGCCGATAATAAATTCAATGAAGCTTTTTTTGCTAGAATATTTTTCCAGATAGGCTTGGTAAATGAATTTTTAAGAGAAACAACCGATGATAAGCTTGCATCCAGAGGAGTTGCTGAAAATTTAAAAGCCCAGATAAAAACGTTCCGTGCTGAAGCAAGATTTTTAAGAGCTCTATCTTACTACCACGCGATAGATATTTATGGGAAGGTTCCTTTTGCAACAGAAACTGAAGTTATTGGTTCCGGTATAAAACCCCCAATGCAATCGAGAGAGTATGTTTTTAACTATCTGATAGGAGAGTTGAATGATATAGATGCAGATTTGGCAGCTCCTAAGACCAACGAGTATGGTCGTGCAGATAAGGCTGCTGCATGGATGCTTAAAGCAAAACTATATCAGAATGCAAAAGTGTATACTGGCATAGATAAAAGTACTGAAGCTTTGACTGAAATTACGAAAGTAATTGGTTCAGCTTATAAAATTGCAACAATACCTTATGCTAACTTATTTAAAGCAGATAACAACATTAACGGTGCACAAGATGAAGCGATCTTTCCCATCAATTTTGATGGGATTAAAACAAAAACTTATGGTGGAACAACTTTTCTAATTCTTGCAAGCTGTACTAAGCCTGTAGGAGCTACGTTAGGTGTCAATGATGGTTGGGCAGGTTTCAGGACCCGGCAGGAATTTATTCAGTCTACCGGGACAGATGCTAGGGTAATGAAAGTACCTGGAAGTACAGATCCTGCAGCCATTTCAGATTATTCTAAATTTGAAGAAGGAACGAAATTGATTAAGTTTTCTAATAAACAGGCAAATGGTGGAAATGGAAGTGATGGAGTTTTTGCAGATGCCGATTTTGCTTTGTTCAGAATGGGTGATGCTTATTTAATGTATGCTGAATTGGCAATCGTTAATGGAAAAGGAAGCACCGCAACAGCTTTAGGATATATCAATACATTGAGAACAAGAGCAGGTATTGTAAACCTGACAATATCAGATATTAATGCACTTACCACAGCCGATGCTAAAGAAGTATTTATCTTAAATGAAAGAGGGAAGGAATTGTATTGGGAAGGTACAAGACGACAGGATTTAATTAGATTGAATCATTATGTTTCCGGCTATACCTGGCAGTGGAAGGGTGGTATCCAAAATGGCTCATCAATTGCTTCAACGAGGGTTTTGTTTCCTATTCCAAATAAATATCTGAATCTCAATTCTAATTTATCTCAGAACCCGGGTTATTAATTCTTAATTTTAAATAATGAAAAATATAATAAAATTTCTTTTTGCAGCTATCACAATCATGATGGTATGGTCCTGCGAAAAAGATGAGGATCAGGCTATTTTGTCTTTAAAATCAGAGCCTACACTTAAAACAAGTGCAACTACATTGTCTTTATCCAGTTCAAATGCAAATAACACTGCAATTACTTTGACTATTACTCCTGCACAATATACTCCTGCCGTACAAATTACCAATGTATTACAGTTTGCAGTTGCGGGTACTAATTTTTCTGAACCAAAAGAAGTAGGTTTAAATAATGGGGTATTGTCTAAATCTTATACGGTTGTTGAATTTAACGCTTTAATGTTAAATCTTGGATTGCCTACCGGAGTTGCTACTGATGTAGATATAAGGTTGAAAACTATGGTAGGACAAGGAGTTCCTGTTTATTCTTCAGTCCAGAAAATATCGGTAAATCCATATGCTCTGGTTTCTTATATGTATGCTCCGGGTGCTTATCAAAATTGGGATCCGCCTACAGCCCAAGCTTTGAAATCGGCCACAAGCAATGGTATTTATATAGGATATATTAATTTTACATCTGCAAATTCCGGATTTAAAATTACACCGATGAAGAACTGGGATCACAGTTATGGAACGAATAATAATTCAGACCTTATATATGATGGGGGTAGTGATCTGAAAGCAATAAATGCAGGAAATCAAAAATTAACTGTAAATACGAATACCAACAAATTTACTTTGGTACCTTATTCATGGGGGGTCATCGGTTCTGCGACACCAAATGGTTGGAGCGATCCTGATACAGATTTACTTTGGAATAGTATGACAGAAAAATGGGAAGTGACTGTTGTATTGACAGTAGGAGAAATCAAATTCAGACTTAATAATGATTGGGGAACAAACTTTGGAGATGACGGACACAATGGAACCTTGGACGCAGGTGGTGCCAATATACCAATTAGCATAGCTGGAACATATAAAATAAGTTTTGATGAAGTAAATTTAGTTTACACAGCAGTAAAATTATAAGAAAACGTCAAAATATTACCAATATAAACTGTTGCGTTACAGCAACAGTTTCTTTATTTTTAAAAACTTATACATAGTCATTATGAAGAAAATTACAATGGGGGCAGTATTGTTCTCTATGATGTTTGCAGGACTGAATGCCCAGTCTTTAAAATCGCCGGACGGGAAATTTGAAATGAATTTCCAGATGAAGCAAGGCGTGCCGTTTTATAATTTAAAATACAACGGAAATGTTGTGGTGGAGGATTCCAAATTAGGATTGAGATTATTTAAAGATACCTCCATCAAATTCGCTTCCGAGATTGCAAAGCCGGAAGATGCGAAATTCGACTTAAACAGCGGCTTTACCAAAACAGAAGAAAAAAGAGATGCCAAAAACGAAACCTGGCAGCCGGTTCTGGGAGAAAAGAAAAACTATATCAACCATTATAATGAATTGGCGGTTACTTTACATCAGGATACAACGGACCGGAGTATTGTCGTAAAATTCAGGTTGTTTAATGATGGTCTGGGCTTCCGATATGAATTTCCGCAGCAGAAAAACCTTAATTACTTTGTCATCCGTGAAGAAGATTCTGAAATTGATCTGACAAGCGATATGAAAGCCTGGTGGATGGTCGCCGACTACGATTCCCAGGAATACCAGTATCAGGAAACCAAGATTTCCGAAATTCCGGCACGATGGCCAAAGGCAGCTGATGCCAATGCTTCGCAAACCCTGATCAAAAATGCGGTTCAGTCGCCGCTGATGCTTAAAAAAGAGGGCAAAGAACCTTTATATATCAATCTTGCGGAAGCTGCAGTCCTGGATTATCCGGCTTCACACCTGGAAGTGGACGCACAGAACTTTAAGTTTAAAACGCACCTTACGGCAGACCGTCAGGGAGCGAAAGGGTATATGCAGACTCCTATGGTGACACCTTGGAGAACCATTATCGTAGCTCCGAAAGCGGAAGAGGTAATGGATTCAAAAATGATTTTCAACCTGAATGAACCTACAAAATACACCGATACGTCTTACATTCACCCAACCAAATATATGGGAGTCTGGTGGGAAATGATCATCGGGAAATCACAATGGGCGTACGGTCAGCCGGAATCCAATGTGCGTCTGGGGCAAACCGATTTTACAAAGCTGACTCCGAACGGAAAACATGGGGCTAATAATACAAAAGTTAAAGAATACATCGACTTCGCCGCGGAAAACGGCTTTCAGGGATTATTGATCGAAGGCTGGAATATCGGTTGGGAAGACTGGTTCGGACGTTCGAAGGAATATGTTTTTGATTTTATTACGCCCTATCCTGATTTTGATATTAAAATGCTGAATGAATATGCCCACTCAAAAGGAATCAAGCTGATTATGCACCACGAAACTTCAGGTTCTGCAACAAACTATGAAAGATGGTCTGATAAAGCATTCCAGCTAATGAATAAATATGGTTATGATGCCGTGAAAACAGGATATGTGGGAGATGTAATTCCGAGAGGAGAGCACCATTATTCACAGTGGATGATTAATCATTATTACAGGATTGCGGAAAAAGCAAACGAGTATAAAATTATGGTCAATTCCCACGAATCGGTACGTCCTACAGGAGAAAGCCGTACCTATCCGAATTATATTTCTGCCGAAGCCGCACGTGGAACCGAATATGAAGCATTTGGCGGAAACAATCCGGACCACCAGACCATTCTTCCGTTTACCCGATGGATGGGCGGTTCTATGGATTATACGCCGGGAATTTTCCAGACTAAATTAGATTATTATTTCCCGGGAGATCAACGTTTTGTAAAAACTACACTGGCTAAACAGCTGGCACTGTACGTAACGATGTACATGCCGCTACAGATGGCTGCCGATCTGCCTGAAAACTATAAGAAACATATGGATGCGTTCCAGTTTATTAAGGATGTAGCAGCAGATTGGGACGATACGAAAATTTTATCTGCGGAACCCGGAGATTATGTGATTACAGCGAGAAAAGCAAAAGGTACTGAAAACTGGTTTGTTGGTGGGATTACCGATGAAAATAAACGGGATTACAAACTGGATTTTTCATTCCTGGATAAAGGTAAAAAGTATGAAGCCACTATCTACGAAGACGGGAAGGATGCAGACTACATCAACAATCCGCAAAGCTATCATATCTATAAAAAACAGATTACCAGCAAATCCAGGATCAATATGAAAATGGTGAGAAGCGGTGGTTTTGCTATATCAATTAAGCAAATAAATAATTAAATTTTTATTTAAAATTATTTTTTGCTGTGAATTTAATTTTCTATATTTGGTGAAATAACAAATTAATAACTCATCTTTATGAAAAAGAAATTTAAAATCACGAGTAATCTTGAACAAAAAGAGATTCTAAAAAAATCAATCCAGAATTCTGAAAAAGAAAATGTAGATCTTTACAAATCTATTTTCGGAGGAAGTAATAATTTAGGCGTTGCTCCAGGTGGAGGGGGTGTCATTACATTACCTCCGGGAGGTGGTAGCTGTGATGTAGTAGCCATTTCAGGTGCATCAGCTGCTTACAACAGGTATGATCCATTTTTAAAAGCTTAATTTTTTGATTTTAAAAACTTTAGTTCTTCGCTGGTCAAATAGCGAAGAACTTTATTGATTATTAGAGATATGGTTACTTCTTTTGTTCTGAAGGTTGCAAGCAGATGCAATCTCAATTGTTCGTATTGTTACATGTATAATTTGGGAGATAAAACCTATCTCAAACAACCCAAATTCATGTCACTTGATACGATGAAAACATTCGCAGAAAAACTGTCACGCTATAGTGATGAATATGAACTGAAATCCTTTCAGATTATTTTTCATGGCGGTGAGCCTTTATTATATCCAAAAGAATTTTACAGGGAAAGCATAAAAATATTCAGAGAAAAACTCAGTGATTCGTATTTAGAATTTATCCTTCAAACCAACGGTGTAGGTCTGGATGAAGAATGGTATAATCTATTTAAGGAATTAAACATCCGGGTCGGTGTCAGTATAGACGGACCCAAAGAATATCACGATAAATATCGTGTTTTTCACAATGGGAAAGGGTCTTATGATGAGGTCCGCAATGCCATACAGCTCGGATTGGATAAAGGAATGCATAACGTATTATCCGTTGCAAATCTAAATATCAGTCCTCAGGTACTGTATCAGGAATTTAAAGATCTCAATATTCTTAGTTTTAACCTTTTACTACCAGATGGACATTTCGACAAGTTGCCGGACGGTATCATCAGAGAAAAAGTAAATACAAACAATTATACGCCTTACGCGGATTGGCTGATTGAACTCTTTGCCATCTGGAAAAATGATCCGGAACGACCCAATATGAGATTCTTTAAAACATTGATTCAGCTTATTGCGGGTGAAGAAGTCGGGGATCAGATGCTCGGACTGAAAAAAAACGGGGTAGCCATTCTGGAAACAAACGGAAACCTGGAAGTGGCAGATTCTATAAGAGCATGCTACGAAGGAATTACCAGAAATGACATTAACATTCATACTCACGAGATAGACTCTGTACTGGAAGATCCATTGTTTGATATATATATCAATTCTCACCAGATGGTTAACGAAAAGTGCCTTAACTGCCCAATTTATGAAATATGCGGCGGTGGTTTTCTTCTCAACAGATATTCCAACGAGAATGGGTTTGATAATCCTACGATCTACTGCCATGATATGATAAAGCTGGTAAGTTATATACAAAATGACCTGATAAACAGTTTGTCTGATGAAGCTTGCAAAGAAATGGCTCTCACCAGAGTTTCGTATCACGAAATTGTAGAAGAGCTTGAGAATAAAGGATCTGTTTCTGTTCAGAAGAATATTAAAGATAAATTATCAGCCTACAGTTTAGCATGAGTTTAAGAAGAGGAATTAAAATATACGATCGGCATATTCAGGATATAAAAAATCAGATCAGCATCAATTCGGGAGTAGGTCCTGTTAAAAATACAGATTCTGAAATTGAATATTACAACAATGCCTATTTGCCTAATATGGACTGGCGCTGTCTCACAGATTCCGAATATAGAAAGGTTTCTACAGCAGATGCCGGCAGCAGAATATTTAATACGCTTGGCTTGGGCGCCATTCCGGAAGAGTTGCAGGATTTATTTGAAAAGTTGGATCTCAATGACTGTGAATCTCTTTTTGATATTCCTAAGAAATTTCAGGAAAATGAAAAGCTCACAAAACAGATTAATGATTTACTAAATGTTTTTCTGGATGAGAAATCTTTGCAGAGAAAGTATAAGTTTCATCGAATTGCCAGGTCCCTTCCCGATATGCAGAGCACCACCTTTCATCATATAGGGCAGAATACTTTTAAATATACGGGTCTACATATCGATAAAAGCGACTTTTA
Organism: Chryseobacterium sp. SSA4.19; assembly: GCF_022601875.1. Lineage (GTDB taxonomy): Bacteria > Bacteroidota > Bacteroidia > Flavobacteriales > Weeksellaceae > Chryseobacterium. Next base: position 113,513 of record NZ_JAKVIP010000010.1, read on the forward strand.
TACTCCTCATACTGCCCATAAATCAGAAAATCGGATTTCTATAAATATAAGCAAAGAATCACGTTATCTGTATTTTGTTAATTTAACTTTGAGACAGATTTATGGTGAAATACAAAAAAAATATTCAGAGAAAATAACGTCTGATAATATTGTTGAGCAATTTTTTAAACACTATTCCGAATATCCTGTTTTAAGACTGGAAATTAAACCTTATCAATACTATATTGCCCCTACCGATAATTTCATCCATGATGGTACGACCCTCGGAAATAGAGGTTTTGACGTCACCATGGTCTATGTCGGAATATTTGACAAATACTGAATCCCATGAATAAACTAAAACCCGGAATCAAAATATACTCAGATTATAATGGCGGAACTCTTCAGATTAATTCAGGAGTTCTCCATCATACCCAACAGGAGTCCAACGAATTTATTTTCAGAGGCGAAAAGTTTTTACAGCAATATGAGCCCGAAGCTTACCTGCCAAAGCGGGACTGGCGTACGCCTGATGCTGAGGAATATAAAATAATCATAGGAGACCATAAGAACAAAAAAGACTACAATTCTGTATTTACAGGTGAATTGCCGGAGAATATCCGCAGCCTTTTTTCCGAGCTGGATCTTGGGACATCCATTACTGAAGAAGAAGTCTTTAATAAATTCAGACAGCATAAGGAACTCGTAGACCAGATAAATATCCATATTAATGAATTTTTGCAGCGTATTTCATTGGCTCCATTCCGATTTATGAGCCTCGCAACCAATTATGCAAACAGTGAAATTGTATCTCTTGATAAGAGAAGAATGCCGGCAGGATATTCCATCAATGATTTGCAGTTTATTGGAGTTCATAAAGACAGCTCAAAAAATATGACGCTGCATAATTCTCATACATTCGGAAACAGAATAACATTTAATTTAGGACAGGAATCGCGTTATTTATTGCTAATGAATCTGTCGATGATACAAGCGTATAATATGATAAAAAAAGAAATAGACCTGAAAGAGAACGAAGTAAACAACAAAAACATTACTTCTTATTTCATGAAACTGTTTCCCGATTATCCTATGCTGAAAATAGAGCATAAACCTCATCATTTTTACATTGCTCCTACCGATAACTGTTTCCATGACGGATCCACTCTGGGAAGTACATCACTGGATATTGTCATGATTTATCTCGGAAAGTTTCTCATATAATCATATTCGCTATGAAATATATTTTCACCTTTTTATTTTTAACTATTTCGTACCTTCAGATTATGGCTCAAAAAAAGCTTCCTGTGGTAAAGGCTAATTCGTCCAAGGCGATCTTTCTAGAAGAAGATACCGGACTGAAAACGGACTGGAATATCGATCCTTCTATAAAACCTGATGTATACACGGTTACAAAAATAAGCAAAGGTACCAGAACCGTAAAAATAAAAACAGATATCGATTCCATCAGAATTACCGTGAAACAAGGGGAGAAAAAAGATTTTATCATTATTCTTAAAGATAAAGATTCTTGTCTTACCAGAATTGAAAGTCAGATTCCCAAAAATTTCAGTAATTTGAATCCTCCTTTTCACGATAGTATTCGTCTCGGGATCAATGGGCAGAATACCATCTTTGTAAAAACACTTCTTAATAAAACAGATTCTCTGGTTCTTAATTTTGATACTGGCAGTAACAATCTTTCACTTACGCGCGAAACGTTAAAAGATAAAATTAAAGAACAACTCAAAGGAAGAGTAAATGTACTGTCTATCGGGAACAAAAAATATGACGGCTTCAGAATCTATCAGGTTGAGCTATCCGGACATGGAACCGACGGAAGATTTGGCTGGGACCTGTTTGACGGAATGGTGGTGGAGTTAAATTATGATCAAGGAATGATGGTTGTGCATTCAAGACTCCCTGATTATGTGAAAAAAGACAAAACGTATCAGCCACTTGATATAATATATTTAGATAAAATGTTTCTCATCGAAACAACCATAAAGCAGGGCTCTAAAACCAATAAAGACTGGTTTCTGTTCGACACAGGATATCAGCGTACGGTTATGCTGGACGGACCTTTACTCAGGGAGCGGAATTTTCCTACGGATCAGATGAAAATAATAAAAAAAGTGATCATGAAGGGGGGCCAGGGAAATGAAATTCCTGTAGTCACTGCCAATTTGGAATCATTAAGTCTGGGAAGGTATAATCTTAAAAATATTCCTGCCCAATTGCTTCACGAAAGCCGTCCTTTACATGATCAAAAAATGAATATTCTGGGAAATGAAATCTTAAAAAGATTTAATGTGTTTATGGATTTTCAGAACAATGTGGTTTATATAAAGCCTAATAAACTTTTTAATGACGGATATATTGAAAAAGAGTAAAAGGCTTTAAAATAAAAATTCCTTAATTTTATAATCCTTAAAGCATTCTTGCGTTTAAGGATTTTTTATTTAAAAATAATTTATTCCTGATTAATGAAGTTGATGACTAAAATTTTTAGCAAACAAAACCTGTTCCTGATTTTGTTGGTGGTAATGGTTTTAATGGCGAGGGTGGTGCCATTCCGTGAATCCTATAATTCTTACTTTAATCTTTCTGCTTTTATAGACTGGGGAATTGCCGCAATCTTCCTGCTGTATGGCCTCAAGTTGGACTTAAAGGAAGTGGTGAAAGATATTACCAACTGGAAGCTGCATGTGCTGATTCAGTCAGGTACTTTTATAATCTTTCCTTTGCTGGTCCTGCTGTTTTATCCTTTTGTGAAAGATTCCGGTTATGTTAATATCTGGCTGTCCGTATTTTTCCTGGCCTGTCTGCCTTCTACGGTTTCCTCTTCTGTAGTAATGGTATCTATTGCCAAAGGAAATGTAACATCTGCCATATTTAATGCTTCTATTTCCGGGTTGATAGGCATTATGATGACACCGCTGCTCATGAGCTTTTTCCTGGTTCCTGCCGAAGGCTCCGGTGATCAGGGTGAAATAGTACAGCAGTTGCTCATTAAGGTATTATTGCCAATTATTTTAGGAATTCTGTTAAATCCTGTTTTAAAAAAATGGGTTACGCGGTACTCTTCAGTCATTGCGGAATTTGACCGTTTAATTATTCTGTTAATTGTTTATGAGAGTTTTTCTACTGCCTTTACAGAAAATATTTTTGCTTCAGTCCCATCTTTTATATTCTTAATTTTGGCATTCAGTGTAGTATTTTTATTCTTTGCAATATACCATATCCTGAAATTTATCTCTCAGAAAATGGGATTCAGTCGTGAAGACCGTATTACAGCAACTTTTTGTGGTTCCAAAAAGTCTTTGGTACATGGCAGCCTTTTCCTTTTGGTATTGGGGATTCCCGATGATCAGAAAGTGCTGTTTCTGCTTCCGGTGATGATATATCACAGTTTCCAGTTATTTTATGTAAGCTGGCTGGCCAATAAAATAGCAAAAAAGGCCTCAGATGTTGAAGTATAATAATCTGTTTGAGTATCTTTAGAAAATATGAAAAAAATATATATAATTTTTGCGCTTTCATTTGTCTCTACAGCTTTTTCCCAATCCAGAACTCTGGAAAAAGTTGAGCCTGCTTTCTGGTGGAAAGGAATGAAAAACCCGGAACTGCAGATTCTGGTGTACGGAAAAGATATTGCAAGTCAGGAAATTGAACTGTCTGACGGTGTTCAGATTAAAGATATTAAGAAAGTAGAGAATCCCAATTATGTTTTCATAACGGTGAATACCGAGGAAATCAACGTTTCGAAATTTAAAATCAATATAAAAAAGAACAGAAAAAATACAGGGTCTTATATTTATGAACTGAAACAGAGAAATCCTGACTCTGCTTCACGCGAATCTTACACGTCAAAAGATGTGATGTACCTCATCATGCCGGACCGTTTTGCTAACGGTGATGAGAAGAATGATTCCAGACCCGATCTTGCCGAAAAAGCAAACCGGAATCTTGCCAATGGAAGACATGGCGGTGACTTAAAAGGAATTATCAATAATATCGACTATATTCAGAATCTCGGTGCTACGGCAGTATGGCTGACCCCTGTAAATGAAGACAACGAAAAAATATATTCCTATCACGGATATGCCCAGACTGATCTCTATAAAATCGATGGCCGCTATGGAACGAATGAAGACTACCGTCAGCTTTCCCGGGAACTCAATAAAAGGAATATGAAACTGGTAATGGATTATGTGACCAACCACTGGGGGATTTCACACTGGATCATTAAAGATCTGCCGACAAAAGACTGGATTCACAGCTTCAGTGATGGTGAAAAAGGATTCAAGCGTTCCAATTATAAAATTACAGCCCAATTCGACACCAATGCTTCGGACATTGATAAGAAAATTGCGCTGGACGGCTGGTTTGATACTACGATGCCTGATATTAACCAGAAGAATCCTCTGGTATTACAATATCTGATTCAAAATGCCATCTGGTGGATTGAATATGCCGAGCTTGGCGGATTCAGGGTAGATACGTATCCTTACAATGATAAGGAAGCTATGGCGAAATGGGCAAAAGCCATTACCGATGAATATCCTAAATTCAATATCGTAGGCGAAACTTGGCTGAACACTGCCGGGCATATTTCAGCCTGGCAGAAAGATTCCAAAACAGGAGAGGCAGCGAACTATAATTCCAATCTTCCTTCCGTGATGGATTTTATGCTGTACGGAAATATGCCCAAAGCCTTAAACGAAAAGCAGGGTTGGGATACGGGAATGATGAGGATTTACGACGTGCTTTCAAGTGATTTTCTCTATCCGGATATCAATAATGTGCTGGTTTTCTTTGAAAACCATGATACCGAAAGATGGAATGAAATCTTCAATGGAGATCTAAAAGCGTATAAAATGGGATTGACGCTACTTTCCACGGTCAGAGGAATACCACAGATCTATTATGGCTCTGAAATAGGGATGAGAGGAGATAAAAATAAAGGCGGTGATGCGGATATCCGAAGGGATTTTCCGGGCGGCTGGAAATCAGATACGCAGAATGCCTTTAATATTTCCGGTCAGACAGCGGAGCAGAAAGAATTCTATCAGTTTACCCAAAAAATACTGAACTGGAGAAAAAGCAAGGACGTAATTCATACAGGCAAAACCAAAAATTATATTCCTCAGGATAATGTATTTGTTTATTTCAGGTATGATGATAAAGAAAGTGTAATGGTAATATTGAACAGCAACGAAAAAGATCAGGTTATAGACCTGAAACGTTTTGCAGAGTCGCTGAACGGATTCTCAAAAGGCAGGGAAATTATTTCAGACAGAGACCTTTCACTACACAATACATTGTCTGTACCGGCTAAAACTTCAATGGTCATCGAACTAAAATAAAAATACACACGCTGTTAATCATGAATAATTAAAAGCAAATTACTTGTATTTACAGAGAAACGAATACTAAACAGATACCCAAAATTTGATTTAAACTCATTTAATATGAAAAGAACAACAATATTTTTTGCCCTGATAATGTTTGTCATGAATTGTACCATCGTCCCGGCACAGGTTAAGGCGGAAAAAGAAAAAGCTGACATCAGCAAAGTGCTTGACGATTTTAACGTGGCAGCGGCCAAAGCGGATTTTAATACTTATTTCAGTTATTTTGCTGATGAATCATCGTTTATCGGAACGGATGCCACGGAGATTTGGGGCAAAAAAGCATTTATGGGGTGGGCAAAGCCTTATTTCGATAAAAAATCAACCTGGAATTTTATTTCATTGAAGAGAAATATCCAGTTCAGTAAAGACGGTAATCTGGCGTGGTTTGATGAACTGCTGGATACCCAGATGAAAATATGCCGTGGTTCAGGAGTAGTGGAAAAGATAAACGGACAATGGAAAATCCGACAATATGTTCTTTCCATGACAGTTCCTAATGAAGTCGTGGATAAAGTAGTTGCATACAAAACTCCAATCGAAGAAGAATTAATCCAAAAACTGAAGCACTAATGGCGGAGATGGCAGCAAAACACGATACCGGTAAATTTGGAAGAATAAAAAAACCGAATCTTTCCATGGCTCAGATCATCAACATGAGCATGGGATTTTTAGGCATCCAGATGGCTTTTGGACTGCAGAATGGCAATGCAAGCAGGATTTTAGCCAATTTTGGGGCTGATGTTCACGAGCTGTCATGGTTCTGGCTGGTTGCTCCGGTAACAGGATTGATTGTCCAGCCAATAATAGGGCATTTGGGAGACAATACCTGGAGTCCGCTTGGAAGAAGGAAACCTTATTTCCTGATTGGCGCTGTTCTTTGTGCAATTGGCCTAGTTATGCTTCCCAATGCTGCTTCCGCCACACAGATGATGGCTGCCAATGTATTGCTTCTTGCTGTGATATTTCTTGCGATGATGGACGCGTCTATCAATGTAGCCATGGAACCTTTTCGCGCATTGGTAGGAGATATGCTTCCTAAGCATCAGGGGACCATTGGCTTTTCCGTACAGACGATTTTAATTGGAATCGGTGCTGTGATAGGGTCCTACATGCCAGATTGGCTGACCGGAATCGGAGTTTCCAATACAGCTCCTGAAGGATTTGTAGCTGATAACGTTATCTATTCTTTCTACGCAGGTGCAGTGTTGCTTTTACTTACTATTCTGTATACGATTTTTACCACCAAAGAATATTCGCCTAAGCAGTTCGCAGAATTTGCCAATGAAGATCCGGAAACAGTTCATTCTTCTAAATTTTCAGATATTTTTAAGGACTTTGCCCATATTCCGGCTCAGATGAAAAAACTGGGCGCAGTACAGTTCTTTTCATGGTTTGCACTGTTTACCATGTGGGTATTTACTACCAGTGCAGTGGCTACGCATCATTTCGGGCTTCTTCCTGAGGATACACACTCAAAGGCCTTTAATGATGCCGGTGATCTTACCGGTAAGCTGTTCGGGATGTATAATCTTTGGGCTATTCCGTTTGCATTTTTACTGACTCCCTTAGCCAAAGCAATAGGTAAAAAGCAAACCCATGCTTTGGCTTTACTATGTGGAGGACTGGGTTTGATTTCCATGTATTTTATAAAAGATACCGGTTTTCTCTGGACTTCAATGATCGGACTGGGTTTTGCCTGGGCCAGTATTTTAGCGATGCCGTATGCAATGCTGATTGAAGTCATTCCACAGAAAAAAATGGGAGTGTATATGGGCATCTTTAATTTCTTTATTGTAATTCCGCAAATTATCAACGGGATTTTCGGAGGGCCTATAGTGAACCGTTTTTTCGGAAATTATGCGATGGATTACATTGTGGTAGGCGGTATCTGTATGATTCTGGGAGCTGTGATGACAATGGTTTTTATCAAGTCAGATGATGAAACTCCACAGGAGATTGAAGAAGAAATCCAGCAGGTGCATTTTTAACCGGTTTAAGAGATAACTTATCACAACTATGATTAGCAGGCTTTTTAGTCTGCTTTTTTTGATATTAAAACTATTTTCTATCATTCATATAATTAAACTCTAAAATTTCCGTCATTACATTTATACAATCTATCGAAATTTAATTTTTTCTTAAGCTGATACCTCTTTTAAATTTCTAATTTAGAGTAACCAAATTTTAAAGAATGTATGATATTATCATTATAGGAAGCGGGGCAGGAGGTGCTACCATGGCCTATAAGCTTGCTGACAGCGGAAAAAAAATCTTAATAATAGAAAGAGGGGATTATGTTCCGGTAGAAAAAGAAAATTGGGATTCTGCAGAAGTATTTCAGAAAAACAGGTACACGACCACTGATCTGTGGCTTGATAAGCACGGAAAAACATTCAGGCCTGGAATGCATTACAATGTCGGCGGGAATACAAAATTTTATGGAGCTGCCTTATTCAGGCTAAGAGAAGAGGACTTTAAAGAAATACAGCATTACGGAGGCAGTTCTCCGGCCTGGCCGATCCAATATGAAGATCTGAAAGCGTATTATCTGGAAGCTGAAGAACTTTTTTATGTTCATGGAAAAAGAGGATCAGATCCTACGGAGCCACCGGCATCAGAACCTTATCCGTATGATGCATTGCCTCACGAACCAAGGATTCAGGAAATTTTTGATGAGCTTACCCAATATGGCCTGCAGCCTTTTGAATTACCCATCGGTGTTAACTTCACTCCGCATCCCGCAATCAATGCGCCGTATATCTTAGACCGTTTTGACGGCTTTCCGGATGCTGCTGAACGAAAAGGCGATGCTCATCTGTGTTCATTATCCAAAGCACTGGAATATCCTAATGTTGAGCTTCTGGTCAACACCAAAGTGCTGAAGCTGAATACTGATGATGAAGGGAAAAGGATATCAGAAGTGATCGTGGAGCAAAACGGAGAAACAAAAATGTTTGCGGCAGATTATATCGTGCTTTCAGCAGGCGCGATTAATTCGGCTGCCTTATTATTGCAGAGCAAAAATGAAAAATTTCCTACCGGGCTGGCCAATTCATCCGATCAGGTAGGTAGAAATTATATGTTTCACCAGAATACAGCTCTCGTGGCTTTGTACACCGAACCCAATTATACCAAATTCGGGAAAACCTTTGGTATCAATGATTTTTACCATGCCGGTAGGGGATATGAATTTCCTTTAGGGCACATCCAGATGCTTGGGAAATCGGACGAACACCAGATCAGAGCAGACAGCCCGGTTCCGGCACCCGGTTTTACCTTTGAGCTGATGGCAAAGCATGCCGTAGATTTCTGGCTGACCTCCGAAGATCTTCCGGATCCTGAAAACAGGGTAACCGTAGAAGAGAACGGGCAGATCAGGATAAGCTATACCCCGAATAACCAAAAAGGGCATGAACTGCTGAAAGATGAGCTTACCAAAGCACTCAGGGCTTCCGGAAAATTCAATTCATTTTTCTTTAAAGGAATTTATTTCAGTAAAGGAATGGATATTGCGTCACCTGCACACCAGAACGGAACAGCCAGAATGGGCACAGATCCTGGCACTTCAGTGGTAGATACTTATTGTAAAGCCCACGACCTTGAGAATCTGTATATCGTTGACGGCAGTTTCTTTGTATCCAGCGGAGCTGTAAATCCTGCCCTTACCATCATAGCCATAGCGCTCAGAGTGGGTGAACATCTTAAAAAGAATGTTTTGTCTTCATGAATTCGGCCGTCGCAAAAACAGGGATGGTATTTTTACTAGCCTTCCTGACCGGAGTTAATTTTGTAGTTTTTCCGGCATTGGGAGCCGCTTTCACGGATCCTTCGGTTTTTGCGCTCTCGTCATCACAGTTCGGAGCGCTGTTTTTACCGCAGGTGATATGTATTATCATTTCATGTCTTGCAGCTCCCTTTCTGGTCAATAGGATGGGTCCGAAGATTATACTAACGATCGGAGTTGCCTTGATGCTTTTGTCTACAGGAAGTCTCTGGGGGTCGCAGTTTTTTATCAATGACAAATCTCTGATATTTCCGGTTCTTATGGTGCTGGTCGCTTGTACGGGATCCGGTTTTGGACTTTCCATTACAACCCTGAATCCTCTGGCAGCGAGTTTATTTAAAAACAACCCGTCATCTGCTATTCTGATCCTTCAGTTTCTGGTTGGGCTGGGAACTTCTGCTTCACCTCTGATGATGAGCCTTGCCGGGAATGTACACAACTGGATGATGGTTCCCGGAATTATTTTTATAGCCGTTGGCGCGAGCTTTATTCTCTTTTTATTTGTCAGGCTTGAAAAAGGGACATTTTTTGAACTGCCCGGTCATTTCAGTATTCCTTCCAGGCTTTGGGTCTTCTTTGGAATAATCATTCTATATGGCTGTATTGAAGGAACTTTCGGAAGCTTCGGCACCGTTATCCTTAAAAATAAAGGACTCACCAATTCCGATGCCAGTTTAGGACTTTCTTTATTATGGGGCGGTATTGCTGTAAACCGTTTACTGTTTGGGATTTTTGCAAAGAAATACAATCTGTCTTATATATTCCTGCTGTCGCCGTTATTGGTTGGGGGAGGCATTCTATGGTTAATGGGTTCATCGGGAGCTCAAACGGTTCTTCTGCTAATGTCATTCATCGGTTTTTGTATGGGAAGTATGTTTCCTGGCACGATTGGTTGGGGAACGGTTGAATTCCCATCGCTTTCGGTCATGGTTTCCGGATTAATGATGGCTGCCAACCAGATTGGAACAGGAACGGTGACTCATGTTTTGGGAGATTTTGAAGACCGGACTTCTTTGATTCTTAAAGTTCTTGTAGCTTTTACCCTGATTATCTGCGCAGGACTTTTCCTGTTGAAGAAAAACTCCAAAATCAAAGAAGCATTCTGAATTGAAAATTCATATCATAACTATGAAAATCCCCTCATCCTTTCTTATCTTACGTCAATATTCCGAAAACAGCGATGCATTACATTTGTAGTATAAATAAATAACAATATGAAAACAGTATATCACAAAGCCGATTCGAGAGGTCATGCTGATCACGGATGGTTAAACAGTTACCACACCTTTAGTTTTGCCAATTACCAGAATAGGGAAAGAAGCAACTTCGGGGTATTAAGGGTGCTGAATGATGATACCGTTTCCCAGGGAATGGGTTTTGGGACACATCCGCACAGGGATATGGAAATTATCTCTATTCCTCTTGAAGGTGATCTTGAACATAAAGATTCTATGGGAACCACAGCGGTTATTAAAAAAGGGGAAATTCAGGTGATGAGTGCCGGCACGGGCGTGATGCACAGTGAGTATAATAAAAATAAAGGTGAATCGGTAAAATTTCTTCAGATCTGGGTATTTCCGAGAGAAACTGGAGTTGAACCGAGATATGATCAGAAAAGCATTAAAGAAGGCGAAAAGATCAACGGCTTCCAACAGATTCTGTCACCAAATAAAAATGATGACGGAGTATGGATTCATCAGGATGCCTGGTTTAATCTTGCCAACTTTACCAAAGGAAACGGCAAAAACTACATGCTGAACAAAAAAGGAAACGGAGTCTATGCTTTTGTTTTAAAAGGAACTGCGAAGGTAGGTGACAGGATTTTAAATGAAAGAGATGGCCTGGGAATCTGGGACACGCAGAGCTTTAATATAGAAGCAGTGGAAGACACGGAAATTCTTCTCATGGAAGTGCCGATGGATTTACCGGCTTATTTACAATAAAACCGTTCCGCAACTAAAAATTCCATCTCTGGAGGGATGCTGAAATTCAGGAAGAATTTTTGAAAAGAGTGGTAAATATAATTTTAAAAATAACCAATTCTCGTTGAGCCAAATAATCTCTGCGAAATTAAAAATGCGAATTGTCAAAAATCTTTGTGACATTTGCGTCAAAATAAAAATATAAAATAATAATGAAAATTTTAGCTATAGCAGGAAGCAATTCCGAAACATCTATCAATAAACAACTGGTTACCTATGCCGCTTCACTGATTGAAAATGCAGACGTGGAGATCGTAGATATGAATAATTTTGAAATGCCGATCTATAAACATCAACGTGAAGTGGAAAGCGGAGTTCCTCAGGAAGCAACTGATCTTGCCGCAAAGATTGACGGTGCAGATATACTTTTAATTTCTTTATCCGAACACAACGGAACCTATTCTTCAGCCTTCAAAAATGTATTTGACTGGACTTCAAGAATAAAAAACCGTGCAGTCTGGAACGAAGTACCGATGCTTTTAATGGCTACCGCACCCGGCGGAAGAGGCGGGCTTGGGGTTTTGGAAGCGGCAGCAAAACGTTTTCCTCTACACGGCGGAAATGTGGTGGATACCTTCTCATTGCCTTTCTTTAATGATAATTTTGATAAAGAGGCTCAGAAGATTTCAAATGAGGAAAAAGACAATGAATTAAAAGAAAAGATTCAGAAAATTTCTGCTATCGAGTCTATCCTTGAAAAATAGAATTTGAATATTCATTTTAAATTACTATTTTTGCAAAAAGAAAAAAGATGAAAATTCAGGCCGCTTTTAAAGAATGTTTCTCCAAAAAAGGGAATGTTGTGGGCTCTGAAATTCTGAGATAAAACAACGGCCGATAATCTACCAAGATTGTCGGCTTTTTTGTTTCTGAAATTTGAATAAAATAGTTAAAAAAGACAAAGGAATGATCAGGTATAAGATTAAGTCTGAATCTGAAATCTACCATTTAATATCTAAATAAAACATGAGCAACACTTACAAATCAGCAGGCGTAGACAAAGAAGAAGGATACAAAACAGTTGACAAGATTAAAAAAGCGGTTGGCGAAACCCATAATTCCAATGTATTGAATCATCTGGGGAGTTTTGGAGCATTCTATGAAATCGGAGGGTATAAAAATCCTGTTTTGGTTTCAGGAACTGATGGCGTAGGGACAAAGCTGAAAGTAGCGTTAGATTCAAAAAGATATGATTCTATCGGTGTTGATTGTTTTGCCATGTGTGCCAATGATATCCTTTGCCACGGGGCAAAGCCATTGTTTTTCTTAGACTATCTGGCTTGTGGAAAACTGGATTCTGAAATTGCCGCTGAAATTGTTTTAGGAATGGTGAAAGCGTGTAAAGATAACAACTGTGCACTGATTGGCGGTGAAACAGCTGAAATGCCGGGAATGTACCAGCCTGGAGATTATGACGTAGCCGGGTTCTGTGTAGGAATCGTGGAAAAAGATCAGATTATTGACGGCTCAGACATTAAAGCCGGAAACAAAATCATTGCTTTGCCAAGTTCAGGGTTCCATTCCAACGGGTTCTCTTTAGTAAGAAAAGTATTCCCCGATTTTAATGAGGAGTTTGAAGGGAAACCTTTGTATGAAACGCTTTTGGTTCCTACAAGATTATATTATAAAGATATTCATAAAGTGCTTGAAGAAGTACAGGTTTGCGGTATTGCACATATCACAGGCGGCGGATTGTATGAAAACATTCCGAGAATTATCGGTGACGGATTGTGTGCCTCTATTGACGCTTCTAAAATTCAGATCCCGAGTATCATGCTTGAATTAGAAAAAAGAGGTGGAGTTTCACGTGAAGAAATGTTCGGAACTTTCAATATGGGAGTAGGGATGATCGTGGTAGTGGATGCACAGCATGCTGAAAAAGTACTACATCTTTTAGATGATGCCTACGAAATCGGAGAAATTACGGAAGGAAGCGAAAAGATTAATTTAACGGTATAAATGTATTAACGTAAAAAGTATTCATGATTCTTTAAAAGTCATTAATACATGGATACTTTTTACATTTTACAAAAGATATGAAAAACATCGTTGTACTCGTTTCAGGTTCGGGGACCAATCTTCAGAGAATTATAGATACTATTGAAAATGGGGAGATCCGGGATGCAGAAATTTCTTTGGTGGTGGCAGACAGGGAATGTTACGGACTGGAAAGAGCCAAAAACCAGCATATAGAACATTTACTCATTCCCAGAGGTAGAAACTTCAGCAGTGAATTGGGCAGAGTTATCCCTGAAAATACAGATTTAATTGTGCTGGCAGGATTTCTCTCGATTTTAAAGCCTGAATTCTGTGAGAAATGGAACGGGAAAATTATCAATATCCATCCTGCGCTGCTTCCGAAATTCGGAGGAAAGGGAATGTGGGGGCATCATGTTCACCATGCCGTTATTGAAGCCGGAGAAAAAGAAAGCGGCGCAACCGTACATTTTGTGACTTCGGGAATTGATGAAGGCGAAGCCATTCTTCAAAAATCATTTACGGTAACACAAGATGACACTCCTGAAACACTGGCGGAAAAAGTTCATCTGATTGAATATGAAATTTTCCCGAAAGCAATTAACAAAGTGTTGAATAATGTATCCATTTAAGATTGTTACATTGTCAAACTGATACATTATTACATTAATAAAGAATCTAAGTAAAAATAAAGACCGGAGGTGAAAGAACCGGTCTACAGTTTGAAATAGCTGTAAAAAGTAAAAAATTGAAAGAAAAAATGAGCAAAAAGAGAGTTTTAATCAGTGTTTCGGATAAAAGCGGATTGACTGAATTCGCACAGTTTCTGGAATCCCAGGGATATGAGCTGATTTCTACCGGAGGAACATTCAAGCATCTGAAAGACGCAGGTTTGCATCCTGTTCAGATTGATGAGGTAACCGATTTCCCTGAGATGCTGGACGGCAGAGTAAAAACCCTGCATCCTAAAGTTCACGGAGGATTACTGGCTGTCCGTTCAAATGAGCAGCACATGAGCACCGTTAAGGAACACGGTATTGACCTGATTGATATGGTGATCGTGAATCTGTATCCTTTCTTTGAAAATGTAAACAAAGACATTTCTTTACATGAAAAAGTTGAATTTATAGACATCGGAGGACCTTCTATGCTTCGTTCAGCTGCTAAGAACTTTGATTCCGTGACTGTTATTACTGATGTTGAAGACTATGCAACGGTAAAAATAGAAATGGAACAGAACGGGGATACATATATCGAAACCCGTAAAAAACTGGCAGGAAAAGTATTTAATCTTACTTCTGCTTACGATGCAGCTATTTCCAGAATGTTATTGGATGAAGAATATCCGACCTATCTTAATGCTTCCTATAAAAAAGTTTCCGACTTACGGTATGGTGAAAACCCACACCAGACGGCAGCATATTACGTTTCTACTTTTGAAAACGGAGCAATGAAAGATTTCGAACAGCTAGGAGGTAAAGAATTATCTTTCAACAACCTTCGTGATATGGATCTTTGCTGGAAAGTGGTTACTGAATTTAAAGAAGAAATGGCATGTTGTGCCGTGAAGCATTCCACTCCGTGTGGTGTTGCCATTGGGAGTTCCGCACTGGAAACGTACCGGAAAACCTTTGAATGTGATCCGGTTTCAATCTTTGGCGGAATTGTTGCCATGAACTATAAAATAGATGCCGCAACAGCGGAGGAACTTAATAAAACATTCCTTGAAATTGTAATGGCTCCTGAATTTGATGAAGCAGCCCTGGAAGTTTTAAGAAAGAAAAAGAATCTGAGAATTATAAAAATTGTAAATCCTGTTTCTGATAAGCAGACGTGGGTTAAAGTGGACGGAGGAATTTTGGTTCAGGATAACGACAGCATTTTCTCTGAAGATATTAAAGTGGTAACCGAAAAGCAGCCTACCGAAGAACAGAAAAAAGCATTGCTTTTCTCTCAGAGAGTGGTAAAATATGTAAAATCCAATGCGATTGTTGTTTCCAACGGAATTCAGGCATTCGGTATCGGAGGTGGCCAGGTAAACAGGATCTGGGCAACCCAGCAGGCCATTGAAAGAGCAAAGGAGAAATTTACCGGAGATCTTGTTCTGGCTTCCGATGCATTTTTCCCGTTCCGTGATGTGGTTGATTTCTGCCATCAGGAAGGAATTACGGCGATCATCCAGCCGGGAGGAAGTGTGAAAGATCAGGACAGCATCGAAGCCGCAAACGAGCATGACATTCCAATGATGTTTACAGGGATCAGACACTTTTTCCACTGATTAAAATAGAATTAAAAAATATTTCAGGATTGTATTTATAGCATTCAAAATTATATATTTGTAAAATAGACTAGATAATAATATAAAGTATGAGAATATTAATCATAGGTGAAGGTGGAAGAGAATCTGCTTTGGCAGCAAAACTTCAGAATGACCCGAGAATTTCTAAAATGTTTTTTGCTAACGGAAATGCTACCACAGATGGTATAGGAAAAAATGTTCATTTGTCAGAGATTAAGGAACTTAGAGATTTCGCAATCAAGGAAAAGGTAGATCTTACGATTGTAGGCCCTGAAGCACCGCTTGTAGCCGGTTTAAAGGATGAATTCAAGAAGCATGATCTTAAAGTTTTCGGACCTAACCAAAAAGTGGCAAGTCTGGAAGGGAGCAAGGCTTTCTCCAAGAAATTTATGCAGACCTATGATATCAAGACGGCGAAGGCTATGGTATTCGAATCATATAACGAAGCGAAGGAATACGTTCAGTCACAGGAATTCCCTTTAGTGATCAAAGCCAGTGGTTTAGCCGGAGGAAAAGGAGTTGTTATCTGTGATACCCTGGAAGAAGCTGAGGCTACCATCCATGATTTTATGATCAGAAGGATTTATGGAGATGCAGGGATCCGTTTGGTTATCGAAGAATATTTAGAAGGTTTTGAAGCGTCTATCATTGCATTTTCAAACGGTGAGAAACTTTTCCCTTGTGTAGCTGCTAAAGATTACAAAAAAGCAGGAAACGGTGATATGGGCCCTAATACCGGAGGAATGGGTTCAGTAGCTCCAAGTCCTGAATTTACCCAGGAACATTGGGTAGACTTTGAGAAAAATATTCTTGAGCCTACTGTTAAAGGTCTTAAAGCAGAAGGTTTCGGTTTTAAAGGCATTATCTTTTTCGGATTAATGGTTACTAAAAACGGAACATATCTTCTTGAGTACAATATGAGATTTGGAGATCCTGAAACGCAGGTGCTGATGGCATTGATGGAAAACAATCTGCTTGACGTAATCCAGGATTGTATGGACGGAAAAGATATAGAGCTTAAGTTTAAAGACGAGAAAGCGGTGTGTCTGGTAATGTGTTCAGGAGGTTATCCGAGAAATATCGAAACTGGTTTTGAAATTGTCGGTGAAGACAAGTTGAAATACAGCAAGCTTTTATACGCCGGAGCAATCAAAAAAGGCGATAAAGTGGTTTCAAACGGCGGCAGGGTTCTGAATATTGTTGCAACAGGCGCTACTTACGACGATGCCCGCAAGAAAGTGTATGAAGATGCCAGCCACGTGCACTTCGATTACGGCTTCTACAGAGAGGACATCGGAAAATTTTAAAATAAATCAAAAAAAAGATTTGGAGAAATTTCCAAGTCTTTTTTTGTAAAAATAATTTATATTGGGAAGTTAGAAATCAGAGGTTAGAATTTAATTCAGTTTCTTTTAAGTCTAAGCTTCCGTCATTTATCAATCATCATTTATCAATTATAAAAATGAACAACGGTATCATCATATTGGATTTCGGTTCCCAGTACAATCAGCTTATTGGAAGAAGAATCCGTGAGATGGGTGTATACTCTGAAATTTTACCTTTCAATACCCCATTAGAAACTATTTTAGAAAAACAGCCGAAAGGGATTATTCTTTCCGGAGGACCAAGCTCTGTGAATGCTGAAAATGCCCACCTGGTAGAAAAAGAATTGTATGAACAGGGAATACCTGTGTTGGGAATCTGCTACGGCATGCAGCTTACCGCACACCTTTTGGGCGGGAAGGTCCATAAAGGCGTAAAAGGCGAGTACGGGAAAGCGCATCTGGAAATTGTAAAAGAAAGCTCTTTATTACGAGGCGTAACCCAGGATTCAGTCGTTTGGATGAGCCACTTTGATGAAGTGGGAGAGTTACCTGTAGGTTTTGAATTGAATGCAAAATCCGGAGTTATAGCTTCCATATCCAATGAAGATAAGAAGATTTATTGCGTACAGTTCCACCCTGAAGTTTCCCATACCGAAGAAGGTGGAAAAATGCTGGAAAATTTTGTTTTTGCGATCTGTAATTCTGAGAAAAACTGGAAGCTGACCAATTATATCGATAAAACAGTAGCTGAAATCCGGGAAAGAGTTGGAGATAACAGAGTGATCCTCGGACTTTCAGGAGGAGTTGATTCTTCTGTAGCGGCAGTATTGATTCATAAAGCAATTGGTGACCAGCTGACATGTATATTTGTAGATACAGGTCTTTTAAGAAAAGATGAGGATGTAAAAGTAATGCAGAATTACGGAGAGCATTTTCACATGAACATCAAACTGGTAGATGCCAAAGAAAGATTTTTGTACAAATTAGCCGGTGTTGATGATCCTGAAGCAAAAAGAAAGATTATCGGAAACGAGTTTGTTCACGTTTTTGATGAAGAATCCCATAAAATTGAAGGAGCCAGATTTTTAGCACAGGGAACTATTTATCCTGACGTTATTGAAAGCCAGTCTGTCAACGGGCCATCAGCCGTAATCAAATCCCACCACAATGTGGGCGGACTTCCGGAAGAAATGGAGTTCGAATTGTTAGAGCCTTTAAGAGAGCTGTTCAAGGATGAAGTACGGAAAGTAGGTGAAGAACTTGGAATTCCGCATCATTTGGTCCACAGGCACCCTTTTCCTGGTCCTGGACTCGGAATCAGAATTTTAGGAGCTGTAGATGCTGAAAAAGTGAAAATCCTGCAGGAAGCAGATGATATTTTTATCGAAGAATTATATAAAAATGATTTGTATGAAAAAGTTTCCCAGGCATTTGTCGTTCTTTTGCCTGTAAAATCTGTCGGCGTAATGGGAGATGAGAGAACCTATGAATACACAGCCGTAGTGCGCTCTGCAAATACCATTGACTTTATGACGGCTACCTGGAGTAGGCTGCCTTACGAATTTTTAGATACGGTTTCAAGCAGGATTATTAATGAAGTAAGAGGTATCAACAGGGTAGCTTATGATATTTCAAGCAAACCGCCTGCAACGATTGAGTGGGAATAATTACAGATTATTGACTATAATCATAAAAATCTAAATTTATTACAGTTAGATTTGTAATTCGAAATAATTTTTTTTCATCATTTGTGTTTTTATCCTCCCTTTTCTAAAGGGAGGTTTTATTTTTATATCATTTCTTTTTTTCTTAAATTTAGATAAAATTACATCAAATGCAAATTGAAACAAGGCCACTTACCGTACAGGATTACGATGGCTTGGTCGAGACAATGAGACGTGCTTATCCACAAATGTCTGAATACGTCTGGTCTAAAAAAAGTATTGAAAAACTTACCAAAATATTTCCTAAAGGCCAGATCTGCATCACCGTAGATGGCAAACTGGCAGCGGTAGCACTTTCTATTATCGTGAATTACGATGAGTTTGGGGATGATCATACGTATAGTGATATTACTGGGAATTATACCTTTAATACCCATTTATCAACCGGAAATGTTCTTTATGGCATTGAAGTTTTTGTAGATCCTGAATTCCGTGAACTGCGCTTGGGAAGGAGGTTATATGATGCCAGGAAAGAGCTTTGCGAATTATTAAATTTAAAATCAATCATATTAGGCGGAAGGATCCCGAATTATTATAAGCACAGTGAGCTTTCACCCAGAGAATATATCCGTAGGGTACGAGATAAAGAATTGTACGATCCGGTGCTCTCTTTTCAGCTTTCCAATAATTTTCTGCCTATCAAAGTATTGAAAGGATATCTGCCTGAAGATGAATCTTCCAAAGAAAATGCAGTTTTGCTTCAGTGGAACAACATTTATTACAGCAAAAAGCCGAATACCATGCAGGACAGCATCATCCGTTTGGGGCTGGTGCAATGGCAGATGAGGCATTTTAAAGACATCGATGCATTTTATGAGCAGGTTGAATTTTTCGTTAACGTAATGGGGGACTATAAATCGGATTTTGTGCTTTTCCCTGAACTTTTCAATACACCTTTACTCGCACCCTTCAACAAGCTTTCGGAACGTGACAGTATGATAGAGCTGGCGAAATTAACCGCTGAGATTAAAATGAAGATTTCAGATCTGGCGATCAGCTATAATGTAAATATCATTTCCGGAAGCATGCCTGTTTTCGAAAATAATGAACTGTACAATGTAAGTTACCTTTTACACCGTGACGGTAGGGTAGATGAATACCGTAAAATCCATATTACCCCGAACGAAAGGAAATATTATGGGATGAAAGGCGGAAGTGAAATCAAAGTATTTGATACCGACTGCGGAAAAATAGGTCTGGTCATCTGTTACGATGTGGAGTTTCCTGAACTTCCGAGAATTTTAGCTGATCAGGGAATGAAAATCCTGTTTGTACCGTATCTTACCGATACCCAGAATGCTTATATACGAGTTCGCCACTGTGCAGCAGCAAGAGCTATCGAAAATGAATGCTATGTTGCCATTGCAGGTTGTGTAGGGAATTTGCCGGGTGTGAATAATATGGATATCCAGTTCGGCCAGGCAGCTGTTTTCACACCGTCAGACTTTCCTTTCCCATCGAATGCGGTTAAAGGAGAAGCTACTCCGAATACGGAAATGACATTGATAGTGGATGTCGACCTGAATTTGCTGAAAGACCTCCACCATCACGGTTCCGTTCAGGTTATGAAAGACCGAAGGCAGGATCTGTATGAGACGTACTTGAGATAATAAAAAAAGAATGCAGTTCTGCATTCTTTTTTTATTGAAATGATGTTAAATTATTGCGGGCAGATAACAGCCGGGCAAACTAATTCCGGACATCTTGGCCTTCCGTCATCCGGACAGCATTTGTTTGAACAGTTTCTGATGATTCCGCTTCCCGCAATACTTTTCATTTGCGATCTTGAGATTTTTTTTAGATTTTTCATTGTAATATTTTTAAATTATCTTTTGGTATGAATAAAGTTAAAAAAAAATTATCGACAGACAGGAATAATTTTTGGATTAAATTGCAACTAGATTTTTAAAATATGTTTGACAAGCAGCAAAGAAAACTGAAAAGATCGGCCAGGATGATTTCCGTATTGAGTAAATATGGTTTTAAAGACCTTCTTGCCAGGATGAACAGCGGAAATAAGGCCGTGGAAATTTCCCGGAATCCCGATGAAGTCATTTCGAAAGGAACGGTCTATGAAAGAATCCGGCTGGTTCTGGAAGAACTCGGGCCAACCTTTGTAAAGCTTGGACAGACGTTCAGCAACAGGGAAGACCTCCTTCCTCCGGAGCTTATCCAGGAATTGCAGAAGCTCCAGGATAAAGTGGAGACGGTGGAAATGAATGTGGAAGAAATAATGGAAGCTGAATTCAATATCACTGTTAACGATCATTTCCTGAGTATTGACAAAGAACCTTTGGCAACAGCTTCAATTGCACAGGTTTATAAAGCGGTCCTGATCAATGGTACAGAAGTTATTTTAAAGGTCAAAAAACCGGATGTCCAGAATGTTATAGAGGATGATCTGCTGCTGATAAAAGATCTTGAAAAACTCGTTTCTTCCTACTCTGAAATCGGTGAGAAGCTAAACCTGAAGCAGGCCATTTCCACCTTTGAAAAATCTTTGATGGAAGAATTGTCCCTGATCAATGAAAGGGAAAATATCCTGCAGTTCCGGAGAAACTTCAAAAATCATAAAGAGACTTATGTTCCTGAGGTTTATGAAGAATTTTCCAACAATACGGTTCTTTGTATGGAATTTATCGACGGGATTAAGGTAACGGATAAAACAAGTCTTTTAGAGCATACTATTGATCCTGTTACAGTCTCCGAAGTTGGATTAAGGCTGTTTGTCTCACAGATTTTAGATTACGGCTTCTTTCATGCCGATCCGCATGCCGGAAACATCCTGGTAAAAAAAGATGGAAAGGTTGTATTTATTGATTTCGGAGCCGTAGGAAAGATCCCGCCGAATGATAAGGAGGTCCTTGAGAATCTGATCGTCAGTTTTGTAGCAAAAAATCCGCATAAAATTGTAAGGTATCTCAAAAAAATGGCTGTCAGCTACCAGATTCCCGATGAAAGAAGATTTGAAAACGATGTGGAAGACATCCTGAACTTTGTTCACAGTACCTCTTTAAAGGAGATTGATCCTCAAGCAATCATCAATAAAATGAAAGATGTGCTGAAAGACAACCGTTTGTACATGCCAGATTATTTTTATCTCCTGTTTAAAGGAATCGGTCTGATTGAAGGAGTAGGGAGAACCATTAATCCTGATCTGGACGTCGTAAAAAGCCTGCATCCGTACACCAAAAAAATATTTGCTAAAAAAATAAGTCCGAAGAATATCATGAAAACGGGAATGGACCGGATGATGAGCTTCACGGACAATGTCGATGAGATCCCGAAAGAATTGCGTTCCGTGCTGCAGAAACTGGATGAAAATAAATTCACGGTGACCAGTGAGATCAAGAATATAGACAAAACGAATCAGCTTATAAGGTCAGGAATTATTAATCTGATGTTGGCCATGATCTTAGGAGCCAATATTATTGCAACAGCCATCGTCTTTGTTTCGGAGTCAGGACCAAAAGTTGGGGAAATGTCTTTGGTTGCTATCCTGGGATTCATCTTTTCCGTTATATTGGTGATTATTATATTACTTAGGATTACAAGGAAATAAAGCTCTTGGATTTTTTTAATTAATGATTTCCTGAATTGATATGTTGGGTTACGCTATTTAATGAAAACCGAAAATTCTGTGGAAAGGAGTACAGTGTTCTGACAATCATCTTTCCATCTCTGGAGTTACAAAAATTAATTGACTATCTTTGCAAAATGGATAAAATAACTTTTGCAGATTTTGACCTGCCTGTTAAAATTCTTGATGTTTTAGCGGATTTAGAATTGTTTGAACCGACTCCTATTCAGCAAAAAAGCATAGGTCCCATACTTTCCGGAAGAGATGTGATGGGAATTGCGCAGACAGGTACCGGAAAAACATTAGCCTATCTGCTGCCTGTTCTTAAAACTTGGAAGTATAATAAAACCGGAAATCCAACGGTTGTTGTTTTGGTTCCTACCAGGGAATTGGTTGTTCAAGTAACAGAAATTGTTGAGAAATTAACGGAAAATCTTACTGCAAGGGTTATCGGGATCTATGGCGGTAAAAATATCAATACCCAAAAGCTGCTTTTTAATGATGGCTGCGATATTCTGGTAGGTACGCCGGGAAGGATTATGGATTTAGCAATTGATAATGCCATTTCACTTAAGGAGGTTCAGAAGCTGATTATTGATGAATTTGATGAAATGCTTAATTTAGGTTTCAGGCCACAGCTGACCCATATTTTCGAAATGATGAGGGAAAAGAGACAGAATATACTTTTCTCTGCGACCATGACCGATGCCGTGGATGAAATGCTGGATCAGTATTTTGCAGGGCCTGTTGAAATTTCATTGGCAAAATCCGGGACGCCGCTTGAAAAGATTGAACAGTCCGCTTATAAAGTAGAAAACTTCAATACGAAAATCAACCTTTTGGAACATTTGCTGAAAAGCGATACGGATATGTCCAAAGTTTTGATTTTTACCAACAATAAGAAGAATTCGGATCTTCTGTTTACTAAAATTAATGAACTTTTTCCTGACGAGTTCGATGTCATTCACTCCAATAAATCCCAAAATTACAGATTGCGCGCAATGAAAAGTTTTGAGAATGAAGAGATCAGAGGTCTGATTACAACAGACGTCATGGCGAGAGGTCTTGATATTTCAAATGTTACCCATGTTATTAATTTTGAAACGCCTGAAGTTCCGGAACAATATATCCATAGGATCGGTAGGACGGGTAGGGCAGATAAAGACGGTAAAGCCGTAACCTTTGTCACTAAAAAAGAAGAGCCTTTAATTCTTGATATCGAATTATTGATGGATAAGGAATTAAAATTCATTGATTTCCCTGAAACCGTGAAGATTAACCCTAAAAAGATTGCTTCGGAAGAAGAACAGATCGTTATGAAGAATCCTGTACAGGTAAAACTGTACGAAGGCGGAGGCGCTTTCCATGAGAAGAAAGATAAAAACAAGAAAGAAAACTGGGGTGGCCCTTCAAAAAGAAAGGAACCTAAAAAATTTGGAGCAAACAGAGCACAGCAAAAAGCCATTTCCAAATCTAAAAGAAAGAAATAAATAATACACAACAAAAAACTCCCGGTCAGGGAGTTTTTTGTTTATCTTACTGGTCATAATTAAATGACTTTTAACCCGTATCTGTATTGTATTTTTAGGTCTTGTCAAGTAGATTAAATGAATGGGACAGTTTATTTTTGAGTAAAAAAGTATTTGTTACAGGGAAGATTCAATTTGTAAACAAGCAAAATAATTCTTAAAAAGAATAGATGTATTCTAATACAATATAATTTTAAACCCTAAATGGAAGTTACGTGATTAGAAACTTTATGACAAGGAATAGCAATCTAAAATCCAATATTTTTTATAAATCAATAGATAATAATGAAGATACTCTTTACAATCTGTCTTATGTTTTTTCTTTACAGCTGTTCTAAGAATGAAAGAAAAGAAATAACATATAAAAGCCTTCCATCAGATGTCAGAGACCAATTCGAGAATGTTTACCATTACAAAACACCGCCCGTTGTAAATGCAGAAGGCGATACGGTTGATTGGTATTCTCCGCCGTTTGCAGAATGTTTTAACTTAAAAAAGGATTGCAAATGTAATGTAGAATCGAAAGGCGGAATAATAACTAACCCATATTTTGTCATAAACTCTTGCGGAAAAGAATCAGAAATTTCATGGGAAATCCTTGAGCGCGTTTTTATCATTAAAAATGACAGCATCTATTTTCCCAATGCTGCAAGTTCTGTTATGACAACAGGAGAATCCAGAGCATTTAATATTAAACTGGATACGGTTAATTTCTATGTTCAGAAAATGAACTGAAAAGAAATCTCAAAATTAAGAATCTGACTGTTTGAAAGACATTCAATATATTTTACAGGCAACAAGAAAGCTTAACCAATAGCAGTCCAAAATATAATGAATGAACAAAATAATTAATATACACCGCAGCTCGGATTGCTGTAAACAATTCCAACCAAAACATTTAGGGTAATCAGCAAAAATGCTGTTTACGAATATAAAACAGCATTTTATTTATAGTAATGAGCTTAATAATTGGTTGATAAATTCTTACTCTTATTTCATATAAGGGATCATCACCGAAGTCCAGAGCTGATAGCCTTCCGGGGTCATATGAAGCATATCTTCTACAAAAAGGTCTTTTCTGATATTTCCATTGGTATCCTGCATGACTTTGGTAATGTCAATAAAAGCTGACTTAGGTTGTTTTTTCATAAAAGCGGCAATTTTCCTGTTTGCTTCTTCCATCTGCGGCCAAAGCTTTTCCCTACTCGGAGAATATTTAATAGAAATATAATCTACTTCAATATTTGGGAATTTCGACCTGATTTTTTTATAGAATGTTTTAAAACGGTCAACTACAACATCGGCCTTCAGCTGGTCATCATCTGCAAAATCATTTTCACCGCAATAGATGATGATCTGTTTAGGCTGATACGGATTTAAAAGATCATTGGCATAATAGTTAAGATCAGTTAATCTAGAGCCTCCGAAACCTCTGTTGATGATGGTTTTATCAGGAAAATAATTATTAACATCCGTCCATTTGGTAAACGATGAACTGCCGATTAAGAGGATGGCATCTTTAGGCGGTGCTTTCTCAAGATCCATTTTTTTGAAATTCTGGATGTCCTGCCAGAACATTGGTTTTTTTTCCTGTGAAAAGAAAAGGGCGAATGTCAGCAATAGGAATGCTGCTAAAGTCTTCTTCATTTTTTAATAATTTTAGAATGTCTGTTAAACTTCTTGTTCATAAAAAACTCCCGGAAAAGAACGGGAGTTTTTAATTTATCTTTTGTAAGTAACATATTCGGCGTCCGGTATCAGGTCACCATTCTGATCTATATTATCATACATTTGCTTGATTCTCATTTCAGAGCTTGTAAGCACTACAATTCTGTATTTTCTCGGGCTGTCATTTTTGTACTTGATAATCAGGTCCTTTGTTTCTGTGCTGTATTCATAAGTCCCTTCACTTACCGCAGCTACCTGACAGTCTGCTCCCGTACCTGTATAAGCGGTATATGATGTAGAATAGTCTGTACTGAAGTAAGTATTATTCTTTGCCTCACATCCCACCGGCACAGTAGTATTAAATACGGTTTTATCGTCTTTTCCGGAAACAACTTCCCTTTTGCTGATCTTCCAGTCCCCCTTCATCATATCCAATTCATAACCCTGGATATCATCATCTTCGCAAGAAGTAAGCGCTAACGCTGAAAAGGCAAATAAAAGTAACTGTTTTTTCATTTTCACAAATTTAGAATATGCTAAAATATAAATAAATTTGAAATATAGATAATGAAATTCAGCTTTTTTAAACCAATACTTATTGAAAAGATAAATTTAGCCGGATAAAAAATACAACAGCATCGCAAATATTACCATTGATAACTAATATCATTTACATAAAAAAAAATTAGTCTCATCCGGTATATACATATGGATGCTTTTAATAACTCATCTCTACAATCTTGCGTGCATCTTGCGGAGTCAGAGTCTTATATTCACCAAGTCCCAGCCATTTCCTTTCTGTAAAAGCCTTCTCTACTCTTTCAGCAGTGCCTTTGTAGTCTTCCGTATATTCTGAAAGCTTGGTCTGGATATGAAGGCTGTGAAAAAACTCTTCCAGCTTTTTAATTCCGTTTTCCGCCTTTTCTTCTGCAGAACCGTCTTTAATTCCCCAGACTCTTTCTGCATACTGAGCCAGTTTTTCTTTCTTGGTTTCAAAATTATAGCGGTAATGAGAAGGAGCAATAACGGCAAGTGTTCTTGCATGGTCAATTCCGAAATAAGCAGTCAGCTCATGGCCCATTGCGTGAACGGCCCAGTCTGTAATAACTCCCTTCTGTATCAATCCGTTAAGGGCCATCGTACAACACCACATGAAATTTCCCGCGGCATCATAATCAAATTCACTGCCAAGAACTTTCGGAGCTGTTTCCTGAAGGCTGATGAGAATACTTTCAGCGATGCGCTCCTGAAGATCAGCCGAAGATGGAGCAGTCATATACTGTTCCAAAACGTGTGTATAAGCATCAGTCAGTCCGTTAACGATCTGTCTTTGCGGAATTGATCTTACCACTTCCGGATCCAGTACTGAAAACTGAGGGAAAAGTCCGGGGCCGCCGGAAGATAATTTTTCATTGGTTTCCCTTCTTGAAATCACATATCCCGAATTCATTTCGGAACCTGTTGCCGGCAAAGTCAGAACGGTTCCGAAAGGCATTCCTTGCCCTTCAAAAGTCCTAACAGGTTTGGTGAGGATTTCCCACGGCTCACCGTCATAATTTGCTGCTGCGGACAGGAATTTCGTTCCGTCAATCACAGAACCGCCACCCACGGCTAAGATAAAAGTGATGTTCTTTTCCCTGATGAAATTCAGGGCATCCATCAGAACTTCATATTCAGGATTGGCAGGGACACCACCGAATTCATAGAATTCATGATCGGTCAACGCCTTTCTTACCTGATCGTACACTCCGTTATTTTTAATGCTGCCACCACCGTAAATCAATAAGATTCTGGCATCCTGTGGAATTTCTTTTGAAATTTTAGCAATTTCACCTTTTCCGAAAAGTATTTTTGTTGGATTTTTAAACTCGAAATTAAGCATGTTCTCAATTTATTTTAACACAAATCTACGGAATAACCTATGAAAACAGCGTTAAAGAAATTTTAAAATTTTGATCACTGCCTTTTATAAAAACTATTGAATAATAACAGTTTTTAAAAGTGCAATCCAAACATAGAAACGAATTGTTTATAATAGATCAGTATGTTTACCTATACAAGTCTTATTTACAATCCTTACTTTTGAAATAGATCCCGTTACTTGTTGACGCCAGTGCTCCGGTTTTTTTATAAATCTTAATCAGAAAAGATTCTTTTGTTTTTGGGCAGCCTTTCGGTTTTGAAAGGTATAGTACAATATATTTTTCTTCTATTATATAAGAACTGCTTAGCCTGTTCGTACTATCAACCGTATAACCATATGTGTTGGCAATCAAAACAGCTTCAGGAAGATTATCTACCGTCCCGATAAATGTTCTTAATTGTTTCTCATCCGAAAAGTATTCGGATTGTCCGTTTTTACAGGCGATGAGATAGGTGAAACAGTCTTCACCCAGGCATTTCTGGAAGAATCCTTTTTCCGGAGCCGGATCATTGATCGTCATATATTCCGGCATCTGGCTTTCATAGATAACAGCTTCATCCGGATCGGGATTATTTCTTAAGACAGACCAATACTGGTATTTTTTGTCCGGAATGATAAAAGGATAAAGCAGTTCAGGATTGTCTAAGATTTCCGGAATCTTTTTAAAATCAGAAGGAATGGCTTTCTGTCCGGAAAGCAGAGCAGAACATAAAAAAAGAGCCGGAAAAAATAATTTCATGATGAGCACATTTTTGCAAGGATCGCAGAACATAAATTATTCCAATACGATTTTATAGTATCCCTGTTCCTCTTTTACATCAATACCTACGCCGGTAAACGTTATTTTATTGATCTGGTAACCGTCACAGCCTCCTTTAAATTCTGAAGAATGGATAGAAAAATTGAAAATTTTAACTCCGGAATAGAATGTATATTTTTTAGTCCCGTTGTAAGCGCCTACGTTCTCCAGTATAACTTTGTCGTCAGAGGTTTTTGCCAGTTGCACGCCCACCTGATTTTCATCCTGGATTGAATAGGTGGTAAGTGTTCCGTTCGTGATCAGGTTTTCATTATCGGAATTCACAAATTCAAAAACAATCGGCTGAGGTGCGTTGTAGCAATCATCACCGCAGGCTGTCAAAATTAAAGTCAGTAAAAAGAATATGAATGTTTTTTTCATGGGATTTGGATTGATTGTGTGAAATTAAAATTAATTCTTTAAACTTTGGCCTTTAAAATTATAATTTTAGACTATGTAACATTTGAATTCAGACCGAATTCCCCTACATTTGTTATATGAGACACGACCAACGCGCAGAAAAATTCAGGCAGATTGTGGAAAACAAGTTCCAGATCTACAATTCATTGTTTATGAGCCTGCCTTATGATAAAATGACGAATATCGGGATGCTGCTTCCGTTTCTTTGTGAGGAAAGCAAAGCCGGTTATGAAGCCGGAAAAACCCCTGAAGAGATCGTTGAAGAATTCTTCAGCAGCCATACCAACCTCCAGACGGAAGAACAAAAGCTTGAGCTCCTTTTTAAGGTTATACAGTATATTGAAAGGCAAGTCGTGCTCTTCGACAGCATTGAAGATGCTGCATTTCCAAGCCTGCATTCTGAAAGTGATAAAGGGACTGTAACCAACCTTTACGAGCGTTCCCTACAGGATCATAAGCTGGAAAAAGTCCGTGAAAAACTGAGGGATTTCGCCGTTAAAATTGTTTTCACTGCGCACCCGACCCAATTCTACCCCAATTCGGTGCAGAGGATTCTGCATGATCTCAGAAATACCATTAATAAAGATTCTGTTACCGATATAGATATGCTTCTCCAGCAGTTGGGAAAAACACCTTTTGTCAATAAAGAAAAGCCGACACCTATTGATGAAGCAATGAGTATTATTTATTATTTACGGTATGTCTACTATGATACGATCGGAGATCTTTTTACCAAAATAAAATCAACCTTTGCCAACGATCATTTCCACCTGCATGAAGACCTCATCCAGCTGGGTTTCTGGCCGGGAGGCGACCGTGACGGCAATCCTTTTGTTACTGCAGAAGTAACAAAAAGAGTAGCGGAAGAATTACGTTCTGCCATTTTGAAAGCCTATTACAATAACCTTAAGTCGGTTAGAAGAAGACTGAGCTTCAGAGGTGTTTCAGAGGTATTGGGACAATTGAGCACTGAATTATACACCGCTATCTTCAGGAATGAAAAAATTGATGCAGAAGATATTATAAAAAGACTGGATGAAGCAGAAGAAATTCTCGTCACCCAGCATAACTCTTTATTTGCAGAACTTTTGCAGAACTTCAGGGACCGGGTGAAAATTTTCGGGACGCATTTTGCTACGCTGGATGTACGTCAGGACAGCAGGATTCATCAGAAGGTCATTGATGAAGTGTATGCTAAAATTTCAGGAAATAAGGAGGTAAGCAATGAAGCAAAATTCAACCGGCTGATTCAGCATTCGGAAACGGTCAATCCTGAAGATTTTGAGGATATTGTAAAAGATACCTTGTTAACAGTTCGCCAGATTTCAGAAATCCAGCAGATGAACGGAATAAGAGGAATGAACCGTTATATCATTTCCAATTCAGATGCAGTAAAAGATGTGATGAATGTCTATGCATTTTTCAAGGTT
Organism: Chryseobacterium sp. SSA4.19; assembly: GCF_022601875.1. Classification (GTDB taxonomy): domain Bacteria; phylum Bacteroidota; class Bacteroidia; order Flavobacteriales; family Weeksellaceae; genus Chryseobacterium. Next base: position 143,350 of record NZ_JAKVIP010000010.1, read on the forward strand.
TGCGGATATCAGGATGATGAAATCAATATGGATATTGTCCCGCTTTTTGAAACCATGGAAGGCCTTGCCAATGCCGAACAGGTAATGAGTGAACTGTATCAGAATCCGGTTTATAAAAAACATTTGGAAAGAAGAGGCCATCATCAGACTATTATGCTGGGGTTTTCAGACGGAACCAAAGACGGCGGATACCTGAAGGCCAATTGGGAAATCTACAAAGCTAAAGAAGTGCTTACGACACTTTCTGAGCAGAATGGAATTAAAGTCGTTTTCTTTGACGGCAGGGGAGGACCTCCGGCGAGAGGAGGCGGAAAGACCCACGACTTTTATGCTTCGCAGGGAAAAACCATTGCGAATAACAAAATTGAATTGACCATTCAGGGACAGACCATTACCAGTATTTTCGGGAATAAGGAACAGGCACAGTATAATTTTGAGCAGCTTCTGACTGCCGGAGTGGAAAATGACGTATTTAAAAATGCCAAAAAGGATTTAACGGAAGAAGAACGCGCTTTAATGATAGAATTATCAGAAATAAGTTATCAGAAGTATTCGGATCTGAAGGCGCATCCGATGTTTGTGCCTTATCTTCAAGAGATGAGTACACTGGAATATTACGGGAAAACCAATATCGGAAGCCGCCCGTCCAAAAGAGGCAATGGCAATGAATTGAAATTTGAAGATCTGCGGGCAATTCCGTTTGTCGGTTCCTGGGCGCAGCTGAAGCAGAATGTTCCGGGATTTTTCGGTTTCGGCTTTGCAATGCAGCAGCTGAAAGAGCAGGGAAGGTTTGATGAGGTAAGAGCTTTGTATAAAGGCTCCGACTTTTTCAAAACCCTAGTGCTGAATTCTATGATGAGTATGAACAAGACGTATTTCCCACTGACTTATTACATTAAAAATAATCCTAAGTTCGGGCCGTTCTGGAATGTCCTGTTTGATGAATATACGCTTTCCAAAGAAATTATGCTGGAACTGACAGGTTTTACCAGGCTTCAGGAGGAGGATGCATTATCCAGGAAATCGGTGAAGATCCGGGAAAGAATTGTATTGCCGTTGCTGAGTATCCAACAATATGCTTTAATGAAGATCCAGAAAGGAGAAGGTAACAAAGAAGCCTATGAAAAGCTGGTGACCCGTTCGCTGTTCGGAAACATCAATGCCAGCCGTAATTCAGCATAAAATAGTATAGATGAGGAAGTTTTTGTATTTGCCGGTTTTGGCAGTAGCTTTAACTGTTTCCGTGCGCTGTAAAAACCCGGAATCAGAAAAACTTCCGCCACAGGCTAAAAATGAAGCTTTATCCGTAGAAAAAGCGATAGAAGATCATATTGAAACGGGAAATAAGAAAAAGCCAGTTGATTTTTTGCCCAAAGGATATGTGCTGTTTGAAGAAGTGTACGGCGATCTGAATAATGACGGCCTCAAAGACTGTATTGTAATCATCAAAGCAACCGATAAAGACAATATAATTTTAGATGAAAATCGTAGGAAATCAGACCGCAATCGCAGAGGAATTATTGTTGTCTTTAAAACTAAAAATGATGATTATAGATTAATAGTTGAAAATGACAACTGTTTTTCATCTGAAAATGAAGAAGGCGGTAATTATTACGCTCCGGAACTCATGGTATATGTTGAGAAAGGGAATTTATTTATTCATTACGCTCATGGTTACTGGAAATATACTTTCAGGCTGAAAGGCTCAGATTTTCAACTCATTGGTTACGATGCAAGTGATAATCACGGTCCTGTGGTGAATAATGAAACGAGTATTAATTATTTAACAGGGAAAAAACAATACAAAGAAAATACAAATTCTAATGCTGATAGCGGTGAAGAAGTTTTTGAGGAATCATGGAGTAAAATCCCTAATCAAAAACCGGTTATGTTATCGCAGATTAAGGATTTCGATGAATTTGAAGTTCCTTAATTAAATATCGAACAATAATCGGAAATAAAAAAAGAGTTGTTTAATTTATTTAAACAACGAAGTTGTTTAAACTTTTAATTTTTTGATTAGTCTCAATGAAAATGCTAAAAAGTGCAGGCTTTTCCAGGTAATATC
>NZ_JAKVIP010000011.1 GCF_022601875.1 Chryseobacterium sp. SSA4.19
ATTACCTGGAAGAACCTGCACTTTTTAGCATTTTCTTTAAGGCTAATCAAAAAATTAAAAGTTTAAACAACTTCAATGATAGATTTTAACAGATACTTTATACAAACAAAAAGCGGGAAAAGTTTTCCCGCTTGATTAATATTCTTATAGATCTTATTTTTTTCCTGTCAGCCACTGATCCTGCAGCTTCTGTTCCGCCGGCGTTGGATTGGTTTTAAACTGAAGGTTCTCTATCGTCATTTTATCAAGGATCGCTTTGCCCTTAAGATCCAGTTTTTCAGATTTTCCACCGCTATTTCTGAGGACCGTCACGGTTACGTTCTGTCCTTCTTTAATGGTTTTTGAATAATTGATGAAGTCCTGAATATTCTGGACATTGATGGTTTTCCCGTCCAGGGCAACAATTTCATCTGTAATTTTAAACCCTATGCTTTTTGCAAAAGGTGAAAGAGCTGAACTTTCATCAAATACAAAAGTATTGTTCTTGTCATTATAGCCGGTCTGTTGCGGATCTTTAACAAACCAGAAAATAGGAGGGGTTTCCTGTTTTTTTAATTCTACCCCAACCATATTAAGATATTGGGCATACGGTGTCGGCTTGTCTCCGGCAATATATTGAGTATAAAAATCCTTTACCTGTGGATATCCGGTAACAGCCACCAGCTCATCAATCAATTTATCGTCTTTGAAAGGTTTGTTTTCACCGAATCTCTGGGACAGTTTCCTGATCATATCACGGTATCCCATTTCACCGTTTGAGAGTTTTCTGAGTTCTATATCAAGGCACAGGGCCAGAAGCGTTCCTTTTTCATATACATTTCTGTACTGGTCTTTATATTCGTCCTTCAGCACATTTTTACTCATCACCGTGAAAGGCATGGTATCGTTGTAGTTCTTGGAATTGGTAATCTTTTCATTTATTCTCTGCAGGAACTCATTTTTCGTAATCAGGCCTTCCTGGATCTGGAACAGATTGGCAAAATATTCCGTTCCGCCTTCATACATCCAAAGGTGTTGGGACATTTTCGGATCTGCATAATCAAAATAATGGATTTCTTCGGAATGCGTTTTCAGAGGATTCACCGTATGGAAAAACTCGTGGGAAACTACATCCGTAATGGCTTTGTCGATCGCTTCTTTCGGCATCATTTCAGGAAGCACGACACTCGTCGATTCATGGTGTTCCAGTGCTCCGAAACCTTTGATCTGAGGGCCGTCGGTTCCAGCCAGATAAAGCATAATCGCATATTTTTTATTGGTGTTCATATCACCCAGGAACTTCTTCTGGGCCACTACCATTTTTTCAAGATTTTCTTTAAAATCAGCCGCCTTATATTTTCCGGAAGGAGAATACACTCCTAACACCAGGTCCATTCCGCCGGCATTGAATGTAATGTAGTCCGGTTTTGTGTACATCAGCGGGGAATCAGTCAGCTTAGCATAATTCGCAAGGGTAAAAGTATCTGTAGATTCAGATTTGTCCTGGTCAACCAAAGCTGTAGTTCCGTAAAAACCTGTCGGTTTCTGGATGACGAGCTGATAAGGCACATCCTGCATATTGTCAATATATCCTACAAACCCATGGGTATTAAGAAGATATACTTTTCCTTCTTCAATGTCTGTTCCCGAAGGTGAAAACACGGCTTTGTGTTTTGAAGTGTCTGCCTCATCATCAAAACTGTCATTTACCAGATAAGTAACTTTTGCCAGGTTCTGCGCATTCTTAAGGGCATAGGTGTTGTCACTCACTTTTGTAAAAGTCAGTTCCTTTCCTTTATTGTCAAAAAACTTGATCCCTTCCACAAATCTTCCGTAATCATCTACGGAGTAGGTTCCCGGAACGGTTTTAGGAAAATGGAATTTCACATCTCCTGATTTCATTTTCGGAAAGTCCATTGTAACGGCAACCTGGTCATTCCTTACATTTACCAGATCAATAGTCGTTTTAATAGATTGGGCATTCGCCAGAAAAGCGGATAATATACCTAAGCTAAGGGCTGTTTTTTTCATTGAGTTTTAATTTATACAGTAGTTAGTTGTTTACAGAAGCGTTTTGTTACATGCAGCTGTATTAAACTTTCTTAAAATTAATTATTAAAAAAGCAGAACAGCAACACTGTTTTACCTTATTCAAAATATTATTGTACTTTTTCGTAATTGATATAATAATTTTTGTTGAATTGTACCGGAGACCCTTTTTTAAGCTTTACTGTCTGCCACTGTTCGGTTGGAGTAATGGTCTGCTCACCATCTATTCTTATGGGAAGCTGCAGGTTTTTCACGATGTGGGTATAACGGAATTTCAGTTCTTCTCCTCTCTGAGAATATTCCAGAACCGGAATTTTTGTTGTTCTTAAATACTGATTGAACACAGAAGAAAAATCAATTCCCGATTTCTTTGATATATACTCTTCAACCTGCCGGGTGGTAACGGTCTGGTGATAGAAGTCTTTATTCAATCCTCTTAAAATCTGCCTGAATTTTTCATCATTATTGATGACCTGGCGGATCATATGCAGCATGTTTGCCCCTTTCGGATACATGTCGCCGCTGCCTTCATTTCTTACTCCGTATTTCCCGATGATGGGTATGTCATTGGCGATGATTTCCCTGATCCCGATAGCGTAAAGATCAGCTGATTTTTTATCCATATAACGTTCAGTAAATAAAACTTCAGAGTAATTGGTAAAGCTTTCATGAATCCACATATCGGCCTGATCCTTTGCCGTAATATTGTTGGCAAACCATTCGTGCCCGCTTTCATGAATGATAATGAAATCCCAGTTCAGCCCGACACCGGTTCCGGAAAGATCTCTTCCCAGATACCCGTTCTGATACCTGTTTCCATACGCAACACTGCTCTGATGCTCCATGCCGAGATAAGGTGATTCCACCAACTTGTAAGAATCTTCATAAAAGGGATAGGGGCCAAACCAGTATTCAAATGCGGAAAGCATCGGCTTCACCTGCTGAAATTGCTTTTTGGCTTTGTCCAGATTATAGTCCATTACCCAATAGTCCAGATCCAGTTTACCCTTTTCGCCACTGAAAGTATCTTTAAAATTCACGTATTTTCCGATATTCGGAATAATAGAATAGGCATTGATCGGATTTTTAACTTCCCAAGTATAAGTGGTCTTGTCTCCGTTCGTTTTTTTATCGGTCAGCCTGCCGTTTCCTACGCCTACAAGGTCTTTCGGCGTAACAATTTTCATAATAATCCCATTGTCAGGCTCATCGCTCCAGATATCTTTTGTAGGAAGCCAGATCGAAGCTCCGATGCCTTCGTCTGCAACACTCATCCACGGGTTTCCTTTCTCATCGTGGGCGAAAACCCAGCCTCCGTCCCACGGCGCATTTTTAGCAATTGTCGGATTCCCGGAATAGGCAATATTAATAGTGAATTTTTCTCCTTTTTTAAAAGTCTTATTACTTTTAATCCAGATAAAATCATCTTCCTGATTATAATTCGCCACTGGAAAGCTTGCTTCCACCTTATCCGCTTTCATCGGTTGCTGAAGATCGATCTGGAAGACCGGATTGGTAACTTCTTCAATAATCTCAAAACTGATGATGTTATTGCCTTTAATACTTTTGTTTGCAAAATCGGGCTCTACGGAAAGATCGTATTTTTTAACATCCCAGAAATCCCGGAACGATGTATTGGAACCTTTTAAAGAATCCTGTTTCGTAAACACTTTGTTTTTTTCAAATAATTGCCCAAAAGCAAGTCCTGAAGCGAGTAAAAGGGTCAATGGCAGTTTTTTCATCTGAAATAATTTATTCTCTTTCAAAAGTAGAAAAATTAATGATGATACAATCTTAAGAAAATAAAAATATACTAAGGTTTTTTATAAGTGTAATGAATGTTGATTCCATAAAAACAGATGCAGATACATTTTGCATATATTGTACTTATAAAAAAATCCCGCAAAGTCAGTTTGCGGGAATATATTTTATCAAAAGATTCTGAAAATTATTTCTGAACTGCCGGCAGATTTCCGGCAGCCTTCTGAACTTTCTTATACGTGTAGGCACACATCAGGATGCTGAACTCGTATAACAAAAGCAACGGCAATGCGGCCATCATCATGCTTAAAACGTCTGCAGGCGTAATAATTGCTGCCACTACCATGATCAGAACGATTGCGTGGCGACGGTAGGTTCTCATAAACATTGGGGTCAGGATCCCGATGGTTGTAAGGAAATAGATAAGGACCGGAAAAAGAAATATAACCCCCATCCCCAAAACAACCTGTAAAAACAAAGTGGTGTAATCGCTTAGATCATAAAGAGGAATGATGATATCCGAAATTTTAAAAATCACCCCGAAATTAACGGCAAAAGGAAGAATTAAAAAATAACCGCATAAAACGCCTGTCATAAACAGGATCCATACGGAATTGATTATAAAAATAGAATTTTTTCTTTCTTTCGGATGAAGTGCCGGACTGATGAATCTCCATAATTCCCAGACAATATAAGGGAATGCAACCACAATTCCCCCGAAGATCGAAACTGCCATCATCACATTAAACTGCTGATAAAGCTTACTTGCACGTACGGGGAAGTCTTTCGGGAGATGAATGCTGTCTTCTCCTAAAAGCATTTTTGAAAAATGGTTAACCATTTCAAAAGTAGGAAAATCATTTCTCGTCGGACCAAAAAAGATATGGTCCATGATCCAGTTGATATTAAAGCCGATAATAATAGCAGCTACTATAATAGCTATGATCGAACGGATGAGGTGACCTCTTAATTCACCAATATGCCCGAAGAAGGACATGTCTTTAGCATCACTCACAGAATAATATTTTACGGGTTCAAATGTATGAAAAAAGTTTCAGTAAAGCAGGACATTAGGATCGCAAGACAGATGTTTAATAATCAATATTGTAGGTTCTTTGTTCAATATTCAGATCTGTTAATATTTCTTCTGCTATTATATTGATCTCTCTCCAATATACATTGCGATCAAGATCTATTGATTCAGAAAGCCATTCATTATAAGGTATTAGAGATGCGGTTTCTTTCAAAACCAATAATTTGGGTCTTATATTTTCTTCAACGAATTGATTTCTGAAAAAACATTCAAACCACTTCTCTGCAAAAATATCATCCAGATCATCTTTTAAACTGCGTATAGAAGCAATTTCGTAAGGAATAAAACGAAATTTATCGGCATCGTAAGTACAGAAAATTAAAGATTTTTTTAATACCTCAAAATGATCAGGACAAAATTTGTCATACTTTTCTTCATCATCAATTTCTTCTTCACGAAGGAAGTGTCCCTGAACAGCAGATGACTCTGACTGTTTATCTAAATATTTTTTAAGGAGAAAAACAAAAATAATTAACAGGTAAACAACCGCCATAGTATTTAAAACTAATTAATACCCTCATCCAAGAGCTTGTGCAAATCAATAATACCGAAATATTTACCGTTTTCCGTCACAATCAGTTGCCCGATGTTATTGTCCTTTAAAATTTTCATGGCTTCTTTCGCAAGTGCTGTCCTTTCAATCGTTTTCGGATTAGCAGACATAATATCTTTTGCAAGAACCGTTGAAATGTCGTCGCCTTTCATCAGCATCCTTCTTAAATCGCCGTCAGTGATAACACCGATAATTTCACTTTTATCGGTCACTACCGTTATTCCGTGTCTTGATGCACTGATGGAAATAATAACATCTTTTACCGTGGCTTGTTCAGTAACATGGGGCTTTTGGGAAGAAAGGAAATCGTCTACTTTTGAAATCAGATTCTTTCCTAAACTTCCACCCGGATGGAATTTGGCAAAATCATTGGCTTTAAAATCACTCATTTCCATTAGAGAAACAGCCAGAGCGTCCCCCAAAGCCATCTGGAGGGTTGTTGAACTGGTAGGAGCCAATTGGTTCGGGCATGCTTCCACATCGACATGGGTGTCAAGAATCACTTCGGAAAATTCTGCAAGTTTGCTTGATTTGTTTCCTGTCATGGCAATTAATGAGGAAGAATATTCTTTCAAATAAGGAACGAGATTGACAATCTCCGGGGAGTTTCCTGAGTTGGAAATGCATAAAACGACATCCTGCTTCTGTATGACTCCCAGATCGCCGTGAATAGCTTCCGAAGCATGAAGAAACTGCGAAGGCGTACCGGTAGAGTTTAATGTGGCTACGATTTTATTGCCGACATGGGCGGATTTTCCGATGCCTACTACAATCAGCTTTCCTTTGGCATCATGGATAATCTCCACAGCTTTGGCAAATTCGTCGTCAAGTCGGGTTTTTAATTTTTCAAGTTCAGAAATTTCAATTTCCAGTGTGGTTTTTGCAATTGAAATGATATTGGCTCTCTCCATTTTACTTTTGAATAGGGATATAGAAACTCTTAGAAAATAGTATAATTTTACAGGAGTTTTTAATATAATTTTTATTTTTAATACATTCGTTTACTTTTATGTTACGCAAAAAATGTATAACTTTGGATTAGATGCAAATTTAGCAATAGAAAATTAGATGAGCGCAAAAAAAGCCAATTTATCAGGCGAATTGAAAAAATATTTCGGGTTTTCTACTTTTAAAGGCCAGCAAGAACAAATTATACAGAACCTGTTAGAAGGTAAAGATATATTTGTGCTGATGCCTACAGGAGGGGGGAAATCCTTATGTTACCAGCTTCCGGCTCTTATATCTGAAGGTACGGCAATCGTAGTTTCACCATTAATAGCCTTAATGAAGAACCAGGTAGATGCAGTGAACGGATTATCATCTGATGACGGAGTAGCACATGTTTTAAATTCCTCATTAAACAAAACACAGACCAAACAGGTATTTGACGATATTAAAAACGGGAAGACCAAGCTTCTGTATGTCGCTCCTGAATCCTTAATTAAAGAAGATTACCTGGATTTTTTAAAGGAAGTCAAAATTTCATTTGTTGCCATAGACGAAGCCCACTGTATTTCAGAATGGGGACATGATTTCAGGCCTGAATACAGAAACCTGAAAGCAATTATTGATAAAATCGCCGATGTACCTGTGATTGCTCTGACGGCTACCGCAACGCCTAAGGTTCAGGATGATATCCAGAAGACACTCGGCATGTCTAATGCGCTGGTATTCAAAGAAAGCTTCAATAGGCCTAACCTTTATTATGAGGTGCGGCCTAAAGTAAATATAGACAGGGAAATTGTAAAATTCATCAATCAAAATAAAGGGAAATCAGGAATTGTATACTGCTTAAGCCGCCGGAAAGTGGAAGAGTTTGCGCAGCTTTTACAGGTAAACGGGATCAATGCCCTACCATATCATGCCGGACTTGACCAAAAAGTAAGGGTCGCCAATCAGGATAAATTCCTGATGGAAGATGTGGATATCATTGTGGCAACCATTGCATTCGGAATGGGAATCGATAAACCTGATGTCCGCTTCGTTATTCATTATGATTTTCCCAAATCACTGGAAAGCTATTACCAGGAAACGGGCCGTGCAGGCCGCGACGGTGGAGAAGGTTACTGTCTGGCATTTTATGATCCGAAAGACATCGAAAAGCTCGAAAAATTCCTTGCTCAGAAACCGGTTTCAGAAAGGGAAATTGGGTTACAGCTTCTGAATGAAATCGTAGGCTATGCCGAAACTTCAATGAGCAGGAGGCAGTATATTCTGAATTATTTCGGTGAAAATTTTGACCCTGTTCAAGGGGAAGGAGCCAATATGTGTGATAATTCATCAAATCCTCCTAAATTAAAAGATGCTACCGATGATCTGAAGAAAGTGTTGGAACTTATCAATGAAACGGGAGAAAAATTCAAGTCGAAAGACCTGATTTCTGTGATTGCAGGAAAAGAAAATGCAGTAACAAAATCATACAAACTTGAGCAGGCACCTTATTTCGGTTTTGGTAAAGATGAAAAAGACAATTACTGGAAAACAATCCTCAGGCAGGCAACTGTGCAGAATTTTTTACAGAAAGATATTGAAACGTACGGTGTCTTAAAAATTGCTGAAAAAGGAAGGCTGATTTTAAAAGGTGAACTTGAACATTCCTTCCTTATTGCCGAAGACCGTGAGTTTGATCTTACACAGGCAAAAGTTGAAAGCGACCAGATCCAGATGCAGTCGGGAGGAGGGATGGATCAAAACCTTTTTGCCTTATTAAAGGAATTGAGAAAAAAAGTTGCCAAGAAGCATGGCATTCCGCCTTATACGGTCTTTATGGATCCGAGTCTGGAAGATATGACGGTTCAATATCCGGTTACGGTAGATGAGGTGGCCAAAATTTATGGCGTAGGAGAAGGGAAATCGCGGAAATATGGTAAGGAATTCGCTGATTTTATCAGTAAGTATGTAGAGGATAACCATATCGAGCGTACTCAGGATATGGTATTAAAGCAGGTAGCAAATAAATCCAGCCACAAAGTTTTTATCATTCAGAGCACCGATAAAAAAATTGATCTTGAAGATATTGCAAGAGCCAAGAACATTTCAATGGATGAACTGTTGAAGGAAATGGAACGTATCGTCTATCAGGGTACCAAACTGAATATCGATTATTATATTGAAGACAACTTTGATGAAGATATTGTAGACGGCTTCATGGAATTTATGAATGAATCTGAAAGTGACAGTATGAAAGTACTGCTGGATGAATTCGGTGATGAACTTTCTGATGAAGAAGTGAGAATGCTGCGTATTAAATTTATCAGTGATGTAGCCAACTAAATAGATTATACCTTAACGAAATACTTGTAAAGAAATTACATGAATACGATCCCCAAAATAGGATGCGTGTGTGAAAAACCCAATGCACACTATACTGAGTACAGAAGCTCAGAATTAGGTATTGACCATACCAATGGAAGATATGCAGAAGTAACCATTCAGCAATGTAAACTATGCCAGAGAATCTGGATCCATTATTTTGTAGAATTCGAAAGCTTTTCCAAATCGGGAAGATGGTACAAGGGAATCGTTTCTAAAAAAGACCGACCGAATATTACGTCTGAAAATGCTGTTGAATTTCTGGAAAGTATTGACTGGTATGTTTATGGAGGTTCGTATTTTGACAGTACAGGAATGTTCGGGCAAGGGAAATTGAGTGTGGACCTGTAATATCTTAAGATTATAAATTTTCCTCCCAAAATTTGACAAATCTCAGTTGGGCACTTGGTAATTAATCAGTAAATTTGTAAGCATTAAGTAAGTTAATAATAACAAATTCATATAAATAACATGAGTCAATTCGATGTTACCGTAATCGGTTCCGGTCCCGGTGGTTATGTTGCTGCAATTCGTGCCGCACAATTAGGGTTCACAACAGCAATTATTGAAAAATACCCGACTTTGGGAGGAACTTGTCTTAACGTGGGATGTATTCCGTCAAAAGCGCTTTTAGACAGCTCTGAGCATTTTGAGAATGCCAAACACAATTTTGCAGGTCACGGAATTATTATCAATGAGCCTCAGGCTGATATCGCAAGGATGATCGAGCGTAAAAACGAGGTAATCAAGCAGAATACAGACGGAATCAGCTACCTGATGAACAAAAACAAAATCACGGTTTTTGAAGGTGTGGGAAGCTTTGAATCGGCTACTCAGATTAAAGTAACGAAAAACGACGGTTCTACGGAAACCATCGAATCCAAATATACCATTATTGCAACAGGTTCCAAACCGACTTCTCTGCCTTTCATCACATTAGATAAAGAAAGAGTAATCACTTCTACAGAAGCATTAAACCTTAAAGAGATCCCTAAACATTTGGTGGTCATCGGTGGTGGTGTGATCGGTCTGGAATTAGGTTCCGTATATTTGAGATTAGGGGCCCAGGTAACGGTTGTTGAATTTATGGATAAGATTATTCCGGGAATGGACGGAGCTTTAAGCAAGGAATTGACTAAAGTCCTTAAAAAACAGGGAATGAAATTTATGCTTTCTACGGCTGTTTCTGCAGTAGAGAGAAATGGTGATACCGTAAAAATTACTGCCAAAGATAAAAAAGGAGAAGAAGTAACGGTAGAAGGAGATTACTGTCTGGTTTCTGTAGGAAGAAAACCTTTTACAGACGGACTGGGATTGGAAAAAGCAGGTGTTGAGCTTGATGAAAGAGGAAGAGTAAAAGTAAACGACCATTTACAGACGAATGTAGCCAATATCTACGCGATCGGAGATGTGATCAAAGGAGCAATGCTTGCGCACAAAGCGGAAGAGGAGGGTGTTTTTGTCGCTGAAATCTTGGCTGGACAAAAGCCTCACATCAATTATAATTTAATTCCTGGTGTTGTATATACCTGGCCTGAAGTTGCCGGAGTGGGTAAAACTGAAGAGCAGTTAAAAGAAGAAGGGGTAGCGTACAAAGTGGGATCTTTCCCGATGAGAGCTTTGGGAAGAAGCCGTGCCAGCGGTGATGTTGATGGTTTGGTAAAAATTATTGCAGATGAAAAAACAGATGAAGTGTTAGGAATGCATATTGTGGGAGCAAGGGCTGCCGACCTTATCGCAGAAGGCGTTATCGCTATGGAATTCCGTGCCAGCGCTGAAGACATCGCAAGAAGTTCACATGCTCACCCGACTTATGCAGAAGCAATCAAAGAAGCGGCGCTGGATGCTACGGCAAAGAGACCAATTCATATGTAATGAATGATTAAATGTAAATCATTTAAAAATATTTGTAAATTAGAGAGGCATTAGTCTCTCTTTTTTTATTAAAAAAGTGAGCTTTAAATACAAAGTATGAAAAGTGTTTTTATAAGCGTATGGCTTCTCGCTGCGTTAAATTTATCTGCGCAAGAAGCAGGAAAATCAGGTGAGCTTCTGAAAAATGAGGCTTCCAAAACTGAAATTGGTACTTTAAACAGCAAAAGGGCAGATAAAAAGATCAATAATAATTCAGGTTTCAGAAACCAGGGTAAAGAGGGTTTCAGGACAAAAGATCCACAATACCAATGGAATCAGGAATATGGCTATTCCGAAGTTTTTCTAAGAATTCCCGAACAGGGATTTTTCAGTGTGGAAATAGGAGATCAGTTTATCTCAAACAATTCCGGGAAATTCCGTTTTTTTGATTTACCAGCTGGTAGAATTCCCGTTTCTATTTATGAAAGCGGTTATTTATTATACAGAACGACTTTAAATGTCCGGAACAACAGCAGACTGGTTCTGGATTTTTTCACAACAGAAGGCTTATATCTGTTGGATAATTATCCTGTACCGAACCAATCGTACGGTTTTAACAGCTGGAACGACGTTTGGAATAATCCGTATGGAAACCCGAGCGATTGGGATAACACTACGAATTACCCAAATGTCATGGATAATCAGGATTTTCAGCAGTTTTTTTCAGCCATGAAAAGAGATGCGTGGTTCGATGATAAAAAGATAGCCTTTATCAAAGGGCAGGGCCGTCACGCTATGTTTACTTCAAAGCAGGTCAGTACTCTTGTAAAAGATTTAAGCTTTGACAAGAATAAAATTACATTGGCCAAATTGCTTTTTCCGAAGTGCGTTGACAAGCAAAAATACTTTATGGTAGGGGATGCCCTGGATTTTGAAAGCAGCAGAAGGGAACTGATGGATTATATTTCTACCTTATAATCCGTATGGAATATAGGATATTCATGATTTACGATTTAAAATCATGTTATAATTTCCCATTGTTTTTATTGACTAATTTTTAAATGAAAAAATGAAAAAGATACTTTTGGCTTTATTCATAAGCTGTTCCTGCTGGATGTTGGCTCAGGATGTTAAAAATATAACTCGCCAGGTAACAGCTATTAACCAAACGGCAAATTATAAAATCAAAACCGTTCCCAATTCTTATTTTGTCAGTCAGAATAAGGTAACGGATAATGGGATTGAGCTGAAAGGATATTACAAAAATAATAAACTCAGGAAAATAGAACAGTTTATAGGTCTGTCTGCCTGGAATACAATAACCCAATATTTTTTCTCCGATGAAGGCCGGCTGATTTTTGTATATGCTAAAAGATATCAGACAGTAGATGGAAGCACATCTCTCAAAACACCTAAATTAACAGCTGAAGGAAGATGTTATTATGATAAAGGAAAGCTCGTACAGAAACTTAAACAAGGGCAGGGAATAATCGAAGAAGCCAATTACTTAGAAGAAGCAGAGACTCTTAAAAAAGATCTGCAAAATTATAAATAGTATTGTGATTTTATATTTCCGTATCTTTGTCAGCTAATTTATTATTCATGCAACCAGGAAAAACGCAGACTTTAAAAATTTCAGAAAAAAATAATTCAGGATGGATCCTGACCGATGAATCCGGTGAAAAAGCTTTTTTACCCAAGATTTTTGCTCAGGACGATAAGGAAACTTATGATGAAATTGAAGTTTTTGTATATCAGGATGACAATAAATTAAAAGCGACCACAGAAACTCCTCTGGCTGAAGTGGGTGAATTTGCCGTAATGAGCTGTGTGCAGAGCCTTCCGAGCGGAGCTTTTATGGACTGGGGAATTATCAAAGACCTGTTTATTCCCTACAAGCAGCAGAAAACAAAGATTATTGAAGGGAAAAGATATCTTGTTCACCTCTACATTGATGACGAACTGGAACTCATTACAGGGACGACCAAGTTTAAAAGAAATCCTCAATACGAGAATCTGCCTTTCGCAAAAGGTGATAAAGTAGACTTGCTGATGATGAATGAAAGTGAACTAGGCTGGAATGTGGTCATCAACAAAAAATATATCGGGCTGATCTATGCTTCCGATGTGTTTAAAAAACTATATCCTCTGTCTGAAGAGACCGGCTACATCAAAGCCATCCGTGAAGACGGGAAGATCGATGTTTCCTTACAGCCGGAAGGTTTTGAAAATATTGACGAATTCAAACAGAAAATCCTGAATAAACTGGAGGAAAACTACGGTTTGCTTTATCTTTCAGACAAATCAACTCCTGAAGAGATCAAAGATGAGCTTCAGATGAGCAAAAAGAATTTTAAGAAAGCTGTCGGCGGACTTTATAAAGATAAGGTGATCGATCTTTCGGAAGATAAAATCAGATTATTATAAACTAAAAACGGGCAGAATTTTCTGCCCGTTTTTAGTTTATTTACTCTCTGTTCTTAACCAGCAGCCAGCCGGTATATAATCTACCGTCAGAAATTTTTATGGTGTACCAGTAATTTCCTGTAGGAATAGGGTTTCCATTTAACTTTCCGTCCCAGGTCATCGGTTTTTTGGTTGTTGTTTCTTTAAATACAGGAAGGCCTTTTCTGTCATACACATTCACTTCGGTTCCCGGATAATTTTCAAGCCCGGCAATTTTCCAGTGGTCATTATATCCGTCACCGTTTGGAGTGAAAGCATTTGGAATGTTAAATATCGAAAACGATTTCTGTCCGATGATACATCCGCCTTTGGTTCTTACATAAACCATATATTCTCCGATATGTAAATTAGTAAAAATATTGGAATCCTGCCAGTTGGAGTTGTCCAGGGAATATTCAAAACTGCCTGTTGCAGAAAGAACCACTGTTGCTGTATTATTATTAATGGTAACGGTTGTAATTTCCGGCAGCACCGTATAGTTTACAACAATATGACCAGTATTCTGACAATTAAAACTGTTCGTTACCGTTACAGAATAAGTTCCAGGAGCTGATACTGTTATAGCCTGAGTGGTTGCACCTGTGTTCCAAAGATAGGATGAATAACCGCTGCCTGCATCCAAAGTGGCAGTCTTGCCTTTACAGAAATCAACTGTTTCAGGAAGAATGATTTTAGGCTTCGGATTCAGTGTTAAACTTAATTTTACCACTTTAAAACATCCGTCTGGTGTGGAAACCTTTACATAAATGATTGTAGTTCCGATATTTAAAATGTAATTGGAAGGATTTGTAATTATGTTTCCTGTATCATCTGTATAGGTAAATATATACATCCCGGGACTGGTAATGATATTTGCCTGATAAGAGGTGAGATTGATCATCATTGAGTTTCCTGTTGTATTATTACAAAGTGTATCAGAATAATCATCAGCCGGAACATTATTAGCAGAGAGCGTAATGGAAACAGCCAGCTTTTCCGACTCACAGGAATTGATAGTCTGGGTAACAAAGTAAGTAGCACCGTAAACAAGAGGAGTGGTTAACGGC
This sequence comes from Chryseobacterium sp. SSA4.19, assembly GCF_022601875.1. Classification (GTDB taxonomy): domain Bacteria; phylum Bacteroidota; class Bacteroidia; order Flavobacteriales; family Weeksellaceae; genus Chryseobacterium. The sequence continues at coordinate 14,114 of NZ_JAKVIP010000011.1, forward strand.
AGGATATTCCCTGCTGCATCATAAAATTTTAAAGCAGTTCCTGTAACGGCCAGATTGGCCAAAGTGGTATTTGCAGAAGCACAGAAATCCTGAGCTGCATTTCCTGTTGGCTTCGGCGTTTCGTTTACCGTAACCTGGATGGCTATAGTATTACTTTCACAACCATTAATGGTTTGGGAGGCGGAATAGGTCTGTCCGTTAACTAATGCTGTTGTTGACGATAAAACATTTCCTGCTGCATCGTACCATTTTATGTTCTGACCCGTAATCTGGATGTTGGCAATGGTTGGATGGTTGCTGGCACAGAAGGTCTGTTGGGTATTGGCTACGGGAGTGAGCCCTTGTGTTGAAAAAACTTTAAAAGGAACTTTTACGCTTTCGCAGCCATTACCATATTGTGTAACATAATATTGATATCCTCCAATAATATTAGCATAATTACTAATGAGGTTTCCTGAAGAATCATAGAAATGAATATTTTGATTGTTATTGATATTCAACTGATTCAAGGTCATCTGATTCACATTGCTGCAAAAATAAAAATCATTTACCGTTAATGCAGGTGGAGAATTCTTAATGATTACATTTACAGCAAGACGTTTAGGATTGTAGGGCAAGATTCGTCCTGTACCGATGCATAGTAGATAATATTATTCTGCAAAGGGGTATCTGCAGCTAAAGGTGAAAGTGATATCGGAGAATTATACCAATTTGTATAAGAGGTATTCGGAGACAGATCTGCTATTGTAGGACTTGTAGAAGAACAGAAAGTTTGTATTTTGTCACCATCCGGTGTTCCATTGTAACATTTTCCGAATTTCTGTACGAATCCGTTGATATCACCATTTGTGTATTTTATAATTTTAACATCCTGATCAGGATCGAAATCCTGATAATCGTCATAATATCCTGCAAGAATAATATTCCCTTCATAATCAATATTTTGACTGTAGGAGAAAGAAGAGAAATCGCTTTTGCTAAAAATTAGTTTCCCGTCATTTCTGAATTTTAAATAATAGGTGTCTGCATTACGGCTCAGATAACTGTAGTTGAGGCCTAAATCTAATTTTTTTACCGTCTCTACAGTGTTATTATTTCCATTGACCACTTTAATCGTATTATCCATATAGCGTACAAAGAAATTAATGGTATTGTCTGGATTCAATTTTATGGAAAGAAAATCAAAGGCATCAATACCTTTTATCAGAGAATTCCAAACCAAATGACCATTAGTATTTATTTTATAAATGATTGTTCTGCCTCCGGAAGGTGCGTTTATTGTGGTATTTGGAAAATTTATTGTTTGGGTATCATAATATGAACTTGCCGTATAAATATTATTATCATTATCAATATCGATTTTGGAATTTGATGAATTTAGTAAACTATAAACAGATAGACCCTGATACCAGATAAGATTCCCGGTATTATTAAACTTAGCCAAAAAATGGCGATTAGAAACATTAGTGCCTGCCGAAAAAGTACTGTTGTCGATTTTTAAATAAGCTTCAAAATTTCCCAGTACGATTATATTATTGTTTTTGTCCACTTTTACACAGTTGATTGCAGGCATATTATGAGCATGGAGAGGGCGTGCCCATCCAAAAGATCCGTCCGGATTATTTTTCATAATAAAAATTCCGTTAGGTGCCGGCAAATTATAAGTAATCGCAGGATCAGGATTAAAATCAGTATTGGCTAATGGCGGATAATTTACATAACTTCCTGTTGATATGATATTATTGTTTTGGTCGACGGTACATAGAAGATTTGCTACATAATTGTAAATGTTTCCGAATATATAATTTCCGGCAGCATTAAGCTTTACGATATAAGAACTGGATTCGGTAATTCCTGTATTAAAAATGGTATTTGAATTTGGATCTAATTTTAAATCGTATCCATCTGTATAACCTGCAATAATTACATTGTCTTGTTTATCGACAACCAAAGATGTAATACCAGATCCATAACTTGAGCTGATTTCTTTTACCCAGATAACATTTTTATTTTTATCCAGTTTTGCAACAACCGCTCTGAAAGTTTCGGTTGCTGATGTTGTTTTGGTTATAGTGCCAAAGGAAATGCTATTAACACTTGGAAATGCAAATCTGCCATAGTTTCCGGCTACATAAATATTCCCTTGGGAATCTGTATCGCTTAAAGTAATAATATGTTGAGACTGAACAATGGGACTGGTGGTCTGAAAATCCCAAAGATGATTTTGGGCGAAACTAAATCCAAAGTAGAGAATGGTAAAGATAAGAGAGATTTTTCGCATCAGTTACTAATTTTCGGTAAAGATATAAAAATGGGCTACTTACGAAAGGTTAAGAATTCATAATACATCGTTTTACCTTAAAAACTGATGCATATCATAATAATCTATTAATAATTTTGTTTAACAATTTTGTCAAAACAATTGATTGATTTATATTTGCACAAAATTGTTTAACAAAAATGTCAAAACAAGAAAAAAAAGACCAAACACAGGAATTAATTAAAGAGACTGCAAAGAATTTATTTTTTGTGAAAGGAAAGTTTAGCGCTACTACGCAGGAGATTGCTGATGAGGCCGGCGTTAACAGAACACTGATCAACTATTATTTCAGATCAAGGGATAATCTGATCCAGATTATTTTTGACGAGGCACAGAAAGTAGAACATGAAAAATCAGAAATCATTATGAATTCTGACTTGCCTTTTAAAGAAAAGATCGGTTTGTTTATAGAGGGAAGTTTATCTACAAGTTTGCAGTATCCGTATCTGGAAACCTATATCGTTTCACAGATTAATAAAGGAAATTGTCACAAAAAGGAAATTGAAGAAGATGAACTCAACAAGATGTATAAAGACATAGAGGCAGAGATGGAACTGGGAAATATAGAACCCATGAAGCCAATTCAGTTTGTATTAAATATGGTTTCCTTATTGGTTTTTCCAAGTGCAGTAAGGCCTTTAATGATGGAAAATTTAATGATCAGCGAAGAAGAATTCGATAAGATTATTTCTGAGAGAAAAGAGATCATTTTAAATATGTTATTTAAAAAGTAAACAAATGTTAAAGTATTTTAAAAAATGGTTCGTCATTTAGAAATAACAACATCACAGAAAACAATTACATTAAAAAATAAACGAAGTATAAAATTATGAAAAGAAAACGTATAACTGCAGACAAGCTAAAAATTGGGATAGCTGCTGCATTTATGATTTTCGGTTTTTCATCGGTGTCTGCACAACAGCAGGTTTCTCTTCAGGAAGCCATCAAGCAGGCACTTCAAAACAAAGCGGAAGCTAAAAAGGCTGCTTTACAGATTAAAAAAGCCGAATACAAAATTGATGAGGCCAGAGCCGGAGCATTACCGCAGATCAGTGCGACAGCGGGTTTAACCTATAATCCGATTATTCAGGAATCTTTGCTTGAATTTGGCGGTCAAAGGATCAGGGCACAGCTGGGACAGCCATGGAGTTCTACCGCATCTGTTCAGGTTCAACAGGCTCTTTTCGATCAAAGGGTTTTTACAGGTCTTAAAGCGGCTAAGTCTACAAGGGAATTTTATGTGCTTAATGCCCAGTTGACCAATGAGCAGATCATTGAAAATGTAGCGACTGCTTATTATCAGGTTTTCGTACAGGAAGAAAACCTTAAAACAGTGGAGGCAAGCTATGCCAATACGGAAAAGGTGAGGAATGTAATCAAGAGTCTGGTAGATAATGGTTTGGCAAAATCAATTGATCTTGATCGTACCAATGTTCAGTTAACCAATATCGGTTCAAACAGGCAGACACTCATTAATTCGGTTGAGCTTTCAAAGAATGCTTTGAAATTTTATATGGGAGTTCCGATCAGTACAGATATTGAACTGGAAGAAAAAACCATAGAGCCGAAACCTGAACTGGCAGCCTCTGTTGTAAATCTTGATGATCGTACGGAAGTGAAAGTGCTGCAAAAAAACAGAGAACTTTTAGTATATAATAAAAAAGCAACTGAAGCTTATCTTTATCCTACGGTCGGACTGGTTGCCAATTACGGATGGGGCGGACAGGGTGCCAAATTCCCTCTTACGAATGGAATCAATAACGGCGTTTTGTGGAGTGACTACTCAGCGATCGGTTTAAATATCAACATCCCGATTTTTACAGGAGGATCTACAAAGGCGAAGATCAACCAGGCGGAAATTGATATTCAGGATTTAGACCAGGATATCCAGAATACGCAGCTGAATTTAAGCCTGGATTATAAAAACTCAGTCACCAATATTGAAAATGCACTGATCAATCTTGAAAGTATGAAAGACAATGTGGGGCTGGCAGAAAGAGTTCAGAAAAATACCCAGTCGAATTACCAGTACGGATTGGCTACGCTTACCGAAGTTCTGGATGCTGAAAATGCACTGACCCAGGCGAAACAGAATTATGCCAATGCCTTATTGGATTACAAGCAGGCTGAAATTAAATTAATCAAAGCAAAAGGTGAATTAAATACATTACAAAACCCATAATAAACTATAATGAAAAAAACTTTAATATATATCATCGTTGCGGCTGTCCTGATTGGTCTGGCAGCTTATAAGATTGCAGATAACAAGAAAAAACAGGAGACGGAAGTAAAAGAAGTAGCTAAGCAGGTTGATAAAATCAACGTAAATGTAATAACCGTGTCAAGAGAAAACATCGATACGGATTATTCAGCTAACGGTACTTTTATCCCGAAGCAGGAAATGCAGCAGTCTGCTGAAATTTCAGGGCGTATTGTAAGTGTTTTGGTAAAAGAAGGCTCCAGAGTCGGTGCGGGGCAGGTTTTGGCAACAATCAAGAGAGATGCCATTGAAGTAGATGTTACCCAGGCTCAGAACAATTTACAGAATGCTATTGCGGATAATCAGCGATATGAAAATGCATTTAAAACCGGCGGTGTTACAAAACAGCAGGTCGACAATTCAAGATTACAGTTGAAAAATGCACAGGCAGCTGTAAGAGCTCAGGGTGTAAAAGTAAATGATACCAGCATCCGTGCGGGAATCAGTGGTACCATCAATAAAAAAATGGTGGAACCGGGAACCGTTGTTGCTCCGGGAACTGCACTTTTCGAAATTGTTAATATCAATTCGTTAAAACTTTCGGTTTTGGTGGATGAAAGCCAGATCGGAAGGATTTCTCTGGGTCAGGAAGTATCCATCAACGTAAATGTTTTGCCTGAAGATTCTTTCAGCGGCAGAATTACCTTCATTGCTCCTAAAAGTGATGCCTCATTAAATTTCCCTGTGGAAATTGAAGTTCAGAACAGAGGAAACCTGAAAGCGGGAATGTATGCCACAGCGACCTTTAAAACCAATCATGGTGCGGAAACTCAGAATATGATTACTGTTCCTGCAGAAGCTTTTGTCAATGGAGTAAGTTCAGGACAAGTATTTATCGTTCAGAACGGAACGGCAAAACTGATTAAAGTGCAGACCGGAAAAGTATATGGTGACAAGGTACAGATTTTAAGCGGATTAAGCGGTGGTGAGCAGGTGATTACCAGCGGCCAGATCAATCTTGACAACGGTTCCAAAATCAATATCGTAAAGTAACCAGAAGATGAAGTTAGCAGAAATATCCATTAAAAGACCGTCCCTGGTCATCGTATTATTTACGATCCTGACTTTGGGAGGTTTATTAAGCTACTCCATGATGGGGTACGAGTTGATTCCAAAGTTTGAAACCAATATGGTAACGATTTCTACCGTGTATCCGGGAGCTTCCCCTGCTGAGGTGGAAACATCGGTAACGCGAAAGATTGAAGATGCCGTAGGTTCTTTGGAAAATGTAAAAAAAGTAGAGTCTTCATCGTATGAAAGCTTATCCGTAATTATGGTTCAGCTGAACACGGGAGCTGACGTAAACTATGCGTTGAACGATGCACAGAGAAAGGTAAATGCGATCTTGGCAGATCTTCCTGATGATGCAGATCCGCCTTCTTTGCAAAAGTTCTCTTTGGATGATCTCCCGATCATGACATTGAGTATTTCAAGTAATAAATTAAACAACAAGGAGCTTTATGACCTTTTAGATAAGAAAGTGGAGCCTATATTTTCCCGTGTAAACGGAGTGGCTCAGGTTACACTTGTCGGTGGACAGGAAAGAGAAATCCAGGTAAGTTTAGATGAAAATAAACTTCAGGGGTACGGCCTTTCAATAGGGGACGTGCAGCAGGCCATTCTTTCTTCCAATCTTGATTTCCCAACAGGAGCTCTTAAGACAAGAACTTCCAGATCAACGATCAGACTTTCCGGAAAATACAGGGATGTTGCAGAAATGAACAATTTGGTGGTTTCCAACAAAGATGGTGCACAGGTTCGTTTGTCTGATATTGCAACGGTTTTCGATACCCAAAAAGATGTAGAGAAAGTGGCACGTTTCAACCAGAATTCAACCATTTTGCTTCAGGTTAAAAAACAGTCTGATGCCAATGCAGTAACGGTTTCAGAATTGGTTCAGAAGACAATCGCACAGGTTCAGGATAATTATAAAGCACAGGGGATTAAAATCAATATTGTAGATGATACAACAAACTTTACCCTTGAAGCGGCAGACCACGTAATCTTCGACTTATTCCTGGCGATTATTCTGGTAGCTGTCGTGATGCTGTTGTTCCTTCATAACATCAGAAATGCCTTCATCGTCATGGTTTCCATTCCAATGTCGTTGATTGCAACGGTAATCGGGATGTACCTGATGGGATATACCTTAAACTTAATGAGTTTATTGGGTCTTTCCTTAGTGGTTGGTATTCTTGTGGATGATGCTATTGTAGTATTGGAGAATGTTTACCGTCACATGGAGATGGGGAAAAGCAGGATTCGTGCAGCGTATGACGGAGCCTCTGAAATTGGATTTACCGTAACGGCCATTACTTTGGTAATCGTAGTGGTATTCTTACCGATTGCAATGAGTTCAGGGTTGGTTTCTGATATCCTGGCTCAGTTTTGTGTAACGGTGGTTATAGCAACATTATTTTCATTGCTGGCATCATTCACAATTATTCCTTGGTTATCTTCAAGATATGGTAAACTGGTGCATCTGACAGGTAAAAATCCTTTCGAGAAATTCATTCTTTGGTTTGAAAGACAGCTGGATAAATTTACACACTGGATTACAGGAATTCTTGAATGGGCTTTAAAAACGACATTGAGGAGAGTAATGACGGTGATCGTAACATTTATTATCCTGATTTCTTCATTCATGTTGGTGGCATTCGGATTTATCGGCGGTGAATTCTTCCCTAAAATGGACAGAGGACAGTTCCTCGTTCAGATGGAGTTGCCGAAAGATGCCTCTGTAGAAAAAACCAACCAATTGACTCTGGAAGTTGAAAAGTACCTGAGAAATGATAAAGATGTTGTGGATATGATTACAACGGTAGGCCAGCAGTCATCAGGTTTTGGTGGAGCGCAGGCGACTTTGTATCAGTCGGAAATTCAGGTAATCCTGGTGGATAAATCTGAACGTAATGAAAGTACGGATATCAAGTCTGCAAAAATCAAAAGGGCTCTAGAAGAAAAATTCACCGGTGTTGAATTCAAAACGGCACCAATCGGATTGATGGGGGCAGACAATGCGCCGATTGAATTGGTAGTAACCGCTCAGGATAACGAAACAGCGAACAAAGAAGCGAACAGGATTCTTGAATTGCTTAAAAAAGTTCCGGGATCTGTAGACGCCGAATTGTCAACGGATTCGGGAAGCCCAGAAGTTCAGGTGAATATTGACCGGGATAAAATGGCTTCTTTAGGTTTGAATCTTTCCAGTGTAGGAAAAACGATGCAGACGGCATTCAGTGGAAATACAGACGGGAAATTCAGAGCCGGAGAGTATGAATATGATATCAATATCCGTTTTGGTGATGCCAACAGACAGTCGATTGATGACGTTAGAAACTTGATGTTTACCAATCCTAAAGGAGAACAGGTAAGATTGAGCCAGTTTGCTGATGTGAAAATGGGATCAGGTCCAAGTTTATTGGAGCGTAGAGATAAAGCACCTTCGGTAAAAGTAAAATCCAAAGTGGTGGGCCGTCCTGTAGGGGATGTTGCCAATGAGTGGGCAGCGCAGTTTATGGATAACGAAAAAACAAAACCGGCTGGCGTAAGTTATATCTGGAGTGGTGATATGGAAAACCAGACCGAAGGTTTCGGTACTTTAGGGATTGCTTTATTAGCAGCTATCGTATTGGTATACCTGGTAATGGTTTCTCTGTATGACTCGTTTGTTTATCCGTTTGTGGTATTGTTCTCTATTCCGTTGGCGCTGATCGGGGTAATGGTTATTCTGGCCATCACCGGGAACTCTCTGAATATCTTTACGATGCTGGGGATGATCATGTTGATTGGTTTGGTAGCGAAGAACGCGATTATGATTGTTGACTTTGCCAACATGAGAAAAGCTGCCGGAGCCAATACACACGATGCTCTGATTCAGGCAAACCACGCACGTCTTCGTCCGATCCTAATGACAACCATTGCAATGATCTTCGGGATGATCCCGATTGCAATTGCAAAAGGAGCAGGAGCGGAGATGAACAATGGACTGGCTTGGGTAATTATCGGAGGTCTGACCTCATCATTATTCCTGACTTTGATCATCGTACCGGTAGTGTATTCATTATTCGATTCCATTTTAAGAAGAATGGGCAAACATGAAAAAGTGGATTATGAAGCTGAAATGAAAGCCGATTATGAACATAAAGAACTTAGTGAAGACGGATATACCCCGAAACACATCGACTAAATTAATAAACCAATCTTAATTAACCTTAAACCGCATTAATTTAATTAATGCGGTTTTTTTGTAAAATAATTTTTCATCATTTTATTGAACTTCACAATAGAGATAAAAAAAGTTTTAGTCTCTTAGAATTTCAGGATTTTATAGTCTTTTCTTTCATTAACGATTCTTCTGTTTGCCTTCAGGCGATAATCGCTAAGCTCGATCAGTACCATATCATTTTCCTTGTCAAGAAAGCAGGATATTTTGCCGTTTTCAGAAATATCAAAATCCATTGTGCATGCAGATTCTATCTTTTTGTTTTTAAGATTATAAATAATTACGTTGTTTTTTTTCTCTTTTGTTATTACCGTAATAGTATCTTTCAGCGGAGAAAGTCCCCATGAAAAAAAATGGTTAATATCTTTGTTTAAAGTTTCTTCCAGCATAAATGTTTCATTGGTTTCTAGATTTTTACAAAATGTGTCTGTAGTTCCTGGTTTCGAATAAAAAATACCATCAAAAGAATCAAAATGTCCTGCATTGAAATAGCGGTCTTTTCCAGTCAAAAAAAATTCTTTTCCGCTGATCAGATCTATGCTTGAAATTACCTGTTCATAGGGATTAACTTCTGAGAACCATTTCACAAGAATAAGACGGTTATACTTTTTAGACAAAATATTATGGCAGAAAATTTCTCCTCCGTAGATAGCATCCTTAAAAATTTCCTTCTGATTGTTTAGTACTGCAACCAGATAAAAAGGAGGTCCCATCCGGACTTCCCCGGCATAAGCACTCTGCACAGAGATACAGCCATCTTTAATATTGCTGTCAAGGTAGAATGGATACAGGTTTAAAATAGAACGGATATATTCTCTGTCTTCTATAACTTTTATATTCATTTGTGGCTTGTTTAAATATTGTCTGAATGTTTTCTTTCTTTAAAGTTGATTAAATCAGGATAGCTTAAGATATTCAAAACATAGGTTTAAAGACTCTGTGATATGCTGATCCAGTTCGTGACTGTTTTCCAAAGGATAATAAAATTCTTTTGGATTCACAAAAACACTGTTGTATTTCGTTCGCTCACTGGCTCCGTCTACATCAATCTTTGGGGATTTTGTTCTTTTAACGGTGGGTAAGCCTTTTGATGTAATCTTAGATTCAACACATCCCGCCAATGCACATCTTCCCAGAATGTCAAAGCATATTGCGGTATAAATTCCATTGGGAACTGCCTGCCCGGGCGGCAAAATACAGGCATAGAGGACATTCGGGAAATTGCTGAAGCCTTTGGAGATTTTCATGGAAAGTTCAATATCTCTGAAGCTTGGATACCGATTTTCAAGTTGGGTTTTAAAATCCAGAAGGGTATCGCGGATATTTCCTAAAGCCGGATCAGAAACCTTTAAAGAATGCCCTTTAATCACAGGATTAACCTGTCTGAATTCGCAGATGGAATTGAAATAATGAATCATGTGAATTGAATGAATACGAATATAAGCATATCAGGGAAATTGTAATCAATACTGAAATTATTTTATGAGCTTATTTAAGAATAATAACTTTACAATGTTGTAACAATTTAATCTTATTCCGAACATACGATTGTAGATTTAGCAGGAGTTTTAATTGGTATTCAGATCTGTGTAATCGCGCTAATATGTGAGAATAAAAATTAAAGGATTTAAAGTTTCAAAACTAGTGGATAATAAAAAAGACTTCCGGAACCAACCGAAAGCCTTGTCATGTATACTATAGAAAAGAATTTAATCTGCCATTACCTCACCGGATTTTCTGTAGATGAACTTTCCGTAAATATGTCTTCTTGCAAAACGGCTTGCCGAATCGGAATTTACCATTTTGATATATACATTCCTTGGAACCCCGATGTATTCAAACATCTTCCCATTCAGATGCTGAACTTTCAGAATCTGCTTTTCCAGATAGAAATCGGTAATAATGGAGGTGGTAATGGTTTCCGTGTATTCTTCTTTATATTTTTCCTGCGTTTCCGGGTTAATGCTTACCAGAAAATGATAGGCTTCGATAATAGATTTGCTTTTTTCTTCCGCTTCCAGCTGACCTTCCTCATCATTTACAAATTTATCAGGATGCGTATCTTTCATCGCATTTCTGTAAATGGTTTTTAGGTCTTTTAATGTAGCGGTATGGTCTACCCCAAGAAGTTTTCTGTGTTCGCCAACTCTTTTCATAATAATGGATCCTTATTTCGGGGTGCAAAATTAAGCTTTTAAATTGAAAAACCGTAAGTTTTTGATTATTAATTTATTTGATGCTTTAAAAAGGGGTAATTTTATTGTTAAATAGTATGGATGTATTTTAAAAAAACCGAATCTATTGATTCGGTTTATGTAAATATTATTCAGTCTTTTGGTAGATATGGGTAAGTTTGGAATTTTTGATGAAGTCTTCCAGAGATGTGTTCTTGTCACCTTTTTTATTAGTGAGCTCAAAATAATAGACCATCATATTCGGGAATTTCGGGTCTTTGCACAACACTTTAAACCGTTTTATGGTAGGATCTGAACTCAAAAAAGAGAGTTCCGAAGAATTGCTTAACTTAATATTATTGACTTCAAAAGAATCTTTCCAGTTTTTCTGCAGTTTCGCAAATCTCTTCTGGGTCCGGTCGCTGTCTTCATTTTCAAATTTATCAACCTGATAATCGGTAAGAAGCTGTGGATAAACAAGCCCTTCTTTCAAAAGCAAGGTCGTGATTTTGTCAGATTTATCATGAAAAATAACTTTATTATCAAACGAAACCTGATTGGTACTAACCGTTATCGTGCCTGTAAATTTTTTGTAGTTTTTCTTTTTATAATCATTTTTAAAATGTTCAACAACGGCTTTGTCTTTTGGGCCTGATTTTTCTGTCTTCTGTGCGTAAACAGAAGCTGATAAAAGCAATGAAAGGCTTAAGGTATATAAAAGTTTCATATTTTTTTTGGTTTAAAATAGCTTGTCTATAAAACGTTTTTAAGTCTCAGATATTGCAGCAGCATAATGGTTTTTGCATCTTTAATTTCCCCGGAATCAATCATGATCAGGGCGTCATCAAAAGGTATTTCCATGACTTCAATATTTTCCCCTTCATCGGCAAGCCCACCGCCTTCTGTTATTTTCATTTCGGTTGAATATTCAGCGATAAAAAAGTGAAGAATTTCCGTAACAGATCCTGGCGACATATAGGCTTCAAATATTTTTTCAACATGCGAAATTTTATATCCGGTTTCTTCTTCCGTTTCTCTTCTGATACAGTCTTCAGGATTGTCATTATCTAAAAGTCCGGCACAGGCTTCAATCATCATTCCTGTCGGATTTCCGTTAATGAAAGTCGGTAATCTGAACTGCCGGGTCAAAACAACTTCATTAGTGTTTTTATTATACAGTAAAATAACAGCTCCGTTTCCTCTGTCATAGGCTTCACGGCTTTGCTCCTCCTTCGTTCCGTCTTTTTTATGAAGTGTGAAAGTTACCTTTTTTAAAGTATACCAGTTATCAGACAATATTTCTGTTTTTTCAATATGTACGTTTGTATCCTGCATAGATTTCACAATCTTTTTGAGTTATATTTAAATTATTTTTTCAGTAAATCTTTCAGCGCTTCTTTCAGTTCGGGGAACTCAAACCGGAAACCTGTCTGTCTTATTTTTTCGGAGGAAGCCCTTGAACCTTCAAGTACCGCAACGGACAGTTCACCAAACAGCAATTTCAAAATGAAGGCCGGGACATTCGGCATAAACAGCGGTTTTTTGAGTACTTCTGCAATCTTTTCGGTTAGAATTTTATTGGTGGTATGTTCCGGCGCAACGGCGTTGAAAGCTCCGTCGATATCAGAATTTTTTATTGCGAATTCATACATCGAACATATGTCTTTGATGTGAATCCACGGCATATATTGCTTTCCGCTTCCGAGTGGAGAGCCGATTCCCATTTTGATGGTTGGAAGCATTTTTTTTAAGGCTCCGTCCTTTTCAGAAAGAACCACTGCAGTCCTCAATTTAATCACCCGTTCTGCAACATGCTTTTGTTTAAATTCATCAGCCGCTTTTTCCCAAAGTATAACAACTTCACTTAAGAAATCGTTTCCGGGACTATCTTTTTCCGTGAAAATTTTCTCAGTGGTTTCAGTTCCGTAATAATTAATTCCTGATGCTGAAATAAAGGATTTCAGCGTACGGTTGTTTTTTTGTAAGGTTTTTAAAATCAATTGAGCAGAATCTACCCGACTGGAAATCAATTCTTTTTTTCTTTCATCCGTCCACCGTTTTTCAGAAATATTGGCTCCTGCCAGATGGATAACATGAGAAACATTGTCTAAGGCTTTGTCATCGATATATAATTTGCTGATATCCCATACAAATTCATTTTCCCGTTTCTTATTCCTCGTCAGGAATCGTACGGTATATTCGTTTTCAAGTTGTTTTGAAAGTTCACGGGCAATCAGCCCGCCGGCACCGGTAATCAGAATAATTTCCTTCATATCAATTGGCTAACTTAAGGTATAGTTTATTCCTGTTTTTTTACAATCAGTACAAAATCTTCATCCAGAAGCTTATATCCATAGTCATAGATGAATTTATATTCAGAACCGTTTTTATAAACCTTTAAATTCGTGAAAAATTCAAAATCAAAACCTAACCCGTCAAGCTTAGCCCGGGTCACTTTGGTTTTGCCTTCCGTGTTTACTTCGGTTAAGATCCTGTAGTTTTTGCGCAGCTTATTGTTCACATTGCGCATCAGATTGCTGGAATCTTTGTTTTGTTTATTGTTATAGGCATTACGGCAGGCATCATTACAAAATTTTTTGTCTGATCTTCCGATAATTTTTTCGCCGCATTCTAGACAGTCCATTTTTTTATTTTTTCAATTTGTGTAAATGGTTATGTTTTTTTCTGAGCGGTTTTCTGAACACGGTCTGAGCAGGATATTTTCTGTTTGATGTGATGTTGTTGAAAACCAGTGCTACAATTAATAAAATAAGACAACCGGTAAGTACAGGAGATAATACGTATCCATATCCTAATTCTGGAATTTTTCCTGTTGAGCTTACCGCGATAAGGGCTGTTGCACCACCTGGCGGATGCAGTGTTTTGGTGTACTGCATCAGGACAATGGAAAAGGCTACCGCCAAAGGAGCAGAAAGCCAGATGATATCGGGAACGATCTTATAAACCGTAACGCCTACCAACGCAGAAATAACGTGTCCTCCCACCAGGTTTCTGGGTTGTGCCAGCGGACTCTGAATGGCTCCGTATATCAGAACACTGGAAGCACCGAAAGAACCGATCAGAAAAATATTTTCTGTTGCAGATAAAGAATGAGACTGCATAAATGCAATAATCCCGATTCCGAAAAAAGCGCCGAGAAATGACCAGAACTTTTCTTTATAATCTACCATTGTTTCACGGTACATTACATATTTTGATACGCGGAATGTTCTTTTTATCGTTTTCTTCATTTGATATCAAAGATACATAATTATCCGTTTTCAAATGGCTTGCAACTTTTAATAAAATGAATATTCGTTTTTAAACGACTACAAACGGATTTAAATAATTTTCTACCGATTTAAGTATTCGTTTTCCCCAACCTTTGTCCCAGAGATTTGAGAAAGCAGTGAACGTCTCTGATCTAAATATTAACTTTTAAAATAAAAAATTATGTCACTAAGAAACAAAGTAACATTAGTAGGTTACACAGGAAAAGAAGTTGAAACCATGAACTTCGATAACGGAACATTAAAAGCAAGTGTATCTTTAGCGACCAGCGATTATTACACCAACGCAAAAGGTGAAAAAGTAGAAGAAACGCAATGGCACAGCCTCATGGCTTTCGGGAAAACAGCAGAGATCTTTCAGAAATATGTTACAAAAGGAAAAGAAATTGCCGTTGAAGGGAAACTGACTTACCGGTCTTATGATGATAAAGATGGAGTAAAACGGTATATCACAGAAATCAGGGTAGACGAAATCCTGCTTTTAGGAAGTAAATAATTAAAAACACACATCATGAAAGTAAAAATATTTAAAATCAGGTTATCAAAAGAATTCCTTCATGAGGATCAGAAGGCATTGGATGCCTTTTTGGAATCCAAAGAAATTATAAAAGTGGAAACTGCTTTTGTCAACGATGAAAATTATTGGTCTGTTGTCCTGTATTTTGAAGAATTGAAAGTCAGTCCCAACATGGTAAAAGAAGCAAAGCATGTAAAGTATTCAGCAGATGATGATGCCTTAAATGCTGATGAAGAAAAGATTCTTGATGCCCTGAAGCTCTGGAGATCAGAAAAAGCCAGGGAGCAGAATCTGCCCACCTATTTTATAGCCACCAATAAAGAACTTTCTTCTGTGGCCAAATACAGGCCGGCGAAGAAAGAAGAATTGCTGGACATTAAAGGCTTCGGTAAGCATAAAATAGAAAACTACGGCGAAGAAATTCTGGAAATCGTGGAAAGTATTTGATTCTAAAACACAAATGAAGGGGATCAATATGATGAAAGCTGAAAGGTTAATTTCTTTCAGCTTTCTAATGTGCTGTATCTTTAGTAAAAGTCTTTTCAATTGCTTATTTTTGCACTCTTATTAATATTAATTATCACCTATTTAATTATACAATGAAACCAGGTTTAGCAAAAGGAACAAGAGATTTCACCGCATTGGAAGTTTCAAGAAGACGGTTTATCATCAATGTTTTACAAAGAAACTTTGAATTATTCGGATTCCAGCCGCTGGAAACTCCAAGCTTTGAAAATCTTTCTACATTAACGGGAAAGTACGGAGAAGAAGGGGACCGTCTGATCTTTAAAATTTTAAATTCAGGAGATTATACATCGAAGGTAAACCAGGAAGATTGGGAAGGTAAAAGTCATCAGAAATTAACCTCTCAGATTTCAGATAAAGCCCTCCGCTACGACCTTACCGTACCTTTTGCAAGATTCGTGGCCATGAACCATAATCAACTGACTTTTCCTTTTAAACGCTACCAGATCCAGCCGGTTTGGAGAGCAGACCGTCCGCAGAAAGGAAGATTCAGGGAATTTTACCAGTGTGATGCCGATGTTGTAGGAAGCGAAAGCCTTTTGCAGGAAGTTGATCTGGTACAGCTGTATATAAAATCATTTACAGACCTTGGAGTTGGTGTTACGATTCATATCAATAACCGGAAAATCCTTTCAGGCCTGGCAGAGTATGCAGGCATTAAAGATCAGTTAATTGATTTTACGGTGGCACTTGATAAGCTTGATAAAATCGGGAAAGAAGGTGTGGTAAAAGAATTACTGGAAAGAGAAATTGCCCAGGAATCTATTGACAAGCTGGATTTCCTGTTTACACAGTCTGATGATGCTTTAGAAAATCTTCTGCAGCTGAAAGAAAAATTTACAGGCAATGAAACCGGATTAAAAGGTGTACAGGAATTGGAATTGGTGATTACACGGTCTTTAGAACTCGGTGTAGAGGTTAAAAATCTTGTTTTTGATATTACATTGGCGAGAGGACTGGATTATTACACAGGAGCAATTTTTGAAGTGAAAGCAAACAATGTCCAGATGGGCTCCATCGGTGGTGGCGGAAGATATGATAACCTTACAGAAGTTTTCGGGGTTAAGAATATTCCGGGAATCGGGATTTCTTTCGGTCTCGACAGAATTTACTTGGTGATGGAGGAGCTTGGACTATTCCCTCAGGAAGCCGCTTCCCATATTGAATATCTGTTTGCAAATTTCGGAGGTGATGAATCTCTGGAAGCATTAAAATTAATCAGACAGTTAAGGGAAAAAGGTATTTCTGCAGAGATGTATCCTGAAAATGTCAAGATCGGGAAACAGTTTACCTACGCTGAAAAGAAAGGCATAAAGAATCTTGTATTTCTAGGAGAAGAAGAAATTAAAAATAAAACAGTTACCTATAAAAATCTTGAAGCCGGAGCGCAGAAAACGGTTTCTCTGGAAGAGTTTCTTAATTAAATAAATATGATGAAAAAAACTTTATTATTAGCCGGTGTGATGCTGTTTAATCTATATTTCACGCAAACCAATCAGGATATTGATAATTTTGAATTCTACTACGGTTAAATAACTATCTAAATTCTACCTCTGTAAAATCAAAAGTAAAAGGCGAAGTAAAAATTGCTACAGATAAATATTTCAAAGTCGGTAAGTTCAGATACAAAGATTCTGATGAAAAGGCTAAGCCTGAAAACTTTAGTTGGGCGATAAAATTTAATGATGACTATTACTTCAGTATGTGGAATGCTGCTTACATTTATAGTGATTTCTATGTTAAAGCTGATATTGTAAGTAAAAGATACTGGGTGATTTTTATCAATGAAAAAAAGGATGGAAAAATATTCGGATCTAATAATCCTTATGGTGGCGGACTAGTTGGGGCAGCTTTAAATATCAGACCAAGAAGCAGCTGGAAAAATAAAAACGGAGAAAAGTTCAAAATTCTATTAGTTGATTTTGAAAATCCAAATGTAACGAGATCCCGTCCTAAAGATGCAAATGCTTTTTTAGTTGATACTAAGAAAATATTAGAAGTGACCAATAATGATCCTGAAGTCATTGAAAAATTGAGAAAAGAAAATTATACAATTGAGGACTTTGCAGACTTTATTAAGTCTAAAATTTAATGTATGATTTAAAAAATCGCTCCAAGAAATAACTGAGAAAGTGGTTAAATTAAGTTATAATTGATTACGCAGATAGAAATGCAATAAAATCTAATCTAATGAATTTGAACGCTTACAGTTACATTTTAAACAGACTATCGGGTTTTGTGAAAATATAGAGTATTTATCCAGAGAGATATATTTAATATAAATTCGTAATTTGGATTAATGTAATTTTAAACAATTAATTCAAATTATAAAATATAAAACCGGATGAACAATATTTGTGGATTGTGCGGAGCACCCTTAACATCTCTGGATACGCTTTTAGGTGGCAATAGGCTGGCAGACGGTCATTTCTTGTGCAACAAATGCCTAAACGAGGCTACTGATATTAATAAAGATATTGTCGATAATCTCGGACAATTATTTCTTCCTGAGATCCGCGGAATTATTCTTCAGGGGAAAATAGGTGAATTTGATAAGCCTACCATTTCACAGGGATCTGAATTTAAAGATGCTCAAAACCAAACACAGAGTTTCGGATTTGGCGGTGCCGTAACCCGGCTGGATATAATTCAGGATCAGATCGTGGCACTTAATGCAAGACTCAGTGTTTTTGTAGATGCAGAAGTAAAAGAACTGGTTAATGTTCTTGACGAAAATGAAAAACTGACGGCTATCGCAGAAGGATTAACCGTACCGGATAAAGTGGAAGGACTTATTTTTGCCAGTCAGAAAAGAGTAGTGTTCATCGATAAAAAATTCTTTGGGAATATACAGCAGAACGAATATCTTTACCAGAATATTGCATCTGTTGAACATATTGAAAGTCTTCTGTATTCAACTCTTAAAATATATACCAAAAGCGGTAGCTGTGCAGAATTCAAGCTGCATAATAAAAATGATGCAAGGAATTTTTGTAATGCGGTAAATGCATATATCAGCGGATCAGCAAACCGGTCGGATAAACAACAACAACAACAACAACAACAACAACAACAACAACAACAACAAATTCAGGCTACTTCTTTCAATATATACAATCTTCCGGTTTCAGAGTCTGTATTTCCTCAGAATACTCTGACACCTGCTGCACAAAATTCAGAAGTCAAAAAAGAATCTCCTGAGATTATCTTTGAGCAACTGGAGAAACTTGGAAAGCTGCGTGAAACAGGAATTCTTACAGAACAAGAGTTTGCCGAACAGAAAAAGAAATTACTGGAAAGGCTTTAAAATAATTCAGATTTAAACATACAGATATGAATGATCATTGCGGATTGTGCGGAAAGAAACTGACATCAATAGACCAGATGCTGGGTGAAAACAGACTTTCAGATGGAAATGTCCTCTGCAATACATGCCTGGAGAAAGCCAGCAATATCAACCAGGCACTGTTGTCTGACCTTCATCATTTCAGTATTGATGATATTAAAAACCTTATACAAAGCGGCAATTTAATAAAAAGCGAGGATAAAACTGATGAATTACTCCAAGCAGATGGACTTTCTGTAACTGTGCATACTGAAACGGAAAGACTGCCTCGTGAATTTTATAAAAGGAGACTAAGGGAAATAAAAGCTCAGCTCAAACAGGCGAAAGCCAACCTTTCTGTTTTTACGAAAGGAGAAATTAAAGAGTTGCCTTATATTCTTGCTGCTGATGAACCGATACTCGCTGTCACGGATGCCCAGTTTCTAAGAACGGTAGATGCCGGGATTTTACTGGTTACCCCAAAAAGGATTGTCTCCGTATCAAAAGCCATGTTCGGAGTACTGAAAGTGCATGATTATCCCAATGAAACTATCACGGGAGTAAATTTCAGAAATCATTTCATATCTCCTGTCATCATTATTCATACAGAAGAAAAAGCGGTGGAATTCGAATGTTTTTTCGATAAAGATGATGCACAGGTTTTCTATGATTTTATTAAAAAAATCTATAACAAAGAAACTTCCGAAAACCAACAGGCAAATAAAGAAAAAGTTCTTACAGAAGATTCCGTTTTTGAGCAACTTGAAAAGCTTGCCATGTTAAGGGAAAACGGAATTTTGACAGAAGAAGAGTTCACATTACAAAAGAAAAAGTTCTTAGAGAAATTATAGATACGGATTAATGTAAAGATGTAAAAGAATCCAAAGCAAAAAGTTAGAGACAGGTCAAACTTGCAGCTGAATATTTTTAATAACTATTAACTAATAAAACATAAATACAACTAAACCATGGAAAACTATTTAGATATCAATAAAAATTCCTGGAATGCCAAGGTGGATACTCACCTGAAATCAGATTTCTATTTTGTAGATGAGTTCGTAAAAGGCAGAACTTCTCTGAATTCGATTGAACTTGGACTTTTGGGAGAAATAAAGGGAAAATCGATTCTTCATCTTCAATGCCATTTCGGCCAGGATTCCATTTCACTGTCAAGAATGGGAGCCGAAGTCACCGGGATTGATTTATCAGACAAATCCATCGATGCAGCGAGAGAACTTGCTATAAAAGTGGGAACAGATACACAATTCATCTGTACTGATGTATACAGCCTTCCTGAGTTTCTTGATAAGAAGTTCGATTATGTTTTTACAAGCTACGGAACCATCGGCTGGCTTCCTGATCTGAATAAATGGGCAGGAATTATAAATCATTTCCTCAAACCGGAAGGGAAGTTTGTAATGGCTGAATTTCATCCGGTAATCTGGATGTTTGATGATGATTTTGAACAGATAAAATACAGTTATTTTAATGAAAAGCCGATTGTAGAAACATATGAAGGCACTTATGCCGATCAGTCCTCAGCTATTGTTCAGGAGTATGTGATGTGGAATCATGCTCTTTCTGAAGTAGTACAGAGTTTATTGGAAAACGGACTCAGTATAAATAAATTCAGCGAATTCAATTGGTCTCCTTATCCCTGTTTCCGTCATGTTGAGGAATTTGAAAAGGGCAAGTGGAGGATCGCTGCATTCGGAAATAAAATCCCGATGGTGTATTCATTGCAGGCACAAAAAAGTCATCACAATTAAAAACTGTGATGACTTTCTGTATATGAATGTTAAAATAAATTATTCTTTTAATTAACAGCCTGCTGTGCCTGATTTTCTACATCTTCCGCCTGATCTTTCACTTGAGAAGCTACGCTGCTTGCTTTATCTTGTACTTGAGAAGCTACATTGTTAGCTTTATCTTTAAGATCATTCCCCCATTTATTAAAATTATCTTTCGCTGTGTTGATTTTATCTTTCACCATTTGCTTTTCTTCATCAGATGAATTTTTGTATTTCCAATATGCTAATGCTCCTAAACCAACCAATGCTAATAAGCCTTTTGTTTTATTTCCCATGATTTTTATTCTTTAAATGTTAATATTAAAATTTGTTACTAACAATCATGTAAAATGTGTGCCAAAAAAATAAAGCGACTTATAAAATAATGTTAAATTTATTTGAATATCTTAAAATTTTCTCCATCAAAACTGGCAAAAACCATGGTTGGATGAGAATCCTGATGATAGATATGGCCTTCTTTGTCAATCGCAATGGCACCTGCAAAACCGTCAATGGTTTTTAATTCATCAAATGTTTTGGTAAAAGCGTTTTCCAAAGACATCCCGTCCGTTACTCTGGTTACTATTTTTGCGGCAGTGGCATTGCTTACAATATCTTCGCCCACGCCTGTACAGCTTACGGCACAGTCTGAATTGGCATAATTTCCTGCTACGGTAGCCGAATCGGAAATTCTTCCCGGAAGTTCAAAACCTTTTCCGCCGGTAGAGGTTGCTACAGCGAGTTTTCCGTCCTTATCGATGGCTACACAGCCTACCGTTCCTTTTCCGCCGGTTTTAAGCTTTTCTTCATATTCCTTCCTTCTTTGAGCGATCTCAGTAGAAAAATTTTCAAAACCATGTTCTTCAGCATAGGCTTTGGCACCTTCACCTCCCAAAACACGGTCATCTTCTTTCATCAGTTCTCTGGCTACGAAAACCGGATTTTTTACTTCTTCAATATTAATGACACCACTCATTTTCTGGGTGCTGCCATCCATAATCGCAGCACTCATTCTGATGACTCCATCGCTCTGAATCTGTGATCCCATTCCTGCATTATACAGCTCATCGTTCTCAAGCAAAGAAACGGCATATGCCACTGTATCAAATGCGGAATTGTTTTGTAAATATTCAAACGACTTCTGAACAATATCTTTTAAAGAATTTTGTTTAGCTGTTTTTACTTCGCTGCTTTGATCGCTTTCTGAGAAGAATCCGCCATGGATGATTATTTTCATAATTGTATTTTGTAACAGATGGTAGCTGAAATTATTTAACTAACAGTTTATCATTTTAAAATTTATTTTTCTTCCGGTATTGGATTATACTGGGAATTCTCAATGGTCAGCGTTTTTGTCGTCAAATCATAATGGTCATTCATTGACATAACATGTACAGTCAGGTTATCAATAGAAATAGGTTCTCCCAGATTGATGTTTGTAAGATTGGTATCCTTAATGAACCGTCCGTCTACTAAAATCACCAGTCCTGAACCAACGGCGGTCATCACATCATTATAGATAAAAAGCCCTGTATCTTCCCCTAAACCGATTCCAAGGGTTCTCGGATTGTTTACAACAGCCTGGAAAAGTCTCCCGATTCTTCCCCGCTGTACAAAATGGGTATCTATAATAACATTATCTATTAATCCAAGGCCCTGGGTCGTTTTAATTTCACCCTTCAGGAGCGATTCTGAGCTGCTTCCCTGATAAATCATATTTTCAGAAGCGGCAGCTGCTCCGGCAGAAGTCCCGGAATAAATAAAATCCTGTTCCTGGTATTTTAACAGAATCGTATCATGGAACCGGGTTCCCCCGAGAATGGAAGTTAACCTCAGCTGGTCACCGCCGGTAAACATAACAACGTCCGCCGCATTAGCTCTTGCCACGATAGCATCGGAGTTAGCTTCTTCACGGTTATGGATATCCAGCACGTTAACATTCTTAGCACCTAAGAATTCAAATGCTTTTTTATATTCCGAACCTACAATCTGAGGAATCTGTGAAGCGGTCGTAATAATTTCAATAACGGAGTCTTCTTTGAGTTTTGATTCGTTAATGATTTTACGAAGGATCCCTCTTTCAAAAAAGTTCAGATTTTTTTCTATATTCTGATCAAAATCGGTTTCAGCAAAACTGCCCTTGTTCACAGCACCACCGATAACAATTAATTTTCCAACAGGTTTCATCATAGGGTGCAAAGTTAAAAAATAATTAAGAGGTGGAAAAATCCATGACCAATTTAAATGAGTCTGAGTATTTTAGAATTGTTTAAATTTTAAGGTTATTTTTTATAAATGTTTAACCGTGGTATAGTTTCATTTAGGGTTTTGCATTATCTTTGATTTCTGATCGAGTTATCGTTAACTATTAAACATGCACAGAGACTATGAAAATTGAAAAAATACAGGCATTGCGCGGCCCTAATATATGGAGTATCAGAAGAAAAAAGCTGATACAGATGAGGCTTGATCTCGAGGAAATGGAAAATTTTCCTACCAATAAAATAGATGGATTCAGGGAAAGAATAGAAAAGCTGATCCCTTCTCTGTATACCCACAGGTGTTCCGAAAGTTATGCAGGCGGTTTTTTCCACCGTGTGGAAACGGGAACCTGGATGGGGCATGTTATTGAACATATTGCGCTTGAAATACAGACGCTGGCCGGGATGGAAGTGGGTTTCGGAAGAACACGTGAAACCCGGACTCCGGGCGTGTATAATGTCGTATTTAATTATATTGAAGAAAATGCAGGAATTTATGCAGCTGAAGAAGCCGTAAAAATTGCAGAAGCTTTAATCCAAGGTGAGGAGTATGATTTGAACGCCTGCATACAAACCTTAAAAGAAATACGTGAGAGAGTTCGTTTGGGACCATCTACAGGAAGTATTGTAGAGGAAGCCGTTTCCCGTAAAATCCCATGGATCCGTTTGGGGAATAATTCTCTTGTTCAGTTAGGATATGGTGTAAACCAACAGCGTTTTCAGGCAACCATCACGGGAAAAACAAGTTCCATTGCCGTAGACATTGCCTGTAACAAAGAACTGACCAAAAGAATGCTTCATGATGCAGCAATTCCGGTTCCGGTTGGTGACCTTATAATGGATGATGAAGGGCTGGACAGAGTAGTGAGAACAATAGGGTATCCGGTAGTAATCAAGCCGCTGGATGGGAACCATGGAAAAGGCTCTTCTATTAATGTGAACGACTGGGAATCTGCAAAACTAGGACTTGAGCATGCTCAGCAGTATTCTAAAAAAATAATTGTTGAAAAATATATTACGGGTTATGATTTCAGGATTTTAGTCATCAACAATAAAATGGTAGCTGCAGCAAGAAGGGTACCGGCACATGTGGTAGGTGACGGCGAACTTAACCTTCAGCAGCTGATCGAAAAAGAAAATAAAGATACCCGGCGAGGTTATGGGCATGAAAATGTTTTAACGGAAATCGCCATAGATAAAGATACGACAGAGCTTTTGGAAAAGCTTCAGTATACGCTGGAAACCGTACCCCACAAAGGGGAAGTGGTTTATCTGAAATCCACAGCGAATTTATCGACCGGCGGAACTTCTATAGATGTGACCGATATGGTGCATCCGGAAAACATCACCATGGCCGAAAGGATTTCGAAAATTATAGGTCTTGATGTATGTGGGATAGATATCATGGCCCAAAACCTTACCCAGCCTTTAAAGGAGAGCGGCGGAGCTATTATTGAAGTGAATGCTGCACCCGGATTCAGGATGCATCTCGCTCCAAGCGAAGGATTGCCGAGAAATGTGGCGGCACCGGTAGTGGATATGCTGTATCCGCAGGGGAAACCGTTTACAATCCCGATTATCGCAGTGACGGGAACAAACGGAAAAACCACCACCACCAGGTTGATTTCACATATTGTTAAAAGCAACGGCTACAGAGTCGGTTTTACCACCTCAGACGGAATTTATATCCAGAATACCATGCTGTCCAGAGGTGATACTACAGGCCCGATGTCAGCAGAATTTATTCTGAAAGACCCGACTGTAGAATTTGCTGTTTTGGAAACGGCCAGAGGCGGAATTTTACGTTCAGGACTGGGCTTTTCACAATGTGACATTGGTGTTTTGACTAATATTGAGGAAGACCATCTTGGGTTAAATGACATTCATAACCTTAAAGATCTTACACGTGTAAAGAGGGTTGTGCTTGACAGCGTAAAGAAAAGCGGTTGGAGTATTTTGAATGCAGACAATGAGTATTCTATGAAAATTGTGAATGATCTGGACAGCCAGGTTGGCATCTTCAGCATGAATGAAGACAATCCACATATCCAGAAATTTGCAAAAGAAGGAAAAATTACCTGCGTGTATGAAGAGGGTTTTGTAACCATTAAAAAAGGCGACTGGAAGATCAGGATCGGTAAAGCAAAAGATTTTCCGATTACCATGGAAGGCAAGGCCAAATTTATGATAGAAAATGTGCTGGCAGCCAGTTTAGCATGTTATTTATATGGTTTCGGAATTGAAGATATTTCAAATTCTTTGCGAACTTTTATTCCGAGTGCACAACTGACACCGGGAAGGCTGAATGTTTTTAAGTTTAAGAACTTTAAAGTATTAATTGATTTTGCTCATAACCCTTCTGGTTATAAAGCAATCGAAGATTATCTTAAAAATGTTGAGTCCACGAAGAAAATAGGAATTATCTCCGGAGTCGGAGACCGACGCGATGGTGACATTATGGAATGTGGAAAAATTGCCGGAAGAATGTTTGATCATATCATCATCAGAAATGAAAAGCATCTTAGAGGGAGAACGGAAGATGAAATTAACGGATTGATCATTGAAGGAATGCAGTCTTCAGGTAAAAGTGTCAGCTATGAAATTATCCCTAAAGAAATCGATGCCCTGAAACATGCCATGGGAATGGCTGAAGAAGGTACTTTCATTACGGCGCTGAGCGATGTTATTTCCAATGCCATCGATCTTGTACAGGAATATCAGACCAAAGAATTGCTGGAAGAAGATAAAGCTTAATGAGCAATTATATAATTTCCGTAACCGATTGAGCGGGAATATATTGTAATGAGGAATTAAAACACAAAGCCCTTCTATTAAAACGGAAGGGTTTTGTATTTATCCGTCAAAAAATAAATGACAAAAGTCTTAATCTTAATGTTTGCAAAGACTTTAGTTGTTTTTTATTATTGACTTAGATTTAACAGTGCTGATTTAATACAGTAATAACAAAAATTACGTGTATTGTCTATAAAAAATTAAAAAAAATTGTACATTTAAAATGTGATTAGCAAATGTTAATGTTTTTATATTATGACGATGTGTACATTACATCTTAATGATTTTCTGAATCAAAGCATCAATGAATTTTAAACAATTTGAAAAATGACAATGAATATAATATGATCTCCGATAAAATTTATTTTCTAATCGGTATTCACGATTTTGAAAAGTATTTTCTATAAATTTAACCGTATGGAATACTATTATTTTGCGATGCTCAAAAATAGTTGCAGGTTTGTTAATCAGCTTTGGGATGATCAAGCCGTATGAAATAAATATTGATGTTTTAAAGCATGTACTTTTTTTACATGATTATTAAATTAATTTAAATGCCAAAAAAAATTATACTAAATCTCCAGATTGGAGTGGTGCTTTCTCTATTACTGCTTATTGCGGGTTCTGTAGCGTCTTATATCAGCATACAGAAGCAGATGGACAACAGGGAAAGTTTTCTAAAAAGTAAGGAAGCGATAAGTTTAGTAGAAGATATTTTAAACACTTTGTTAGATGCTGAAACGGCAAACCGGGGATTTCAGCTTACAGGTCAGGAAAGTTTTCTTGAGCCCTTCAACAAAAGTACAAAGAAATATCCTGGATATATTTCTAATATAAATTCGTTGAATCTGAAAGACAAACATCAGATCAAACTTCTGAATGAACTCATGCGTACTTCTGAAATGATGATGGACGGGAATACCTTGCTTATTGAGAAACGTAGAAAGGGCATATCAATGACCCCAAAGGAACTTGAACATAATAAAGCCACTATGGACAAGTGCCGCATGCTGGTTCAGGAATTTGTAAAATACGAGGAAGTTCAGCTTGCTGTAAAAAATAAAGATCTGAACAGATCTTCCAGACTGACCGTTTTATTTATCATCTTCTCTGCCTTAGCGGCCATTGCTGTTACCGTTTTCTTTTACATCCAATTAAGATCTGATCTTATCCGTCGAAGTAAATTAGAAAAAGATCTGTTTTACACGAAAGAAATTCTTGAGCAAATGAGTACGGTAGCTCAGGTAGGCGGTTGGGAAGTCAACCTGAATACTGGCAATCTCTTTTGGTCTCAGAGTACCAAAGAGATTCATAAAGTACAGGATGATTTCCAACCGGATTTCGAAAATGCCATCGGATTCTATCAGGAAGACAGCAGGGAAAGAATGAGATATCTCTTCAACAGAGCCTTAACAGAGGGAATTCCTTTTGATGAAGAACTTCAGCTTGTGCGTACTGACGGCGTCATGATCTGGGTAAGAGTAAAAGGGATTCCGGAATTTGAAGAGGAGGTTTGCACCAGAATTTTTGGAATCATCCAGGATATTGATGCCTTCAAAAAGATGTTTCTGGAAATTAGCAGAAAGGAAGCGATGATGCAGTCTTTTGTAACCGACGTGCCTATTCCGCTGGCCATGTTTGATAAAGATCTTAATTATGTTTCCGTAAGCAGTAAATGGAGGGAAGAATTCAGGATGAATGATAAAGATCTTATCGGGAATAATCTGTTCGTGGTATCTCCGAATGTTCCCGAAGAGAGAAAAGAAATCTATAACAATGCGCTGCTGGGTAAAACCTACATAAACGGTGACTTTGCGGTAAAGATGGACGGTCAGGAAGAGACTCAGCACTATGACCTTAAAGTCGGACCATGGTATCTCACGGAAAATGAAGTCGGAGGTATCATTATTTCCGTACAAAATATTACAAATGCCATACGGGTAAATGAGGAACTCATACATGCCAAAGAAACAGCAGATATGGCAAGCAGGGCAAAATCAGAGTTCCTGGCCAATATGAGCCACGAAATCCGTACTCCTTTAAACGGAGTCATAGGGTTTTCGGACCTTCTCCTGAGGACACCGCTGAATGAAATACAGACACAGTATCTTAAATATATCAATGAATCGGGGGAGAATTTACTCAATATCATTAGCGATATACTGGATTTTTCTAAAATAGAATCCGGGAAGATGGAGCTTTTAATTGAGAAAAGCGATGTTTATGAGATGTTGAACCAGGTTATTAATGCCATTCTCTATCAGTCACAGAGAAAAAATATCGAGCTTCTTCTGAATATTGAACCGGGGCTTCCGAAAACGCTTCTTATTGACGAATCAAGATTGAAACAGATCCTGATCAACCTTTTGAGTAATGCTGTGAAATTCACAGAAAAGGGTGAGATTGAATTAAAAGTGGAAAAGCTGCATATGGATGATAAAAATATTACCCTTCGCTTTTCTGTAAGAGACACGGGAATCGGTATTCCTGTTGAAAAACAGAAATCTATCTTTAATGCTTTTACCCAGGAAAACAGTTCAATCAGCAAAAAATATGGAGGAACAGGTCTTGGCCTTACCATCTCAAATAATATTCTGATGTATATGGGAAGCCATTTATCGCTGATCAGTGCACCGGAAAAAGGGTCCGTCTTTTTCTTTGATATTGAGATTCCTTACGAAATTTCCGAAGCGGGAGAAGTTGATCATATGACTGTTAAAAAAGCTTTGGTGGTTGATGATAATGAAAACAACAGGATTATTCTCCAGCATATGCTTGCCTATAAGAATATCGAATCCACGCTGGCCGCCAACGGAATGGAAGCCCTGGAGATCCTGTTTAAGGGTGAATTGTTTGATGTAATCCTGATGGATTATTATATGCCGGTCATGTCTGGATTGGAAACAATCGATAAAATCAAAGAGCTTTTTAACCAGCGGAAAGTCAATCCTCCCATTATGATACTGTCGTCTTCCTCGGAAGAATTAGACGTCATTGCTTCAATTCGTGAAAAAGAAAATACATATTTGCTGTTGAAGCCTATTAAATCTGATGACTTATATAAAACCCTGCGAAGGGTAGCTCAGAACAATGAATTAAAAATTGTTCAGGATCAGTCTGAAAAAGATTCTTATTCATTTGCTCCGGAACTTCAGGTTCTTTTGGTGGATGATAATCCGGTAAATATGGTTCTCAATAATAAAATGATGAATTCCATTGTCTCCGATGCTCATTTAACGGAAGTAGTCAATGGTTTGGAAGCCCTGAAAGCATGCAAGGAAAAACAATTTTCCATTATTCTGATGGATGTGCAGATGCCGGTAATGAATGGGATAGAGGCAACCCAGCAGATCCGGATGGTGCCTGGATACGAAAATACGCCTATCATAGGAGTTACCGCCGGAAACGTATTGGGTGAAAAAGAAAAATGTCTGGAATCCGGTATGACTGATTTTCTTCCGAAACCCCTAAGACAGGCAGACCTTATGGAAATGCTCAAAAAGTACATTAGTGTTAATAAAAGTAATAATAACAATATGGATGCGGGTTATGCAGAAGTCCAATCGGAAATGAAGCTGGAAAAATACATCGATATGAATATGCTGAACGAACAGATTGGTGGCGATGATGATTTCAAAGAAATATTTCTCAATCTGCTTATCCAGGAACTTGAAAAGGCAGAAAAAAATATAGAAAAAGCAGCTGGAGAAAAAAATATGGTAGAAACAAAGATCATTCTTCACAAGCTAAAAGGTACAGGAGGGAGCGCCGGACTTTTTAAACTTTCGGAATGTGCTCTGAAATGGGAAAAAATGAATGAAGATGAAATGGATTTTTCTTTGATGAACAGTGAAATAAAACAGGAAATAAAGATAGGGTTAGATATTGTTAAAGATTTAATGAAGGGGCAAGGATAAATTAATTTCTTTCCTGAAATAAAATGCAATGGATTACAACAAAGAAACTAATGGAAAATTAGTACTTGCTTTGAAAACTATACCAAATTTGTCCATCTGTTATCACCTTCAAGATTTGATTAGGAGGAACAATTATTGCTTAAAGATATACAGAAAGTAATAAGGTAAATCTCAAAATAATTGGTTTTAAAGTTACTTTAAAAACCTTAAAGAAATACCAGGAATTAAAGATATGGTTATGGCAATATCACTTTGATTCCCATTTCCTCTGTATACTTATTATTAAAAGAATAACAAGGATTTGTTTAATTAAGCATTTTGAAATTAAATGGTTTCACATAGAATAGGGTTACCAATTAGTTTGTACTGTTATTGTCATTTTCTTTCCTTGGCTTTTTGTTGTACCATATTCTTTCAAGCACCGATTCTGGATTTCAAATTCGATTTCATCACAGGATTTTATGAGATTTTTTGACTACATGAAACACCAGTGCTATTATTGGCATGGTGACAATAAAAATTAGAAAATAAATGTTCATGACAAATATATATATAAATTGTTAATATTAAAGTTTTCCATTTGACTTTGTTTTAAATCTATTTCAAATTTATCTATCTGTTAAAATGGTGTTGGCGAGGTTCATACTATTTTATTACTCATATTTTTAAGTTTTAATAATATGTAATTATCGTTGATTTTCTAAAAGGGAAAAGTGGTCAACGATTGATAGCTATTAAAGAATATGATTTAACAGGGATGCTGCCACTAAAATAAATATAGGATATCCGAAATTTCTATTAAGATTATGATTAATGGATTTACATGATTGTCCAATCTAAGATAATTCAGAGAGTCTAATTATTTTTTTAATATATTTTAAATTATGATACTCTTAAAATTAAAGCTTTGTTAAAAATGAGTTAAGTAATTTATCATATTAATACAGGTAATGATTTATGTAAAAAAACTTTCCGTATTTTTTATCATACCACTCCAATTTCCTGTTTTTTTCTTAAAAAATCTTTTTGCAAGTTTTGAACATTTTTTTACAGAGAAAATGTGTATTAGCGTATATACCTTTGCATCAGAATTTTAGATAACATGAACAGTGATTATTTCAGCATTGCCCGATTTATTTAATGAATATAAACTGATACTATTTACAGGGCATTGTTTCCTGATACTCGCTGAAAACTTACAATTTTAAAAAAAAACACATGAAAAACCTATGTTTCGCAATTGCATTATCAATCGGAGTTGGCGTAAAATCTCAATGTCCTAATTTTATTAAATCACAAAGTAACCCTTATTATTTACTTTACAGCAGTAACTCTGTCATTCCGGGCACCGGAGATCCAAGAACAATTAATAATTTGTCATTTGTAAATGCCGGTTATTGGAGCCAGGCAAGTACATTTTATGCTTCCTGGACCAATACTTCAGGTCAGCCTTTGGATATTAATAATTTTACAATGCAGTTTGGTAATCAAACATGTACCTACAACTCGACAACATTATCGACAGTAGAAGTGATGAAGGATTTTAAGTCAATTCCGAATAATAAAGCATATAAGGTGTTTACCATCGACGGGAAAATTCTGCAATCGGGTATCACTTCAAATAATCTATACAGAGAACTGCCGAAAAATCAAATTATCTTGCTAAGCATCGAAAAATATGGTGTGTTAAGGATGAAGATAAATTAAAGAATTACTATATAATTTTTACACCACATCGTAAAACAATAAGGAGAGCTGCATCAGTTCTCCTTATTATTTTTATTTTGCACATTTATCAATACTACTCTTTTAAGGATTGGATTTTAAAAAAATAAATAGAGGTAAATCCTGCTGTTTCATTGATCTTGTTTTGAGCTTTAGAGGCAATTTATAAACGATGGAACTAAGCGGAGAGTTCCATAAAAATATTGATTTCTATCCAGATGCTAAAACATAATGCAAAAAGAAGAATATACCAAAGTATATCAATCTGCTTACTGAATTTTATCCAGAAAACGACAATAAAAAACAGCGGACATGTTATTAAATAAGTTAGAACAGCCATCCCAAACATAACAAAAATGTCGTGTTGGTAATCACCTAATAAAAGGGTAATCGCAAAATGTAAACCCCATACAAGAAAAGGTAAACCAAGACATAAAAGCCACTTCCATACTTTTTGGATTTCTAGTTTTTCAGGCGACTGACGATAATTTCTAATAATCAAAAAAACGGTAGCTGCCAATAACAAAATAAGTATGATAATTTGAATACCTTTATCCCTGACCGTATCTGATCGCGTGTAGATGTTTTCAGATTTTACAGGCATATTATTTTTAAAGTGCTGTATTTTTGTACGCTCTCCGTTCACAAACGTTATTTTACGGTTCACATGACCGGCAGCATCGCGGAAAATCCAGAGAGAGTCTTCAAGGCCCATTTTATAGAAGCCTTCAATAATGATTTTTCCGTCCTTCTTCCTGGTGAATTTTCCATCCAGGCGTCCACCGTTAAATCTTACTGAATCCTCTCCTTCAGCAGTTTTTATTCTCAAAGATGTAATTGTGCCGGGAGCTATCAGGTGTGCCTCATTACCAAGCATCTGCAAAATGGATTGGTCTAAATTTTTAATTTCAGCATTCTTGTTGTAATCATCATCTTTTGCCGGTCTCTGCGACATACTGATTTCATCGATTTTTACGGCGAGCAGTGAATCAAATTTGTAATAATGAAACTCATTGTAATCAGTGCTGTCCACGGATATATTTGACTTTAAAAGTACATACTGCGGCTGGTCAAATCTTTGGGTATATCTTGGCTGGCTGGTAGAATAAAATGAAAATACGGCAATGGCTGCTATACCATAAGGATTAAATTTGTGCTGCCATGCTGAAGCTTTTGGATGTTCCAGATCATTTTTTAGGCTGAACCATGCTAATGCTAACACAGGTAATGTCAAAAGATCGGTTACATCTACTGTGCGCTCAATTCTGAAAAATGCAGAGCTGAAAAAGTCAATAAATGATTGTGAATAGGCACTTTTCCAATAGATAAAAAATACAGCAGTAGCTATAAATATTTGTGATCTGTACTTTGGTTTTAAAACAGACCAGAAAATTGGAAATATGAATAAACCGCATAGATCTGATAGCTTACCGGTGAGAATGTTGTGGTAAACTGCTTTTAAATAAAAATCATTCAACAGCAATAATCCTAAACAGATGATAAATGGCAAAGACATTATCGGTCTTAAACGTTCTTGCATAGCCTTGTAATTTTATTAATTCACGATCTGGAATAGCAACACCATAAAATTACTTAAAATTAACGGAAAATATGGATGTCGTTTAATTCACATCAATCATAATGGTGTTCTTAAAAAAACAGGGGATAATGAGACCTGGAAAACCATAAAGGATAATACGTCATGAGAGTGTCCATAAAGTTCGGACACTCTCTTTTTTGCTCTGAATCTTAAAAACGGCAGAAGCTAATTAATTTTTTTCTCATAGAAATCTTCCGGAATCACTTTATTTAATACAAAAGGTTTCGCCAGTCTGTTTTGTTCATAGTGTTCTGTAAACTTCAGCTTTTTTAAATTTCCGCTTGAAATTTTCGGTGCTAGTATTCTTGAGTAAAATTTTGCAATATCGATTCTTAATATTTCTGTCTGGCTTGTATAGGATGAATCGGATTTCAAATACTGGTCAAATGATAATAAAAGATTATATAAGCATGACAATTCATCTGCTGTAAGATGATTTTGCTGAAAAAACGTTCTTACTCTATCGATCACAGTTCTCTGGGAAGAACCGTCATTGGTCAGATCTATATCCTTTTTTACAATATTAAAATGCGTCTTCAGGTAATGGATCATCTGTTCAGGCTTTATCCTGTTTTGATAATAGGCATTCAGTTCTTTAAGAGATGTCCATCTGCTCTTGTCCAGCGATCTGTCGGCCTGCCTTAAAAAGGCATATAGAAAAAGGATCTGCTTCTGCGTCAGTTTTGAGTGATTCATAATTCAATTGAGTCGTTGCTTAATTTATTATTCATAAGTAATCCAAAGATTTTCATTTTCTCGAATCGCTACCATAGCAGAACCATCAATACGTCTTTGTTATAGTAATACAACAGGTGGATGACCAGCTTTAATAGCTTTTTTTGATTCTAATTCTTCCTGAAACTTAAAGCATTTTCTAAATCTGTTTTCATGATTATTTTTATCCTGATTTGTTTTTAAGTCTTCTTAAAAATGTGGTATAAAGTTACAGCCGTACAAAATTTTACGAATCCGTATAAATACCTGAATTTTAGTACCGTATTTATACGGAGGAAAAGCAATGTAATCCCAGATAGAATTACATTTTTAGTTATTTTTATAAAAGTAAATTATTAGATATTAAAAGTACTTTAAAGCACGATTAAATAAGTTATTTGGATTTTGTATATTTCTGTTTATAAATTCATAGTATTTACGGTAATAATCATATATTTAAATAAGCCATTTCAAAATATCAGATTCATTGGCAAAATAAATATTTATCATGAAGAGTATCATTTTATTAACCCTTTTTCCGTTGTTGATGTATTGTCAGGTAAATAGTTTTGATCTTGATCGATTATCCTTTCCGGTGGACCTATCGGCCATTGAAAAAAAATATGAACTCCATAAAAACAGTGATCTTTCGGGTATTATTATTTATAACAGTACCGATCCTTCCTTGCTGCAATTCTCTGGATTTTCTTTTTCAGGAACTCTTAATAAGCAGGAGCAGTCCATATTATCCACTAATTATGTATCGTTCTACAAGAACAGGACAAAAAATCAAGTAAATGCATACAGGCTGGAAATCAGAACAATTTTAAAGACGGAAGAGTTTGAGAAATTGCTGGAAAAGAAACTGGGGAAGACCGATTTTTACTACAGGAACTCAGAATTTTCATACAGGATATGGAGTGTGGGTAACAAGCTTTACCTTTTCGAGACCAACAACACGGGGAGATATAATAATGAAAAATTCAAATCCTGCAATTTATATGTTCTTGCTAAAGAAGATCAACTGTTGAGCAATTATTTTATTTCAGGAGGTTTTCAATATTACGGAGATTACCTACAGGAAAAAAACAGGCTTGAGCATAAAGGAAAAAAGTATACCTATAGAAATTTTGTGGATGACAGGGAGAAACAGGATGGCACAGATTCATTCTACCTGAAAGATTATGTAAAATAAAAAAATTATGAGAATCAGTGGAAATTATTTTGACCGGTTATGGTATAATATTCTTCCTTTCGCTATTTTTTGCGGAGTGATCTGCGGAATTTTCTCTACGAATAAACTACAGGCTTTTCTTTGGCTTGGTGGAGTGATCTTTATCATAATCTGGCTAATTGACACGGTTATTATTTTCCGGAAATTTGGGACAAATCTTAATACATTGGTTTTGACAGATGAAATTCTGTTTAATGGAATGGAAATAGACCCTGCCCGGATCATTAAGATAAGAACTGAAAATATCTATCCTGATTCAATCATTTCAAAGTGGAGAATAAGTACGGTTCGATTAACCCTGAATGACAATTCAGATCTTTATATTCTAGCAAAACCACATTCGATATTTTTCTATATTAAATATTTAGCGGGTATTTTTAGAAATTATTATACTGACCGAAAGAGATATAAAAGCGGGTTGCAAAGAGGTTTTGCACCATTATCAGGTTACTTTGTTAAGGAAACATCTCAAACTTTGGCTCTTTTGATTTCAAGATATCCTGATTTAAGACTGAAAATATTTTAAATGGCCACCATCAAGCGTTAACTTTGAATGAATGTTTGAAACTGATGAGATTAATAATTAAATAGTTATTTTATCGTTTTGAAATGTCCATCATGTACTTCATTAATACATTACAATAAAATATCATAAATTATTCCTTTGCAAAAAATGCATTGGAACTTCCGATCCAGATGGCATCATTTTTATTGAAATCAACATTTACCATTTCGGCTTTTGTCATTCTCCCCAGGTTTTCCAATAGGATAGGGCGTTCATCCTGTTCTCTCCAGATGTACAGCAGGCGGATTTCCGCTTTGGCAAATTCTCCGTTGATGTCTTCAAAGATCGGTTCATACTGAACTTTGCGCTGTAAAATGTAATTTTCTTTGTCCCCAATCACATCTGTTATTTCTTGGGTCGGATGCAGATTTACACCGGTTCCAGCGAAGGAAAACAGAGGTTTTAATACGAAATTTTCAAGCCTTTCACTTTCCGGGAACTCATTCAGAAAATAACTTTTCGGCACATACTGATGCTGTAAAAGTGGGAGTAAAAATTTGGAAATTTTAAAAAACCAGTTGGGGTGCGTTACCCAGACCGCATCAATCTCTTCACGGAAATCAAATTCTGTTTTCAGATCGGGAATCCGGTCCAGCTCATCAAAAATAACACGGTTGTAAATTCTTTTAATCTCAATACGTTTTCCATCATTTTCATAGAACAGCTTTTTGCCTTCTTTTTTTATTGTTGTAAGACAGACGGTTTTGATTCCTAATAATTTCTCAGTCAGGAGAAAATCAATAGCAGTTTTCTGTTGTTCAGGATAAATTTCCAGAAGAACGACCTGTTCAGGATCTTCATCTCCGACAATCAGTTCTTTCATATAGTTTTTAAATTCTTCTTGCGGCATCGGATTCCTGATTTCTGAAAGAAAAGGATACACTTCGCAAAATGTATCTTCAAAAACTTTCTGAAACGCATACAAAGAAGGAAATGCCTGAAGCTCGATCAGCTGGGGTTCGATTTCACCGTGTTTATTCTTACAGATTCCGAAATCAATGGTGAAAAAATGAGGCTGTTTCGTATCATTCGGTACCCGGCAGTTATCAGGAACGGCTTTCTGTAAAGTTTCTGGAGGCAGACTTTTGATCTGGTCGATGATGCTTTCGCTGGCTTCCAGTAACTTTGATTCAAAATCCCTGGTCAGAAACAGAGGGCTTTCGGAAATTCTGAAGACGGGCATGATTCCGCTTTTCTGCATCAGAATTTCTTTTACCTGATCATATTTTTCCTGCGAAAATTCCTGATTAAACTGTTTTCTGTATTTCGGGATCATATTTTGGTGATTTTAAGACCGGTCTTCATCCGGTCATATATTGATTTTAAGTTTAATAATCCTGCTTCTGAATGTTGTATCGATTAGCTTACAAGTCTAAAGTAAACGGTAAGTTCTTAAACGATAGCTTCAGTTTGCTTTACAATATTTTCTTTTGCATGATGTAAAAATCTGGGAATAATCTGAGCCTGGGTTAAAATGATTTTATCCGCGTCGTCTATTCTGTCAATGGTTTCAAGATATTTTTCCATGCCGAAGCTTTCGATCATGGCCTGCTTGTTTTTGTCATCTTTCAGGTTCTCCATCATGCCTGTAGGATTGGCTTCAGGATGAAACTGGGTGCCAAAAATTTCTTCTGAGAAGCGGATGGACATGACCGCTCTCTCCAGATCAATATGAGGACGGAATTTTTCTATGCCGGTAATTTTCATTCCCAATTCTTCAAAGCGGTCATAATTGGGTTCGATGAACTGGAAGGCTCTTGAATCTACTGCATAAAAAGGATCAGGAAGATTTTCAAACAGGAATTCATGTTCACCGTCTTCAGTTTTATGCACAGGCATTACCCCGAAGGAGTAGGATTTTCTTTTGCAGATATTTCCCAGATTCCAGTGGATGCTGGCTAGCTGAAAAGAATGGCAGATCAAAAAAAGATATTTCTTTACCTGTTGGGACTTATTATGCTCAAAGATTTGGTCCAATAAACCTGCAAAACGGTCTTCCCATTCAAGTCCTTCCTGGTGAGGATCGCCCGGGCCTCCAGAAGATATAAAAATGTCAAAATCATGAAGGTCCGGAATCTCATTTTTAAAGCGAACATCAAATGTGCTGATCGTTACAGGCTCAGCACAGCTTTCCCGAAATGCTTCCGAAATTTCTTTTATATTTTTAAAGCCCTGGTTGACACGGTTGTTATTCATATCCAGTAAAGCCATTCGGATATTCTTCATACGCACTTATATTTTTGCAAAATTAACCAAAATTACCAGGCATTTTCGCTGTGCGTAATACCGTATTCTGTTTCTGAAATCATATAATCAACTACTTTTGTGAGATCTCCCGTTTCCCTGAATATCTGAAGCTGTCGGTCTGCACCGGTGCCGTGTTCCAGTATTTTCCATGCATAAGCCACTTCTTCCCTGCATCCGAGATCATCAACTACATCATCGATGAACTCTAAAAGTTCTTTCAGCAGATCGGGATAGGGAACAGATTCTTCTTTTCCGAAATCAATGAGATGAGCTTCGATTCCGCTTTTTGATGCTCTCCATTTATTTTCATTCAATAACAACCTTCTATAGCTTCTAAAACTCAGGTTCTGCTGGTGAAGCTTATAGATCTTTGCCACCAGGCTTTGCATGATGGCAGCCATACAGACTGTTTCATCAATTCTTAATGGCATATCACAAATCCTGAACTCGATGGTAGGATAGAAAGGATGTACTCTTAGATCCCACCAGATTTTTTTGGCGTTATCAATCGTTCCTGTTTTTACCAGAAGGTCAACGTAGCTGTCGAACTCCGCCAGAGAATTAAAAAAGCTCGGAATACCGGTTCTTGGGAATTTTACAAAGATTTCCTGGCGATACGACTTGAAACCCGTGTTTCTCCCGATCCAGAAAGGTGAGTTGGTGGATAAAGCATACACATGGGGCAGGAAATAGCGCATGACGTTCTGAATTCTTACCCCTTCTTCACGGTTAGGGATGCCGATATGAACGTGCAGTCCGAAAATGAGGTTTCCGCGGGCTACATCACCCATATCGTCTACAATCTTGTTGTAACGTTCACCATTGGTAATTGTATTATGTTCCCAGTTTGAAAAAGGATGCGTTCCTCCGCCGGAAACGCGAAGTCCCTGCTCGTGAGCCGTCCTGATCAGGTGTCTCCTCAGATTGGTCAGCTCTATTTTGGCTTCCTGGATGTTCTGGCAAATGCCGGTTTCCATTTCAATCATGGATTCATGCATCTCATGTTTCAAATTTTCACTTAAGACTGCTTTTCCGCCTTCAATAATTTTTGAAACATGAGATACCAGATCCCTGCTTTCCACATCAATAATTTGATATTCTTCTTCGATTCCGATCGTAAACTGATGCATTTTTGTGCTTTATTTGTATGTTCTTATTGTACAGAATCCTTAACAAAAGTTCCCCACGAGATATTCGGTTTGCCGGGAACATATTCTTTTGCTTTTTCTACAGCCAGCCTGGCAGCATGTTCTACGATCCAGGCAAAGTTTTCTTCTCCTACTGCATTTCTGTCGGCATCCGGGGCCGGGTTACAGAAGTCGATTGCATAAGGAATTCCGTCCCGTACCGCAAATTCAACCGTATTAAAATCATATCCGAGTGCCTCGTTCATTTTAAGGGTGTAATCATGGATAACCTTTAACAGCTTTTCCCGTTTTTTACCCTGTGTCTTATGGGTTGTTTCATACCTCAGATGCGAAGCATTCCTTGGCTCGTACGGCATGATGTGAACATATTTTTTGCCTAAGCAATACACGCGGTAATAATCTTCAAAAATAATTTCTTCCTGTACCATCATCACCAACTGCTCTGTTTCACTTAACTTATTCCATAGGTCTTCAGGATTTTCCACGCGATATACATTTCTCCAACCGCCGCCGTCATGAGGTTTCATATAGGCCGGAAAGCCAACATAGTTGAAGATGTAATCCCAGTCGTGAGGAAATTTCAGGTTTCTGAAAGAGGTTTCCGAAGTATTTGTCGGTCTTTCATAAGAAGGTAATAACACCGTTTTCGGAAGTGGGATTCCCAGCTTGGTCATTAAAGCATTGTTAAAGAATTTTTCATCCGCACTCCACCAGAACGGATTATTGATCACATAAGTTCCGTTTAAAGCGGCATTTTTAAGATAAGCCCTGTAGAAAGGGACATCCTGTGAAATTCTGTCGATAATGACCGCATAGCCATAATCTTCGCCCTGTTCCAGCTTATCAATGGTTACCGGTTCGGCAACAATCTCTCCTCCTCCCATTTCGTTTACTTTATCGATGAAAGCCCAGGGAAACGTATCTTCCATGCCGAATAGAATTCCAACCTTTTTTGCCATAATTGAATATTTTAATGTTTTATGTTTGGTTTAAATATTTATGAAAAGAATGCACTGATAAACGTTGGGAACACCATCCGCCACAGTTGCCAGTCATGATTGATCCATTTTTGTTCATCATACCAGAAATCGATTCCTTTTGTCCGTAAAATATCTGCCATTTCTATGTTTTTGTCTTTGCAGATGTCCTGATCGGAAGTACTCAATACAATATGCATATGTCTGTATTTCCAGGCTTCATCATTTTTTACGAATTCTTTCGGACAGTTGAAATAGACCAGGTCATCAGAGTAACCATCCATGAAATTTCTGATACTGAAAGCTCCCGAAAGACAGAACAGGTGTGAAACGACATCCGGAAACCTGAAAGCGAAATTTGCAGCATGGTATCCTCCGAAACTTGCCCCCGCAACTGCTACGCGATGGGTTTGATGAAGCTTCTGAATGTAAGGCACAAATTCCTTACTCAGAAACTGCATATATTTCTCGTAATTCCTGATTCTCTGTTGCGGTGAAATATTTTCATCGTAAAAGCTCCAGCTGTCGATGGTCTGGATGTTATAAAGCTTTACTTTTCCCTGTTCCACAAACCAGTTGATGCTTCCGTTTAAATGGAAATCATGGTTCTGCGTATATTGTCCTTGGGAAGTAGGAAACATAATGATCGGATAGCCGTAATGGCCTGTTATCTCAACGTTAATGCTTGTTCCTAAAATATTTGAATAATAATCTGTATGTTGTATCTGCGGCATTTTTCTTCTTAATTATCGTTTTACATTATATGCTAATCAGTAACTGATAGTTAGTTATTTTAAATACTGATTCGTAAGTTATGAAGTAGGCTTGCTTTTCGGAGGAAGAATGCTGAGCATTTCTGCCTGGATTTTTGCCGCGGTTGTGTCCAGCCTTTCCTTTATAACCTTTGCATCTTTTGATTTGTAAACAATTCCTACATGATAGTCAATGGGCAAAAATTTTACGGCTTCCTCACTTTCAAATTGTTGATAATCGGCTTCTTTATTTTTAATTAAAGCGATGATCAAACCTGAATGATAGGTCGCAGGTTTTGATATTTTATATTTTTTTTCTCTTAGTAAAGCGTCTTCTATTTTTGCCCATTCTCTCCAAATATTAATATGGCTTGACGCTTCTACCAGATCAGGAATATGTGCTCCTCCAACTCTTGAGGAAGTTTCCAGGAAGTAATATTTGCCGTCATCTTTGCTTCGGATAAACTCTGTATGGGTGGTACCGTTCATTAATCCGAAATTGAAGAGTACCTTGACATTGGCTTCTTTAAGGGCTTTAAATTCTCCTGAGGATTTTCCTAATGTTCTTGTTCTGAAAACGCCGCCTTCATGGGAAACCTCCATGGGCGGTGCCAGATATTTTGAAGCAGACGTAAAAATAATTTCTTTATTAAAAGTCAGGCTGTCTACATGATAAACGTCTCCTGGCTTGAAGCTTTCCAGCAGAAATAAATGCCTTTCATCTCCGAGATTGTTCAGGGACTTCCAAAGGTCTTCTTTAGAACTTAATTTTTTAATTCCAGAGGCAGATGCTTCAGAACGGGGTTTTAAAACCCATGGAGCGGGAATTTCATCAGCAAACCGGTTCACCTCATCATTATTGAAAACAGCGGTAAATTCCGGCACATTGATTCCCGAATCTTTTGCTTTTTGTCTCATGGCAAGTTTATCCCTGAAATAGCGGTGTGTTGTCTGGCCCATTCCCGGGATACGGAACGTTTCCCTGATAAGGGCGGCTTTTTCTACATCGTAGTCATCAAGCGCAATAACAGCATCCACTTTCCGGGTCTGCATCAGGTGGGAAAAACCCTGTACGAGATGTTCGAGATTCCATACCGAAGGTTTTAATTCAGGCATATAGAAAACTTCGTCAATCGCATGCCACGGCCAGTTTTTATCTTTAAGGTTTTCTGAAGTTATCAGGATGACCGTATTACCAAGTTCCTTCATTTCATCCATGAAGTCATAGCCCTTGTAATAGCACGAAATACATACTATTGTTTTTTTCTCCATATAATGTTTATTGGCATTTGATGAATTTTCAAAATTGAAATTACATTTCAGTTAAATACTTACTGTTAAAATGTAAAATACATTGGATATTTGAAAATTACTCTATCAAGTATACAGAGATTTTTTCTAATAAACTAATTTTCAGTGATAATTTTCGATTAAATCTGTCAGTAACTGTACGCCAAATCCGGTAGCTGCTTTTTCTTTAGCATACCCCACATTACCAAATGCTACACCAGCAATATCAAGATGCGCCCATTTAGGATGGGCTTCAATAAACTGCTCAAGAAACTTGGCAGCAATAATACAATCCCCGATAGGTTTCATGGAAATATTTTTCAGATCGGCTACATCAGACAGGATATCCTCTTTCCAGATATCCCAGAGCGGCAGGCCCCAGAGCCTTTGGTTCGTTTTATCCCCGGTTTTAATCAGAAGATTCTTAAGCTCTTCATTGTTGGAAAACAGGGCTCCGCAAGTATCTCCGAACATTCTTACGGAACTTCCGGTTAATGTGGCAAGGTCAATCAGGAAATCTGTTTTATAGTTTTTAGCGAGGTAGGAAAGGGCATCTGCCAGAACCATTCTTCCTTCGGCATCCGTGTTTAACACTTCAATGGTTTTTCCATTGTAAGCCGTAATGACATCGCTTGGAAGAAAAGCATTTTCAGAAATCGCATTGTCCGTGATGGGCAAAACAGCAATAATGTTTACCGGGAGCTGCATTTCTGCGGTATAAATCAAAGTTCCTATAACTGCTGTTGCGCCTCCCATATCAGACTTCATATAATGCATATTGTCCGGGTTTTTCAAAGAAATCCCGCCGGTGTCAAATAAAACACATTTGCCCACCAGTCCGAAAGTTTTCGCGTTTTTAGCGGAAGTTTTGTATTCCAGAATTGTAAATGCAGCGTCATAAGCGCTTCCCTGGTTGACGGCCAGATAAGCGCCTAAACCAAGTTCCTCGCATTTTTTTCTGTTGAAAACGGTATATTTCAGAT
The DNA here is from genome assembly GCF_022601875.1 of Chryseobacterium sp. SSA4.19. Lineage (GTDB taxonomy): Bacteria > Bacteroidota > Bacteroidia > Flavobacteriales > Weeksellaceae > Chryseobacterium. The sequence continues at coordinate 56,746 of NZ_JAKVIP010000011.1, forward strand.
CGTATTTTTTCGCAAGGTTCTTAAGATATGAATTTAAAGTATCAGGCTTTTTAAAATTAGCCGGTTTATTAAGCCATTCCTGACACGCCGTTTGTCCGCTGCTTAAAGCTTCCGTTTTCTGACCGATATAATCTAATTTTTTCTGGCTTAAATTCTCAAAATGAAGTTCAAATTTCGGATTCCAGAATGCATGGTCTTTTTCAAAAGGATAATGATAGGTGCCGTTTAGAAAACCTTTTACCAGTTCTTCAAACTGCTTTTCATTCATGAAATCGGCGACAACAAGTGTAGGGACTGCGTGTAGATTCTTTTTCTGAGTCTGCGAAAACTTAACGGCGACCTGCTGAATCTCAAAATCCTGTAGGGTAGATTTTCCTAACCCGATAAAATAGGCGATGCCTTCTTCATGGGTATGAATGAAAACCTCATGCTTTTTACCCGTGAAAAAATTGGAAATATTCCTGTTGAAATTTTTTCCGCTTTTTACCCATTCTTCTTCTGTAAATACATGGAAAACCTGACTGTATGTTTTGTTTTTTTTGTTGATGAGTTTCATACCTGTTAAATTTTAAAACTTTTCTGCTGGGGTTTTACTTCTACCGGATTTTCTGTATTGTCATAGAACAGCCATTCAATGGCTCTTGGGAATTCCTGTGACCAGTAAAATTCGCTGTGTGTGCCTTCAGGATTGATGCTTGTCCTGAATTCAAAATCAAACAGGTTTTTCTTTTCCCACCGTTTAAGGTATTGCTCAAATACATGAATTCTTTTTACCATTTTAGAACCTTCCTGTTCTCCTCCGTACAGGTAAATTTTAATATTGAAAGGAGTCCTGAAATTCATCATGGGGAAATTATTGTTCGGTTCGACCCATAGTGAAGGCGAGAAAATTAACAATTTGGAATAGACTTCAGGGTATAGGAAACCGCTATAAATACTGATCAGGGCACCCAGTGAGCTGCCTCCGATTCCCGTATTCTCGCGGTCTCTTTTTGTACGGTAGTTTTGGTCTACAAAAGGTTTTAAAGTATCGGTAATAAAACGAATGTATTTTTTCCCTTCCGAACCGTTGGCCACATGATCATTATCAAAAATATATTCTTTGATTCTATCTTCGCTTCCGTGTTCTATGGCAATGATAATGACATCTCCGCGGCCATATTCTGCAAGCACCGAAAGCTTTCTGTCGATTTCCCAATTGCCGTAGCCGCTGCCTTCATTAAAAAGATTTTGGGCATCCTGAAGATACAGCACGGGATAATGCTTGTCTGAAATGTAATAATCGTACGGTAAAAGCGCCCAGACTTTCCGTGAACGTTCAAGCTGTGGAATATAGAATTCTTCGGAGATGATTTCTGCAATGGGGAAAAATTCCTTTTTGAAAGGTCCCCAGTTAAACCTCCAGTTCTCTACTATATCGGTTGTTTTACCTAAGCATTTCGGAACCTTACGGTTGGGGGAAATATTTCCGTATGAATCAAGCTCTACATTTTCCCATCCGCCCTTTGTGAATTTATATTCGATATGATCAGGCAACATATGATTTTCAATTTCAATAGAATAATTTTTATTCCCTGATTGCTTAAGCTTATAGCGGTAATCTTTCGGGTTCCAGTTGTTGAAATTTCCCGTAATGTAGATTGACCTGTCATCATCCGCTTCCGTGTAAAGTTCAAACCTCATCATGCGTGTTTAAAATTCCAATTGCTAAATTTAAAAAAAAATCTTTTAAATCTCATTACCTTTAAAACGTTAAAAGGTGATTAAAAATTAATATATTTGGTAGATACAAATGATGGTATGTCGTTGATATTAATATAATAATAACTTCACTAATAATTAACACTTCCTGCTGTTTGTTTTATTAGTTTCAGAAAATATAAAAATTAAACAAACCGTCATGAATTCGGTTAAACCCTATACTCTTTTTACGGATCACGATATTTACCTTTTTAAAGAAGGGAGCCATTATAAGCTTTATGATAAATTTGGTGCCCATTCTGTGGAAAAAGACGGATCAGAAGGCGTTTATTTTTCAGTATGGGCTCCGAATGCAAAGCGTGTTTCCGTAATCGGGAACTTCAACAGCTGGAACCCTTCGGAACACCTCCTTTTTCCAAGATGGGACGGATCCGGGATCTGGGAAGGTTTTATTGCAGGTTTAACGTGGGGGACTTTATACAAATATGCTGTTGAAACAGCTGCAGGAGAAATGCTGGAAAAAAGTGATCCTTATGCATTAAGCTGGGAGCAGAATCTTCAGGCGGCCTCGCTGATTTCTACCACATGGTATGAATGGAATGATAAAGACTGGCTTGCCGACCGCTGGAAAAAGAACAGCCTTAAAGCTCCCGTTTCCGTATATGAACTTCATTTGGGATCATGGGTAAGAACAGATGATCATCCTGATGATTATCCCAACTACCGCAATATAGCGGAAAAGCTGGTGCCTTACGTTAAAGAAATGGGATTTACCCATGTAGAATTTATGCCGGTCATGGAGTATCCATATGACCCGAGCTGGGGATACCAGATTACAGGTTTCTTTGCGGCCACTTCACGATTCGGATCGCCTCAGGATCTGATGTTTTTAATTGATGAGCTTCATCAGAACGATATCGGCGTTATTTTGGACTGGGTGCCTTCCCATTTTCCGGGGGACGCCAACGGACTGCACCGGTTTGACGGCTCATACCTTTATGAACACGAAGATCCGAGGAAAGGATTTCATCCCGACTGGAAGTCCTATATTTTCAACTACGGAAGAAATGAAGTAAAATCTTTTCTTATTTCCAATGCCATGTTCTGGCTGGAACGTTATCATGCAGACGGATTGCGTGTTGACGCTGTAACTTCGATGCTCCATCTTGATTATTCAAGGAATGAAGGGGAATGGGAACCCAATATTTACGGTGATAACGTTAATCTCGAAGCGAAGGCTTTCTTGCAGGATTTTAATACTGCCGTATATAAAGAATTCGGGGATAACATCATTACCATCGCAGAAGAAAGCTCAGACTTTCCTATGCTTACAAAACCGGTTCATGACGGAGGAGTAGGTTTTGGAATGAAATGGATGATGGGCTGGATGCATGATACCCTGAACTATTTTAAAAAAGATCCGATTGAAAGGAAATTTTATCATCATAAGCTGACTTTTGCCTCGATGTACATGTATAATGAAAATTATATGATGCCTTTGTCCCATGATGAAGTCGTACATGGAAAAGCCAGCCTGATCTATAAAATGCACGGTGACGAATGGCAGAAATTTGCCAATCTTCGTGCCCTGTATGTCTATATGTTTACACATCCCGGTGCTAAGCTTTTATTCATGGGAGATGAGTTTGCCCAGACCGGTGAATGGAATTTTACAAGGAGTCTGGACTGGCATTTGCTGCAGTATCCTGTTCATAAAGGTTTACAGACATTGGTAAAGGATTTAAACCATCTGTATAAAAATGAAAAAGCTTTTTATGAAAACCAATTTGACAGCAGTGGGTTTGAATGGGTTGAAGCCGATGATCAGGAAAATTCGGTATACATTTACTTAAGAAAAGGAAAAAAAGAAGTTGATGTATTAATGGTTATCCTCAATCTGACTCCACGCGTACTCGATTACACAATCGGAGTTCCTGCCGGAAGCCAATGGAATGTTGTTTTTAATTCTGATGATGAAAAATATGCAGGCAGCGGAGTACGTGCTGATATTTTCAAAGAAGAGGAGGAAAATTATAAAGGATATCAGAAAACAATCAGTATCAACCTGCCGCCGTTATCAGGAATTGTCTTAAGAAAAAAAGAAATACAATCGCAAAAGAAAACGATTAATAAAGATAAAAGTAAAAAATGATCATATATCATCTAAGTACGGAATGTTATCCGGTGGCAAAAGTAGGAGGACTGGCCGATGTCGTAGGAGCTTTGCCTAAATATCAGAATAAAAGTAAAGGAGTTGATGCGAAAGTAGTGATGCCATGGTACAACAAACCTTTTGTCTCAGACCACAAATTTGATATTGTCTTTGACGGATTTATCCATCAGGGACCCAATATGCTTCAGGTACAGGTACTGAAAGAAAAATCCGATACGCTGGGATTTGAGCTGTATCTGGTCAGGATTCCGGGATTGCTGGACAGAGACAACCCATACGGATACCAGGATGAAAATTTTCAGTTCCTGGGTTTTCAGCACGGCGTACTGCACTGGCTGAGTGCGATGGAAATACGTCCGGATGTTCTGCATTGCCATGATTATCATACAGGCCTGGCGCCGTTTATGGTTGAACATTGCCATGAATTTTCTTTTTTAAAAGGGGTTAAAACCATTGGGACCATTCATAATGGCGAATACCAGGGAATGATGAGTTGGGAAATGGCTAGGTATATGCCGTCATTTGATCCGTACAAATGGGGACTGATGGACTGGAACGGGCTGATCAATCCGCTCGCAAGTATGATTAAATGTTCCCATGCATTTACTACGGTTTCCCAGGGATATCTTGAAGAGCTTTTTGTAAACTTTAAAGGACTTGAAAACCTGGTGCGGTATGAGTCCGGAAAAGCGCACGGAATAATTAACGGAATTGATACGGAAGTCTGGAATCCTGAAACGGATCCGATGCTGGATTTTAATTTCAGTCAACAGGATGTTATCGTTCAGAAAAAGAAAAACAAGCAGAATATCTGCAAAGAATATGGTTTACGACCTGAACTGCCGCTGTTTGCTTTTATCGGAAGATTTGCTACGGAGAAAGGAGCCGATTTGCTTCCTGATATCGTTCAGAGAAGCATTAAGCAGAGTTTCGGTGCCCTGAATATCATGATCCTTGGTTCAGGAAATCCATATATTGAAAATAAGCTGAAAGAATATGATTATACATACAGCAACTTTGCACTCGATTTAGGATATAAAGAGCATCTTTCACACCAGATTTATGCGTCAGCAGATTTTTTACTGATGCCTTCAAGAGTTGAACCTTGTGGACTGAATCAGATGTATTCCATGAAATACGGAACTGTTCCGGTCGTTTCTTATACCGGAGGACTGAGGGATACCGTAAAGGATATTTCAACAGGTGGTGCTGGAATCAATTTTACTTATCCGGGAGCAGATGATGTTATTCATGCCATGAACCGGGCTTTAATGGTTTATAATCAGAAAGGGCTTATGGAAAACCTGATCCAGGCTAATATGAGTTTTGATTTTGCATGGGAGAAATCAGCGGAAAAATATATAGCTTTATACATGAGCTAATAATAAAAAATATAAAAAAACATAGCTTATATGGTAGGTTTGGTTTAATGTTTGCGGTGCTCAGTGAGACGGATTTACAAAGCCTAATAATGCACATCAACCGTCCTGAAAGAATAGCGCAACAGGAGTATTATTTCTTCCTAAAAGCATGGCCTGGTTGAGCAACATAAACTGATATATCAGATAAATAATATTAATTCAAAGAAAACGCAACATAATTTATGAACCGCAATGTTATATCCATTGTTTTAGGGGGTGGCAGAGGAACCAGGCTTTTTCCTTTAACGTATACGAGATCAAAACCGGCCGTGCCGATTGCAGGCAAATACCGTTTGGTAGATATTCCTATTTCCAACTGTCTGAATTCAGGAATGAATAAAATCCTTGTCCTGACTCAGTTTAATTCAGCTTCTTTAAATTCGCACATCAAGAACTCTTATCATTTTGATATTTTCAGCAAAGGTTTTGTCGACATTCTTGCAGCAGAACAGAACGTGGAAAATGAAAGCTGGTACCAAGGGACTGCTGATGCCGTGCGTCAGTCGATGAAACATCTGGACAAATATGATTATGAGTATATCTTAATCCTTTCCGGCGATCAGTTGTACCAGATGGATTTCAAGGAGATGCTGGATTTCCATATTGAAAGAGGTGGTGATGTAACGATTGCAACCATTCCCGTAAATGCAAAAGATGCTACCGGGTTTGGTATTCTAAGTTCCGATGATGAAGGGAACATTACTTCATTTGTGGAAAAACCAGGTTATGATATGTTGAACGGCCTGCAGTCTGAAGTGTCTGAGGAGAATAAGCATGCAGGAAAAGAATACCTTGCTTCCATGGGGATTTATATTTTCACTAAGAGCATTTTGAAAAAGATGTTTGAGGAAGGAGCAGGAGACGATTTCGGTAAAGATATTATCCCGAATTCTATCGGAAAATATACGACCTTAAGCTATCAGTATGAAGGATACTGGACAGATATCGGGACAATTGAATCATTCTACGAGGCCAATTTAGATCTTTGCCAGGATTTCCCGCAATTCAACCTGTTTTCTTCTTCACCGATTTACACAAGGGCCAGGATGCTTCCTCCATCCAAAATCAACGGCTCTTACGTGAGCAAAGCGGTTTTTGGCGACGGATGTATTATTATGGCTGATAAAATTGAAAATTCAGTGATCGGGAACAGGACGCGTATTGATAAAGGCAGTACCATTGTCAACTCTTATGTTATGGGATCTGATTTCTATCAGGATACCAATGAAATTGTCAGCAATGAGCGTGAAGGTCGTCCGAGCATGGGGATTGGTAAATACTGCTATATTGAAAAAGCCATTCTTGATAAAAACTGCAATATTGGCGATAATGTTCGTATCATTGGAGGAAAACATCTTGAGGATGGAGATTATGGAACATATTCCGTACAGGATGGTATTATCGTAGTGAAAAAGGGAGCAGTCCTTACACACGGTACGCATATTGGATAATTTAAACAAACATATGGCAGAAGTGATCAATATATTGGTCACTTTTGTTATTTGTACTACATTTGTGCGATGCGTTTTTTTAAGATCATAGCGGTATTTATTGTGTTGCTGATCGGGGCTTATGCGGCTTCGATGTATTATTTTGTAGATGAAAGCAGGGATTTCCGGATAGAAAAGGAAATCGATTATCCTGTGGAAAAGGTTTTCAGCCAGTTTAATAACCTGCAGCATTTTACGCGCTGGAATAACTTCTTTACCCAGTCATCGTCCATTGATATTGATTATTATACGCCTTACGAAGGGCAGGGAAGCTCTATCAGTTACACGGATCCGAAAAACGAGACGGACGGTGAAATGTTTATCCGTTATGAAAACCCGAATAAAACACTGAGATATCAGCTTTTTGAAGACCGGAATGAAAGTCCTACTATGGTGGATGTTAAATTTAAACCACTATCTGCAGAAAAAACTAAAATTACATGGGTTGTTCATACGCCAAAACTGTCTATTTTAAAAAGAGTTGGAAATTTCTGGACAGAAGACCGGTTTGCTGAAAACATCGACAAAAGTATGATCAACCTGAAAAATGCTTTAGGTAATAAAGTTGAGAAAGACCATCAGATGGCTTCCATCAAATATGACAGCATCATGGTTGAAAACGAAGAGGAAAAACTGCTGCTTGGGATCAATGTCAGTACTTCCAATAAAAAAGATGCGCTTTATAAAAACATTGTAATGAATTATAATAAAATATATAATTACACCACGATGGATCTGGGTAAAAAAGATGATGAATTCGGTTTTCCGGTGCTGATTACTGATGCCGATAATTACAAAGATAAGGAAGTTTCTTATTTCCTTGGGGTTCCATTGTCTAAAAAGTTCGGAATAACGGATAACAATTTCAGTTTCAGAACCCAGAATGCTACTCAGAATTATATCATCTATTACAAAGGAAATTATAACGGAAGGGTGAAAGCCATACAGCAGTTAATCCAGAAGGCGAAAAAAGATGAAATGCGCTTTAATGACATTCGCCAGACTTTTATAGAACGCCCGGTAGAGGATCAGGATGTCAATATGAAACTCTCATTATCAGTATTTAAATAAATTCCCTGAAATAAATTTTTTATAGTTTTTTTAATAGTTTAAAGGCTGTTCTACCTCGGTTTTTTTTATTAAATTTGAAGATTAATTCTACTAACAAATTTTAATAACAGATAAACTGTAATAATGGACAGATTTTCATTCCTAAACGCAGCTCATTCTCAGTTAATTGAGGATTTATACCAACAGTATTTAAAGTTCCCGGACTCTTTAGAACCATCATGGAAGGCCTTTTTTCAGGGCTTTGATTTTGCGCTGGAGAACTACGGGGATGATGACAATATTCAGTATATTCAAACTTCCGCAGCTTCTGCACCTGCAGTACAGCAAATTTCCCAGGCAGCAGCCAACGGTGAAGTTCCGGAGCACATAAAAAAAGAGTTTAAGGTAGTCAACCTTATCGAAGCATACAGAACGAGAGGCCATTTATTCACTAAAACAAATCCTGTTAGAGAAAGAAGGCATTATACACCAACTTTGGATATCGAAAACTTCGGTCTGAGTAATGCGGATTTGCAGACAAAATTTAACTGTGCCGTTGAAACAGGGATGAAAGAACCTGCAACATTGCAGGATCTGATTAAACACCTTGAAAACATCTATTGTGATTCTATCGGTGTTGAATACATGCACATTAACAATGTTGAAGAAAAAGATTTTATTAAAAAATGGCTTCAGGTTAATGAAAACCATCCCAATCTTTCAGCAAACGAAAAAACCGAAATTTTATTAAAATTAAACCAGGCGGTAGCATTTGAAAATTATCTTCATACTAAATTTGTCGGCCAGAAAAGATTCTCACTGGAAGGAGGGGAAACATTGATTCCTGCATTGGATCAACTGATCTCGAAATCTTCTCAGCTGGGTGTTGATGAAGTGGTGTTAGGAATGGCACACAGAGGTAGATTAAATGTTTTATCCAACATTTTCGGTAAATCCTACAAACAGATTTTTTCTGAATTTGAAGGAAAAGAATTTGAAGAAGATGTATTTTCCGGTGACGTAAAATATCACTTAGGATCATCTAAAAAAGTGAAGACTGCCTCCGGGGAAGAAGTTTCTATCAATTTAACGCCGAACCCTTCTCATCTGGAAACGGTAGCTGCTCTTGTAGAAGGAATCTGCCGTGCAAAAGTGGATGATAAATATAAAGATTATTCTAAAGTTTTACCAATCATTATTCATGGTGACGGTGCATTGGCTGGCCAGGGCATCGCTTATGAAGTGGCTCAGATGATGACTTTGGAAGGATATAAAACGGGTGGTACAGTTCATATTGTTGTCAATAACCAGGTTTCATTTACCACCAATTATATGGATGCAAGGTCTTCTACGTATTGTACAGATGTTGCGAAAGTTACAGAATCTCCAGTAATGCATGTAAACGCTGATGATGCGGAAGCAGTAGTTCATGCTATGCATTTTGCTGCTGATTTCAGAGCGAAATTCGGTAAAGATGTGTATATCGACTTATTAGGATACAGAAAATATGGTCACAACGAAGGTGATGAACCAAGATTCACCCAGCCTAATTTATATAAACTGATTTCAAAGCATCCGAACCCAAGAGAAATTTATAAAGATAAATTATTAAAAGATAACATTACATCAAACGATGTCATTGCTAAAATGGAAGCTGATTTCAAAGGGCTTTTGGATAAAGACTTCGATGCTTCCAAAGAGATTGAGAAAAATGTAATGGACGTTTTCATGGCAGAAGACTGGACAAATTATCCGATTGCCAAAAAAGGAGCAGTTCAGGAAGCTGTTGACACTAAATACGATTTTACAAAGCTGAAAGAACTGGCTCTTAAAATGTCGACACTTCCTTCTGATAAAAAGTTCATCAATAAAATTACCAGACTTTTTGAAAACAGGATTAAAGCGATTGAAGGTAATTCATTAGACTGGGCTTTAGGAGAATGGTTAGCCTATGCTACGTTGCTTACCGAGGGTCACAACATAAGAATCTCTGGCGAAGATGTGGAAAGAGGAACTTTCTCTCACAGACATGCCGTAATAAAAACAGAAGATACCGAAGAAGAATATATCCCGTTAAGACATGTTTCTGAAAACAGGTTTGATATTTATAATTCCCACCTTTCCGAATATGGAGTATTAGGTTTTGACTATGGATATGCAATGGCTTCTCCGAATACACTGACGATATGGGAAGCTCAGTTCGGGGATTTCGTAAACGGTGCACAGATTATTGTTGACCAATACCTGGCCGCTGCAGAAGAAAAATGGAAAATTCAGGATGGATTGGTGATGCTGTTGCCTCACGGTTCAGAAGGTCAGGGAGCTGAGCACTCTTCAGCCAGACTGGAAAGATTCCTTACGCTTTGTGCCAATGAAAATATGGTAGTGGCAAATATTACTTCTCCTGCCAACTATTTCCATTTGTTGAGAAGACAATTGAAATGGCCATTCAGAAAGCCTTTAATTGTTATGAGCCCAAAATCATTATTAAGACATCCGAAAGTGGTTTCTCCGCTTGAAGATTTCTCAGAAAAAGGATTCCAGCCGATTTTAGACGATCCTGCTGCAGATCCTAAAAAAGTGGAAAAAGTAGTTCTTTGTTCTGGTAAACTGTACTTTGAGCTATTAGCTAAGAAAGAAGAACTGAATGCTGAAAATATCGCATTGGTAAGATTCGAACAGCTATATCCTCTTCAGTCTGATGCTATCCAGGCTATCTTTGATAAATATGAAAACAGAAAATCATTGGTATGGGCTCAGGAAGAACCTGAAAACATGGGGGCTTGGTCTTATATTCTCAGAAACTTCAGAGATACGGGAATCCAGGTCATAGCGCCTGTACCAAGCGGTGCTCCGGCCCCGGGAAGCCATAAAATGTTTGAGAAAAACCAGAATGCAGTAATCAACAGAGTATTTGACAGAGATGATGCTCCTGCAAAAAGACCTGTAACTGCTTAATTTTAAAATAATAATCAATAAAAAATAAAAAATACGATATGTCAGTTTTAGAAATGAAAGTTCCTTCACCGGGCGAATCAATTACAGAAGTTGAAATTGCAACCTGGCTTGTGAAAGATGGTGATTACGTAGAAAAAGATCAGCCCATCGCTGAAGTGGATTCAGATAAAGCGACGCTTGAACTGCCTGCTGAAGAAAGCGGTATTATTACTTTAAAAGCTGAAGAAGGAGATGTGGTACAGGTAGGACAAGTGGTTTGTTTAATTGATAGGGATGCTGCAAAACTTGCAGGTGATGCTCCTGCTGCCCCGGCGGCTGAAGCACCGAAAGTGGCTGAGCCTGCTAAACAGGAAGCTCCTAAGCCTGCTGCCACTCAAACCTATGCAACAGGTGCTCCGTCTCCTGCTGCTAAAAAGATTCTTGACGAAAAAGGGATTGACGCTTCTCAGGTTTCAGGATCAGGAAGAGACGGTAGAATTTCTAAATCTGATGCTGAACTGGCAGCAGTGCCTGCATTGGGAGGAAATCCTATTAGTGCTACCGGTTCAAGATCTACGACTACAACCAAACTTTCAGTTCTAAGAAGAAAGATTGCTCAGAGATTAGTCTCTGTAAAGAATGAAACAGCCATGTTAACAACTTTCAATGAAGTGGACATGTCCGAAATCTTCAGGCTGAGAAAACAATATAAAGAAGAATTTGCTCAGAAGCATGGAGTAGGACTTGGTTTCATGTCTTTCTTTACCAAAGCGGTTACCAGAGCATTACAGATGTATCCTGATGTAAATGCATCAATTGACGGAGACTTCAAAGTAAACTACGATTTCTGTGATATTTCCATTGCGGTTTCAGGTCCTAAGGGATTAATGGTTCCGGTATTGAGAAATGCTGAAAATATGTCTTTCCAGAGCGTTGAAGCCAACATTAAAGATCTTGCTGTAAAAGTAAGAGACGGAAAGATTACCGTTGATGAAATGACAGGCGGTACTTTTACCATTACAAACGGCGGTACTTTCGGTTCTATGATGTCTACACCGATTATTAATCCTCCTCAGTCTGCGATCCTGGGAATGCACAATATCATCCAGAGACCGGTTGCTGTTGATGGGCAGGTAGTTATCCGTCCGATGATGTATGTGGCCATGTCTTACGATCACAGAATTATCGATGGTAAAGAATCTGTAGGATTCCTTGTAGCGGTAAAAGAAGCTATTGATAACCCGGTTGCCATTTTAATGGGCGGAGATGAGAGAAAAGGGTTGGGTTTATAATTCACTCATTATCATATAAATTTTACAATCTCGCCTTCAAAAAGGCGAGATTTTTGTATCCCTTCTTATAAATACCAACATGATGTTCTCAAAAATAACTTCCAATATAAAAGTTTCAGTCATGCCTGAGTATGATAGTAAGAACAGTTATCCCTCTGAAAACCGGCACGTTTTCAAATATAATATTACCATTGAAAATGAAGGAGATTTTCCTATCAAAGTCCTCAAAAGGAAATGGCTGATTTTCGATGTAGGTTTTGGGTACACAGAAATTATCGGTGACGGAGTTATCGGCTTAACGCCTGAAATTGCCATTAATGAAAATTTTACCTATTTTTCGAATGTTATGCTGCGTTCAGGCGTAGGCAACATGAGTGGAAAATATCTTGTTAAAAATATGGAAACTCAGGAAAATTTCGAAATTGATATTCCTAAATTCAATCTGTTATCAGAGGTATTGAGCAATTAAAATTACATACATTTTATTGTAATTAAATTAAAGTTTTTTGATCTTTAATTTCATATAGTCAGAAACCTCTTCATTGCTGGTAAGAAGCAGTTTTTCAAAAGCCAGTAAAGATATTTTTGCACAAACTTCCGCATCATCTCCGGCCCTGTGATGATTGAATTTAATCTGATGATATTCTGCTAAATGTTTTAAGCCATATTTTGGCAGATAATTCCACGACTTTTTAGCAAGTTGGATGCTGCACATATAATTCATTTTTGGCGTAAACATTCCGTAATGGTTTAGGCAACCCCGCAATACTCCGGCATCAAAACCTGCATTGTGAGCAATCATAAGTGTCCCGTACATCATTTCTTCAACTTCATACCAGATTTCGTCGAAAGTAGGTGCATCTTTAACATCATCAGGAATGATTCCATGTACATCGACATTAAACGGACTGAAATAGGGAAAGCTCGGTGGCTTGATTAACCATGTTTTTGTTTCTACAATTTCAGAGTCCTGCACGATGCAGATTCCCAGCTCACAGGCTGAGTTTCTTTCATGCGTAGCGGTTTCAAAGTCTAATGCACAAAAATCCATTAATTTTTAAATGATATTAATTTAAATTAAACTATTTTGATCCTAAAAAGTGTTTAAAGATCAGCCATTTGGACTGATAAAATTTATCCTTCTGATGTTTCTGTCTGCGTTTCCATGTTCCTGCAGCCTGAATATAAAATGAATAATGTGCTCTGCCAAAAGCCCAAAAATGGGAAATACCGTATTTGTATCCAAAATAAACGGCAGCAAAACCATCCAGGCAAAGTCTTAAAAATATAATCCCCAAAAGTTTTGGAAACGGCAGGTTTTTCAGCATCATCGAAAGATTATTTCTGATATTCAGATAAGTCTTTTGAGCACTTTGTTTATTTAAAGTTCCGCCTCCTACATGATATACTTTTGATTTCCCTGTATAAAAGATTTTTCTTCCTGAATTAATTAATCTCCAGCAAAGATCGATCTCTTCCTGATGGGCGAAAAAACGTTCATCAAAACCATTCTGTGCCCAAAAATCTTCTGACCGGATAAATAAACAGCAGCCTGAAGCCCAAAAGATCTCCGTTTCATCATCATACTGGCCTTTGTCTTCTTCCACATCATCAAAAATCCTTCCTCTGCAGTATGGGTATCCAAGATTATCAATCAGTCCTCCGGCGGCCCCGGCAAACTCGAAATACTTTTTATCGTTGAAAGATAAAATTTTAGGTTGTACAGCAGCAACTGACAAATCTTTTTCAAATAGTTCCAAAACAGGATCAATCCAGTTTTCCGTAACTTCCACATCTGAATTCAGCAGACAGTAATACTGATTGTTTACATTTTTCAAGCCTTCGTTATAGCCGCCTGCAAAGCCGTAATTTTTATTGTTCAGGATAATTCTTACTGAAGGATAATTATCTTTTAAAAATTGAACAGAATCATCTGTAGAGCAGTTATCAATGACGTTGATATCTGCATTTTGAGAAAACCGGACCACATAAGGAAGAAACTTTTCAAGCCAGTTTTTCCCGTTCCAGTTTAAAATCACCACAGCTAATTTTTCGGACATGTGAAGTTATTTTTTTTCAGAATCAAAATTTTTAATAGAATCCTGGTATTTCCATTTTCTATGTGACCAGAGATAATTATCAGGGCGTTTGTGCAACGTATTCTCAAGCAGTTTATGGAATTTTTTAACCACCTCATGCTCAACAAATTTTTCTCCGTCAGGTTCAATCCTGTGATAATTTACCTGGTAAAAACCTCGTTTTACCTTTTTCATTTCACAATAAATAAAGGCAAGCTCCATTCTGGTGGCTAATTTATCATATCCTGTAAAGACAGGAGTTCTCTGGTTCAGAAATTCAAGTCCGTACGTAATATGAGAAAAATGGGGTGTCTGGTCAGCTACAAACATATAGGCTGCATTGCCGTCATTCTTTGATCTGAAAATATTGAGGATAACCTCATTGGCTTCAAGTGCCTCATTACCGAATTTATTCCTGATCATTTTCATTTGATTTTCCCAGAAATCATTGTTTACTTTTCTGTATACAGGATGGCTGTGTTCCTGCGGAGTAATTGTCGCCAGAGCATTCATCCATTCCCAGTTGAATACATGTCCTGCTAGCAGGATAATATTCTTACCTTCTGCCTTTGCCTGATGAAATGCTTCCTGGTTAATATGCTGCATCCTTACCCGGGCTTCTGTTTCTGAAATGGTAAAAGACTTAATGGTCTCTACCAGATAATCGGAGAAATTACGGTAAAATTTTTTTCTGATCCCGGCAATTTCTTTATCAGATTTCAGAGGGAATGAGTTCTTTAAATTTTGGGTAATTACTTCTTTTCTGTAACCAACCAAATAATAGTTTAAAAAGAATATAAGATCTGAAAAAACATACAGGATTTTCAGCGGTAATCTTGAAATTAAGTTTAATATTTTGATCAGTAAATTCATAAAACATGCAAATTTACGGATAATAAAATTATGGTTCTGTTTTTGCTGGCAATAAGTATTATTTTTTTATTTTTATACTATGAAAAAAATGGTGTTAACAGCTTTTCTGGGATTTAGTGCAATTGCTTTTTCTCAGCAGGTGAAAAATAATCCCGAAGTGCGGGAAACAGATAAAGCTTTGTTGGTACAAGCTGACCATGCAGAGCTGGAAGCAAAGAAAAAGGCTGCAGAAGAAAATTCAAAATTACCGAAGCCTTATAATCCGAAAGCAGATGCTGAAAAAGATCTTCAGAACCTGATTGCCAAAGCAAAAAAAGAAAAGAAGAATATTATGATTCAAGCCGGAGGAAACTGGTGTATCTGGTGTTTGCGATTCAATAATTTTGTACAGACAACTCCTGAGTTAAAGAAAATGGTGGACGATAATTATTTATATTATCATCTTAATTATTCCCCGGATAATAAGAATGAAAAGATTTTTGCTAAATATGGAAATCCGGGAGACAAATTCGGTTATCCAGTATTCATTGTTTTGGATAAAAATGGGAAAATGATTCATATTCAGAATAGTGAATTACTGGAAGAAGGAAAAGGATACAGTTTGGAAAAAGTAAAAGAATTTTTTAATCAGTGGACTCCAAAATCTTAAATATAAAACCGGATATTTTCCGGTTTTATTCTTTAAATCAATTTGATCAAATTGATTTAAAGAATAAATAACCATGATTTTCTCCCTCCGAATTAACTCATACGCATATTTCATGATGCATTCATGATGATTTAATGAACGATTTATATTTTTTCCTTTTTATTCAATTTTCTGAATTTAATGGGCTTAATTTTAATCTGGATAATTTATCAAATGAAAAAACAAAAACCCACTTCATATGAAATGGGTTTATATCTTGAGAAAATATCTTTGTCTTAAGCTTCTTCTTCAGTAGGTTTAGCTTCTTCTTTTTTAGGAGCAGGAACAGCTGCCGGAGCAGGAGGAGCATCAGATACAATATCGAATTCGAAATTGTATTCAACATTTCTGTGTAATCTGATATTAGCCGTAACTTTACCGGTTCTCTTGATGGTGTTTCCAGGAATCTTGATGTATTTTTTATCTACAGAAACACCTGCTTTTTCTAAAGCAGCAGCAAGGTCAGCATTGTTGATAGATCCGAATAATTTATCACCTGAACCTACTTTTGCAGGAATTGTGATTGAAGTTTTCTTCAATTGATCTACAATACCGTTAGCGGTTGCAACCAATTTAGCTTCCTCTTCTTTTCTTGATTCTAAAGTAGCTTCAAGAGCCGCTTTGTTTTTAGGAGTAGCTAAAAGTGCAAATCCCTGAGGGATAAGGAAGTTTCTTGCGTAACCAGGCTTAACGCTTACTGTGTCGAATTCAAGACCTAAGTTTTCTACGTCTTTTTTTAGGATAATTTCCATTGTTGTTGTCCTTTTTTAGATGTTAGATACCCGATATCAGATGTCAGGCTTAAACCTTATTTCTGAGATCTAATCTAAAATCAAGTTAGAATTTAATGATGTATTCAGCAACAAAAGAAGAGGTTTCCCTCTTCCTTTATTTATTTTGTTTTATTTCAATAAGTCAGCTACGTAAGGCATCAAAGCTAAATGTCTTGCTCTTTTGATTGCAGCAGAAACTTTTCTCTGGTACTTTAAAGAAGTTCCGGTATATCTTCTTGGTAAGATTTTACCTTGCTCATTTACGAACTGTAATAAGAAATCAGCATCTTTGTAATCAACGTGCTTAATTCCGTATTTTTTAAATCTACAATATTTCTTTTCAGATTTTGTATTGATATCAAGCGGAGTAAGGAATTTTACTTCTGATTCTCCTCCAGCTGAGGCTTGTTTAGCCATATCATCTATTGCCATGTCTTGTCTTTTTTAAATAGGGTTAATAATTAAGCTCTAGCTGCTTTTGCTTTTGTTCTTCTGGTCACAGCGTAGTCGATAGCGTGCTTGTCTAATTTTGTAGTCAGGTAACGGATTACTCTCTCGTCACGTTTGAATGCCAATTCAAGATCAGCTACTACAGAACCTTCACCTTTAAATTCGATTAAAGTGTAAAATCCGTTCTTTTTCAATTGGATAGGATACGCTAATTTTTTTAATCCCCAGTTTTCTTTGGCAACGATTTCGCAGTTCTTTTCTTTGATAAGATCTACAAATTTGTTCACTGCTTCCTCCACCTGAGCCTCAGATAGAACGGGAGTTAAAATGAAAACAGTTTCGTAATTGTTCATAATGTTAAATGAATTTGTTAATTATTTCGAGGTGCAAAAGTATTTAAATTATTTGTAATATGCAAGATATTGCAGAAGTTAATGAAGTATTATTGACAGGATGCAATATCAATTCTTGAAATAGTATTTATATTTTCTTTAAAAATTCAGCAATGATGAATGCGTTTTTTTCAGAAAGATCTTTAAGAAGTCCGAATAGCAAAATATCGTTTTTAATTTCCAGTCTGAAATCTTCATCCGGGAATTTTTTGATCAGCTCTTTTCTTTGAGTATCCAGAAAAGCTGCCACTTTGCATTTATCGCTTCCCAAAACATAAAAATCTTTAAAGTCATGATCTTTAAAATTAACATTAAAACGGCTGAATATGGCTGCAATTTTATCGGCCCATTTCTTTTTGTTGATGGAAATATAACCGAAATTTTCATTTAGCTTTTTCATTCCCCAGATTTGCAGGCTGTCGTATAAAGCCGTCGTACGAGCACCCTTTACTGTAGTGCCGATTTTGCTGACAATAAAAAGATAAAATGGGTTTTCCTTATTTTTATCCGTAATGAAATAACAAATTTTCGGGCTGAATAAAGATTTTTCTTCACCGGACTTAAAAGCCTGAAAAGGTGAATCTTCAATCCTAACAACCGAAATATCATACATTCCGAATAGTCTGTCATAAACATTAAAAATCAATTGTTCCTGTTCTTTGGAGAAATCAAAAAGTTTATCGGCATTCAATTTTCTGAAATCGAGTTCCATTCTATAAATCGTTTAGTTAAAGATAAAATTATTTCATCATCCCGCAAACAAAAAACCTCCGGATTTTCCGAAGGTTTTTATATTCTTAACCGGCAAATTATTCATTACCAATTACTCATTACTTATATTTCGGTATTCAGATCCCAGTTTTCAAGGTAATCGTGAACGTGTTTCAGCATCATTCCGCCTAAAGAACCGTCAACCACTCTGTGATCGTAAGAATGGGACATAAACATCAGATTTCTAATGGCAATTACATCACCGTCAGCCGTTTCAAGAACTGCAGGCTTTTTAACGATTGCTCCGATAGCCAGAATCGCAACCTGAGGCTGAGGGATAATTGGTGTTCCCATCAGGTTTCCGAAACTTCCCACATTGGAAATCGTATACGTTGCACCCTGCGTATCTTCAGGTCTCAGTTTTTTATTTCTTGCTCTGTATGCTAAATCGTTGATCGCTTTTGCCAATCCCGAAAGAGACAGCTGATCTGCATTTTTAATCACAGGAACAATTAAGTTTCCATCTGGTAAAGCAGTTGCCATACCGATATTGATATTCTTCTTTTTTATGATATTGTCCCCGTTGATAGAAACATTGATCATAGGGAAGTCTTGGATTGCTTTTACGACAGCTTTTACGAAAATCGGCATAAAGGTAAGCTTTTCACCGTCACGTTTCTCAAAAAGTGCTTTGTTTTTATTTCTCCATTTTACAACGTTGGTTACATCCGTTTCAATAAAAGAAGTAACATGTGGGGCCGTCTGCTTCGCTTTTACCATGTTTTCGGCAATGATTTTTCTCATTCTGTCCATCGGAATGATTTCATCACCGGCTGAAGCCGTAATTGTAGCAGCAGGAGCCGCAGTTGCCACTGACTGTACGGCAGGAGCTGACGGTTGTGCCGGAGCAGCTTGTGGAGCAGGCTGGCTTCCTCGGTTTCCAACGTACGCCAAAATATCTTCTTTGGTTATTCTTCCTTCCAAACCGCTTCCCTTAACGGATTTAAGTTCAGATTCAGAAATGTTTTCCTGTTGTGCAATTGATTTTACGAGAGGAGACAGATATAAATCTCCGGAAAATTCCTGCGTTGAAACAGCTGATTGCAGCGGCTGTTCAATCGTATTTAAGATTTCTGCAGCAGGAGCTTCTGCTTTTACCTCTTCAGAAGCAGCATTTCCGCCTTCTCCTTCAATTTCTAAAATAGCAATAGCTTCACCTACCTTGGCAACTTCGTCTTTCTGTTTCAGGATCTTTACGATTTTCCCGGAAACCGGTGTCGGAACATCTGAATCTACCTTGTCAGTTGCAATTTCCACTACGGAATCATCTTCTTTAACATCATCACCTTCGTTGAACAACCAAGTGATAATCGTCGCCTCCATAACGCCTTCACCCATGGAAGGAAGCAATAATTTGTACTCTGCCATTTTTAATTTTTAGATTTTGACAAATATATAAAAAAAAACGATTTTTTTATGAAATATTAAAAGTTAGAAAAATTCAATGTAAATATTTTCTCCAACGTTAAGGCCGAACAAAGTTTTGGCGCCGTTTTTTTTACTGCCTTTGTAAATCGTTAGCTCCAAAAGCTGACTGTCATTGAAAATTGCAGCAGACTGCCCGTGGAATTCCGTTTCCCTTTCCCAGTCGGAAACCACTTCCGTATGGCTGCTGAATACCTTTGAGAGGGCAAGGTTCCTGAATTTTATAGTGAAATTTTCATATCCTTTCCCAATGGTTTCAAATAAATCCTTATTGATATTTGAGATTATATTTCCGAAATTATCAATGTACATCACTTCACCGATGATCATTTTTTCAGAATCATTATACACGGGCTTTGGAAACAGGAGCTGCTTTGCAGTATCAATTTTCCGGCCGATAACTTCCGGGAGCCCGCCATTGGCAAGATGCACGGCAGCAGGAACAAGAACATCGGTTGATGTAAAATTAACAATATCATCAAATCTGTTATTCAGGGTTATTTCATAAATCGCTTCCGGTTTAATGTCAAAAAAGACCAGGCTTACCAGCCCGTTATCGGCAGCGATAAAGTAATGTCCATCTGCTCTGCAGACAATATTTTTCCTGGATTTGTGGTGAAAACTGTCAACAGAAAGAATGTGGATGGTGCCTTTCGGAAAATGTTTGTAGGCATTTCTTACGATATAAGAAGTCTGTACAAGATTGAATGCCTGGATTTCATGGCTGACATCAACGATAGTAACATCCTGATTCAGAGAAAGGATGCTGCCCTTTACAGCGGCAACTCTGTAATCCAAATTTCCGAAATCTGAAGTTAGCGTAATGATTGACATTGATTATTCTTGAATAATAGAAGTGCAAATTTATCTAAAATAAAAAGAAAGCCGGGAAGATTGTGGAAAAGAATTTGATATAAATTTCAAAAAAAGCTTTAAATTTAAAATCTAAATTAATAAATACTGCATGTTCGAATTAACATATGATTTGGAAGATATTGACGCAAAAATCTTCTATGGAGTTAATAACCAATATTTCAATGTCATCAAATCTACTTTCCCGACACTTAAGATTACAGGAAGGGATCATTATATTTTTGCCATGGGCAATCAGGAGGCTCTTGATATCTTTAAGAAAAAGCTTGATGATATCGTAGGCTATATCTCAAAGAACAATTCTATCGGACTGAAAGATGTTGAAAACATTCTCAATATAAAAGATGAAAATGAGAAACAGCTGGTTTTTGATCAGGATATTATTGTAAAAGGTGTTAACGGGAAAATTATCAAGGCGAAAACCACCAATCTGAAAAAGCTGGTAAAAGAAACAGAGAAGAAAGATATGGTTTTTGCAATAGGCCCTGCGGGAACAGGAAAGACATATACCAGTGTAGCATTAGCCGCAAGAGCACTGCGCGATAAATCAGTAAAAAGAATTGTTTTAACGAGACCAGCTGTGGAAGCAGGAGAGAGCCTGGGATTTCTGCCGGGTGATCTCAAAGAAAAGCTGGATCCGTATTTACAGCCTTTGTATGATGCCTTACGTGATATGATTCCTCACGAAAAATTAGAGGGATTTATTGAGAAAAAAATTATTGAAGTGGCACCGTTGGCTTTTATGAGAGGAAGAACGCTGGACGATGCCTTTGTTATCCTTGATGAAGCACAAAATACAACCCATTCCCAGATGAAAATGTTTTTAACCAGAATGGGAATGAATGCCAAATTCATCATTACTGGTGACCCCAGCCAGGTCGATTTGCCGCCAAAACAGCAGTCCGGGTTAAAAGAAGCTATGAGAATCCTGAAAGATGTAAAAGAAATCGGGTTTGTACATCTTACCGAAGAAGATGTGGTACGGCATCCCGTGGTACGGAAAATTATTCTGGCTTATAACAGTGAAGATAAGAAGCAGAAAAACGAGTAGCCCGATTATAACGTCAAAATAAAAATGGAGAATAATAGTATTCTTCATTTTTGTTTGATACCATGAAATGTCATTTGATTTTCATATTTGAAAAAAAATGTTATTTTTGCCTTCGAATTAATTAAAAAACTATTAAACATGAAGAAAATATTACTTCTGGCAGCGGTTGCTGTAATGGGAATGAGTTTAAAAGCTCAGGAATTCAGGTTTGGACCAAAAGCCGGATATTCTTATTCAACCGTTAAACTTAAAGATAATTCCAATTCAGAAACTTCTGATCCTGTACATACGTTTTATATTGGCGGAATGGCTGAATATAAAATCAGTGATAAATTCGGATTACAGGGAGAGGTATTGTATTCTCCACTTGGTGGGAAGCTAAGCATTACTGAATCTGACCCGGATGATGTTAATACATTTTTAAATGTAAAAGCAAAACAGACTTATCATACTTTATTGGTTCCTATTTCAGCCAAATACTTTATTACAGAAGGCTTATCGGTTTCTGCCGGAGCAAGTTTCGGAGTTATTCTTTCTGCAAAGCAAAAACTTTCTGCCGATTTAGGCTTAGGAGGAATTATTCCGGGATTTGAGCTTGAAGGGAACGATGAGAGAGATATTAAAGACCAGATGAATACCTTAAATATTGCTCCTTTCCTTGGTGCTGAATATATGTTGGAAAACGGATTGTTCTTTGATGTAAGATACAATATGGGAGTGTCTAACCTGTCCAAGGATCCTGTTAACGGAGAGAAAGTGACCAACAGTTTTGCACAGATCGGTGTAGGATTTAAGTTTGGGAATAATTAAAAGTAATTTATCCAAAAAAACTAAGCGGTACAAAATTTGTATCGCTTTTTTGTTGTATATCATGATACCACATTTTATTTAATTTTTTGAATATATAAACGTATTAAAATGAAAAAATTACTATTATTAGGTGCTTTTGCACTTTTAGGAGGTGTTGCGCAGGCACAAGAAGGATTCAGATTGGGAGGCCATATCGGTGCTCCGCTGGGTGATGCTTCAGATGCGGCAAGCGTTACGTTAGGTATAGATGCCGCTTATATGTGGAATATTACCAAAGGTCTGGACATCGGTGCAACCACAGGATATTCGCATTTTTTCGGGAAAGACAGGTTTGAAGATTTTGGTTTTGTGCCTATTGCAGCATCAGGAAAATACACGTTTGCTAAAATTCCTCTGTTTGTAGGCCTGGACCTCGGAGCAGCAATTTCTACCAAAAATTATATCAACAGCGGTTTATATGTAGCACCAAGGGTAGGTTATCAGATGAAAAAGGCAGAATTATATATAGGCTTCCAAAATGTAAGCAGCAAATATAAGAATCGTGACTTTTACTGGGATCGTAATGACCGGTTTAGCTTCGGCGCAATCAACTTTGGCGCTAATTTCTTCTTAAATTAAGATTTTTAAAAATCAACTATATTTAACTCCGATTGAAAAATTGGAGTTTTTTTATTCAAAATTTTGTGAAAACGGTAAGAACTCTTATTTAATAATTTTTTTAGTCGGAAATTGCTAATAATTTTCACTGATATTAATCACATTAACAAATTGTAATACTACCACGGCATCAGAGTAAATTTGTTCTCAGAAAGTATTAAATTTTTAATAAAATGAAAAAAGTATTATTAGCAGGTGCTGTTGCACTATTCGGTTTATCTAATGCTCAAATTGCTAAAGGAACAGCGTATTTGTCAGGTTCTGTTCAATATTCTCAAGTAGAGAAAAATAATGGTAATAATAAAACAGAAAAATTCAATGTTTTACCAACTGTAGGGTATTTCGTAGGAACAAACTTAGCAGTAGGTTTAGGAATTGGATATCAAACTGAAAAAGTTACTAATATTAATACAACTTTACTTCCAAGTACTACAATAGTATCTACTAACGAAACTAAAACACCGGCTTTTGTTGTTGCTCCTTTTGTAAGAAAATATTGGACTTTAGGAGATAAATTATACATCTTTGGACAATTAGCAGTGCCAATGGAGTTTGGGAAAACTGAAGTTGAAAACAGTACTGTTGCTACATCAGGTTCTACAACTTCTACAACAACAAATTCTACTGAAGCTAAATACACTCAAGTTGGTGTTACTGTAAAACCAGGTTTAGATTATTTCTTAAACAAAAACTGGTCTATTGAAGCTACAATCGGAGAATTTGGTTATAGCAATTATAAGCCAAAAGAAGGTGATGCAACTAACAATTATAACTTCGGCTTAAACTTATCTTCTGTAACATTCGGAGTTAAGTATGTATTTGCCAAATAATAAACAAAGCATATCAAGCAAGAAAGCCCTCAGTTCATGACTCTGGGCTTTTTTGCTTACTATAAATTAAACTAAGATCATGAAAAAACTAATATTTGCCATTTTGACTGTACTTTTCAGTCTTTCAAATGCTCAGATTAACAGAGGAACTATCTATGTGTCCGGACAGTTGAATTATTCTAAGGAAGAAAATAAAGAAAATCTACATTATAATGAACAAAATTTCCAGATAATTCCTACGGTAGGTGTATTTGTTGCACCCAACTTAGTTCTGGGAACGGGTTTAGGATATAAGTATAGCAAACGGGATTACTTTCAGACCTATAACAATGAGTCCTTTTTTACTACTATCGATTATACAGGAAAAACCAATACTATTGTAATAGCTCCTTTTGTTAGAAAATACTGGAATCTTTCAGATAATCTGTATATTTTCGGGCAGCTTGAAGTGCCAATGGAATTCGGTAAACTTAATCAGGAGGCTGATGTATTAAATGTTTCTGAGATGTATGGGATTTATGATCTGCAAAAACTTTCGATTGAAAGAAAATACACTTCCATCGGAATACATATAAAGCCCGGCTTTGATTATTTTCTGAATAAAAACTGGTCGCTAGAGGCTACGTTAGGCGAGTTTGGATATAAGGAAATAAAATATAAAGATGTAGATGATGATTATAGCAGGAACTATAATTTCGGGTTAAACCTTTCTTCTGTAACTTTCGGAGTAAAGTATATTCTTGCCAAATAAATTAAGATTGAAATTATTTAAATAAATAACTATGAAAAAATTATTAGCAGTAGCAGGTGTGGTAGCACTATTCGGATTTTCTAATGCTCAAATGACTAAAGGCGACTGGGTAATCAGTGGAAATACAGGGATTGGCTTCAACAGTATGAATACCAATACAAAAGTAAACGGAACAAAATATGACGAAACTAAAGTAAGTTCATTTTCTGTTACTCCGTCTGTCGGATATTTTGTTATTGATGGATTGGCAGTAGGAATTGATTTAGGCTTCAACAGCAGTACAACTAAACAAAATAAAAATAAGGTTACAGTTTCTTCATTCTCTGTTATGCCGACGGCCACTTATTATTTTCAGACGGGCAGCAAATTTATCCCGTTTTTAGGAGCAGGTATCGGATACTCTACAAACAAAGTAAAATATAACTTTGGTGATCTTATTGTTGATCCTATTCTTTTAGCGGATGCCGAATCAACAACAGATGGTTTAGCCTGGAAAGCAAAAGGAGGCATTACGTATATGGCAACTCAGTCTTTAGGGATTAACCTGGGGCTTGGATTTGATCAGTTTTCCAACAAAGAAACGTATTCGGGAATTGATTACAAAACGACCAGAAGTAATTTTGGTGTTAGCGTAGGGTTCTCTTATTTTATCAAAAGTAAAGCTGAGAAATCTGATAAATAAGCAATTATTTTTAGAAAAAATAAATCCGGCTCATTT
Organism: Chryseobacterium sp. SSA4.19; assembly: GCF_022601875.1. Lineage (GTDB taxonomy): Bacteria > Bacteroidota > Bacteroidia > Flavobacteriales > Weeksellaceae > Chryseobacterium. Next base: position 81,950 of record NZ_JAKVIP010000011.1, read on the forward strand.
TATATAAGCCGGATTTTATATTACCTATTAAAGTATTATTATTAAAACCATTCTTTCTGGTTATGAACATAGGTTCTGTCGAATTCTTCATCAGATTTGGTCAGGTAAATAATTCCTTCAATAAATCCGACAATCCCGACAATCCCACAGCTTACCAAACCTAAAATCAATTGGATGACTGCAGTCTTTGTATATCCCAGATAGAACTTATGAATTGCAAAAGTTCCCAGCAATATCCCTAATATCCCGGCAACTACTTTTTTTTCTGATCTATAAGGCTGGAGGTAATTGCCCTGTTTTTCATTAATTTCCATATTGTAATTTTTTAGTGTTTAATTGATGTTTATTTCCCGAACATTCCGCCCATTCCAGGCATATTCGGCATTTTGCTCATCATCTGCATCATCTGTTTTCCCTGAGGTCCCTGCATCATTTTCATCATTTTTCCCATTTGGTCAAACTGTTTCATCAATGCATTGACATCTTCAATTTTTCTTCCTGCCCCTTTGGCAATCCTGTTTTTTCTCTGGGTATTGATAATGGAAGGTCTTCTTCTTTCGTCAGGAGTCATGGAATGGATGATTGCTTCAATATGTTTAAAGGCATCATCACTGATTTCCACGTCTTTGATCGCTTTTCCCACACCCGGAATCATCCCCATCAGATCCTTCATATTACCCATCTTTTTAATCTGGTTGATCTGTTTAAGGAAATCATCAAAACCGAATTCGTTTTTAGCGATTTTTTTGTGAAGCTTTTTAGCCTCTTCTTCGTCAAACTGCTCCTGGGCTCTTTCTACCAGGGAAACAACGTCCCCCATTCCTAAGATCCTGTCTGCCATCCTTTCCGGATAGAAAAGGTCCAAAGCTTCCATTTTTTCACCAGTGGAAATAAATTTAATCGGCTTTTCAACAACAGAACGGATCGTCAGGGCAGCTCCACCTCGCGTATCACCGTCTAATTTTGTCAGCACAACACCGTCAAAATTTAAGGTATCGTTAAAGGCTTTTGCGGTATTCACGGCATCCTGACCTGTCATGGAATCCACAACGAATAAAGTTTCATTCGGTTTAATCACAGAGTGAACGGTTTTGATTTCGTTCATCATCTGCTCATCAACTGCAAGACGGCCTGCTGTATCTACGATCACCACATCGTGGCCATTTGACTTTGCAAAATTAATGGCATTTTCAGCAATCGCAGCAGGATCTTTAGAATCTTCTTCAGTAAAAACAGGAACTCCGATCTGCCCTCCCAAAACTTTTAGCTGGTCAATTGCAGCAGGACGGTATACGTCACAGGCTACCAATAAAGGTTTTTTAGTTCTTTTTGTTTTTAAATAATGAGCCAGTTTCCCTGAAAAAGTTGTTTTCCCGGAACCCTGAAGTCCCGCAATGAGGATCACAGAGGGTTTTCCTGAAAGATTAATACCTTCCTGGGAACCTCCCATCAGATCTACCAGTTCGTCGTGAACAATTTTCGTCATCAGCTGTCCCGGAGTCAGCGAAGTCAGAACATCCTGTCCCAACGCTTTATCCTGAACCCTTTTCGTAAGATCTTTGGCCACTTTATAATTAACATCGGCATCCACCAATGCTCTACGAATCTCTTTTACGGTTTCCGCAACATTGATTTCCGTGATTTTTCCTCTTCCGGAAATATTGTGAAGCGCCTTGTCTAATTTATCCTGTAAGCTATTAAACATATGTATTGTAAATTATAAGTGTGCAAAAATAAGGAATTTTTAGAATATCTGAGTCTTCTATACGTAATAATATATAGTAGGAAAAGATTAATCGGATGATAAAAATCAAATGATGCCGTAATCCGATATAAAAAGTATATTTTTGTGACACTTAAAATAAGCCTAATGGATGTTAGGCAGAATAAATAAAACATATGAAAGTTAATCCGAATATTTTAGTCACTCTACTGTTCTTTTTGACATTTCTTATCCATTTCTCTCTATGGAAATTTGTTTTTCATCTGGATGAAATGGTGATTGTGAGGTTTTATCTTTTTCTGAGCATCATGTTTATGATAATGATTACTTTGGTTATTTTAATACATAAAACAGTTCCTCAGTTTTTAGGTATGTCTTTAATAGGTCTGATTCTTTTAAAATTCGGTTTAATGTATCTGATCAGGAAAAAGCTGAATTTTGAATTGATTCCGGGTTATAAATTCCACTTTATCATTCCGTATTTTGTGTTGACGACACTTCTTACTTATTATGCAATCAGGCTTATCAATCATGATAAAAAACAGTAAAATTATTTATTGAAACTAGAAAAAAAATTATATTTTTGCACAACGAAAAAAACCTATCAATGTTTAAGAAATTCGCAGTTTTATTCTACAGTATTTTTGTATTAAGTTTAGTCTCTGCACAACATGGTGAAGCAACAGCTGAAGCCGTTCCTGCTAAAGAGCTTTCAGAGAAAGACAAAGTAACTAAAGAAAACAAGGAGTTCATCGATCATCACTTGTTGGATGCACACGATTTTACATTGATGGTGGATAAAGAAGGTCATCACATCGGTTTTCCGCTTCCTGTTATTTTTTATGATAACGGTTTTCATTCTTTCATGAGCAGCAAGGAAGGTTTTATGCATGGAGAACCAACGAAAGTTGATGGAAATTTCTACAAGCTTCATCACGAAAAAATTTATAAAACGGATGCTAACGGAACATTGAATTTAGGTAAAGACGGACATCCTACCAATGAGAAACCGCTGGATCTTTCTATTACGAAAAGTGTTCTTATCATCTTAATAACATCGATTTTTATGTTGTTATTGTTTACAGGAATGGCAAGATCTTATAAAAAATCTCAGGTTCCTACCGGAGTAGCAAGATTTTTAGAGCCTTTGGTTATTTTCGTAAGAGATGAAGTAGCAATTCCAAACATCGGTCATAAGTATAAAAGATTCATGGGGTATTTGTTAACGGTATTCTTCTTTATCTTATTTTTGAACGTATTAGGATTAATGCCTTTCGGAATTAATGTTACCGGTAATATTACTATGACATTTTTCCTGGCAATCCTTACTTACTTAATCACAACATTCTCTGCTAATAAAGATTATTGGAAGCATATCTTCTGGATGCCTGGAGTACCAGTTCCAATGAAGTTTATTATGTTGCCTATTGAATTGTTAGGGACTATTACGAAACCTTTTGCATTAATGATTCGTCTTTTCGCTAACATGACAGCAGGACACATTGTTGTAATGACTTTGATCGGTTCCATTTATATCTTTAATAACTGGATCGCTGGAGTAGCATTTCCGTTCTTAACATTGGTAATTTATTTACTTGAGGTATTGGTAGCATTCTTACAGGCATATATCTTTACCATGTTGTCCGCTTTGTTTATCGGAATGGCAGTAGAAGAACATGAACATGAACATCATTCAGCTCATTAATTAGATTCGAATTTAGAATATTAATAAAACAATTTTTTAAAATTATATATTATGGAAATCCCTAGAATTATTGGTGCAGGTCTTATCGTACTTGGTGTAGGTATCGGTCTTGGTAAAATCGGAGCTGCTGCTCTTGAAGCTATCGCTAGACAGCCTGAGCAATCTGGAAAAATCCAAACTGCTATGCTTATTGCAGCTGCACTAGTTGAAGGTGTTGCATTTGCTGCGTTATTCGCATCATAAGCCAAACAAAAAGACATTGTTGTAGCGGTTGGCTGCAACAATGTTAATTTTAAAAAAAAGTAATAATTATTTATACATTTATATAATGGAATTAATTCACCAGTTTTCATCAGGATTATTTATTATCCAAACGATTATTTTTCTAGCATTGTTATTTTTGTTAGGTAAATTTGCTTGGAAGCCTATTTTAAACTCTATTAATGAAAGAGAAACTTCTATTGTTGACGCGCTTAATCAGGCTACTTTGGCAAGAAAAGAAATGGAAACATTAAAAGAGGATAACGAAAGAATTATCCGTGAAGCTAAAATCGAAAGAGACGCGATCCTTAAAGAAGCAAGAGAAATCAAAGATAGAATTGTAGGTGAAGCTAAAGATACTGCTAAAGCGGAAGGAGATAAATTAATCGAAGCGGCTAAGCAAACCATCAATGCTGAGAAAAATGCTGCCATGGCAGATATCAAAACTCAGATCGGTGTTTTATCGGTGAACATTGCAGAGTCTATCTTAAAGCAAAAATTAGATAACAGCGAAGCGCAAAACGAATTAGTTCAAAATTACCTAAATAAATCTAACCTTAACTAAGAATGCTTACATCTAAAGTAGCTAAAAGATACGCTCAGGGTTTGCTTGATTTCACTAATGAATCAGGTCAGACATCTGCTGTATTTTCTGAAATGAAAGACGTAGTGAAGTTAATGTCCCAGTCTCCTGATCTGAACAAATTCTTCATGACGCCATACATTGACAGCAAAAAGAAAGTAGAGGTAGCAAAAGAGATATTTAAAAGTTTATCGGCTTCTTCACAGAACCTGATTACTTTAGTGATCAAACAGGGCCGTGAAAGCCAGCTGAAAAATATTGCTCAGGAATTCATCAACAAAGTAGAGGACATTAACGGCGTACAGAGAATAACTCTTACGACAGCTACTCAGCTTTCCAAAGAAAACCTGGATCAGATCCTGAAATCTACCAATCTTATAAAAGAAGGGGCGAACTTTGATCTTAACGTAAGTGTAAAGCCTGAAATTTTGGGCGGATACATTTTAAGAGTAGGTGACCAGCAGGTAGATGCTTCCGTAAAATCCAAGCTTAATAATATTAAAAAAGATTTTCATTTAAATTAATCTTAGACATAGATGAAAGGTTTTATCCGGCTTTGTATAATTTAAAAATGCTGCATAATCTGAAATACCTTTTATAATATTATTTTAGGAAGATAAAAATTATTTAAAAAAGAAAAAACAACCATACAATGGCAGAAATAAATCCGGCAGAAGTATCTGCGATCTTAAAACAGCAATTGGCCAACTTCGATACTCAATCCAATGTTGAGGAAGTAGGTACAGTTTTAACCATCGGTGATGGTATTGCTCGTGTATACGGGTTAGAAAACGTACAATACGGAGAGTTGGTGAAATTTTCTAGTGATGTAGAAGGTATTGTACTTAACCTTGAAGAAGACAACGTAGGGGTTGCTCTACTTGGGGAGAGTAAATTGGTAAGAGAAGGTGATACCGTAAGAAGAACCAACAGAATCTCTTCTATCAAAGTAGGAGAAGGAATGTTAGGAAGAGTAGTGGATACTCTGGGTAACCCGATTGATGGTAAAGGTCCTATTGAAGGGGATTTATACGAAATGCCATTGGAAAGAAAAGCTCCGGGAGTGATCTACAGACAGCCGGTAACTGAACCGTTACAGTCTGGTATCGTAGCAATAGATTCTATGATTCCTGTAGGAAGAGGACAGAGAGAGCTTATCATTGGTGACAGACAGACTGGTAAAACAACAGTTGCCATTGATACGATCATCAACCAAAGAGAATTTTTTGATGCAGGAAATCCTGTATATTGTATATATGTTGCGATTGGGCAGAAAGCTTCTACCGTAGCACAAATTGTAAAAACACTTTCTGATAAAGGCGCTTTAGCATATACGGTAATCGTTGCGGCTAACGCATCAGACCCGGTTCCGATGCAGGTATATTCTGCAATGGCGGGAGCTTCTATCGGTGAATTCTTCAGAGATACCGGTAGACCTGCTTTGATCGTTTATGATGATTTATCCAAGCAGGCGGTTGCTTACCGTGAGCTTTCTCTGTTATTGAGAAGACCACCGGGCCGTGAAGCTTATCCTGGAGACGTTTTCTATCTTCACTCAAGATTATTGGAAAGAGCGGCAAAAGTAATCGCTGATGACAATATCGCCAGCCAGATGAATGATTTACCTGATTCATTAAAGCCTATCGTAAAAGGAGGAGGATCTTTAACTGCTCTTCCAATCATCGAAACTCAGGCGGGTGACGTTTCTGCATATATTCCGACGAACGTAATTTCTATTACCGACGGACAGATTTTCTTGGAGTCTGACTTATTCAACTCAGGGGTTCGTCCTGCAATCAATGTAGGGATCTCTGTATCGAGAGTAGGAGGTAACGCTCAGATCAAATCAATGAAAAAAGTATCCGGTACCCTTAAGCTAGACCAGGCTCAATATAAAGAACTGGAAGCGTTTGCTAAATTCGGTTCTGACCTTGATGCTTCTACTTTAGCAGTAATCTCTAAAGGAGAAAGAAACGTTGAGATCCTGAAGCAGCCGGTAAACTCTCCGCTTCCTGTAGATAGTCAGGTAGCTATGATCTACGCAGGAACTGAGAACTTATTGAGAAACGTTCCGATCAGAAAGGTAAAAGAATTCCAGATTGAATATATCGCTTTCCTTAGATCTAAGCACCCTGAAACGATGGCTGCGATCAAAGCCGGGAAAATCGATGATTCCATCACTGGTGTTCTTAAGCAGGCTGCTAATGATTTAGCTTCTAAGTATAACTAAAAATTTAACGTTTAAGGTTTAGATACTGTCTGAACCTTAAACTTCAGATCTTAAACCCTGACCCCAAATAATGGCAAACTTAAAAGAAATACGAGGCAGAATTACGTCAATTTCATCAACGATGCAGATTACACGTGCTATGAAAATGGTTTCCGCAGCGAAACTGAAAAAAGCACAGGATGCTATCGTTATGTTGAGACCGTATTCTGAAAAGCTGCAGGAGCTCATTCAGAATGTCAATTCAAGTTCGGATCCTGATCAGATTTCTGTGTATGCTCAGAAAAGAGAGGTTAAAAGAATACTTTTTATCGCTGTTACCTCAAACAGAGGATTGGCAGGTGCTTTCAATTCATCTATCGTCAAAGAACTTAATATCCAGTTTCAGAACAAAGCTCAATATGAGGTTGAAGTACTTTCAATCGGTAAAAAGGCTTATGATGCGGTAAGAAAAACGCGAACTGTATATTCAAATGAAAGTTCCGTTTTTGATAATCTTAATTTTGATACGGTTTCTAATGTTACTGAAACGGTAATGGCAAGTTTCAGAGAAGGCAAATTTGATGAAGTATATGTTATTTATAATAAATTTGTCAATGCTGCTACTCAGGAAGTGACCACAGAACAGCTTCTTCCCATTACAATGCCAGAAGCAGATACTGCAGAAGCTCAGGTAGAAACAGATTATATTTTTGAACCAAACAGAGCGGAAATCTTAGATAATCTGATTCCTAAATCAATTAAAACCCAGGTGTTTAAAGCGGTTTTGGATTCAGTAGCATCAGAACACGGAGCAAGAATGACTGCGATGCATAAAGCAACCGATAATGCGGAAGCGCTTAGAAATGATCTTCGGATTTTCTATAACAAAGCAAGACAGGCTGCTATTACAAACGAAATCTTAGAAATCGTTTCCGGAGCGGAAGCATTAAAGAATTCATAAGAATTTATTTTAACATAAATATAAAGCATCGTATACCACGATGCTTTTTTTGTTACTTTTATTTTGTCTATCTTTGTCAGTACAAATTTTATATTAATTTTTAAATGGACTCGGACATAGTCAGGCTCTTGTTAGCCTTATTTCTTGTTTTACTAAATGGCTTTTTCGTAGCCGCAGAATTTTCAATTGTTAAAGTTCGTTATTCACAAATACAGATAAAAGCCGCAGAAGGAAATTCTATGGCAAAGCAGGCAGAGCATATCATTAAGCATCTTGATGAATACTTGTCTGCTACTCAGTTGGGAATTACACTTGCTTCGCTTGCTTTAGGGTGGGTAGGGGAAAGTGCCCTTCACCACGTTGTTGAAAATATATTCGACTCACTAAACGTTAGTTTCAGTGATTCTACCATTACTTCCATATCCGTTATCATAAGTTTTGTTTTAATTACCATTATGCATATCGTTTTTGGAGAACTTATTCCAAAATCTATAGCGATCAGGAAATCAGAAGCTACAACGATGGCAACAGCAGTTCCGTTAAGGATTTTTTATGTGATATTCAAACCTTTTATCTGGCTGATGAATTCCATGTCAAACGGGTTCTTAAGATTGGTTAAAATCCATCCTGCATCAGAACAGGAGATTCACTCAACGGAAGAACTGCAGCTTTTGGTGAAACAAAGTGCCGACAGCGGAGAAATTGAAGAGGAGAATTATGAGATCATAAAAAATGCATTTGATTTTACAGACCATTCGGCAAAACAGATCATGGTTCCCCGCCAGAATATTACATCAATCGATTTTGAGGAAGATGTTAATGAAATCATCAATAAAATTATGGACAGCGGATACTCCAGGATCCCTGTTTATATTAATTCTATTGATAATGTAATCGGTATTTTATATACAAAAGAAATCATCCGGGAATTTGTTAAGAGAAAAGGTGAGCTTAATCATGATGATCTTAAGGAATTAATGCGGGATGCATTTTTTGTAGTCGGCAGTAAGAAAATTTCGGATTTGCTGAAAATTTTCCAACAAAAAAAGCAGCATTTGGCGATTGTCATCGACGAATTTGGCGGAACAGAAGGAATTATCACACTTGAAGATATCCTCGAAGAGTTGGTAGGGGAAATTCAGGATGAAGAAGACGATGAAGAAAAAATTGTTGATAAAATAGGGGATAATACCTATTGGATCCAGGCCACACAGCCTTTGGACGAAATTAATGAGTTTTTGCCTAAAAAATTACCGCTTCCGGAAGAAAGCGAGTACAATACGCTCGCCGGATTTATTCTGCATGCTCTGGAAGATATTCCCGAAGAGAACCAGGAATTTGCTCTTGAAAATTATCACTGTAAAATTCTGAAAATGAATAACAAAAGTGTGGAAATGGTTGAATTGGTCTATCAGGAACCCAATGATATCCAGGATCTGGCCGAAAAAATAGGAGAGGTTTAATTATAAGGAGGCAAATACCATGGTTTTTTATAACAATATAAAAGATTACGAAGACCCGAAGCGTCAGTATGAAGAAGAGGTACTCGTTTTGGATGAAACGGATGAAGTTTACAAGCTGGTTTTACACAATGATGATGTGCATACCTTCGATTATGTCATTGATGCACTGATAGAAATCTGTAAGCATAGTTTGGAGCAGGCCGAACAGTGCACGATCCTGGTGCATTTTAAAGGCAAATGTACCGTAAAAACAGGATCTTTAGACCTCTTAAAACCCATGCATGAAAAACTTCTTTCACGTGAATTGACAAGTGAAATTGTATAATATAAAGCCCTGAATTTCGTCAGGGCTTTTTTGTCATTGTACCTGTACATTCTACATTTTAAAAAGTACATTGTTACATCTTATCTAAAATAGTATATTTGTAAAACGATAAAGAAACAAAAAAATAATGCTTGTAATAGGAATTGCGGGAGGTACAGGATCCGGCAAAACTACGGTTGTTGATAAGATTATCCAGCAGCTTGATATTGAAGGAATGAATATCCTTTCTCAGGATAATTATTATCATGACAATCATAATTTAACGCTTACGGAAAGAGAAGCTTTAAATTACGACCATCCGAAGTCCATAGATTTTGAACTGATGCTGAAACACGTAAAAGCATTAAAAAATAATGAATCGATTGAACAGCCGATCTATAGTTTTGTTACCCATTCCAGGACTGGGGACCATGTTACAGTGGAACCTAAAAATGTATTGGTTGTAGAAGGCATTCTGGTGCTTACCAACAAGGAGCTGCTAAAAGAATTTGATCTTAAAGTCTTTGTTCATGCTGATTCAGATGAAAGGCTGATCAGAAGAATAAGAAGAGATACCCAGGAAAGAGGAAGAGATTTGAATGAGGTATTGCACCGTTATCAGACCACTCTAAAACCAATGCATCAGGAATTCATTGAGCCTTCAAAGAATGAAGCGGATTTAATCATTCCAAACATGAGGCAGAATTCTGTGGCCATTGATTTTTTAACGACGGTTATTAAAAATTCATTGAGAAAACATTAAAATGAAAGAAAATAAGCTTATTAAAGATATCCAGCCTAAGTCTGAGACCATTAAACTTATCCAGAAATATATTCTGAATAAATATACCATTACCATCTGTCTGTTTCTGGTCTGGATGATTTTCTTTGATAAGACCTCCTTCTTGGTAATTAATGAGCTGAACGGTGAAATCAGTAAATACGAAGAACAGCTTGAGTACTATAAAACGGAATATGAGAAAAACGATGCGTTTTATAAAAAACTGATGAACAATAAATCGGAAAAAGAAAAATACGCGCGGGAAAACTATTTTATGAAAAAGCCGAATGAGGAAATTTTTATTCTGGTCGTTGACAGTACGAATATTGCAAAAAAATAACTCAGAAGCAATGACGAAATGTTAATTATCTTTCGTCATTGATCTGAAAGCCGGATTAAAATCAATAGGAGAATAAGATTGGCTTTGACCGCTCAAAAATTTTAAATAAAATTATGTCAGATACAGCCTGGGAAAATTTAGTAAAAAAGCAGCTTAAAACAGAAGATATTTATTCCGTTCTTTCCAAAGAAAACCTGGAAGGAATTAAGGTAAAACCTTTCTATTCTTCGGTTGACAAACCATTGGTAAATTTACCTAAAATTGAAGAAAGCACACAGCTGGTTTCAAGGTATCATGAAAGTCTTGAAGAAGATGTATTCGCTTTTCTTTTGGATCATAATGTTGAAAACCTGGTACAGAAAATAATTTTTGTTAACAATACAGACCTGGCAGGACATATCAGTCCTAAAGAAGAGGATCAGTATTTTTCATTAATCGATGTATTTGACGAAGAAAAAGCAGAAATCGATGATCAGCTGGTCAAAGAACTTCTTGCAAAACAATTCAGAAGGAATATTTGCATTGACATTTCTCTTCACCAGAATGCAGGTGCCTCTATTATTCAGCAACTGGGAATTGCTTTGGCAAAGACGAAAGAACTAATAGAAATGTACGGTTCGGAAGTTCTTAATAAACTTATTTTCAGAATCGCCGTCGGGGGAAATTATTTCTTTGAAATCGCCAAATTAAGAGCTTTTAAGATAGTTTTTAATCAACTGTCAAAAGAATATGATCTGGACTTAATCCCCTATATTTTTGCAGAAACTACATTAAGAAATAAAGCGGTTTCAGACCATGAAAATAACCTGATCCGCTCTACTTTAGAACTGGCTTCAGCGATGATCGGTGGTGCAGATGCTGTTTTCAGCAACAACTATTTAATTGATAAAAGTACAGAAAATTCTGAAGAAATTTCTTTTAAGCAACAAATTGTTTTAGCTTATGAAAGCATTATTAACGTATTTGAAGATGCTTCTAACGGCAGCTACTATGTAGAGGATGTTACCCGGCAGATGGCAGAAAAATCCTGGGCTTTGTTTGTTGAAATGGAAGAAGTAGGCGGTTATCTGAAATTATTAAAGCAAGGTAGTATTCAGAAGAAGATCTACGACCATGCCGTTGAAGAGCAGAAATGGGTTGAAGAAGGCAGAATAAAGCTGATTGGAGTTAACTTATATCCTAGGTTAGAAGTGAAAAAGTCAATTGCTGAGTTATACAGCGAAAATAAAATCAAAGCAGTTCGATGGTCAGAAATGTTTGAATAAACATGAAAGAGAAACTGACAGATTTATTTGAATACACTTATCATTTCAACAATGAAATGATAAAGTTGATCTCTGAACATATTTTAAAAATCGATGAGAAAACCATCAGTCTAATCAATCATACACTCAATGCCCAGCAGATCTGGAATTCCAGGATTTTAATAGAAAAATCTTTTGAGGTTTGGCAAATAAATCCTTTTGAAAGCCTTGAAGAGCTTAACCATCTGAATTTCAGGAAAAGCCTTGAAATTATTGAAAAATTTGATCTTGATCAAAAAATTGAATATCAGAATTCAAAAGGAACAATATTTTACAACGGTATTTTTGAAATGCTCTTTCAGGCAATCAATCATTCAACCTACCATAGAGGACAGATCAATACTTTATTAAAGCAGAGCGGGCTTGAACCTTTACTGACGGATTATATTTTTTATAAAAGATAATTGATAAATCCTTTTCGAAATCTGTAGCTCACTTGGAAAATAAAATACTAAACGAAGCCGTACAAGAATATATTAACGCCAATCTAAATACAGATTTGCATGCATTATTGCTGAAAAAATCTCCATTTCCGGAAGTTTTCATGCAGGAAATTGTCCAGCAGATAAAAGGAAAACAGGTCGCAAAGAGAAAATTTCCATTTTTACTGAAAGATGGGATTCTTTTTCCTCCGCAGCTCAATTTGGAACAGTCATCTTCGGAACAAACAGCCCGTTATAAATCTGGAATTCTTAAAGGAAAAAAGTTTATCGATCTAACAAGCGGTTTTGGAATTGATGCCTATTATCTATCCCGGAATTTTGATGATGTTACGTTGGTTGAACAGAATACAGAACTTTTAGAAATAGTTCAGCATAATTGGACCTTTTTAGATCGGAAAGCCAAATTTGTCAACCAGAAGCTGGAAGATTTTCTTCAGGAGAATGAAGAAACTTTTGATGTTGCTTATCTTGATCCTGCGCGGCGAGATCTACTTAAAAATAAAGTTTTTCTACTCGAAGATCTGTCACCGGATATCTTAGCAATCCAGGAACAATTGCTTTCCATTTCAAATGAAGTTGTGATTAAACTGTCGCCATTGATCGATTTGAAATATCTGGTTTCAGTATTACCGTGCATTTTCAGGATTGAGATCATTGCAGTGAAAAATGATGTTAAAGAAATTGTTGTTTTTCTTTCCGGAAATAAATCACAAGAAATTTTATGCAATTGCATCAATTTAGAAAGCGGAGAACCCGATTTCAGCTATAACTTTAGAGAAGAAGAAAATGCGGTTTCAGAATATGCTGAACCGCGTAATTTTATCTATATTCCCAATCATTCGGTTTTAAAAGCTGGCATTTTTAATTTGATTTCAGAAAAATTTGCCTTAAAAAAGCTTCATCCAAATACCCATATGTATACTTCGCACAAGAAAATAGAAAATTTCCCTGGAAGAATATTGAATATGGAAATCATTGAAGCCAAGCAGATTAAAAAGAAAAGCCAATATAATATTATTTCAAAAAATCATCCGCTGAGACCGGAGCAAATCAAGAAAAAATACAGCTTAAAAGACGGCGGAGAACATTACCTTATTTTTACACAATCTGTAAAAGGCAAAATAATTTTAAAATCAGTATAAAAATGTTGCCGAAAAATATAGGATTTCTTAATTTTGGGCAAACAAAAATTAAAACTTGAAACCGCATGCTGCTAAAATAATGATTATGCTTATTACGCGGTTTCATACGACCTTTAAAAAATAATTTTCATATGAAAAAATTAGTTATATGTTTAGCCATCGCTGCGGTTGCTGTAAGCTGTAAAAAAATACAGGCTGGTGGAAATAAGGCTGTTATTAAGCTGGAAGAAGGCGCGGACCGGTATTCTGACGATGAGCAGACGAGCGGTGAGCAGGATAATCTTTCTGAGTACAGAGGTGATGCACATGACGGACATGAAACTCCTGCGAAAACAGATACTGCCGGCGCAGCAGTACAGCATAAGGCAGAAGATGGAAAACATTCTGATGCAACTCCTATACCTGAAGGATCTCAGACACCAAAGGCTGAACATTAATGATCTACAATACAAAGGTATCCTGCAGAAATGCGGGATATTTTTTGATTGATGATTAATTGCTGCCGTAATAAAAAAGCAATATGTAAAATTCTACTTTTTACTTGTTGCTAAGGTGCAATTTTTTTACTTTTAACAAAATAAAATTTTACAATGCAAGAGACATTAAATTATATCAACGAAAACAAACAGCGTTTCGTGGATGAATTGTTTGAACTACTTAGAATTCCTTCAATTTCTGCTGATCCTGCCTATAAAAATGACGTTTTGAAATGTGCAGATGTGGTAGCAGGATTCCTAAAAAATGCAGGTGCAGATCATGTGGAAATTTGCGAAACAAAGGGATACCCTATTGTATATGGAGATAAAATTTTAGACGAAGCATTACCAACTGTTTTAGTATACGGTCATTATGATGTGCAGCCGGCCGATCCGTTGGAATTATGGACTAAGCCGCCATTTGAACCCTATATTGAAAAAACGGAACTTCATCCGGACGGCGCCATCTTCGCAAGAGGCTCTGCAGATGATAAAGGACAGTTCTTTATGCATTTAAAGGCCTTTGAAGCCATGATGAAGACCAATACGCTCCCTTGTAATGTTAAATTTATTCTCGAAGGGGAAGAAGAGGTAGGCTCAGTAAGCTTAGGGGATTTTGTTAATGAAAACAAAGAAAAATTATCCTGTGATTGTATATTAATTTCTGATACGCATATTTACAGCAATGAACAGCCTACTGTTACTACCGGTTTAAGAGGGTTAAGCTACGTTGAAGTGGAAATTGAAGGGCCAAACAGGGATTTGCATTCAGGGCTTTATGGCGGAGCGGTTCCCAACCCGATTCATGTGCTTTCAAGAATGATTGCTAAATTAATTGATGAGGACGGTCATATTACAATTGATGGGTTCTACGATAATGTAGAAACTGTTTCTGATGCCGACAGGACAGACATGAATAAATTAAAAGATAATCCTGAAGAATTTAAAAGGTCTATCGGATTGAATGGAATAGAAGGGGAAAAAGGATATACTACCTTGGAAAGAACATCTATCCGTCCTACATTAGACTGTAATGGAATCTGGGGTGGCTATACGGGAGAAGGAGCAAAAACAGTGATTCCTTCCAAAGCATCGGCTAAAATCTCAATGCGTCTTGTCCCTTATCAGACTCCGGAAGAGATTACAGAAAAGTTTACAGCTTATTTTAAGAAAATTGCGCCGGATAATGTAAAGGTAAAAGTGACACCGCATCACGGAGGAATGCCTTATGTATTGCCAACCGATACCAAAGAATTTTCAGCCGCTAAACAGGCGATGGAAACCGCTTTCGGAAAAGAAGTCCTTCCATACAGAGGCGGTGGAAGTATCCCGATCACTGCCATGTTTGAGCAGGTTTTGGGCGCCAAGTCTGTTTTAATGGGATTTGGGCTGGATTCCGATGCGATTCACTCCCCGAATGAACATTACGGATTATTCAATTTCTATAAAGGGATTGAAAGTATTCCATTATTCTTTGAGAACTACGCAAAATAAAATATAATTAAAATTATTTTTTGGAATTAAAAAAAATATGTACTTTTATCAAAAATAAAAAATATTATGAAAAAAACTCTACTATCACTTATGCTATTGTCTTTCATTGCAGGAAAGGCTCAAATAAATTACAGCTTTGAATCTCCACAATATACTGTGGGGAATATTGCAGGACAGAATTCATGGGGTGGTACAGCAGCGGCTTACCTTGGTACTGTTTCTAATGAACAGGCAAACCCAGGAACACAATCTCTTAAAATTACAGGTAACAATGGCACGGTTCATACGTCTGCGGGGGCTATTAGTCCAACATTTACAGTAACAGGTTCAGTAGTAACAGTTGCCTTTAATGCCTATTTTACCAGCGCTGCAACAGCTGGCGATGAGTGTGATTTCTTTTTTTCTCCACAATCTCCAACAGAAAGTACCATTAACGCAAGATTTAGATTTACTTTTGAAGATGGTATTGCGGTAATTGATACTGATCCGGATACTCTCGAGTTAGGATATGTTGATACA
Organism: Chryseobacterium sp. SSA4.19; assembly: GCF_022601875.1. GTDB lineage: Bacteria > Bacteroidota > Bacteroidia > Flavobacteriales > Weeksellaceae > Chryseobacterium. Next base: position 97,658 of record NZ_JAKVIP010000011.1, read on the forward strand.
GGTGCGGTTTTCACAAGAAATACTTGGAATACATATAGAGTAGAACTAGATTTTGCAAATGGTGTTGCAAAATATTTTCAAAACGGGACTTTAATACATACCGGTATTGTAGTGGGAGGTACTAAAGTTGGGAATTTAGCTGTAACTAATGATAATTACAATAGTTCTGCTTATTTCGATGGTGTACAGGTTTTCGCTGGTGTATTAGGTACTTCTGAAGCTAGTGCTAAAAAGATGGATTACAAATTATACCCAAACCCAACTTCAGACTTCGCTGTTATTGAAACTAAAGAAAAGATTAATTCAATTGAAATTTTTGATTTTTCAGGTAAAAAAATTAATGCTCCTGTAAACCAAAATAAAGTTGATTTAAGAAGCTTATCTGCAGGTGTTTATATTATATCAGTTAATACTGCAACAGGTGTAATTTCTGACAGAATTGTAAAAAAATAAGTTACTGACAAATGTTAGTTAATAAAAAACGCTCCAATCGGAGCGTTTTTGTTATTTTTTAAAAACTAAATCCAAAAAATTATGTTAGAGAATAAAGTAGCTTATATTACAGGAGGAACTAAAGGCATTGGTTTCGGAATTGCAAAAATTTTACTCGAGAATGGAGTTTCAGTAGTATTTTCAGGAAGAAAAAAAGAAAATGTGGAAAAATCAGAACAGGAACTGAAGCGATACTCTGAACATGTTTTAGGAATTGTTTCTGATGTGAAAAGTCTGGAAAGTGAAAAAGAAGCTATAAAGCAAACGACAGAAAGATTCGGGAAGCTAGATTTTGTAATTGCCAATGCCGGGTTAGGAGTTTTTAAGCCGGTAGATGAGTTGACGGCAGAAGAATGGAATGATATGATTAATACCAATCTGACAGGAGCTTTTTACACATTAAAAGCTTCCGTGGAAGAATTGAAAAAAACTGAAGGGTACTACATTACCATTGCCAGTCTGGCAGGAGCTAACTTCTTTGAGAACGGAGCCGGTTACAACGCTTCAAAGTTCGGAGTGGTCGGTTTTACACAGGCTGCGATGATTGATCTGAGAAAACATAACATTAAATCAACCGTTATCATGCCGGGTTCCGTAGCCACTCATTTCAATGGAAATATCCCTTCAGAGAAAGATGCATGGAAAATCCAGCCGGAAGATATGGGGAACCTTGTTTTGGACATTTTGAAAATGAATCCGAGAGTTTTACCCAGCAAAATTGAATTCAGGGCAACGAAGCCTGCTCTTTAAAAACATGTAATGCGCTGAATAATAAATTAATAAGTATTATGCATGCATAATATATTTTTTATTTATATTAGCAAAGATAAATAAAACAAAATCTCATTGTAAAATGCCAAGGCTTTAGAGGTGAGAAACAATAAAATAGTATACATGAAAATATTAGTTTGTATAAGTAGTGTTCCGGATACTACTTCCAAGATTAACTTTACAGCAGATAAATCTGCTTTTGACAAAAATGGTATTCAATGGGTGATTAATCCATTGGATGAATTTGCATTAACCAAAGCGATCAAACTTCAGGAGGCTCAGGGAGCTACGGTAACCGTTATTAATGTTGGCGATGCCATTACTGAACCTGTTATCAGAAAAGCATTGGCTATTGGAGCTAATGATGCAGTAAGAGTAAACCTTGATCCTAAAGACAGTTATTCTGCAGCAAAAGAGATTGCCGCCGTAGCTCAGAATGGAGGATATGATTTAATTCTTTGCGGTAAAGAATCGATTGATTATAATGGAGGTTCTGTTCCGGGAATGGTTGCTCAAATGCTGAATCAGCCTTTTGTAAATGCATCGGTAGGTCTTGAGGTGAACGGAACTGAGGCAACTGCCGTAAGAGAAATTGAAGGAGGTAAAGAAACAATTTCTGTAAAATTACCGGCTGTTATTGCAGGACAGAAAGGTCTGGTAGATGAAAAAGATCTTATCATCCCAAATATGAGAGGAATTATGTCTGCAAGAACAAAGCCTTTGCAGGTGGTTGAAGCAACTTCATCAGAGGTGAAAGTTCAGGGCGTTTCTTATGACAGTGTACCGCCAAGAGCGGCAGTGAAAATGGTTTCTCCGGATAATCTGGATGAATTGGTAAGATTGCTTCATGAAGAAGCTAAAGTAATCTAAAAGTCGTAAGAGGGAATTCAGAAATGTTTAATACGATCTGAATTAATCTTAAAGCTTTTAATTTTTAAATCTTTTAATTTTAAATTTTAAAAAATGGCAGTATTCGTATACGCAGAAAATATAAATGGAGTTTATAAAAAAGCGGCTTTTGAAGCAGTTTCTTATGCTAAAGCCGTGGCAGATCAGGCTGGTGAAACCGTTACCGCAATCTCTGTAAACCCAACGGATTCTTCAGATTTGTTGTACAGATATGGAGCATCTAATGTAATCAATATCAAAGATGAAGGTCTTAAAAATTTCTCAGCTAAAGCATATGCCCAGGCTGTAAAAGAAGTAGCAGACGGGAATATTATCGTTTTCCCACATACGACTGATGCTTCTTCTATTGCTCCGATGTTAGCCGTAATGAATGGATATTCTTTAATTACCAATGTTCTGGAAGCACCGGAAAGTGTATCGCCTTTTCAGGTAAAAAGAAGAGCTTTTTCAGGTAAAGGATTTATGCATGCTAAAGCTGAAGGAACCGGTGTTATAATTACCGTATCCCAAAATGCTTTCGGAGTTAAGGAAAATGCAGCTTCGGGTTCTGAAGAAGTAAAAGAATTATCTGTTTCCAATGAAGATACAAAAGTGATTTCTCATGAACAGAGCTCAGGAAAATTAGATCTTAAGGAAGCAGAAATTGTGGTTTCTGCCGGAAGGGGTTTAAAAGGTCCTGAAAACTGGGGAATGATTGAAGATTTAGCTGATGTATTAGGAGCAGCTACCGCTTGTTCCAAGCCGGTTTCAGATATCGGATGGAGACCTCACACCGAGCACGTAGGACAGACCGGTAAAGCAATCTCTCCAAATTTGTACATTGCAGTAGGGATTTCCGGGGCTATACAACACCTTGCAGGAGTAAACTCTTCCAAAACAATCGTTGTTATCAATAGTGATCCGGAATCACCGTTCTATAAATCGGCAGATTATGGTGTTGTAGGAGATGCTTTTCAGATTGTTCCTGCTTTAACAGAAAAAATCAAAGCGCTTAAAGGATAAGACATCAATGTTGAATCTGCATCATAAGCTGGGATGAATTTAATATTATAGCGAAGCAGATTCTAAAGTTGGAATTCATAGATAAAAGCCCCTTTACGGGCTTTTATTTTTGTTTAAAAGTAAAAAAAATTTTGAAAAATTAATCTATATTTGTAGCCATGGATTATAAACAGCTAATTATTCGCGGAATATCGTACAGCCAGACTCAATCCGGGGCGTACGCATTGTTATTGGAACATGAAGAAACACATATAAAATTACCTGTTGTGATAGGGAATTTCGAAGCGCAATCCATTTCTTTAGGTTTAGAGAAAGATATTCATCCGCCGCGTCCTCTTACACACGACTTATTTACAAAGTTTATAGTTTCTGCCAATTATCAACTGGTTTCTGTGATTATTTATCAGATTGTAGACGGAGTCTTCTTTTCAAACATTAATTTTAAAAATAAAAATACCGAAGAAGAACTGATACTTGATGCCAGAACTTCTGATGCGGTAGCGATGGCGGTAAGATTTGATGCACCGATCTTTACAACGCAGCAGGTCTTGAATGAAGCGGGAATCCTTCTTGAGTTAGAAGATGTAGCTAAGGAAGAGCAACCGTTTTCAGAAACCGACCAGAGTGAAGATAACTTGAAATCCGTTTCTATGGAAGAACTTCAGAAGCTTCTTGAAGAAGCCGTAAAAGAAGAAGATTTTGATACTGCTCTTGAGATTCAGGAAGAAATCAAGAGGAGAAAAAAGAAAATTGATTAAGAGTATATTACACGCTGATTATGAATTTGAAATTACGATTAACCATTCTTAGTTTTCTTCAGTTCTTCGTTTGGGGAGCATGGTTGATTACGATAGCTAACTTTTGGTTCGGTACGAAACATTGGGATGGGGCACAGTTTGGTGCTGTATTCGGGACAATGGGGATTGCTTCCATTTTTATGCCAACCATTACCGGAATCATTGCCGACCGCTGGATCAATGCGGAACGTATTTTTTCTGTTTTACACATACTGTACGGGATCGTACTTTTCATTTTGCCTCATTCGGCAGATCCTGATTCTTTCTTTTATATTATGCTTCTGGCGATGTGTTTTTACATGCCGACCATTGCTCTGGCTAATTCAATTTCCTATACCATTCTTAAAAATAGTGATTTAGATGTTGTAAAGGATTTTCCACCGATACGCGTTTGGGGAACAATTGGATTTATTGTAGCAATGTGGATTACTAATCTTACCGGGAATAAAGCGACAGAAGGCCAGTTTTATATTGCCGGAGGCGTTGCTGTTTTCTTAGGAATCTATGCTTTAACACTCCCAAAATGTCCGCCGCAGAAGTTGATTGATGAAGATGCACCTTTAACCGAGCAGTTAGGGCTTAATGCGTTCAAGCTTTTTAAAGATTATAAAACCGCATTATTTTTCCTTTTCTCAATGTTGCTGGGAGCAGCTTTACAATTGACAAACGCTTATGGAGATGTTTTTCTGAGTGAATTTGAACATTTTCCTAAGTATGCAGATTCTTTTGTCGTAAAAAGATCTACCATAATCATGTCTATTTCTCAGGTTTCCGAGACCTTATTCATATTGGCAATTCCATTCTTTTTAAAGAGATACGGAATTAAAAAAGTAATGTTGATCTCTATGTTTGCATGGGTTTTAAGATTCGGATTCTTTGCTTATGGAATTCCTGAAGGATTTGGCTTAAGTTTGATTATCCTTTCCTGTATCGTTTACGGAATGGCATTCGATTTTTTCAATATTTCAGGATCACTTTTCGTAGAAACGACGACAGACAAAAAAATCCGTTCTTCCGCACAGGGATTATTTATGATGATGACCAATGGTTTCGGAGCAGTATTCGGAAGTTACGCTGCCGGTTGGGCTATTGATAAATTCTTTACCCATAAATTTACAACCGTTTCATCTTTGTCAGCTTATCTTGAAACAACCCCCGAAAATTCTACATTTTTGGAGATTTTAAAGAAAAGCTTCAACTCTGCTGTTAATCCGGACGGCACACTATCAGCGGTTGTTATGGTAAAAGACTGGCATAATATCTGGCTTTGTTTTGCAGTTTATGCCTTAATCCTTGCTATTTTATTTGCTTTCCTGTTTAAACACAAACATAATCCTGCAGAAATTTCCAAGATAAAACACTAATTTTATCTCACGGATAACTAATATATTTAATTGCACTTTCAAAAAAGGTGCAATTTTTTTTATCTTTCGGGCAACCTTCTGAGGTTTTCTTTGTCTTATAGGTAGAAACAGATCCATGAAGAATTTAGAAACGAATTTTAAACTGGCAAAAAAGCACGAACGGAAAGGGCAGAAAGCTCTTTACGAAATGTTTTCGGCAAAGATGCTGGCCGTAGCGAATTCTTATGTAAATAATATTCCTGATGCTGAAGATATTGTCATGAATTCTTTTTTCACCTGTTTTTCTAAGATTCAGGAATGCAGGGAATGGAAAAGCTTTCCGTTTTGGCTAAGGAAAATTGTTGTTAATAATTCTATAAACCTGATCAGGAAAAGTAAAAATATTCTCTATTCGGATATAGAAATAAACGACCTTCAATATTTCGAAGATACATGGGATGAGGATATGTTAACCATTGACCTCGATGAAATTTTCTCCAGAATGCCGGACGGCTACAGGCTTGTTTTTAACCTGTATGTTTTTGAGGAAAGGAAACACCACGAAATTGCAGAAATGCTGAATATTTCTGAAGGTACGAGCAAAAGCCAGCTAAGCAAATCCAAAAAATGGATCAGTGATTTTTTAAAACAAAAAAAAGATGAAAAACAATATGCTAAATAAATTGAAGTCCGACTACGAAGAGCTTGAACTGAAGCCTGCGTCTGAGCTTTGGGGCAGATTGGAAACGAAGTTGGAGGAAGAATATGAAAAACCTATGAAAAAGACTTTTCAGTGGTGGCAATATGCAGCGGTAATTTTGCTCTGCGTTTCTGTAGGAAGTCTTTTTTATTTTAATGTAAATGATAACGATTTCAGTGGCAGACAACATAATTATCGTGTCGGGAAAGCTGTGCATAAGACAGTTTATCCCATCAGCCCCGAATTTAATAACCCAGTCGTCGAAGACTTCGTAAAATCAGATTTACGGCATCAGAAAACCTCTGCAGATCAGGTTTCTGTTCAGGAAGTAGATAAGGAAGTGTCTATCACAAAATCATTAACTACAAAAACACAAAATATTACATTAAGCCAAGATGAAAAAATTATGGTAAAAGCTCCTGAAATAGAAGTTCGTGTTCCGGTAATTGCAGAGGCGAAAAAATCAAAGCCAACCTATATCAACTCCAGCGAACTCCTTTTAGGACACGAATTTGATAAGGCATCAGGAAATACCAATAAAAAAGACATAAAAATCGGAATTCTGAATTTTGATAAACAAGTGCCGGATGTTGAAAATGTAACCGTTCTCGGAGTAACTGTATACGTGGAACCCAAATAATTTATTAATCTCTTACATTGAAAGCAGTATCCGTAAAAGGGAATTGCGGTCATACTATAAAGCATAGCCTAAATGAAAACAAAAATAGCGATAATAAGCGCGTTCATGGCTTTCTCCTATTCATTTGCACAACAGACTGCAGATATGAATGCTTCCATGAAGAACTATTCTAAAATGATTGACAGCATCGTAGTTTCCGAAAAAATAAAAATGAATAAGGAACTGGATGATATTGATCATGATTTTAAGCAAAAAAAAATTACAAGCGATGAGAAACAGAAACTCAGAGCAGATATTGCTTCAAAATACGAAGAAACCATTAACAGAAAAATAGATGCTCATAAAACCGAATTTGAGGAATTCACCAGACAGGCAGTAAAAAATGCTGTTTTAAAGCCTTCAGATTCATTACATAAAGATAAGAATCAGCTTGTTTTCGGTATTGGTGGTGTATCGATACGGATGAATGAAGATAAAAAAACACCAAAGGATTATTTAAGAACTATTGAACTGTCCGCGAATATGACGGGTATAAACCTTACTTCAAAAGATCAGCCTTTTACGTTTTTTAACAAAGATTCTGACGTAAGAAATACGGTTATTAATTCTTCGATCTTAACACTTCGTTATGAAAGTCAGATAGGCAGCTTCACAAGCCCGGTTTTTTATCGTTTTGGGTTAGGTTTTAGAACAGATAAGTATGTTCCGAAATATGGGAGAGTTTTTGCTCAGGAAAACGATTTATTGTTTATTAAAGATTTTGACCGAGGAAATTTGAGAAGAACATACATGACAAACAATTATATTACCATACCTCTGGATATGAAATTTGTACTCAATCCGAAATACATCGATTTTAACGGAACAAAATATCTTGATGGTAAAAGAACACAGCTCAGTATTGTGGCAGGTATTTATGGTGGCGTGAGAGTGGAAAGCGTAATGTACAATAAATTTTCAAATGAAAATTCAAAGCGTATTGTAGAAAGGGAAAGAGTGATGCAGGGCGTCAATAATTTTATTTTCGGAGGTAAATTGGGAATCGGATATGGTGGATTTAATTTATTTATTCAGAAAGACTTCATTCCAATATTTAATAATGATGCGAGACTGAATAAGAAATATGGATTATTAATTGGAATTGAAACAGCGAATATTAAATTTTAAATTGATAATGATTTATTCTATTTTTTGTCAATATTATGTAATTGTTATGAATGTTTTGATTTTTATAATTGATACTATCTAATAACCTGTTTTTTAAATACACTTGATATAAGTGTATTTTTTTTTGTATTTTGGCACTTTAGGAATTATGAAAAATATTCAGGTATTAGGATTATTATTCGTCATCATTGGAAGTTTTATGCCATTGGTCCATGTCCCTGTTATAGGAAACTGGAACTACTGGAAAACCGATCATTATCTGGCCATCATATGCTGGGCTTTTTCTGTGGGCGCTTTATTTGGAATTGTTAACAACAATGTAAAAGTGGCAAGGGTTTTTGGTATTCTTCTGATCCTTCTGTTTTCATTTACTCTGTTTGCTATAAAATATCAGGCTTCAGAGTATTTCAGCTTTATGCCTTTCGCATCTTGGCGGGAAAAACTTGCGGGTATTGTAAAGTTAAAGTGGGGCTGGATTCTAGAATTTCTGGGCGCTTTCATGATCATTTTTGCAAAGAATAATAAGCTCAGTTAAAAAATAAACTGATGATTAAGCTGTTACAGAATAAGAAAAATAATAAAGTAAATATATAATATACACATGAAAGAGGTATTCATCATTTCCGCGGTAAGAACTCCAATGGGGAGCTTTTTGGGAAGCTTAGCAGGTGTTCCGGCTACAAAACTTGGAACTGCTGCTGTAAAAGGCGCATTAGATAAAATCGGTCTTGATCCAAAACAGGTTCAGGAAATCTATATGGGAAATGTTTTACAGGCAGGTGAGGGACAGGCTCCGGCCCGTCAGGTTGCTTTGGGAGCAGGTCTTTCTATAGAGACACCTTCTACTACTGTAAATAAAGTTTGTGCTTCAGGAATGAAGGCTGTTACAATGGCTGCACAGGCTATAAAAGCAGGTGATGTAGATGTCATTGTTGCTGGAGGTATGGAAAATATGTCTTCAGTTCCTCATTACTATAATGCAAGAAATGCAACCAAATTAGGTGATGTTAAAATGTTGGACGGAATGGTTTTAGATGGTCTTACAGACGTTTACAACAAAGTTCATATGGGTGTTTGTGCTGAAAAATGTGCAACAGATTATAGCATTACAAGAGAAGATCAGGACAATTTCGCCATTGAATCGTATACAAGATCTGCAAAAGCATGGAGTGAAGGTAAATTTGCTGAAGAGGTAGTTCCTGTTGAAATTCCTCAAAGAAAAGGTGAACCAATCATTTTTGCTGAAGATGAAGAATATAAAGCAGTAAAATTTGATAAAATTCCTACACTTCCTACAGTTTTCAAAAAAGAAGAAGGAACAGTAACGGCTGCAAATGCTTCTACTTTAAATGACGGTGCTTCAGCATTAATCCTTGTTTCTAAAGAAAAAATGGAAGAATTGGGTCTTAAGCCATTGGCAAGAATTGTTTCTTATGCTGATGCGGCTCAGGCACCTGAAGATTTCACCACAGCACCTTCAAAAGCTTTACCGATTGCTCTGAAAAAAGCAAATTTAGAAATTTCAGATATTGACTTTTTTGAATTTAATGAAGCATTTTCTGTAGTTGGTTTGGCAAATAATAAAATCTTAGGATTAGATGCGTCTAAAGTAAACGTGAACGGTGGGGCAGTTGCTTTAGGTCATCCGCTTGGAAGTTCAGGCTCAAGAATTATTGTTACTTTGATCAATGTATTGAAGCAGAATAATGGAAAATACGGAGCTGCAGCGATCTGTAACGGTGGTGGTGGCGCTTCTGCCATTGTTATTGAAAACATGTAATATTTATTTCAATATATTATTTAAATCCGGAAGTTCAGGCTTTCGGATTTTATTTTTAACTATCAGGTTAAAAAACTCTGATGAAAAATCAATATAAGTTTTAACAAAGTGTTCAAACTATTAAGCCATATACTTAAAAAGAGGAATTGATGTGAGTTTCAATTTTAACACAACAATAAAATTGATCCCAATCAAAATAAAAACCGCTGAATGTGCAATGGTTTTTCTATTTTTGTGCTACTAATATATATTTGAAATGTCTGAAATTGAGAATCTCCAAACTCAAAACATAAAGAATAACCCGAAAATCATGAAAGCATGGGCAGTCTATGACTGGGCCAACTCGGTATATTCCTTAGTGATTACTTCCACTATTTTCCCAATTTATTATTCCATTCTTACTACAGCTTATGAGAAGAAGGAATATGTGGAAGAGACCAAAAAATGGATCGATGTTCCGGTACGGCACATGATTAAAATTTTCGGAAAAGAATACCAGCCGGATGCAGTGTACGGATATTCACTGACGATCTCTTTCTTTATTGTCGTTCTTTTATCACCTTTTCTTTCCTCTTTAGCAGATACCATCGGGAATAAAAAATCCTTCCTTCAGTTCTTCTGTTATCTGGGTGCTACTTCCTGTATGGGACTGGCCATGTTTACGGGAATGCACAATGTATTTCTGGGGCTGCTTTTCAGTATTACGGCAAGTGTAGGATTCTGGGGAAGCCTGGTGTTTTATAATTCCTTCCTACCGGATATTGCAACACGGGACAAGCAGGACGCACTTTCTGCAAAAGGATATGTTTACGGATATATAGGTTCTGTAGTATTGGTTGTAATCTGTCTTCTGTTAATCCAGGTTTTTGCAAAAGGTGCGGCTCAACAGCTATTGTTCACCAGAATCAGCTTCTTACTGACCGGAGCATGGTGGTTCGGCTTTTCCCAATATACGTTCAAGCATCTGCCTCAGTTTGGCGATGTGAAAGAGAAGCTTCCAAAGGATCTTGTATTATTAAATTATAAAAATCTCTTTAAAAAGCATGAAGAACAGGGTGGCTTTTTTGAAGTTTTGAAAGATAATCTCAGCTTCTATAAAGACATTGCAAAAGAAAGTTTCCATGAGCTTTTTAAAGTAGGAAAAGAGCTTTTTAAACACAGAAACTTAAAATTCTTCTTATCGAGTTTCTTTTTTTACAGCGTAGGAATGCAAACCATCTTCCTGATGGCTACCTTATTCGGAAAAAGTGAAATCAACCTGCCTCAGGATAAATTGATCGGTACGCTGTTGATCATTCAGATCGAAGCGATTATTGGAGCTGTTATTTTTTCGAGATTATCAAGAAAAATAGGGAATAAGAATGTAATTTCAATTGCCATAGTTTTATGGATCGTAGCCTGTATTTGGGCCTACTTCCTGAATAAAGAGAATCCTACCGTAGAATATCAGTTTTATGGGGTAGCCGCAGTTGTAGGTTTGGTCATGGGAGGTCTCCAGGCAATGTCAAGGTCTACATATTCTAAACTGTTGCCTGAAGATTCTATGGAAAACACAACGTTTTTCAGCTTCTATGATGTGTTGGAAAAAATTGCCATCATTGTAGGGACTTTTGTTTTTGCTTTATTTATTGATAAGTATGATGCGCTGATCAGAATTTTTGCTAAAATTGATATTACACTTCCTTCGGCTTCGGGGATGAGGTTTGCTGCTTTTTCGATGGCACTCTTCTTTTTTGTAGGTTTGATTCTGATCAGGTTCCTAAAATTGAATACACAGAAAAAATAGTTTCTAAAACATATCTTATTTAGAAGGCGCTTTAAGCGCCTTTTCCATTTTATATTACTCTTCAGTATTATTTCAATTATGAATATTTTAGCGTTTTGTACGCTCTATTTGATATTAAATTTTAATTTAATCAAATTGATGGAAATTTTTTACAATAAAGAGATTTTTTTTGTTTATTTGCAGATTGTAATAAATCAATAATAATGATAAAAAAAATTCTACTTCTTTGTTTTCTGCAATGTTTGGTATCAGGCTTCTCTCAGAATATGAAACCTGTTGCCCAACAAGTTTCCGAATACCACAATCAAAGGAAAAACTTTGAAAAATATAATCTTTTCACAATAAATAATTCTTCGGATAAACTATCCGAATATAAAAGGGCTGCCACCGACATCTCAATAATTCAAATAGATTCTAAACAGCTAAAGAAACTGGTGTATGAGAAACCTGATTATTTAGAGGTTTCTTTCCCGTTTGATGGGCAACAGATTACCATGGAGCTTTATAAAAAAGAGATTTTCACCAATGATTTTAAAGTGACTACAAACAAAGGTGAGATGGTTAATTACACGCCCGGTGCTTATTATCGGGGAATTGTAAAAGGTAATTATCAGTCGATTGCAGCCTTCAGTTTTTTTGACAATGATGTGGTAGGCGTAGCATCAACACCGGAGCTTGGAAATATCATCGTAGGAAAAGTGAAAGATTCCGAAGATTTTGTCAGCTATTCAGATTCAAAATTAACGGGAATCAATCCTTTTATCTGTGGAGCTGATGAACTGGCAGAAAATCAGAAGCAAAAAGTTTCTTTTAATCCGGAGGCGCAAAAAAATACATCAAAACAATTAACACAGAACTGTGTCAGAATTTATTACGAAATTTGCAATGCAGCCTATGTAAATAACAGTTCCAATACCACCACTACATCAAATTGGCTTACCGCGATTCACAATAATATTTCTACCCTGTATAACAATGATGATATCAGGATTGCTTTAAATGAAATCTATATCTGGACTACCGCGGATCCTTATACAGGAACTCCTAATGCCAACCTGGCAAGTTTCAGAGCTAACCGGCAAAGTTTTAACGGCGACCTTGCTCATTTGGTAAACCAGCCTTCTACAACAAGTGTTGCTTATATCAATTCTTTGTGTACAACCACCAGACATGCATATTCAGGAGCTTCTCAAACATATAACAGTGTTCCTGTTTATTCATGGACGATTATGGCGATGACTCATGAGATGGGCCATAGCTTAGGATCTCCACATACGCATGCCTGTGCCTGGAACGGAACCAATACGGCTATTGACGGATGTGGCCCTGCTGCGGGTGCTGATGAAGGATGTGACGGTCCGATTCCTTCCACAACTGTGAAAGGTACCATTATGAGTTATTGTCATCTGATTTCAGGAGTCGGAATTAATTTTACAAATGGTTTTGGTCCTCAGCCTGCTGCGTTAATCAGAAATACATTAGATTCAAAACCATGTATAGGAACGAACTGCACAACCGCATGTTCTACCACCATAACAGGATTATCTGTTTCAAATATTACACAGATTTCCGCCAATGCAACATTTAATGATGCTACTTCCACTTCATGGAAGTATAAACTGACAAAATTTGACGGAACTCCCGTTTCAACAGGTACAACAGCCACTCAGTCATTCAGTTTTTCAAATCTTCAGCCTGCAACCTATTATCTTTTGTCAGTAGGAACCGACTGTTCAGCCGGGTATCAGAGAACACAGATGTTTCTAACAGATGGTGATTGGTGTGGTGGTGCTTTATTCACAGATACAGGTGGAACAGCGGGAAATTACGGAGATAATCAGACAATCATAAAAACATTTTATCCAAGTTCGGGATCACTCACTATGAATCTTACTGAATTTTCTTTAGAAGATGGCTATGATTTCATGTATGTTTATAACGGTCCGTCTACCAGCTCACCGATGTTTGCTACAGGAAATTCTTTAACAGGAACTGTTGCACCCATATCTTTTACATCCACACATCCTTCAGGAGCAATTACAGTAAGATTTGTTTCGGATCCTGCAGAAAACGAAATCGGATGGAAAGCGAATTTCTCTTGTGCCGTATTGGCGGTGGAAGACCTGAATACAAAAGATGATTCAGTAAATATTTATCCGAATCCTGCAAGGAATATGATTACCATTTCCTCCAAAGATGCTTTAAAGGCATTTAAAATATATGACGAAGCAGGAAGGCTGATCAAATCAGAATCTTCTTTAAAAGGAACTCGGTTTGAAGTTAATATCTCTGCAATGCAAACCGGAAATTATGTAGTAACCGTAGAAACACAAAAACAGAAGGTCACCAAGAAATTAATCAAACAATAATTTTAAATAATTCATAAAAAAGCCTGATTTTTTCAGGCTTTTTTATGAACTTTAATCTAGAGGATCAATGATTTTAAAATAATATTAAAAATATTTCCATTGATGTTGGAAAAAAGATATAATTAGGCTTGAATTTTGTATATATTCAGCAGATTAATCATAAATTTGCAAAAAATTTATTTACCACTGCACAATGACAAACCCTTTATTTTACGCAAAAATCATTTTGTTCGGAGAATACGGCATGATTGAGGATTCTCAGGGGCTTGTGGTTCCTTACAGTTTTTATAAAGGAACACTGAAGTTTTCAGATCTTGAATCTGAATTTGAAAAAAAATCAAACCAGCATCTTCAGAAATATTCAGATTTCCTTTCAGCGCTGGATGTATCGGATGAATTTAAACTGGATATCGTAAGATTTAAAAATGATATTGAAACCGGGCTTTTCTTTGATTCAAATATTCCACAGGGATATGGAGTAGGAAGTTCCGGAGCTCTGGTTGCAGCAATTTTTGAGAAATATTCACTTAACAAACTGGATCCGGAAAGTATTTCCAAAGAAAACCTGAAGCAATTGAAGGCTGTTTTCGGAAATATGGAAAGTTATTTTCATGGTAAAAGCTCAGGGATGGATCCTTTGATTTGTTATATGAATCTGCCGATTCTTATTGAAAATAAAGAAAACCTTGATAAAGTGGCAATTCCGGATGGTGAAGAAGGCAAAGGAGCTATCTTTTTGATTGATTCAGGAATAACAGGTGAAACAGGACCGATGATTCAGATTTTCTTTGAGAAAATGAAAACTGAAGGCTTCCGCAAGACTCTTAAAGAGGAGTTTATCCGTTACAATAATGCGTGCATCGATTCTTTTCTGAAAAAAGACATGAACCCATTCTTCAGGAATCTTAAAAAACTTTCCTATTGGGCATACGAACATTTTCGTCCGATGATCCCTGAAAGTATTTTTAATATCTGGAAAAAAGGTCTGGATTCGAATGCTTATTATCTGAAGTTATGCGGAAGCGGCGGCGGCGGTTACATTTTAGGGTTTACCAAAGATTACGAAAAGGCTGAAAAAATGCTTGACGGCTTCCAAAAAGAAGTGATCTACAGATTCTAAAAGATGTTGTGAATGAATTCTGAAAAAGAAACTTTCCAGCAGAAAAATTATATTCAAAAATCTTTATTTTACAGATTTTCACAATTCGTGGGCTTTCTTTTGGGAGCCCGCTTTTTTATTGCCATACTGCTCACTTTTGCATTGTATGTATCGACATTCTTTCTTTTTAACCAGGATGAAACATTCAGAAAATTTGTTTTTGATTTTAAAGTCCATGGTATTATTTTTTGTACCGTTCTCACGATTCTTGCGGGAGGAACGATTAATCAATTCTATGATTTTGAAAAAGATCATGTTGTAAAACCTTTCAGAACAAGAATCCAGAGCTTTATTAAGCAGAAATATTTCCTGTACGCGTATTTATTTTTAAGTCTGGTTTCCCTTGGTGTTGCCTGGATGATTTCCCATAGGGTTTTTATTTTTTTTGTAGTATATCAGTTTTTTATGTGGCTGTATAGTCATAAACTGAGCCGTATACTGATTCTGAATAATCTGAGTTTTGTAAGCCTTACACTCTATCCGTTTTTTGGGATGATGGTGTACTATGAGACTTTTTCAAAAAAAGTTTTACTGATGGCAGTTTTCTTGTTTTTAATTTTGCTTGCCATTGACATTGTAAAAGATACCCTCACCAGAAGTGTGGATAAAGCATTCGGCTATATTACCATCCCAAATTATTTTACAGGAAGGACAACAAAAACAATTATTATTTCATTGATTATTGTTACTATGGCAGTTTCTATAAAGATAATAATGAAAACCGGAATTTCAGGATTCATGGCTTATTATTTTGCAATAGGTTTATTTGTCATGATCCTTTGCATTTACTTAATTATGAATCCTTTACGGAAAAGCAAATCTCTTACCCTGAATATTCTGAGATTTTGGGTTTTCGCAGGAATTATCGCGATGCTTCTTAATGGCATTGAAGGCAAATTATAGAAAATTTTCTTTAAAAAACCTTCTGTTATCATTACCTTTGTACCATCTTAAATTATATAAAATAATGCCCATTTTCAACGATACTAAAGTTGCATTTGCAGACAAGACTGATTCACAGTTAAAGAAAGCATACTGGATGTTTAAAATGATTGAACAGCCGTCTCTTACCAAAGTCGGGACATCGGTGCTTAATTTCACAGTTCATCATAATTTCCCTTTTGTGGGTGGAATTGTAAAAAATACATTGTTCGAACAGTTTTGCGGAGGTGAGACCCGTGAAGAAAGCATGAAAGTCGTGAAACAGCTTTTCAGGAGAGGTGTAGGAAGCATTTTCGATTATTCTATCGAGGGTAAGGAAGATGAAGAAACTTTTGATGCGGTTTGCAGAGAAATTAAAGATATCGTTAAATTTTCTGTAGGAAATCCGGCTATTCCTTTTATTGTCTTTAAGCCGACGGCTTTCGGAAGAATTGATTTATACGAAGCCGTAGGAAAAAATGCGGAACTTACTTCCAGCCAGAAAGAAGAATGGGAAAGAGTGGTAAAAAGGTTTGATGAAGTATGTAAGCTATGTCATGAAAATGATAAAAAAGTGATGGTAGATGCAGAGGAAACCTGGATGCAGGATGCTGCAGACCAGCTGTGCGAAGAGATGATGGAAAAATACAATCAGGAAAAACCTATTGTCTGGAATACCATACAGATGTACAGAACCGGAAGATTGGAATACATGGAAAGCCATCTTCAACGGGCAAAACAAAAAGGATATTTTATAGGATATAAAATAGTTCGCGGAGCCTATATGGAAAAGGAGAGAGCAAGAGCTTTAGAAAAGAAATATCCTGATCCTATCCAGCCTAATAAAGAAGCTTCCGATAAAAACTATAATGCAGGGATTGATTTTGTCATGAATCACCTGGATAAAGTTTCAGCTTTTTTCGGAACCCATAATGAGATCTCTTCCGAGTTGGTTATGGATAAAATGAAAGCCAGAAATCTTGAGAATGACAATCCTCATGTCTATTTCGGACAGCTTTACGGGATGAGTGATAATATTACATTTTACCTTTCTGATAAAGGATATAATGCTGCTAAATACCTTCCTTACGGTCCTGTAAAAGATGTAGTGCCATACCTGACCAGAAGAGCACAGGAAAATACCTCCGTTGCCGGACAAACCGGAAGAGAGCTTGGACTTATTAAAAAAGAACTTGAAAGAAGAACAAGCAAAAGATAATTATAGATTTCAACAGTATATAAAAGCCTTACAAATTTGTGAGGCTTTTTTTATGGTTGCCGCATAAAAATGTTTTTAAGATAAGCAATTCTGAAAAGATGAAAATTGCAGAAGTATAAGTTATTGATATGTCCGGTAAATACTCAAGACTTTAAAAGGTAGTGAAGAATATAATATTTCAGATTTGCCTGAAGGGAACTATATGTTAAAAATAAAAGGTGATGAATTGGCTAAAGTTACTAAGCTGGTAAAAGAATAATAACCTTATTCATTTTAAAATTAACCTGATCAATTCTACGGTCAAGTTTTTATGGCTCGAAACTCTCAAATTTTCCATTGTCATAAAAAATAACAATACGTTTAACGTTACCTTTCTGACTTCCAAGAGATTGAATTAATTTTTTATCAATATTTTCTTCTAATCGCTGAGAATCCGTTATTTTTTCTTCTGTTGGTATTATATCGGATACAGACGATTCTCGCAGGTTTATTTTTGAAGGCTGTATTTCGTCTTCTTCAGCACTGAAGTCTTCATCTTTATTTATCATTGTAAAAAGATCAGGAAGAGAAGTAGGTTTTGTTTTTTCTTCTAGAATTTCTACAGATTCATTAATCGGCTTAACAATTTCAGAAAGCTCAGACTTCAGCATCTCACCCTGACCTGTTACTAGCCAGTCCCATAAAATTTCAGGGAATCTTGATTTTATTTTGATAATAAACTCAAGTGACGGTTTATTTCTTCCGGAAGTAATATGAGATATGGAAGACCGTTGCACATCAATTTCATCTGCAAATTCAGAGGATGTCAGGCGTGAATATTCAATAACCTTTGCTATTCTTTCATTTAAATCCATAAAAACAAACTTTTAATAATGTTACAAATGTAAAAATAATAATTTACAAATGCAAATTACAGCCATATACAAATGTAATCTATTTGAATATACAAAAGTAAACAGATATATAACTGATAAACAATATATTATGATATATTGCAAATTTTCTCACCTATTTTATTCAACAATTTTTCCGCAATTGATAAATCTATCATTTTTACTTAAAGTAATTAATGAAGTAATGACAGATATTGTTTATTATTATTAAAAAAGGAAATAATAAGTCTCTAAGTCTGTTGAATAGGCTGTTTAGGGCTTATAAAGAGTAGGGGATAGCTAATTATCTGATTTATTATATATTTTATAATAAATTATTTATCAATAACCTAAATTTTTCTTTATTTGTGCATGTTCAGGCATTATAATAATCTCTAAATTTCATTTCAATGTAATTTAAGTTACAATCCTAAATTCTTCAGAAATTTCCGTAAAAATTTCATATTACATTTCTAAATTATTAACATTTTACATTTGTATACAGAAGTAAAGACCTATTTTTTCCACATATAAAATCGTTTAACACATTTACACCCAAATGTTGAGAACTGGATAATTTACTACTTAAAGCTATATTTAAATATAAGTTTAATTAAAATATTTAATATACTGATTTTAAGTAAATTAATATATAATAAATAAATTAATTGTAATCCACAATTTTATCAACAGACATTTTGTCATTTTACGACGTTTAATCATGTTACAGATGTTAATTTTATTTTTTCCCTTAAAAATGGTAATTTTGATCTTTGTAAACTATTGTAAAATGAAATTTGAATATCTCTACAGGGAAAACACTAATTTCCCTAATCGCTATATTTCCCCCGAAAAATTATTTTTTTACCTACAGCATAATTTCAGCGCTTATATTCAGCAGATCGGAACTTCTTATTTAGATAAGCCTATTTATCAATTAACGTTAGGGACCGGGAATATAAACGTACTCGCTTGGTCTCAGATGCACGGTAACGAATCTAATGCTACCCATGCAATGCTTGATCTGTTGAGTACATTTGACAATGCTCCGCAATTAAAAGATGATCTATTTAATAGAATCACTCTTGATTTCATTTTTATGTTGAACCCTGACGGTTCTGAAGGATGGACCCGACTAAATGCAGCTGATATCGATCTGAACAGAGATTTTCATAACGAATCAAGTAAAGAGATTAAATACCTTAAAAATGCAGTAGCTTCCGGCAAATATCATTATGCACTGAATCTTCATGAGCAGAGAACTATTTTTACTACAGACGGTATTCACCCGGCTACGCTTTCGTTTCTGGCTCCTTCAGAAAATATTGAACGTACCGTTACCGATAACAGAAAGAAATGTATGGCTGTCATTGCTCAGGTGTATGAAAACCTAAAAGAAATGATCCCTGATCAGATAGGAAGATACTCCGATGAATTTTATCCTGCTTCTACCGGGGATAATTTTATCAGGGCCGGATTGCCTACCATTTTGTTTGAAGGCGGACACTTCAAAGAAGATTATACGAGAAAAGAAACCCGTAAATATTATACGATAGCTCTTTATTATGCTTTGAAGGCAATCAGCAATTTAAACTCAGGGACCGAAGGTTGGAAAACGTATTTTGATATTCCGGAAAATAAAGAAACGCATTATGATATTATTTACCGTAATGTAAAACTGAATACCCCGCATGAATGTATTTTGGACGTAGCGGCGCAGTACAGGGAGATAAAAGAAGATGGAAAAGAAGAGATATCATTTGTCCCGTACGTGATAGAAGTCGGAGATGTAAAGCAGAAGAAAGGATGGCTGGAGATCGACTGTACCGGCAAAAGATTTGTCTGTGAAAATAACTATCCGAAACTGGATGCAGAAGTTAATTTTACGATAGAAGACTAAAAAAGCGAAACAATTTGTTCCGCTTTTTTTAATTTGTATTTAAATTTAATTTACAACTTTAATTCCG
The DNA here is from genome assembly GCF_022601875.1 of Chryseobacterium sp. SSA4.19. Lineage (GTDB taxonomy): Bacteria > Bacteroidota > Bacteroidia > Flavobacteriales > Weeksellaceae > Chryseobacterium. Next base: position 117,552 of record NZ_JAKVIP010000011.1, read on the forward strand.
TTTGCCACGAATCTGATTTCTTCTTTCGGAGTGGTAATGGCATCTATTTCAGCCTGAGGTTTTTTAGCATCTTCTGCATAATGTTTCTGCTCATCAACAGAAGTTACTTTTCTTTCCGCGGTTCCTTCCATCACTACATTTTTACCTTTTAAAGCCGTAGGAACGAAGAATGCATAATCTTTCATCTTAACAAAAAACTGAGAATTATCCTCAGTCTGGATCGTTAACCAGCATCCTTTTTTATCACAAACATCAACCACTTTGCCTTTTACAGCAACATTTTCTGCTTTTTTATTATCTTTCTTAAGTTTTTTACTCAATTTATCTACGGAAACCGCTTTGGATTCTGTATTGGAAGCGATACCGTTTCCATAGGTATCTCCGATAACAGCATTTCCGGCAGGAGGACCGAATTTTTTTGACTCCTGTGCAAAAGCTAAAGCAGAAGTGCTTAAAGCAACGGCTAATAATAAAACCTTTATTTTCATTTTAATATTTTTTTCAAAAGTACTAATAAAATCTGAATCGTAAATTGGTAAATAATCAATAAAAGCATCATGAACTTAAAGTATAAATAAAGACAGTAACCAATTGCATATTTATTTATATTTGGTGATTATACTTATTATGCAGAAAAAACTAAAACTTTGGGACGCCATTATGCTGGTCATGGGATCTATGATCGGAAGCGGAATTTTTATTGTAAGTGCCGATATGATGCGGAACCTGGGCTCAGGGTTCTGGCTTGTAGTGGTTTGGGTAATTACAGGAATTATGACAGTGGCAGCAGCAATAAGTTATGGTGAACTTTCTGCATTGTTTCCAAAGGCGGGCGGCCAGTATACCTATCTTAAAGAAATTTTTGGGAAAAGAATGGGATTCCTGTATGGTTGGGGATTGTTCACGGTTATCCAGACGGGTACCATTGCAGCTGTTGCTGTAGCTTTCGGAAAATTTACAGCCTATCTTATCCCGGCTTTAAATGACGCTGCTCCTATTTTTCAGAGCGGAGAGTTTAAAATCACTTGGATCCAGATGCTCGCAATCGGAATTATCCTGCTGCTTACCTATATCAATACAAGAGGAGTGGAAAGCGGAAAATTACTGCAGAATATTTTTACAGGCTCAAAAATTATTGCGCTGTTAGGATTAATCGCTGCCGGATTTATCTTGGTTGATATCTCCCATCTGGCAGGAAATTTCAGCCTTGGGACTGATGCATTCAACAATCTTAAAAAGGACATTCTCGGTAATTTTCTTCATGAAGGTTGGGAACCTATTGGAGGAATGACCTTGCTCGGTGGTATTGCCGCGGCAATGGTGGGTTCGGTGTTTAGCTCCGTAGCTTGGGAAAGTGTGACTTTTGTTTCCGGAGAAATTGAAAACCCAAAGAAAAATGTAGTGAAATCCATGATCTACGGTACTACTGCTGTAATGATTTTATATATCGCAGTTAATTATGTTTATTTAAATGCTCTCGACAGGGATTCAATTGCCTTTGCTGAAAATGACAGGGTAGCCGTTGCCGCTTCTCATTTTATATTCGGGTCTGCAGGAACGGCAATCATTGCTGTTTTAGTGATGGTTTCTACCTTCGGATGTAATAACGGGCTGATCTTGGCAGGAGCAAGAGTGTTCCAGACAATGGCGAAAGACGGCATGTTCTTTAAGCAGGCTGAACACAACAATAAAAATAATGTACCGGCTAATGCACTATGGATGCAGGGGATCTGGGCTTCTCTGCTATGTCTGAGCGGTCAATACGGAAACCTTCTGGATATGATTTCATTTGTGATTGTATTATTCTATATGATTACCGTATTCGGTGTTATTTATTTAAGAATAAAACAGCCGAACCTCGAAAGGCCTTATAAAACCTGGCTGTATCCGCTAACACCGATTGTTTACCTATTAATAGGAACCGGTTTCTGTATTTTATTGCTGATTTATAAGCAGCAGTATACCTGGCCGGGCTTCGTCATGGTTCTTCTTGGTCTTCCGGTATATTATTTTATTAACCGCAGCCACAATAAAGAAATAAAAGATTAGAATATTAAGGTATAGCATTGATCTGAAATGGTAAGGAGCTTCATCCCGCTTTCCGCTGTATCTTTTTGCAGAGCTTAACCTCTGCAAAAAGGATGTCGCTGCAATCGGGGCTACAATAATTCATCATATAACATATAATAAAACGTTCCATTATTTTGAATAGGCGTCTAAAATGTGAAATGCATATTTACCAGTTGATCGTAGATTATATCATCACTGATATAAGCAGATTGGTCAATAATCAATATTTATAAGTCCTTTTATTTCTATCTTTTATTTATAAGTTATTATGCTTATATTTGCAAAATGATAGCGGTCCTTACCGGAGATATTATACATTCACAGCAGGCTGACACAGAGGTTTGGATTACCAGACTTAAACATCTTCTCGCAAACTGGGGAAGTGCTCCCAGGGCATGGGAGATCTACAGAGGAGACGAATTTCAGTTCAGATGTAATATCAATGATGCGTTCTGGCATTTCTTAGCCATTAAATCTTTAATTAAAAGTCAGGAAAATCTGGACGTCCGAATAGCGATCGGTATCGGTGAGGAAAATTTTTCATCCGAAAAAATTACAGAATCCAACGGCACAGCTTATGTACATTCCGGCAGATTGCTGGATGATCTGAAAAGCAACGGCCATACAGTAGCGATCAAAACTGCAAATGACTCTGTTAACAGGGACTTGAATATTCTGCTAAAATGGTCATCAAAGGATTTTGATAACTGGACGATGGCTACCGCAGAGATTATTCACGAAATGATTATGAACAGTGAAAATACGCAGGAAAGCCTGGCAAAAAAGTTTGCTATTTCACAATCATCGGTAAGCCAGCGGCTGAAACGCGCCAACTATGAGTTGATCGTAGAAACCAATCAATATTTTAAAAAGAAAATTTCCGAACTGTAAGAATGATTTTTGTTAAACTCATATTGGCTCACCTATTCGGAGATTTTATTCTTCAGCCAGATTCTTGGGTTGCAGATAAGGAAAATCGTAAGCTAAAAAGCAGGTATCTGTATATTCATGTTTTGATCATTACGGTTTTAAGCTTTATTTTCCTCTGGGATCTTACATTGTGGTGGCTGGCTGTTTTAATAGGGATTTCACACGGAATCATTGATGCGGCAAAGCTGAGCTTTCAGACTGTTAAAAATAAAAAAAGCTGGTTTTTTATTGACCAGGTTCTGCATCTTATCGTAATCGGAGGAGCTTCATTGTATTCCCATGAATTCGGATTTGAGTTTTTAGAAAGCCAGTATTTTCTGAAAATACTGATGGCTGCTTTGTTTCTGACAATGCCGGCTTCTGTTTTTATCAAAATACTTTTGTCTTCCTGGACACCTGTCCCCGAGACGCAGGGAAATATCCAGACCGAATCTTTATCAAGTGCCGGAAAATACATCGGGATGTTGGAACGTCTGCTGGTTTTCACCTTTATTATGGTAGATCATTGGGAAGGCGTAGGGTTCATGGTGGCAGCAAAATCTGTATTCAGGTTCAGTGATCTGGCACAGGCCAAACAGAGAAAGCTAACGGAATACGTACTGATCGGTACGCTGTTAAGCTTCGGAATGGCAGTGTTGACAGGAATTTTAATTAAGCAATAAAAATAAATCTAATAAAACGGAAACCGCGGCTTGGCGGAATCTTTAAAAAAGTAAAAATTATGAGTCAAAAGAAAGAAATGTTGTACGAGGGTAAAGCAAAACAGGTATTTGCCACCGATAATCCCGATGAGGTAGTGGTGCGTTTCAAAGACGACGCTACCGCATTTAATGCTCAGAAAAGAGGATCCGTAGATCTTAAAGGAGAAATGAACAATGCCATTACCACTTTGATTTTTGAATATTTAAATGAAAAAGGGATTAAAACGCATTTCATCAAACAATTGGACGAAAGAGAGCAGCTGGTAAAAAAAGTATCCATTATTCCTTTGGAAATGGTGGTAAGAAACTATTCTGCCGGAAGTATGGCCCAAAGACTGGGAGTGGAAGAAGGAATTAAATCTCCTGTTACGATTTTTGACATCTGCTATAAGAAAGACGAATTGGGAGATCCGCTGATTAATGATCATCATGCTGTATTCTTAGGGGCTGCCACTTATGAAGAGCTTAATGAAATGTATGCGTTAACCAATGATATCAATAAAATTCTGATTGATCTTTTTGACAGGATGAATATCATTTTGGTTGATTTCAAAATTGAACTGGGCAAAACTTCAGACGGCGAGATCATCTTAGCTGACGAAATTTCTCCGGATACCTGCAGGCTTTGGGATAAAGATACCATGAAGAAACTGGATAAGGACAGGTTCAGAAGAGATCTTGGAGAAGTTACCGAAGCGTATGTAGAAATCTACAACCGTCTTAAAAACTTGCTTGGTAAGTAAATTTTAGAGGTTAGATATTAGAGGTTAGAATGAAATCGTACAGGATAGAAGATCTTAAAGTCTGGACTAAATCGATGGGTTTAGTAAAAGAGGTTTATTTAGTTTCTGCCGAATTACCCAATGAAGAAAAGTTTGGCTTACGGTCCCAAATCAGAAGATGTGCAGTTTCTATTCCGTCTAATATCGCAGAAGGAGCAGGAAGGAATAATAAAAATGAATTCTATCAATTTCTTGGAATTGCGTTTGGTTCAACATATGAATTACAGACCCAGTTACAATTATTAATAGATTTAAATTTTATTTCCGAAACTAAGATTGTTCCTTTAAAAGAACTTTTAGCTGAGATACAGAAAATGATTTATTCATTAAAGACAAGTTTAAAATTATAATTGAAGTTAACTTAGACTAATTTCTAACATCTAACATCTAACATCTAACATCTAACTTAGAAAAAATAGAAAAATGAAAAGTTTAGACATTCATAAAAGTGAATATTTAAAACAATTTGAAACCGAAACCTACGGAAGGAATCTTTTCAGAACACAGGAAGAAGAAAGACTGGATGCTCCGAATGAGGAGTGCGGTATCTTCGGAATGTATTCGGATAATGATCTCGATACGTTTTCTCTTTCACAGTTTGGGCTTTTTGCACTTCAGCACAGAGGCCAGGAAGCATGTGGTATTTCTGTTTTAAAAGACGGAAGGATCACCAATATGAAAGATGAAGGATTGGTTTTGGATGTGTATAAGGAGATCAGTGACCCTGAAACTTTTATGGGAAATTCTGCCATCGGGCATACCCGGTATACCACAGCAGGAGATAAAAAGAAATACAATTTTCAGCCGTTCTTTGCAAAAAACGAATATGATCAGATTATTCTGTCCATTGCCCATAACGGTAACCTTACGAATGCAAAAGAGCTGAAAGCTGAACTTGAAGCTGAAGGAGTTGTATTCAGAGCGACTTCAGATTCTGAAGTGATCCTTAGACTAATCCAGAAAAATCTTGACCTTGGACTTCGGGCAGCGATTAAGGTAACAATGGAAAAAATCGAAGGTGCTTATTCCGTTGTAGGAATGACCAGAAATAAATTCTTCGCTTTCAGGGACTTTAACGGAATCAGACCGCTTGTTTTAGGAGCTATTGATGAAAAATCATACGTTGTGGCTTCTGAGTCTGTGGCATTAGATGCAGTAGGTGCGCAGTATGTTCGTGATATTTTACCGGGAGAAATTGTATATACCAATGAAAACGAGCCCGGGAAACTCCACTCGTACATGGCAGATGAAGAAAAAGGAAAACAGAGAATCTGTTCATTTGAATACATTTACTTTGCAAGACCCGATTCTTCTCTGGAAAATATCAATGTATATGAAATCAGGGAAAAATCGGGAGAGAAAATCTGGCACCAGGCTCCTGTAGATGCTGATGTGGTCATTGGCGTTCCGGATTCCGGTGTTCCCGCTGCCATCGGTTTCTCTAAGGCTTCAGGAATTCCTTTTCGTCCGGTTCTTATTAAAAACCGCTACATCGGAAGAAGTTTCATTGTCCCGACCCAGGAAATGAGGGAAAGGATAGTCAACCTGAAACTGAATCCCATTATTTCTGAAATCAAGGATAAAAGAGTAGTCATTATTGACGACTCCATCGTAAGGGGAACAACTTCCAAAAGGCTGGTTAAAATCTTAAAAGATGCAGGTGTAAAGGAAATTCATTTCAGAAGTGTATCTCCGCCGATTATCGCACCCTGTTATCTGGGAATCGATACGCCTTCAAAAGATGACCTGATTTCTGCCAATATGACTACGGAACAGCTTAAAGATTACCTGGGAGTAGATTCTCTGGAGTTTTTAAGTGTAGATAATTTAAAAGAAATTTTAGGTTCTGCCAACCATTGCTTCGGATGTTTTACAGAAGAATATCCTGTAGCTAAAGGAGAGGAAGTAGAACTGTTCAATTAATTTGTCTACATAAAAACTTCTTGAGGCCGTGCCTTGGTCAAAAGTAAAAATCAGAAAAAATATCATAAAGTGTAGCTTTGTGACTTATAATACTCCGGGACATGTCCCGGAGTATTTTATTTATAAATATAGAACTTTCAATCATTTCAGATATTCATTTTAATTTAAGATTTTTTTATATAATACCAATATAAATAAATTGTTTTGTTTGCATTTTTCGATATTAAGCTTACCGTTAATGCGTATTATTTCAGATCGTAGTTCTACTACAAAATGTGAATTAATGCTGTTAAAACTTTTATTAATGGATGTTTAGCTCTATATTCGCTATAAGAGTACCACCAAATTACAAAATAATAACAGATTAAAATTTACATATTATGGCAGCAAATTCAAGAGGAATATTAAAATTCAATGGTAGTGAAGGTCAGAAATTATTAAAGCTGAATTACAGTGTATCAAGGTCTACAGACGTTTCCGGACGTGTATCTTCAGACCCTTCAAATGCGCTTATCAAACTGACAATAGAAGCAACAGAAAAATCAGATATCCTTGAATCTTTACTGAATGGAAAATACAAGCCTACAAGCGGAGAAATTACATTTAATAAATCTCATGAAGAAGGTACATTAATCACATTGAACTGGGAAAACGGTTATGTGATTCAACATGAAGTAAACTTCGATGCCGTAGATGAAAACTCAATGTTGATCAGCTTTGTCGTAAGCGCAGAAACAATCAACTACGGAAATTCAGCGTACAAAGGTCTTTGGCCGTCAAGCTAAACAAGGTCTTATCTTTCAGCATTAATGAATACAAAAATAAGGCTGTCTTTACAGACAGTCTTTTTCACAGAATTGTTGAGATTAACCAATTGAAATTTACAGAAAATAGGTCTGGCATTAGCTTTAACATAATATTAAGGATTTATATTTTATAAGATCTGAATAAATTTTGTATTTTTAACATACCACACAAACACGAAATTATGTCGAATATATCATCAACATCGGGAGGCTCTGTGTTTCGTCCGTCGCAGAATGCTTCAGGAGTATCAGCGAACCATCAGAGCGGGATCAACCGCCTGGTAAAATTATCTTTGATTATTGAAGGTAAAGTTATCAAATATTACAAGCATTTCAGACTGAAGCAAAGCGCACAGAGTCATCATGAATTTACACTCACTTTAGCTCATGATACTTTAGGCGATCGCCAAACCCATACCTTAGAAGAAGCTAATAAGTTTTTAGGAAAACGCTTAACGGCAGTCATTTCCTACAAAGATATAGACAAAAGCCCTGAACGGACATTTGTCGGTGTCATAACAGGAGTAGGTTTCAGCCAGGAAAAAATGAGTCTCGGGAATATTATCCTTTCGGGATACAGTCCTACTATTTTATTAGATGGGGCTCCCCATATTCAGAGTTTTGGGGGCAGCCAGCCTGTCAATATGGGCATTATCGCTGAAGAAGTGATCAGACAGGGTTTAGATAAAAGTCGTTTTGATGTAAGGATTGATACCAACGATTATTCTCAAATTATCTACAGCAGCCAGTACGATGAGACGCATTACAATTACCTGGCAAGAATGGCAGAAGCCTATGGCGAACAGTTTTATTACGACGGTGAAGTTCTTCACTTCGGAAAGCTTCCACCACAAAACCAACCGATTAAACTGACGTACGGAAGCAGTGCCAATGATATTAAAGTGGAATTAAAGGCAGTTCACACAAAGCCGCAATTCTACGGTTACAACAGCAGCAAACATGAGAAGCTGACTTCCGGAGCAACTCCGATTCAACATGTCGGAGATTTAGCCAAAACAGCTTATCAGCATAACGAAACAATTTACAGAACACCTTCTTTACGGGTGGCTCCTATTAAAGCAACGACCCATTTGGATGTGGAATACTCACAGAGAAGTACATCGGGAAGTGAAGCGGTAAATGTATTTACCGTTTCAGGTTCTACAACGGTTCCCTTTTTACATCCGGGCTGCGCTGTGAATATTGATATGAGAAAACCCGATACGAATGAAACTTCTTATTTTACAAAGATCATGGTGACGGAAACGATTCACGATATCGACACGATAGGACATTACAGCGGAAGTTTTCACGGAATAGCCTCAGACACAGGATTTCTTCCGAAGCCTGAATTTGCCATTCCCAAAGCAGAACCACAGGTTGCCACAGTAATTTCAAATACTGATCCTGAAGGACAGGGCAGGGTACAGGTTAGATTTGACTGGCAGACGAATGACACCACTCATTTTATAAGAGTAATGAGTCCCGACGCAGGAGGCACCGATCAGATTACACAAAACCGCGGTTATGTTGCCATTCCCGAGGTAGGTGATCAGGTAATGGTGAATTTTGTGCACAATCATCCTGACCGGCCTTTCGTCATGGGTGGAATGTTCCATGGAGGCATCGGTCTGGGCGGTGGAATAGACAACCGTTTAAAATCGATTCAGACAAGAAGCGGGATCAGGATTTTGATGAATGACGAAGAAGGGAGTGTTAAAATTTTGGATCCGAGCGGGAACAGTATTTTCATGGACGGAAAAGGTAATATCTCAATGAATGCTCCTAAAAATTTCACTCTTAATGCCGGTGAGAATATTAATATTACTGCAGGAAAGGAAGTATCCGTCGATGCAGGAGCGAGTATCACAAGCACTGCAAACGATAATATTATTTCTACTGCGGGAACCGATATTGTACAAACCGCATCCGGAGACATCAGAGAAACTTCTGATACGAGATCTGAAATGGTGGAAAAAGATTTTTTCCGCCAGTCTGAAACGTCAAATGAAATAGCGGGAGAAATATCAATGTTTAGCGAACTTGAAAATATGACGATGCAGAGCGGAAAAATTGTTGAATTCAACAGTGCAGAAAAATCGAAATTGTTTTAGGTATGGCAATCAGGAAAACAGCAAAAAACATTATTGTAAAAGTGAAGGATACTTATGATTTAAGTGTTGGGAAAAAGGCTGAAAAAATTGCGAAGAAAATTAATACGGAAGCTACTAAAGGAAATCTGGTAATAGCAAGCAATAAAAAAATAATGTCTCATGGGAATAAATAGGCTGCAGACTATCATTCTCTTTGTTTTATATGGTTTTTCACTAGTAAGTTGTCAAAATAAGAAAATGGAAGAAAAATACAGTTGGTTGGGAACTGTTTCTGCACCGGAAGAGTATCCTATGGAAGTGTATAGCGGAGGTATTATCGCTAACGATTTCACGTATGGATTTGATGCCATCTGGGGAACACAGAATACAGGCTGGGGAAATGAAGGTGGCACGATGAGTGTCGAGACACAGCAGATGGAAATTCCTTACAGGTTAGAATTTACGTGGTATTCTTTGGTGGAAAGAAAATTTTTTACCGGGAAATGGGACTTGGATAAGGAAAATATAAGCAGACTTTTCAAAGAAGGGTTCATTGACCAGGACACCAATAAAAAAGCCACGTACAGTAATTTTATTGTAGGGTTAGCTCCTGAAGGAAGAGTCGTATTATGGATCAACGGACCGGGAAACCAGAAGGAAGTAGGTGTTTTTCAGGCTCATGATACCATTATAACACAGGAAAAAGCATATGAAAATGCAAAGTATATGCTGAGAGAAGGTTTTGCAGACCGTATGTTGAATGATCCGTCTTATAAAACATTCAAACCTGAAGTAAAAGCGAGAATAGAAAAGGAAGGCTATCCTTCTCCTGAAGTTTATGACGCTTTCAGGGAAAAATACAATTGGAAACCTGTTGTTTTACTTCCTGAAGGCGGAAAATGGATTGATTTCGGATTTACTAATTATAATGGGGAACAGGAAAATCTTTTCGGTGAGAGCCTTGAAAAGGATACCTATAAGAAAAGGGCGGTTCCGAAATTCTGTGGTTTTTACTGGCAAGACAAAGACAAAAACAGATATGCTATGTGGATCGACTCTTTTGACGAAAAGCAAATTTTTGATCTTTTTAAAAAATTAGGAAAAGAAAAAAATATAGATCTTACGATTAAAATTAACAGTGATAATTCTGCCGCAGCCGTATCATTAAGAAGTGGAAATGAGGACTTATCTGTAACGAAAGCCAACATTAGATTATCCAGGAAAATAGAATAAATTTATTCTTATTCAATAATTTAAAATAAGAAATATGCACAATAATAAATTTGGAGATTATACGCCGGAAGTTACCAGAGAGGAAGTCTTAGACATTACCCTCGGGATGTTTTTTGACGGAACTTTAAATAATAAGACCAATACTATTGAGAGAAGAAAACAGACGGCAGATTATAAGAAAAACGGAGGATCTCCTACAGATAATAACAGTTATAATAATGACTGGAGCAATGTAGCCCGTTTATGGGATAATTATGATAAAAATTTTGGTATTTACATAGAAGGGATCGGGACGGAGGATAAAAAAGAAGATTCTATGTTAGGATATGCTTTCGGAACAGGACCTACCGGAATTCGCGGGAAAGTAAAAAAAGGCTGTGAAGAGATCGTAAAAAAAGTTAAGAATATCAAAAGCGCGAAAAAAGCAGATAAAATAGCAGTCCTTACTTTTGATGTTTTTGGTTTCAGCCGCGGTGCTGCTGCCGCACGTAATTTTGTGCATGAAATAGGAAAACCCAAATATAAAGCGACTTCAAGAACATACTCAAGTGAAGGAATGAGCGTTACAGTTCTTTCTGACAGCGATGGTGACGGAGTAGCAAGCGAGGAACTTCCTAAATGGGGACATTTAGGACTTAAACTTCAGGAAGCCGGAATTGTTGTTGATGTGCTTAAGATCAGATTTTTAGGTATTTATGATACCGTTTCTTCTTATTCAAAAAGATTTTCTGCCACACCTAATTTTCATAATGATGTGGAAGAATTAAGCTTGAATGATATTGGAAGAGCCCAGACTGTCATTCATTTTGTGGCGGAAAATGAGCATAGAGAAAATTTTGACCTTACCCGGGTGCATGTAGGTACGGAAAGAATATTTCCCGGAGTACACTGTGATGTTGGAGGAGCTTATGAAGACGGCAACGAGACTTGGGAAGAAATTGAGACATCCTGGACGACCAGAACCAAATTAGAGGTATTAAGAAATCAGCTTATAGCAGATGCCTGGTACAAGGAAGATCAGCTTAAAATTAACCCGGGCTTTTATCTGACATTGTCCGGAACACGATATCTTGTAAAAACATACAGTTATATCCCTTTGCATTTTATGGCAGAATATGCTGATGATAAAGCCGTTCCTATCACCCTGAAAAAAATGACCGATGTTAAATATCCTATTTTGTCAGATCCTTTGCTGGTGAGAGTAAAAGACCGCCTGAGACCTTATGCCATGGGGGATGGAAAACAATATGTATTTAAGAGATATAAAGACATTGAAACCGCTTATGGCGGAGCATCTATACCGCAGCAGAAATATGCAGATTACCAAAGAGAAATGAAGGAACAGGATGATTTAAGGATTCTCAGAAATAAATATTTGCACTGGTCGGCAAGAAGAGAAGGCATCGGTATGGATCCTACACCAGACAGAGTGAGGGTATTGCATTAATTTTATCGGATGAAAAAACACCTGATCATAAGAGTTGCTTTATTATTAATAGGTTTTCTATTGATATACATTTATGTCCATTGGGATTCCTGGTTTAATCCCCAGCAGATTAATATAGGAGGGAACAGTGGAATGTCGATTCCTATGGATCTTGTTTTGAATGTCTCTTGGATGGCAATATGGTGCCTTTTACTTTTTATAGAAGTGATTATAAACCTTTTTTTGTCCGGAAATAAAGAGAATAGAATTACAAATATAATACTGATCGCAGTGGGAATCATATTACTTGCTGCATATATTTTAAGTATCAAATAAAAATTTATAGACCGAAACCTGTTTATGTCGCAGATCTTTTATGCAGAAATTTAACAAACATATCGTCCGGAAAAACGAAACTCTAAAAAGTATTGCTGCTCTGTACAACCTGTCCGAGGATACGGTAAAGTTATTTCATAATAACAATTGTCCTGTAAAAGATATGATTCTGATTGATATCACGAGACAAACCGAGGTTTTTATTCCTAGAACAGCGGTAACAGATAAAAGCAGAATGGTGAAATTCGGACATGGCAACAGGCTTGTTTTTCAACCTGAGAATTCGTTCTGTAGTTACGGTGTAGTTATAACGATCGAAAATGGAAGCAATAAAAATGAATTAAAATATAACAGCTCGGTACGGTGGCTGAAAAAAGAAAATAAACTGCATTTTTTTGAGATTGACAGAATCTCAAATTTATATTTGAATGAAGAAGAAGTGAATGAAATTGCCGATCTGCTTGCCTACAAAACATCAAAAGTCCTGTATCCTTTACAGATAAGTGTAGATGAAAACGGCAGGTTTTATGATGTTGGGAATCTTTCAGTTTTTAAAGAAAGATGGACAAATGTAAGGGAGGAAATATATCAGGAATTTGAAGGAGAAACAGTAGACCAATACTGTCAAAAAATAGAAGAAATAATAAATGAGCCCCATATTATTAATCTTTACTTAAAAAATGATTATTTCATACGCACCTTGTTTTTTGGCATTTATAAAACGTTCAATCCGAATTATCAGCTGGAAATTACAGAAACCTTTCCCGTTGTTGATAATGGAGTTGAACCGCAATATAAAATCAGCCTTGAAGCAGATCCGCTGAAAGATGATTACGACCTGATCAATATAAAGGGAGAAGGAAAATTGAATGATGAAAGAAACAGGTATGATTTTATCAATGAAGCGCCATTTCCAACGACCGTTGAAGATCATCCTGTGATGAATCAGCAAGGTGATTTTAGATTGATGTATTATTTAAACGGAGAAACGGCCCTTGCAGAATCACTGTATCTGGAATGTGATATACAACTTGAGCAACATAAAAAAATAACGGCAGCCATCTCATTACTGAAAGAAAATTAAAATTTGTAAAAATGAAAGTTACACTGAACCATAAATTTTTAATCCTTTTTTTTGTTTCGTATTTCAGCCTTTATTTTGGGCAAAAAGTGGAATTTACGGTACCGAAAAGCATAGAAACATTAGAAGACACCATTTTTGATTTTAAAAATGATTTTACGAAAGATGAGACCGAAGCTGTGGCTGCGGGAGATAACGAATTTTCTACCACGGTAGATCTGTATGATCTGAAGTATGATACCGATAATAAAAACCCATATCTGAATGTAGCACTTAAAAAAGGTGCTAAAGCCAAACAGTTTATTCAGAAAGCGACCTGGAATGTAGCGATGAAAAAAGTTTCTGCTAAAAGCACTAAAGTAAGTGTTTTTCTGCAAGAAGTAACTCCTGACAGCTGGTCTAAAAAAGATGTTGATCTGAAACTCACAAAATCGACAGGGAAAGTGGAAAATGAAATTAAGGAATTTCTTCTGAAAAGTAAAGCCAAAAAACCTTCGAAAGAAACAGCAAATGACGGAATTGATCCTAATTCAGAAGCTCAGACAACAGTCCTGGCAGAAGCTCAGGTTGCAGAGTTTGAAGCAAAAACTGCTCCGAAAAAAGTAACATCAAAATACTTACAGAACCTTTTTAGCAAAAAACAATTGATCGGCTTACCGACATCTGCTGATTACATCACCAAGCTGTTAAAGACAGATCCCAGTCAGCTGGATTGTGAAAGCTGCAAAAACGGAAAATATTATAACTGGGATTTTGGAGATTTCAACATGATATATGCAAATATGACGGACGGTGATGAATATTATGCGATTCAGTATTATGGTGAAGATGCTGTTTCCGGACTTCCGTACGGATTGGTATTTAATGACAGTTCTCCATCAGAATGTAAAGATAAATTTGCGAGGTACAATGCACAGCTTTATCAGACAACGGTAAATGTTGATGAAAACTCATCAAAAGCTTTAACGGTAGTTACCTTCAGGATGAATTCTTCCTTCATTCGGTTAGAATTTGGGAATGACTATTTAACCAGACTTGTAGTTTCAAATAAAGAATTTTAGCTATGGCAGAAAAACATATTGTAGTGCAGGGTGCTATGTGCAAATGTCAGTTCGGACAGCTTCCGGACAAACTTAAAGTGATTTCGCATCAAAAAGAATATGCAAATGATAAAAGCGCATCAAAAAAACTGATTGTTACCACCAGGGAAATAGGTGCTGCAACGTTTGAAAAAAACACTTTCGGAAACTGTACAAAGATGGGAAGTCCGCCGCCTCCTTGTAAGGTTATGGTTACCGAGTGGAAGGACTTTTATGAAAAAGTACAGCTGAGCAATAGCGGATATATCATTTTAGAAGACAGCAAGGCTGTTTGTGCCATTGCAGGAACTCCATGCATTGAAATTATTGATCATGGCCAGAGAGCAGAAGCAAGTCAGCAGAACTTTAAAAATGCAGATAAGGATGTGCAGCAGCAGATCAACCCGCTTATAAATTCTGAAAGTATGTATAAAAAAGAGAAGGTATACGATACATCAGGAGATGCAATTAAATAAACTCTAAACAATTGAAATGGGAAAAGGAGTAAGCAAGATCGATATAGCCACCAGTCAAGTCAATGCAAGAGTAATAAGCCGATCAGGAAACCGCATTTGTATTGAGGCAGGAAAACTTATATGGTTTAAAGTTTCCGAGTGGCTGCCGGGAACAACAGATGCTGATAAAAAGAAAGGAACCATCTGGATACGGCAGGACCATACAAGGCAGATGATTATCAATAAAAAACAGGTCGGACCTAGCCAGGTATATGGTTATGGTTTTAAAAAAAAGGAATGTGGAGCATCAGCATATTATTATATTGAGGCTACACTTTTCGGAAACAGAGATACCAAAAATAATACGGGTCTTTATGTAAAGGGATTTACTCCGGCTTTATTGGTCAGCAGCAAATGGTGTTTGCAAAATGACGGAGCAGATCAGCGTGACCATAAATTTTCGTTTGGGGAGAATGTTTTTTTGGGGTTGGAAACAGAAGGGTTAAATCAACAGACTCTTACCATAGAACTGTATCGCCTCAACAGTGAAGTTACTTTCGGTAAAGTTGCAGGCAGGATATTTGACACAAATTATGATCCTACAAAAGATGATGCCCAGACTAAAGTGTTTCAAAAACAGGCTAAAGTTATTGACGGAGAGGTTAATACAGAATTTACCATTCAGCCATCCTGGAAAAAAGGGAATGAAGACAACCTGTTCTACATTAAAGTAAAAGACGGGAACAAGTATATACAGGACAGCAAGAAACAAATCATCCACGCTAGGTACCTGAAAGTTAAAAATAATGTTGTCCCTATTAAAAAGAATATGGTACAGCTTACCAACAATGCTCCGGTAAAAGTGGGTGCAGCTGATAAAGATGTTAAAGTAAATCATCTCTGCACCTTTAAGCAGATCAATATAGAAGATAATGGCGAGACTTTCGAGGTTTTTAAAGAAGGGAAAACTGCTTTCAAAAAAACGTCTCCCGTAGTACAGTATACGACCGCTAAAGTCCATTTTAACTATGATAAATCAGATATTCGTCCCGAAGCCCGTGATACTTTAAAATATCTGCTGGACTTTTTGCTTTACAACCAGCATTTGGATATGTCTCTTTCCGGACATGCCGATGATAGAGGAACATTAGATTATAATCAGGCACTTTCTGAAAGAAGAGCACAATCAGTAAAAGATTTTTTCACAAAAGGAGGTTTAGATAAAAACAGGATCAAAACAAGAGGTTACGGAGAAGTGAGCCCTATAGCTTCCGGAAAAACCGAGGAAGCCTATAAGAAAAACAGAAGGGTAGAGATTGAATTCAGTTATATAGAATACAATCAGAATGCGCTTTTTTATGAAATGATTGCTCCGGATGCCAACAAAATAAAAGAGATAACAGTAAATGTCTTAAACCGATCGGACAAAGGCTGCTTTAGAAAAGAGAAGCATAATAAAAATATAATTTATGTAAATGAAACCGACAGTAAAGATCTTGTTCCAAAAAATGGAAGTATTGTAAAACAAATTGTTTTTTCCCAACAGTCGGGTTTTCCTAAAAATTATGCTTTGTTATTGGGGAAATTTTTGAATCCTCTTTCTAAGATCTATTATCAGTTTGCGTTTCATATTAACAGTTGTTCGTATTATGCTGATAAAGATAAAGCAACGCTGGAAGTAAGAGTTTATCCGGACGTAGTATGGATAGGGCATTTTCAGTATAATGGAGAGGAAACGGTAACGTCTTATTATTTTCATCAGAAGAATTTCGTCCTTGAACAAGGAATTTCTGATGTTCTTAATGAATTAAAAGCAACTACTTTTTATAAAATTTACAGATTAATTCCTGCAAATTTCATCGTTGAACATACTTTATTAAAATATATTGAAAGTCAGGCAAAAAGCTATTTTTATGGAATCCATACATATCATAACCGTAATGTGGAAAAAGCGGGTCAGGAGCTCTCTCTTTCAGGTACGAATACCAATTTAATAACGCAAACTCAGTACACGAGATTTGCTGCTGCTGCTGTGATTTATGGTTTTGTAGTGGTAGGCATTATTATAGACTTGTTAATGATTTATCTTACGAGGGGTAAAAATATAAGTACCAAGCTGGAAAAATTTGCTAAAATGGCAAGAAAGGCTGAAAGTGTTCTTAAAAAGATGAATGATGCAGGTGTAGAATTGATTCCGCCTGCTATTGCCGTAAATGCGGGAATGTATTATCAGAAACAGAAAAGCGGAAAACTTGCATTAGTATATGAAGCTAATATCAAGGCCGATCCATTGATTGCGATTAACTTTAAAAGAGAGTTTGATCTTGTTCAGTTGATCACAAAAACAATACAGGATATTAAGAATGCAAAACATCCCAAAGGATCAGAAAAAAAATTAAACGAAAATAAAGAAAATAATAGCAAAATTGAAGAATATTTTAAAAGTTTAGGAGTCTCTATCAAAGGAAGTATAACGGTAAGAGGAGATCTTATATTTGAACAAAATATGCAATTTAATTTCCTTACTAACAGTTATAGCTTTACGGATAAATTAGGCAATCTGGTGCAGAAGGCCGAAAATCAGTCTATAATAAAAGAACAAATCAGTTTTAAGGCTGATATCAGTTTAAAATATAAAAAAGAATTTAGATTTGATCCTTTCCAAACAAAAATTGATGGAGTTGTAAATGTAGGATTGAATGGTATTTTAGGAGCAAAATTGATGTATGGTGTAAATAATAAAGAGGGAAAAGGTCTTTTTGTAAAAAAAATAATATACTGTTCAGGGGTAGAAGGCAATTATTTTGGAAACTTAAAAGTTTCTACTGTAATTGGGAAAATTCTTGATTTAGAAACAAATGAAGGAACACCCACTCCATTTACTTTAATAGAACCTTTTGAACTTCCTTTATATGAAATAGAATTATTTAAACAATAATGAAACATAAACATATGAAATATTTAGTATCACTATTAACCCTGTTAATTAGCTTGCAGAGCTGCTCTCAAAAAAAAGAAAATATGATTAATCAAAATTCAAACATTACTGTAGATAATATTGCTGATGAAATTTCTAAGCAGGTAAAACATTATCCTATAGAACCTATGTATGTATTATCACATGAAGGAAACTATTGTTATTATGAAATTTTTATAGATGATATTCCTCTTTTTAAAAATTTTGATAATATGGTTCCGGAAGGTTTTGATATTAATAGGGTTATTTTTAAAAGTGGTCAGCATACTTTAAAATACAAACTATATCCTTTTGGAAATCAAAATAAATATAAACAGGATTATCCTACCTTAACAGATGAAACGAGTCTTAATCTAAAGCTGGGTTCATATGATTTGAAGAATGAAAATGCATCGGATAAAATGTTGATGGAATATAGCTTACCGACCTCAAAAAATGAAATAACAAAAGAATATGTAAAACAAAGGTTTACAGGAACCGGGAAAACATATTATGAAGGGAGTGTCAATATCAATGTAGACGTTCCTTATCAGATACAATCTCCATTTGAAAATGCGCAGGATCTGAGAAAAATGAATAAAAAGGAATTAGAAGAAAAACTCCTTAAAAAGTATAAAGAAATTTCATCCATCTATGAGAGCAGGGATCAGGATAACATTGCACGGCTGGAATACAATACACTAAAAGATTTATATGTTTCTAATTATGATGATAAAGAAACAATCAGCAAAAATATAAATACACTCTTCAAAGATATTTATAATAATCCGACTTTCAAGATGCAACCAATTGAGAAATATAAGCTGGAGTTTTTTGCCAATGGAAAATTAGCGGTCTTAATGATGGATACTGCAGATAATAAATTACGTGGAAATACGGTGCTTTGGGCAAAAGCAAATTATGACGGAGGAACAAGAGGAATATTTTTGAATCGATATTTTTACATTCCACAAGGTGAGACAGAGTTTAAGGTATATTAGAACGTTTTTTGAGAGATAAATCTATGATTCGTTTTTTTCTTAAAAAATATTTGTTCTCTATTTTAATTTAACCTTTTGAAATTATTATTGTTGGAATACAATTATGTAAAGAAAAATAAAATGAAAAAAATACTCATACTTTCCCTTACAATAGGCAGTCTTTACAACTGTTCTCAGAAAAAAGAAAATACATTTGCAAAAGATGTGACCGTTCAGAAGCAGGACACAATTATTAATGGATTAGTTATCAATAATTATAAAGATAGAGGACGGTATAAAACATTTAAAAATGAAGATAATAAATACGGAATATCTGATGCCAAAGGAAATGTTATTGTAGAGTCTTTCTATGATGGGCTTGAAAAACGAAGCGATTTTTATTATATGTCTCATCAGGCCAATAAACCGGATGCTCTTGTCTGGTTGGATGTCCAGAATAAAAAACTCGTCGTTCTTCCTGGCTATATTGATCATCATTTAAATATTAAGGGAAATATTGATGTGGTTGTTGATAAGAACCAGAATATGGGAGTTTTGGCTGATGGTAAAAAAGTTCTGATCCCTTTCCAATATGAAAGCGTTGAAAAAATAGGCAATACATATTTTGCAAAACAAAGTAGTAAAAGCAGGGTAGATGTTTTTGATCAGAACTTAAAAAAAGATATACTGCCGTTCAGCCTTAAAGATGCTGTTTTATTATCTGATAAAGAAAATCTGATTACGGCTACCAATGATAAAGATAAAATGGGTATCATCGATTCTGATCTGAAAGTATTAGTTCCTTTTGAATATTCAATCATTGTCGCATATACCCATGACAATCATTATTTTATAGTATCTAAAAAAGATGCCGGCGGAAAACCTTTATTTGGTATTATGGATCATCAGTTTAAAATTGTTGTTCCTGTGACTTATGATCACATAGATGAAAGTGATACCGATGAGAAAAAGCTTGAAGTAACCAAAGGTATAATTAGAAAAACAGTAGATTTTAAAGATTTTATTACTGGAAATTATATACTATGAAACCTGTAGTTATACTATTATCATTAATCGATATTCAAAGTTGTTCTAAAAAAATCTCTTTTTTGATGCCTCATAAAAAATAATTATTGTGTATTCTTTTGAATATAAATTACTGACATCGGTCTAAATAAGACTCATTCATTTTAAGGTAGTGTCTCACTAACTGTGTAAGTTAAAAAGTTATTCTGGAAAATTTTGAGCCCTTACAGCTCAAAAAATTTTT
>NZ_JAKVIP010000012.1 GCF_022601875.1 Chryseobacterium sp. SSA4.19
AACTCTAAGATAGCTTTTTTAGAGATAATCTCAACAAAAAATTGAGGCTGACCAAACTTTTTGGACAGCCTCTTTTTTATGATGATTGCTTATCATTAAATAAATGAAAAAATCTGGACATGTGATTGTGGCTTATTCTCATCCTGTACATCCATTCTTGATCTGAAAGCGTCTTTCACCTTCCCGTCCGATTTACCGTGACAGACTCTATTTTCGGTTAAATTTTTTATTGAAAAATAAGGTTTCTGATGACAAAAATGGCCCGTTTGATACTTTTAGAATCTAAATAGATGAAATTTAAATCATTGAATTGATGATATTTATATTTTTGATTGTCAGGTAGATGCATGTGAGTTTATATTTGTTAAACAACTGTTTGAATCGATTTTATGAAAATAAAGTGTATTTTATACATTTATTTCAAATAGAATGTTATATTTGTCTGTAACGGAATATGAAATTTTGTTCATAATGGAATATGATTTCAGATTTATTGAATTTTTGATAAAGGGTATATATTCTTCGCGGATGATTTAAAATCATGGTGATTTTTCTAATAATGAAGTGGTATTCAATAATCAGTTCCAGGATTTAAAGGCTTCATTAAAAATTACAGATACAAATCCAAATCCATACAATAATATGAATACATAATTCTGCTTTGCCTTTTGTATTAAAATGGTTTCAACAGATCATAAGAATACGAAAGGAACATTTCCAACAAATTTGTGTACCGATTTTAGCCTGACTATCCAACAGTCAGGAAGGTTTCTTAGTGACAAAACCAATCATTCTGAAACAGATATAAATACTCTTCAGCAGCTTGCTGGAGCTTAACCTAAAACAACAAGACTATGAAAAAACTTGCTCAGCGCATTGCCCTTGCTGCGGTCTGTATCCTTACAGGCATCAGCGTTTCCGGGCAGCTTACCACGGTAAGAATTAACAAAAACACGACCTACCAGAAAATTACCGGCTTCGGCGGATTTGTCTGCAGTCCGCAGTTCGGGTATAATCACATGACGACTTCGGAAATCCAGACCCTTTGGGGAGCCGGTAGCCAGGGAGGATACAACATCATGAGGCTGTACATCCCGGAAGACAGCAACAACTGGAGTTCCGTGCTGGCTACGGCCCAGCTGGCAAAATCGATGGGACTGACCATTTTCGCGAGTCCATGGACAATGCCGGCCGCCTGGAAAACCAATAATCATGTAAATGCGGTGTACACCGATGCCAACGGCGTACAGCAGGTCGGTTACCTGAAAACCGCCAATTACCAGGATTATGCTCTGTATCTCAATAGCTTCGTTACCTATCTGCAGAGCAACGGGGTAACGCTGGATTATATTTCCATCCAGAACGAACCCGATGAAATGGCGCAGTACCAGGGATGCATCTGGACACCGGCGCAGATCGCTACATTTGTACGTGATTACGGTCAGCTGATCAACTGTAAAGTCATCGCTCCCGAAAGTGTGGGCTTTACGGATAATTTCGCCAATGCCATGCTCAACCAGCCTACCATGGACAATTTTGAAGTCTATGGCGGACACCAGTACGGCCTGATGCAATCTGCCTACAAACAATTCCAAAACAACAACAAAGAAATCTGGCAGACGGAATACCTCATCAACTGGAACCCTTCTACCGGGACGCCACGCGACTTCAGCTGGAACCTGGATGCCTTTAACTTTGCTTCCAGCATCAATAATGCCATGCTTGGCAATGTGAATGCCTGGATCCATTATGCCGCCAAGCGATATTATGCGCTGATGGGTGACGGAACCAACGGAACAACCACCGGGGTCATGACCAAAAGAGGCTATATTCTTTCGCATTACGCCAAGTATACCACTGGAAAAACGCGTATCGCCGCAACATGGGGCGACACCACCGGGATGCTTCAGGGGTCTTCCTACATTTCCCTGGATGGCAATCAGGTCGTGCTGATGGTCATCAATCCGTCAGCGAGTGCCTACAATCTTAAAATCGATCTGCCGTTTTATTCCACTTCGGGCACCAAAGTGCTGACCGATGCACAGAACAATATGGCCACGACACCGATCACGATGGCGCAGACCTTCCGTCCCGGCGTAACGATCAACGCATCCAGTGTGATGACTTTCGTATTCAATAAGAGTGGTGACCGCCCGGTCTCAACGATGACCGGAAGCGATATCCGTTACAACAAAATTGAAACGATGACGCCGACCAATTCCGCTTTCGGAACAGGGTTTAACATCAGCAATACGACGGCAACATTCTCCAATGCCAGTCCGTTGATCAGCACCAATACCACTGCGGCTAACGGCTATTTACAGCTGAACGACCGCTACAACAAAATGGTACTTCACGTAAACAGCTTTACCACAGCGGGACAGAGCTATTCCGACAATACCACATTGTATTACATCAACAGCCAGGGGCTCACAAAATCTTACAACTACGGAAAAATCACTTTCCCGGCAGGAGGAAACTTTGATATTACTTTGGATATTTCAAGACAGGTGCTAACGGACGGCTGCAAAGGTATTTTAGGACTACGGAATTCCAATTACGGCTCTGTGCTCACCCTGAATTTAGGCGATGTGTATTTCAACGTCGGTAACGAAGTGGCTTCAAATTTTGCAGGCTCTTATTCCGACGGCGACAGCAATCTGATGGATGCCCTGGAAAACGGCTATTACACTTCAGTAGATTTCAGGAATACAACCGGAACAACTTCTGCAAACAACTGGCAACAGGGAAGTGCCAATTCCAACAGCATTTATTATGTGCCATCCACGGTAACTTCTTCTAATAACAACGTAATTTCGGGAATAAGTGCTGCCAATCTTGTCCTTTCAGACCAGGGGAAAGATTTCCAGGTTCCGTTTACCTTCAGTGCATCAGCTGCATCGTATTCCCGTACATTCAACGGATTTGAAATGCTGCTTTTGCCTTTTACGGCAACGATTCCGTCCGGAGTGAGTGTTTATCAGTTAGCACCGAGTGCTACCGGAATCAGCTGTACCGCTATTACGAACGGAACCATTCCTGCCAATACACCGGTATTGGTGAATGCCACAGGAGCCGTTACCTTCCAGGGAACCGGAAATGTTTCCACGCCGAAAGCCATCACCGTCAACCAGATGAACGGGGTGTACAACACCATAAAAGTTCCGGCCAACAGCTATATTTTACAGACGGTTAACGGAACCCCGCAATTCTCTAAAGTAGTGGCAGGAAGCGAACCGATGATCAATCCTTTCAGAGCGTATCTTACAGAGGAAAATACTTACACCGCATCGGTACTTCCGTTAAGCTTTACAACATTGGCAACCAAAGATATTTTTGCCGGTAAAGATGAAATCAGCCTGTACCCAAACCCGGCCAAGACAGAAGTGTTCATTGAGCTGAAGTCTTCCGGTACCGCTTCCGTATTCGATGCTAAAGGTAGTCTCATCATTAAAGACCAGCCATTGCGTGCCGGTAAAAACCGCATCGACATCGGACAGCTTCCTTCAGGAATGTATCTGGTGGAAATTTCCCCATCCGGAAATAAATCCGTTCAGAAAAAGTTTATCAAGCAGTAACCATTTAATATAAAAGTGACGTAACTGTAATTATGGCCGGAAGAAAATCTTCCGGCTTTTATTTTTTATTTAACAATCAATAAAAGATGTGTAAATGATTTATATTTAACCTCAGATTTGCAAACGGAATTTAGTATGAAAACAAGTGCAGGCATTTTATTATTTAAAAAAGATCAGGGAAAAATTTTCTATTTCTTAGTGCATCCGGGTGGTCCATTCTGGAAGAATAAGGATATCGGGGCATGGTCTGTTCCGAAAGGTGAATCTGATGAAGGAGAATGCTTACTGGACCGTGCTGTGATTGAATTTGAAGAAGAAACAGGCAAAGCTATAGCAGGAAATTTTATTGAATTGCAGCCGATAAGGCAGAAATCAGGAAAAAAGGTTTACGCTTGGGCATTGGAAAGAGATCTGGTATTGTCGGGATTACAAAGCAATACAATACTTATTGACTGGCCGCCAAGATCAGGCAAAAAAATGGAAATTCCTGAAGTCGACCAATGGCAGTGGTTTGAAACAAAGGAAGCCCGGAAAAAAATAAATCCCGCACAGGCAGGATTTATAGATGAGCTCGAAGCCTTGATTAGCGGAAGTGAGTAGGTTTGTACTTTTTCAGCATACGGTTACTATTCTTCCTTTTCTTTTTTAAAGCTTACTACTTCATAATTTCCATCTGAGCAATATTCTTTACAGCTTTCATCAGTAAAAGATTCCGGAGACTGTAAGAAATCTTCAATATACTTTGCACTTTCATCTGTATTGGCTGGGGTAATCACTACATGAAAAAGATTTAATACTGATTCATCGGCATTCCGAAGAGATTCCTTCTTGCGCTCTTTAGCTTCCTGGTAATTCATATCTGTATTTTAGAGTTTGTGAATTAATGAACAAACTATGCCAATTGCTATATTTTAAGAAAATACTTACTGTTTGTGGTATCTAACGGCTTTTATCTTTAATGCAATGGCTTGATTTTAGATAATTGTTTTCCAATTAATATCAAAATAACCATTGATGGGAAAGTTTAAAAAAATAACATTGAAAATTTTAAAATGGACAGGAATTTTTATAGCATCCGTCCTTTTTCTGATGTTTATCCTGCCCATACTGTTTCCGGGAACCATTTCAGCACAGGTAAAGATATTTGCCAATAAACATTTGGCTGGTAAGTTGGACTACCGAAAAACACATCTTACTTTTTTCAGGCATTTTCCTTCACTCACCGTTTCGGTAGACGATTTTTTATTGAAAGGATCAAAACCTTTTCAGAATGATACGCTGCTGTCGGCAAGAGAAGTCTCAGTAGGAATCAATCTGAAGAACCTGATCTTCGACCGTCAGGTGAAAATAGATGAAATCTACGTAACCGATGCTTATGCGAATGTATTTGTCAATACCAAGGGAGAGGCCAATTACAATGTGTATGTTTCAAAACCATCAAAGAAGCCTAAAGATACTTCCAGTGCAGGCCCTTCAATAAAGCTTGATCTGATTAAATTAAAAAACTGGAATATCAAATATAATGACCATGCGGCAAGGGTTCTTGTAGATGCCAAAGGATTGAATTATACAGGAAAAGGAGGATTAAGCGAAGATATCTTTGATCTTAAAACCGATCTTGATATTGATAAGCTTGATTTCAGCCTGAACAGAGTGTATTATGCCCAGCAAAAAAGATTACATGCTGATCTGATAACGAGGATCAATACCAATGCCTTAACTTTTGTATTAAGAAAAAACGAGCTTAGAATCAATGAACTGCCGTTAAAATTTACAGGTTTTTTGAGTATCTTGAAAGACGGGTATAATCTTGATATCAAGGCAGCTTCTGAAAAAACAACAATCCGTGATATGATTTCCGTATTGCCGCCACAATATCTGAGTTGGGCAAAAGATACTAATATAGAAGGAAACAGCGACTTATTTTTCAGTTTAAAAGGGAAATTCAGCGAAAAAGAAAACCGTAAACCAAGACTGAACGCACGGCTGTTTGTACAGGATGGCTATGTATCTAACGGTAAAGCACCGGTTCCGATGAATCACCTTAATATGGATCTGAATGTTGACCTTCCTTCTCTGAATACGGACTTATTGGGAATCGACCTTAAAAATTTAAGCTTTGATCTGGGGCCGAATAACAGCTTCAAAGCAGTGGTAAAAACCAAAGGGCTCAATGAGATGATGGTAAATGCAGATATCAAAGGAGCAGTCAATCTGCAAACGCTTGATCAGGCCTTAGGATTAAAAGATATTGATGTCAGAGGCTTGATGGATACAAATATCAAGTCAAACGGCATTTTCAGTCTGGATAAGAAGCTGTTTCCTAAAACCAACGGATATCTTAATCTGAAAAACGGATGGCTGAAAACAAAATATTATCCGAACCCGATACAGAATATCAATATGGTGGCTAATATTGTTAATACAGATGGGACTTTCAAAAGCTTAGGAGTTAAATTAAACCCTTTCAAATTTGATTTTGAAGGAAACCCGGTGTTCATTAATGCAGACCTTCAGAATTTTGAGGATGTACTGTATAAAGTACGTGCAAAAGGTGTCCTGAATGTCGGAAGGATTTATAAAGTGTTTGCTAAAAAAGGATTTGATGTGAACGGCCTGATCATGGCAGACCTGTCATTAAACGGGCGACAGAGCTATGCGACTACCGGCCAATACAGTAAGCTTGATAATAAAGGAAACCTGATCTTAAAAAATATAAAAGCAACCACCGAATATCTTCCGAAATCTTTCTTCATTAAAGAGGGAAATTTCCAGTTCGAGAATGAAAAAATGTGGTTCAGGAAATTTTTCGCTACGTACGGAAAATCTGATTTTGCCTTAAACGGTTATCTTTTAAATACCATCAACTATTTTATTGAACGTAAAGGGACACTTCACGGGACATTCGGGCTAAATTCCAATTACATACTGATTGATGAATTCATGGCTCTGAAAAACGGTGATAATGATAAAAAATCAATAAATGTAGAGTATGCAAAAGTAGAAAACCCGAAAAGCAGCGGGGTCGTAATTGTTCCTAAGAATCTCGATGTGGCTTTAAATGTAAATGCAAAAAAAGTAGAGTTTAAAGGGTTAGGATTAAACCATATTAAAGGAACCGCATCAGTAGAAAAAGGTCAGGTATATCTTAAGAATACCTCTTTTGACATCATCGGAAGCCGGATGAATATTGATGCGCGTTACCAGGATGAATCTCCGTTGACTGCCAATTATGATGTAGCGCTTAAAGTCCTTGATTTTAATGTGCAGAGAGCTTACAAGGAAATCGATATGGTCCGTGAGATGGCAACAGCAGCAAAAAATGTTAAAGGGATTGTTTCTGTAGATTACAAACTGAAAGGCGATTTTGATAAAAACATGAAGCCTATTTATCCTTCTCTTGAAGGCGGCGGGATTGTCAATCTCAGAGAGGTGGAAGTGAAAAACCTTAAAATGCTTTCTGCTGTAGGGGATAATATCGGGGCAAAGGCTTTTAATAATCCGGATATGAAGGGCGTTAATATTGAAACTCATATCAAAAATAATCTGATTCACGTAGATAAATTTACCTTTAAGGTATCTATCTTAAGGCCTACAGTCAGCGGTACATCCAGTTTCAACGGCCTCCTTGACTTAAGGATCAGAATAGGAATTCTTCCGGGTGGACTGATCGGTTTCCCGGTTGTGGTAACAGGCACTCATGAAAATCCTAAAATCAAAATATTAAGCAAAAAAGGGCAGGGGATTTTGGATGCCGTATATAATAAAAAAACGAATAAAGTAATCCGTCAGGAAAGAAGGGCTGAAAAGAAGAGCCGCAGACAGCAGCGGAAAGAAAAAGAAGCGCAGGAACAGAAAGCCAAAAATGCTGAAAAACAGATTAATAAAGATCTTAAGCAAAAATAATGTAGCGGGGATGAGTCAGTTAAGCTTATTTAATTCAGATGAGTATTTTCAGTTTCCGGAAGAACTGCTGGAGTATACCGAACACTTTTTAGACGCTAAAAAAGCGTCTAAGCTTGAGAAAAAGCTATTAGAAACTACACCATGGAAGCAAAATACACAAAAAATATATAACAAAACCGTCCAGACACCAAGACTCACTGCCTGGTATGGTAATGCGGGCAAATCTTATCATTTAGGCGGTAATGAGTTTATGGTCAATCAATGGTCACCAGAGCTTTTGAATCTGAAAAAAAAGATTGAAAAGGCGACAGGTTATGAATTTAATTCTGTGTTGCTGAACTTATACCGTGACGGAAACGATTCCGTGGCCTGGCACCGTGACAAAGAAAGTGAACTGGGTAACAGGCCGGCTATTGCTTCTGTAAGTCTGGGCCAAGTTAGAAATTTTGATTTCAGAAAAGTTGATGATCATAATAAAAAACACAGTCTGCCTCTTCAACATGGTTCACTGCTGATTATGAAAGGCGATCTTCAGCTGCATTGGGAACACCGTATTGCAAAATCTGCACAGCCTTTAAAACCGAGAATAAATCTTACATTCAGAATGATCCGTGAGATTTCTACTCTACTATAGATGAATAATAAGATGAAAAACGGTGCTTATTAAGAAAATATATAATTAACCGTTTTAACATAAGTTGGCAAAGAAATTGTGTATATGTAAATGAAAGTATTAAAAAACAACAGCTATGAATATTACGTACTACGATTTTAAAAATATGCCGGATAATGAACAGCGCAGTTTAGTGATGAATGAAGGACGCGTAATGAACGAAAGGACAATTAATACGATTAAATACGTACTTTATGAAGTTTCACAATTTACAGTAGAAATGATTTACAATACGATGAATAATAAAGTAGAAGGTATTAATGTGTTCCAGAATAAGGGAGCGTATGCTGTATAAGCAGATTATTTTATAAATATCCGAAAATATTAAAGAGTAACTTATTAGTTATTCTTTTTTTTGTGTATCCATGCTTTGGAATTAATAAAAAATCCCCAGAATAGGATCTGAGGATAAAAACTAATAACCATGAAAACTCAAATTAAACATGAGTAAATTATAGTATTAAAATATTATGCCACTAATGTATATTAAACAAATGTTTAGTAAAAATTAAGATTTTTTAAGAAAAATTAATAGTTTTTTATTCTGGCACACTTTATTCTATACGTACAATACTTAAAAAATAATATCATGGCAGAAAGAATTTTTAAAAAAGAAGATTTTGTAAAAAGTGATTCAGAAGATTATAAATTACAGTTCCGTAAAGATGAAATAGGAATAGGATCAGATCTTACTGTAGAAAGAATAGATGATTCCGGTGAACATGAAGTTGTTCAGGCACATATTCATAGGTATGACGATTATGTGGAAATCTTCTGGAGCGAGCCATTTAACGGCAGGCTGCTTTTTGACAGCAAAGTAACCTTTGGTGAATAAGAAAACAAGGTCCCCTTTTGATAAGGGGATTTTTATTATAATCTATTCTGCAAATACCATATTTTATACAATAAAGTGCTGTAAAGGATCTTTAATGGCATAATAATAGGTTAATTTCAGTCACAGCCAAAATATTCACAAAATGAAATCAGATCATAATATTGACAGAAGTCTTGAAGGAAAAACAGTAGTCATAACCGGTGGAAGCAGTGGAGTGGGAAGAGCTGCCGCAGAAGCATTCGCTTTGGAAGGCTGTAATGTAGTCATTGCTGCAAGAGGTAAGGAGGCTCTGGATGAAACGGTTGCCCTTTGCAGGGATTTGGGTGTGGTGGCGTTGGGCATTCCGACCGATGTATCTATCGCCTCAGATGTTCAGAATCTTGCCAATAAAGCCATGCAGTTTAACGGGAGAATTGATATCTGGGTAAACAATGCAGGGGTAATGGCAAGCGGAAAGTTTGAAGAAATTCCGATGGATTTAAACGAACAGGTTATTAAGACCAATCTTTTCGGATATATGCATGGTGCTTACAATTCTTTACCGGTCTTTAAAAAACAAAAAGAAGGAATTCTTATTAATAATATTTCTATCGGAGGTTTTATGCCGGCACCGTACAGTGCTGTGTATTCATCAACCAAATTCGGCATCCGCGGGATGATGGAATGTCTGCACGGTGAAATTTCAGATTTTCCGGATATTCATATCTGCAATATCTATCCGCAGATCCAGCGTTCTACCGGTAATATGCATTCTGCTAAATTTTCGGGACTTGATTTTAAAATTCCGCCATTAGCAGCAGATCCTCGTGATACCGCGGCAAAGTTTGTAGAGTTGGCAAAAAATCCCAGAAAAGAAATGTTTCCTGATACCATGTCTAAAATTCTTACCAGTGTTTACAAGCTGTTTCCTAAACCCGTTATCAATACAGCATCTGCAGGCATGCGGCTGATGATGAAGGTGAAAAATGCACCGTCGGATTCAGGCAATATTTTACAGCCGTCACCGGAACCACACAGGATTTATGGAGAGACCATCCTTCCGGTAGTATCTAAAAAAACAAAAATAGCCGCTCTTGCCGGTTTGGGATTAGGGCTGGCTTTCATGTTTCTCAAATCAAAGTCTTCAGCAAATAAAGTATAATCTAAAGTTTCCAGCGATAAAGTTTTAAAAGTTCCGGACAAATCAAGATTGTCCGGAACTTTTAATAAAAATCAATATCAACTGACTCATGATTTTAAGCAGGTCTTATTAAATTCGTATATTATTTGCTGCATAATTCATTTAAAACGGATACTTTTGCACCAGTGAATGAATTGATGGGAATTTAGAGGTAAAATTATTAATATATAATGATCAAAAAGCCTTTACACAATTTCCATATTCCCGTGATGGGATTGGCTTACACGATAGACAGCCCTATCCGTGTGGCACAGTACGGAATATCTTCCGTAATTTCTATAATTGATGATGAGATTATAGAAAAAATGAAAAATTTTTACAGCAAGAAATTCAATCTTGACTATGGCAGCATTTCTAGCAGGATCGATGACTACCGTGCCAAAAGAATTACTGCCTACCTGGATATGGTGGACGATATTGTAAATGAAAAGTTTGAGACATTCAAAGAAGAAATTTCGAAGAATGCAACAGCACTCAGAAATTTTATAGACATGCTTCCTAATACTTCAGAGGTCAAGGCCGGTATGAAAAGTATTTTGGACCAGAATCAGAACGTTACCTCAACAATTAGAAGTTTTATCGAAAAGCACCTTTCACCAGGAAACATAGACGTCAATATTATGACGAAAGTGGATAAAGAGAACTTTAAAAATGATGAACCATTACCGGTAATTTTCAATGATGCGCATGCATCTCTACGCGGTTTTGCGAAAAGCAAACTGTCTTCTTCAGTAGTGCTTTCT
Organism: Chryseobacterium sp. SSA4.19; assembly: GCF_022601875.1. Classification (GTDB taxonomy): domain Bacteria; phylum Bacteroidota; class Bacteroidia; order Flavobacteriales; family Weeksellaceae; genus Chryseobacterium. The sequence continues at coordinate 10,916 of NZ_JAKVIP010000012.1, forward strand.
GCAGGAATGAATCCCCGGCTGTATGGATATCTGGAAGATTTTGATGATTTCTTTCCTGATAGGAACGGAGTACTCAAAAAGAAGATTATCCTGAAAGTAAGTGATTTCCGTTCTGCAATGATTCAGGGGAATTTTTTAGCTAAAAAAGGGCTTTGGGTCTCCGAGTACAGAATAGAATCCGGTCTGAACTGCGGCGGGCATGCTTTTGCTACCGAAGGGTTGCTATTAGGAACGATTCTGGAAGAATTCAAACAAAAGAAAAACGAATTGGTCCAGTCGGCGTATGCTTTAATTATCAAAGCCCTGGAACAGAAACAAAGGTATTCCTTTTCCAGTCCTCCGGAGATGAAAATAACAGTTCAGGGCGGGATAGGAACTTCTGAAGAACATGATTTCCTTTTACATACCTATAACGTCGAAAGTATCGGTTGGGGCTCTCCGTTTCTATTGGTACCGGAAGCAACTTCTGTAGACCATGAAACCCGGGAACTGCTTATACAGTCAAAAGAAGCAGACTTTTATCTAAGTAATCTTTCTCCCTTAAGCGTTCCTTTCAATACGGTGAAAGGAACATCAAATGAGATCATCAGGCAAGAGAAACAGAAAAAAAACAGGTATGGAAGTTCATGCCCCAAAAAACTGCTGGCTTTAAGCCGGGAATATGCGCCGGAAGGAATGTGCACGGCATCAAAAAAATACCAGGATATTAAATTCAGGGAACTGGATGCCGAAAAGGGCAATCTCTCTGAGGGTTTAATTAAAAGAAAAATGGAGGAGATCACTGAGAAGGCCTGCCTTTGTGTAGGATTGGTGAATGCTGCCTACCTTGAACAAAACATTCCCATAAAAGGAGAAAAGCAGGGAGTTGTCATTTGTCCGGGACCTAACCTGGCATATTTTGATAAAGAAGTTTCTCTTTCTGAAATGGTTCAGCATATTTATGGAAATACGAATATTCTCTCACCAAACAACCGTCCGAATATGTTTGTTAATGAACTGAAAATGTATGTTGACCATCTTCAAAAAGAAATTGCTGACCATTTTGGAGAAATCACCAATTCGCGGATGAAAAAATGGAATGCTTTTAAAAACAACCTTTTACAAGGAATTGATTATTACAGAAATATATTTGCTGAATCTCATTTTTTTAAGAAAGATCTTTTCCTTATTCAACAGCTTCAGCAATATGAGTCTATACTTTTGAAGATGGACATTTCAAAGATTTAAATATCTTATAAAAGCCTTCAGCCAGTCTGAAGGTTTTTCGTTTAAGATTTCATTTAAAAAGTTTGACCAAAACTTTTACCAGCACATTCATGCTGTGAATCATTGTTCCGGACGAATTGAAATTTACACTGGCACCTCGTCTGCCAACGGTTGTGGATCTTCCTTTCTTGCTGATATTTAAATGAATTCCGGGTATGACCATTATTCTTTTCCTGTAACTCCAGCCCATTTTTTAAATTGTTTTTTAGTAATTCAAAATTACTTCTGATTCTTAGATGACGTTTACGGTTTTTTCGTAACAAATCAACTAATCCGATTAAAGTTTTTATTGTGAATTGATAAATACAAACCATTTTCCAAATGTGTGCTAAAAATATTTTGTCAGAACTAAAAATAATTCTATATTTGCACCACTGAAAAACAACGATAACACCGGAGTTCAGGGAGAGTTGGCAGAGTGGTCGATTGCGGCAGTCTTGAAAACTGTTGACTGTAACAGGTCCGGGGGTTCGAATCCCTCACTCTCCGCCAGGTTAGAAACCAAAATAAGCTAAAACGCTGTAAACATCAATGTTTACAGCGTTTTTTGCTTTAGCGCAGTATTAAAAAAAACCAAAATAGGTCACGATTTATATGTCCTATTTCGTGTCCCATTCAAAAAAACACAAAAATGGGTCACGAAAAATCGAGGAAAGCCCGACCAATAGGCAGTCTAACGATTGTACATCTTGCAAAAAGTGGTAACAAAAAGTAAATTGTTAAACCATTAAAGTTATCACACAATGAACAAAACATTCAACCTGCTATTCTTCATCAAAAAGAACAAGATCAGAACCAACGGAACCGCTCCCATCTACTTACGAATTACGATAGACGGCAAGGCAGCAGACATTGCTGCTAAAAGGTATATCGATCCGAAAAAATGGGATGTTAAAGCACACAAGGCATTGGGTAATTCGCAAGAGGCCAAAACACTGAATCTCTATCTTAAAACTTTGGAACAAAAAGTTTACGATTTCCACTACTTGATGCTGAAAGAAGAAAACTTTGTAACAGCAGAGGGTTTAAAATCTAAACTGCTTGGAAACGATATTGAGCAAAGAATGCTTATTCCGATATTCCAGGAGCATAATGACAAAGTGGAAGCCTTGGTCGGTCAGGATTTTGCGCCGGGAACATTGGAGCGCTATAAAACATCTTTAAAGCATACGCAAGAATTCATCACTTGGAAATACAAAGTTTCTGATATTGATATCACGCAAATCGATCACGGTTTTATCAGTGATTATGATTTCTGGCTGCGCAGTGTGCGTAAATGCGGAAACAATACCGCTGTGAAATATCTCAAGAATTTCAAAAAGATTATCCGGTTATGTATGGCACACGGATGGATCACTAAAGACCCGTTTCTGGGCTATAAAGCAAAGATTAAAACTGTGGAACGTCCTTTTCTTACCAAAGAAGAAATACAAATGATTTACGAAAAGGAATTTATATCAGATCGATTGAACCAAGTTCGGGATATTTTTCTACTTAGCTGCTACACCGGATTGGCTTATGTGGATGTCAAGCAATTGTCAAAATCTAACATCAACGTCGGGATTGATGGAGACCAATGGATTTTTACCCATCGTCAAAAGACCAATACCTCAACCAGGGTTCCGTTATTGCCTGTGGCTCAGGAGCTGGTTTTAAAGTATGAAAATCATCCACAATGTGTCAATTCGGATATTCTGTTTCCTGTTCTCAGCAATCAGAAAATGAATTCGTATCTAAAAGAAATTGCGAATATCTGCGGTATCAATAAAGATTTGACATTCCATATTGCTAGACATACTTTTGCGACTACTGTTACTTTGTCCAATGGTGTTCCTATTGAAAGTGTGAGTAAGATGCTTGGGCATACGAATATCAAAACTACTCAGCATTATGCGAAGATTCTAGATAAAAAAGTGAGTGATGATATGTTGAGTCTAAGAAGTAAACTTCAAGAAGAAAATAAATAAGTGTTTTCGTGCTTACCAAAGTAATTTAGGGAGAATAATTATTATTGAATACAAAGAGTGCAGGACTAATCCTGTCAAGGGACCATAACGAGCCTATCTTCAAACACTTTTATCGATGATTTGGCTCGATTAAGTCAATTAAAAGCGAATCATATTCGCCTCTTTTACTCAATAACATTAATGCAATTTAATTTACAAAACTTTTAGAAATCATTATTGGAATTGTAAGTCTTTAATTGGCTATTTTGGTCTGGTACACATAACCGAAGAAGTATCGAAACGTTTGGTTGAAGATTTCGAAAGAATTTTACATTTGTCAAAACTGCGAGCTTGAAGTTTCTCATATAAAATCTATCATTAATGGCAAAAAAGGCGTTGTATGATAATGTAAAATTACTATTTTGCAACAAAATTAATTAAAACCTGAATTCACGTTTAAAATGAGTAATAACATTGCCTTATTCCTGATTGTGTTAATATTATTTTTAATGTTAATATTGATGTCTAAAATACAAGAATCATTAAATATAATATTGAAGAAAAAGTACAATAACATTCTCATCTCAATTTTTATAATATTAGGTGTTGTTGCTGTTGTTTTTGGTGTTTTTGCGCCCAGTTTCCTAACAAAGATTGAAAATACACGAACACTACAACCAAATATTGTAGGTGATACTTACGGAGGAACCATGGGACCATTTATAGCCATAGGTGGGGTGATATTTACTTTCCTAGCTTTTTATATGCAAAAAGTTGCCAACGATGATATTAAGGAACAATTTAAAATTCAGCAATTTGAAAGCCAATTCTATGAAATGCTTCGACTCCATAAGGAAAATGTAAATGAGATAGAAGTCACTCAAAAGAAATATAAAAATAGACATTCAGGAGAATTCATATTTGTAACTTCTAAGGGAAGAGATGTATTTTATTCAATGTCAAAAGAGATCCAACTATTATTGAGTTTCTTTGGGAATAAATTTGAAGGAGTTGAATTTAATCCGGGTTTAGTAGATGGAGAGGTTATTAAAAGACCTTCCAATTATGAGGAAATTGATAGTTATTTTATAGAAATATATAATATATTATTTTGGGGATATAAATCAGGATACACATATAAATTGCCTGCCTATGTATTGCAAAAGGTTAGATATATTGCAGATAAATATTATTGCGATATAAATGTCCATATAGAATTAGATATTTTCGCATTGCAAGGATATCATAGTTACTTAGGACATTACTACAGGCATCTTTTTCAAACAGTAAAATTTGTTGCTAATCAGCCCGAGTCCTTTTTAGATTATGGTAGAAAAATGAGTTATTTAAAAGTATTAAGAGCCCAACTTTCTAACTATGAACAAATTATGTTGTTTTATAATTGGTTAAGTAGCTATGGTAGAAGTTGGGAGCAATCGATAGATCAACATGATGATGTAAAAAAGATTGTGAACCCAAATGAATTTTTTACAAGATATAAAATGATACATAATCTTTGGCATGATATGCTTCCTACAGAACACTCATATATTAATAATTCCTTGATAAGCTTAGTAAATCACTATAAAAAATTGGGTTTAAAAGATGACTTATTTGAATCAGGAGATAATATTTAATCAGGTATGATCCTCAATAATATATTTTAGTTTTGATTGGGCAGCAATATTTTATCAAGAGTAAGGATATCTAACTTTCTACTTTTATAGTTTGCGATATATATTGAATTAAAGTTAATAAGATACTCTTTCGTAAGATTTTCTAAGATAAATATCGTTCGCAATTTTTTTATAATTGTTTCGAAGTTAGTATTGACTGAAATGAAAACTCCAAATTGAAAATTTAAATGTTCAATTCCATAGTTTAATTTAATAATATCTTTTGCAACATCTTCATCAGACTTATTTTTTGTCTTGATCTCAATTATCAACTTTTGATTTTTTGATGAACTGTCAATTTGATTTAGGTGTAAAACTAAATCAGGATTGAAATCTTTCTGGTCAACTGTATAAACAGTTCCAAGGTTGTTTATATCATTGAATATTTTCTTTCCGATTTCACCATTAAATTTTATACCTGCATATTGAGAGCTTTTAATATTAGAAATCAACTTTAACTTATAATAGAGTTCATAGGCAAATACACGCTCAGTTTGCTGTAAAGAATCTTGGTATTCCCAATTGCAGTATTCATCTTAAATAGTTCTTATAGCGAGAAATAAATCATTTAGAAATCTGAAATCTTTGTCCATATTAGTGATAATTTATTATTAAATTGGAGTTTTCAATCAAATATAATCAATTACTTTTTGCTAAATTTTTTTTTAAGAATTTTTTACTTGTAAACACTTGCTTAATATAATATTTAATAAATTCAAACAATAAATGAAAGTGAATTTTTTTTTGCAAAAAATAATGAAAATAAAATTTAACTAAATTTTCAAAAAAAACAGAAGTGAAAAAATTTATTAGTCTTAAGGACCACGGTAATACAGGCAAAGATGCAGTAAATATTCAAAATAAAATAAGAGAAAATCTGGGAAAGGCAATTTTTAGCTTTCAAGATTTCCAAACTTTACAGTTTCAAGCTTTAAGGCAAATCAAAGATGTTCGAAGATCTGTCAAAAATCACCCAGATTCCATTGCTAACGCAATTAATAAGGTAATGTTTCATTTTGACTTTCCAAAAACAGTTGTTAAAAAAATTAATGCGCAAAATAAGCTCGAAGAAATAAAGCCTAAAAAAGTGGAAACGAATGTTGATTTGTTTAATTATTGGATACTTGGATTTGACACTAACCCTTATATAGAGCTGCAATATCTAAAAAATAGTGTAGAATCTCATTTAAGATTTATCTTAGAATTAATTGAAAAATATGAAAATAAAATTTTTATTCAACTTTATAATCAGGATAAGAAAACGCCAGCTGATAATTTTGAAAGAATGTTGCTTGACTTCTATAAACGTTGTATAAAAGAACGAGATCAGATTCTTAATTATTATTTAAATGGGATTGAGGACAGGGCAATTTACAAAGCAAATACTAAATTAGGTTTAAGTTCATTTGTTTTTAATACAGCATTTAAAGATTTCCCATACAGAAGCTGGATGATTTATTGGGATCAGTATTTTGATTATGAAAAGATTAATAAAGTAGCACATCGATGTCATGATGTTTCTATAGGTGATGATTTAGAGGAAGTGTACTATAAAAATAAACAACATTTTTATAATAAATTATTTAAAATAAAACCAGTATCGCAAATCTTTTCAAATATTGATTTTCATTATGACCATATACCTCACAATAATGATAGAAAACCGATATTTTTAGAACTCAAAAAGCTTTTTAAAGCAAGTAGGTGGATGGCATTTTTTGCATTGGCACTTCCTCAGGTGGAGGGTTTTTTCACTGAAATGTTGAGGACAGTTAATCCTGATGACAAAGGCAAATCATTATCAGAAAAGGTGAAGAAAGTAAGGCCTGCCTATATGCTGAGTGAAGCGTACTTTGATTATTATCAATATATGATTACCGATTTACGAAATAAATTTGCTCATACAGGGTTTGAAACCGACCTGAAATTAAAATGTTACGATTTGCTTACAGATTTGGAACATATCTTACAAGTCTATTATGAACTGGATCATCCTATGATTAAAATAAAAAGATTGATTAAACAAAGAAATTCTATTGATTTTGTTGGATATCGAGAGTTTTCACAATTTTTCGAGTTGGTGAATAAACTTCATCCAACCCAAAAAACAGAAATTAAATTAGATTTAGATGATTTTATAAACAATTTCCTTACAGTGTCTTGTCAGCTAGAATACATATTGGAAGAAGCTTCAATAAATACCAGAAAATTAGTTAAAGACTTTATTTATAGTATAGAAAAAACTACTGATTCATCGAAAATTGCCAGTGAATTTGAAAGTAGTAACCTGACTGAAATAAAGTTAGTAATTGAGCAGAATAAGGTCAAGCTCGCAAGACTTTCCAGATTTCAAAATGATAAATTTGATGAATTGTACGCTTTGAGAAATTTTAATACTGCGCTTAGAAAATATTTTCATAACTGGATTTCAGAAGAAAAAAAAGCTTTTTTTGAAGTGATCAAGCAAAATGATTCTAAAATTAAAAATTTACTTGAGTTAAAAAATTTAAGAGAAGATGATAAGGAGTAATGCTCGATTTCAGAAAGGTATGTTTACTTTTTTTCACTTCATAAATTTCGGAAGACAAGATGTTAAAATTTTTTCCCAAGCCTTATTGATTATTCTATTAAGTGGGGCATAGCCTGCGTTTAAATCAAATTGATCTAGAATCACTTCAATCCCATATTTTAAGCATAAATATTTTGAAGGTTGCACTACCCATTTGTGATGCTCAATCTGCCCCAAGAACAAGAAATTAAAACTATTAAGTCTTTTTATCGTCATTTTTATCTAGATCATTGTACTTGTTGAGTATTGATTTTCCTATTTTATGAAGGAAGTCAGATGGCTTGAATTCAACTTGTTTTAGAAGGGTTACTGCTCGTTCAAAAGCTATGAATGAAACAAAAGATTGGAGAATCACCTTGTCATTTAAGATACTTTTAGTTAAAGAATTATCTTCGAAATTGTAAAAATTAATTACAAATAATAAGACAACATATAAACTGTAAATTAGAAAACGAATATTATTTTCAGAAAGTAAATAGTCGGTGAGCTTATCTAATTCATAAGGTTTAAGTTTTTGTGAATTATTAATTCTCGCAATTGATATTTTATAAATTAATTTCCTCAGTTGATAATTAAGAATAACGGCTATAAATACTGTTGCAGTAAACTTAATATATAATTTAGTGTCTTCATTTGCTATCACTACAATTTTGAAATAGTCAAATATTTCAACTATTCCAAATGGGATTAAAAGTGAAAGACCTACATAATAAATGACATGTAAAAATAGAAATCCAAAGGGAATGAATATAGTTCCGACACTGAGAATAATAAATAATGGAATTAAGATAATATTTATGATCTTATGTAAAAGCTGCGATTTGATAGAGTTGCTTGCTATGGCAAAAATACCTGCTACCAATATGTAAGCTAAGATTGAAAAATAGAAATAATTTTGAATATCATAATATCCCAAGATAAATACAAAGCTATAAAGTAACAATCCAACTGCAATAAATACTGAAATCGCCTTAATTTCTTTTATATAATTGTTCATAACATTTGAGAAGTTTTTTAATAATTAACATAATGAATAAGTCTGGCAGTCTGTAGCTGAATTGGTAAGCATTTTTTTATTTAATCATTTCATTAATTGGTTTAATAATCGCTCCTTTTTTTAATTGTTTGATATCTGCATCAAATATTGGATTAATTACAAACGTTTTATTTTGTTGGTAATACACGGAAATTAAATTAGCTAATTCTAAATCTGATTCTACAATTTTAATCTTATAATTTTCATCTATATCCTCAGTAGATTGCCAGTTTTTGATGTAATCTTCAACGCTTTGAGGATCAGAAATAAATGGTACCATATTATTAATTTCTAACAATTCGTCATTTGAGTTAGTGAAATAACAAAGTGGAGTATAATCATTGATTATAGTTGTTTCAGTTTTCTCCAATAATTTGCTGTAGCGAACTTTTTCATAGGAAAGCACGTAACTAATGGTTTGATCATCTTCAATAATATTTTGAATTGTATCAATATAACCGTTAATTCCTGATTGTATGATTTTACACGGTTTACTTGTCAAAGCATCTGTAAATCTTTTTATCAAAGAATCAATTTCTTTTTCTGTGAATCTCTGTATCTGCTTTCCTACAAATACATAATCAGTATCACCATTATCAAATAGAATTTTTATGCAATAACTCCCATTATTCAAGTGATTTTCAGGGTTCCAAGAGATTATGTTAATGTCGGGTAAATTTTTATGCTTTTTTAAAAATGCTAATTGCCCCTGACCATCTTGAAGTAATTGAATCCATTTATCAAAATCAAAGTTTTTGAGATAGTGGTCTTGTACGATATCTTTATAAATACTTTTTCCTAAAATTCTGTCGATGGGTCTTAAGCAATCGTTATGTACATTTCCAACAGCCGTACTGTAGCCATAGTCATCAAATTCGATTAAATAATTGTCATTGTCAGTAATTTTCTCACCACAATGCAAGCATTGCATTTGATCAGGATTGGAATTTAAAAGTTGTGTTAAATACTGACTGTAATATATGCTATATAATTGCTCTTCTACATAACCAATATCCGGATGTGCTCCAAGAAATATTGTTTTCTCTCCATTGAACTCTGGATATTTTTGAATATAATTTATCATTCCTTCAACGGTCGCGAAGCGTCTTATTACATCCCAGCTGTTTTCGATATTGTTGATATCAAGAATTCCTTTATTATCTATAAATTTTATCTTTTTCTCATTTTCATCATTGAATCTGAAATTTTCAATAATCATAAAATCGTAGTCATCAAAAATTGACTTTACAATTAGTATTTCTTTTCCAGATGCTAATCTATTATCGGTGGAAATATTGGCTAAAAATTCTTGTCTAAGTATTTCTGAATTAGGAATGCCAATCGTTTTTGTAACTTTAGATTTGATACTGTCTGATATTGTAAAAACGAGTTCACCATCATTATGCCCAACCCCGTCTATATAATTACATAGGGGTTTTTGATTGTTTCTTAATGATATTAGGAGTTGTATGTAATTAAATAGTTCAGACACAGAAGAATTCTCATTGTCATTTTTATTTAGAAAATCAAAGATCTTTTTTCCAAACGGACTATGCTCATTAGGTAATCCGTCTGAGACTTTTTCCTCACCTCCGGACGAAATAACCCATCTGGATTTTTTTGAATTTAAATCTAAATATGTTCTTTCTAAATTTCCGTTTCTAGTGGTGGTTAAGAAAGTACCAGAAAAACAGGAATCTATTATTAGCAGAATATGCTTTGCAGGACAGTCGCTGATAAAATTCTTGATGCTTGAATTTTCTATCCACGTACTTCTGTCTAAGGTCCCGTCAGTCGGAATCCAAAACCCTTTTTTTGTGGCTGGATCCATATTGCCGTGACCTGCAAAAAAAATAATAAGGCTATCTTCTTCAGTTACCATTTGATTTAAACTATTCAAAGAATTGAATATTTCTGATTTTGTAGCATTGCTATTATATAAATTGTCTGGGAATGCTTCAAACGAATATCGTTTTTTTAAGATTTCGGTTAAGGTTTCTGCATCGAGCACAGCATTATTAAGATTCTTCCACAGAGGGGAAGAATAATCATCGATACCAATAGCAAATATATAATTGTTTGACGGCATTTATTTTAAAGGTATTATTTTTAAATTTTGTCCAAATTTTGTGTAGATTTCTTCATCACTTATAGTATCTGGAAATGCCATCGCTAAAAGTGATTTTGGTCTTGATAATGCGACGTAAATTAATCTTTTTGCTTCATTCGGAAAGATATTATCATCGTTGCAAATATCATTGAATAGAATATTATCCTTATGTTTATTCTCATTGAAAAATACAAGAATCGAATCCAAACTTCTTCCTTTCACTTGATGAATAGTTGTAATTGGAATATTTAATTCTGAATATGATTTTTTGAAGTGAAGATTCACTGATTCGGAGAGCGTTTTTTTATCGAAATTTTTTGATTTTCTTTTTCTCAATTTAAAATCTATATCGTAGTCCAAACCAAGTTTCACTTTTAAAAATGAAGTGGTATTACTTGACCAATCTGCTATTGATTGATCAAAACTTGGAAGCTCATTTAAAATTGAGATTAGAAGTGCATTAAATTGATGATCCTCTTTTTTTTGTTTTTCAATATCTTTTACAGTATGATAGTCTGAATTGTTGTAAATTAAACTTAGGCATATTCTCCTGATTTCATTAATTGCAGTTTTTATATCTCCGCCACTAAAAAGATTTTTAGCTGTAATGATTTCTTTAGGAATTTCAGAACTCCAAGGTACTTGTTCTAATTTTTTGCCCAATAAAAAATTTTTTAAGGCATTACCTCTCGCTACAATATTGTTTTGTGTATAAAAGTTTTCATCGCAAAAGTTTTCATAATGGCTAATAATGGATTGAAAATTATTTACATTGTATTTATAAATGATTACAGAGGTTTCTTTTTCTATGCAATTTAAGCTGTTGATTTTGACATCATCAGATTTTCTTAGTAATGAAAATATATCAATAATACTTTGCGGTGATCTTCTGTTATCACTTAAATCAAAAGATTGCCAATCAGACTGAGTACTATACTTTTTTAAAAACTCATTTGGTGTAGCATCTCGCCATTCATACAAGCTTTGATAAGGATCTCCAATTAATTCAATATTTTTCAGACCTTGTTTAGATAGTTCTTCAAAAATAGCGTGTTGCAATAATGAATTATCCTGAGCCTCGTCTATAATTATATATGGAAATCTAAGACTTAACCATTCACATATTTTCGGATTCTTCCTTAGTAAATGGAGTGCTATATATGCCGAGTCGGAAGTTGAAATTAAACCTTTTGAAAATTGGGTTTGTTTGATTAGTTTACAATAATTTACAAATATCTGTTTATCTACTTTTTCGGCTAAAGGCTGGTTTCCATTAATACTATAAGAATTATTAGGTTCAATCCTTATGTCACTAGGTGGATATAAATGATAGACACTTCTATTGTTTTTTGCTTTGTATCCATCATTGTTTAAAGGCCTTTTTAATCCGTCCTTCCAATTTCCTTTTTTATCTTGATATCGGGTTTTCCACATATCATCTAAAATATTAATGTGATCTAAAATTTTTGGTCGTCCAAAATTTCTGTTTAACAAATTGTAAAATGGTAATGTTATAAATTTATTAATGAAACTATCGATGGTAGATACGTGATTGGGGAATTGTATAACTTTACCTGTAAGTTTTGTGTAAGCCTCGTTCAGTTCGTCTTTTGCTGAGTTAGTAAAGGATAAGCAAGCAATTCCGGAGTAATCTCCGATTTCATTTAATTCTTGCAGATGTATTATTTTTCTTGCAATTGTGGTTGTTTTTCCACTTCCAGGACAAGCGTTCAGTATAACTTTTCCTCTCGCATTGAGATAGGCTGATCTTTCTTCATTTAAATCATACATTACAATCCTTGTTTTAGATGATTTAAACCTTCAGTAATATAGGTTGGGACAATAAAAGAATGTTTAGCATCACTTAAATTGTCAAGTAGATAAATTGAAAAATCTTGTGCAAATTCTGCTTTTGAAGGTAACGTTTTCCATAACAAAATTGCAATCTTTCTTATTTCCTCTGGACTAATATTGTCAGCAGGAAATGTCTGGGCATAAGCTTCGATTTCATCAATTCTATCTTTGTGACTTTGGATAAGATATTTAACTAAGAAATTATCTCTAAATTTTGTTCTATCTGAATTGGTATTATGAAATGCTATTTCATATTCAAGTGTCTTGAATGAAGCAATTACTTTAATATTGTTTGCATTGTTTTTTACTGAATTAAGATTCCTAATTCTTGCAACTTGGGTTCCGTTTTGAATTTCTTGATCTAAGGCATTTAGTAAAGCTGGATCAAGAATTAAATGAGCAAAACTATATTCTGTTTTTTTAGAATCTGTGAATCTGTCGTCATCTGTTAAAATTGTTATCGGTTTGTTTATTCTATTAGCCTCATCAATATTATTAAATAAATATAGAAATGGGTAGAATGACGTTCCTTTCACATTTACAATCTCAGTTCTATAATCTTCTAAAAAATAATCCTGCAACTGGGTAAATGCGGATATAAGCAATTCTTCAGAGATGCCTTCAACAAATAATACTGATTTTGCAAATAATAATTGAGATTTTGTAACGTCTATATATCGTTCTAATTTCTTTTGACGTGCTGTATAATCTATTTCACTTAAAACAATATTTTTGGTAGTGTCCTCAATTATATTTTCGGTATTTCGATTTTTGAAATGAGAATCTAATTTGCTTGCCTTTCCATTATCTAATAGAATTAGACTTTTGAGTGGAACTTTAGATGTCAAAGTGGGTGAGTGGCTGGTTATAAATAATTGGCTATTTTCAGAAGCATTTGCTTTTGTAAGAAAATTATACAAACTTAGTTGTAATTGAGGATGAAGATGTGCTTCTGGTTCTTCAATTAACAATGCAAAATGTGGTAATCCGTTATCTTTTATTTGCTCTTTTATATCACCTAGTACAACCGCAATATAAATAAGATTGTTAAACCCTAAACTATTTTGCCATAAATGAAACCCTTCATCGGTTAACGATTCCCTATTATGTGGTAAATAGGGTTTAATTGCATTGACAATATATTCTGTCTTGGCTTCTTCAATTCTAAGTCCGATTTTATTATCGATAAATTTTTTAAATATTCCGTCTAGGTTTGTATTTACACCTTCCCGAGTATTTCTTACCTCATCTCTGTCCAGTAGTTTGCTATTTGCCTCCTTGATTATATTTTCGATTTCGGTTTCGGATTCTTCTCTCCTGACAAACTTTCGGATAACTCTACCTAAAATATTATTTCGGGTACTAAGTAAATCTCGTGTGCTGTCTCTTAATGCGCCTAGATAATAATGCTGAAATAATTCGAAGGTTTTGAAATCAGCCTTTTGACCATCAATATTACCGGTATTGTAAGAATAATATGGATATTTTCCGCCTTTATCTTCATAAGTTATCGAAATCTTTGCATAATCATCATCGGCATTATTTGGATCAATGACCATATATTCATAAAATGCACCTTTTTGAAGCGTTGAAAGACCTTTAAAAATATAGGTTATAGTTATGAAAGGTGATTTGTATGTAAAATTTTCTCCACTGGGACATGGAAGTTGTTTTTGATGAAAATCGTCAAAAGACGCAGAAATTTCTCTAATAGGTTCTCCTATATTATAAAGTAATCTAATGGCATCTACTAATGCTGATTTATTGCTTCCGTTCTCACCAATAATAATATTGATTTTAGGATCAAATTCAGTTTCTATCAGTTCAATACCCTTATAGTTTTCAATTCTTATAAATGACAGATACATATTTGGTTACTAGTTTAAACCAAATATAATAAACTTTTGTAAACTATATTTATGAATAGTTTAAAATTAAATTAATCGAGATTATTTTTTTAAGAAATCATGTATTAAAGGAATTAATTATTAAATAACTAGGTTTATGAAAACAGCTTACTTGTATGTCCGTGTAAGTGCGGACGAACAAAAAAGAAAAGGTGATTCCTTCCAGAGCAGGAGGATAGATTACTAAAGTATTGTAAATACAACAATATTAAAGTCAAAAGAATTTATCGGGAAGATTACTCTGCAAAAAATTTTAATCGACCCGCTTGGAGAGAACTATTCTCAGAAATTAAAAAGAAATCATTGATAGAATATGAAAATAATAATATAAGCCAGCATTTTCACCTGTTTTTTATGGTGTTCAGTTAGGGATTTTGTGCCCTTTTCCCATCGCTTTATGAATAAGATTTTCGCTGTGGCATCTCTGTGAATGGCCTTAAATAGGTCGTTTTCAAAAAAAAGTGGTAAAATCCTAATTAAATTTTACGTAGTAAAAGTAAAAATTTCTGCCCAAATCCGCAAGCAAAAAGTTCAAATTTTGAACAGGTTTTCCAAAGTAGATTTTAAATTATCTTCTTCTTTTTAGTTCTTGATTATATAAATAAGAATAGTCTTCTATTCGATTGGTTCTAGGATCCAAAAATCCTTTGCTCGATGAGATTTTATTTGAAGATAAACAAAATAGCGCTTGATTCTCATTATCTCTTTCTTTCATGAAATCTCTTTCATTAATAATCTTCAATCGTTCTTCCTTTTCCGCTTTATACTTATCGAATAGTTCCATTTTTAGTTCAGGAAGTTCTTCTAATCTTTTATCCAATTCAGCAATTTTAGCTTCCGTATTTTTAGTTTGCTTTTCTATCTCTGCAACATTAACTCCTTTTTCACTTAAGATTTCGATTGTTTTTAGAACTTCCGCTTTAGCCAGGTCGATCGTTTTCTGGTAAGATGGAAGTTGATTTTTCCAATAATCGGTATTTTCGTCTGGATTTTGAGTATAGCCTAAGATCCTGTTATAAGATTGTTCAGCTTTGGTTACCATTTCCTTCACTTTTAGAAAGTCTTCCTGTTTTCTAAGGACGAACGCAATATCTGCCAGATGCTTATTTTTCTCACTTTCAATTTTCTTTTTCAGCAATTCGATCTCAATATTAGCCCTTGTTTCCGGATTGGTAATGATAGACGTTTTCAGTTCTTGCGTACTGATATCGGAGACATCAAGTACATCCGCACCTTTTTTCATTGCTTCCAGGTATCTTGCCTGTTTCGATTGCAATTTCTGCAGCATAAACACATCAATACTATCATTGGTCAGCATGAAGTTTACCCTTACATTCTCGTGCTTATTTCCCTGTCTCCAGGCACGGCCTTCCACCTGTCTCAAAGTCGTAAAATTATAGGGTAGGGAAAGTAGGTACAGATCCGTCGTATTTTCCTGGAGATTCATCCCCTCCTGAATCGCCTCACTACCGATAATGATCTTGATCTTTCCGGAATTAAAATCGTTTTGAATGGATATCCTTTGAGTCTTGGATGTAGCACCAGTAATAAGACCCACTTCCTCGGGCTTGTAACCGATATTCGACACAAGATATTCTTTCATCCTTTGAAACTCAGCTACTGCCAATTCTGAATAAATAATCTGTCCGGTTTCCGGAATGTCATTTTTATTCTGCCGGATAAGGTTCATCGTTTCGTTGAGCTTCGGTGAATTTTCAATAAATTCTTCTACAGCTGGAAATTCTCCTTCGTAATAAGGCGACAAATACGGAGAAATGGCAATTAATCTCGCATTCAGAATATGGATAAGAATCGCCCCTTTTTCCGTTTCGCTGAAATTCTCGGTCAATAGATCATATTGCTCACGAGTCAGGTCATTCTGCTCGATCTTGTATTCTTTGTTGATCTTATTAGGACGAATCAATTCTGGATTATCCTCTTCGCCTTTGATGTCAATAAATTCTGATAATAGCTGCTGAAACAAAGAATTATTCCTAAATCTTCGGACGTTTGCTTTGAACTTCACATCACCTTTCGCATCAATTTCCATATCGGTATCCGCCTCCATAAAGGTTTCGAAGAAGGTATTGACATTGAAGTACCCCGATTCTTCAAGCCGTTTATTGGCGATCAGGGACAAGATGGAATAATATTCGAGCGGTTTGTTGGTGAATGGCGTTGCAGAAAGCAGGGTAACATTTCTTCCGTCGTATTTCTCCTGAATATATTGTGCAGCCATCCATGTGTTGATTCCTAATTTAGAAGTCTGTTGATTCTGACTTCTGAAGTCCGAGGAAAATCTTCGGTCCTCAATTCTGACCTTACCCACAATATGATTGGCATTATGTACTTCATCGAAGGTCATATGGTCGAAACCAAAATCCTCCCAGTCGTAGATCTTTCCGCGCTTCATTTTACCCTCCACCTCTCTGGTCTTTTCCAATTCTTTCTGGAAGTCTCTCTCGCTGATCGAGTTCACACTGCGTAGTTCACTTTCGGAAATATAAGAGAACTTTGAGGCGAGGTCCTGGGTAATATTTTCCGAAAAACCTATGTTGTTGAAGCCCTCATACGTCACGATGGTAATTTCTCCGTCCTTGTTGTCAAATTTTGAAAGATCATAATCTTTACCGAGATTGCCTAATACATTGACCTTAGCACCCGGTATCGTTTCAAAGATGGTTTCGACCCATTGCTTGAGTATGCTGTCGTTGGGAACCACGATCAACGGTCTTTTGGAATTTCCCCGTTCCATCGCTTCGTGCATTGAGAGGATTCCGGATAAAGTTTTTCCGAATCCAACCTCGTGTGCCAGTAAGCCGACACCCTTTGTCGTCAGCCTTCCTATTCCTGCTTTCTGAACCTCGGTTAATCGTAATTCCTGTCCTTTGAAATTCTTATAGATCTTAGAAAATAAAGGAAACCTAGAATAATCGGGAACGTGAATGTTGTTGTAATTTTTGTTAAAGTCTTTAACAAACCGTTCCCTAAGCTCATCCGATAATTCTTCACGGATAAATTTTTGAAAGAGATCATTGGCCGCAGCTTTTCTTCTGTCCCGAACCAACGCATTTCGTTCCTTATCACTTCCCGTTACGGTCTCATTATCCACAAACTGTCTGACCTCCCAGGCTGAAGAACCTTGAAAACCATCACTTGATAGAGTTCCGACAAAATCTTTGAATTTCTCTGCCAGGTTATAGTCAACAGTGACGACCTCGCTTAGTTTTGTGTTATAGTTGTACCGCTCTTTTTCCACCTGTCCTAATGCGAATCGATGGACAAACTCGTGATTGGGACTGATCGATATTTCATCGATAGATTTTGGTCTCGGCAAAACACGCTGTAGTAATGCTTTTTGTTTTTCGTACTGGTCTTCGGTCCCACCTATGGAATGTTTATCGGCAAAGTCCCTTTCAAGCTGCTCCAACTTGGCGTAGATGTTTCCTTCCGCATAATAAAAGTCGTGTACCCATCTGCCGTTTATAAAGTTGGCGAATGGATAGTGTTTGCCCCTGTTATTAATCGTTCCGTCATAATCCGTGTCCCGAAAAGCTTCAATCTGTTGCGGGCTGATATCAGAGCTATTCTGAAGCGAAGTATTGATTACTTCATCTGTTTTGGAAAACAGGTATTTTAATATTCCTTTTTTGATTTGCGGTTTGGTCTGGACGCTGTATTCAGATTCCTTTCTTTTATTTTGAGCCTGAAGTATTTTATCGGTCTTTTCAATAATTTCAGACAGTTGATCCTTATTGAAGTTGTTAGGATTATTAGTCAGCTGAGTTTGAAGCTTGGTGTATTTCTCGATCTCCTTTAAAATAGCCGGTGACTTGAATTTGATGTCGTTTAGTTGAGAGACGACCGTTTGGAGTTTATCCTGAACCCCTGAAAGATCAATTTCAGTTTCGTGTTCCGGATCACCACTTTTTTCGGGCAGAACTGTTTGTTGTATTTTTGCTTCGGATTTGGTATTCTCAAAAAGCAGGTCTTCAAATAGATCTCCGATCCTCTCAGTTTGCTTTTTGGTTTCAAGCCTGTGTAGCCTTGCTAATGCATCATCCAAAGTTCCGTGGACATAAAGTTCCATCCGTCCGTAACGGTTCGATCTCTCACGGATCTCACCCAAAACGTTTTCAGGAAACTTTTCGAAGTGATCAGAGATATTACGCTTGATTGTTTGCGAGGACTTTTTCAGGATAATGATATCCGTTCCGACCTGTGTTCCTGCAAATGATCCCGTTGGTAACCGGAAAGCTTTAAGCAGTTCAGCATTTTCAAGCTCTTTCTGGCGGTTTAGCCAGCCGGAGGGAAGGACCATCGCCAGGATCCCGTCGTCTTTCAGGACATCCAGGCTGCGTTTAACAAAATAATCTTCGTATTTGGAGATCTTAGGTTCTTCACCCAACCCTTTATAGAGACCACGATGTTCCCCATAAGGAGGATTACCGATAACCAGATCATATTGCTGAGAGTGCTCTTTTTTGTTTCCCTTCTCGTCAATAAATTCAGATTCAAAAGAACGGAGATTGATAGTTGCTTCCGGATGCAGTATTTTCGCAATTGTTGCGGTGGTCTCGTTGATCTCAAAAGCAGAAATATTGACACTCGGCGTAAGGTCTTTGGCGGCATAGAGAAAGTTACCCGTCCCGACACTTGGTTCCAAAACGTTTATTCCCTTCCTGTTTTTAAATTTGTCTGTGATGAGGTTTCGGACGGCATCTACGATTTTCCAATCGGTGTAATACTCATCCAGAATGCCGCGACCCTCTTTTGCGACACCGCCGCTTTTGAACTGGTTGCAGATGTCTTTCAATTCATTGGTAATGGCAATAGCATCCTTAAAAACAACCTCTTTGCTTTCGGAAATAAAACAAGCTGCAGAAACGACTTCTGCAACTTGCTGGTTGGTCAGCTTCTGACCATTATATTTTGAGATGAGACCGTCTAGTTCTGCAACATTTGCAGAATTTGTGTTTATCTTGGGTATTTGTCCGTTGGCTCTTCCTGTGTTGGGTGCAATTCGCCCGAATAGGATTCTGCCCAAGGAAGGTTTTTCTTCAGCATGCTGCGGTTGTGTTCCGTCAGCGGATCTTCTTCCTCGTTCTCCGGCTGTGAGACTGCTCCGCTCTGCGCCTGAAGATCCATTTCCAGCATTTGAGCTGCCCAAATTTTGTCCTGTTTCGTTATTTCCTTTTTGCTCGGATTGGCTGTCCTGCACAGGTTTTCCAGAATCTCGTCCAGCAGATCCGGATTCCAGTTGCTGAGTGTCGGATATTCCGTTTGGTCTAATAGTAGTGGCTGCATTTTCTGATTCTTTTGATGTGACTAAATTACTGTTTTTATAAAGATCATCTAATTTGTTCTCAAGATATTGAGACAGATCCTTATTTCCATTGGCGGATATGTCATACATTTTCCGGATGTCTTTAATATTCTTTTCTTTAAGATCCATCAGGATCTTCAGCGTTTCCTCATCGCCTGTCCGGTTTGCTTCAAGACACAAAAAGATCTTACCTTCAAAATGTTGGAACCGGTTAATGAATTTCTTCGCATTGACAGCGGTATTAAGGGTAACAAGGGTTCTGCTATTGGACTGCCCGTTAAGTTCCAAAAGTTTTTGGAACGACTTAGCATCCTCACTTTTTGCAAAAAGTACCAGTTCATTTTTACTTCCTTCAATGATAGTGAGGTCATCGTTAATTTGTAAAGACTCACTCATTTTTACTGCGTGTTACAAAATGATCAAACTCAAATAATTCTCTAGCTATGTCATCCCAGTTTTTTCTCGGAATCAATTGAAGCGTGACAAAGATGTCGTTCTTCTTATTGTAAGAGTCGATGCGTTCCAAACGGCCGTGATAATCAAGTTCCGCGTGCCGGTATAATGAGTAGGGTAGGATGGTGTCGGTGGGGTAAATGTAGAACCGGGTATAGTTCCAGGGGGAATTAATTTCAAAGCGTTTGTATTGCTTTCCAAACAAAACGGTGTCAGATAATTTTCTTCTGTTCCTGTAATTCGGGATCCATTCTTTTGAGAAAACAGCACCCTCTTTCTTATCCCACACGAGCAAAGGCTTTTGTTTTAAGACAATCTCCGAAAAGATGGTGGTCTTTCTTTCGTAGCCTATTGCATAGCAGAGAGAATCTTTGATAAAATAGATCTGCTTACTCATTTCCGGAAAGGTTCGGTCGGGAACGATCTCTATCAGGTTATCGTTTGAGTAGCTCATTTTGGAAATGTGGAAGCTCTGCATCCTTTCAAGGCCTCTGGAGGCTTCGAAATAGACATTGGAAATGATATCAATTCCTCCTTTCTCGGATCTGACTTCCTTGTGGCAGGAGCTAAAGCATAGAATGATCGCAAAGGATAATATTGTCAATTTTATTTTCATCGTGTTGATTTTAAAAAAGCGGCAGACCATAAGACCTGCCGCTTTCGGATATTGGTCAGGTATTTCGTTATCGTTTGATGCTCTGCTCTTTCACGTTATTTTTTTCGTGCTTATTATCTTGTTCCAAACCCTCCAAAGGTTTATTGGTATTCAGCCTGTTCATATCATTATCATAGAGTTTAAGGTTTCTGTTCTGAGGGTCCAGAACTGCTTTTCCCTCTATGACGTTATCGTCCTGCTGAAATTTTACTTTGACGATATTTCCTTTCTCCAACGATTTTATAGCATTATCCTTCCATTCCGGTTTATCGAAGATCAAATTTGCTTTCTCTACGATCTTCGATGTATCAACCCCATAATTTTTATAGAAGTTCTTGAAGTAGTAGTTTCCGTTATCGGTTTTTGGCTCATCGAAATTTAACTGGACAAACGCCGGTTCCATCTGTTCGGTCTTCGGGTTTTTAAATTCTATTTTAACGGCGCGCCCTTCCAGAAGATTCACGGCTTCCTTAGCGGTGAATGTATGCTCCTTGCTGACCTGGAATTTCTGATGGATGGTCTCATTTTTGTCATTATCCAGGATTGCATGGTAAGAATTGAAAAATACACCCCCGCTATCCGTTTTGTTAAATCGCAATAGAAACCCTACCTTATTTTCAGGCAATGTCTTATCAGAGGACGTTTTTAGTTCAAATTGCGTTTTGCTGGATCTAATGCCTTTTTCGAGATCTTTGTGAAGCTGTTCGCTTTCGCCGAAACCTAGATATTTCAGCTGGTCTTTCAGGTACTGCACCTGGTCGAAATCTTTTTGTGTTTCCATAATGTTTGAATTTTGATCGTTATATTTTATTTCATTGATTGATAATGGCCTGTATGCGGACATCTCTTCTTCGTCCAGGAACATTTTGATAATTTCACCTCCCGGCAATACAGAGTAAGCTTCTGCGTACTGCTGTTTTTGAAGTAGGCCATAAGCCAACTCGTATTTATCATTCTTAGATAGCTGGTGTCCATCAATGAAATCCGGTAGTTGTCTTAATTGTTGCTCAGTTAAAGCGTAGTCTCCGCTTGTTGTTCCGAATTCTTTCTCTTCCAGGTAGCTCTCCCTTTGGTGTTGGGTGATGTTCAGATCTTCCAGTATAAGTTTTTTCTCTTTTGTACTATTTTTGTGATCGAGGAGATCATTGATTTCTTGGTCGGAAAGCTTCGGGGAAAGAAGGTTGAGTAGGGCCTTTTCTTTCAGATCATTTTCCGCAAAGCTTTTAAATTCGCTTAGGCTTTGTGAAATATCAAAAGAGACCTTCATACCTGTCCACTCGTTTTTACCGCACGGTAATCGGTATTCCTGGGTTTGCAGATCATAACCATAAAAGCTGTTCCCATTCGGACTTTTCAGGGAACCGCTTCCATCATCGTAATCATTCCAACTCCATCCTTTTGGAAGATCAGCTGCTTGCGTTTCATTTGTTGATATCATATTGTCGGTATTATGATGATCGATCAAATTATTTAATGGTAGATTGTCTGAACTTACAGGTCGTAGATCAAATGGCTGAGCATCTAATTGATAGTCGAAGGTGTAACCGACAGCTTCACATTCCTCCTGAAAAGCTTTACAATCCTTGTAATCAAGTCCAACGCTTGCTTCTTTTTGCTGCCATTTATCCAGGACCGCCTTCAATTCTTCCGGAAGTAGGTGGTAATTTTCAAATAGATCCATTGTTATTTTTTACGTTAAGGTTTATATATTTCTAAGGAATTAGTCAGTTTCTCTTAAAGGACTTATCTTTTGAATCTTCGTTTTTCTTCCTGCTGCTGTTCCTCATTTTCCCGATTGCGGTTGGCGTCTTCATAGCGATCCTTATCATTGACGTTGAGCTGAACATCTGAAGTACCATTGTGCATTCTTTTATCTTTTACAGATATTCTCGTAACGGAATCAATTTCCCTGGAGACAATGTTTATATCATTAGAAATTGCTTTGGCGATTTCCGGGTACTGGTCGATTTTATCGTAGAGGTAATTTTTCAGTTTCTGTAGTTCGGCTTTATAGCGACTGAGTTCCTGCACGTCCTTCTGATCGGCAATAATAGCGGTGAGCTCAGTGGCATTTTTAATAAAATCGAATTCCACTGTTTTACTGTTTTCCTTATCGAAGATGAATGCTTTTTTTTCGATATTCCATTGGTCCGGAGATCTTGACAGGTCTTTGATGTCCGTGTACTGGACTTTTTCTTTGCTATTTTCCAGAATTTCCGCAAGGCTTTTGTCCCGTTCAAGAAAGATGACCTTCAGCTGGGTATTATTGTCGGTGAGTTGAAAAGTAGCGCGGTTCCTGTCATTATCAGCGACAATCGTATAGCCTCGGAGAAACTTTTGGACGTCGTTAGCACTTAACTTTTTTGAAAATGTCAGGTCTTCATTGATGATGCCATAGGTTTTCAGTTCTTCCGTGGGTAAATTGTTATTTTCCATATGATGATATTTTTCGTTAGAGTGTAAGAATATTTAGTTTTGATAGGATGTAACAAGCCAATGATCTGCTACGATAAGGTCATTGAGAAAATGGACAGGATCGATGTACTTCCCATTTTCCCTGACTGCGAAATGTAGGTGTGCTCCTGTAGAATTTCCGGAATTCCCGCTTTTGGCAATGACATAACCCGCTTTTACGAGCTCCCCAACTTTGTAATAGATCTCTGAGAGATGCAGGTAAGCTGTTTCATACCGGTTGTAGTGTTTTACTTTGATGTAATTTCCACCGCCTTTGGGATCCCAGCCTGTTGCGCTAACCATTCCATCCATTACGGCATATACATTTTCGAAGTAGGCTTTCAGGTCAATGCCGTTATGTATTTTTGACTTTCCAAATATTGGATGTATTCTCCTTCCGTAAGATGATGTCACTGAAATTCCCCGGTTTAATGGCATTGCGATCTTTGGCAACGTTATGTTTTCAATTTTATTTTCAAGGCCATTCTTCGTTAGAGGTCTATTTCGTTTTTGTTCATCAATAATTTTACTGTGAAGCTGAAAAATCAGGGAATCCTTCACATTCTGTATATTCCATTTTTTAATGTCGTACTCTGTATTCTCTTTGATCATTGTTTTCAGAGAGTCCAGTTCTTTTTTCAGGTCTGCTTTAGAGATCGTACTAAAAATATCCTTCCGGAATTTTTTGCCTTTTTGCTGTTTCAGAACTTTATTTTCTCCCGTCTTCTCCAAGATCTGAGCATTATCTGTTTTCTTTGGCAATGCAGGCGTAAGCGTGTTGAATTGCCCATATACAGCGCAATGAAAAGATAAAAGCAATCCGATCAAAAAGTATGTTTTAAGTGTTTTCATGAGGCTGGTCTTATAAATTCATTAACAATAAGCTCGACTTCCTTGTTGATCTTCCGGAAATTGCTCATCAGAACCTCCTCTTTGCGGTTAATTCCCCTTTTGTCCAGAAATGAATAATAGACCTGCATCGGAACGTAGTTCTTTTCTTCCGCTTTAATGGCTTTCATATCCAGATCGATCTTTCCATGAATTGCTGACGTTTTGTATTCTTCCGCATCGTTTTCTTCTCCTTGCGCGATCATTCCCACCATTTCGCCGGTCTTCAATGCTGCTATTTTTCCGGCCGGAATCATGTGGTCCATTTTTTCATTAATGCTGGTCGTTGTTCCTTGCTGTGATATGGACTGCGAATAAGATTTCTGCTTGATCTTTCCGAACAGTTTTTCCAACCAATCCAACGTATTTTTATCTCTGGCAGAGCCGGAAAGAATATTTCCGACAATGGAAGAAATGGTATCCGCTACCTCCTTTTTATAAAATTGGCGGAGCTGCGGAATCTCCTGAAGTCCAAGCAACACGGCAACCCTGTTACTTCTTGCGGTTGCGACAACGTTGTCGATCTTATGGATATAAATGGTCGGGAACTCATCTGCAATAATGCCTCCCGGCAGATTGTGCTTGGAATTGATAAGTCGCAAAGTGCGGTTTAACACCGATGAATATAATGCGGAATTGATATCCTGTGTGCCCGGATCTGAAGCCAAAATCAGGATGGACGGATTTTCCCTGGCGGTAATCTTCAGTTCCACTTCATCTCCTGAAAACACCCAGAAACTTTCTTTGGTAGCTAACCTTGAGAGAAATATTTTCAATGTTCCGATCTGCCCTTCTAACTGGTCAAAAGCTTTATTGTCGTATGCCGTTTTGAACGGAGAAAGGAGCGAGCCTATTTCTTCATTGGTAAAAAGCGTATCAAAGATTTCCTGGTAGCTTCGGTTCATAAAAGAGAGAATATGAGGCAGGTCTGAATATTTTCCGTTTTCCAGGGTGGCAAAGAAGTAAATGCAGGATGAGAGGAAGTTGATCGCAGATTGGGTAAAGAACGCATCCGATCCTCCTCCTGAACTGCTTCCGCCCTTCTGTAGTGAGGACACCATGGATTCCGCCATTTCCTGTGCTTCCGCAAGGGTTTGAATATACTTTTTATGAAAAGGATTGACCCTTTTTGATCTCTCGACCTCATTCAGGTTGATGACATGAAACTGATAGTTGTATTCCGATTCTTTACTTTTTTTGATCAAATAGTGATAGTAGGCAATCTGTGCTAGGTCCGGAAACTTGAAATCGTAGATACACAGGCAGAAACCTTTGGCTATCATCTGACGGATGGCCGGATTGATCACCCCGAAAGATTTACCGCTGCCTGGCGTTCCGATGATCATAGTTCCTCGAAATGGATTAAGATTGATCCAGCCTTTGTTGATCTTGCCGTTATACCGGAACAGATAAGGAATATTAATGCTGGTATCAGTATTGACCAGCTCCTTATTTTGGTCAAAAGATTCTTCTTCCACGTTCCATCGGTCTTTTCCCATTTTCTGCTGCATCAGCTTGGAGATGCTGTCTGCGCCCATCTGAAGGATTACAGCACCCAGAAAAGAGAGAACCGCATAAATGACCTGGTACAGGTTCATCCCGGGGAAGACTTTTGGAAGCTTGGCGTCTCCTGCTTCCTTCTGCCAAAATAGGGAACAGAACATCAAAGCCAGTCCCAGCACCATTGGAACAATGATCTCCTTTGCAACGTTGAGGTCTTTCTTTTTTTTTGCTTTTGTCCCGACAGCAACCAACCCGATCAAAATGAGTGTGGCAAACTTGGCATTAACTGGCGGATAAATAAAGCTCATCTTCGAGAAGTTCTTCAATAGGTTGGAGATTACCGGGACTTGAGTATGGAGGTAAAAAAGGGAAGCGCAATCCAATGCAACGACAGCATAAACTGCCTTTTGCAGGAATCCGTAGATCTTTATTTGATGTTGTTGTTCTTGCATTGCCGTTTTAAGTTATTTATTTGATCTTTAAAGTAGTCAACCCTATTTTTTAATCTGGTATTCCTTATTTCCAAATTTTGAATATTGCGCCTGTTTACACTAATATGTTTTTTCAAGATTTCATTTATTTCGTTTGCTTGGGAAATTTTTAGATCTAAAGAATTGATCTGATTTTCAAGATCTAAAAACTGTTCTTTCAACCTATTCTCCCTAATTTGCTTTTTCTTGCTAAAATGTTCTGATATAAACATGATGAACAAAAACCCGAACCCCGTTCCAAAAAATACATTTATGTATTTTGTCAAAATTTCTAAATTCATCAGAATGTATCCGCTTTAAGAATTTCTGAATAGTTCACTTTCATTTCGATGGTCCTACCGGAGAGCTGTTCTTCGATCAGTCGTATGATCATCACTTTTGAGTTCGGATAGGTAAACTTTTTAAAGACATATATATTTCTGAGGTTTTTCCTGAAGTGCTTTTGAGAATTCAGCTGGAAAACCGGTGTCATTTCAATGCTTTGATTATTGGTTGCCTTATGGATCTTTTTATCCTCTATTGAAAACTTAAGAGCCTCCAGATCGTAGCTCAGATTGGAAGTATTTTTAAAGGTCATATCGAGAAAAATATAATCGCTCATTACATATACATTGTTAAGCTGCATACTGAGATTCAGGTTTTTTTCAGTTCTGACCGGCTTTTTATCGGTTTTATTCTGAATGATGTCCAAAGCAAACTGTCTGAGTTCACGGTTTGAGAAGCTCATTTTATCGAACTCGATAGGCTGCATCGCTTCGGGTTGAATGTGGATATTGGTAACCGTATTGAGATTATCTGCGTTTCTATAAACCGCTTTATACTGCGCGATGAAAGATTGCCCGACAACCGTGATGATACCCACTGTATTTCCGGTGAAAAAAGGTGTGGACTGTTTTTTTTTATCCTTATCACAGGTATTGTTATTGGTAATTTTAATCCTTGCGATATTGTTGGCAGGGAGGTCCCCGGTCAGTTTATCAGTGGAAAGGTCAACGTATTGAATGGGTTCCGGTGAAATCATATGAAGGTTGATCTCTTCGCTGATCTCAAGTTCCGGCAGGTCAGAAATGATCTGCTCCGTGGTTGCTGTTTGTGCGGTTAACAGGTTTACTGTAAACAGGGTCAGACTGTATAATAAATTTCTCATTAGTTTATTTATTTTGCTGGGTTTGTGATTCTTTAAGTTGTTTTTCGTCGATCAGGAATACATAGGAATTGTATTTCAGCTTGGCTTTATTGGTTTTTATCAGATTGGCGATCGACTTCGAAGTTGAAGTGAATAATTTGGAACCAATGCTCGTGAAGAATCCTTCTCCTCCCATATCCATCTGTGTCCCCTGTACCGAGTTGCTTCCCATTTCCCGCATCATCTCGCGGAAAACGCTTTGGGGAACATATAGCCCTTTCATTCCATCCAGATCGTAAATAGAGAGATTGACCGGGAATATTTCGCCTTTCGTAAATACTGATATGATCTTCAGTTCGACTCTCTGCATTGAAAATCCTGAGATCTGACCATATAAAATAGAACCTTTGCCGATCTTTCTGTTTCCGACAAAGATGTCTTCTAGCAAGCGAAATCTGATCCTGCTTCCTAAAAATCCTTTGTTGTTTTCATCGATCACTGCTTTGATAAAATCATTTTCTTTTTCCTTATAAAAAGCATTGAATCCACCGTTAATTCCTGATTTACTGACATTGAATGTGGAGCTAAGAAAATCTTCCATCTTTTCCCTGTTGGCTTTGAGCCGCTGTTCTGCCGCCAGTTTACTTTGGTATTCCGGATCTCTGGCTTTTTCCAGGGAATCCATTACAAGCATCTGCTCTTTCAGGTATTTGACGGGATCTGGTTGGATACTTTGTGTCGCCCTAGGATTTTCTGTTGCGTAGTTCGCCTCCGCTTTACCATACGATTTATCATTGAGCATCCGGATCATTTCCGCCGACCTTTTATAATCTTTATCCTCATCATTTTTCTTTGGATCGTAGTAGGATGAAGGATTTCCTTTCCCTGTGTACTGAGTTTGTCTTCCCGCTACCGCTTTCAGCGAATCAATTTTTCTTTTCTGCGCTAATGATAATTGGTCATCATAACTCAAAAGGCTGTCCTGTTCCTTATCCAGTCCTCCAAGCATTGTCCGATTATCATCTTTTTTGAAAAATGCATCGTAGGCATCGTTCTTATTCATAATTGAATCCTTAGTTTCTCCGAGCGAAAGGGAAAGCTCCTTAGGCTTGTCTTTGGGCTTATCCTCTTTCGAGAACTCCGCACCGACGTACCCGAAAAGAAGCAGGAACGGCAGAGCCAGAAGCGGCAGCACATATTTTTTCTGTTTGAAATTAATTTTCTTCATTGCGTTTTGATTTTTAGATGAGAGGTCTTCGTTATTAGCGGCTATTTTTTAACTGCTGGAATCGGTTAAACAGAAACTCTATTCTGAGGCTGTCTACTTTTTGCAGAGAATTCCGGTCTCTTTTTTCTTTCAGGAATTTCAGCTCGCTGACGATCTTTTCCATTTCCGTGTCCTGAGCAGAAGCCGTATTCTGGCTGATCCCACTATTGGAATAAAGAACAGGCGGTTTAATGGTAAAGGTCTTTTGGGAAGGAAAGAAAATACCCTGTATCAGCGATCCTATAAATGAGATCGAAAGAAAGATCATCGAATAGGTAAAGAACCTTTTCGGATTTTTAGCCACACGGTCCAGGAATTTCTGTCCGGTTTCTTTTATAAAAGCATTCATCTTAATAGGAATTTTTAGTTTGATTGGAGAGTTCCTCGTTATCGATGATGCGCCAGTTCTTAAGCAACACCCCGTGAGGATTGTTGGGGCTTCGGATGATGTCTTCAAAAAATCCTTCGGTGATCAGCTTCCGGGTAATGACTGAAGATTTTCTGGTGATCATCTGCTTTCCGAAGAATTGAAATTTATTCTGCTCCATATTGAGGCTGATCGAATCAGCGTGGATGCTGACCATTGAGCTGGAAGCCACGATCTGATTATAAAATCCTTTTTCCCTGAGATTGGTGTATTCCTTTTTCCCACTGTCGTCAATAAGATAGAGTGACTTTTGAATATTCTCCTTGATGTAGGCATCATCCGGAGCGAGGGTAAAAAACAGACGGTGGAACAGTTCGATCTGCGCCTTATATTCAACCGGCCGGTTCAACAGCACATCCGTTTGCTTTGCCAACACCGGAACCCCATTATCGAGAACATAAATCGATCTGCGGGAATCCTGGATCATCCGATAGGAAAAGAAAAACCCGGCAATGACAATGAATATGGCAAAACCAATGGCTGATAAGGATACGATCTTATTGATCTTGATTCTCTGTTCTATATTTTTTATCAACATATTTTATTTCTTTTTGTTATTCATTGCGGTACTCACCCTCCCTGAAGCAGAACCTGTTGCAATAGATTTAGCTGCTGTTGCCGCTGCTGCTGCACCTCCTGTTTTCACAGTCAGTACCGCTGTTTTGGCACTGCTTGCCACCTTTCCTGCCGCATTTTTCATTTTTGTCATCGCACCCGCTCCGCCTGCTGAAACAATACTGTCTGCTATTGTTGGGGTCATCAAAACACCGATACCGGTCACGATGTAAGCGACAAACGTGAAGAGCTGGTTGTAGATCATTCCTGAATTACTGACATAGACCATCAAGGCATCCAGATTGGTCACTGTTCCGTTGGTGACTAAGGTGTCATAGCGTTCTATTTCCATCGTGTAGCCGGAAGCAATAAGCTGCTGCCCGATGTTTATAATGGTGTAGGCGACAAACGTGTAAAGGTTGATATTGATGAATTTGGATACCCAGCTGTACAGCGAATTTTCAAATCCCGGAATGAGGGCCATTCCGACTGCAATAGGACCTAAAATGATAAGGATATAGGCCCAGATCTTCTGAATAAAGAATATCAGATAAACACAGATCCTAAGAATGGAGAGGCAGACAAACTCGATCACCTCGGCGACCAGTTTCTGCATTTGGAACTGCATCCTGATCTGCCATTCCTTGATAGGTTGTAGCAGCTTATCGATCCCGTCGCTGATATCAAACCACGAATCATCTGCATCTTTAGAGGTATTATTGATGACTTCCTGCTTGGCATCTTCTTCGGCATTGAGCTTGATTACGGCATCCAGCAATTGCTGCTGCTTTTTAAACCGCTGCACCCGCAGGTCATTGACCTCAGATTCGATATCGCTGAAAATAGCTATTCCGGGTTCGGCGATGGCCTCGAACGGTGCTTGTATCAGATTGACAAATCCTGTCCAATACACTAAAGTAAAGCCGATCAGAATCGGTTTAAGCATCGGGGTGATTTCCCATTCCCGGTCTCCGGCGGCCATCTGCCATCCCATATAGCCGAGATACATCAATGCACCCAGTCCTCCGATAGCCCTTCCGACCAATGCGGAACCTTGAGCATTGTCCTGAATACTGGTGTCCAGCTTGGTAAAGACCTCCATAAACCACCTTTCAAAAGCGCCGTCCCCCTTGAGAAACTGAAGCAGGTTGCTGTAGTCGCCATCGGTCTGCGCAAAGGTGATGACCGGCAGTAATATTGCCAAAAGGCAAAGAGTTAATTTTTTATTCATCTCTAATATTTGTGTTTATATTGCTGCATCACGTTTTGAACAATTCCTTTGTCTGAGGTAGGTGTCCATTGTGTTGGCAATGCAGTTGGTAAATGGCTGTTCAGGATATTTTTATAATCCAGAAGCAGCGTTGTCCGGTTATTATGCCTACTGAGTTCCTGCACAAATTTTCGCCATCGTATAAGGGTTTCGTGATACATGATGAAACGTTTTCCCCTCGGCATATCCATCGACCTCGACATCGAATATTTTTCCTTGATCAGATCCAGCTCCTCTTGTAATCGTTTTAAGGTGCCGGTCGTATTAAGTGCCTCGTAAGTGGGTTCATCTTTCAGCCGCCATTCGATAAAATTCTGCGGGTTGTCCGGAAATTCCGTGATCGGCGTGAGCATTCGTTTGTAGTACAGTAACCATAGCGGATCCGCATCAACTGTGGCCGAAGTCCAATGTGCCAGATCCTGAACGCTTCTTTTGTATATCGTGTCGGATGCAGCCTTGATCTTCTTAGCTTCCTCTTCCTGGAATTTTAGTTGTGCGAACCGTAGATTCTGTTCTCCGGTAGGCTTCAACGGACGGATATCTTCACCGTCCTTATAATCCCTGTTAATTTTTGGTGCCCACATTCCCCAAACCGTTGCATAGGCAAAATTGGTCTGGATACCCAGGAAATATTTGGGGTATGGCCGCCAGTCTCCCCAGCTCTCAAAGGTCATTCTCTTATGCTGGGCAACGATCGAAGGATCGTTCAGTCGTTTGACACTTATTTGTGCTGATGCTGCAATGGCGACACATACAAAAAGCAAGAATGTCCCCTTTTTAAATAGTATTTCCATAATTCTTAATTGAAGATGTATTTGTATTTGGTGATGATATCTCCGACGATGGCCCTGTCAATGTTGATGTAATTCCTAAGGATCGGAACCTGGTACAGGTACGGTATTTTCCTCGCGTTTTCAAGTCTCATAATAATGTAAAGGATGTTCCCGTGAATATTCCTCACCCGCGTAAACACTTTTTCGATCAGCATTTCGCGATCCATCGCATCCATCAGAAAATCCTTATCCTCGTTCAGAATATCCTGCGTAACTTCCTGCTGGAGCTTTATGACCTGTTTACCTATCTCAACATAATATTTTGAAACCAGCACAGCATACTCGGGATGTTGTGCAGACAGGTCCATCATCTTATTGGAATTGTTGACGATCTTTCCCATATATTGATACAGGTAGATCAGCTTTTTGCTTTGGCTAAGGGCGGAATTGACATTCTTCAGTTGTTGATAGATATACTCCTGAATGGCGATGACCTGGGTCGTCTTATTATTGATATCATCATAGAGCTCCTTTTGTTTTTTGTAAGAATCCAGAAAGGTCTGCTCACTGGCCAGTCGTACGCCGTGATTGACGGTGATCTGTGAGAGCAGTTTATCGTTTATCACAATCTGTTGGCTGTTGATGTCAACAAACGAAGACAGGAAAATTCCGAGTATTATTAGTTTCTGCATCACTAAAAGGATTTTATGTGGTTCATAATGTTTTCCACCACTTGGCGGTCCCTATTGACATAGTATTGGAAGGCTCGTTTGTTCCGCAGTACCTTGGCTTTGATATCCCTTATTTTCAGAAGCATATGGGTTGAATTTCTACTAAGCGACTTAACCTCGCCCAATGCATAATCCAGTAATACCTTTCGTTCCGATTGTTCCATCTGGTTGATGGCGCCGTAAGAGATCACGATCCCGGTCACCAATCTGGTCACCATCTGCAGGTCATCAACAAATTGCACTTGTGAAGGCAAGACCGCTATGATCGAGTAGGGGGCAGTACTGATCTCGTTGATTATCGCTGTCTGATTATCCGTGATCTTGGTAATTTCCCTGCTCACGGCAACGCCTGCCGGAATAGCCTGGATTGCAAATGATACCATACGAAGTCTGTCCTGGACCTTGGTCACCTTGTCTTTGAAATTCTTCCATTGGGATTGGTTGGCCGTTTCCACAGAGGCATTGAGCGTTTGCTTTTGCCGCATCTCTTTCTGCCGGTCGTTTTCTTTCATCGTCGCATTGATCTCAAGATCCATCATCGGGAACGAAACGTTCTCTTTCTCCCAGGCGGGAGTGGAGCTGCCACCGGAAGACATCATCACCATACATATGATAGTAATGAATACGCTTATGAAGATCTTCTTTTGCATTGTACAGGCTTTAAAAATTTCTTTTATAGCGGTTCATAATGTCATCCACAATAGCCTTATCGGTGTTAATGTACCCTGCAAAAGGATTGATGGAATTCCAGAATCCCAACCGATTGGCTTTCTCCAGTCTAAGCCTGATGGCCAATAGCCACAGCTTAAGAGTCTTCACATTTCCGGAAATATTGTGCAGGATCTTATAACGGTCCCCTGCGGTTGCGAGGTTCAGTTCTCCCGATGCCAGGATGTCCGTTACATCGGTTACGATCTTCAGGCTTTGCTCGTAGGTTTTCTGCGAAGCCCTGGTACCAAAGATGGCATACTGGGGATGCTGTGATGCCAGCTGCACCACCTGTGAGGAATACGTATAGCACTTATTCAGTTCGGAATAGATCTCCTGTACCTGGATCCCGTTCTGTAAGGTTCCCGAAACTTCTTTCAATCCTTTCAAAATCTTATTCTGAATGTCATTGGCCGCTACCATCTGGGTTCCGACCCAGGTCTGGGCATCCTTTAGTTTGGACGTTTCATCAATAACTTCATTCTGTTTGGCTTTCAAATTTTCCGAATAGAGGATCATCGCAGCAGTTACGGTCGGATCGATGTAGGTGTTCTGAGCAGATAGCAGTCCAAAGAATCCTAAAAATAAAAGGCTAAGCGTTTTCATACTGATATTCTTTTTTATTTATTAATTCAGAGAAATTGATGTTTCGTTCTTCCAGTTCCTGGGCGATAACCTTGAATACATTTTTCCCAGGATGGGTTTTCTTCAAATTATGGTAGTAGGACTTTACCTTCAGGTCGAGAGGTTTCTGATACAGATTCACCAAAGACACCAGGTTCTCAAGACCGTCACCAAAAGCTTTTAAGTCCGAGACGATCTTTATCAAAGCTTCGTCATAGTTGCCATACTCTTGTACATAATACTCCACGGCTGATTTCTCAGGCTTTTCAGTAGTATAGGTCAGGTATTGTTCAAGGGAGACTTCATTGCCGTAGACCTCACCTTTGGAACCTCGTTTAAGGTAAAACTCCTTGAACCGGCTCCTACCAAGTTTGTTGTTAAGATTGTTGATCGTGAAAATCTTGTTTTGCTCCACTTTGTTCAATGAAAGTAAAGCCGCAATTCGGTCAAAGTTGTCCTTGAATTTGGTCTGGTCAAGAAGAATGAAAGTGTCCGAATTGTTGATAATGGAGTCTTTTACAACTGCATTTCCAATAATATCGTCCAGCTCCTGTGTTACCACTACAGCTTCGCCCCAGAATTTCCGGACGGTTTTGTACAGATAAAGAATGTAGCCTCCCATCAGTTTACTTGCAATCGCTTTCCAGGCTTCTTCAATGATCAGCGCTTTTCTGCGATCTTTTCTGAGTCTCATTTTCTGAATGAATGTGTCCATAATAATCAGAGTCACAATGGGAAAAAGTTTGGGATTATCCTTTACGTTGTCAATCTCAAACACGATGAATGATTCGTCAAACAAAGTGTTATCAGCAGATTCGTTGAGTGTTGTTCCATATCGTCCGCCTTTATAAAAATCACGCAGAACAAATAGAAAAGTTCTCAGGTTGAACTCTCTTTCTGTGATACTGTGTTTCTTATTATTCAGATAAAGAGGAAGAAATTTGTCGCAATAATCATAGAAACCATTGAAGGAAAGTTCTTTTGCATCCAACTTCTCTTCGAGTTCTTTAATCTTTTTAATGATGGCTTTTCTAAAAGACTCATCCCAGTTTTCTTCTGTTTTGTCCTGTTTAATGATCTCATTTGATTTTATGAGAATCAATTGAGTTTCATTGTAAATTCTTCTTCTCTCTTCATCACCCAGTGTTTCATAAGCTTCATAGACTGTATAAAATTTTTCATTGTCATAATCAGGATTATTGATGTTCTTATCCGGATGATAGAATTTTAATAACCTTCTTCCTGCATCCTTGATCTCTTCGGAACTTGCGTTGAAAGCAATTCCTAAAACATCGTAGTAAGTCCGCTCTTCATTAACTTCATTTTCATACTGAGCATAGATATCTTCTTCGTGAATGTTGTATTTATTCAAATAAAGAATTAACTCTTCTGAAGTTTTATTCTCATACCAATCATTTCCCGAATTGAAATATTGATGATAATAAGACATCAGTACATTGTCCAAAATAGATTTCTGGGCAGCTGACATGACGGCATCAGGACCTTGCCAGATCAGAAAAATAAGATTGGTCAAAAATTCAATTTTCTCGATATTGAATTCTTTCTTGTCCATGAGAAAAGGATTCATCGTGATCGGTTTTTCTTCGGTATATTGTATATATCTTCCGCCTACATATGAGCACAGACCAGAGTAAGAGTATCCTGTATCAACAATAACTACATCATAGTTATTTGGTAAATACTGCTCTACAATTGTGTTCATTATAAAGGATTTTCCTGAACCAGAAGGACCGAGAACAAACTTGTTTCTGTTATTAATTCTTCCCGTTTTCATAGGCAGATCGGCTGGATCTATTTTTATAGGAACGCCCTGTCGGTCTGTAAATCGCAGGTAGAAATTGGATTCTTCGTTCACGGGGTAACTTTCTTTAAAAAAAAAACACAATGCGGCCTCGCTTGTTGTCATAAATAGATCGTAATCCCTGAGTTCTGTCGCATTGCCCGGAATTGTTGCCCGAAATAGCTCCAGCTGGTTATATGCATTTTTGGATATGATAATCCCTTTGGTGAATAGCTTATTTTCAATCTGGGACTGTATCCCTTCCATTTCTTCCAGCGTGTTGGTTGAAAACAGTATCGAAAAATGGGCATTGACCACCAGTTGGCCATCAATAGCGATATTATGCAAAAGCGTTTGGATTTCTTCTGCGATGATGGCATTGGAAGGTGAATTGTTAGCGGCACCTTCGTGCTTTTTCTTCTTCTTATCGAGTTCCCTTTGCTGTTGCGCCTGAAGTGAAATGGTAATGACCTGGTTGTAAACGATGGTTTCGTAGTTTTCCAGCTCATTGATAAAGGTAAAATTATCAACCGCTGTTTCGGAAGCTGCTCCGTTTCCACCTAGGATGGAGTAGGGTTCTATTTCAGAAGGCAAATCAATATTTTCCACATCGACATAGGAGATATTTTTGACAAACCGGTTGCCTATTTTCAGATATTCACTGGTACTTTTAATGTTGTCAAATACTGGGATATCTGAAAACTGCATTGACAAAACCCCTGAGATATAATATTCAAAATCTTTCTCGAACAGAAATTGAGGCTCGCATTCGTTTTGCTTCAAAAGCATCCATACTTTCTGGCATTTGTCCCGAAGTTCTTTATAGCTTTTTTCGGAAAAATTGTAGTGCTTATTTTTCTTTTTAAGTTTATCATCAACAATATCCGTGAAGAAAAGCACCGTTTCAATGGTTTTGAAAAGTCGTCCGTCAAAATGCTCTGAATATTTTTGTTGTAAAAATTGATTTGATGGTTCTGCCTTGTATTTTTTCTTGCTGAAGATATCGAGTTTCTGAACGATCCTTCCCTCACCGATGATCGACACGACCTGATTAAGAACCGTATGGAAGTTCAGGTAATTATCGGGATCTGCAGAATACTGCTCCACAGTATTTTTTATTTTGATACCGATAATGGGATTCCCATACTGTCCGAAAAGTACATCAAAGTTCCAACCGTGATCTTTTCCGTGATCATAGCCGATAAAGGGAATATCAAATATTTGTTTTTTCGGTTTCATTTCGTTTTAAAAATGTTTTGTTGTTTAATCTTTTTGGGAAGATCAAGATCTGATCAAAGTTTTTGGTCTTGTTGTAGAGTCCGTATTTGTCCTGCCTGTTGAAGATGAGATAAACGCCACCTCCGGTAGCAGCAAGCCCGATCAAAGAGCCTAGCAATCCGAATTTGGATAAGACCAGTGCGGCAACAACACCTGCACCGATCACTCCAATCGCATAAATGATATACTTTCCCTTAAGCCCGAAGAATACAAGAGGCTTTTTCAACCCCTTGTATAAATAGAAACCCATAACTTAGGCAAAGAATGAGGTTACAAATTCAGGAACAACGATGAGGAAGATCATCGCTCCTCCATAACCAAGGATCTCTTTGTTGACATCCTGATCGCCGTTTGTCCATTTGTTGTATACTCTCAGACCACCGATGAAACCGACCAGTCCCCCTACAGCCTTTAAGATCAGCTTGATAGGATCCCAATAGTCCTTGATGTCATTGGCTGCGTTGGAAATGGCTGTTGCCCCGCCCTGTGCCAGCATGGGCGTGACCGCCATAAGAAGTAGTGCCGCAGTGTATAATTTTTTCGTTGTTGGATAACTTTTGCATTTGTGTTTCATAATACTTGAGATTTTATATTTGAATTGTGTTTTTTAGTTCAGAAAAGGGCATAGGAGGTGTGCTATCCGGCTCAATGGAGCGAATCATCTGAAGATTTAAAAGCTTGGGGTTTCTTTTAGATCATTGAATGGTAGACCTTAAAGCCATCACGGTCTGAAAGGACCTGGACCTGGGTTTCGGCAA
Organism: Chryseobacterium sp. SSA4.19; assembly: GCF_022601875.1. Lineage (GTDB taxonomy): Bacteria > Bacteroidota > Bacteroidia > Flavobacteriales > Weeksellaceae > Chryseobacterium. Next base: position 48,368 of record NZ_JAKVIP010000012.1, read on the forward strand.
GGTTGAGGAATTGGTTGAATTGTTGTTTGAGCTTTAAAGCAGGATCTTCTTTCTTGTGTTTGGATTGAACATTATCTTCTTTTTCAGAAGGAGCTGCTGACAACTCTTTTATCTCATCGCCATGAATATTTTCTTGTTCAACCGAATGGTATTCCTTGAGTTCGTTTATTTCCGTTGAATGTCTATTATTTTCAGGCCTGGTCTCAAATGCATCTATATCCTGCTCGAATTCAAATTTCTGACGCCAGTGTTCTAAATCGTGCGGTTCATCAAATTCTTCGTCAGTTGTAGAAAACAGTTCCTTCTTATTAAATGAAGCGGGTGTATTGAGATGCTCCACATCATCGATGCTGACTGCTTTTATTTGATTTGTATTCTCTTCTGCAAAAGCTGTAAGGGCATATTCTTCACTTTCAGATTGTTTGGCGAGGCCATCCTTTTTCAGAAAAAGGTCGTAGACAATATTTCCTGCGTAATAGAGCAGATAAATGGCCAGGATGATAAGAAATATTTTGATCATTTTAAGTGTTTTTAAAATCGTTATATGTTAATTTCAAGTGTATGGTTGATGTGATCGATCAGTTCATTGAAAGGATGTTTGACCGCATATTTCTGTTCATAGGTCAGTTTTCTCGTATCAATGGTTTGAAGACAGTTCCTTTTGAACACAGGATTTTTCAACAGGATGCCGTATTTAAGGATCTCAGCATCCATTCCTTCCTGGTTATGGTATTTATAGCCTTTGTCATATTTGGAACGGATGAATATTCGCTCTGCCTGGCTTTCAAGCAATCCCAAAAAGTTGATAAAGACCAGCGTCGATTTTGCGGAGACGTTGGAATACTCAAATGGGATCACAATAAAATCACTGTAGATCAGAAGGTCGCTATACCGGGCGTCTAACGTTCCCGCAAGATCAAAAAGGTTGATATCATCGCTTTCTTTCATTTCGATCAGATGCTCAAGATCGGAGAAAGGCTGTTCATTGTCCTCATCAATAATCCTGACTTCATACAGTTTAGGCAGTTCTGATTCTTCATCTTCGATCCATTTGTGATAGAAAGATTTCTGAAAATCAAAATCGAACACATTGACCTTTCTTTCAGATATTCCCGAAATATAATTGGCAAAAGCAATCGCAAGTGTGGTTTTGCCTGTTCCTCCTTTTTGTGTTCCAAAGGTGATAATCATCTTTATTGTTGTTTTTTATCTCTTTTTTCTTCGCTTTTTCAATTCGTTCTCGGACGGGTCTTTTTCTGTTCCGGAAGATTTCATCCATTCAAAAATCATTTTGTTGACCGCTTGCTTTAGCTCGTTTTCGGTATTGTTTTCAGGCTGTTTTTCATCGATCAGTACAGTGTTGAGAAACTTTTGATACTGCTGTTCGCCGACCAAAGATTGCAGCTCTCCGACAAAGTGAAACCTGGCATGGATCGCGTAATATTTTCCTTTCTCGGATCTTAAAAGACTGACTTGATCTCCACCCTGACTTTTAAGATATTCTTTTACATCACTTCTGATGGCATTGAATGTTTCCCTGTTCTTCAGCTTTTTATTCTCAAACAGCATAAAATCGTTCAGCTCATTTCCAGGGTATCTTTCTTTCAGATATTTCAGCATTATCGTTTTGGTTTCCGCATTGGGAATGCTATAATCTTTCAGCTGTTCAAATATCCTTTTATCCATCGTAGCAGAAGTGAATTCAAACAATTCCCCCATCTTCATGATCTCACTGCCTTTATAAACTGTTGCTGTCTTATGATCGATCAACGTGTATCCGAAAGGCATTCGATCATCCTTATGATGAAATACGATGTCGATGCCGAAAGAGTCTCTTAGTTTTTTCTGTAGCTCACTTTCATATTCGATTTCCGGTTTCCAATGATCTTTCAGTTTTTCTATGGGAAGCATGGCTTCCTGTTTTCTGTAATCATCTACTCTAAACACTTTGTTTGAGTATAGCTGCCTGTATTTTGAAAAAATGGCCCTGATCTGCCTGATCCGTCTCTCGCTTTCCTTATTGCTGAAAACAATTTGATCTGCCGAGATCCTTCGCTGCACAATGCCGTTTTTAGAAATGGTAATGGATTTTCCATCATTTGCGTTTTCGGTCAGTTGGTAACCATTTCTGTTGAGCAAAGTTTTCAGCTGCTGAAAAGAGCCAATTTTGTAGTTTAAAAGTTGATTAAATTTTTCCTCTTCATTGATTCCGTAAAGTTTTTCCATCACTTCGGCCAAAGCTTTTTGGGCTTTTAGCTTTTCGTAGCTGTCATCGATCTTTTTCCCGGTTTGTTTATCCACCCTTGTGGAAACAATATGGATGTGATTGTTCTCCGTATCATGGTGAAAAACCACGATATATGGTTGCTGTCCGTAACCCATTTTATCCATAAAATCCTCGCTGATCGCTGCAAGTTCCTCTTTGTTATGCTCCTGAAATTTAGTGGATATCACCGCGTGGAATTGTGGTTTTTGTACCTTCTTGCTTTTCGATACCGCTTTGAGATAATCCCTGACCTGTTGCTTGCCACTGTCCTGATCGATGAATGACGGAAAATTCTTCATCAGCATCAGTTCTCCCTTTCCTTTATCTATCTTCTTATCGTTGTAATCTACTCCGGGAAAGTTTTCTCCTGCCGGCTTCATGAGCTTGACGATCATTTTGAAAGTAATGCGTAAATATTTTCAAATATTATATTCTGCTGTGCTTTCAGTTTTGCTATTTCTGTGAGCTGTGCGGAAAATACTTCTAATTGACTTTCCGAGATGAACTTCTGTCCGTTAACCACTCTTGCCAACTGATTGACATTGGTTTCGATCTTTACAAAGATGTTATCCTGTTTTTCAATGAACTCAAGAACCTTTCTTCTCTCATCATCCATAAGCCTTTTTTCTACAGAATCGATGATCAGGCTGGTCAAGGAAATATTTCGTTCCTTACATGTTTGTTTCCAGTTCTCTTTTGTTTCGTTTTTAATACGGAATAAGATCACTTCAGAATTCGTATTCCCATCTTTTTTCACGGTGAGCTCCAACTCGGAATGCCGTTCACACTTTTCAGGACGTAGGTTCCAACGGCTGGTGGCGGGGGAATGACTTCAGTAGCGAAACCAAAAGAACCATCGGACTTTGCCACTACTTTCTTTGTATAGGCAGAATCTCCGTCTGCATTGGGCATTTGTGAGGGCGTTACACTTAATTTGCCGTTGATATTCAGCCATCTTTCAGAAAAATCGCCTGAGATAAGGGCAAATTTGTAATCAGTATAGTTATTTGTTATACTATCCCAAAAACCATTCTGGTTTGTAGTGACAGGCGTAGAATGAATGGCCAGCTTGTTACTGACGCTTCTATCTCCGACGGCAGGGCTTCCTGCTCCCACACCAATAAAGATATTGTTCGACCCTGAGCGGTTTCCCGTTCCGGATAAATAGCCAATGGCGATATTATCATTTCCCGAAGTGATGTATGACATGGCGCCGGGTCCTATACCAATATTCCTGTTGCCGGATATGGTTCCGTTAGCAATACCGTTCAGTGCCGATACGCCCGCTCCGTAATTCAATTTCCCAGTCACCTTTCCCTGAGACATAGCATAAGCAAATGCTGAGTTCCCTTTGCCGGAGGTTATATTGGAATCTGTTGCCACGATGGTATTGTATTCACCGGTGATCGGACTTCTGGATTTTCCCAGGATATAATTTTCTTTCTGGTCAAAATCGAGTTTAAGGAAATCCTTTACGACAAGTTCTACCGTGGAAGTATTGCCTCTTAGTGCAACCGCTTCCAGTGGATCGTCTTTAGAGATCTCAAGCCACTGCTGTCCATCAAAGTAATACAGTCCCGATCTTGTCAGGTGAACTTCCTGTCCGGTTAGATTGGTTGCAGGAGAGGTCACGAATACGAAAGCTCCTTTTTGTGCCGCTGAATAGGTCTTTGCTGCTAATTCATTACCGGTAATGCGTGGCGGAATGATGCCGTCAAAATGATTTGCATCATTTGGTTTTCCGACCACTTCCAACGTAGCTTTTGGTGTCTGTGTATTAATACCGACCTGTGAAAACAGGTTAACAGTGACCAGTGCAAAAAGTAAGGTTAGGAAATTGTTTTTCATTGTTTGTTTTTTTGTTAAGGTTTATTGTGTTTTTAGAATCGTTCATCATTTTTCGAAATGCTGTTGATAGCATTTTGTATTGGCTTATTTTAAATGAGGTTTCGTCCAGCTTGAATATCCTTTGGCTTCGCCCACTGTATTGGAAGTTATGGCATTTAAAGTTGATGCCGGGATATGAATTGAATTGTTTTGCAGAAAAACGGACATCAGGGCTGTGGAGTTTTCCGTATGGAGCCAGGCGACGTCAGTAGGGAAGTATCCTATTTCATTACAGATATCAGAAATGTTCATGATGGCATCATCTGAAACAGGTTCGGACCCTGCTGTTCGTGAAACCAGAAATTTCACATTGATGATCCCGTCAATTTTTTTGAACGAGACTGCTCCCTCTAAGCCACCAAATTTTTTTGTTCCCAAACTGTAGAATTTCGTAGAGGTAGGATAAGTGTCCTTATGGTCCCAAAGTTTGACAGGCTCACTCCATTTGGAAGATGCCGTAAGTGGACTGTCTGTATTACGGTCAAAAATAAGGATCGTTTGATATTCTACCTTCTGATCGTTTTTTGCAGGTTGCCATAGTTTGCCGTCAAAATAATAGAGCCCAGGCTCTGAAATGTTGATGACCTGCCCGGACAATATGTAAGGCGGAAGTGTTACGAATAGTAGTGCACCCTTCTTTGAGATGGAATAGATTTTCTTTGAAAGCTGATCACCGGTGATGCTTGGTGGAATGATACCATCGTAATGATTAGGGTCGTCAGGTTTTCCGACGACCTGCAAGGTAGCTTCGGGATCTGGTGTATTGATGCCGACCTGCCCCGAGACGGATATCGTTAAAAGGCTAAAGAAAAAGTAAAGAAGTGTTTTCATCTTTTTTTGATTAAGATTTCTGTTGCAAAGTTGTAGCATTAAAACATTGAAAACAATAGTGTTAGAGGGGAGTGGATCAAATAAGAAGAATCTGGATTACTCTGTAGGCCGTGGAGATTAAAAAAGAATAATATGGAATCTAATAGCTTGTTTCAGGAAAAAAAAGAGTTCCGAGGTCTTTTTGACTTTGAAAAAGGCAAGCTGTGATAAGGCCGAGAACATCACAGTTGATGTGATCTACGCTGTAGTGCGTCAGGCGGGTGAAAGGTTAGATGATGTTCTGGCAGTTGTTATCTAGCTTAATGGAAAGATAAGCGACATCAAAAATCGGATGTTACACCAGACAAAAGTTCTTAGGAGGACATTGATATTCCTAATGGCAAACAGTAACATTTATTAGTTTAGACTGATACTGCAAATGTACTATGCAAGTGCTCCATTAAGGAATATTCACTAGAAAACTTTAATATCAAAAACATTTAAAATTATGATCAAAGGTATAAATACAATCACAAAACCAAGTGAATAGGCAAAATATCTCATTAATAATTTTCCTTCTTTTTTTAAAAGCAATCCTATCAAACGGAATAGATAGCAGATCACAGAGATGATGAAATTAACGACAACGATCATGCTGATGTAGTAAGCCATAAAAAATGCAGGTGCAGTAACAATCCCTGAAATAAGTCCGTACAAAGCTCCACACAACAATGATGATCCCAATATTACCAATGCATAACGAACTCCGTTTTTGAAATAAAAACTGAAGTTTAAGTTTTCAAACGATCTTTCTTTTGAAACCTTTACCGCAGCTGTTCCGAAGGTCTTGCTTTTCCTTTGTTTCTTATATCTTGGCCACCAGATGATGATCCCTGTAATAAACAATGCCGGAGGAATCAAACTGCCCAATAATGCCAGAATACGGGTAGGCCATCCGCCGAAAGTCCCATAATGAATAGGGGTGACCCAGCTTAGGTATGACTTCCCTGTATTGGGGAAATCAGTTTCACTGTTGACTAGGATCTTACCGGAATACTGGTCTACGATAAATAGCATACGTTCTCCTGTTTTCGGTATTCCATCTTTGTATACATCAAAACGATAGGATCCATTCTTTTCTTTTGGAATAGAAATACCTTTTATTTTGCTATCTGGGAATAGCTTATATATCTTTTCACTCAGTTGTTTAGGGGACAATGGTTTCTGATAAGGGATGACCTTTGATTTGGAACCGAAAATAGAAGCTGTAGATTGTGGTGACCTGCCATTGAATAAAAACAACAGTGCAATGAACATCGTGTTGAAAGTGATCACCAGACCTGTCAAGGCCAGACTTATTACAACAGGGGCACTGAACACCCCCAATACATTATGCCAGTCATAATTCTGTCTTTTGAAACTGGCCTTAAAATCGACCGAAAGACTCTTTCTCAGATTCTTGATCTTTTTTGGCAACCATAGCCGGATGCCACTGATGGTAAGTATAAGTAAGCAGAGCGCTGACAACCCGACAATATACCTTCCCGCCTGAGGAATAAGCAATGTTCTGTGTATCGTGGTGACAACTCTAATGAATGCACTGCTTGCTATTCTTTTTCCCGACAGCTCTGCTGTATAGGGATTTATAAAATATTCCTGTCCATTATCGGAACCGTAGAACCGATAGGTCGAGAAAGGATTATTCTCATCGGTATCCATGATATATTCGAATTTGATGCCCGGATATTTGGATCGTATGACAGGGATGATCTCTTCTATCGGAATTCTTCTTTGTGTTCTTACAACTTCAAAAAGCTCCGGGTTAAATGCCTGGTCGATCTCATCCTGAAAAACAAGGATACTGCCGGTAAGCCCTACGATGGCCAATATAAATCCGGCAAAGATACCTACGTAAAGATGCCATTTCCCGAACCATCGTTTCTGATGGTATGCCTATTGTATCTTTTTTAATTTCCTAAATCGGAGCGATCGTATTTTTTTCAAAAGCATAATAGTGAGTAGTATAAAAGACCATGAAATTTACTGATAAAGCCCACCGGTCATTATTGATGCAGTATAATTAGAATTTCAAGGCGATACTTGCGATGATCTGACGGGGCATCTGAGGCGTTACGGACCAGTTTCCTGTCCAAATCTCTTCGTTCAGCAGATTATTGGCACGCAGCCCTAAACTATATTTCGGATCGTCATAGGATATTTTCGCACTGACCAGAGAGTAGGCAGGGGCTATGAAAGCTCCATCAGGATTCTGGTTCATCACAAATGTTTCCCCCACATAATTGATTCCCGCACCGACACTCATATTCTTGAGGAACGTTTTGGTAAAATGGTAATGGCCCCAGATGTTGAACTGATTATAGGGTCCGGAACCTGCCGGTCTAAGTCCTTCTATTGAAGGATCTGCCTTTGTCATCTTACTGTCGTTGTAGGCATATCCCACCATCAGGTTGAAGTCAGGGATGGGATTACCTAAAAGTTCCGCTTCAAAGCCTTTGCTTCTTTGAGTCCCATCCTGTATACTGAAGAATATATTGTCAGGATCTGTTCTTACCTTATCATTGACAATGATGTTATAGTAGCTCATATTTCCTGTGAACAGCCCCTTAAAGAAGGCAAACTTGACACCGGTTTCCCACTGGAAGGCGTGCTCAGGTTTGAAAGAATTATTATTTTCATCTGTTCCGGCAACATTTTTAAATCCGGACTGGTAGTTGGCAAATAAGGAGACCTTGTCCAGGACAGGTTGGTAGACGATACCAAATTTTGGAGAAAATGCGGTCTGATTGTAGCCGCCATCCCAGGTATTGGTAACTCCGTTATAACTTCCTTTTTCATTGAAGCGGTCATATCTCACCCCGGCATTGAAAAGCAGGCTTTCAGTAATGTTAAGCACGTCATTTACATAAGCACTGTAGATATTCGTATTGTTGCCATAAGTTGTCTTCTTTGCCTGATTGTTTTGTAATAATTTATCTACGGCATAACGTTCAAAATCGTAGTAATTTGGATTATCGCCATTGATCTTTACGACATCGAAAATAGACTCATAGGGAACTGTGAATAGTTTCCCGGTATAATTACGCCAGTTGGAAACACCATTGTAATGATAATAATCGATTCCGATGACCATGCGATTTCTGAGATTTCCTATATTGAAATCTCCCACAAAATTCTGTTGGATGTCGTGCGCATCCACGGAACTCTCATATTTTCTTGAAGTTCTGGCCATATAATCTGCGCCAGCCGTTCCATAATTGATCTGTCCTGTCGGAAACGAAGTAAGAATGGCCTCTACCATATTGGGTAATATGATATGCCTGCTTTCATACCCTTCATCTGATCCCGAACTGAAAATGCCTGCTGTCACCGATTTCCACTGTGGATTTATCCTGTATTCTGCCTCGAAATTAATATTAAATCCCTTGGAGCCGGAAGTCATATTCTTATTGGTAAAAGAACGTTTACGGTCCAGACCAATTTCATTCACATTGTTAGTGCCGAAAGCATCCTTTACAGTGGTAGGTAACTGACATAAGATATGGTCTATATTGGCTTGTGGAACATTTTGACCGGTCAGGATCTGTTGCAGATACTGCTTCACGGAAGAGGGAAGGATAGAAAACATATATGCGTTTACCTTTCCGGCGGTCTGAGTGCTGAATATTTCCGTATTGACCGTGAATTTCAGATCGTCATTGGGTTGATAGGAGAATGATGGGGCAACCAGAACATTTCTTACATACCCTCCATTATCCATAAAAGTTCCCTGATTGGTATAGGATGCATTGAGCCTAGACAAAAGCGTTCTTTCCTGATTTACCGGTAAGTTGACATCCAGGCCGACTCTCTGGAAATTATAAGAACCGAAACTGGCCTCTGTAGCAACATTCAGTTCCTTGTAGGGCTGTTTTGTGACCCTGTTGATCAATCCTCCGTAGGTTGTGACAACACCTCCGAACAAGGTGGCGGACGGTCCTTTTATCACCTCTATCCTGGAAACATTCTGAACATCCGTTGGTAAGGCGATGTCACTTGCCAATCCGTTGGTTGCACGTATCTGAGTGGAAAAACCTCTCATCACGAAACTGGCTCCGCCGTACATAATATTGCCTGCCCAACCATCATTTGATTTATTTAGTCCCGGCGCATAGCGCACGACATCTTCCAGATCATAAATTTTTTGCTGTGTAATAAGCCTGCTGGTAATTCCTGTATAGACCTGGGGATTTTCGAGATTTTTTAATGGAATTTTTCCCACATATTCACTTTTATCGGCAATCACGGATCTAGTGCCAATGATCTCGACCTGATCAATATCTTTTGATTTCAATGAATCATTCGCTTGCTGAGCACCTAGAAATGCCGATAGAAGCAAACAAGGAATTACTGCTTTATTCATAGTTTAAAATTTTCGGCAAATTTATATAATTTTTATTTATTCTAATTAATAATAGTTTTAATTTAATATTCTGTTGATATCTGCAATACTGGTGGATACAGTTTTCCTTGTCAATCCAGTGTCATTTCAATCTATGTTATCTTTCGGAGCGGTCGGCCACAGATACCTGGCCTTGTCGGATCATGATGCTTATTGGTCCCTTTTAAAGTGATCAGGCAATGAACAGGATCTTCAATCGGCCTGATCCACCGATCATAGGTCATAGAAATGTCGGAACTGCCAGATGCTATGAACTTCTATTTCGTCGTAAATAACAATATCTTTGCTATGAATCTATTAGAAGTGAATCGAGATATGTCAGAACAGGAAGTCAATTAACCGATCTATTCTCCAACATCGGTCATCGGGATTTTCAGTAATGCGCTGAAGCTCAATGCTACCGTCAACCTGATCTATCTCAAAGGACGGTATTCTTACGGAGGCGGTAGGTCGGGCCTTATTTCAAAACGCATCCTGAAGTCGCTATTGATCTTCTAGGCCAGCATAGATCGAGTGATAGCGAATATCTCCGGAAGTCAGTAGGCAATTCGTTAAGGGATATCAGCAAGAAGTATGGAGAACTGGTGAAAATGGAAATATCAAAATGGGACCTTCAGGATCAGCGTATTGCTTTCACTTGCGATCATGTGCTAAAAAGACACTGATAAGATTTTTTTGGAGAAAAATATTTAAAAACAAATAATTAAAACCATGAAAAAAATATTGATTATTAACGGCCATCCGAACAAAGCATCTTTTAATTTTGGAATTGCTGAAGCCTATAAAAAGGGAGCTGTTGAATCCGGCGCTGAAGTAAAGGAAATTATTATTGCGGAGCTCAATTTTAACCCTAACCTTCAGTTCGGATATCAGAAAATAATGGAACTGGAACCTGATCTTACGGAAGCTTGGGAAAAGATCATCTGGGCAGATCATCTTGTATGGGTCCATCCTGTATGGTGGGGAGGCTTACCTGCGATCACGAAGGGATTTGTTGACAGGTTGTTTTTGCCGGGACGCGCCTTTAAGTACAGAGAAAATTCTGTCTGGTGGGACAAACTCCTGAAAGGCAGGACAGCGCATATTATTACAACATTGGATCAACCGGGCTTATATTACAGGTTAATGTTCGGAAGGCCGAGTGTAAATCAGCTCAAAAAATCGGTTTTACAATTTTGTGGGATAAAACCGGTAAAAGTTACCTACATCGGAATCATTAAAACCTCCAATGACCATCAGCGCAAAGTTTGGCTTGAGAAAGTAAGATCGGCGGGCATCAGACAAAGTTAATTTTTCTAAACTTATTCTTTGATAAAATATTATCTAAAATTTTAGCATTTTCTAAAGTTCAGGTAATTGATCAATAAAACTTATTAATAAAATAATATTATTTGTAGAATGTCCTGATTTCCGGTTTGATTACCTGCTTTCTTCCTGAAGCAATTGTTTCGGAGGACATGATCATCAAAAGTTTGTCAGAATTTGGAATCAACACCATTGAAGATATCTGTTAGAACCTAATCTAATATTTATTAAATTCAGCTTTTAATAGGAAAAGATCATTGATCATTATCTCACTTTTGCTTTTAAAAGTGAACATGGATGCGCAATTAAAAAACAATCATCTAAAACAACAGAAAAATATGAACAACACAACAATCCTGCATACGGCCAATGAATATGTGTCAAAAGGCGATTATGAAAGTTTCTTGGCTTACTGTACCTCTGATACGAAGTGGGTATTTGTAGGCGAGCGTATCCTTAATGGAAAAGGGGAGGTTCGGGCTTATATGAAAGAATTCTATATCGAACCACCGGTATTTGACGTTGAATTGGCTATCGAGGACGGCAACTTTGTTACGGTAACAGGCAGCATCAGTTTAAAAAATAAGACCGGAAAATATGAACATTTTGACTATTGTGATATCTGGCGATTTGAAGATGGGAAAATTGCGGAGCTGAAAGCATTCGTCATAGAGAAGAAACCTTAAAGGTTGAACTGCGGGTTAATGGATACGATTGTTGTCAATGTGGAATAGAATATTCCACATTGCAACTTTCAGTTCTATTTTTCCAACAGCTCCATTGCTTTTATGATTTTCTTGTCCCTCTTAAGATCTTCAAGGTTATCACCCTGCAGAACCTCAACATCAGGCTTGATATTCCCTCTGTAGATATTTAATTTTCTGTCTACTACATGATCGGTAGACAGATTCAGCCCAGCATCCTTATTGATCCTGAAACCTTGTACAGCCGTCGTGTAGTCTGCTGTCGGTTCACCTACTACATACGTATTCTTTCTTCCGATCAATGATATGGCGGTCATTTCACCGGCGCTGGCGGTGTAACAGCTGGTCAGAACAACGATCGGTATATCTTTTCTGATCGGAACTGTTAACGGGACCTGCCTTATAAGTTCAATACCATCGATCATCATTTTGCCATCTTTGATCTCCCATTGCCCTGATGATTCCCCTTTTGAATTTATGAAGCCACCGAAAACAATATTGTCACTGCCGATGAATTCCTTCATGCCAAGTAAGATCGGGTACATATTGCCACCGGTGTTAACTCTCAGGTCAATGATCCAGGACTTGATCTTTGCTGAGTTGACTTTATTGATATGGGTGGTGATATCGTTCGCAATACTATCAACCTTTTTAAAGCCGAAGTCATCATTGCCCGGTATCCTGATATAGCCGATTGTTTTATCGATCAGCTGGCTGACCACGGCCTTCTCAGTTTTTAACTTTTCCTTCAGGTATGCATTGGCGGAACCTGCGGGTTGGGTCCATCCGTAAGTTTTGCCCTTGTATTTAAGGCCACCGTGATAGTCGTTGAGCAGTTTGAAAACCTCGGTGTATAATGGAGCCAGGTCTGAAACTGAGTCAAGGTTTCGTGCTTTATTGTATAATGTACTTTCGATCAACTTGATGTTGGACGTTTCGACCGCATTTAATCGGATCAGATCGATGGAGGTATCCACAAATGATCTGATGCTGTCATTTCTAAAAGTTTGCGAGGAAGAAGAAGTATAAAACAGTAGAAAGATGCAGAAGAGAAAAGATTTGATCATGGTCGAATTAAAAGGTGGTAAAGAATATTCCAAAGATAAGGAATATGCTGTAATTGTCCTTCTAAGGCTATAAAAAGTGTTTATGTGTTACCAAGATTTTAATAATAAGATCTTTTAAGCAAGACAGTTATATCCGACATTCGTAAAATGCAGTGACCTCAATGATATCTGATATATTCCTTTCAAATCATTTGATCAGCAATCTCAATATGCATTGGGCAAGTGAGGTTACCTGATTTTCTATAGCAAATCTATTCCGTTGTCCCTGCTGAAAAAAATCTTTTTGGGTATCCGTGACCGGAGATCCCGGAGCCTCCGCAAAAAGATTTCAGGCCTTTATCAATATCGCTTCTTACTGTTTTTCTGGAATTGATTTCGGTTTTCATTGGGACTGCCTGAATCGTGTATCTGCATAGAAAAGTCAGAAACCTCACAAGATGCAAATGCAGTTCATTGAAATTTTGATCCTTATGATTACCCTTGGTATCAGTTCGTATATCTGAAATTAGGATAGAGTATTCATCATCAGATGTTATTATATCAAATTGATCAGATGATCCGATCCGTAAAATAGATGATGCCTTCTGTAAACCGTTTGATACCCATTCGTAAAATAAATGAAACGATCAGGTAAAATAGAAAGGTCAAGATTTCCTTCAAGCTGCAATCTACAGGTTTTTTAACAGCAGGTGCGGGAAAAACAGGTCTCCGCCGCACACGGAGCAAGTCAGATGAAATTCAATATTGTCAACGAAATTAAGCTGAGCTATTCAAGAAAGGGAAATTGTGAAAGATCAATATCGTCATCAAGGGATGCGGTCGAGGTCTTCAGGGCGCATTTTGATGCGGATGAGATGGATTACAGGGAAGCTTTCTTTGCCTTGTATCTGAACCAGGCGAATAAGGTATTGGGTATTAAGAAAATTTCCGAATGCGGGATCTCTTCGACACTGGTGGATGTACGGATCGTGATGCAGGCGGCCCTGCTTTGCAACGCGACAGCAATGATTGTTGCCCATAACCATCCTTCCGGAAATCTGAAGCCGTCGACAGCGGATATTCAAATGACATCTCAGATCAAAGACGCGGGAAAGATTCTAAATATTTCCCTGCTGGATCATGTGATCCTGACATCGGATTCTCATTTTTCCTTTGCGGATGATGGGTTGATGTAGATTCTTAAAAGCTGTCTTGGGATATACTGCAAAGCTCTCAGGCTTTTACGAAGCGATGAAATTGTAAAAGTTGGGAGTTTCTGAGAATGGGTTTTCTTAAGACAGCTTTTTAAAAATCCATCTTACAATGTTGTTGAAATATATCAAATCCTATCTTTTGCAGAATCTATCGCACTATTGCAGGTGTTTCAAACAAGATTGTACATCAATTTTAATTAAAGACTAAAGACAATAATAACAACTCATAAAATCAACGTTATGAATAATACAATTAATAGCACATCAATTTCAGAAGTCAATACCTTATTGGTACTTCACCACAGTAATAATTCTGTTGGAATGGTTCAGAATGTCAATGAAAATGGACATCTTATCGATGTTGCTCCAGATTCTGATGGTGTCGATTCAATGATACGAATCGATTCGTCAGCGGAGTCTTTTACCGAATTCTATGCGGATTTTTACAGTCAGCTTAAAAATCCCGAAGTCTATTCATTTTTTAAGGTGACAGAATTTGAAGCGGTAGAAACTGCGCTAGGATTACAGGATTACATTGACAGTTCTTCATCGATCGATAGAGAAGATCTGAAGCAATATGAGGTTTCGATTGATACTGTTGAGGTTTTGAGGAATAAAAAGAAAATGAATAGTTATAGCTCGAATAGTATTACTTATTCTAAGAAACCATCTGCTGAGGTCATTAACCCAAGATACCGTTATCAGATCGAAGATGTAGACTGGAATGCGGTAGCTAAGATTGGACTTGATCGGGAGATGTTGGAAAAGTGTAATGTTTTTGGATGAATTACTGAAAGGATTTAAGACTTCGGTATTACTTCCTGTACGAAGTGATGATGGGAAAGAGAGCGGTACTTTTAATGCCAGGTTACAGTTGAAATTAAATGACAGTGGGGAAGTGGTACTTCACGTTTACAGATCACAAAAAATGCCTGATTTCAGGAAGAAGTTTTTAGGTCATAAGTTTTCAAAAGAAGACCGATTGAATCTTTTGAACTCAGGCAATATGGGCAGGGTTGTGGCTCTTGTGAATCCGGTGACGGGTGAGGTTATTCCGTCATTGATTAGCAGGGATAAGCTGACCAACGAACTGTTTTTTTTGCCCATCGATTTCGTCAGAATTCCTGCGGTGGTCTGTGGCGTGATTTTGAGTTCGGAACAGCAGGAGGCTCTTCGTTCGGGAAAACCGTTGTTTGTAGAAAATTTAGTGTCTAAACATAACAGGCTTTTTAATGCGACTTTGCAGTTTAATGCAGAAAAGCAGTGGTTGGAGTTTTTCTTTAACAAGAGATTGAAAGGAGGTAATAATGAACATTGCTTTGAGTTTGTAGTTCCTTCAACTTTCAGAGGTAAAGCTCTTCGTAGATGGCAGCTCGAGAAACTAAAGGCAGGAGAGACGGCATATATCAGGGGGCTTATAAGTAAGAAAGGAAAGACGTATCAGGGGTATATTCATTTCGATAAGGAGATTGGGAGGATTGTGTTTTCATTTAAGAAGCCATGTAAATGATGATTGAGAGCTGAAGTTAGAGCGTAGTTTTAGCTGTTTTAATGGTGTTTCTGAACCTGTAGAGTGTTAGGCTTTACAGGTTTTTGGGGTTGTGGAATGGGAAAGTTCGGGGCAAAAATGCATTTCCTTCCTGCGGTCGGAAACGCATTTTTGCAGAAATTGGTGCAACAATATTTCAAAAAATTCTAGGTGAGAGTTGGATGTTTTTTGAAAAAAGGTTGCGGGATTATTAATGTTCTTTAAGTAGCAAAAAGACTAATTTAAAGCTGCGGACTACTTATTTTATTATATATAAAAAAAATATGGATTCCCGTAATTTTAAAGAATTAATTTTTGATATATTTGAATATAATCAGAAACAGATTACAAACTAATAATTAATGAAAGGATTTAAACTGCTGGCAATAAGACCTCAGGGAAATTGCAGTAATAGGTTTTTAAAGAATTTAGAGAAAGGAACCATATATAAGTTCTACGGTGAATATTTCTATTACAATAGCAAAAACGAAGAGATTGACAATTCCTATCACAATATTCATAGAATAAGTGTTGACGAAACCTCTCCGCATGATCTCTACAGCTATAAAGATGATAATCTTAATATCAATGTATCTTCAATTGTTGGAAAAAATGGTTCGGGTAAGAGTACATTATTAGAATTATTGTATGTCGCATCATATATTTTAGCTGCAAAAGCAAGCATCATTACAGGAGTTGAAACTATAGAGAGCAAAGTTCGACAACGAAAATATAAATGGACAAGCGTTAACGAACGAAGGCAAATTTCCGAGATTCAAAAAGTATATAATGATTTAGATGTTGAAATAGTATATTTAATAGATGACAGATTGCGAATTTTGAAATTGGATTGCGGAGTAATTTCCGTTAGTGTATTTAGAAAAAAGGATGACTATCATCTTTACGCAGATATTCAGCGTAATCATAAAAACGAAATCGTATCTTTTTTGAAGTATTTCTTTTATACAATATCGATAAATTATTCGCAATATGGGCTAAATGAAAAGTCATTGGGCTTATGGACAAAATATTTGTTTCATAAAAATGATGCCTACCAAACCCCTGTTGTTGTAAATCCTTTTAGAAGTAAAGGTAATATTGATGTGAATAATGAGCTTCATTTGTCACAAACGAGATTTATCAGTAATCTTATTCTTACAGACAATTTAGAAACTGTAAACGGTAAAATACTGAAGTCGGTTGATTTCGAAATAAACAGACAAAACTTTGTTGATGAGTTCGGTCAATTCTTATCAAGAAGTAGTCTTGATGAAATCACTTTTGTAGAGAATGTTTACAACTACATTTACAAATTAAAAGTTGGATATGAAAAGACATTTGATAGAAACCGAGATGTATACTTTCTAGGGATACAAGCCAATTACCTGTATGTCAAAATTGTAAAAATACGTGATCAATATTATGAAACTTTTTCACTGGAAAAAAATAACATAATTGATTTCGATCGGATGATTGCATTCCTTGAAGTTTTAGCAAATGATAATAGCCATATAACCCTAAAATTAAGACAGACTCTTAATAATATAAGATTTAATATATTGAATAATGATAATGGAGGAAAATGGGATTTGAAAGAAAATAAGTATACAATTGATTTTAGGACATTAAAATCACTAATAAGAAATATAAAAAAATACAACGATTTTCTTCAGTATGAAGAATTGATTCCAATTGCTTGTTTCACACCAACTATTTTTATTGAAAATCAAGAAAAATCTGATGATTCAGTGAACAAAATGACAACACTAAGCTCCGGAGAGCAGCATCAAATTCATACTATTCAATCAATTTTATATCATGTAATGAACTTGGAATCAGTTCATGACGGTAACCGAAAAAGTATCAAGTATAAAAATGTAAACATAATTTTTGATGAAATTGAACTCTACTTTCATCCTGAATTTCAACGTACTTTTTTGTTTGAACTCTTAAAGTCTTTAAAATCACTTCCATTAAAAAAAATCACAAACATTAATATTTTATTTTGTACTCACTCCCCTTTTATTTTATCTGACATTGCAAAGCAAGCAACTTTAAGTATAAAAAACGGATATGCAGAAACATATATTAATACAAATGATAATAACAGCTTCGGTGCAAATATCCACGATTTGTTGAAAGAAGATTTTTATTTATCCAATGGATTTATGGGAGAATTTGCAAAGGATAAAACAAAATCATTAATATACCATTTGGATAAACAAAAAACTGATGAATACGAAATAAGTCAGATTAAGAATGAATATTATTGGGATGAAGTTAATTCTTTAAAATATATCGAGATTATTGGAGAACCTCTCCTAAGAGAGACATTACGTGATTTATATTTTAAAAAGTATAATTCAAACGTTATGATCAGAAGAGAAATTGAAAGATTGCAAAACTTAATTAGGATGAATAATGATATCAGTTAATAGGCGATTGGTCGAAGCAAAGATCATGGAAAATCAAGACTATATAAAAAATGATAGTGCAGTTATTCTTGAAAAACTGAAAGCTTTCAAATATAAGAACAGAAGTTTAAAACATGATCCTCTGATCTATTTAAATAAAGTTATTAATGAATTCGAATCGACAAATTTTATTTCCGTGTCATTAATTGATTTGGAAAGAATAAAGCAAGACATAGGTTCCATTCCAAATTTTAAAAAAAAATTTAACGGAAGAAAAAAAATTACCTCTTTCAAGGATGAAATTCTGAGCATATTGGATTATAAAAATAAGAGAACTGTTTTTTATCCGAAATACTTTTCTGACTTAGGTATTAAATGTTGCGTCTACTGTAATTCTCAATTAACGATAGTAGTCACAGAAAAGCATCAAATTAAAAATAGTAATCCAAATGAGTATATTGCAAAATTTCAATTAGATCATTATTACCCTAAAGATAAATATCCTCATCTAAGTATTTCGTTATTTAATTTATATCCAGTTTGCTCATCCTGCAACCTTGCAAAAAGTAACAATGAAAATGTAGATTTTAAATTGTATGCAGATAGAGTAGAAGAAAGTAAATTTTCCTTTGAGTTAGATAATAAATCTAAAGCACTCTTTTTATTATCACGAAATAGTTCTGATTTAAGAATTAACTTTAAAAATAAATTCGTTGAAGATTATGTAGATGTTTTTAATATTGACGAAATTTATAAAACGCAGTATGACGTTGCGGAAGAAATTATTTTAAAAAGCTTGATATATAATGGATCGTACCGAAAAAGTATAGTTAAGGAATTTCTTAAGCATAGAGTAAATGATAGTCTTTTTAAACGTTTTATCTTAGGTAATTATACCGCGGATAGCGAAATTCATAAAAGGCCTAACGCAAAATTTATGCAGGATATTGGTAAACAAGTTGGTTTAATTTGAAATTTTCAAACTTGCTAAATATACAGTATATTAACTGAATTTAAGAATTGCAAATTTTCATACTTTTGTATATCATGGATAAGCATAGCAAAGAAGTTAGAAGCTATAATATGAGTCAGGTAAAATCTAAGGATACAAAACCCGAACTTCTTGTTAGAAAGTTTCTTTTCTCGAAAGGTTTTCGGTATAGGCTACATAATAAAAAATTACCCGGAACGCCAGACATAGTTCTTTCCAAGTATAAAACTGTAATACTCATAAATGGTTGTTTTTGGCATGGACATGAAGGTTGCAAGTATTATACTATACCCAAAACAAGAACAAACTGGTGGATAGATAAAATTAACAGAAATATTGATAGAGATGTCGAAAACAAAACAAAGTTGCAAGACCTTGGATGGAAAATAATTGAGATCTGGGAATGTGAACTAAAAGTAAAAGCAAGGGAGTCAACTCTCGAAGCTATTTTACAAAAAATTAAACTAGTATGTTAGAATTTTATCATAAATATCATTTAAAAAATTTCAAAAAAAAGTCAGAAAAACTTCTTGATGAAATTTTAAAAATTTTTCAAGAAGAGGACATTTATTTAGAAGAAACGGATACTCTAGAAATTTCATCAAAATATAAGGAGTTTTTAGAGCCTGAATTATTTACGAAACTAAATGAATTATATTTCACTCTGAGAAAAAATGAAGCAAAAAAACATCCTTTATTGCGTAAGTATCTCCCGGAATTAAAGCGACAACCCAAGTCAGAACTTCTTTTTGCAGATTTTTTCAGCGGCGCTGGCGGACTAAGCCAAGGTCTTATAAATGCTGGTTTCAGTCCAGCTTTCGTTAACGATAATTATCTGGATGCTCTCGAAACATATTATTTCAATCATGATCTAACATTGGATAGATTTTTTTATGGAGATATATCTGAACTTGTTAATAATATCGATGAATATGTTCATTTTTTTAAGAATGTAAAAATTATTGCGGGCGGACCGCCATGTCAGGGATTTTCGACAGCTAATAGACAGAATTTCGAAATTGATTCTGAAAGTCAGGAGAAGCGATTCATTGAAGATAAGCGAAATATTCTTTATAAACAATTTGTAAAATTACTGGGCTTTATAAAACCCGAATTTTTCATAATGGAAAATGTTAGAGGAATGAGAAAAGTAGAGAATCAGATTGAGGAAGATATTAAAGATGTTATGGATGAAGATTATTTTTTTAATCCATTAGTTTTAGACGCCCAATATTTCGGAGTGCCTCAGAGTCGCAAGAGATACATTCTAATAGGTGGTAAAAACTTTTTAAGTACCGAACAGATAAAGACTGGTGTGTTAAAAAATATGGAAAAAGAAAATAAATATAAACTTCAAGATGCTCTTTTCGGACTACCTAAGATAGAAACGAATCCCATTAAACTTAGTAGTGATTACGAAAGTGAAAAAAATGGATATAATGTACGTAAAATATCACTTGAACAAAATGAATTTCTAAGAGATATAAATAACAATAAGGAAATAGAATATCTGTGGAATCACAGATCTCGTTATAACAATGAAAATGATCTCGAAATTTTCCGACGTCTACCTGAGGGTGGAAATTCTCTGGATGACAGTATACAAGATATTCTTGTATATAAAAACAGGAAACATATTTTCAGAGATAAATATTTCAAGTTAATACGGAATGAAGTATCTAAGACTATTACATCTCATATGCAGTACGATTGTCATATGTATATTCATCCGGAGCAATGCCGCGGAATAAGTCCAAGGGAAGCTGCGCGGATACAAACATTTCCGGATGATTACATCTTTAGGGGAAGTCTTAACAGTTGGTATAAACAAATAGGTAATGCAGTTCCTGTAAAACTTGCTGAGGTTATTGCGAAAGAAATAAAACATTATATTTAATTAAATGAGATATATTGAACTATTCTCAGGAATTGGAGGCTTTAGAAAAGCAGCTGAACTGATAACAGATGACACTGGTCTCAATATGAACTGTATCGCTTTTTCAGAGATCGATAAGTATGCTATAAAAACTTATGAAAGCAATTATAATCTGAATGGAGAGATTAGAATTAATAATATCGTTGATTTCGCTGCAGAAAAAGATAAAGTTGAACAGTTGGGTGAATTTGATTTACTGCTCGGTGGATTTCCATGTCAGGCATTTAGTCTATTAGGAAAACAACTTGGTTTGGAGGATGAAAGAGGGAGAATCTTATTCAGTATACACGAACTTTTAGCTGCAAAGAATCCCCAATTCGTTGTGCTGGAAAACGTCAGAAATATTCTAAAGCATGATAATGGAGATACTTTGAGTAAAATACTCGATTTTTTTAAAAGCCATGGTTATCAATATGTAAATTATGTTCTTCTTGATACACAAAATTTCGGATTACCTCAAAAGAGAGCAAGAGTATTTTTTGTGTGTAGTAAGAAAAAATTAGATATTGACCTAAGTCAGGACTCAATTATAAATAATTTTAGAAAGATTAAAAAACATTCTTTAAATATTTATAAAGATGTTTTAGATATACTTGATAAAAGAGCTGATAGCAAATATTACCTGTCAGAAAGAATCAAACATACTATTCTTGCAGATGGCTCTAAAAATTTTAAAAGTAAATCACAAATTGATTTGAATGTTGCTAGAACACTTACTGCAACAATGGTGAAAATGCATCGGGCCTGTCAAGATAATTATTATTCAGATGATTTCATTTTACGACATCATTCACATAAAGATACCGCAAAAGAGATTCTATTTACTGCACCGGTAAGAAAACTTACTCCATGGGAGGCATTGAAATTACAGGGATTTGATATGCAATTTTATGAAAATGCAATCGCATCAAAGGTAAGTGAACATCAGCTTTATAAGCAGGCAGGAAATGCTTTGAGCGTAAATACAGGATATGCTCTTCTTCATTATTTGTTTGTTCATCTTAAAATCCAGGACAAATGAAAAAGAATCCTAATTTTAACAGAGAAGAACTCATCCTTTGTTTAGACTTATATTTCAGGATGGATTATGGTCAGATGCACGGAAGTAATCCGGAAGTCATTAAACTCAGTGAAGATTTAAGAAAATTGGGATTACATAAAGATATTCCTGATATTAATGCTTTCAGAAGTGTAAACAGTATTTCTCTCAAACTGGCAAATTTTAAAAGATTAGATGGGAACTTTAAAGGAAGGGGAATGAGAATGGGAGGAAAAATGGATAGAGAAATATGGAATGAATTCCATAAGCATAGAGATAAACTTAAAAATGAAGCAGACCTCATCCGTCAGCTTTATTTGAAACCAAAATCAAAGGAAAAGTCATTTACAGAAGAACCTAGGATAGGTTACAAATCTGAATTTCTGTTTCAGTTTCATAAAAACAGAGAAACAGATCCTGTGGTGATGAAAGTAAAAAAAGAAATGATACTTGCTGCGGCAAATAAACTGAAATGTGAAGTGTGCAGCTTTGATCCACATTCTTTTTACGGCGAAATTGGGAACGACCTAATGGAGATACATTATAATAAGGAACTTAAGAATGAACCCGGGCTTGAGCCAAGTGATATGGATGATTTTGTAGTTGTATGCAGCAATTGTCATAAAGTATTGGACAAAAATTTCGGTTTGATTGAAGCTGCCGATTTGAAAAAACTAATCAGACAAAAATAAATGAATAAACAGAATCAGAAATATGATATTGTAAGACCGGAGCCGGAAAGCCTGCTTCAGTCAACGAGGTCATTCGGTTATTCTGTTGAAACTGCTATTGCTGATTTGATTGACAACAGTATTACAGCAAATGCTACCAAAATAAAAATCAGTTTCGGAATTGACCGCTATTCTTCCTTCGTAAGGATTGAAGACAACGGAAAAGGAATGAATGAAAAAGAACTGCTCAACGCTATGAAAGTTGGCAGCTTCAATCCCCTTGACGATAGGCACGAAAATGATTTGGGAAGATTTGGTCTGGGGTTAAAAACAGCTTCATTTTCTCAGTGCAGACGGTTAACTGTGAAAACAAGAAACAAATCAGGAAAAGGATTTATCCGTTGTTGGGATTTGGATATTGTAAAGGAAAAGAAAGACTGGGTATTGCTTCGCAATTGTGTAGATAAAGTTTCTGAAAAAAATCTTGGAGAATTTTCAGAAGGAGGCTCGGGAACTATTGTGCTATGGGAAAAACTGGATAGATTGATGGAATCAAGAGAGCTGAAATTAGATAAAGAACATTTTTACAGAAAATTTGATAATGTCAGAAAGCATCTCGGATTGACATTTCACCGTTTTATTGAGAATGGAGAAATTGCAATTTTTGTTCTTGATGATGAATTGGAAGCTATCAATCCATTTAATATTTCCGATGAATACCCTTCAGCAGAATTAGCGGAAGAGCAACTCTCAATAAGGCAACAGCATATATATATACAACCGTTCATACTTCCGCACGAATCAAAACTTTCTTCAAACGAAAAAAAGAATCTTGAAATAGTAAAAGGCTGGACAGAACATCAGGGAATTTATCTTTACAGAAACAGACGATTGATTGCAGACGGAACCTGGCTTGACCTTGATTTCAGAAAAAAAGAAAGCCAGCGTTTATGCAGAATAAGAATTGATATCCCGAATACCCTTGACTCTGAATGGCATATAGATGTGAAAAAAGCATCTGCTAAAATTCCGGATGTAATACGTAAGCGAATTAGAACAATTTGTTTTACCTCAATTGAGAAAGCAGTAAAGGTTTACACACACAGGGGAGCCTATCTCAGACGAAAAGGAGAAAAGAAGGAAATCGTTTATCTTTGGAAAGCAAGACAAAAGCAAGGTAAAAGATTTTATGAAGTAAATAAAGACCATCCTATTTATCAATTAATTTTAGAATATCTTGGAGAAGATGCATACGTTTTCAGGGATTATATGAGGCTGATAGGAGAATCTATGCCGGTTAGTCTTATCGTATCAGACTTTTCAGACCCGTCAACGATAATGAAAGATTTCTTTGAAAGTTCAAGAGGTGAATTGAAAACAATATATGAAAATACAGTTTCAGCACTTATTAATGCCGGTTTTTCAGAAGATGAAGCAATTAAAAAGGCAAATAGTATTGAGTGTTTTCAACAATTAAAATTAAATTAACATGAGCAGACCTTATAATTTTATAAAAAGTATTGTCAAAGACAACTACGAACTGTTTAAAGATGTAATGACTTATGAACAGGCTATGGAAACAGCAGTGTCAAATGTGCTGACACCAATAGATTTTTCCGATATTATTCATCCTACAATTGCTTTTACTTCCAAAGAGGAAATTAAAGATTTATTAATTACAGAGTTGCAGTATGAAGTAAATATCAATCAAGGAATAGAAGCCGGTGAATATCACACGCTTACTGATGACCAGGATCACATTCCGTGGTATCGTGAAAAAGTCGCAGAGGAAAGGATTAATTTCAGATTTTGGAAGAGGTACAGAAAATATCTGCTTAATATAAAGCAATGGCCGGTATCAACAGTAAACCGCCTTGATGAAATTACAGATGACATTATTGAAAGATTAGAAGACCCTACAGTCAGAAATAGGGCATTTGATAGAAGAGGATTAGTAGTTGGTTATGTGCAGTCAGGAAAGACTGCAAATTTTACGGGATTAATTAACAAAGCTATTGATGCCGGTTATAAAGTAATTATTGTGCTTAGTGGTATGCACAAAAACCTAAGGAGTCAGACACAGATGCGCATTGACGAAGAGGTAATCGGCAGAGATACGAGCGACCAGGCACAGGTTAAAAGAATTGGCGTTACTACTTTACCAAATGAGGGGTATATCAATGTAGATACATTTACTACGCAGGATGACGGAGGTGATTTTTCAAGAGGCTTTGCTCAACAGGTCGGAGGTGTTCAGCCTGGTTCAGATCGACCGATGATTCTGATTGTAAAGAAAAATGTTTCAGTTCTCCAAAATCTTATCAGATACTTCCGGGAGAGTTTGGATACGCTTGGCGATGAATATGTCTTGCAGACCTCAGAAGGAGAATCATTGCTGAATAATCTTCCGTTACTTTTGATTGACGATGAGGCAGACCAGGCAACACCCAATACAAGGCCACCTGCAAATGATACAGGAGAACTTGACCCCACATCAATCAACAGAAACATAAGACAACTCTTGAATCTTTTTAATCAGAAGGCTTACGTAGGCTATACAGCCACTCCATTTGCCAATATATTTATGCATCACGAGAATGAACATTCTGTGTATGGGAAAGATTTGTTTCCATCATCTTTTATCATTTCAATGGAAGCTCCGTCTAATTATTTTGGGCCTGTTCAGGTTTTCGGCTTAAATGACAGTGAAACTGAAAGAGGTCTGCCAATTCATATAACTGTTGATGATGCTTCAATGCCTCATTCTGATTTCCTTCCGTTACGTCATCGTTCAACAGATGTGCCTAACCATATACCTGAATCAATGAAAGAAGCCGTCAAGTCTTTTATTATTAGTTCAGCAATCAGAAGACTGAGAGGGCAAGGTAATAAACATAACACAATGTTGATACACTGTACAAGATTTAATGATATTCAAGATGCTATAGGAATATATGTTGAAGAGGAATTCAATCGCTTGAGGGAAGGAATAGTAAATGAAGATATTGATATAATAGAAGAATTCAGAATTTTATTTGAACGGGACTACGTCAGAATCACACTTCAGATGGGAGGATTACTGAACAGTTGGGATGAAGTAAGAAACAATTTAAAGCCTGCGGTTCTGAAAATGGAAAGAAGACCACATATTATAAATGGAACAGCTGGAGATATTCTTGACTATAAGAACAGGGAAGGGTCAGGACTCAGTGTTATAGCAATTGGAGGAGATAAATTATCCAGGGGATTGACATTGGAGGGCTTAACTATAAGTTATTTTACACGAGCAAGTACATTGTATGATACTCTTATGCAGATGGGGAGGTGGTTTGGATATAGAACGGGTTTTGAAGATTTATGCAGAATTTATACAACCAATGACTTATTCAGTTGGTACAGACATATTTCAACTGCGTTTGAAACTTTGAGAAAAGAATTTATGGAAATGAGCCGTCAAAAGTCAACTCCGATGGAATTCGGATTAAGAGTTTTATCCCATCCTGATATGATGGCAACCAATGCAATGAAGATGAGACATACTACCACCTTGCCACTGACATATAAGGGAAAACTTACAGAAACATCCTCTCTTTCTGGTGACAGGTCAATACTTGTCAATAATTATAATGCTGTAGAAACATTTGTTCAGGCATTAAGTCCGTTCCCTATGGAAGAAAAAGAAAATAGTTATTTATGGACTGATGTTCCGAAGGAAACAGTTATTTCTTTCTTGGATTCATACATTTCATACAGAGGAGCACCAGCATCAAGTACGAAAAGGATAATAGAATTCATTGAAAAGCAAAAAGAAGGCGATACAACTAATGATATTCTTGATGTTTGGAATGTGGCTTTAGCATCTCTGAGAAGAGGTACACAGGAAGGGCTAG
This sequence comes from Chryseobacterium sp. SSA4.19, assembly GCF_022601875.1. Classification (GTDB taxonomy): domain Bacteria; phylum Bacteroidota; class Bacteroidia; order Flavobacteriales; family Weeksellaceae; genus Chryseobacterium. The sequence goes on from NZ_JAKVIP010000012.1 coordinate 74,528, forward strand.
TGCAAATTGCAGGATTAGATGTAAAACCTTTTACAAGGTCGATTAAGGAAGCATTTGTTAATAATAGACTTTTTGTCAAAAGAATTGTAAGTCCGGGTGATGAGAAAGTAGATTTTGTAACAGAAACAACAGCGACAAGTGAGGAACTCAGAAAATCGTTGCCAAGATTAAACAGGCCGCTTATTACAATTTATCCATTAATTATTGAGAATTTCAGAGCAACTGATGCTGAACCTGTGGAAATGTTATCTCTTGAAAAAATGCCGTTTGGGTTTGCAATCAGCTGGCCTAACAATGATAATCTTAAAGAATCAACTTATGATATAAACAGTGTATATGAAGAGTTAGAAATTGCAAACTATGATTAACTATAAAGTAATATGGGAGTCAATTAATAATGAATCCAGAAGAAATCCTGAGCAATCTCAGATTGCAAGACGGATTCCTTCAAAGGGTTTGTTTAATTCTTTTTTGGCGACAGATTTCAGAAAAGGAATTCGCTTACTATATATTAAAATTGATAGCGACCAGGATATTTTGATTGATTCTTTACCAAAGTTCAGAGGACTTGATATTTCGTTCACAATTCAGACACTTGGAGAGTTTTCTAATGCCATTTTCTTACGGTTTATACAGTCGATACCTGATACCGATAATATTTTTGAATTGGTTATCTCCGACCTGTGTGATAAAGTTATTCAGTTACACAATAAAAATAATCTTTCTCCCACACTTATAAGAACATTATCAGAATGGAAAATATTTTTTGAAAAAAAGGAAAATGAAATTCTTTCTGTTGAAGCACAGAAAGGGCTTGTAGGTGAGTTATATTTCCTAAAAGATTATCTGTTTCACAAATACCGTTTTACTGAGTCAGTTTTTTACTGGACTGGCTCAGACAGAACCAATCACGATTTCCAGATAGTGAATAGTGCGGTTGAAGTGAAAACTACTTCAGGTAAACAGCATAAGAAATTCAGTATATCATCAGAAAGACAGCTTGACAGTACAGGGCTAGAACATCTTTACCTTTCACTATTTTCAATAAACCTCCACAGTAATATGCCAGACCGGATATTACCTGCATTTATCAGGGAAATCCGTAGACAGATACAGGATGACCCAATAGCGGTATTTCATTTTCAGATAAAACTTGCGAAATACGGATACAATGAAGCTCTGGCTGATAAATATACTATTGGTTTTTCCGTCTCTGAAATGAAATTTTTTGAAGTGAAAGAAGGTTTCCCCAGACTGCTTCAAATAAATTTGCCTAATGGAGTCGGTGACATAAAATATTCCATTGTCGTTGCGGCTTGTACCCCTTTTGAAATAACAACAGACATTTTAAACTATATTTAAAAAATGAATCTATCAGAATTTGCCGTTGACTTCCTGGAAGGTGCTTTGATTACAGTTGAAGAAGAAAAAATTTCTCAAGAAGATGCTATTACCAATGATATACTTGAATATGCTATTGATTCGGGAGAGGTAATTGCACACGAGTTGTGTCATTATAAGGTAAGGGGAATAAAAATTAATGCATGGAACTATGACGAGGAAAACGAATCAATTGATTTATTTGTAACTATTTTTAAGGGGGAACAAAGAGTAACGAAGGTTTCTGATAAAGATGTTCTTGATGCTTTCAGTAAAGCTGAGAATTTTTTCTGGCAGGCAAGAGAAGGTAAACTATCTGCAAAAGTTGATGAGTCAGACATAACAGTATTTGACCTGGTTCAGATAATTGAACAATCAAAAAATGATGTAAAGAATGTCAGAATTTTTGTCATAACAAATGGACAGGTTTCTTCAGAGATTATTCAGGAGGCAACAGAACAGAACGGGGTTTATATTGACTCTCAGATATGGGATATTGAAAGAGTACATCAGCAGTATTTAATTCGTTCAGGTAAACAGAAAATTGAAATAGATTTTCTGAATGATTACAACTATAAGCTGAAGTGTCTGCATATGGATAAGGTAAGTGAAAAAGTGGATGCCTATATTGCTATTATTCCGGGAAAAATTCTTGCATCAGTGTATGAAAAGTACAGACAGGGATTACTTGAAAAAAATGTGCGAACTTTTTTACAGTTCAGAGCAAGAGTCAATCAAGGAATAAGAGAAACCATCAGAAAAGAACCAGATATGTTTTTTGCGTACAACAACGGTATTTCTACAACCGCAGAAAAAGTTGATATAGATTTTGAAGATAATATCCCTTATATCACCAGAATCTCAAACTGGCAAGTAGTAAACGGAGGACAGACAACAGCATCGATTTTTGCTACATCAATGGAAAAAGAAATTGATTTATCAAAAGTATTTGTGCAGATGAAAATTTCAGTTGTACAACAGCAGGATGAAATGGGTAATATTGTTGCGAAAATTTCACGGTTTGCAAACACACAGACAATTATAAAGGATTCTGATTTCAGTTCCAATAGTGAATATCACATTGCAATTGAAAATTTTTCAAGAACGGAATGGGTTCCCTCACTTACAGGAGGTAAAGCAACAAACAAATGGTTTTATGAAAGAACGAGAGGACAGTATCTTGACGAAAAATCAAAGAAAACAGGCAAAGAGTCTAAAATATTTGACCGTGAATATCCAAAAAAACAAAAATTCTTAAAAACTGATTTAGCAAAATACGAAATGAGTTGGTGGCAACGACCCTTTGATGTAAGCAAAGGAGCGGAAAATAATTTCAAACTTTTTACAAAAGAGCTATCAAGTCAAAAGAATGAAGTAGGTAAAAAATATTATCAGCGACTTATAGCAAAAGCAATTCTATTCAAAGAAATTGACAAAATAGTGGCAAAGAAAGCTTTGGGAGGATATAAAGCAAATATGGTTTCTTATATTCTTGCTTGGTTATCATATAAGTCAAACAAAAAATTAAATCTTGACAATATCTGGGAAAATCAGGGGATAAATGAAGCCGTCAACGATATGATTGAACAAATGATAGATATTGTATGGTCTCACATAAACAATCCTTCAAAAACAGGAATGAATATAGGGGAATGGTGTAAAAAACCAGAATGCTGGTTAACGCTTAAGGATAAGTTTATTGATACAAATGTCATAAATGATGAGATCAGAAAAGATGCTGATACTTATGTGGAAAATGATTTGGTTGGTCAAGAACTTTCTCCACAGGATGCAAAAATAATTGAGAAGGCAGGAGAAATTAAAAGTGAAATCTGGTTTGCAATCGCGAAGTGGGCAAAAGAAAATAATAGATTTACACCTTTTGATAGGAAATTAGCCTATAACCTTGGAATTCTGGCAAATAGAAAAGCTTTTTTAACTATAAAACAAGCGAAGAGTGCAATGCGAATTTTAAAGGAGTCAGAAGAAGAAGGATTTAAATATAATTTTTAAGGTTATGTAATAAATACTTACATTATGGAGATATAAAAATGATAATTTCAATGAAAGATCCTGTCGAAAATAAAAAAATTGTCTATTATCTTAGTGATAAAAAGCAAAACTCTAAAAAAAATAATTACCTGTACATATATTAGTCTATGTAATTTCGTGTTTTTTTAAACCTGTGTTTATAGAAAGCAATCTTATTAATTGTAATCCCAAATATTATCAAAATATGAGGTATCAAAATAAGATTTTGGTTCTTTAAATTCAATACCAAAAACTTTATCTATTTGATCTTCTATAAAATAATCTTGATTGAAAGAATAAATTTCAATACAGTCATCTAAAATTACATGAAGATGATTTTCGTAATTTTTTGATCTTGGATAAGTTCTCCATCTTGTAATTTCCTCATTAATCACGTAATTTGAGCCATTACTTAGAAGAATAAATAAACCGTTTGTTGTTTCGATTATATTTCCAAAATAACAAGAACCGGTATTAACTAATTCACCGCTAATATTAATCTCATTACTGTATATTTTGTTAAACATTTTCTGTCCCTTATCAATATCGGCGAAGTAATTACATTTAATAATTTCAAACTTTGATTCCGTTATAAGATTTATCTTGTCATCAATTCCCCAACTTAAAGAGTTGGCATCAATTTCTTGCTCAAAGATAGCTTCTGTGGATAATAGATGGTCAAAATTCCTATTTAGATTTTTACCTTTATAATTCATCATCTGAAGAGGAGGTAAAACATTTTCATCTGATTTCTCCCATTTAAACATTGCTAAATATGATTTGTCAACTAATGAACTATTAAAAATATTTAAATATGTGTAATTACTAAAAGAAGAATGATTTTCAGAAATTTGGTATATATTTTTCTCTATAATCTTTAAATTATCTGGTTTTGTTTGTGAAATATTATATTCAAAAAGTCCCTCATCTCCACCTGATAAAGCAATTTGCGGATATTTATTGGCTTTGATTGAAAAAAGATTGCAGTCCCAGAGTTTAGTAGGTCTCGAACTAACTAAATATTTCTCAGATTTCTGCCTGTTTGCGCTCGCTGAGAAGAGACCCATTTCGTTAATAAAATACAATTTATTACTATAAATTTCAGTATCAGTAGGAATCAAATTTAAAGGTGTGTTCTGTACACCCATTGTAAATTTTGACAACATTTTTTCAGTGACTATAAATTTTTTCTCCTCAACGCGCGCAAACTTTTTTAATAGTAATTTTCTAAAATCTCTGTCCTTGAATAATTCAATTAGTGAAGATTTATAGAGGTAATTGCCATCTAAAAAACAAAAGTTCATTACAATTTTGTCCCTGTCATTTTTAATTAAAGAATTTATAAGCGCATTCCAGTTAATTATTTTTAAATCACCATCAAAAGTCCATAGATAAAGTCTTCCACTGTATATTTGACAATCGAAGTAGTTACCGTCTATTTTAATTTTTACAGGTTGCATGTTTGGCCTTGTCTAATTTTCAACATTTTTGATTTGGTAATAATCTTGTCTTTAACCCATTTTTGCAAAACTACTGAGCAAGGTCTATCATGATTTTTTCTTCTGTAATCAGCTGGATATCCGTGCCAAATATTATTTTTGCTACTATCGATGAATTTGGCAAGCTTTAGTTCTTCTTTGAAAATATTACGTCCTAAAACTTTCAAAGAATTAGCTTCCTGGATTAATCCCCAAGTTAAATTTTCTACTTTATAATTATTCACATAATTCGTAATGAAACATTGAAGTTCTTCAATATATTCAACTATCCAATAACTTTTAGAAGGATTATTTGTCTCTCTATGTTTTGATGAAATGATATACTTAATTGTTATGTCAGATTTAGTTTTATCGCTTATATCTATTTCAATATCTGTTATAATTTTCACGTAATGGCATTTGTTTTTTCTAATATATAAATATAATAATTATTATGCTTAATGAGTTTTAAAGTACAAGTAGCAAAATCTTAAATTACGGCATATTTTGTTTATTTCCATCACAAATAATTGTAAGAATATATAAATAACAAGTAATTTGTCGATTAATACGCTGACTTGGCAATCAGTAATATTATTTCTTCAACAATTCTTCTCTGAATTTGACAACATCTTTTTCTGAAAGTTTATCATAGATTTCAGCAAAGTCTCTCGTTAAGTATCCCATTGATTCTATTATAAGAACAATAGTTGCCATTGTTGACCTTTTCTTTCCACTAAAAGCACCATTTACTGTGGCTTTGGTCAGTTCTGAATTAGAGTTTGCAGCTATTTTATCATAACTATTAACTACATCAGTATTACCATCAGTTTTCGATGAGTAACTCTTATTCTTACTGAGCATTTTACGCAAAGTAATCGCTGTCTTTAAAATTATAATTTTTTCACTTTCCTTAATCATAAATGCAATTAAGCACATAATAAAAAATATTTTGGTATAGTTTTGTATACCGAAATGTTTTTTCTTATCTTTGTAGAATAAGTTACTTAATTGTAATTTTGCGAACCTTCAAAAATATTAGAAGCTAATCGCTTAGAATCTCGCCTAAGAAAACTGCCAATTTTCAAATAACAACGAGAGGATAAGCAGAAAGCTCACGACCTAGGCGTGGGCTCTCTCTATCTGTTGTTATGGGTATGGCAGTACCTCTGGGCGGATATTGTAGAGTTTCACGCCGTTTTATTTACGTATGCAGTCTGTATACTCTATAATTATTTCTAAGCCGCTTCCTTAAGATATAGTACCAGACGTACGATACAATGGGGTGTACAACTCATTGCGGCTTACCAGCTTTCACGGGACACAATTTCATTCATATTAAATGGCTTTCAGGTGCCTTGCGGTTATCTTAGGCGAAATCCTTTACCGAAGGGCACTGCGAAAGTTTTGTTTTCAAATACCTGAATCCAGTAGTCATAATAAAAAAGAAGAAATGAAATAGAATCATCCTCAACATAAAAAAAGCTCCTCCCATAGTTTGCAGACCCGGGAAAGAGCTAGAGTTTATTCGAGGATTTTAATAAAATTAAAACCTATACAAAACTATGAAAAAATCCTATTCTAACATAGGAAGCATCGGTCTTGTGTTTATGTTTACCGTAATATGCGGCAATATTAAAGCGCAGACCAAGACAGTGAAAGGAACTGTTACTGTCGGAGAGGATCAGTCACCGCTTTCGGGAGTTGTGGTCTCTCAGGAAGGCAGTGACCAGGTTACCTTAACCAATTCAAAAGGAATATATCAATTAGAAATAACAGGAGAAAATCCATTTGTCATCTTTCGGCATCCTGAATATGCTGCAAAGAAGATCGCTCTTGATGGCAGAACAATTGTCAATCTTAAGTTGGATCAAAAGGAACACAGCATTGAGGAAGTGGTGGTCAATGCGGGGTATTATAAAGTGCGGGATAAAGAACGTACGGGGAGTATTGCTCGGGTCTCCGCAAAAGAAATCGAGAACCAGCCTGTGACGAATGTCTTGGCTTCTGCACAGGGAAGGATGTCGGGTGTTTCGATCACTCAGAACTCCGGTACTGCGGGTGGTGGGTTTGATATCCAGATCAGGGGAAAGAACAGCCTGAGGTTTGATGGTAATTATCCTTTGATCATTGTTGATGGTGTACCCCTCAATGCGCAGTCCAACTCCTTAAGTACTTTATCGAACAATATTCTTTCCAAGGGAGAATCAAGTCCGCTCAATTCCATCAACCCGAATGATATTGAAAGTATGGAAGTTCTCAAGGATGCGGATGCAACGGCAATTTATGGTTCCAGAGGAGCAAATGGTGTTGTGATCATAACCACAAAAAAGGGAAAAAAAGGAAAATCCTCGTTGGAGTTCAATGCCATTACTTCTGTATCAAGAACTAATAAGTTGGTAGAAATGGCCAGTACTGAGCAGTATCTTCAGTTGAGAAGAGATGCCTATGCCAATGATGGAATAACAACCTATCCTGTAACAGCATACGATATCAACGGGAAATGGGACCAACGCAGAAATACTGATTGGTACAGGGAATTTATTGGGAAAACTTTTATAAGCCAGCAGCAACAGCTCGCTTATTCTGGAGGATCGGAAAATGTCCAGTATTATCTGGGGTTGTCCAATTTGGAGCAGGGTAGTGCTTTTGGCCATGGTTTAAGATATAAACGTTCTGGATTTAATTTTAGCACAGTCATTACAAGCCCAGACAGGAAACTTAAAATAAGTCCGACCATCTTTTATACGAAGGAAAATAACAACCAGACAGATGCAGACCTTACCCGGCAGATCTTGCTGGCTCCTGATGCTCCAATGTTATATCAGTCTGACGGCAGTCTGAACTGGGAAGGAAATACGTTTACCAATCCTCTGGCAAAACTGGAAAATAAGTATCTGAATGCTATCAGATCATTAGTAACCAACGTTAATGCCTCTTATGAGATCTCAGAACATTGGGCTTTAAAATTGAATGCAGGATATACGCAGACGCAGCAAAATGAATCAAGGATCAATCCCTCGTCCGCCTTCAATCCAGGTTTAGGCTATACAAGCAGTACTTCTGCTCGGTACGAAGGATTGGTTTCAAAGACAAGTTGGATCATAGAACCTCAACTTCACTGGAATACAAAATGGAATGACCATTCTTTCAGCGCATTCCTGGGTTCTACATTTGAGGATAGAAAAAATGATATCGTAAGATTGCAGGCATCTGATTTTACTTCAAATGAGTTTATAGATAATTTGTCCAATGCCAAGGTCCAGAAGATCATTGAAGATACCAATATCGACTACCGCTACACTGCGTTCTTCGGACGTTTCAATTACAATTATTCAGGGAAATACATTTTTAATCTGACAGGTAGGAGAGATGGTTCCAGCAGGTTTGGCCCGGACAAGAGATTTGCCAACTTTGGAGCTGTTGGTGCAGCCTGGTTATTTTCCGAAGAACGCTTATTTAAGCAAAACGTAAAATGGCTGAGCTTTGGAAAGCTGAGGGCAAGTTTGGGGACTTCCGGAAGTGACCTGATCGGGGATTATCAGTATCTCAATACTTATACAACCACATCGCAAGCTTATGATGGAACAATAGGGATCTATCCTTCAAGATTATATAATCCGGATTTCAGTTGGGAGAAAACTACAAAGCTTGAATATGCTTTAGAACTTGGGTTTTTAAAAGATCGTATCAACCTTTCTGTAGGCTGGTTCAGAAACAGATCATCCAATCAATTGGTAGGGATTCCTCTTCCGGCTACTACGGGTTTTGCAACGATACAAAGCAATTTTTCTGCTAAAGTTCAGAACTCAGGAACTGAGGCGGATCTGAGTGTTTCAATTGTAAGGGGACAATATGTGAGATGGAGAATGACCGGAAACTGGACTCTTCCAAAGAGCAGGCTTTTGGAATATGATAATTTGCAATCATCATCTTACTCTTCTACTTATGAGGTGGGACAATCATTAAACATTAAAAAGGTTTATGAGCTTAAAGGGGTCAATCCGACTACAGGGTTGTTTGAGTTTTCCGATCTGAATGGGGATGGTAAGATCGATTCCAATGATAGAACGAAGGTGGTTGACATAGGTGTTAAATATTTCGGTGGAATAGGAAGTCAGGTCTCATATAAAAACTGGTCATTGGATTTTCTTTTTCAATTCGTTAAACAGAGACAGTTCAATTTAGATTATAGTTTACCATTATTAGGCTCTATGTCCAACGTTCCAACCTATATGCTCGATTACTGGTCTCCTGAAAATCCTGATGCAAGATTTCAACGACCTAGTACAGGTTCCAATACCAATGCATCCAGAGCTTTTGCTCAGTATCAGGCCAGTGATGCAGTCATTGTAGATGCCTCATTTATAAGGCTGAATAATGTACAGATAGGCTACAAAGTTCCTCTGTCGGGAACTTGGGTCAATGACCTGACACTCCAGCTGCATGCGCAGAATCTCGTGACCTTCACTAAGTACAAAGGCATTGATCCCGAAGTGCAGGGGTTATTTCTGCCCCTGGCAAGAACGTTCGCCTTTTCAGCTAATATTAAATTTTGACAAAATGAAAAATTCATATCATATTAAAAAGTATTTTTTCCCCTTCATTATTCTATTTTTCGGTTTTTATGTGATAAGCTGTGAGAAGTTTCTTGAAGTGGATGAGCCTAACAATCAGATATCCCAATCTATGGTGTTTAAAGATAAAAGTCTTGCTTATGCAGCTTTGTCGGATGTCTACTCAAATTTGAGGGCCAATACGCTTTTAAATGGTTCGCTTTATGGGGTAGGGACATTAATGGGCTGTTATACGGATGAACTCAATTATGTTAGTAATCAGTCTCTGGATTTTAAGACCTTTTTCGATCTTGGCGTCCAACAGAATACCACGGTTGTAAACACGATCTGGGTGAATGCCTACAAGCAGATCTATGCTGTCAATAATATCATTGAAGGAGTTGAAAAAAGCACAGCCTATCTTGATCAGCAGACCGTTAACCAGATTTTGGGCGAAGCTTATTTTATACGCGGGTTCTTACATTTTTACCTGGTTAATCTCTATGGTGGTGTACCGTATATGACGACTACGGATTATCTGCAAAATCAATCTGTTTCGAGACAGAGTTCAGATAATGTGTATGTTCATATTGAGGAAGATTATCAGAAAGCGGATCAGTTCTTAACAGATCAATATCCTACAGCCCATCGTACGAGAATTAACAGATCAGGCGTCAGATTGGCATTGGCCAGACTCTATCTATACAAACAGGAATGGGCAAAAGCCGGAATAATGGCGGATCTGATCATTCAAAATCCTCTTTATACCATGGAACAGGATATTTCAAAGACGTTTTTAAAGGACAGTAAAAGCGCTGTCTGGCAATTTATGCCTTTGGAAGCAGGGGTCAATACCTTGGAAGGACAGTATTATATTTTTGTCACTTTGCCTCCGCAAAATGTCGTTTTATCTCAAAATCTATTGAATTCGTTCGAACCCGATGATCAGAGAAAACTAAAATGGACAAAGACTTTATCTAATGCAACGATGAATTATTCTTATCCGTATAAATATACCCAGAATAATAAAACTTCATCATCATTAGAATTTTCAATTGTGTTGAGGGTCGAAGAGGCTTACTTGATCTCGGCTGAAGCTGAAAATGAGCTGGGAAATATTCAAACTGCAATGACCCGCTTAAATCAATTGAGACAAAGGGCAGGGCTTGCAGGTCTTGATAATTTGAATCAGCAGCAGATCAGAACTGCTGTGATGGATGAACGGCGACACGAATTGTTTACTGAGTTCGGACATAGATTCTTTGATCTTAAAAGAAGAGGTCTGTTAAATACCTATATGCCAACAGTTAAATCATCTTGGAAAAACCATATGTCTCTATTGCCCTTACCTGAAAATGAATTGATTGCCAATCCCTCTCTTAAACCTCAGAATGATGGGTATTAGATTTTATGCATCATTATTTGCCTTATGGTGTTTCTGTTGCGGAAAAATTTCTGGACAAAGGATCTTAGATGATCGAAAATTTGATAAATGGTACAAGATCGTTAATTCGGATATCAGTAATAATGGTCATTGGAGCTCATTTACCAAAATTTTTGACAACTCTGAAAAAAGAACAGTTCTTTTAAATGTAAAGACCAAAGATACGATCTCCTTTAAAAATGTAGTCAGGAGTTTTCTCAATGATGATCTCTTTGTAGTTCTTCAATCAGATAATAGTCTATTAATGATCAACTTAAAAACTAAAGAGAAAAAAGTGATCAAGGATGTATCTGATTTTAATTTTAAAGATGATCTTCAATATGGTCTTATCATAACACGCTCTAAACAGCTTTTCGGTATAGGAAAGTCTCTGAGGTTGTTTAATATTGCAGAAAGGATATCAAAAATTCAGACGCTTGATAATGATATGTCATTGGTTCTGGGGAGTGATTTTTCTTTCGTAGTTAGTTATAGAACAGGTAAGATCATAACAAGATTTGACAGTATAAGATCGCAAGAGCTGATCAATCATACGCCTGACATCTCACGTAAATTATCAAAGTTTATTGTAAAAGATAGTGGAAGACTGAAAGTCTTATTCTACAAATGGAATGGAGAGAAAATATTAGATAAATTCATTGACCACAAGTTTAATGATTTTACGGGATTTGGATTTGGCGATCAGAATATGTTTATTGCATCAAGGAAAAACAAACCCATTTCCTACAAAGACAGCATTGAGAATTGGTACGGTAGTGACCTTGCTTTAAAACCCAATTTCGAGGCAAGAAAAAATAGAGATTTTGAAGCATTACTGCTTGATCTATCAACCGGGGAACAGGTATCTAATGAAAGTGATCCAAATGTAAGCAATCGTTATTTGATCTTTAATGATCGGTATATTTTAGAGGTTCTGGATTTTGCCAATGGTGATTCCGAAACTGAGTTTTTAATTCCCTCCATTAGAATTAGAAATGTTTATAGTAACAAAGTTGAATTTGAAGTTCAAAAAGCGAAACAGTTTTATCCGGTAGGAGAAGGTTCACTGATCTACTTTGAAAACCGGGATTGGTGGATGTATAATTTGCATTCCAAGAAGAAAGAAAATTTGACGAGTAAAATAAAGGAAAAATTTTATCGATCTAACAGACAAAATGAGAGTAACCTCAATTCGGCAGGAGATCTGTTTTTTTCGAATAATATGAGTAAAATTTATCTAACCTCAGTTTCGAATCTGTGGGAATATGATCTGAATTCTAAGACATATAAAAATATAACTAAGTCTTCTGATCCGGAAGTATCCTTTAAGATATTAAATAGATCGGTAGTGACAAGTGCACCTCTTAGATGGACCAGATATCGGAAGATCAAAGAAAATTATATTTTAATTAAGGTAAGTCATAAAGATGATATTCGAGAGGGGCTTTCTGTGTATGACGGACAGAAACTTGAAAGGATTTCAGGTTTGGATTTTTATAAGCTCGATCAATTCGTCTGTTCTAAAGGTAATATAAGTTTCACCAAAGAAAATGCTAACACGCCCTATATGTTGGAAGAATACAACATCAGAGATAAAACATTGAAGGTTATTTATGAGTCCAATAAGCCAATGTTTAAGAAAGAAAAATTTCCAAAAGCAGAATTAATTGATTTTAGGGATGATGATGGAAATGCAACCTATGTAAGTGTCATTCTGCCTCCGGGCTATGATCATAATAAAAAGTATCCTGCCATAGTATGTGTCTACGAGAATGAAGCGGCTTCCTATAAGTCTTTTTATTTTCCGAGCGTTTTCAATCAGTCCGGATTCAACCGTTCCCTGACTGCTATGGAAGATTATATTATCATTTTGCCCAGGATAAAATATATCATCGATCGACCTGGAGAATCTGCTCTCAAGTCAGTTAATAAAGCTATTGAAGTAGCATCTGATTCTTTTAGTATAGATCAAAGTAAAATGGGAATAGTGGGGGAGTCATTTGGTGGTTTTGAAACAAATTATATCATTGCGCACTCGGGCCTGTTTAAAGCGGCCATAAGCGGAGCTTCACTATCTGATATAACAGCCTCTTATTTTTCAGTCAGTAAGACCAATTTTAGACCGAACATCTGGAGATATACAGATCAAAGCTTTCGATTTTCCGGTAATTTTTATGATAATAAAAATGTCTATTTTAATAATAATCCTGTCTTCAATGCCGATAAGATAAACACCCCGCTCTTGCTGTGGGCAGGAAAAGAAGACCGTCACGTTGATTTTGAGCAGAGTATTGCAATGTTTGTCGGATTAAGAAGTCTTAATAAACCTGTTGAACTCATGTTATTTCCACAGGATGGACATACACTGATGAAACCTGAAAATCAAAAGAAAGCAACTCAATATTTCCTGAAATGGTTCGATCGTTATCTTAAATAGAAACTATGATAAAATAAAGAAAGCTGCCGATAGGCAGCTCTTTTTATTATGGTCTGTAAAGAGATTCAGGGCAACTTGTTCCCTGAAGTTCCCGCAAAACGTTACCGTTGCCATCCTGACAGGCAAAAGCCGAAGGGATGGTCGAGCATTCAATAAATGTATTTTCACATTTTGGATTGGCCGGATCTGAAACATCCAGCATATGTCCATCTACAATAGCGCTGTTATGCGCCTTGAAACTTTGGGTTGTCAATGCTGCTCCTGTAGCTAGTAATCCTACGCATACAGGTAAAATGAATTTTTTCATAATAAAGTAATTTTAGTTTTTGCCTACTCTTTTATAGGTTTTGGGCTTTCCCTATTAAATTGTTTTGATATCACTTGCGCATAGCGGTATCTCACAATTTCGCTTCCGATCAATGTATAAAAGAACTGATCGGTTGCCAACATTTGGGTCATCTTATCGTCACCGCGGTTTTCGACGTAGAAACTTCCCAGATATTCTCTTTTACTGATGTTGTACATATCTACAACACTATTGTTTTTCCAGTGTTTTCTCAGTTCATACCTTCCAATCAAATTCGATCTATTAAATAAAATGTCTTGCTGGACAGTTGCATATGCATTGACGATCTGTGGTGGTGCTGCCATTTTCTTTATACCATTTTTCATTTCGACCACTTTGATTCGAGGCGTTGAAATCGTATCAATGGTATGATGTATCAATTTTTGACTTATGGTCTTATCAAAAACATCAAAACGGTTTTTGTAGTAATAAACATAGATCAGTGATTCACTAAACGGGCTGTATAATAACTGTCCATCTGTCTCAAACAGACCATTTCCATCCAATGATGCATCGTTCAATTTTACTCGGTTATCTTCTGAAAGATTTAATAATCCTAGTGTATTGGAACCACTGTTACTGCTTTTGGAACGTAAAGCAATATGATCATTGTCGATAATTTCCAGATCACTGAAATAAGCGTTGTTTACACTAACGATCTTCATTTCAGTTTGCCCTATTGGAGCTTTGTAAATTATAGGAATTTTCCCATCGTATAAAAATACATACGGAGGGGTTACTTTAATTTTCGTACTTGACCACTTGAATTTCTTATAATTTTCAGGCTTCAGTAAATACTGTTTATAAAGTTTTAAGTCTTTTGAGAGTGCAGTTAGAAGAAATGGAGAAGTATAATTTCCAAGATAGATCTTATCATTATCATGTCCGGCAAAATAAAATGAATTGAATTTCAAATCATAACGATCTATTTCGACCACGCCATGATGAGGAAAACGCCTGATAAAATTGTTTTCTTTTTTTATCATATATTCAGAAGTATAATATAATAATACCACCAAACCACTACTAAATACCAACATAAAAAGAACTACCGATATAGTTCTTTTATAATTTACATTTCTATCAATTTCTACCAGAAAATAGGAGATAATGGCTAACAAAATGCAGCATATGTTGAAAACCAGATGTGTATTCCAATCCATTTTTTCCAATATACCTCCGCACGAACAAGGTATAAATTCACTATAATTCAAAATAATGTAAATGTATACTGTAAATGCTGCCATCAGTCCTATTGAGAAGTAAAGTCCAATCCTTCTGGTTATAGGAATGGCTAGTAAAAAAGCAATCGCTATTTCAATAATGATGGTGAAATATGATACAATTCCTGCATAAGCACTTAATAGTGGTGATTGACCGATCTGTATTTGAAAATTCTCAAAATCTAATATTTTACTTATGCTGGCATAGCAAAATAATAGTATGAAAAAATAACCTGTACATTCTACAAATCTTGATTTGAAGGTTTTCATTGGTCTGATTTTACTTCTGTTTTATCCTTTTCTGATCAATATCCATTTGACATTCTTTCCGCAGTAGGCCGGCATGATCTCTCCCTTTGAGACATATATGATCGTTCCGAGCCTTCCCTGCGTTTCCCATTCGCCGCTGACGGTGCATTTTCGCCCTGTGGCTAGCGTGATTTTCTGATCTTCCATACCGAGGCTTATCGTCTGGGTTCAGCTTAGACTACCACACTGAATCGGTCGGCACTTTCCAATGTTGCTTGTCATCTTGCGGTTCATCGTCGTCGCCGGTTTCCTTGGACGCGGAATCAACCTGCGCTTCCTGGCTTCGTGCGTATTCGGTTTGATATTGATTACTCTTGTACTGGATGCGTTGAGCGTTGTCCTCAGGCATTTCATTATTGGTGGTTTCTCTGTCGCACGATACCATACCAAGTACTGGTGCCAGCATTAAAATTGAGATATACTTTTTCATAGTCGTTTGTAATTTTTGATGTTTTAAAAAAGTCTATCCCGGCCGGGTTCGTTTAGAATTCTGACATCGAAATTAGCGGGACTGATGCCATGAAAAAAGTGAAGGTGGTAACGATGGATCTTTTAACAGGGAATGATTGGTACATTGTTCCCTTTATTTTTATGGTTATCGTTCTGATAGTCAAGTATTAACATGATTTTAAGTTCGGGGAAAATGAAACAGGTGTTTAATTGTCGATTTTTCAGTAAATTTGAATATATCTCATTGTTATGAACTATCATAATAGCATTTTACTACTGATCTTTAATCTGTTTTGGTGTTTTATTGATGGCCATCAATACCCTGAACGATCGTATAAGGAAATCGCAGCACTGTACAATTCCTACCATGAAAATGACGAAAGGGCCTTGATCTTCGTAAACCTGTACATTAATAAAGCAAAGGATGAGAATGATCTCAAAAAACTGATCAGAGGTTATGAAGAGGCGATATACTACAGTGCACAATCTGAGAGAAAACTGTTATATGCAGACAGTGCCATCATATGTGCCTTAAGGTCCCGCGATACTGATCAAATTGCACGGGCCTATCTGGGCAAAGGTATTATCTACTATTATAACCGCAGGCAGTACAAGCCTGCGCTGGAAGAATACCTGATTGCATTCAGGTACTCAAAAAATTCCGAGGACCTCTATCTTAAAAATAAAATTACCTACCACCTTGGAATGGTAAAGAGCTATTTGGGATATTACAGGGAAGCTGCTGCTCATTTTAGAGAGACTGCTGAGTACTTCGGGAAAAAAGCAAAAGAGAACGAAAACATGACGTTGAGAATCAATAACGAGCGAGGCTATTTTAACAGTATCTACAGGCTGAGTACGTGCTACAAACATTTACATCTTTACAAACAGGAAGATTCTCTCATCAATATAGGACTGGAGCAGCTTCGAAAAAGGAAGGAGTTTCTACCTGAGCTTGGCCTGTTCAGAAAGGGGAAAGGTATTCAAATGCTGCGGCAGGGCAGAGCGGACGAAGCCCAGGAACAATTAATCGCATCAAGGGATATTTTAAGCAGCGTACGTGATCAGGCTTCTTTGACAACCGTTTACTTTTATTTAGGGAAATTATACTGGTATAAGCGGGACAGAATTGATGCTGTAAACTATTTTAAGAAAGTGGACTCCCTGGTGAATAAATTCTGCTTTATCACGCCTGAGATCAGGTCCAATTACGAATACCTGATCAATGATGCAAAAAGAAATAAAGATAAAGACGGCCAGCTGTATTATACCGGGCAGCTTCTGAAGGCAGATTCGATCATTAATGCAGATTTTGCAATGCTCTCTTCCAGGCTCTACCGAGAGTATGATACATATACTTTAATTGAGGAGAAAAACAGACTTGAAAAAAAACATGATAAAGACCTGGCGTTGATCTACATCTCTGTTGGGACCGGAATGTTGTTTTCATCTTATATGATCTGGCGATCCCGCAAAAGAGAAAGAAGGCTTACGCAGAAGTATAAGGAACTACTTATCAAATTAAGAGAGTCAGAAAATCAGCAGTCCGTTCACGATCATACGGTGAACAGCGAGGAGAAAAGTCTTTACAGTCCTGAGATCATTGAAGATATACGAAGCAAATTGAAGGGATTTGAGGATCAAAAACTGTTTCTCAACCAGAATCTTACCATCCCAACAGTTGCAAAAATGCTCGGAAGTAATCGGACGCATCTGTCTTATGTGCTCAATGTCCATATGGGGATTTCATTCCCAAGCTATCTGAAAGAATTACGGATCCGGTATATCACGAAACTTATTTTGGAGGACAACAAATATCTGAATTATAGTATTGATGCCTTGGCGGTTGAGTGCGGAATGACCAACCGGCAAAAATTTTCGTCCCATTTCCTGGAAATCAATGGAATGAGACCGATTGATTTCATCAGAAAAAGACAGCAGGAGCTGAGAGATAGTTGATTTTATCTGTTTTTAAGCCGATTTTTACGTGAACATTAAAGGTAAACGTATGAACGGAAAGAATTTTCGAAAAAAGATCGATCAGCTTTGGATAGAGCTCAACAACGCTGTCGACCAGATCAACAGGAGCAATAATGGCATCGTAAGCTGTTCCGAAGAAATATTGATGGAAACCGATTCGGCGATAAGGCAACTGAAGGAATTGCTGCGTAGTTACCAGTTCACAGACTGGAGTGAAGAAATTTATTTCTTCAAAACCATCAAACCAAAATTTATATCACTTTATATCTATTATGCGAAGATATTATCAATAGAGTCTTCAAGGCCTTATTCGGACCCCGAGGTGCTGAAGTCTTATTATCAGAATGAAAGAGCCAATCTGCTGCACTTTTATAATGAGCACAAAGATTTTATGACGTACTATCGCCGTAAATCTACTTATCTCGATAAGAAATACTTTGTCCGATTTAAGTTTGATTTCAAGCTGAAGCTCAGCCCCGAACTCTACAGCTACGATGAGGACTTTTCGACATCCCACGACCACCTGGTGTCCCAGATACTAGCGAATGATCTGCTGGAACAATTCCTTGCGGACAAAATCAATTCAGGTGATTACCTTGGACATTCTCCCGAAACGGTCAAAAGTATTGAGTGGACAGCGCCTAAGGTAGCATTGACCGAACTGCTGTATGCGCTTCATCTCACAAAATGTTTCAATGGCGGACATGCTGACCTGGCGGAGATTTTCAGATGGGCAGAAAGTTCGATGAATATCAATTTAGGGAACTACCACAAGACGCTGGCAGAATTGCGGCTGCGTAAAACCGACAGAAGTAAGTTTCTTTCACTGCTGCAACAGAACTTTAATCAATATCTCGATGATCTGGACGTATAATTATTTGTTTTCGATTGTTTTTTATTTGATTCTTTACTCTGAATTGATCCGTTAGAAACTTTTGTAATGTTATTTTGTCTGAATTGGTTACATTCTATGTCTCTGTTTTTAGAGAGTAACTTATGAAGCTTTTGTTTGTAGCGTAAATACTGTAATCTTTCGGTAGTACCGAAGAACTACCGAAAGATATCTCCATTGCTTTTGGAATTTTGTCTTGTGATTATTTTATCACAAGACGATAATCTTAAAAGCTATGGAAAAGAAAAGTATTGATCCTAAGACGCCGATATGGCAGCTGACCGTTGCTGAATTTCTTGAAGTGTCCCAAAATTTGAATACAGAGAAGAAATATGAGTATGGGCTTAAAGGCCTTGCCAAGATTCTTGGATGCTCTGTTTCGAAAGCGTCTGAGGTTAAGTCTTCGGGCATATTGGATAAGGCAATCATTCAAAACGGTAATATTATCATCATCGATAAGGAAAAAGCTTTACAGCTGTTCGGAAAAAAATAAACGATGTACTATGTTGAGCTTATCGACCGCTTCTGGATATTCAGTGACAGGTTCAAGCCCGGGACTGCTGTAACTTCCCTGTACCTATATCTGCTTAATATCGCAAAAGAAAAGGATTCTTATCAGTTCATGATGTCTGATGTTGAGCTGGGGAAAAGGCTGGGGCTTAGCAGGGCAACCATAAAAACAGCCAGGGAAAAGCTTAGGGATTCGGGATTGGTTCAATATACAGCCGTAAGCGGTGTTGCAGCAAGCTACAGGCTGATTGTTAATTATCCTATCGACGAAACCAATTGTGATGAAACGTCAAATGATGTCGTAGAGCCCATTGTTTTCACTAAAGAGAATGAAATTCGTTTTCGAAGCGAAGAGAAAAATAAGTCCGAGACTGCTGATACCATTGGTGACAAAGATCCAACGTCTGTATCCCGGGAGTCTTTAAAGGGAAAAAGAATGGTGCCGGACCTCCAGGAATTTTTAATGTACGCCAGGTCACTGGATGCCTACAGTCCTGAACTTGATGACATTATCAAAGATAAATATTCAAACTGGTTATTCAATGACTGGAAAAGCGACTCGGGAAGGGTTATTACCAATTGGCGTACATCGCTCAAAAATATATTGCCGTTTCTGAAATCCGGAGGTAAAGATTCTCAACTGACGATTGACAGGATACCCGATATCCGGCATCCCAAAGTAGACCCTGAATTGTAAGTGTTGTCAGAATAATTAAAAAATAAGAAGGATATGACATTCCCTCAGAAGGACAGAAGAATTGTCAGAAAAGAATATACAGCAAGGACAGGGAAGGAGCCGGAAAGAATCAGACTGGGAAATGGTTTCGTAGATGATTTTATATTCGAGGATCAGGAAGCGGCTGATATTCCGATCAATGCATTGCGTGTCATATTCAATATCATTGCAACCATCAGCAGCGAGCAGTTCCGACCGGAAGACCGACCGCAACAACTTTCTTTGTTTAATGAGGAATTCGAGACCGACAACAATGTTTTTGCCGTGATGAAAATCAAAAACCATAAGATCTCACCCAGCGGTTCCACCAGGCAGGTCATTGATGCCTATGAATTTCTGGCCAGGTTCAGGATGGGCTGGTACCGAGCGGTCAATTCCCGGGGAAAGGAGATTCGAACGTTCGGAGGTCTTATCTCAACACCAAGCTATGAGCATCGCGGCTATACCAGTTTCTTGATTAGCAGCTACTGGCTGAAAAAGCTGATGGTCATTCCACAGTATAATTATGTGCTGTATAACCTGGTGTACAACATTAGGAACAACAAGCATATCATCTTTGCGATTTGGCTGTCAAAAATTCCACCGACCGGCACAGCTCTGAAGCTCTCTACATTGAACAGAAAGTTCGGACTCAACTACAAAACAGCTAACGACCTGTGCTTTAAATTTCTAAAGCCCGCCAGATCAAATCTTGATCGGTATAATAGTTTATCATTCCACTTTAAATATAAAGGGGATATGATCTCAATCATACCGTACGCAACGGATGCCGTTCCTGAAAAAAGGGTAGAACCGGATAACGTGCCAATTGATATTACGAGACGGCTAAGGTATTTCAGGAAAAGATATGGTTTACAAGAGGATGAAATGTTGCAGTTTTCCTACCAGTATAAAAATATTCTGCAGACACGCGAGCTGATTGAAAAGGCATTCAGGCAATTGATCAGAACGTCCAGGTTAAAAGGGAAAAGTTCTACCGAATTCCAGGGCAGAAGATTTTTGATGGAGATCCAAAAGAATATGATTAAACTCTATCGTGAAAGCAAGATCGGAAAACTGCTGCCGAATGGCTATCCGGTTATCCTGTGAATTCGGATTGGTACTCATCCGTATTTCGGAATTGTACTGCTTTCAAATTCGGAATTGCGCTCGCTGAAGTTAATGACGTATTAACAAAACAAGCATAAGGAATCTGATATCGGACTTGGACTCATTCCTGAAAGTCTGGTAAGCTTGCCGTTTGTTGATTATACCTCAAGATTGCGGATAAGGTTCTGATCTGAAGAATTGGTTGTAATTGAAAACGGATTTGCACTCATTTCAAAAACGGTGCTTTTTCGAATTTATACTCATTTTAATTTCGGAAATGAACTGATCTCCATATCGGAATTGGACTCATTCCTAAAATCATCCAAGCGGTTTCTAAGATTGCAGTACACCAAATAGCTAAAAGTAGAGTGAAAAGGATGAAAAGTTATTTTTTATTTAAAAAGAAATTGGTAAGAGAAACGTGCTTTAAAAAAGAAAAAAATGAATTGCGGAAAAATCAAACAAAATATCAGCATCCGTTCGTTGCTGGAATCATTCAACCTTTTTCCTGTCAAAGAAAATCGCAGAACCGCTTTTTACTTTGCGTTGGACAGAGAAGAGACTATTCCAAGTCTTTGTGTGGATTTTATTAAGAATATCGCTTTTGATTTTGGAACAGGGAAGAGTTACGATGTAATTTCTGTTGTGCGGCAAATAAAAAAATGCTCCGTTGCGGAAGCATTGGAATACCTTGCATCGTTTAATTTTACGGTTAATATTGAACGGTTTGCTGAAGAGATACAACCTAAAACTTCTTACACAATACTAAAAGTAGACGAAGTCAGGCACCCTGCATTGATTCAATATCTGGATTCGAGAAAAGTTTCTGAGCAAAAGAAGTGCGTTAGGGAGGTGCATTATGAACTTAATGGAAAAAAGTATTTCGGGATCGGATTTAAAAACGATTCCGGTGGTTTTGAAATAAGGAACAAGTATGCTAAAATCTGTCTCGGTGCGAAAGATGTAAGTTGGATCAGTAATTCAAAGAATATGAATCATGAGGTGGCAGTTTTCGAAGGCTGCTTTGACTATTTAACCTTTAGGAATCTTGAATGTAAATTAGGTTTGACCTGCGATTGTTTAATTTTAAACTCTACGGCTATGCTTTTTAAAGCTGAGAAAATATTAGATACATATGAGAAAATCTTGCTTTATCTTGACAATGACAAAAACGGAAAGTTTGTTGCATCAAAAATTAAAAAAGAATATACTAATGTAGAAGATTGCTCTTTAATGTATTACGATTTTAAAGATATGAATGATTGGTTTATTAAAAATGCAAACAGTTTAAATGATTTTTAACTTATTGCTGTTTTTTATAATTTAAAAAAATTAGATTATAATTTTACTATTAATTTTTATTATCGTAATATTGCAATATAAAAATATCAATTATGGGACTTACTAAAACAGAAATCTTCACAGACGAGCAAAATAATCTAGCTTCTCTCTTTAAAGTTTTGGCACATCCTGCAAGAATCGCAATCCTCCAATACATCATTAATCAGAAAGCCTGTATTTGTAATGACTTAGTGGACGAACTTGGACTAGCACAGGCGACCATCTCTCAACATTTGAAAGAATTGAAAAGTATCGGGATTATTCAAGGAACTATCGAAGGGAAATCAGTTTGCTATTGTATCGAAGATAAAAAATGGAAAAAGATTCAGGTATTGTTCAATCAATTCTTTGAACAAGATGTAAAAGTTGGGCAATGTTGCTAACAATTTTTTTTATCCATTTAACATCGTCATATTGCAATATATAAATTAAATAAACATTAATTATTATGAAACTATCAAACATCAAAGAAATCTTACCAAAATTGAACAATGTAGAATTTCAATTAGAAAACGGGAAATTTGTTCCTGAGCATTTTCACGTTACAGAAATAGGAGTTATTACAAAACATTTCATAGACTGCGGTGGCAATACCAGAAATGAAAAGGTTGTCAATTTCCAATTGTGGGATGCGAACGACTTTGAGCATAGATTGAAGCCGACCAAACTCTTGGACATCATCTCACTGTGTGAAGACAAACTGGGAATCGAAGATTTAGAGATAGAGGTTGAATATCAAAGCGAAACTATCGGTAAGTATGATTTAGATTTTAACGGAAATAATTTTGTTCTGAAAAATAAACAAACTGCTTGTCTGGCTAATGAAGCTTGCGGAGTTCCTGAAGGAAAACAAAATGTCAAAATTTCTGATTTGAATACTTCGTGCTGTACTCCTAATTCGGGTTGTTGCTAAAAAAAGAAAGCGTAATGGAAATCAGACCTATAACTAAAGACAATTTTTCGGAAGTCATAGAAATCTACAAACAGGGATTGGCAACCAATATAGCCACTTTTCAAAACGATTCTCCACAATGGGAAGAATGGGATAAAAAACATCTCGATTTTTGTAGAATCAGCATTTATGATAATGATAAGATGCTTGGCTGGACGTCTTTGACACCTGTTTCAAGCCGATGTGTCTATTCGGGTGTAGCTGAAGTAAGCGTTTATGTTGCAACGGATGCACGAGGTAAAGGAATCGGAAAAACTCTTTTGACAGAATTAATCCAACAAAGCGAAGAAAACGGGATATGGACATTACAGTCCGGTATATTCGCCGAAAATGAAGGCAGTATCAAGCTACACGAGAAATGTGGATTCCGATTAGTTGGTTACCGAGAAAAGATCGGTAAGAAAAATGGGATTTGGAAAGATAACGTTCTTATGGAACGCAGAAGCAAAAATATCGGAATAGATTAATAAGAATAAAGCTTAAATAAAGACTATGTATCCAGAATTAACCAATACTATACAGCAATTACAACATCAAAGCATTAGTGAAGAAAGAAAAATTACATTGCAGTCATTAATTGATTTTGTACAGCAAAAAATGGATGAAGGAAAAGATATTAATCTCGTTTTCATTTGTACCCATAATTCACGCAGAAGTCACCTCTCACAAATCTGGGCGCAAGCTGGAGCTGCCTATTTTAATATTCCAAATGTGCGTTGTTATTCGGGAGGTACGGAAGAAACGGCATTATTTCCAAAAGTGGCTGAGACACTCGTAAATCAAGGTTTTAACATTTTCAAAATTGCGGATGAAAATAACCCTGTATATGCTATCAAGTATAATGATGATTCGTTACCTGTAATTGGATTTTCAAAAAGATATGATAGTGCGTTCAATCCTACATCCGGTTTTGCCGCAATTATGACCTGTTCACAAGCAGACGGTGGTTGTCCTTTCATAGCAGGAGCAGAGAAAAGAATCCCTATCACATTCGAAGATCCTAAAATCTCCGATAACACACCACAGCAGTCACAAGTATATGCAGAAAGAAGTTTGCAGATCGCTTCTGTAATGTTCTACGTTTTCTCTAAGATAAAAAAATAGTTTTTATGCAACCAAAGCTAAAATTTCTTGACCGCTACCTTACCTTATGGATATTCCTTGCAATGGCAGCAGGTATAGGCTTAGGATATTTCTTTCCTTCAATTTCACAAATTACAAATGCGATGTCCGTAGGAACGACAAATATTCCATTGGCAATTGGTCTTATTTTGATGATGTACCCCCCTTTGGCAAAAGTTGATTATTCACTATTACCTCAAGCATTCAAAGATAAAAAAGTAATAGGTATTTCATTATTTCTCAATTGGTTTGTTGGGACTGTGCTGATGTTCGGATTAGCAGTTTTGTTTTTACGAAATGAACCCGATTATATGACAGGATTGATACTGATAGGTTTGGCGAGATGTATTGCAATGGTAATTGTCTGGAGTGATCTGGCAAAAGCCAACAGAGAATATACCGCTATGCTGGTTGCATTGAACAGTATATTTCAGGTGGTTTTTTACAGCTTTTTAGTTTGGCTGTTTATCAATGTATTACCAAGCAAATTAGGACTGGCCAACTTCAACGTAACGGTATCAATGAAAGATGTTTCAGAGAGTGTATTGATTTATTTAGGGGTTCCATTTTTAACAGGTTTTCTAAGTCGTTACTATCTTATCAAATCAAAAGGTATAGAATGGTATAACAGAAAATTTGTTCCAAGAATATCACCTGTTACATTGTATGCTTTACTATTTACCATTGTAATAATGTTTAGTCTGAAAGGAGACAAAATATTGGAGCTGCCAATGGATGTGATAAAAGTTGCCGTACCGTTGGTTATCTATTTTGTAATGATGTTTTTTGTCAGCTTCTTTATCAATAAATCTTTAAATATCCCCTATGATAAAAATGCCTCAATCGCATTTACCGCTACAGGGAACAACTTTGAATTAGCGATAGCTGTAGCAATAGCAGTTTTCGGAATTCATTCTCCGCAGGCTTTTGTAGGGGTTATCGGACCATTAGTGGAAGTTCCTGTGCTTATATTACTTGTAAAAGCAAGTTTGAGTTTAAAAAATAAATACTGATATTACCATTATTTTTTCCGTTGTACAAAGATCTGAACAAACTGAAAATCAGAATGAAAAAATAATAAGATTTAGAGATTTGAGTTAATTAATTCATCTTCCTTCTTGGTAATCCGATCTCATGTTCCTGTGGATAAGGCTTTCTAAAGGTCATGCTGACATCTTCCCTGATATTGTTATAAGCTTCGTACGCTTTGTCTTTATCCAAAGTATATCGGGGGTCATGAATGAAAGGCATTTTTGCCATTTTTAAAATGGTTATGGTGGGAAAGTGAAAATCGACCTCCACGGTTCCTAATAATAAATAACATCCACCACCTTGAAAAGGATATTGAGTTAGATTGTCAGGGAAATGCGCTGTATCAAAATATTCACCTTCCGCATCGATCCAAGTACCGAAAAACATTGTTCCTCTTTTTGTCGGAACGTGCTTTCGGGAAATCAGATAGGCCAACATCTTGACCTGCTTCTTGTGGTATTTCGTCAGGTCCTTTGCCATCACGCTGCCTCTGTATTTGGTTTGTAATAAGTCGAACGGACTTACCGAAACCGGAAATCCCAAGATCTCAATTTCGTCAAAAGCATCCTCCAAAGGATGCCTTTGTACTTTTGGAAGTGTGTATTCTTTTTGCGGTTCTTCCAGTAATGTCAAATGCTTAAAACTCGGCCTGTTTCCTGCTAAAAGAAATCGGGCTTCAATTAACAGTTCGTGCTTTTGCTTTCCGGTAAACCTGAATGCTCCTATGAATATTAAAGTTTGTAAGGTCTCGATACCAATGGGGATTCTTTTGACAAAGTTTTCCAGGGAGGTATAATCACCATTATTTTTTCGTTCTTCAGGAATTAAAACCGCGATTTTGCTTTCGAGCTTTTCGATGTGCATCAATCCTAAATAGACGTTTTTTTCATAAACCGTAGTCTGGTATTCACTTAGATTGACACAAGGGTTTAATATGGTTGCACCTGACATTTTCGCTTCATGGGCATATACCTCTGTTCTGTAGAAACCGCCGCCATTATTGATCGCCGAAACCATAAATTCAATAGGGTAGTACACCTTCAGATAAAGACTTTGGTAGCTTTCTACCGCATAGGATGCCGAATGGGCCTTGCAGAATGAATAGCCTGCAAAGGATTCTATCTGGCGATAGACCTCTTTGGAGAGCTGCTCCGGATGACCCAGGGCTTTACAGGATTCGAAGAAATGGTCTTTGACTTTCTGCAGGGCAGAGAGCGAACGTCCTTTGCCGCTCATCGCCCGGCGTAATACATCGCCGTCAGCAGGGGAGAGGCCTCCGAAATGAAGGGCGATTTTGATAACATCCTCCTGGTAAACCATAATCCCGTAAGTCTCTCCCAGTTCCTTTTCAAAAACCGGATGGAAATATTCAAATTGATCAGGATTATTATGGCGGAAAATATATTCCTTCATCATTCCGCTTTGTGCCACGCCCGGACGTATGATGGATGATGCTGCTACCAATACTTTATAATTGTTGCATTTTAATCTTCGGAGAAGTCCGCGCATAGCAGGACTTTCAATATAGAAGCAACCGATTGTTTTTCCCCTGCTCAGAAATTCATTGCATTTCTCTTCATCTTTTGACAAGCTCACATCACGGATATCAACTTTGATACCTCGTTTCTCTTCGATGAGTTTTACCGTATCTTTGATGGTTCCTAAGCCCCGCTGGGAAAGGATGTCGAATTTTTCCAGACCGATTTCCTCAGCCACGTGCATATCGAACTGGACGATCGGAAATCCTTTCGGCGGCATTTCCAATGCGGAGTAATTGGTGATGGGCTCTTCAGAGATTAGAATCCCGCAAGAGTGCATACTTCTCTGGTTTGGAAATTTCTCTAAAAGCTTTCCATATTTGTGAACCATTGCTGACACCGAATTAATATCGTGCTGCTCAATAGATCTGGTGGCAAGCTCGTCAAGCTCCTCTTTTGGCAGACCAAATGCTTTTCCCACCTCACGGAAGATCGATCTGTATTTAAACTCGACATTTGTTCCGCAAAATGCCACGTGGTCTTTTCCATATTTATCAAAGATGTATTGTAAAATCGTATCCCTGTTCTGCCAGCTCCAGTCGATATCAAAATCCGGCGGTGTTTTCCGGTTCAGATTCAGAAAGCGTTCAAAGTACAGATCAAGCTCCAGCGGGCAGATGTCTGTAATGCCAAGACAGTAGGCCACAATACTATTGGCACCGCTTCCGCGACCGACATGCATAAACCCCATCCGATTGCTGTACTGTATGATGTCCCATGTGATGAGAAAGTAAGCACAGAAATTCAGCTGATCAATGACATCAAGTTCCTTGTCCATCCGTGCTCTTGCCTTTCCGTCATCATCAGGATATCTCTTAATAAACCCTTTATAGGCAAGTTCCTTCAAAAGCTTTATATCGCTGTCTTTACTTTCTGTAAAGTTCTTTTTGTTTTTAGGGGTCTTATAATCAAAATGGAAATGGCATTGTTCCAGTAATTGTTTCGTATTTTCAATGATCTGTGGATAATGATGGTAATTCTTTAAAAGCTCATCCTTTGAGATCAGCTTCTCGTTTGGGCCGCATATATCATTTTCTTCAAGCTTAGTGACCAGGGTATTCCGGTCGATGGCACGCAGGATCTTATGCAGTCTATATTCTCTCTTTGTTGTAAAAGTTACCGGCTGTAACATGACCATTCTTGGCAGATACTTTCTCAGGCTGGGATTGATCAAAAGATTGATCTCTTCGGGACGTATCCCGATGTATTCGTTTCTGCCCAGTTTCTCAGGATAATTGCTCAGAGGGTATACGACAAAGACCTCCGACAGATCAGGGTGATGTACAGGCAAGTCCTTTCCTTCACAATTATGCTGTGTCAAAAGCCTGTTGATCTCACCAATACCTGATTGATTTTTTGCCAGGCAGATATAATACTGTCTATTGTCATTTCTTATATCCACACCCACGACTGGCCTTATGTTGCTTCTTTCACATAACCTGTGAAAATCATAAATGCCGGAGATACAATTGATGTCGGTCAAAGCAGACGCACCGATTCCCAGATCAACACACTGCTGAACCAGTTCTTTTACGGAAATAGTGCCGTAGCGTAAGCTGTGGAAAGAATGACAATTGATGAACATAACATCGTGAATTTATTGGTTTAAAAATGCGGATGCCCGGCCAACGCTATCTGAACCGAATCTCGTTTTAATTTTGTCCAACGTTTGATAAAGACTGATAAGCTCTTCCGTATCTTCAAACAGGTTCATCTGGTGACAGCCGTGAACTAATCCGGTAAATTTTATCCCTATCAGCCTGATTCGCATCCTGCGGTTGTAGACCTTTTCAAATAATTCTAATGCATACCTGAGCAGCGTATGGTCGGATGAAGTGTAAGGGATCATGTATTGCTTGGTCTCCGTATCGAAATTGGAATACCGAATCTTTACCACAACGGTAGATGTCAGCCACTTCTCCTGACGGAGCTGGAAGCATAAGTGTTCCACCATTCCTGACAGTATGCTCTTTATGGCGGTGATATCGATGGTATCCTGTGAAAATGTATTTTCCTTTGAGATGGACTTTCTTTCGGAATGGGGAATAACTGGCGTTTCATCAATGCCGTTGGCTTTCTTCCAGAGTTCCTGCCCGTTTTTTCCGATCAGCTGGTGCAAAACTTCAATCGGTGTTTCCGATAGGGTTTCAATGGTTCTGACTCCTAATCTGGATAAGAGTTGAAAAGTGACATTCCCAACCATTGGAATCTTCTTTATGGAAAGTGGATTCAGAAAGGGCTTGATGTTCTGCTCAGGAATTTCAAGTTTTCCGATGGGCTTCGATTCCCCGGTTCCGATTTTGGAAACAGTTTTATTGGTGGATAAGGCAAAGCTGATGGGCAGACCAGTATTTTTTCTGACAGCCTCTGCAATTTCAGTGGTCCATTGATAACAACCGAAAAATTTATCCATCCCGGAAAGATCAAGATAGAATTCATCAACACTTGCCTTTTCAAGAACAGGGACTTTTTCCTGTATGATCTCTGTAACGATATGCGACATATTGGAGTACATTTCCATATCGCCCCGGATTACCTTTGCTTCCGGGCAAAGCCTTAAAGCCATCTTTATCGGCATGGCACTTCGCACCCCAAAATATCGTGTTTCATAAGAGCAGGATGCTACCACTCCTCTGTCTCCGCCACCAATGATAAGCGGCTTTCCAACAAGTTCGGAGTTCTTCAGTCTCTCACAGGAGACGAAGAATGTGTCAAGGTCCATATGGGCAATCGCGCGATTCATGTTGACAAAATTATTATGTTTTGTAGCAAAAAATTGTATATTTGTTGCTATAAATCATAGCAATGTCAATTTTATCAGAAAATATGCGGTATTTGAGAGGTAAGCTGGGCCATTCACAACAGAAGGTTGCTGATGATCTTTCAATAACCCGTGGCAGGTACGCAAAATATGAAGACGATGCCACAGAGCCACCTCTTGAGATCTTGGTCAAGATCTCGAAATATTATAATATCAGTATCGATCTACTGCTGAAAATAAATGTCAGCAAATATTCCATCGATGAGATCATGGAACTTCCTGACAACAGGAGCGTTCTGCCTATCAGGGTCGATCAGGATGGGAACGATCAGATCGAGATCATTCCGCAAAAGGCTTCAATGGGGTACTTGAACGGTTATAGTGACCCGGAATACATAGAAGGTCTTGATACCATATCTTTACCGTTCTTGAAGGGCGGTAAGTTCAGGGCATTTCCTGCTGACGGGGATTCCATGCCTCCCTATAAGAACGGAACTTATATCGTGGGAAGATATGTTGAAAATCTTTCTGATCTTAAAACGGACCGGACTTATGTTTTTATTACTACTAATAATGGTATCAGTTATAAAAGATTTCAGTTTCACGAAGCGGATGGAATTTGGGTCAAGGCTGACAATAGTTTTTACGAACCTTATAAAATTCCATTACCTGAGATCAAAGAGATCTGGGAATTTGCCTGTAGTATCAGTACAAAAGAATATGCGCCTGATGAGTTTGCAGAGCGTAATATTCAAAGCTTCATTGCAGAGATCAAAACTGATATAAAACAGATCAAAGAAAAGATCGGAAATAAGAATTGAGCTTTAGAGCAGAAGGTAACATAAAAAGAATTATAGATTATGGAGCAGTTAACCTTATTCAATTCCGAAGAATTATATGAATTTCCGAAAGACCTTTTGGAATTCAGGGAACATTTTTTAAATAGGGATGAAGCTGATCTTTTAAAAGATAAACTGCTTCATTCTGCACCGTGGGAACAGCGTACTCAGAAAATGTACGACAAAACAGTAATAACACCGCGTCTGACAGCTTGGTATGGTGATGACAGGAAATCATATGATTCTGCAGATAACAATACTTTAAGTTCCAATTCCTGGACTCCTGAATTGTTTTCTTTGAAAGAAAGGATAGAGAAAGAATTCGGCTATCAATTCAATGGTGTGCTGTTGAACCTTTACCGTGACAATAATGATTCAGTAGCGTGGCATAGGGATAAGGAGAGCCGTTATGGTAAACGACCTGTTATCGCATCGATTAGCCTTGGGCAAACCAGAAATTTTGATTTCAGGAAAAAAGATCATCATCAAAGCAAATACAGTCTGCCGCTTCCTCACGGTTCGTTGCTTATTATGAAGGGAGATCTTCAGGAACATTGGGAGCACAGGATCGCTAAATCCAGATTACAAATGGAACCAAGGATAAACCTTACCTTCCGGTTGATCCACGCGTTATAGGGATCATTATCTTGTCTGCCAAATTAATCAGTTCATTTTGTGTGGCTGGGTCGGCTTCATTTGACAACAGAACAATACCGGAATTCAAGTCAGGATAAAAGACCATATAGCTGCTGAATCCCAGGCTTCCTCCTGTATGTGAGATACTTCTCCTGCCATCTTCTGTTTTTTTCACCTTCCAGTTGAGTGCAATAGCTCCGTCTTCCATTTTACCAAAAGTAGGCTGATGGCTCAGAGATACAACGGGATCTTTTTCATTCAGTTGGAAGGCCATATATTTCAACATATCTGAAGTGGAGGATGCGATGCTGGCTGCTACTCTAAGGTCTTCCCAATCAATCACAGGCATTATTCGCCCTTTGCCATCGTAGCCCTTTGCCATTTTTAATGGGACTTCCCCGGATTTCAGCAGATAGGTATTTTTCATCTTTAATGGCTTTGCAAAATATTTTTTCAGAAGATTTTCGTAATTGTCATTATAAACACGCTCCATTATGTATCCCAACAATTGTGCTGCGGTATTACAATGCCTCGAAATACTTCCTGGTAACACCTTTAATTTCACCTGATGGAGATCCCGATAGAGATCCTGTCCGCTATATATCGTATGGACAGAATCTAAAATGTAGGGTATATCGTCCGGGTCTGCCTTTCCAAATAGATCCTTATCAGGCATCCAATTGGGTAGTCCCGATGTAAGATTGGCCAAATTCAGCAAAGTGATCGGTGTTCCATTATATTCCAAGTTAGGATAGTCGTCCTTCAGATATTTTCTTATATCATCATTCAGTTTTACCTTCTTGTCGAGAACGGCCTTTGCCAGTAGCGTAGCACCGAATGTCTTTGTAATGGAAGCCAGTTCGTATATGGTATTTTCTGTCGGAAGATCCTGCTTGTCTCTTTGAGTCGAGCCGTAATTATAAATAAACTTCTTCCCATTTTTTATGATACCTACTGAAATACCGACTCTGGAATTATTTTGCATAAACGCAGCAACTGAACGCTGTACCAATGAATCTAAAGGCGTCTTTAACCGATTATCAGTTGGTAATTGAGCAATCGTCTGCTGTGAAAATAATACTGCAGAGAGCAGCAATACTAACTTGATGATCTGAAATGGCTTTTTCATTTGAAATATTTAGTGGTTACTTACACTAATGACAATCGTAACAATCAAATTGTTACATGATAATCACTTTCCTTAACGATGATTGCATCAGTCTGAGTCAAAGGATAGTCTACGTATAAAAGAAAGTCAGACGATGAAAGTTAGGTGTCACTTATCCGTTTTGATAAGCATGCAGATTTGCTTACCAATTTCTACATTGAACTTAAACAAAATAGAGATTCACTAATGAAAAATGTCCGCCGAAAGTTGCTTTTAGCCCATTTTATCGAAACTAACGGACTGAGAACCATCGAATCTATAAAGAATAGATTGGATCAAATTAAAGAGAAGTGATTATTGTGTAAATTTGATAACTGATCGCTAATTATTAGAATATGTTAAGAAGCCTGGGAGTTTTTTCGGATTTTGAAGTGCAATTGTTTAATCAGAATATTGAAATCAAAACCGTCGAAAAAAATGAAATTCTACTTGCCGAAGGTGAAATTTCAAAATCGGTTTTCTTTATTAAAACCGGAGCTCTTTTTCAAGTTCAAACAATAGATGATGAAGAAAAAATTATTGATCTAAATATTCAGAATAATTGGGTTTTCAATTTTGATAGTTTGACAAATCAAATTCCTTCTAATACAATGATAAAGGCATTTGCTAGATCTGAAGTTGTAGAGCTAAAGTTGGAAAGCTTACATAAACTGATCTCGATTTCTCAAAACTTTTTGCAACTCAACAAGATCTTCAATTCTTTGTCTACTAAAATCCATATTTATGACAGCAATCTGAATCCGACTGAAAAGTATAATTACCTTCTTAGCAATAAACCTCAGATCATAAAAATTTTCCCTTTGAATATGATCGCTTCTTATTTGAAAATGCGCCAGGAAACTTTGAGCCGGGTAAGGGCTAATGTGTTTTTTTGATTTCAGTCAAGTGCTTCTTCGAGATTAATTATAGAAATTTGAAAGAAAAAAAATGATCACTGATATTATTGAAAATTGCCAATGAGGCAAAAAGAATTGACTTCAGATTTTTATAAAAAATTAGGTTTTACGGTTTTCGGAAATGAATTTGATCATTACTTAATGCTACAAAAAGATGATCTGCAATTGCATTTTTTTGAATTTAAAGATCTTGTTCCGGACGACAATTATGGGCAGATCTATATCCGTACAACATCCATCGAAAACCTGTACAATACTTTCATTGAAAATAAAGTTCCGATACATCCCAATGGTCATTTAGCGGAAAAACCTTGGGGACAAAAAGAATTCTCCATTCTTGATCCCGATAATAATTTAATAACTTTTGGAGAAACATTGAATTAAAAAGTTTTAAAACATTCATTATGCGAATAGATTTTACAGGCTCACATCGAGTCGGAAAAACAACTTTGGCAGAAGAGATCGCTGATAGTTTACCTGATCATGAATTTATAATTGAACCTTACTTACAACTTGAGAAGGAAGGATATTTGTTTTCAGAAATACCGACATTGGACGATTATATTGAGCAATTCAATTTTTCTGTAGAACAGCTACAGAATAGTGGAGACAATGTGATTTTTGACCGTTGTCCATTAGACCTCTTGGCGTATGTTTATGCGGTTGGCAAAAAGAAAAATATATCCGATCTCTATAAAGAGATGTCCGCGGCAATTGCTGAGATTGACCTTTTGGTTTTTGTCCCCATAGAAAAAGTTAATCTAATAGTTTGCCAGGAATCGGATCTGCCGAATCTAAGACAGGAAGTAAATGATATTTTAGAGGATTGGATCGGAGATTTCAGCAATGAAATCCTTGAAGTAACCGGAACTTTAGAGAACCGGAAAAAGCAAATATTGGATAAGATAACTAATATGGAAAAATAGAACCTTATTTACACTCTTATTCTCTATTTGTAATATTTGGTCGCGACTACTTTTCAATTACGTTTTCTTTCTATAATTTCACTGCATTGAAAATGTATTAGCCTCGTTTGGTTGAAACTGGACCTTTCCTTCATTTTTGCCCGCACTTCTAAAAATAGTTAATTGAGCAAAAAATTGACGATGGGTAATTTCGTACGCTATAATTCACTTTTTCCCTATTCGGCTTCTTTAAATAACTATATTTGAATTTGAAACCTTCAAAAACAAATAGTTATGAGAATAATCATGTTGATTTGACTGCTCATCGGAAGTCTCCTTCAGGCACTTCGTCCATATTTGTTCCATTATCTGCAAGCTAATACAAACACTATCACACTGAAATGATAAGATCGATCAGCTTTTTGAGTCTAATACTATTACTGAACTCCTGCATTTCATCTAAAGGTATTTTTATTGAGAATCCACAAAATAATGAAAATGAAAATCCTTACAATTATGATAATAATATATATTTATCCAATAGAGAATACTTTTATACTTATCAGATAGTTAAAGGCGATGATTCATTGAAATATAAAATTGACAGTGACAGTATTTTTTCATTATTAAAATATAATTCAAAAGATGATAAGGCAATTGATCTATTGAGTATCAAAACACTGAAAACAAAAGGTCCGATATTCCAAGACCATCCGGATTATAGCCAAACAGAAATTATTTTATCTCATTTAAATTCTAATAAAAAAACAATAACCAGTGAACTTACCGGTGTTATAGAAAATAATACAAATGTCTGGTTGCATCCTTTCCGAATGAATGCTTTCCAAATATTACAATTTTCGCCATTTCCATACGTAAAACCTAATGAGTCTAAAAAATACAAATGGAATTTAAAAATTGGTGAACATTGGAACGAATTAAAAGACATTACCTGGAAAGGTAAATTGAACCTGAAATGTGTTTATGAAAACACGCTAAAAGATAAAAAGATCATATTACCATTTGGTACCATAAATACAATTGAGACAAAATCGAGTTGTTCCTCGAAAATTGGAAAAACTTTTTTAACATCGTATTTCAATGAACAATTGGGATTTGTTTGTTTACAATATTTACTTCCTAAAGATGAAAAAATTATAATTAGCTTGGAAAAAATTGAGAATAAATAAACCCTTTAACTAACAAGGGTTATTATAAAACCGCTGAAACTTGAATAAAGATGCCATTCAAAAAATTAAGTAGATCATCAATTATACTTTTTGTGTTTTTTATTTTTTCAAAGACTGAAGCACAGACAGATAATAGCTTCAGTATTAGGAAACTCGCGCAATCATCTGACGAATTCTTTAATAAGAATCTGCTGCAAAACAAAAACAGCGTTGGTCTAAGTGCTGCGATCATCGTAAATGATTCAGTGATCTGGTCAAACGGATTCGGATACGCAGACAAATTGAACAAAGTACCCATGACAGCCAATACGGTCGTCAATATGGGCTCAATAACCAAAACATTTACTTCGTTAAGCGTGATGCAGCTTCAGCAAAAAGGATCATTAAATATAAACAATCCATTAAACAGCTATCTCACTGATTTCAGGCCTAAAACAAAAAATATCGACATAAGGGATATTACGATAAGATCCGTTCTTACCCACACATCAGGTATTCAAGCCGACATATGGAAGAATTCAGATCTGAGATCTGGAAAGTACACTGACGTATTAGGTTATATCAATAATACCTATATTACCTATCCGCCAGGTATGGTAGGTTTATATTCAAATGCAGGTTATAATATTTTAGGAACTTTGGTGAAAGCAGTAAGCAAACAAGATTATGCGGACTATGTCCATCAAAATATTTTTGCCCCGCTTGGCATGAGCCGATCCGGATTTGCAATGGATGGCTTAAAATATCGTTCGAAGATCTATCTTGGTGGAAATGAAGTGGAAGAATATGAATTGCGGGATATTGCATCCGGCGGGATTTATACCAACATCAATGACTTTTCCAAATATGCGATCGAACTGATGAAAGCCTATAACGGAGAAAGTTCTTCGATAATAGATTCCCGAACTATTCATGAAATGTTTTCACTGCAAAACCAAAATGTACCTATTGAAAGTAATAAAAAAGGATTAGGATGGTTTATGTTTAAGAATGATTCCAATTTTGCTGTGTACCATGCGGGAAGTGCCGGATTTGCACAGGCAAAACTGCTATTGATTCCCAAAAGTAAATTTGCGGTGATTGTAATGACAAACTCAGCAGAAGGTGGCGCAATTGCAGAAGAATTTTGTTTCAGTTTCCTGAACAAGTACCAATTGAGTATCAGCGACCTGTTTCCTGCTCCCATAACAGGAAAAATTCATAGTTCTTCAACTCATATCAGATTATCCCGGCACAGCCTGAAAAGGTATTTAGGTAATTATGCTCAAGACGAAGATTATATAAAGGTCATTTTAGAAAAAGACCGTCTTAGGCTTATTGATGGGGAAAGACAATATTTTCTCACTCCTTTATCGAGGGATGAATTTCTACCTACTGAAATATTTCCAAATGATAGCTTAGTGGAAAGGAGCAACAAAAGATTTGTTTTCAAGAAAGTGAATAACGAAAATTTTTTATTTCAAAGAATTGGAGATCGTGAGTACGAATCCGGACTAAAACTCAAAAACGTCGATCGCTCTGTGTGGGAGAATAAAACTGGAAAATACAAGCATTTCGGATATCAAATGCTGATTGGCGATACAAAATTCAAAGAAGTTGAAATTTATATATCGGAAGACAACGTTTTGATGATGAAGCTTACAACATTTGGTAGTGTAAGACATATACCTTTACGTATAATAACACCTGATCATGCTGTTACCTGTGGCATAAATGCGGGTTTCGGAGGATTTAATGTTAGCTTCTCTGAAAAAGATGACCAAAAAGTAGTTGACTTTGCGGGTTTGACATTTAGAAAGGACAGATGAAATATCAACAGCTAATATTGCATTTGTTCACACAGAGTCGGTAGACAACTTTGAAGAAGAGATTGTATCGTAAACATTTGTGTGAAGACCATTCTCATTTCAGGTCATTTCTGGCATTATTTTATCAACACTAATGATAAAGATAATAAATGGAAGATTTGCTACTTGAAAATTGGGAAAAACTTGGACAGGTCGCACTGATGACGATTGCCTCTTTTGTCATTCTATTCCTTTTCATCAGGATCTCAGGTAAAAGGACACTGGCCAAGTTCAACGCTTTTGATTTTGTGGTCACGGTCGCTCTGGGTTCCACATTGGCCTATATGATTCTTGCGATGGTTCCCTTAGCAGAAGGTGTAATGGTGTTATTTCTTATAATAGCATTACAATACCTGTTCGCAAAACTGCCAGTACATCCGATAAGATGGAACATCTGATCAATTCCTCTCCACGCTTATTGTTCTATAAAGGCAAATACCTCAAAGACAATATGAGCACCGAGGCTATAACGGTTGATGAAATCAACGCTGTAGTGCGTCAGGAAGGAATTGAAAAGTTAGATGATGTTCTGGCAGTTGTCATCGAGCTCAATGGAGAGATCAGTGTCATCAAAAGATCGGATACTCCAGGCGGTAAAAGTTCTTTAGAGGATCTTGATATTCCTGACGGTCAGTAAAACATAGATGCTCTGTACGAAGTAATATCTTTATGAAACAATTTGATACTTGTATTTAACAGTTTTACTTCACTAAAGAATCGTTTTAGGAGGCACTATTTTGAAAATCTATTTTTTCGTCTTAACTGTTTTTAGCCAGCTTTGGTAGATCGGAAACCAAACCCGGTCACCATTAGATCCGTTGCATAGAATAATGATACCGCTCTTAGTTGGCAGGTCCAAAAATAGAGCTGCACTCCAGCCTACATTTTCGCCGGTATGCCCTATGGTTCTGAAACCTTCATAATTCATAAACCGATATCCCAGCCCGCTTTCACCTTCGTTGGAAGATGGGAGGACAGGCTTTTCCATTAACTTGATGGTTTCAGGTTTCAAAACTTTATTCAATTGTTTTGGATCACGGTTAATTGACAATTCTGCAAAATGTGCCAGATCTTTGATCGTGGTCTGAAGTCCTGCCGCTGCTTTTTCAGTGAAGATCCGGTTTTTTATAGGATTACCATTCTCATCATATGCCGTTGCTGAAGTAGCCATCATTTCTGCTGTCCATTCATAATTGGTATTCTTCATTCCAAGTGGCAGGAAGATATTACTTTTCATATAGGTGGCAAAACTCTGTTTCGTTCTCTCTTCAAGGAGCAGTTGTGCAAGAGTGTAGCCTCCCCCGGAATAGTCCCATTTAGTTCCCGGCTCGCTGATAAGATGTACGGTTTCACCATTGCGTTTGGTTTTTCCGTTTAATGATTCTTCCAGACTAAGCAGTGTTATTCCTTGGTCTGATCCTCCGTAATCGTGGACCGAAAGTCCTGCGGTATGGCTTAAGATCCGTCTCAGTGTTACTTTTGATCTGTCAAATTCGGATTCCGGCAGATGCCACCGGGTTAGATATTGATCAACGGGATCATCCAGTTTAATAAGACCTTTTTCAGTAAGCTGCATAAAGCCCCAGGCAGATACCAGCTTGGAAATAGAGCCAATATTAAAGATCGTTTCAGAAGTTACTGGTTTTTTGCTTGCAAGATCCGCATAACCGCTCGATTGTATCCAGGCAATCTTTCCATCCCGAATCACGGCTACTGCAACTCCGGGAACATTATTCTTTACGGTAAGCTCATTACTTAATGTTTCAATTTCTTCATACATCGGATCTGTCGTATGAAGAATTGAATTCTGAGAGTGCCTGGTTGCCGAACAAGAGAAAATCATTCCCAAACAGACGATCAACAAGGTAAATGAGAAGAAGCTTTTTAGGTGAATAGTATTTCCCATAAATTTTAATTAGCCAATATTCAAATATCCGAAATAATAATCAGCTGCAATAAAATATTAATTACGTTTTTATCTTTTCACTCTTTTCATTGGAAAGGTCTGTTTGCGTTTCTGTCCGTTTTTTGTTCCTGAAATTTCGGCTATCAATGAATCTGAAGTGATTTTTGTGTAAGCGATGATCTGCGGAAAGTCGTGTTGTGGATTTTCAAAGACCAATTGATCTTCAGAAATGGTTTTGGCGGCAAAACGAACAGGCAAATCATCATTTTGGTTTTTAACAGTCGGAATGTAAAACAACTTTTTATTTTCCTGCAATAGGCGGATATTTTCAAAAACAATCGTGTCTTGGTCTTTGATACTATAACTTTTTCCCGAAAATTCATTATTGCCAGCCTTGGTCCAGGTTTCATAGATACTGCCTCTTTGGGTTTTATTTTCCCAGGTCCCAATCAGCCATTCAGCTTTTTGAATGTCGTTTGTCCTTTTTATTGTCCAGGCATATAGAATAGCCAAACTAACAACCGTAATAAAAAATTTTGTTCCTGTTTTCATAATTTTAGCTCATTGAATGATTGTCATTTTATTTAATTTCCAAACACGGGATAACTTCCTTGCTGAAAGTTTAGATGACAAAGTTGCAATGCTTTTGAAAACTAAAATTGTAAAAATGGGACAAGTCTAATCCGTTCCGTAAAAAAGTGAAGACATTTTGAGGTGAGTGCCATAAAATTCTTTGGGCGTAGATCCGGTAAATTCTTTAAATTCTTTGATAAAGTGTGCCTGGTCGTAATACTCGTTTTCGTAAGCCAATTCAGCGAGGTTGGAAAACTGATCATTCAACAACATTTTGAGCGCAGCTTGTAATCGAATTGTCCTGGATAGTTGTTTCGGACTTAGACCAATGGCTGAAGAAAATTTCCGTAACAATTGTCTTCGATTAACTTGGGTAAGCGTGGACAATTCGTCAACCGAGAGTTGCCCGTTGGCTGTTATAATCGTTTCAACCGTTGATTTGACAATGCGGTCAATGTTTTCTATGTCAGTCAGTCGATCCAGTAAAAATTTTTCAACAATCTTTATTTTCTCCAGAATGGAATTGGCATTTAAAACCTGTTGCTCAATTTCCTGCCCATCCTTTCCAAACAGCTTTTCCAATGAAACGGCTGTATTTTCCATCTCCTTTATGGAATTAATGGTAAAAGGCAAAAATCCTTCCGGATGAAAGCGGACGGAGAAAATTCCGGTTTCGCCAGTAGGCTCTATGTCAAGTGGTCGTGTCAGTTGACCGATGACAAAACATCTGGGCTGGATAATGCTATTCCCATTATTCAAGTATTGTTTGTATAGATCACCATAATGAAAGATCATCTCCATACATCCGTCAGGAACGATGGTTTGCTTTTCAGGCGTTTCTTCTTTCGGGCTTTCCAATGTCCAATAACATCTGATAAATGTTGTCAAGTCCTGATCCGGTTCAAATGTCTGGTAATTCATTTGGCTTCTTTTTGATAAAAATTATTCTACCTAAAAACTTCATAGTGATTCAAATATAATCAATCTTCGCACAAGAGATTGATGGATAATCTATCATAAACCTGCGTAATTTAAATACAGGTTAGCTGGAAACCTGCGCAAAATGTGCACAGGTCAGCTTAGAACCGGCTCAAAAAGTAAGCCGCTCATCCCAAAGCCGGCTCAGAATTTGAGCCGGGTACTGTTAATGCGGCTCAAAAATTGAACAACCCTGATGTTATTGTTTTTTCTGCTTTTTTTCTTTTCAAAAGTAATTATTGCAACTTATTAATAATCAATTAAATGCAGTTTCATTTCAGAGCTCTGAAAAAAATAGCGGTATAAGTAGCAAGATGTGTCTTTTTATATACAAACTTTTCAAGTTGTACATCCAAAGACTCTCTTGCCTTTTTGCAAAAGGGGAAAAGACTTCGGAACTCGTCTTTTTTCATTGTAAACAATATGGTAGATTCCAATTTATTCTTTTTTAATCTCCAAAAGATTCCTGCATCATCCAGATTGTTCTTATTTAGCCCACACTCCTCTAACACTATTGTTTTCAATGTTTTAATGCTACAACTTTGTAGAAGAAAACTAAGTCAAAAACAAAAATGAAGTAGTTATGATCGTAAACCTAATCACCAAAGAAGACCTTCAGGAATTTAGAACCGAATTGCTGGAAGACCTACAAAACCTGTTTCAAATAAAAATTTCCCAGCAGAAACTATGGCTGCGTTCGTCAGAGGTCAAAGCACTTCTGAAAATTTCTTCCGGAACCTTGCAAAATCTCCGCATTAATGGAACCTTATCTTACACTCGTATTGGCGGAACACTATATTACAATTACAAAGACATCGAAGAAATGCTGAAAAAGAAGTAATGATATTTCACATCACCGAAACCAAATTATGAATTATATTAAACACCTCACGGCTTTCTACGAAAAGGTGGCTCAGGACAATTCGCTTAATCCATCACACATCAGCCTCTATTTAGCCTTATTCCAGTTCTGGAACTTCAGCCGCTTCCGAAATCCGGTCAGTATTTCCCGTGATGAGGTGATGCGCATTAGTAAAATTCGTTCAAAAGCTACCTACCATAAATGCCTGAAGAATCTTCATTCTTCGGGCTATATTGATTATCAGCCGTCTTATAATCCGTTTCAGGGAAGTCAGGTGGTGATGGTGGATTTTGGTGGAGAGTTGAAGGTTGGTGGAAGGAAAAATAAAACTTACTAGCTTCTAAATAAGAAATCCCAATCAGTGTTTGGGATTTCTTAAGAGAGTGAAACATTAACGTTAATCTATACTGAGTTCCATTTTTTTAAAGGCCTATTTACTCATAATTTATAAACTAAAACGGTTTTAATAAAAAGATTCAACAGATAAGTTGTAATAAAAAATAGTGATATCTTTCTTTCCAATACTCTTATTTTATTTTGTATATATATGTGGTTGTACCATATTTTTTGACGTTCATAAATTTCCCAAAATTTAAGTTTAATCAAAATTTTAATTAATTTTAAAGATTTAAAAGTTATAATTACGGAAAACCGTAAATCTCACTAAAACTAATAATTTAATTTTGCTAGATTCCAAATATTGGAATCTCTAATAAACAGGAATTAAAAACTATGGCAAACTTTGAAAACTCGGAACAGCAAATCGTGACCGTTAAAGCAAGAGCTGATAAGGCAATCAATTCTCTCAAAGGAATTTTATTAGGAATCATTTCCGATGATAAAATAGACTCTTATGAGATGAAGGAATTGCAGTTATGGGCAAGAGAACACCATTATTTAGTGAACAGAAATCCTTTTCGGGAATTTATGTCGCTGATTGATAATACAGTGTCAAACGGTATTCCGCCAAAGGAAGCTATCGAAGACCTTTATTGGCTTTGTCAAAAATATGAACACGACAGTATCTACTATAATGGTATTACTTCTGATTTGCAACAGCTCCAAGGGATTTTTCACGGAATCTTATCTGATGGAGAACTCAATGATACAGAAATTTTTAAACTTCACGAATGGCTTTCAGAAAATGAGCATCTGAATTCCTATTATCCTTATGATGAAATACGAAGTCTTGTTCTTTCGGTGGTTTCTGATAAGAAGATTGATGAAGACGAGAGATTAATACTGATGGCATTTATCAAGCAATTCGTTGAACTTAGCAATAGTGAGGTAAAAGCATCAATTGAGAGAGCAACGGCCGATATAAATATTTCCGGAATATGCGCAGTTGATCCTGAGATTATTTTTGAAAATAAAACGTTCTGTGTCACAGGAATTCTCAGCAGAGGAACCAGAACTGAACTTCAGAATGCCATTAAAGATAAAGGAGGCATTCCTGTAAATTCTATTTCAAAAAAAACAGATTATTTGATTATTGGCGATACCAGCAATGCTTGCTGGAGCTATGCCTGCTATGGTAGAAAAGTAGAAAAAGCATTGGACTTGAGAAAGTCAGGACATACCATTGTTTTGGTTCACGAATTTGATGTGTTTGACGCCATATAAAGTAGGAGAATATGACTTTTTTTATCATTCTGGTAATTTTATTTTTTATCATTACCATAAGCAAAAACCAAAAGAAAAAACCTAAAAATAAAGTAACTTTTAAGAATACAAGTTCTAATCCTATAAAAGTACAACCTCAAAAAAAGTATATCGAAAAAAGAAACGAGATCCCCCCATCCCAACCTAAAAACCAGATAAATTCTGTAGAATCTAATATGAAGGATGATTCAATTATTGATGTATCTGATTTGATGAGCACTTTGATAAGTAATATAAAGATTACGTCAGAGTATTCGTCTTCGTCATCATCTTATTCTTCTGTTCCTTATTGGCCGCATCAATATGTATATTCTTATGATGAAATTAACTATGCTACACAGGAGCAGCGAAATTTTTATGACAAATTCAGAGCGGAATTTTTAAAAGGGAATGTTTTGTCTCTCAATGGAAATACCAACTATGCTTTTATTCTGCTTTTTGATTTATTAAACGATTTTGAAGTTCATAAAGATTATAAAAAAGTCGAGCATCAATTGGAAATGTTAGGAAATACTTTTCCGCGAACAAAATCATACGGTGTGTCATTTCTGCTACAGAAGCTTGAAGAATATAATATGGATGACGAAGCTGAACATTTCAGAGAAAAAAATCAACAATATGATTATGATTACTGGAAGCTTGGTAAAACATATAAGAAAAAACTTAATCTTTCAACTGAGCAAGAAGAAATCCTAAACAGAATTTGGCTTCAAACTAATGTTTTTAATAATGCTGAATTCTGTAAAACTGAAATCCTGAAGCAGTTTTTGAGAGCTGTGGAATTTCTTCAGAGCAATTATGTTTCTAGTGATAATTCATTCGTTAACCTGATGGATGAATTGTCTGATTTGATTGTGAGAAAATATTACAGATATAGAAAAGGAAGCCAAAATTATAAATATACTTTTGACTCTGTAAAAGGTGAAATTTATGGACACATTCTGAAATTAAGTGAAAACAATGTCAGAGAGGTCTACTCAAATAAAAGGAAACTGACAGCAGAGTTTAATTACAGTTCACCTGAAATTTTTACATCATACTATGAAAAAGTGATTTCAAAATTAGATGTGTTCTTAATTGATGACCAGAAGAATATTGTTTCTCCTGATACTGAAACAGAAAAATTATTGAACGAAAGCAATACCACCCGTTGGAAATCTAAATTTGAAACAATAACACAAACTTATACGGATATAGCCGACTTTGAAAATCAAATTATCAGACTAGCCGATGAAAACATAAAAAATCCTTCGGTAGAAAATATTTTTTATGAAGCTTCCAAGTTTATGGCGAAACAGGATAAGCCAAGTTCTCTTAAGCTTTACGTTTATTACATAGATTCCGATTTGAAATCATCAAAGTTTGATAACAAGCAGATGAATAAAACCATTCAGAAAAGTCTTTTTAAAACTGATGAACAATTGAGAGATTTTGAAGAGATTCTGAATGATTTTATTAAAGACAGGCAACTTGAAAATGCCTTGAAAAGAATAGCTTCTGTATATGAGCCAAAACGGAAAAAAATTATTATCGATAGAAACTCAATACAAGAAGTTCAGAAACAGCATTCCGGAACGGTCAATCTTCTGAATGAATATCTTCAGGACGAATTGGAGGATGAAATAAAAACATCTGATTCTATAGAAGAAAATGAAACCGGAGAAGTTCAGATTCATATAACCGGCGATAATAATAAAGAATCCGCTATATCAAGATTTAATTCAGATTTACGCCTTTCAGAACTTCAGAAAGAAGTATTAGAAATTTTTGAAAAAAACAGCTTCAATATTTCCCGAAATGAATTGGAAGAAGTAATGAAAAGTAAAAACCAGATGATGAGCTCGGTAATTGATTCAATTAATGAATCCTGCTATGAAACACTGGATGATGTAT
Organism: Chryseobacterium sp. SSA4.19; assembly: GCF_022601875.1. Taxonomy (GTDB): domain Bacteria; phylum Bacteroidota; class Bacteroidia; order Flavobacteriales; family Weeksellaceae; genus Chryseobacterium. The sequence continues at coordinate 119,469 of NZ_JAKVIP010000012.1, forward strand.
TGATTGAAGAAGAAGATGACCAATTTACCATATCCCCAGATTATTACAAAAAACTATTAAACAATGATTGATAATATTAAACCTAAAGAAGCTACCTCTATTATTAACTCTCTTGTAGGAGGAGTTGTTCCAAAAATTGGAGTGCAGCATATTACAGTAGGAAGAACAGAGGAAATAGAGGCCTTTATAACCGCACTGAATGATGTAAAGAACGGACACAGTATTGCAAAATTCTGGATCGGAGACTTCGGAAGCGGTAAATCATTTATGCTTCATTTGCTTAATACCGTAGCACTAAAACAAAAATTTGTGGTTGCAAATGCAGACTTTACTCCGGATAACCGACTGTATGCAAATGATGGAAAAAGTGTTTTATTATATTCGGCAATTATGGATAATATTGCCATCCAAACCAAACCGGAAGGAGGTGCTTTGCAGACATTATTGGAAAAGTGGATAGAGCAGGTTATTTCAAAAACTGCACAGGAAAACAATATTTCATTGGTTGATATCCGTAATGAAGAATATCTTGGACTCATTCAAAACAGCATAATGAAAACCATCAATGAAATCACAGAAGTAGGTGGTTTTGACTTTGGTTCTGTCATCGTTAAATATTATGAAGGCTATATCAAAAATGATGAATTTTTAAGAAGGAATGCATTAAAGTGGCTGAAAGGAGAATATAAAACAAAGACCGAAGCAAGGCAGGATTTGGGTGTGCGGGAGATTATAAATGACCAGAATTTTTATGATATGCTCAAAAATTTCTGCAAATTGTTTGTAAGTATGGGATATAGCGGATTTATGATAAATCTTGACGAAGCTATCAACCTTTACAAAATTTCCACCTCCGTAATGCGTGAGAAAAACTATGAGAAAATTCTTACGATTTACAATGACTGCTTTCAGGGAAAGGTGTCTAATCTATTCATCAACTTTGCCGGGACAAGAGAATTTCTTGAAAACGAAAGAAGAGGTTTGTTTAGTTACCAGGCATTAAAATCCAGATTGCAGACTAACAAATTTGAAACTTTGGAAATGCGTGACTTTGCACAGCCTGTCATCAAACTTACGCCTTTGGACCATAACGAAATATTTGTTCTTTTAAAAAAATTGAAATTAATCTTTGATTTTAATTACAAAACTGAAATCAGTATTTCTGATGAAGAGATTTCTGCTTTTATGGAAGAAATATTTAACAAGCCAGGTGCATCAGAGTTCTTGACACCCAGAGAAGTTATTCGTGATTTCTTGAATATTCTAAATATCATTCGTCAAAACCCGGATGTTGACAAAAAGCAGTTGTTTGGAGATATTGAAATTGAAGACGAACGGCCAAATGACTTGAATATCCTGGATAGTATTGAAGAACTATGACGGCGTTCAATCTACTTTCTGAACCCATTAGGAAATACGTCAGAGACAAAGGCTGGGAAAGGTTGCGACCGATTCAGGAAGCAGCAATCCAAAGAATATTATCAACTGAGAATAATTATGTGTTAATTTCCAGAACAGCTTCCGGAAAAACGGAAGCTGCTTTTCTACCCATTTTATCAAGAACAGATTTTAAAGAAGAGGGTGTGAAAGTGCTTTACATTTCTCCATTAATTGCTTTGATTAATGACCAGTTCCGTCGTGTTGAAGAATTGTGTGAATATTTGGACATCAGTGTAACCAAATGGCACGGTGAGGCGAGCAAAAGTCAGAAAGATAAACTGCTGAAAAATCCGAACGGAATCGTTCTGATTACACCGGAATCTTTGGAAGCAATGTTTGTTAATAAACCCTATAACTTAAAACATTTGTTTGCTTCATTAGAATATGTAGTAATTGATGAAGTTCACTCTTTTTTAGGTTCCGACAGAGGCGTTCAATTGCAATCTATTTTATCACGTTTACAAAAAATAAATAAAACCAGATTCAAAACGATAGCACTTTCTGCAACCGTCAGTGATTCTAATCAATATTTAGAACTGAAAAGTTTCCTCGGAGACGTTGAGAGCACAAAAATCATACGGGATACAAACCCCAAACCTATTAATGCAGTCTTCAGATATTTTGAAGGCAGCGGTGCAGAACTGCCTCTCAAATTATTAAAAGATTTATATATCCAAACAAGAAATAGCAAATCGTTGATTTTTCCAAATGCCAGGGGAAGAGTTGAGGAAGTTGCTGTTAAATTGAGAAAGATTTCTGATAAAGTCGGAGGACATCAGAATTACTTTTCCCATCATTCTTCCGTAGATAAAGAAGTGCGGGAATATGTAGAATTCTTTGCAAAGAATCACACATATCAGAATTTCAGCATTGCTTGTACTTCAACATTGGAATTAGGAATTGATATTGGAAGTGTAGACCAGGTTGTTCAGATTGATGCTACACATAGTATTGCTTCTTTAATCCAGAGAGTCGGAAGGAGTGGACGAAGAGATGACAAAGCAAGTAATTTGTTTTTATATGCAACAAATCGCTGGACACTATTACAATCAGTTGCTTGTTGGCTTTTATATGATGAGAAATATATTGAGCCGGTTTCTTTGAATGAAAAGCCTTATGATGTTTTACTCCACCAGACGCTTTCCATCGTAAAAGGGAGCTCTGGAATGTTAAAACCAAATTTGCTTAGTGAATTACATCATAACTGTGCTTTCAAGAATATACTGGAAAGTGAAATCGAAGAAATCATTGCATTCCTGATTGAAAAAGATCTTCTTGAACAACTCGGTTCAGAACTGATTTTAGGAATTGAAGGAGAGAAAATTGTTAATAACAGAGAATTTTACAGTGTTTTCCAAACCGAAAATTTATTCAAAGTATCTTATAAAGGAAATAAGGTAGGTGAAATTCCACTAACCCTACAGATTAGAGAAGATGAAAATGTTTACTTATCTGCAAGAATCTGGAAAATCATAGCAATTGACTTAAAATCAAAGAAAATTGAAGTAATTCCAGCAAAAGATGGTAAGAAACCAGTCTTTGAGGGCAACGTTGCCAATATCGCAGACAAAATCAGAGAAAAAATGCTGGAAGTACTGATTTCTAAAAAAGAATATGATTTTCTTGATGAACCAAGTCAGGATGTTATATCGGAGATGCAGAAAGAATTTTCAGTCTTTGATTTTTCAGATATTATCAAAGAACGACCATTACTTTCAACTAATAGAAATCTTACATTTTACTCTTTTACAGGCTCAAAAGTAAACAGAACGCTTAAACTTATTTTTGATACTTTAGGAATTAAGAATATTTTCTCCGACTTGGATTCTTCTTTTGAGATAAAAACTTCCCAAGAAGAATTTATATTAAAATTAAAAAGTATAGAATCATCCAACATTAATTTTGATTTCATTTTAGAAAATCTTCTGGAGAATACTCCTGAGATTCTGGATTTTTCGAAATACGGTAAATTTTTACCTCTAAAATTTCAAATTGAAATATTAAAGAATTCTTATTACGATTTTTATAAATGTGAAGAGTTTATAAAGCATTTACAATTAGTAATTAATTAGAAATTCTTTTGTATCTGATCTGATTATGTTTCACAAGAAAATAAAAACTATGAGTTTCAATTAATTTGTAATAAGACCTCCTGAAGAATGTGATGAAAAATCTCCTGAAATCTCATTCCACATTTGATTTATAAATTATATAATCAGTTATTACAAATACCGATAATCCCTGTAAGAATAATCATTACAGCGGCGAAAACCGTATCTCTTGCAAGGCTGATTGTTTCCAAACCTTTTGCACTCACCATTATCAAAATAATAAGAGAAACTTCTATTACGGTTATCGCAAAAACCAAAAGTAAAGTTCCATAAGGCTCGCCTACCCGATAAGCAATGATTTCCGAATGATAACCGCTGCTAGAACGGCTCCTATAAGAAAGAATGTGAGGATTAAAGAATATAAATGCCCCGTTAGAAAATAATGCAGCAGTTAAGCTATCCAAGCCAATATGGGAACAATTATCGTCCAGCCTAAAAGGTAGATCTTTTTTTTCATATAATTCTAATTATCTGATGATTGAAAACTTTTGTTGGTAAAATCAGATAACATCATAGTCGTTCAAAGTTGTTACAAAATGATAATCAATAAAATTTTTAGAAGTCTTGCATAATTCTAACAATTCTTCATCGGTGTGGTATTCAAAATTAAAATCGTCAGGAATATCTATTGTATATTCCGTTATTATTTCTGTATCCAGAAGCTCAATTGCCATCAGATCATTAAGTGAACTAAGCAGACTTTTTTCTTTAAGGAGAGGCATTTTCTGCGTGAAAGAGTTTTTAAATTTATATAATATAATTGTTTTCATTTTTTTATTTTTTCTTTCTCAAAGGTAACAAGCTGCATTCTAATAGACGAAAGATATTGCTTTAGATCCTGAACCGTAATATCTTCATGATGTATAGACATAAACAGAGGCGTTTCATTCAACAGGAAATACAATTCTGGATGTGAAGACTGAATTTTACCCGTCACTTTAAAAATCTTTCTTGTAAGATTCTGTAAATTATCCGGTGGTCTCATATTTTTTTATTTAAATGGAGCATAACATAGTAGGATATTTTCAAATAAAAAAGGACAGGGCTTTAAAAGCACCTGCCCCTTTTTCTATTAAATCCATCAAAACATATGTACTATTTCTCTGGATTTAATATGCTCATTATGAAAGTTGAGTATTATTAAGAATCTTAATAACCTCTTCACGGCTTTTGCTTAGTTTATTTTCTAATCTTCCCAGCAATTCATTTTCTTTTCCTTTTTCAAGCACTAAATCTGAATCTTTAAGCTGTGAAAATTTTTCTTTTAATTGTTTCGATTGTTCTTTCCAATCTCCTGTAATTTTAAAAGCCTCATTAGCTTTATTGTGACTTGTATTCATAATTCGAATTTATATGTAACAGAATTATTACAAGCCAAAGGTGATATATTTTAATCTTATCCTGTTATACATTTCGAAAGTAGATTTGCATATATCACACTTTTTATAAGTCTTCTAAATTTTTCAGGCGTTTTTGCTTCAGCTGTTTGTAGAAAGAAGGAGAAAGTCCTGTTATTTTTTTAAACTGATTGGAAAGATGCGCAACACTGCTGTAATTGAGTTTATAAGAGATTTCAGTAAGATTGAGTTCATCATACAAAAGGAGCTCTTTTACCCTTTCCACTTTATTGATAATGATAAAGTGCTGCAAAGTCATACCTTTCACTTCAGAAAATGTATTGGCGAGGTAAGTGTAATCGTAGCCAAGCTTTTCACTGAGATAGTCCGAGAAATTTTCTTTCGGAAGTGATTCGGAATAATGGATCATTTCTGTGACTGCATTTTTTATTTTTTCGATCAGAATGCTTTTTTTATTATCCAATAACTCAAGTCCGGTTTTGAGGAGATTTTCTTTTAACAGCTGTCGCTGTTCATCCGTAATATCATCCAATATTTCTACAAGTCCAAGGTCTACTACGGCATTTCTTATATTCAGTTTTTCAAGCTCCTGATGAACCACCATTTTGCAGCGCAGGCTTACCATATATTTTATATATAACTTCATTATCCTTACCGTTTTTCGAGTTTGTCAATCCATATGTTGACAGCCACTCTTTCAAAGTTAGTCCTTTAAATTTTAATATCTATGATTTATGTAACAAATTGAAAGACTATTACAAACCTTTCTTTTTTTAATGGATGACCTTTACATACAATAAAAATATTTTAAAATGTCAAAAGAAAAGGATACAAAGAAAAAAACAGATAAAACACCTGCGGCAAAATCACTAAAAGAGAAGCGGGAAGACAAACAAAACAAAAGGAAAGACAAAGAAAATGAAAGTCGCAACGCAACAACCTAAATGGTAGAAATAAAAAAAGAAGGAATTATACTCAGAAAAACCGACTTAAATTTTGAAAACGAAGGAGTTCTGAATCCTGCTGTTATTAAAGAAAATGGCAAAATACATTTGTTTTATCGCGCCGTGGCCAAAGGTAATTTCTCAACTGTCGGGCATTGTGTATTGTCAGATCCGCTTACGGTAGAAAAACGGTCAGATTCACCCATCATTGTTCCTGAATCTGAATATGAAAAACACGGTGTAGAAGATCCCCGAATTGTAAAAATAGATGATGTATTTTATCTTACTTACACCAGTTATGACGGCATCAATGCCTTAGGAACATTAACGACTTCAAACGATCTTAAATACTTTAAAAACAAAAAAATTATTGTTCCGAAAATTTCTTATAAAGAGTTTAAGCTTTTATCGGAATCAGAGGGTTTAATCCCGGATAAGTATAGAAGATACAATGAATTTCAAATCAATCATACTGACAGTGACCCCATCTTTTTATGGGATAAAAATCTGATTTTCTTCCCCAGAAAAATAAACGATAAATTTTATTTCATTCACAGGATAAGACCTGAAATTCAGATCGTCAGCGTAAAAAATATCGAAGATCTGAATTCTGATTTCTGGCAGGATTACTTTTCACATTTTAAAGCTCACATTCTTTTATCTCCGAAATATGATCACGAATCAAGTTATATCGGAGGCGGGTGTCCGCCAATAGAAACAGAATACGGCTGGCTAATGATTTATCACGGTGTTTATGATACCATTAATGGTTATGTTTACAACGCCTGTGCAGCTTTATTGGATCTTGAAAACCCGGAAAAAGAAATTTCCCGACTTCCCTATCCGCTTTTCAAACCCGAAGAAGAATGGGAACTGAAGGGTGAAGTCAACAATGTGTGTTTCCCGACAGGAACCATTGTAGAGAATGGCAGACTGTATATCTATTATGGAGCTGCAGACGAAAGGATAGCTGTTGCATCACTCAATATTTCAAAACTATTGAAAGAGTTAATGATGTACGCTGTATAAAGATGATTAGGCAGAATACGGTTAAAAGAAATTAAAAATGAATAAAAATATTAATTCAGACGTGGAGGATAAAGCAATTAGACAAACTTATAATGACAAAAAACACGAAATCTATAATAAAACCAACATTGTCTTTGTAAGCACTTTTCCTCCGAAGGTATGCGGAATTGCCACTTATACACAGGATCTTATAAAATCTCTTCATTCGAAATTCGGAGAATCTTTCAATGCGATGATTTGCCCGATAGAAACAGAAGAGGAAAACTATGAGTATAACCAATATACCGAGTACAAATTAAATATTTCAGAAGCCGTTTCTTATTTGGAATTGGCTGCAACGATCAATAAAAACGACACAATTGAGTTGGTAATGCTCCAGCACGAATTCGGCTTTTTTAATGAAACCCGAAATGGTTTGTTTCTTTTTCTTAAGAACTTAAAAAAAGATGTTATCATCACTTTTCACACTGTTTTGCCAAAACCTGATAAAGAGCTAAAGGAAAAGGTGAAAGAAATTGCCGATTTTGCAAAATCTCTTGTTGTAATGACTAGTATTTCTGCAGACATTCTCTCGAATGATTATGAAATTCCTTCCGATAAAATTACGGTAATCCCTCACGGCACGCATCTTCTGCCATTCACAGACAAAATTGCGTTGAAAGAAAAGTATAATCTTAAAAATAAAAAAGTTCTTTCTACTTTCGGATTATTAGGTTCCGGAAAAAATATTGAAACTACACTGAAAGCCTTGCCGGAAATCATTGCTAAAAATCCTGATGTTATTTTTTTAATTCTGGGCAAAACACATCCTGCAATAGTAAGGCACGAAGGCGAAAAATACCGTGGTTTTTTGGAAGATCTCACCTGTAAACTTCATCTGGAAAACAACATCCGCTTTATCAATGATTATCTGCCACTCCCGGAATTACTAGAATATCTTCAGCTTACCGATGTTTATCTTTTCACGTCAAAAGACAGAAATCAGGCAGTAAGCGGTACATTTTCCTATGCGATCAGCAGCGGATGTGCCATTGTCTCTACTCCAATTCCACATGCTTTGGAAGTTTTAAAGGAAGACACGGGAATTATTATTGATTTTGAAGCTCCGGAGCAGTTGTCTGTTGCTGTAAACACATTATTAGAAAATGAAAGCAAACGGGAGGAATTACGTTCAAAATCACTCGAAAAAATGGCTCCGACAGCGTGGGAAAATTCATCTATTTTACATGCTTTGTTATTTCAGAAATTTAGAAATAATAAAATAGAACTCAATTATACTATACCGGAAATCAATCTTGGGCATATTCAAAATATGACAACCGATTTCGGGATGATTCAGTTTTCAAAGATCAGTAAACCAGATATTAATTCCGGATATACGCTGGATGATAATGCACGGGCGATGATTGCTATTTGCAGGCATTTTCAAATCAGTAAAGACAAAGCAGATCTGGAATTGATTTCAATTTATTTAAACTTTATTAAATTTTGCCAGCATAATGACGGAAGTTTCTTGAATTACGTTGACGAGCACAAACAGTTTACACAGCAGAACTACGAAACTAATCTGGATGATTCCAACGGAAGAGCAATCTGGGCTTTAGGTTATTTAATTTCATTAAAACAAATTTTACCACAGGAGTTTTCTGAAACTGCAGAGAAAATCATTCAAAAAAATCTTATCTGGGCAGAAAAAATCCATTCTACAAGAGCAATGGCTTTTATTATTAAAGGATTGCATTATCAAAACTCAGAAAAAAACCTTCCATTGTTAAAACAATTTGCGAATCGTTTAGTGAAGATGTATCAACACGAAGCAAAAGACGATTGGCATTGGTATGAGAATTATCTGACTTACGGAAACAGCGTATTACCGGAAGCTTTACTCTGTGCGTGGATTTCAACCAAAGATGAGCTTTACAAACAAATTGCGGAAGAATCTTTCCAGTTTTTGTTATCTAAAATTATGATTGACGATAATATAAAAGTAATATCAAACAAAGGCTGGATGCAAAAAGAAAAAACTGAAAATAACACTCCAATTGGTGGAGAACAGCCTATTGATGTCGCCTATACGGTTTTGGCACTATCTGCATTTTACAAAGTTTTCCATGATGAAAAATATTTACAAATGATGAATAACTCATTCAACTGGTTTTTAGGAAAAAATCATTTGAATCAAATCGTTTATAACCCTGCAACAGGAGGTTGCTATGATGGGCTTGAGGAAAAAAATGTAAATCTTAACCAGGGTGCAGAATCTACAGTTAGTTATCTGCTGGCAAGGCTTTGTTTTGAGTAATTAGAGATATCAATTTTTTAGGTTGACAGAAACTTCAACTATAAAAAAACACTTGATAAAGATGAGCTTTGGAATTCCTGTTTAATTTGACTTAATTGAACCAAATCACCTATAAAAGTGTTTGAAGATATGCTCGTCAAAGTCACAACCAGCCAAACGGCGCCATTTAAGACAAGTAGTGCAATTTTTCTCTTTCTAATTAATTTTAAATTTTGATCTCAAACTTACACTATCAAAGTTACTACTTAAAAATACTCCATTTGTATATTTTTAGTTCATTTTTTTGATTTTAAAAGTAAAAAAAGGATAAGAAGTTTATTATATTAAAGTTAGCAACTCCTGTTTTACGTATATAACTTTCATATAAACGATGTGATTAAGATTAGTTTAACGAATATAACTCATTTTTATCGCAAATTTTTGCGCATCCAAATTACATCAGTAAGTATAGCGCATAAAATTCCAACATGGAAAAATTATTTTACAATAGATCGTACCAATCTGAAGACAATTTGAATGTTAAATTCCTGAATTTATTGAATAGCCAAATAAACATAGTCAAGTTATAATGACATATCACTTCTTTAGTGACAGACATTTTTAAGGACACTGATTTCGATTATTTTTTTGTACATTTACTTGAAAATTAGTGACTTATGGAGAAAAAAGTGGTGCTTATCCAGGATGATGAATATATATTGGAACTTATGGATCACATCTTGAGCAATGAAGGATATGATGTAACACCATCATTAAACACCATCATTAAACACCGATCCCATTGATGAGATTGATGATATCAATCCTGATGTTGTTATTGTTGACGAATTTATTAAAGGAGATAAAAGAGGAACTGACGTGATTCAAGACCTAAAGTCTGATCCTGCCACCGAAGACTTGTCAGCCTTACTGACTTCCACCTCGACCGAATTATCTAAAAAAGCAGAACAATGCAAAGCTGATGACTATATTGAAAAACCTTTTGACATTGATCATCTGGTAGATGTCGTTAAAAAGAATACGTAAAACTCAAGGTGCTTTTTGATTTAGATTTGCTGCCGAAAGATTATATCTCAGCTTCAGGCATATTAACATTAGTTAGAAAATTAGCCAGAATGAGCAATAATCCTGATTTGAGGTAATAGATATTAATTACAGTAATCCGTCACAACAGATCTGTCAACTTTAAAGTAAGCATTACCATTCTTAAATAATATTATCTTTAAACAAAGACGTTAAAACGCTACGTAGATTCCTTTTACTTTCACCGTTACTAAAATTATATTTATAATAAATATTTGTCGCATAGTATTTGCTTAACTTATCCCGCAGCATGCCATTTTTATCTGGCTAATATAAATAGTCCGTTGCGTAAGATTCAAAATTATGAAGACAATATTTATATTAGAAGATGAAGACAGCATCCGCGAATTGCTGGAAGTGCTTTTCAATATGGAAGGTTACAAGATAATATCCAGTTCAAGTATCCGGGAATTCAATAAAATGAATATCGGCAGTAATGTCGACCTGTATCTGCTTGACATCCGGCTTCCGGATGGCTCAGGTATTGCTGTCTGCAACGATTTGAAAAATAATGCAGAAACATCCAAAATCCCTGTACTTATGATGAGCGCCCATGCCAAAACACTTGAATTACAGGATTGCTGTCAGTATGATGAATTTATTTCTAAACCTTTCGATCTTGATACTATGGTGGCAACGGTATCAGGTTTGATAGGCAAAATGTAAAAAGTCTTCACAATGCGTTCCAATCCGATTTACTTAGAAAAATATTTTACCTTTAACAATCTTAATTAAGCCTTGGTCTTCCAAATTCTCAATGGCTGATCGAACGGTCTTAATTGACAAATTTGCTATATAAGAGATTTGCTGTAAACTCATCTTGATCACAAAAGACAATAACTCCTGATCTGTTTCATCATACTTTAGGCTGTGAAACAGGTGCTCAATCTTGTTTTCTGCACTATCCGTGATATAACAGCAGCTCTTAAGCGGCTGATAATAAAAATCACTTGAAAGCTCTTTCAGAACCATTAACATTAAAACTTTGTTCCGCCCGATCATCTGATTAAAGTTATCCTTTTGCATGACAAGTATTCGGCAGTCGGTAAGTGCTACGGCATGATGAAGTGAAGGCATCTCAACAAACACAGAATACAGACTGATATGTTCTCTATTTCTTAACAATTGAAAGGTCATATCTTTGGCATCATAACCTGTATTGGAAAGTTTGACAATACCGTCAATGATCTGGTAATAATGGTTTTGAATGGTCCCGTGACTAAAGATGCAAGAACCTGCAGTAAATTTCTTTTCTACTGCACCATGACATCTTAAATATTTTTCATCTATCATTTTTCTGCTTTTTATTTCATGATGAAGGTAATTAATACTAACTTTTTACTTTATGACTGTTGTCATAAAAGAAATTTTATAAACATAACTATTGGTTTTAAGGGACAATCGATGTGAAAAGGTAAATCATAAAGATGCCGACCAGTACAACGCCCTGCATGATGTTGGTTTTTCCTGTAGCCAGGGAAACCGTAATGATAAAGAGGGAGAGTCCCAGCAATACTGTCGACTTAATGTCAATTCCTAAGGTCATCCTGATACCACTAATGACCGAAATAATAGCGATGGCAGGAATGCTGAGTCCGATGCTGGCCAAAGCAGAGCCGAATGCCAGATTAAGAGAAGTCTGTATCTCATCATTTCCGGCTGCTCTCACGGCTGCAAGAGCTTCAGGCAGTAAAACTATCCCGGCAATAATGATCCCAACCACAGATCTTGGCGCACCAACTGCCTTCACAAGATACTCGACATCCTTTGAAAGAAGCTTGGCCATCATCACGACAATGCCCAGACTGACAAGAAGCATTAAAACACTAATGTAGCTTCTTTTGTTGCTAACTTTAATTTCAGCATCATTATTCTGAACAGTACCATCTTTCTGTGGCGACCGGAAAAAACTACGATGCCTGATCGTCTGCACCATGGTAAATCCCAAATATAGGAAGAGACATATTACTGCAATAAACAGCAGCTGAAAAGAGGTATATTCTCCACCGCCGTGACTCACAGTGTAATTGGGCAGGATCAAGACAAACACTACCACCGCGGTCAAGGTAATTAAGGCCGTGCTCACACCTTTTAAGGTAAATGCCTGCTCCCTGTATCGCAGTGATCCTATGACGATGCAAATCCCGATAATGCCATTTAGTATGAGCATTACAGCCGCAAACACCGTATCCCTTGCCAGGGTAATGGTTTCCAGACCTTTGGCACCTAGCATAATGGATATGATCAATCCCACCTCTATGACAGTGATCGCAAAGGCGAGAAGCAGCGTGCCGAAAGGCTCGCCCAACCGGTGCGCCAATACTTCAGAATGGTAGACGGCAGTGATCACGCTTCCCAGCAGAAGGACCGTAAGCAGGATCGAATAATAGCCTGACGAAAAGAAGAAGCTACCAAAATAGAAGAGCCAGGATAAAATCGGTATGACAATCGTCCAGTAGTGCAAATATTTAATTTGTTTCATAAAATAATGGTCAATCTAAATTCCTTAATAATGTAAAATTTCTATTTGAATTGATAAAGAAATACAACATCACCCGTATAAGCAGGCCTTGATTCATTCTCAACGACAAGTGTGGCACCGACAATTACTTTGACCATTCCTCGCAGATCTTTGACCGATCTGATCGTTGCCTGTAATGATACTCTGGAATTTACTTTCACAGGTACTCCGAATCTCAGGTCTTCGATCCCATAGTTGACCTCAACGCTTACATTCTGCACCGATGCTATTTGTTTCCACAAATAAGGAATCAATGAAAGCGTCAGATATCCGTGGGCAATGGTTGATCCGTAAGGACTTTCATTTGCTGCCCTCTCCTCGTTAATGTGTATCCACTGGTGGTCTAAGGTAGCTTTGGCAAATCGGTCGATCTGCTTCTGGTCAATCGTGTGCCAGGGTGAACTTCCCACAAGGATTCCTTCCAGTAACTTATATTCTTGAAAATTATTGATGATCCGCATGATATTTTTAATTATAAATTGAATACTAAAGATTGTAGTCGAAAAAAGATAAAAAGCCTCTCGCAATATGCGGAGGCCGGTAATATAACTAACAGTAAATTACTATATTGCTCAGATTATGCCAGTTTAACGTTGATAGCGCTTAAACCTCTCTCTCCTTTCTGTACATTGAAAACAACCTCGTCATTCTCACGGATGCCTCGTGAATCAAGTCCTGAAGTATGTACAAATATATCTGCGCCACCTTCTGATGGTGCGATGAAACCGAAGCCTTTTGCCTCGTTGAAAAATTTTACGGTGCCTTTTTGCATTGTAATAAAATTAAAAATTAATATAATAAGATCTGTACACTTTACAGATTTCATTTTTTGTTGAAAATTTTGATAGAGAGGACAAAATGTAATGTTACACGATATATCTATCATACTTTGCACAGCTCACCGATAGTCTGAATACTATCCTGGCCTGCAATATCACATCATTTTTTAAGATCAAAGGAATCACTGTTCTCAATATCATTAAAAAATCGGATCTATAAATGGGAAACTGGAGAAGCAGACCGGTCCGTGTCATGGAACCGGTTAAGCAAAGGCAGGAACCTTCCTTTATGAATACTTTGCAAATGTACATGAATATTCCTCAAAATTAAAAAATATAAATAATTGATTATCATTATTTTATTCGTACATTACGCACACAGAAGAATTATTTGCACAGTGCGGATGATCTAAATTCCGTAAATATGCAGAGCAATTCAACTATATCCCAGACCCTTCCTCAGACCAAAGAAAGACATTCCGTACTACAGGTTCGTATCGCTTATTTTATAATGGTACATCAGCGACCCGAGGCCTTCAAGACCTTGCTTGAAAAAATATATACCCGTGACCAATTATACCTGATACACATTGACCGGAAAGCCAGTGCCGAAACAACGGAAGTGATCCAGGATTATGTTGTTCAATATCCGAATGTCTACATTCTGGAAAGTATGAATATCGTCTCAGGGGGATTCAGCATGATTCAGGCTGAGCTTAACGCCATGGAATTCTTACTCAATGCCAGCAAGCATTGGGACTATCTGATCAATCTAAGTGGCGAAGACCTCCCATTGAGGTCCCAGCAAATTATCAGGCAATTTCTGACGGTCAATGCGGGAAGAAATTACATCTTTTATTATGATCAGAAGTTTTACAGACCCGACACATTGCAAAGGATCCAGAATCACTTTACAGAATTGACCCACAGGATTTCCTCACTTATCTATAAAAGAGACTTTATGAGGGGCGTCATTCCCTACATAGGCGGGAAATGGTTTATTTTTACCCGGGAAACATGCTCTTTCTTATCTAACAATGAGAAAGTGATGGATTTTGAAGATTATTACTTACACACCCTGCTTCCTGCTGAATCTTTTTTTCAGACCGTTCTGATGAATACCGATTTTAATGATATTATCGTTAATGATGACAAAAGAGCAACCATTAATCCTCCGTTAATAGGCAAAGATAATTATTACAACCGTTTTCTGAAATTTCTGAAAGAGAGTAACAGCCTTTTCATCAATAAGTTTGGTGATCTGACTGACGACCGAATAATCGAATGTGTGGCTACTGGTTATGACATCCCGCTACCGGAAATCGATGAAATTGAAAGAGAGTTGAAAAGAGATCTACCCGGCAGTAATTAGTATGTACTTACAAGTAACCATCTAGTATTCCATCACCTCAGTAAAGATAAAATACTGTGTGTTCATTGCATTCTCTTCTAGATATCGTTGTGATAAAATATAATTTAAATATTTATTAAATCTCCAAAATATTATCCAAATTTAACAACCTATTTAAAAGATATTATTATATATTTTTATTTACACGGAAATTACCGCATAAACGATTTTTTACATTGAAATATAAATTTAATGTCATTTAGTACCTTCAGTATATATCTATATCCTGTAATAAATGATTTGAGTAGATCTGTGGAGCTTGCAGGATAGGATTAATTAATTCAAAAATTATTTACAGATCATCAGATCTTTCAACAAATGTTTTAATATTTATTCATTTATAGGTAGACAAGTAAAGCCAGTGATGTACTTACCGTTCCAATACTTGTTCTTATTAATTTTTAAAATTAAATTGCGTTAAACATATATTAAGAGAAATTATTTGATTAAAATAAATTTTACAATTCTTGCTTGATTTGGCTCAAACGAAACAAATCGTCGATAAAAGTGTTTGAAGATAAGCTCGTTAATGGCCTTTGAAGAGATTTTTTTAATTATACTGTACTTAGTAGCAATCACAAAATAATAAAACTGTTAAATAAAATTTTCTAAAACAGAGTGCTACTATAAATTCTTCAGGTAATGCCTGATTGTAAAATACACTTTCAGCTAATATCAAGAAAATTATACCCTACTGTTTTACAGTACATTTAAGCAATATTTGAACTCAATTTTAACTACGATAGATCAAATAACAATATTTAATGAATTACTATATTAAACAATTGCTATGAAAGTAAATATTGTCACAATTGAAGACCTAGAAGAATTTAAAGCTGAATTATTTAATGAAATCAAGATTTTGTTTCACATTATAAATAAGGAAGAAAAATTATGGTTACTTTCTGGTGAAATGAAAGAACTTTTTAAAATTTCTACTGTAACATTGCAGAAACTCCGTACCAATGGAAGCTTATCGTACACTCGTGCGGACGGGGACACCATATTACAATTACAAAGACATCGAAGAAATGCTGAAGAAGAAGCAATGATATTTCAAAATACATGCATCAATTATCATCCACTCTTTTAAAATCCATTAAGCACTTGATTGAAAATGCTAAAAATAATATTGTCCGCAATATCAACACTACAATGTTGTTAACCTATTTTGAAATAGGTAGAATAATTGTTGAGGACGAAAAAAATGGCGGAGGTAGAGCGGAATATGCTAAGGAAATACTTAAAAAGCTCAGTAAACAATTAACGAAAGAATTTGGAAGAGGATATTCTATTTCCAATCTAGAATATTTCAGAAAATTTTATTTAACATTTCAAGGCAGAATCCCCCAGTCACTGATTGGGGGTGTACTTAATGAATATATGAATCGTGACATTCAAGTTTGGACCATTAAGGACAATTATCGCTTAGGAAGTGATATTAATTCTAAAGTGTTGGCATTTGTATTTGGTTTATCAGCCGAAATTGAAAGAAAGATTATATCCCAGAGAACTAAAGAAGCATTAACTCGAAAAAGAGCAGAAGGTTTAATTTTAGGCCGTCCCATGGGTAGTAAACCCTCTAAGACAAAATTAACTGGTCAGGAAAAGAAGATTCAAGAATTAATTGAAAAAAAAGTTTCATATTCTGCAATAGGTAGGATTTTAGGTGTGCATAGATTAACCGTTTCTAGTTTTGTAAAAGAAAGAATGAACTAATTACAACTACATATTAAAATAAAAAAAAAGAAACCAAAGGTAATTCGCTACTAAGTCCAATAGCTAAATTCTGTCAAGGTCAAGCCCTCAGGATTTTCAGAAAAACCTTGATCGAATGCCACGCTCATTTTCAAAAGGCTTTCTTTTTTTTTAATTTTTTTCTTCGTTTTCTTTTAGAAATATTTCAACTGAGAAATTTCAGGCGCAAGAAAAGGATTAAATTCTTGTTTTGAACTTTAAAAACGTGTTCAAATTTTGGGCTTTTTACTTGCAGATTTGAACAGAAATTTTTAGTTTTACTACGTAAAATTTAAATTAGGATTTTACCACTTTTTTGCAAATGTCCTATTTAAGGCCTTTCACAGAGATGCAACAGCGAAAATCTTATCCATAAAGCGATGAGAAATGGGTACAAAATCCCTCACTCTCCGCCAGGTTAGGAACCAAAATAAGCTAAAACGCTGTAAACATCAATGTTTACAGCGTTTTTTGTTTTAGCGCAGATGTTAAAAATTCAAAAAGATCAATATTTTGGTGACCTTTTGAGTGACCTCTCCAAAAAATAAGAAAAAGAGGTTACCAGATTTCTGTAGAACCCGGCCAATTAAGGCATCAGTTTTTATTTCTATTAATTAATGTGGCATCATTCTCAGAGTATTTAACATTAAATTAATGTTAAAAATTCCTATCGCTCAAGTAAGTATCAGCTATGCGTAGCAAATGATTTTGTTTTCTATTGGAAATTTTTAACTCTGGCAAAACTATTAGATATGTGAGCAAAAGGCATACTGATTTTCATATCTTTTTTCTACTGGTTTTTAAGTATTTTTTCTAAATGAAGGAAAAAATTACGATGGATTGGGAATTATGTCTAATATTTACAAGTAAATTTGTCATACCCGAAAGACGCTTACTTTAATTAATCTTTCAGTATTATACAAATATTACTTCCAACAATGGCAACAACGATCTATTCCGGATTAAAACCCTTAGAATAAAAAGGCAGATATTTTAAGCTGATTTATATTTTCATCAATACTAATAAATTTATTCACTATGAAGTTGTTTAAACTTTTAATTTTTTGATTAGCCTTAAAGAAAATGCTAAAAAGTGCAGGTTCTTCCAGGTAATAT
>NZ_JAKVIP010000013.1 GCF_022601875.1 Chryseobacterium sp. SSA4.19
CCCGTTTTACCGGACTGCAAAGATACAAATCTTTTTCTATCCCGCAAATCTTTTTTAATGAAATTTTAAAAGACCTGATGATTTATCTGTTCTTTTTTATTATTATAATTTATATGCTATTTGTAAAAGTCCGTTACATAAGTAAAAGGTTATTATTATATCATATCATCTATAAAATATAAAGTAGAATTAGTTCTAAATGTTTTCGCTTATCTAAAAGCTCTTCTGCGCTACCCCAAACAATCTCTCGTTTTAAGTGGGGCAAAAATACTAACTTATTACCTTACAATCCAAATACAGTTAACATAATATGAATCAACAGCTATGTTTTGTGGGAAACTTCCTTGTCTATTCGCCTGATTGTATTACCATTATAAAAAGGTAATAGTTATCCACAGGAAACCACAGATAACCCTTTCAATATGGAAAGATGTTGATAAAGTAAGGTTTTACGAGGATTTATATCGATTAAAGAGATTGAAGAAACATCTCTAATGATTATTAATTGATCTGATTATTATTTACAAACCCTGTAAATAGCCAAGCTTTTAATATTTATTGTATAGAATGACGCAATAAAACGATTTTACCTGAAAGAATTTGAAATGTGATGAAACCTTTGTAGGTTTTGAAAACTATCAGGGTTGAATGCTATAATATTAATGACATATTATATAATGTAAAGTTTGACTCAAACCACCCTGTCAAAATTTTTTGAATTTTAACACCACTCCAAAGGAGGGTAATTTTTGTATACGGTTATGATAACTGTGGAAGAAAATTATATGATAAAGTGGAGATGGGATAAAAAATGCCGGAATAGTAGATTGATGGATTATAAGATAGCTCCAGTGAAGTCTTCACGCAGAACCTTAGCCCCGATTGCAATGAAAATCCTTTTTTGAAAAAAAAGATTGTAATGGAAAGCGGGATCAAGCTTCAGATAAAAAAATTCTACAGGATGGATAATAAAAGATAGAAAGGAAAAACGATGGTAAAGGGATGAAAATAGATATTAAAAATGATAATAAAGAATTCTAAAATCAAAAAAATCTTTTGATCATCAATTTATATATAGAGTAACCGATCAGGCAGCCGATGGTATCCGCAACGACATCCATTGTTTCCATAGACCGTCCCAGCCCCATCGCATCTTGAAGGATCTCAGTAAGAAAAGCGTAGATGAGGATAATCTGAAAAAAATAAGAAAATCTGATTTTGGGAAAGGCAGCTATAAAAATAAAACCCAAGATGGCAAATATACTGACATGCAAAACCTTGTCAATCCCAGTGAACATAAACCAGTATTCATGGTTTTCTTCTCCCGGTCTGAGAAGCATATAAGTAAGAAATGCCCAATAAATGGGCAAAATCTTACTGAATATATTTGAAATTTTATCCAATTACTTCCTGATATTCTTCTGCAGAAAGTAATTCTGAATGATCTGCACCTTCAGCAACTTCTAATTTAATGATCCATCCGTTTCCATAAGGATCTGTATTCAAAAGTTCAGGCTGGTCTTCCAGGTCTGAATTGAATTCGATTACTTTTCCTGCGATAGGTAAGAATAAATCTGAAACTGTTTTCACAGCTTCTACACTTCCGAAAACGGCACCTCCTTCCAGCTCATCATCTACAGTATCTATATCTACATAAACGATATCTCCAAGCTCGCCCTGTGCGAAGTCTGTAATACCGATGGTAGCTACATTACCTTCGATCTTGATCCATTCGTGATCTTTCGTGTACTTTAATTCTGATGGTGTGTTCATTTTTAAATTTTATTTTGTACAAATGTATTCAAAATTCTACAAGCTTCAAATATCGGATATAAAAAATGTCCTCCAAAATTGAAGGACATCTAAATTTATTACGGTTCTGATTAAAAACCTCCTGAATCTCCGAATGTAAACGTAGCGGAAATTCCTGCTCTGACCGTTGACAGCGGGAATGCTGTAGAGATTTTATATTTAGAGGTCATCTGCTCATAGAATACTCTCAGGTTTAAGTTTTCAGAAACATTATAGTCTGCGGAAACTTTAATATTCATTAACCTCTGACCTCCAGTCACCTGTGAATCATCCAGCAAGATATTGGTAATACTGGTCCGGCTGTCCCGCAGTGAGAAGTCTCCTCTGATGTTCAGATCGGTACCTTTGGCTTTTCCTCTTCCCCTTACATTGGTCATCCCCAATCTGAAGTTTCTGATGATATATCCTACTCTTACAACATATTCATTGTTTGAATCTTCAGTAAGCGTATGGTTAACCAGCCCTAATAACAATGTACGTAATCTGTTGTACTGAATTCCCAGCTGGATATTGTTCCTCATCGTCATATCTACGCCGATCAATGGGGAGAAGTTTTCAACATACCCTACCTGAGCAAAAGTAAACGGATTAATATAATCATCATTAATATCTCTCTGCGTAGCATTAAAAGAGTTAAGCGAATTAAAATAATCGATACTTGACTGTACTCCCGATGCCGTATAGGTTGCCTGGTATGCATGCAGGATATCAAATTTAGAAAACTGTCCGTTAATGACAGGAACATTTCTTAATCCTGAATACGTGATTCTCCAGTTTGGAATCGGAAGTCCTGCCTTTTTAGGATTATCCATCATTTTTACCGTTTTGCCTTCTACTGCAGCCCTGAAAGCAGGAATCAAAATATAGGCATTTGAAATTCCGTATCCGTCTTTAAATCCGTCCGGCTGCAGAGCTCCCGGCATCTGCTGAGATAAAGTCCTTGCATTTTGCCGGATAGCCTGGTAAATGGCTGCACCATCCTGGAATGCTGTTTTAAGCAATACTACAGAATTGGTATAGGTAACCAGATCATTGGCAAAAGTATAATTCGGATTCACGATCCCCGTGACTTGATCCCGGTAATTGAATCCGGTATGGGTGAAATTTCTGTTATAATTATGGATCGCACTGATATCAATCCTCAGATCATTCATCGGAACGACCTGTAAGTTGGCCCGCAATTCACGTGTTGACATCCGGATATAAGGATCGGTCATAAATTGCGAATCGCTTACCCAACCGTTCTCCATCACCAATCTTCTGATATCTGCCTGTGAGCCCAGCAAGAATCCGACTGTAGGCCCTCCTAAAGTCTGTCCGTACCCATACCAGTTCGGAGCAGATAATAATCCAGGAAGAACCGTTCCATTATTTTCAGAATAATTAATGTCCAGTTGTCTTAGTGATGTCAACAGATATGCCATACTCTGGACCGGAGTCAGCCTGTTTTTAAATTTATATTTTTTATAGGCATATCTGTTTTTCTCCCATGCCTGCGTGTAGGCATTGTTCAATGAATCAATTTCCTGCTTACGTTTCTGAAGCTTTGCAGAAAGATTCTTAAAATATTTAAACTGCCCAAAGAATTTCGTAAAATCTGCTGTACCTGTTGCCTGAATCACGTTGGTATTCTGACCGATCGAACCTAAGCTTCCATCGGGACTCAGCAGTAAAACAGTGGATCTCGCATTCCAGTTATAGGTAAATCCATATCCTATTTCCGCATCAATAAAATCAAGATAAGGAAGATACTGGAACGGCAATTTATAATTCAACTGGACCCTGTGGTTATACAATACCGGTCTTCCTGCTCTGAAGACATTTCCGAAAATGGAATTGTTATCCATTGTATTGACATCCATATTGTCGTTCAGTGTTCTTGTTGCAGAGTTGATCTCAAGTTTTAAAGATTTTGTAAAATTAAATCCTAAACCGTACTGCCATCCGAAATAAAAATTCCTGTTCTTAAGTGCCCCGAAGTCGTCTGCGTAATTTCCACTTAAGATCGCATCAATATTTCTGAATTCCAGTTCATTGTAATTTCTGTCCACTTCCGTTCTGAAAGAAAATCGTGTTGGAACCGGATTAAAGTTAAATTCTTTTACCCATCTTAAGTATTTCGTAGACTTCGCAGTATCGCTGATCATTTTATTGAACGGACGGATTACCCATGGCTTGAAGGTATAATTGTAATCTATATATCCTCTTAGATACTGTCTGTAATTTCTTTTTGTATAAATATCCCTGTAGAAATCGTCATTGTAAACCGCCGTTACCGAAAGGTTTTCTACATCATAGAATTTCGGCTTTCTGTTCTGGTTCATTCTCTCTTTGTGCATATTTACAACACCGATGCTTCTTTGCTGTGTATAGGTTCTTGCTACTTTTTTAAGCTCTTCCCTGTTAGCTGCTTTCTTAAACTCAACATCGGTATCCAAAGGATTGTATTTCGGATCTTCTATCGTTTGAGAGTAAGAATAGTTTAACGGGATCTTAACACCGCTTTTTGCCGGTAAGAACTTATCTACATTTACGGCTGTATTGATACTGAACGCAGATTGAGTAGACTGGCTTCTTTCTGCCGGTTTGGAGTCAATATTTCCAAAGCCTACGGAGGTGTAGGAAGCACTTGTGTTCACAGTAGCAAAATCACCTAAGTTGAAATTCAAGCTTGCATTTCCTGCATAACCGCCATCATTTTCAATTTCAGAAAGACGGATTTCGTTGACCCAGAGAATTCTGTCTATTGAAACTGCAGGATCGGTTCTTGATAATCCGTTTCTAATTCCGATCATGATGGTCGTAATATTTCCTAAACTTGGACGACCTTTTATATACAGTTTTTTAAAAGTATCTCCAGGATCAAAAGTTGGATCCATTATTCTTTTTACAATATCATTCGGGAAATTTTTATCTCTCCTGATTTTTGCATCCACAAAATCCTGAATATTTAAATCCACATCATTTTCCATTGGCCATATTTCCATTGGAGCTGTTGCCGAAGTCGGAGTAATTTTTAACGAAGATTCGTACTCATAATAGTTATCCGTAGCATCACTACCTAACCGGATAAAGAATTTTGTTTTCTTATCAATTTGCCCACTAACCGGACCTTCAGTTCTAGGGTCAGTATGAGCATGCACAAAAAGTTTCAGCTTTTTATACCTTCTCATGTCAAGAGAAGTATTTTTGAACACTCCTTTTGCTTGACCAGCTAGTAGTCCATTAGCTTTTAAATATAATGAAGCCTCGTTTTGTCTTTGCGCTCCTGCATTTCCACTGAGAATCTGTCTGTCGATTCCCGGAGGCAGTACATAAGGGGGCTGATTCAAGGCATTTTCTTCAATATTTACACTTCCTACTTCCAGATTTCCAATAGTTGTATCATCAGTTAATCCTTCATCCGTTGCAGAATCAGCTTGTGCATCATTTCCAAATACAGCAATATTTTTCGGATATTTTCTCCAGTCTGATCTTACAAGATCCATGGTACCGAATCTTAACGTGGAAGTCTGGTCGAAACCTTTTAATAGCAATCTGGCAAATCGTACATTATTAAGAATGGAAGGATTGGCATCACCTGCAGTATTCACATACTTCGAAACCGGAATTCTGAACAAGTACCATTTTACCTGTGAAGTCTGACCATTTTGGAAGGTTGCCTGAACTGTTTTAATATCAACAATATTATTATCCGATCCTAAAGTTAAACTTCCGGGAGCCAAATCTACTTCATACTGGTTATAGCTTTCACTTTGATCTAAGTTATAATCTTTGTTAATGTCTTCCGCATCCGGCGTCTGGGAAGCTACCTCCAGAGAGTTGCTCCGTGAGTTTCCTTCCGGACCTCTGAAATATTTGTATCTCTGAACAAGAGACGAAGCCTGGTTTCCTGTAAACCGGTCAGACATATAGAATACAAAATCATCCACCGCAGGGTCAGACAAATTCGTCACCGGGTTAATAAATGTATTCCCAAACAAAGCTGCTTCCTGATCGGAACTTAAACCATCATATCCTAAATCCTGTGCCAACCGGTCTTCTCCTTCACTTGAGAAAGCATATAAAATCGGCGGCTGCTTAGGCTGGGTTCCCCAGTTTGAATTTGTTGTCGTAGACGGAGCCGAAGGCGTAGGCAATCCGTTTTCGTATTGCATCTGTCCGTCCTTCAAGACATCTTCGGATACATTTCCCAATTGTAATAAAAGCTTTGGAGCGGTTCCCAATGTATTTCCATCTGCATAAGGATCCATCATCCAGAATTCCACATATTCTATATTGGAACTTACAAAGTTGGAAACCGAGATCGGCCTCATAATACCAGCCCATCTTTGCGCCGTGCTTTCTGTAGCAGAATTTGAGTTATAAGGCCCTTTTTCTGCAGGATAATAAGAAATATCAAATGTATTGGTATAAGTCTGTTCTCCTGCCACGAAGTCCCTGTTATTAAAAATTTCAGAGAACTGGACTCTTCTTGATGCGTGGTTGGAGACAGATTGTGGTGTAATACCGGTCGGTGCCTTGCCTCCCACTCCCCAGAATCTCGGGTCAATGTTGTACCATGATAACAAACCTCTTCCATACCCTTCTGTAATATCGTTATTTTTACCGGCTCCTGCGAAAAGGGGGTCTGATTGGTTTCTTTCAGGTTTTGAAGCAAGGCTCCATGCCGTAGGTTCTTTTAAAGTAATTTTCGAAGTGGTTTGCTCAAAATCGTCAATGTATGACTGATCGTTAATTCCTTTATTCAGTCCCGGAAGCAGATAAGCGGTCTCCATTTTGAAGTTCAGATTAGAGGGAGCCTCAGTATTTACCAAAGGTATTTTATCCGTAAGCCTTGTCAGGAATGGCAACTGATTGTTATACATCAGGTTGATTCCAGCCATGGTATTGTTTACGGCTTCCTGGCCATAGTTTACTTTTTGGGTAAGCGGTGATTCGGAATAGTTGACAACAGTTCCCCCTAAGATAAAGTTTTCATTAAACCTCCTTTCTAAATTTAAGCCTAAGAAACGTTTTCTCTGGGTATTAAATGTTAGCTGGTTTTCCAATGAAATATTAATAGCCTGTCCGGACTGTTTTACCTGTTCATTAATGATTGTTACCGTTCCAAGCATATAATCTACAGTGTAGTCAATTCCTTCGGTCAGCTGCACTCCATTAGCCGAAACTTTTACCGAGCCCTGAGGGACATTTACTGCTCCCAGAGATATTCCCTGCCCCTGAGTCCCTTTATAACGTCCTTCAATAGTATATCTTTGTGACAGATTGCCATTTGTTGCGACCTGTTTCTGTTGGCTGTAAAGATCTGAGAACACATACTGCGGATCATTACTTCCGATAACAGACTGTATGTAACTACCGAATGGCTGAACTTTGGTGAAAATTACTTTTCCAGTTTCAGGTCTGATGGTAATCCCATTGACAAAGTCAAAAATACCATCTCCGGTTGTTCCTCCGTTACTTTGTAAGTCGCCATTCGCATTCAGTCGGTCCCAGTTTAACAACTTAATTAAAGGCTGACTGCGGATCTGCTCGTTGTTGTTTACAGGAAGATAATTGACCTTTCCTCCTGACTGTGGGTCTCTGTATAAAACATTCAAGATAAATCCGTCCTGGTTAACTTGCCCGGCATCCAGGGAATAGATGTTCTTCATCATCAGGTTCCACATCGGGGAAGATGTTTTTACCGTGGTATTAGGCTTCAAAAGCTTGGTCACCAAAACCGTACTCTCTTCAGAAAATTCCCCTACCTTATACACCTGGTTGCTTCCATTTACGGTATAAGAGAATGAAACTCCCAAAAGCTGGTTATCATTTAATCTCTGATTTAATGAAATATATCCCAGCTGGGATTGTATTGTATATTCATTGGAATTTAATCTCCTTGCTTTCTTATTGAAAATAAAATTCTCACCATCTACATAGGATTCTGCCCCTCCTGAAGCAACCGGAAGACTGGCCCCTTTAATAGCATCGTAAGCTGTACTTGCATCTCTTAATCCGGGTAAACCGTTTACCGAAGAGTAAAGATTTAAACCGGGCTGGTCATTATTCGGAAGAACTCCCGGAGCATCTCCCAAATCCCTGATCCCGACAATACTCTTCTGATACTGCAGGTTGCTATTCCCCTGATCCAGCACCCATACTTCCATTCTTGTGATACTTATCTTTGAGTTGATCTGAGGATAATTCAACAACGAGTTATCATAATTGTCTAAAAAGTAATGCCCGATAAAGTAGTGCTGGTTGTCTTCATAATCAATTGCATTCAGCTTAAAAGTATTCATAACACCACCGCCCTGAACCGTAATATTTCTTGCTTCACCCTGTTGCTGTGAAAGCACCACTGTTCCGTACGTCTTTCCAAGCTGAAATTCTGTTTTCACTCCAAATAAAGACTGGGAACCGCGTATCAGACTGGTTGACAGCGGCATATTCACATTACCGAATTCTACTCTTTTAATAATTTTATCCTCACCTCCCGCACTGGGCTTATCAACATCCTGAAGGCCTTTCTGCTGAAGGTCTTTCCAGCTTCCTTTTGCCTGCCATACCAGATTCATCCTGTTCTCAAAAGCGAAGCCGCTCTGGGTATCATAGTTTGCTTTTAGCTGAAGGTTTTCCCCTACCTTGCCTAACAATCCAAGCTGAATTCTCTGGTCAATATCGAACGAAAAGCTGGTTCTGTTTTGTGGTAAGATTAAAGGGTTATCAATTTTCTGGTATAGTCCTGCAAAGTCAAAAGACGCATATCCAGATGGAATAATTTCAATTTTGTTACTTCCGAAGATTGTTTCAAAAAGCCTGTTGTTAATCTGCAGCGAAGGAATCAAACCTTTTCTTGCCGCATCAGTCTTATCCTTCCGGAACATCAGGCTGTAACGGTCTGATTTTTCTTTGTAATAGGCACGTGTCTGTTCAGCCATCATAAACTCCTTGTAGTCTTCAGGAGACATGGCGGTCGGTGGCCCGGTTATTGTATTTCCAACCTTAGGATATACAAAATACATCCCGGTCTTTATATCATAATAGGCTTCATACTGCGTAGGATCGGCCAGCTGGTAATCCTTTTTGATGATTGCTGTGTCACGGACCGGTGGTCTTTGCTGTGCGAAAGTCATTACTGACACACATAAAAACGACAGGAACAAAAATAGGTTGAGGTACTTATTATTTGCCACCAAATGTTAAATATTTTTTAAAATCTGTTTTACCAATTCTTCTATTGAAATATCAGGGTTCTGCTTTATGATCCTGTCCGCCAGCTTCTCACTCATACGCTTCGGAATTCCTAAAACTTCTAATGCAGATAACGATTCTTCCTTCACTTTATTATTTGCAATGGTAGAAATATTTTCTTCCGAATTGCTGAATTTCTGCACTTTATCATTGAGGTCAACAATAATCCGTTCAGCGGTTTTTGCGCCGATTCCTTTTGCTTTCTGAATCAGTGCACTGTTCTTGGAAAGAATAGCCGAAGCAATCTCTTCAAGACTTAATGTCGATAATAAAATAAGGGCAGAAACAGCACCCACTCCGTTAACACTTATTAACAGATTGAAAAGTTCTTTTTCTGAACGGGTCTTGAATCCGAAAAGCAAGTGGGCATCTTCCCGGATAATCTGCTGGATGAAGAGAAATGTTTCCTGATTGGTCGTCAGTGTTTGCGATGTCATTAAACTAATACCGACATAGTAACCAACTCCCTGGACGTTGATCACTGTGTAGGCAGGCGTAAGTTCCTGAACAATGCCTTGTAGTGAAAATATCATTATTAATTTTTAAAACTCCCAAATATAGCAAATTAAACCAATTAATATTTTCATTTCACTCACGAATGGTTTTTAACTTAATTTTTGTTTGCGATTTTAATGATTCGCCATAAAAACAAAAGACTTCAAAAATTGAAGTCTTAATTTTGTAATTATTGGAAATAATTTTAATTATTTTTCTTTTTTCTCCCTTCTTTGGGCATCCAAAACGGCAATGGTAGCCAGATTGACAATCTCGTCAACACTGGAACGCATCTGCAGTACATGAACCGGCTGCTTTAATCCCATCAGGATCGGCCCGATCACCTGTGCTACTTTCATTCCCCTGATGATTTTGTATGATAAGTTCGCACTTTCAAGATTCGGAAAAATGAAGGTATTGGCAGGAGTAGTTCCTAATTTAGAAAAAGGATAATCACTCAGATGATCAGCATCCATGGCAAAATCCGGCTGGATTTCTCCGTCAACAACCATTTTTGGATGTTTCTCATGAAGAATGCTGACTGCTTTTGCCACTTTTTTTGAAGTTTCGGAAATTCCCGCAAAGTTTTCAAACCCAAGCATCGCAATCCTTGGTTCAATAGCAAAAGATTTTACGGTTAATTCTGCCATTTTAGCAATATTTACCAAATCTTCAGCAGTAGGATTCTGATGGATTGATGTATCTGCGAAGAAAATAGGTTTCTTCTCAGACAAGATCATCATCATAGCAGCTACCTTATCAACCCCTTTGTCTTTTTCGATAATCTCTAAAACCGGTCTTAACACGGAAACATAATTTTTAGAAAAACCGACAATCAAGCCGTCTGTATCCCCATGTCTCAACATTAACGGCCCGAAGTAATCTCTCTGACGAACAAATCTTTTAGCTTTATATTCATTCATGCCTTTTCTCTGACGAAGTTTCCAGAGCGTCTCGCGGTATTTTTTCCGGTTTTCTTTCTGATCATCATCACTCGGATCGATAATCGGAACATCCAGGCTGATCCCGAAGTGTTTCATCTGCTCCTGAATATATTTTTTATTCCCTAAAAGACTTGGATATGCAATTCCTTCTTCGTATAAAATCTGAGCTGCTTTAAGAACGTTATATTCTTCAGCATTTCCTAACGTAATTCTTTTCGGATTGGCTTTCGCACGGCTCTGCATCATCCTTACCAGCTTCTCATCCCTGCCCATTCTGTCCAGAAGGCTGTTTTCATATTCGTCGAAATCAGCAATTGTTTTCCCGGCAATTCCGCTTTCAATCGCTGCTTTTGCAACTGCACTTGATACTTTAGTAATTAACCGGTTATCAAAAGGTTTAGGAATGAAATATTCTCTTCCGAACTGTAAATTCTGAACATTATATGCCAGAATTACCGCTTCAGGAACCGGTTCTTTAGCAAGATCCGCAATGGCTTTAACCGCTGCCAGCTTCATTTCTTCATTGATGCCTTTCGCCTGTACATCCAATGCGCCACGGAAAATATAAGGGAAACCCAAAACATTGTTTACCTGATTAGGATAATCACTTCTGCCTGTTGCCATAATCACATCCTTACGGGTTTCAAGGGCCAAATCATATGCTATCTCCGGATCAGGATTTGCCAGTGCAAATACGATAGGGTTTTCATTCATCGTCAATAACATTTCAGCAGTCATCACATTTCCTTTGGATAAACCCACAAAAACATCCGAATTTTTTACAGCATCTTCTAACGTTTCAATATCCGTATTGGCAATGAAGTCCAGTTTTTCAGGAGTAAGATTCTCCCTTTTATGGTTAATCACCCCTTTGCTATCGCACATCAGTACATTTTCTCTTTTTAACCCTAAAGAAATATAAAGGTTGGTACAGGCAATAGCTGCAGCTCCGGCTCCGTTTACGACCATTCTAACCTCTTCAATATTCTTGTTTGCGATCTGAAGGGAATTAATTAATGCTGCAGCTGAAATAATTGCAGTTCCATGCTGATCATCATGCATCAAAGGGATATTCAATTCCTCTTTTAACCTCTGTTCAATATAAAATGCTTCAGGGGCTTTAATATCTTCAAGATTGATTCCTCCGAAGGTCGGAGCTATACCTTTTACAATATCAATAAATTTATCCGGGTCTTTTTCATCAATCTCAATATCAAAAACATTGATATCTGCAAAAATTTTAAACAGAAGACCTTTCCCTTCCATCACCGGTTTTGAAGCTTCGGCACCGATATCTCCCAATCCTAAAACGGCTGTCCCGTTAGAAATTACCGCTACCAGGTTTCCTTTTCCGGTATAATCGTATACGGTTTCCGGCTTATCATGGATTTCCATACAAGGTACGGCAACTCCCGGGGAATAAGCCAGTGATAAATCTCTCTGGGAAGAATGCGGTTTTGAAGGAATTACTTCAATTTTTCCTTTAGGTTCGGCTTTATGATAGTCTAACGCGGCCTGATTAAAATTTTTCTCGTCGCGTTGATTTCTGTTTGACATATGAAATGTTTTTTATTTATAGTATATATTGAATATGGTAACTGACTAAACTTTCTATAGGTTTCTGTACAATCTGTCCCACATTTAAATTGAGTTCCGCCGCTGCAGAGCGTAGAATATCTTCATAGTAATAAGCGATTGATCCTATAAAATTGATCTCCGCATGTTTTGATTCTTCGTATGGTAGTACCTGGTAATCGAAAAAATTCAGCATTTCGTCAAAAACCATTTGTTGAAAATAAGGATGATGCTTTCTTTCCACAACAAATTTATTGAAATCTGCTAAGTAGGCATTCGGCCGCGACGTATGATACATGTTTTTTAATGCTTCATCCACGGTCAGCTTATACGTTTCTTCAAATTCAGAAGAAAGGTCTGCAGGCAGTTTCTGCATAAAGAATCTTCTCACCAGCTGTTTTCCGATGGAGCTTCCGCTTCCTTCATCCCCAACCAGAAAACCCAGTGAAGGCAATTTAATTTTCACTTGTTCACCATCAAAAAAACAGGAGTTTGAACCAGTCCCTAAAATACAGACAATCGCAGGACTGCCTCTGTATGCTGAATAGGCAGCTGCCGTAAGATCTTCTTTTACTTCTGTCTCTGCATGGATGAAGATTTTTTTAAGCTCCCGCTCAATAATGGTACAGTTTTCAGGAATGCCACAGCCTGAACCATAGAAAAATATTTTTTTAATTGAATTTTTAACTGAGCCTAAACCGATATTTTTTTCAATCTCGGGAACAATAAGTTCTGCTGCAATATTATTAGGATTAAAACCAATGGTTTCAGTTTTTAAGAAGACCTTATTAAAGTCATCCAAAATTACCCAATCACATTTTGTAGAGCCACCATCGACAATAGCAACCATATTTAGATTTTAGTTTAAGGATGCTAAATTATGAATTTATCTTTAAACAGCCTTTACAAAGAGTCCGGAAGCTGTCTAAAATCATCAATGTTTTATATCAGTTTTGTTTTCATTAAACTGTACCAACCAGTCTTCAATTTCTTCCTCAAGATAAGAGGTCTGAAGGATCATGGCATTGATAAAATCATCCGGAACGGGTTTATCATCAGAATTTTCAAGGCTCCAAAGCTCATCAGACATATTTTCGTATTCGGAATAGACCCTTTTGAACCGGGAATTTTCTCTTTCAAGAGTTGCAATATTTTTCTGCTGGAGCTGAAATTTTCTGTATTTGTTTTGATGTTTCATACAAATATTATTAAAGTTTTGCCGTAAAATTTTAGATGATGTGCCTTTGACCAAGCATTACAAGATAGAAAAACCATCAACCCAAATAGTTGACAATGAATTTATTATCAGGTACAGTTTTCTTCGTTCAGAAAATTAAATTTAGAAATTATTTTGAACCTAAAAAAATTTTTAACATCTTTTTTCAGTGTTTAACATATAGTTATAAATTTGCATACCATAATCATTGAATGAGAGATTTACTATTACGTCAGAAACAGATTCTGTTCTTCATTATTGCAGGCGGACTCAGTGCTATTGTAGAAATAGGTAGCTTTAAGTTGCTAAGCTCCTCCCTTCCTCACTTTTTCCCACGAGAGACTGATTTTTACGGATTGCATTATCCCCTAAGTAATATTTTCTCGACCGGCTGCGGAATTATTACCAACTATTTCCTGAGCATCTGGTTTGTTTTTGAAAGAGGCAAACATTCTAAAAGAAAGGAATTCGTTTACTTTATGGTGGTATCCTTTATCTCCACCTTACTAAGCCTTGGTTTTTTCCAGGTTTTTTACAGTTATGTATTTAAAGAAAATATTGATCTTATTGTTTACACACTAAGCCCGGAAATAATCAGTAAGATTGCAGCTATTCTGCTGGTCTCTGTTCTTAATTATTCGATCAAGAAAAAAATAATTTTTAACGGATGATGGTGACAAAGATTTTAAATTATCTCTGGAGATTCTGGCTTTTGCTGCTTGCATTTGTTGTTACCATTTTTTTTGGAATTCCCGTTTACGTTTTATCCTTTAACAAAAAGCATTACCGATATGCTTACCGCTTCATCAGATTCTGGAGCTACTGCATGTTTTTCGGAATGGGCTTACGGTATGAATTGCAGAAGCTTTCCGCGCAGAAGCTTGATAAGAACCAGCAATATGTTTTCATCTCTAACCATACGTCTATCATGGATATCATGCTGATGTGTATATTATGTAAAGACCACCCCGTCTGCTTCGTAGGTAAAAAAGAACTGGTGAAGATCCCCATTTTCGGAACCATCTATAAGAGGATATGCGTGATGGTGGACCGTAAAAGTGCCAGAAGCCGAGCGGATGTTTACAGAAGATGTGCCGAGAAAATGGAGGAGGGAAACAGTATTGTGATTTTTCCTGAGGGCGGCGTTCCCGATGATACTTCTGTTATTCTGGATGAATTTAAAGACGGTGCATTTACGCTTTCTTCAAAACATAATTCCCCTATCGTTATTTTTACTTTTATCGGATTGAAAGAAATTTTTCCATTCAAGAGTTCAGAAGGTTATCCCGGCAAAGCAAAAGTTTTTTTTAACGGTATCCTCAACCCTTCATCTTCACCAAAAGAACTTAAAATGTCTTCTTTTGAGACAATAAAAAAAACCTTGCTGGAACACGATAATCGAAAGAAATAATATATATTTGTTTTTCTTAATTTTTATGATATGGATGCAAATCAACAGCAGACCAAATGGTCTCAATTTCTGTCTTTAATTGTTGTCTTCTTCTTTTGGGGATTTGTGGCAGCAAGTAATGATATATTAATCCCGGTATTTAAAAAATGGTTTGTCCTGTCACAGGTACAGAGCCAGCTTGTCGCATGGGCATTTTATGTGGCTTATTTTGTAGGATCCGTGATATTCTTTCTGATTTCTTTAAAAAGTGATATTCTTCAGAAGTTCGGCTACAAAAAAACCCTGGCTGTGGGATTAGGGCTTTCTTCTTTGGGAGCATTCCTATTTGTTCCGGCTGCCTCTGCTGCCAACTTTTGGTTTTTTCTAACCGCTTTATTTATTGTCGGCTTAGGCTTTTCTGTACAACAGATCGTTGCAAACCCATTAGCAATTAAGATGGGAAGCCCTAAAACAGGGGCTCACCGTTTGACCTTAGCTGGCGGGATCAATTCTTTGGGGACTACAATAGGACCAATCCTGGTAGGTATTGCACTTTTCGGTATGGGAAACAAAGAAGAATCAACTAAAAATGATAACCTATCTAAAATTGAGATCGTAAAAAACGAGTACATCACGCATAAAAATGAACTCAGCACCAATATTACAGAGTTAAGAAAAGACACGCAGGATGATCCTGCTTCTATTAACGAAACGATTACCAAACTGCAACAGAACATTTCTGAACTTGATAACCAGATTGTTTCAATAGATCAAAATCCTTCAGCTAAAGATTCGCAGGTTGACCTGTATTCATCCAAGCTTAGCGAAATCAAACAGAAATCAACTAATATTTCTTATCCTTTGGCATTTGTAAAGGAAAACCTTAAAATGGTTAAGATTCCTTTTATCGTCCTGGGAGTCGCTTTCATTTTTGTAGCAATTTTCATGCTTTTCTCTAAAATTGAAGATCCAGCAAAAGATGAAGAGGAAGTGAAAACAGACGAACCAGGCGGTAAGTTTAATATTTTTAATTATCCCCAGCTGTATCTGGGCATGCTTGCGATCTTTATCTATGTGGGTGTAGAAGTATCTATCATCAGTAACCTTCCTGCGCTCCTGCATACAAAAGAATTCGGCGGAATTTTAGAACATAATATTGCTCCATTCGTTTCTTTATATTGGGGAAGCTTAATGATCGGCCGATGGAACGGAAGTATCAACGTATTCAATATCTCAAAGGCAACCAATATGATCCTGAAATTTATTGTTCCTTTTATTGCATTCGGAATCATTATCGTTGCCAATGAATTAAGCGGTAAAGACGTGTCGTCATTTTATATTTATGCGATATGGATTGTAGCATTTATTATCATGAGCTTCATCGGCGGTAAAAATCCGGGAAGAACCCTTATGATATTCGGTGTAGCCGGTATTTTGATGATGCTTTTAGGACTGGTATATCCTGATAAGGAAATTGCAAAATACTTCTTTATCTCCGGAGGACTTTTCTGCTCTATTATGTGGCCATCCATTTTCGACCTTGCGATTGCAGGACTTGGAAAAAATACAGGAAAAGGATCTTCTTTCCTGGTGATGATGATTCTTGGAGGAGGTATTATTCCTTTGATACAAGGCTGGATCTGTGATTTTGACAAATCAAGTCCGGAAGGAATTATGGGTATTACATGGACACATTTTTCATATGTTATTCCTATCTTATGTTTTGTTTACCTTGCCTTCTATGGATTTGTCACCCCAAGAATCCTGAAAAAACAGGGAATAGAAATGGAAGAATCTACATCAGGTGGACACTAAAAAATATTTTTCACATAAAAGGTTTTGGGCAGGTTTATTACTTGCCCAATTTCTTTTGTTTTATGCTTTTTCAAAATCAGTGATAATGATTTCTTTTTTTGAACATTTCTTTGAGATTCAGAAAGCTGTTCATCAAAAAATATTCTCATGGATTCCCTTCTCTTCCGGAGATATTTTTTATATACTGCTGGGAATTATCCTTATTTATCTTATAGTAAAATGTTTTAAAAAGAAAACCAGAAACAGGAGTTTACTGAAGCTTCTTGTCCTTTTTAATTGTATTTATTTCATCTATCAGGTATGTTGGGGCATGCTGTATTTTCAGACTCCGATTATTAAAAAGCTGCCTGCTCAAAACAAACCGAGCATCGAACGAGCTAAGACCTTAGCTTTGAAATATCTTGAAAAATGTAAAGCAACAAGAAAGCTTGTCCATGAAGATCATCATGGGGTTTTTATTATTACTGACCTGAAGTCTGTTCAGGAAGAGATTCTTTTTCAGCAGAACCGGCTTCCCAAAAATATCACCCACAAAGAAGCTCCGGAAATTAATTCATTTAAGCCAAGCCTTTTCAGAAATATCATGAGCTACACCGGCATCCTGGGATATTATAACCCTTTTACTGCAGAGTCTCAATTCAACCCTCAATTGCCCGATACATTAATTCCGTTTACTTCTGCCCATGAGAGTTCGCATCAATTAGGTTTTGCCAGGGAACAAGAAGCCAATTTCATAGGTTATCTGATAGGCACCCGTTCTGATAATTATGACCTTCGCTATAGCACTGAATATTTTACTTTGAAAAGCCTTTTGAATTTTATTGCTGATAAAGATCCTGAATTTGTGAAAGGTATTCTAAACAACTATTCTCCCCAAATGAAAAAAGACAGATCATACGAGAAGTCATTTATCTTAAAACATCAAGGTTGGGTAGATGATTTTTTTGGATTCACCAATAATCTTTTTCTGCAGAGCAACCAACAGGAAGGTTCAATTACCTATTCTTATTTTATAGATCTTCTTATGAATTATGAAAAGGACTAAAATAAAAGAATCGCACCAAAAGATACGATTCTAAAAACACAAATGATGAAAAAAAATTTATTACCTTGATTTGTTCCCTCATTCAAGGCGTTGTAAAAATACAATATATTTTAAGAAAAAAAAACTATTTCTTAACATTTATAGAATTTTAAGAAAATTTTAAGACTTTTAAGTTAGAAATAAAATTCCTCTGTATCCCAGTATTTTTTTACTGATTATTAATTAGTTAAAATTTAGGCAAAATAATATAACTCTAATAAAGTATTAATAAAATTATCATGGATCAATCGTTTGTTTGAAATAAAATGAATCGAAGTTAGAAATAGGGTTTTATAAATATTAAATCAAGTTTAAAAAACAAAACTATTGTTTATAATACTATAATTCATCCTATTATATATTACCTCTTAGATAATTTTGTTACAATAGTTTAAATAAAAATCATAAATCACTTTAAATAGAAAAAAAATATTTGTTTTTTTCAAACATCTGCGTATTTTAGTTAAAAAAATAATATGCTTTTGGATAAACTCATCAACTATCTTAAACTTGACAAACAAGAGTTCCTGTTTCAGTTCAATTCGCATCCCAATTATCCTTCAGCATTAGCTTTTAGTGATACACTTAATTTCATGGGCGTAAGGAACGATGCATATGAACTGGATAAAGAATATTGGGATGAACTTCCGGAAGAATTCATTGCAATTGTAGACAATTCTTTTTCTTTGGTAAAAAAAACAGGTAACCAATATTCTGTTTATTCAGATAAAGCAAAAACATTAGGTAAAGAGGAATTGCACCAAAAATCCACAGATTTCGTGCTGTTATTTGAAAAAGAAAAAACAGAGAATCATACGGTTACTAGCTATAAACCTTTTATATATTCTGTTTTTGCAATAGTTTTAGTGTACTCACTTCTAACTCTGCAATGGTATGAGGCTGCATTCAATATACTTTCATTGGCTGGAGTCTATATCTCTTTAGAAATTTTCAATCAGAAATTCGGGAATACCTCTGCAGTTATCGGAAGTATTTGCGGGGATACGGCAGGAAATCAAAATGTAAATTCATGTAATAAGATTATCAGCCAGGATAAAACGAGTATTTTCGGATTGAAATTCTCAGATTTTTCTTTAATTTATTTTATCGGGCTTACTGTTCTGGGGTTGTTTTTGCCGGCAACCTCTTTTATCATTAAAGGATTTACATTAGTTTCGCTTATTGCAATCGGTTATTCGGTATATATCCAGGGTTTTGTAGAAAAAACGTTCTGTCGCGTATGCCTTTTAATTATTTCCGTTTTAGTGACTCAATTATTTATCGGTATATTTCTTTTCGAAAACATGTATTTCGATATAAAAATTGCCTTGTTGAGCCTTATTTTATGGGTTGCTGCTTTCTCTTTAGTTTTGTATTTAACCCATACACTTGAACAGAAAGAAAACCTGCAAAAATCAAATGCAAAAAATTTAAGATTTAAAAGAAATTATGATCTTTTTAAAAGAGAGCTTCTTGAAAATGAAAAAGTAAACTTTACCGACAATGAAACCTTTTTTGTTGGAAACCAGGATGCAAAACTTCGTCTTTCCATTGTTTCAAATCCATATTGCGGGTTTTGTAAAGATGCCCATAAAATCATGGAAAATTTGTTGGAGAGATATCCGAATAATATTTCTGTTCAGATGAGGTTCAATTATTCTCCGGACCAGAAAAATGAAAAATTAACCAACCTGATCTCTGACTTTATGTATGTTTACAAAAACAAATCAGCTAAGGAATTTTTACATTTTGTAGAGTATTGGTATGAAACCAGGGACGAAGACAAAATAC
Source organism: Chryseobacterium sp. SSA4.19 (assembly GCF_022601875.1). Lineage (GTDB taxonomy): Bacteria > Bacteroidota > Bacteroidia > Flavobacteriales > Weeksellaceae > Chryseobacterium. The sequence continues at coordinate 19,365 of NZ_JAKVIP010000013.1, forward strand.
GACAAAAAGCAGGCATTACTTCAGCCAACGAAAACCTTACTCCTTTAATTAATGTGTCTTCAGAAAACAGGAATGCCGGTCTTAACTTTACACCGATCATTTTAATTAACGGGTATCAGTTTCCTGACAAGTATGACCGTGAAGATATTTATTATTTTATTGATGAATTGACGGAAGATGAAGATATTTAATGAAAATAATTTTTGAAAGATAATATTCACTACATTAGGAAAAACCAAGCGGAATCCGAAAAGCTAAAGAGTAGGAATTTATTAAGCAACTTGTATTATGAAAAATTTAAAAAAGTTATCACGAGTAGAATTAAAAAAAATTGATGGTGGAAAAAAAATTATCATTGATGGAGGAGGAACAACATGTTATAATATCATCTACTGTTACAAAGATCCAAATATAACCATGGGAAGTACTGGCATCGTACCATGGCAAAGTGGATTTATGGGAGATATTCCAAGCGGTGCCACAAATGTTATGCCATGCAGCATGTCTCCTGTTCACCCTTTTCCGGCAGGCTGCCAAAATGTTTAGTAGAATTTAATTGAAAAATTAAAGTAATGTCGAGACATTGTATTTGATAGAATAACAAGACAATTACTAATTAAAGATGAACAAGTTGCCACCCATTCGGTAGCAGCTTGTTTATAAATAAAAGATATATTATTGAAATCCTTTCCTTTCTACCGCCAGCCCGACTCCAAAGACTGCGGCCCCACCTGCCTTCGCATCGTAAGTAAACATTACGGGAAGAGCATTTCCTTACAACAAATCCGTAACCTTTCGGAAACTACCCGTGAAGGAAGCAGTCTGCTTGGCTTGAGTGATGCCGCCGAAGATCTGGGATTCCGTTCGCTGGGTGTTCAGATTAATTTTGAGACTCTTGCTGATGAAGTTCCTTTCCCATGTATCGTGCACTGGAATAAAAACCATTTTGTTGTAGTATACAAAATAGACAAGACTAATAAAATATATGTTTCGGATCCTGGCTACGGCTTAATTACGTATTCACGGGAAGAATTCATCAAACTTTGGATCGGTGAAAATGCAGATGAAAAAACAGAGGAAGGAATTGTTCTCATTTTAGAAACAACCCCTGCCTTTTTCCAGTCTGAATTTGATGACCAGGAAAGTAAGGCCAGCTTCAGCTTCTTGTCAAAATATCTGCTGAAATACAAATCACTTGTTGTTCAGCTTGCCATAGGACTTTTAGCGGGAAGTTTATTATCGCTTATTTTTCCTTTTCTTACCCAAAGTATTGTCGATGTCGGCATCCAGAACCAGGATCTCAATTTCATTTATCTTGTTCTGTTAGCACAAATTATGCTTTTTATCGGCAGAATGGGAATCGAAGTTATCAGGAGCTGGATCTTACTGCATCTTTCGGCAAGGATCAACATCTCCATTATTTCCGATTTCTTTATCAAATTAATGAAGCTTCCGATCAGTTTTTTTGATACGCGGATGACGGGGGATATTATGCAGCGAATCAACGACCATCACAGAATAGAGCAGCTTCTAACGAGTTCATCTCTGAACACGCTCTTCTCATTGGTTAATCTCATTATCTTTAGTATTGTACTTTTACTCTATGATTACAGGTTGTTTATTGTTTATCTGGTAGGAGCTGCCGCATATATCGGGTGGATCAGCTTTTTTCTTGGAAAAAGGAAGGAGCTTGACTATAAAAGGTTCTCGCAGGTTTCACAAGAGCAGAGTAAAGTGATTGAACTGATCAACGGAATGCAGGAGATCAAAATGCACAATGCCGAAAAGCAGAAACGCTGGGACTGGGAATTCCTGCAGGTAAAATTATTTAAAATCAGAATTAAATCGTTATCTCTGGAACAATGGCAGTCTGTGGGAGGAAACTTTATCAACCAGATGAAGGATATCCTGGTAAGTTTCCTTTCTGCAAAACTTGTTCTCAGCGGAAATTTAACTTTGGGGATGATGCTTTCCGTTCAATATATTATCGGACAGTTGAACAGCCCTTTGTTGCAGCTTATTGATTTTATAAAACAGACTCAGGATGCCAAGATCTCCCTTGAGCGATTGGGAGAAATTCACGATAAAGAAGACGAAGAAAGCAAAGATGAGCAATATGCACAAGACCTTCCTCAAAAAGATATTGAAGTAGAAAATCTTTCATTCCGGTATATCGGATCAGACACATATGTATTTGAAAATTTAACCCTTACCATTCCTTATCAGAAAACTACGGCTATTGTAGGATCCAGCGGAAGCGGAAAAACGACCCTGCTAAAACTGCTGATGAAGTTTTACGAACCGACAGAAGGAGATATTAAACTTGGGAATACAAAACTTAAAAACATTTCGCCCAGATTCTGGAGAGATCACTGCGGTGTTGTGATGCAGGAAGGGTATGTATTTAATGATACGATAGCCAATAATATTGCAATAGGCGAAGATTATGTGGATAAAAATAAACTGAGAAGAGCTGTTGAAATCGCCAACATTAAAGATTTCATTGAAGAATTACCACTAAGTTACAACACAAAAATCGGGAATGAAGGATTGGGAGTAAGCGGCGGCCAAAAACAAAGGTTGTTTATTGCGAGAGCCGTTTATAAATCTCCGGAATATATTTTCTTTGATGAGGCCACCTCTGCTCTGGATGCCAACAATGAAAAAGTAATTATGGAAAACCTTGAACAGTTTTTCAAAGGCAAAACGGCCATTGTTATCGCACACCGGCTTTCTACAGTCAAGCATGCTGATAAGATCATTGTTCTTGATAAAGGCAAAGTGGTGGAAGAAGGAAACCATGCTGAACTGGTAGCACTGAAAGGTGAATATTACAGACTGGTAAAAAATCAGTTAGAATTAGGAAATTAATTGATATTTTTTATTAAATTTAAATAACCAACTCAAAATCTTACAGTTATGAAAAATTTAAGAAAAATTGAAAGAAGAAATTTAAAAGAAGTATATGGAGCAGGTCCAATTCCGGCATTCCCGTGTAATTGTTTCTGTTACATTAATAACGTTAAGCAGTGGAATGCCTGTAACCGATATTGTCCGGGTGGAGAAGTAATTCCGGGTGTAGAGGAAGGCAACGATCCCAAATGTGATTACACATTACCATTGTAAAGATTATTTTTAGAACCTGCTCAATCATTTTCAATGGTGAAGGTGATTGAGTTTTTAAGTATATGGAAAAAGACATTTTAGATAACATAGAGCTACGTTCAGAAAGCGTTCAGGATATCCTTACCCAACCTCCGCACTGGATGATCCGCTGGGGGAATACCATTATATTTTTAATTCTCATTCTCATCCTTATGATGAGCTATGTAATTAAGTATCCGGAATTTATTCCGGCTCCTATTGTGGTCACCTCACAAAATCCGCCGGAAAAACTGGAGGCAAGAACCAATTCCAAAATTGAAAAAATATTTATCAAAAATCATCAGCAGGTTAAAAAAAATGAAGTCCTGATGGTCATGCAGTCTACGGGTAATTACCAAGATATTTTAGCTCTTAAAAAAATTATTGATTCCATTAATCCCAATCAACTGTCTTCTTTTCCTTTATCTGAAACCTCCCATTTTAAATTGGGTGAGCTACAGGGAGATTACAACAGCTTCGCCAAGGCATTTCAGGATGAAGCCCTGTTTACAAGACTTCAGCCATACGCTCCGGAAAACGTTGCGGCTAATCAAAGCCTTTCGGAATACAGAGTAAGGATTGCCACTTTAAAACAGCAAAAAACCCTGGAACAGGCAAAATATGATCTTACCAGGAAAAGCTACCAGCGTTCCCAGGAATTGTACAGCCAGGGAGTGATTGCAGCTGTGGAACTGGAAACTGAAAAAATAAAGTATATCCAGGCTCAACAGAATCTGGAAAATATTACCCTTTCCCTTTCTCAGATCGAAGAAAGTATTTCCAATGTTAACAAAACAAAAAGCGGAACTGCTATCAATACGGAAAAAGATAAAATCAACTATTCTTCTCAGACATTACAGTTGTTTGAGCAGTTGAGAAAATCCTTAAAGCAGTGGGAGCAGAGCTATCTTATTGTTTCCAATACAAATGGTGTGGCAAGTTTCCAGCAGTTCTTTGGAGAGAACCAGTTTATAAAGGCCGGAGATGCTATTTTATCAATTTTACCCAAAGATAGGGATAAACTGGTTGGCAGAATGTCTGTTCCGGCTACCAATTCGGGGAAGATCGTGGCAGGAGAAAAGGTGTTAATCAAATTGGACAATTATCGCTATCAGGAATATGGAATTGTGGAAGGAAAAGTGCAGAATATCTCGCTTTCTCCGGATAAAGATGGAAATTATTACGTCGATGTAATTCTACCGAAAGGCCTGAAAACGTCTTATAACAAAAATCTGACTTTTGACAAGGAACTCAAAGGCAGTGCAGAAATTGTCACTCAGGATTTAAGGCTCATCGAAAGGTTCTTCTATCAAATGAGGAAACTTCTGGGATATCAAAGCTGATAACACATTAATTTATATATAAACCATCTTCATAAGAGGTGGTTTTATATTTACTCTGATTGAGTTTGACATGTTAACAACTTACATATTAGTATTATATGTTGATACAATAGATTAATAATCAATCTGTAGTAGTATTACTACAAATCCAAAGATTTTATTATGATTATAAATTTCAATACTATTTTTTATCTATCTTTAGTGAGATAATATAAAAATACACACGAAATTATGAAAAAAAGCATCTCCAATTCTGACCGGATTTCGGAAAATCATATTTCAGGAATCAACCGTGTGGTAAAACTTGATATTGTAATTAATGGAAAACTCATCAGCCATTTTAAATACTTCCTTCTCCAACAAAGTGCAAGAAGACATCATCACTTTGAACTTACTTTAGCTCATGATTCTTTAGGAGAAGCACAAAATCATAATCTGGAAGAGGCCAGACAATTTTTGGGAAAACGCCTGACCGTTACTTTTAGATATAAAGACGCTGAGAATGAAAGCCCCGAACGCACATTCGTCGGTGTGATTACAAAAGTGGCATTTAGTCAGGAAAAAATGAGTTTAGGAAATGTTGTACTGAAAGGAAAGAGCCCTACCATCCTGATGGATTCTGCGCCACACACCCAGAGTTTCGGGGGCAGCCAGACTGTGAATACCTCTATTATTGCTGACCGCATTATTAAAGAGACATTAGGAACAGGTAAGTTTGATTTTAGAATAGATACTCAGAATAAAAGCTTCATTAATTATAGTGCCCAATATTGCGAAACCCACTATAATTATCTTGCAAGAATCGCAGAAGCCTATGGAGAGCAGTTCTATTATGACGGTTACCTATTACATTTCGGAAAACTCCCATCCTGCGAGAAACCTATTCAGCTTATTGACGGCAGTAATGTTGATGATATAGCAATAGAATTGAAAGCTGTGCATATCAAGCCTCAATATTTTGGATATAACAGCAGTAGTCATTCAAAAATGCTAGGTTCAGATAATAGTATCAAGCATGTAGGAGACTTATCATCAAAGTCTTATGAACTTAATGACGACATTTTTAAAACACGATCGCTAATCCCGGCTCCGATTAATTCCAATATGGCTCTTGATGTGGATAATTCACAGAAGAGCGCAAGAGGAAGTGCTTCTGTAGAAGTTTTTACCGTATCAGGAAATACTTCAGTTCCTTTTCTTCATACGGGATGTGTTGCCGAATTGTCTATGAGAAAACCTAACAGTAATCACACTGCACATTTTACTACGCTTATGATTACAGAAGCCACTCACGAAGTAGATGCCAGAGGTTATTATAGAGGAAGTTTTGAAGCGATAGCAGAGGGAACAGGTTTTATGCCTAAGCCTGATTTCGTACTGCCAAAAGCAGAACCGCAGGTTGCAACTGTTATTTCTAATGTTGATCCTCTCAATCAGGGAAGAATACAGGTACAGTTCGACTGGCAGTTAAATGACACCACTCACTTTATCAGAATGATGAGTCCAGATGCTGGAGGAACAGATGCGGTGAGCCAGAACAGAGGATTTGTGGCTATCCCTGAAATTGGAGACCAGGTTATGATAGGTTTTGAATATCATAATCCAGATTTCCCTTTCGCAATGGGAGGAATGTTTCATGGAAAGGTTGGTTTGGGTGGAGGTGCTGACAATCATCTTAAATCCATACAAACCCGTAGCGGAATCAAAGTTTTAATGAACGATGCAGAAAGAAGCGTAACCATTGAAGACCCAAGTGGTAATATTTATTTTATGGACGGACACGGAAACATTAATGTTACCGCACCAAATAAAATAACAATGAATGCTACAGATGTTGAGATTAATGCCAACAATAATTTAGACATCAATGTTGCCAATAATATGACTTCAACAGTAGGAAATACTGCGTTAATGAATTATCTTCAGAAAACATTGGTAAATACTCCCATTATGCTGCAGATAGTATCTGAATTATTTCATACTCAGTCAGGGAAGGCAATCTTTAACTCAGAAAATGAGATCAAAATTGAAGCGCCAGAAACGAATGTATCCGGAACAAAGAAATTATTCATGCATTCTGATGAAAGCACTATTGTTAATAGTAAAGGTATCGTTGATATACATGGCAAGCAGGGAAATAATCAGACTAACAGTCCGCTGAATTATGAAACGGTTCCCTTAGAGATAACAGCAAAATGCATTGTCCATTTCCGACCGAAAAAAGATTGGAAAGGTTTAGGGTACGGTTTTGATTATATGAGAAAAGGAGATACTTCTCTTATTAATGGAGGAACTGCCGATTTCGGAGATATAGATTATGAAACAATTATTTCTAAACAATACACTGATGCCACATTTACTACATTAGTTACTGATGGTAATTATTATAAAGGTTCGTTTAAAAAAGATCCTGCAAAATATGCAGCTCTTAAATCAGAATACAGTGCTCATATCATTCCATGGAAAACTAAAAAAGATTCGTCTGGCGCCGATTTAAAAGATTCTGCCGGCAAAATAATTCCCGATGAATATTTTTGTTCATGGTTAGCCATTTACCCGCCTTTTCAAGCACCTGTACCTTTTGATGATTCTCTGGAAGGTTCTAAAACACCTGCTCCATTCAGACCAAATACCACAGCAGTTATAAGTATTATAATTGATATCGAAGAAGAGCCTGATGTATTGCGTTTTGAAGACAATCAATATTTTACAATTACGCCAAAAGAAATTAATGTAAAAGGAAAAGGGAAAGGGAAACACGTTTTTGCTGATCACATTACCATAGAATGCCTTAGGGAATTTTCATCTGATCAAACTCTTATTATTAATTCAATAAAAAAAAATATAGCTGGAACAGAAGAAAAACTACCTGCAGGAAAACTTAAAGTTTGGGCTAATGATTCTTCAAAACAGAAAAATAAAAATGTTGTATTTGTAAAAATTAAAACCAAACTGTCTCCTACATCTACTATAAAAGTACCTGTTGTTAATGACGAAAAAGATAGAATTAATAATTATTTATTACAGGCCTACATTAATTTATCTGACAATTCTGATATTGTCGAGCTTGATCTTACTGCTGAAACTGATTTCATAAATTTTGTAACCAGTAACGAGGTAGACCCAAGTAAAATTAGTGGATCTCATCAATTACATGATTATCTTAAAATTAAATTAGAAAGGGATTTTCCAGGTAAATATGGCAGCCATTTTAAAGCATTTTATTTTGAAGAAAACGGATATAGCTCTGGCGGTGGACATATTTCCGGATACTCGCGATTTCATGCAGATTATGTTGTGGTTTTCAAAAGTAAAAATAATCAAACTGCTGCTCACGAGTTTCTTCACTCATTCAACTTACCTCATACATTTGATAACAGTGGTAGTTTCACTTATGAATATAAAATGACTGATAATCTTTTGGACTACTCTCATCATCCTGACAATAACAATAAAAGATGCGCATTATGGCATTGGCAATGGAAACAAGCAAATTCTTCTGTATAATAAAATAATAATCGTATGAAAAAAATATTAATCTTGACCTTGTTTAGTATATTCACACAATGTCATTCTCAAAAAAACAGTAAAATTATGATCCCGACAGTAAATAAAGAATCTGAAACCATAACAAAAAAAATAGAGAATGGTAGAGCGGATGAAATAAATGGTAAAAATCGCATTATATATACTTCAGCAAAAATTGGTTTTGGAGAAGTAAAATATAATGAAGACTCTTATTTTTCAATTATCAAAAATTTTTATCCCACAAAAAAAATTCAGAATAAAGGAGTTGCCTTTAATGAAGGAGCACCTATCGGTATATGGTATTATTTTGATCAATCAGGGAAACTAATAAAAGAAGAAAATACAGATGAAAATTATGCATTTACTTACCAGGATATTATTGCATATTGTGAATTAAATAAAATTAATCTTTCAAAAGGATATAAAGATTCTGGATACCAGACAAGAGTATTGAAAATAAACTATGAAAATAAATATGCATGGCAGATTTCACATCAAATTACAGCAGATCAAATTCAGGAAATAATTCTGAACGGTAAAGACGGCAAAGAAATAACGAGAAAGAAAGTACCATTTATTAATAATTAAGTGATAACCAATTATTATACAAACTTACACTCGCAAATATATAAATGCCCAATTGTTAGGCTATAAAAAAGATTAGCAAAAGAAAAGCAGAGAATATATATTTACACATAAATAACGACGAAATGCCGCAGAAGATCACACATACCGCTCAATTATCATGCAGCCAAGGAACAACACCAAGTAATTTAAGTGTTACTAGCCAGAACTTCTCTACGGCTGAAGGAAAGCATATTGCTACGGAACAGGATAAACAGGCAAATACCAATATAAAACCTTTTGGACAATGTAAATTAAAGCCTACTTCGGGAGGTTACTTACCATGCATTCCTGCTCCAATAATCTGGCAAAAAACAACAGAAAAAGACACTATTAATAATTACAAAATTCTTACAGAAGATTCATTTTGTATGTGTGCAATAGGAGGTAAAATCGAAATTGCTCAAAAAGGACATGATGAAGAACATAACATTTCTTAATAGGGGCGGATTTGATGCTGATTCTAAGATCTCGGTTTTATATAAAAAGACTTATCATAAAATTAAAAACCGCAACTATTGAAATCAATTAGTTGCGGTTTAATATTGTAGCGAAGACGGGAATTGAACCCGTGACCTCAGGGTTATGAATCCTGCGCTCTAACCAACTGAGCTACCTCGCCGTTTTGGTGGTGCAAATATAGAAAATATTTACACATCACCAAAATTATTTTAGCTTAAAATATTCTAAAACATCGCCTACATGCTCGGGTTTGCTGATTATCTTATTGTTAGCATCCAAAATAAAATACGTTGGAGTTGCATGAACATTATAAGTATCCGCATAACTGCTGTTCCATCCTCTAAGTTCAGAATCATTTACCCAGGGAAAAGCACTGATTTTTTTGGAATAAGAATCTTTATCAACATCCAGGGAAAGACCAACCACCTGGATATTTTTAGCTTTTAAATCATTATATTTTGCTAATAACTGCGGAAGCTCAGTTTCACAGTGTGAGCAGGTAGAAGACCAGAATACGATAATTTTCTTATCAGCTTTAACATCATGAAGGGTTTTTGCCGTAGTGTTTACAGGTGCCTGGAACTTATAATTAGGAAATACAGCACCCATTTCAACATTGGCATTGGATTTCAGGGTTGTAGCCAGCCTATCCGTAATGGTGCATTTTAAGTTTTTTGCAAGTCCAAGATATTTATCTTTAAATTCCTGCATATCGTATACATCAAAAATGTCGATCAGTTCAGAAAGCACCGTCTGTCCTCTTGGCGTTTCAACTTTCAGCTTGTCCAGAAGTTTATCCACAGAGCCCGCTACATTGGTATTGCCCCCTGTATTAAGGTAGGATACTAAAACAGGTCTCAGCAGAGATGAAGTTTCAAGCATGTCATTGGACTTATCGATAAAACTGATGATGTCATCCTGACTTACTTTTTTGGAAGCATCGTTAGAAAGGAATTTGCTGTAATTGGTATTATAATAATAAATAAACGGATGCTGTACCTGATCAATTCCATGTGAATTCCCTGACAGCCTGTTTATTTCATTTATTAAAGCTTTGCCGAATTCTGTATTGTCTTTATAATATTCTTTAATTTGGGAAAGAGCCGGAAGGATAAGTTCTTTTTTCTGTGATCCTTCCTGAAGACCGTTCATCAGATTATTCGCTTCATCCAAATAAATGATATTCTTTATTTTATTAGCCTGTGTTTCCAGCTTAACATTGACATTTTTATTTTCAGAGATAAAATTGAAGGTATTATTAGATCCCGGAAAATAAACTTTCATCATCCCCATATAATTCTTAGGATACTTAAAAGTCCATGTATTGTTCTTACTTTGCTCTTTTGAGAAAATAATATCTTTGGAACCATTTAATGTATAGAGAATTGCATCGGGGTCTTTGAAATCGGCAGGTGCCTGGATAGTGACAGTAAACTGTGCCTGCAATGAAAATACAGCCAGGAAAGCTGATAATGTAAAAATCTTTTTCATATCGTAAAAATAAAAAAACTCCCTGACTAATCAGAGAGTTCAATGTTATTTTAATAAAATTTTATACTTTTCCGCATGTGTTCTTTTTAATAAAATAATCAGAATAAAAGCAATAGTATCTAATCAATATACTGTTTTAGTGAAATAAATATTTATTTACTGATAAACATATTTTCTTCAGACAAGATAATCTCTTTGTCTTCACCTATTGAAAACATATAGTCTTCAAGAACCTTTTCTGTTGTTCCTCTCAAACCTCTTGCCCCTAAACCTTTTTCCATGGTTTCCTCTACGATTTTTTCAATAGATCCTTCTGTAAAGACAAGGTTGGTTCCATCCATTTTAAAAAGCTCAATAAACTGATTGACAATGGAATTTTTAGGCTCCGTCATAATTCTTACCATCGTTTCTTTGGTCAGTTTCTCAAGATACGTGATGATGGGAAATCTTCCTAAAAGTTCAGGAATCAAACCGAATGACCTAAGGTCTATCGCATTGATATTGGTAAGTATATATTCATCCTCGCCGGTTTTATTAATTTTCTCCGAACTGAAGCCGATGGCCTGCTTATTCATTCTTCTTTCAATAATTTCCTTGATCCCGTCAAAAGCACCTCCGGCAATAAATAGGATGTTCTGCGTATTGACCTGAATATATTTCTGGTCCGGATGCTTTCTTCCTCCCTGAGGCGGAACATTGACAATACTGCCTTCAAGCAATTTCAGCAATCCCTGCTGTACCCCTTCTCCGGAAACGTCTCTCGTAATACTTGGGTTATCAGATTTTCTTGCAATTTTATCGATCTCATCAATAAATACAATTCCTCTTTCTGCCTTTTCCACGTCATAATCTGCTACCATCAACAGCCTGGAAAGAATACTTTCCACATCTTCTCCTACGTAACCGGCCTCCGTTAAAATAGTTGCATCCACAATACAGAACGGAACATTAAGTTCCCTTGCAATGGTTTTGGCCAGTAAGGTTTTTCCTGTTCCGGTTTCACCGATCATGATTATATTTGACTTCTCCAGCTCTACTTCCCTGTTTTCATCCTTCGCATGAAGCAGTCTTTTATAATGGTTGTATACTGCGATCGACAGCTGTTTTTTTGCCTGGTCCTGCCCGATCACATACTGGTCAAGGAATTCCTTTATCTGTTTAGGTTTTTTAAGTTCATCTATATTTTCCGCGGGGGAATATCCGGATTCCGAACTGCTGTCTTTTACAATGGCATGGGCCTGCTCAATACAGTTTTCACAAATGAAACCGTTTTGACCGGAAATCAGCATCTGAACTTCATTTCTCTTTCTTCCGCAGAAAGAACATTGGTTTGAATTCATTTTTTTATCTATAATATATAAGATATAGAAACTCGTAAAGTTTGTTTACGAGTTTCTGCATTTCTTAGGAATTAATAATTGAGTTCTGAATCTCTTTATATTCTTCGTCCGTTAATTTCAGTCTTTCATTTCTGAAATTCATCTCTTCTACTTTATTCAGGGGAATTAAATGGATATGGGCATGAGGAACTTCAAGTCCTACTACCGCAACTCCTACCCTCACACAGGGAATTGCATTTTTTATTTTCTTGGCCACTTCCTGGGCAAATCCCCAAAGGTTTTTATATTCTTCAGTTTCCAGATCGAAAATAAGATCTGTCTCTTTCTTGGGAACGACTAAGGTATGTCCTTTTACCAGCGGCATTGCATCCAGAAATGCAATAAAGTTTTCATCTTCGGCAATTTTATAAGAAGGGATCTCACCGTTAATGATTTTAGTGAATATCGTACTCATTTTTAAAATTAATTTGATACAGAAATCTGACTTGAATATTAAGTTATAACAGGGCTAAAATTACAGACTGATGTCCAATACCTGGAAGGATAATTTATTTCCATTCGGTAATGTGATATCTGCCGTCTCTCCGATGATTTTACCTAATAGGCCTTTTGCAATCGGAGTGTTCACAGAAATTTTTCCTGCCTTAAGATCACTTTCGTTATCCGGAACCAAGGTAAATACCTGCTCCTGATTGGTTGCATTGTTTTTAAGCTTTACCGTCGTAAGGATGGAAACTTTTGAAGTATCTAACTGACTTTCGTCTATAATCTTGGAAGTGGAAATGGCATCTTTAAGCTTGGAAATTCTCATTTCAAGCATGCCCTGAGCCTCTTTTGCCGCATCGTATTCTGCGTTTTCAGACAAATCTCCTTTGTCTCTGGCCTCTGCAATCTGCTGGGTGATTTTCGGTCTTTCCACAGTTTCCAACTGTTCCAGCTCACCTTTCATTTTCTCCAGCCCCTCCTTTGTAACATAGCTTGCCATAATTTTCAAAATTTAGTTTTAGTATAAAAAAATAATCCGACATTTGCCGGACAATGTTTTCGTGTTGTAATTGTTTACTTTCTACAAATATATAAAAATTTAAATTGAAATGAAAAAAACTTTTTCAATCCTATCCATAATAACATTATTGATTTTCAGTAATTTAGCTATACATTCCTGCGGAAGCCGGGAAGATACCGTAAGTTGTTTCCCGAACAATCCTATTAATGTTACCTTGAATCTTAATCTTCCTGCTTATTATGTTTTAAACCAGGTGGGAGGCTGGGCATATATCAACGAACAGCAATCCGGAACCAGAGGCCTGATCATCGTAAGATCTTCTGATACGACTTTCAAGATATATGACAGGAATGCCCCGCATATTTGCCCGGATAACAATACAACACTTGAAGTTCAGGATAATATCAGGGTATTTTGCCCGAAAGACAACGCCCAATGGATCTTATTGACCGGCCAGCCTACTGCCGTGGCCAATGTTCCCCCGAAAACCTATCTCTATAATTACGATCCTTCAGGGAAAATTTTAAACATTTATTTTTAGATGAAAGTTGTTATACAACGGGTTCTGGAATCCCATGTAAAAGTTGACGGAAAAACGGTTGGTGAAATCGGAAAAGGGTTAATGCTTCTGGTAGGTATTGATGAATATGATGAGAAGACCGATGTGGAATGGCTTGTCCAGAAGATTATTAACCTGAGGATTTTCGGCGATGCAGAAGGTAAACTCAACCTTTCCGTACAGGATATTAAAGGAGAAATCCTGTGTATCAGCCAGTTTACACTGATTGCTGATTATAAAAAAGGAAACCGTCCGTCTTTTATTAAAGCGGCCAGGCCGGAAAAAGCAGTTCCTTTATTCGAATACTTTAAAGAAGAAATAGCAAAATCCGGACTGAAAATACAGAGCGGAATTTTCGGAGCAGATATGAAAGTCTCTTTAATCAACGATGGCCCTGTAACGATTGTGATGGATTCTATAACAAAAGCTTAAATTTACAAACAGATTATAAAAAATGAAAAAAACATTCATTACTTTAGTTTTGCTGACAGCATTCAACGTTTCTTTCGCTCAAAAAACATATACGGACGATCAGAAAGCGTCCTATTATATTGGGTTGGATATTGCCCAGAATATGAAGAAGCAGGGATTCCCTGTAGACCCGGATCTTTTAGCCCAGGCGATGAAAGATGAGTTTTCCGATAAGCCGAAATTATTCCCGAAAGAGGAAATGGGAACCTTTTTACAGGGTTTCATGCAGAAGCAGAATGAAAAAAGACAGGTGCAGGCAAAAGCAAAAGCCGACGAAAATAAAAAAGCTGGCGCAGAATTTCTTGCTAAAAACAAGCAAAATAAAAAGATTGTCACTACCACAAGCGGGCTGCAGTATGAAGTACTGAAAGAAGGTGACAAAAAAGCCAGGCCAACCGCTTCAAGCACTGCAACGGTAGCCTATACAGGAAAACTGATGGACGGCACCGTATTCGATTCTACGGATAAAAACGGCGGAAAACCGGTGGAACTTAATTTATCCGGTGTGATAAAAGGCTGGACGGAAGGAATCCAACTAATGAGTAAAGGAGCTAAATACAGATTTTATCTGCCTTCTGACCTGGCTTACGGAGATAACGGGGCCGGCAATGTAATTCCTCCTGGTGCAACCTTGATCTTTGATGTCGAACTGGTAGACTTCAAATAGTAATCCCATCTTGATTATTAATACAAATAACAGTAGTGTTATCAGACCAAATAAAAACGTCTTTCAATAATCTGAAAGACGTTTTTTAAATAAATAAACTTTATAAAAAAATTAATTCGCAGGAATACTGCTGAAATTAAGGGCAATTCTAAGATTCATATCTGAACTGGTCTGATTTTTCAATTCATATACCGTTCTTACAGTAACACCGGTACTTTTTACTACACTGTCCAGAAAACCTGAGTTTTCAACATCAAGATTTAAGGTTGAAGCATCTGTTGAGATGTTTGATCTTGAAGCCACCAGTCTCTCTCCCGTACCACTTGATGAAATATATACTTTAATGGATTTGAAAGCATTTAGGCTTCCTCCAGACGGAGATACTACAGATACTTTTGCATCCGAAATCCTGACATCTTTAATCTGTGCATTGTTATTACCGCCAAACCAGGTCTGGACATTAGATGCCGTTGAGGATGATGAAACTTCTTTATTGGCAGGAACTCCGGTAGATACCAGAACATTAGCCGTATAGGGAAATGTATTCTGAACCAGAGACTGTACCGTTCCGCAGCTTACCAAAGCTGCTGAGGCCACTGCCGCTGATAAAAATATATTTTTCATAATGATAAATTTTAAATTGTATTTGCAGAAATTATACCAAATTATTTCATGCTTATTCTACACTTACGGTGAAGCTTCCTTTTGTATTCCCTGAAGCCATATTGCTTTTTCCAATGATCAGCCACACTTCACCATTCCCCTTTACATCATAGGCAATCTCTCTTCCGAAAGGTCCGTCATAATCACCATTTGGAAGCTTAATCTGGTTAAAGCGTATATTAAAATCCTTTTGTTGTGTTGCTATTTTAGCCTTGAGGTTCGGCTTGTTAAAATTGGTGATTTTAAGGATGAACTCCTGTCCGTCTTTAGTAAACTCTTCCCCTAAGGTAACGGGAAAGTGCTCCGCATCTACCGTTCTTATAATCTGTCCGTCTTTTACCTCTCTCATTACTCCTGTCCGTAAGACTTCTTTGGTTTTCGGGGCATTGTTAATGACCGAATCTTTCATCCTTAATGCGGAAGAATCTTTTCTTTCTGAAGAAACAGGTTGCTCTGCCACTACCGTTGAATCCCTTTTTGAAGTTTCGTAAACGGCCGGATCCTTTTTACATGAAATGATAATCAAAGGGATGAGCAATAGGGATTTTTTCATAATAATTCTTTTTGTTTAAAGTTTAAATGGTATACGTCATAAAATCAGCATAACATTACATTAATTGTGAAACGGCAGCATTACTGTAGTAAATATTTTAATGTAGACCGTGCCGATATTAAAACCATCTGACTTTGCGGATGTAAAAAGCTAAAACTGTTCCATCTGCTGTATTTTATCCTTAAAAAAATATTAGAATTTAATTTCATATCTCTGCAATCATATTGATTTTTCCATTGAATCCCCTTTTGATTATTTTAATTCTATAGCTTCATAATACATCAGTCTGGAAAAGAACCTTTCGTTTTGCTGCGCTTTTACCTTCTCCAGGATTTCTGCTTTCAGCTTCGGATTCTTTTTTTCTTCTGCATACTTTAGAAGCTGTGTCTCATTGAAATTGATTTCTCTTTTGTGATAATTAAAGACGAAGTCTTTACGCTTCATATTTTCCGAAGTGATGATGCCTCGCCAGTTGATATAGCTGCAGATCAGAATCACACCATATAGATACCAACTCATGGTATTGAAAAGAAAAGCATTTCTTTTCTGGAGCTGAATTTTAATAAATGCGGTGATTAGACCTGCCAATGATAACACCAGAAATACATATACTCCCAATCTTTTATATGTAAATCCATAGTTGATAATATATTCTGAATTTTTTACCATGGCAGAAATAACAAGTACTGCGTTCAGAAGAATCCAGGTTTTAGCCAGTATTTTAAGCAGTCCTGCTTTAGGATCAAAATTAAAACCGGATTTGAAATAAAACATAATGACCAGAATCGCCATAATAATAGACACGATAACGGCATTTACCCTTTCATGGGTTTCTTCTGAAAGCTGGACCGGAGTTTTTACCGTTTCATAAAACTGTTCATAATTATAGGTGATGATGAAAAAAATCAGCAGGATATTTAAGGTAAAGAAAGAAATCACGCCACTTGTTCTTTCAGTGTCCAGATCCAGAAATGAATAGGTTGGCTTTACAACCTTATCCCTTTCTTTAAAATCATTATCCAGAACCGTATTGTTTTTATAGATTAATTTTTCTACCGTATAATTCCAGTAATTGAATGCAATGAAAAATCCTAGAACAATCATTGCCAATAACTGCCAGAAATTAATATCAAATTGTACATTCGTAAAAAGTCCGGCAAAATGGTCGCTTCCCACTGAATAGATGCCAAAGAAAACAGAGACCAGGATCAGCGGAATTAAGAAAAAAGCCATGATTTTCTGACATAATCCCGGAATATTTTTTTTCGGCAGCCATTCATCAAAGCTGAAGAACCTGCAGAAAGAGGTAAATGCATTGACGATGATCACCGGAATAAGCAGAAGGATTTTCATTCTTCTGTTTTTTGACCGGTATCCTAATAATAAAAGTGAACTTACCACCGCCAGGAATGAGGCAAAATCCCCGAACCACGCAAATGCCACACTTGAAAGCACACTGGTTATAAAAAGAAACAGGAAGGTTTTTGTCCTGTTTTTTTCCGGAGTTCTGAAAAAAGTGAGCACTGAATAGATGATTCCGATGATCCCGAGATTCAAGCCTACATTCTGGTCGTAAAAAACGACAACAAACAAAGCAGTGGTAAGGAATATATAATGATGTGTTTTCATAGTATAGAATTTAAAATGGTAGATTAATATAGAACCTGAGTTTCTTTCTGACGGATAAAGTCTTTCAAATGCTCAAAGTTTTGCCACAAAAGCCTCTCGAAATCCCAGTGATGAAAAACCCTCATATTCTGACCTTTACGAAAGGCTTTTAAATATGTTTTGAAGTATTCAGGGAAAATAATGGTTCCCAAAGCCAGCACCCCGAGAAGATAGGCGCTGCGTTTTCCATTTCCGAAAAGCAGATACTGCATGGCAATTTCATCCTGAATATTGGTACTGAAATCTGTGATCAAATGGTAAACATCATGGTTTTCCATCTTGGGAATCATCCGAAAACCATGATTGTAATAGAATTCCCCCAGCATTCTTCCAAGAGAATCTTCTTTGAAACTTAACAGTTGCTCTTCATTGAACTGCCATTGTCTTTTTTTCTTTTTAAAATATTTCCTGTACTGTTTCTGAGAGTTTTCGTACATGAAAATGATGAATTTTGTGCGTAGTTTTTTCATAGATTTTAGTTAATTTTAGTGTAAACATGGTTCATATCTGCATTCAAAATAATTTTTGGCTCCTCAAAAAGTTTATTTGAAAAATAAGTATTGAATGAAGCTGACTTTTCATAACTTTTATAATGAAATTCAATTCGAGAACTGATTCCATTATAAACCTCAAATCGTCCTTTACCGAAAAATCTACTTTCAAAATTTCCATTGCTATATAAAATCAAAGTATCTGGTTCGTGAGGAGCTTCAACACAACAAATAAGATGTTGATAATTTGTATTTGCATACTTACCATATAACGTTTTGCCTTTTAATGAATAATCCATCGTGAAAATTATAATTATCAATAACCCAAAGATTGAAATACTTAATGCTTTTTTCATAATTTAAGCTTGAGTTAAAGTAAACACTGTAATTTCCGGGCGCACCATAAAACGTATCTGGAAAGAATGACCTAAAGCACGATTGATATACAGCATTCTTCCGTCTTGCAAATCGATTTCCCCGGAAATATAGTTTTTGTTTTCAACGGGCAGAATGGGTGTGACTACTCCTGGGATCCGGCATTGCCCACCGTGAGTATGACCGCTTAGAATCCACCCCTGATAACCATTCCAGACATCTTTATCACAGACATCGGGATTATGGCAAAGAACCAGATTCGCTTTTGCCGGATCATAATCTTTCATCACCTTCATCGGATCAAAATTAGGTGACCACAAATCATCAAAACCGATAATGTTTAACCCATTAGATTCTACCTGCTCATTTTTAAGCATCGTCACTCCATTTCTTTCAAGAATGCGGCAAATCTCTTCTGAAGAGCCCAGGTCTTTCCAGTTGGCTCCGTAATCATGATTACCGAGAATTCCAAAAGTTCCCAACTTTCCATATATTGCTTTTTCCATCACTTTTAACAGGTTTTTATGATCTTCGGAAGTTCCGTGATTGATATAATCTCCTGTGTACACTACAAAGTCAGGATTAAATTTTTGAGCTTTCTGAAAAGATTCAATCAGGAAATTCCAGTCGAAACGGTTTCCTACATGCAAATCTGAAATCTGAATTAAGATTTTTCCCTCCAATGCTGTTGGCAAATTTCTGATAGGCAGTTTTCTTTTGACAAATTCAACCCAAAACGGCTCAATCTGCCAGGCGTATAAAAATGGCAAAGTCCCAACGGCAGAAAGCTGTAAAAGCCTTTTAAGAAAATGTTTTCTGGTCATAATCAAAGTCTGCTTTGTTATATCTGAATTCCGGATATTTTAATGATTAAAAGAATCGGCTATGTTTAATTTCCTGAAAATGAAGTCCCGAAAATACCCACCGCCAATTCCGCCCAAACCAAGACCAGAGCTGCTAGGACTATGAGACTGATGATGAGTTTTGTTTTAAATGTCTTTGTAAAACGCCCGATCCAATAGATCAAAGATGCAGTTCCAAATAGAAGAATTCCTGCTATCAGAAAATCGGATCCCGACCAGTCCCATCCTGTCACAAAATGATTTCCGGCTAATGCGATTACCATCAAAAGAGAAGGAATGCCAAAGATTGCTGCTGTTGTTTGTTGTTGCGTGATCATAATTTTTAATTTAAATTTATAAAGTACTTTGTATTTCAAAGTAAAATTTTAAAAAAATATAGCTTATCTTCCAATCAGTTTTTCCAATGCATTTAAATGTTCCGTAAATGCAGTTCGCCCGGACTGCGTCACCCGGTAAGAAGTCTTTGGCTTTTTTCCTACGAATTCTTTTTTCACTTCAATGTAGTTCGCTTTTTCCAATGCATTGCTATGGCTGGCCATATTTCCGTCTGTAATCTCCAACAGGTTCTTCATCTCTGAGAAGTCAACCCAGTCGTTAACCATCAGCACAGACATAATGCCCAGTCTTACACGGCTTTCGAATTCTTTGTTGAGTTGATTTATATTGATCATAATCAGAGTTTGGTTTGCAGGTATTTCTAAAATTTCCCGGTCTGCAATTTATTATTTATATTTTTTATGCATAATCAGGCCGTACACAATATGCAGAATGCCGAATCCGATGGTCCAAAAGAGAAGCCCCCATCCCAGAATGAATAAAGAAATCAATCCTAAAACAATCTGGCAATACCCTAAGTATTTTATATCGGTCAGGGTGTATCTTTCAGCACTCACCAAAGCCAGCCCATAAAAGATCAGCGTTGCCGGAGCAATAAATACAAACAGATGATGATAAAGAAGCGCCAGGCAAAATATGCCGCCTGCAACTAATGGGACTGCAAAAGTAATTAAAAGCCGCCTTGTTGTAGCATCCCAGATCTTAAGTCCTTTCCTTTTGCTTTTGTTAGCGGTAAAAATATATCCGCTGAGTACAGCAAACACCAAAATTAAAATCCCTATAATCAGAAGTTCTTTGACAAGATAAATCCCGAAAATATTTCTGTCCCCATCAAAATAGTCAATTCCTTCCCTCTTGAATGCAAAATAAACGTAGACAGCACCGATAACCGCTGTCAGGCCTGCAACAACACCGGACAATCCGCTTAGTGAAATAAATCTGGAAGACCGCTCCATCATGGAACGGATATGCGATAAGTCTTCGTGATAGTTTTTTGAATCCATATAAAGAACTTTGAAATACAAAGTTATAATTATATTTTACATTTCAAAATATTTTTTTGCCATTTTTATTTATTTTTAATTCTGACTGTTTGATTAAGTATTATCTTTAGAATAAATCTGTTGCCCGGAATATGAAAAGATTTTTTAAAGTTGTCCTGATAGTATTGGCTATTTTTTTCGGAATTATAGCAGCCATCATCATTGCATGGAATGTTTCAAGCTGTCAAAGGAAAAAGAAAGCGGATGAAGATTCTATTACCTTTTCAAAAAAATGCGATTCTCTTCTATCAATAACCGAACAGCCGGAAATCGGGTTTTCAGATTTCAGCTATAAGGAAATAAGCACTCTCAGGTTTCAGATTTTACGAAATAATAAATTAATTGAAGATTCAGTTATTAAAACTCACTTCAAAGATAACTCATTGATGCGTGTGAAGATTCCGTACAGGGAATTCCTGAAGACCGATACCATTGTAGTCACAACGCCGAACAACCTTAAATATTACATCTCAGGTTATCAGCATGTGGCAAACCTGCATTACGGAATGATGGGCTATGTAGGGAGCCACGACTGTTCATTATCAGAAAGCTGTATCATTAATAAAAGCGAAACCGATGGAGTTATCTCAAAGACGCATGCATGGCTGGAATCAGAAAAAGAAAACAGAATAAAAATCATCAGCCCTCAAAGCGAAGAGTATGAGGAAATTTCAAAACGGTCGAAAATAAATAAGGATAAGGCAAGCAATATATTTCAGAACAACAGAAAAAATGAACATCTGATGTCTGAAATCATGTGTGGGATGGAAGTCCGGCTAGACGGAACGTTCTATATTTTTATGGAGGAAAGAGAAGATTCGAGGAAAAAAGATGTCATTAAAATCAATACCGAAACGGGAAGTTTCAAAAGATATACCGATTATCCTTTTCATTAAAAAACCGTTGATTGAGCTTCTCAACGGTTTTCACATATTTTTAAAAAACCTGTTATACTATTTTGCCCTCAGCTTTTCTTTAATGGAAGCTATATTTTTCTTGGCAGAATCCTCAAGAATTAAGCTGGCACTCATATGAATCCTGGCCGGCATCAGTTCATTGAAATGTTCGGTCCCTTCCCATGACACTTTTTTAATCAGAGCCAGAGCCTCGCTGCTTCTTGAAGACAAAGTTTCTAAAAATCTCTCAAGCTTCACATCCATTTCTGCAATATTCTCAGAAACGGAATGGTAAATATTATGCTGTTCTGCCCAGGCAGCAGATCTGAAATCGGCATCAATAGCCATTGCTGAAAACTGGGACTTCCCGATTTTTCTTTCCACATAAGGCCCGATCACGAATGGTCCGATCCCTAAATTAATTTCCGTTAAGGCCAAAGCTGAATCCTTTGTTGCAAAACAGTAATCCGCTCCGCATGCCAAACCTACTCCACCTCCGGTTGTTTTTCCCTGAACTCTGACCACAACAATTTTACCACAGTTTCTCATTGCATTCAAAACTTTTGCAAATCCTCCGAAAAACCGGGTTGACTTTTCCAGTTCTTCAATTTCTAACAGCTCATCGAAGCTTGCCCCCGCACAGAAGGCTTTTTCGCCTTCACTTTTTACAAGAATAGCTTTTACCTCATCGTTAGCACCTTCTTCCAGGATAGTCTGTGCCAGCTTTTCAAGAATGGCTCCGGGAAGTGAATTGCTCTTAGGGGTCCCGAAAGTAATCTCGGCGATATGATTTTTACGTTCAGATATTACGAATTCGTTCATTTTACTAATAGTTGGATTACTGCAAAAATAGTAAATTGAACCTGTTTCGGTAGTATAAAATTAATATAGTTCCCTCATAAATATAAAAATAACCAATCACTGGATTCAGTCATTAATAAACATAAGTTTTTTATATACCAACATGTCGCGAAGGTTGTGGTCATAAACTGAATAATAAATTCCCTGACAATTACTTTCAGGGAATTTATTTATCCTTCAGAGTTAAAAGATATTTGTCAATATATAATGTTTTCTCCTTTGATTTATACTGCTGAATGTATCTTGGATGCTCCAAGACTGTCATTTTTTCAAAAAGATCGGCTTCTTTATTTAATTTTGAAATAAAATCTGCATTCTTCTTTCCTAAAATAAAAACTTCGGAAGTATCAAGATTTAAACTGATATGTTTCTTCAAACAATCAATCATAAAATCTTTAACATCATTGAACAATTCTTTATCATCGTAATAATTAGCGTTGATCCATTTTCCTTTTGATTTTCTTACAATCGCCAGGGGAAAAGGTGAATTGATATAAATATCTTTATAAAACTCTTCTGCACCACCGTATTCTGCAATCATATCGTAGATAAAAACGGAAGAAACTTCATGAGTGTAGGCAGATTCCATCTTGATTCCGCAGACTCCCTCCAGACGTTTTGTATCGGTGAACGGAACACCGGTCACTCCCGCTCCATGGCGGCTTGGATTTATCCCGATTAAAAATTTTCTTTGATGGGAATCGTTGTAATATTTTTCATAAAACCTCTGCATAACAACTAATGTTTCAGGATTATCCAAATACGGATTTAAAACCTGAAACTCAGCCGGTAATTTACCGGAATATTTTAAATTCTGATTAAATTCTACAACTTTTTCGGCAAAAGTTTTATTCATTTCTAATTTTTAAGGAAAATAAGATTTTCAGGCTGATCATCATTATCATCTTCATTGTAATCCTCTTCGTCACCTTCTTCGTTTAGAGCCAATTCTATATCAATAAACTGAATATATAAACCACAAATGTTTTCATTGGCATCATACCCGAAATATACAGGATAAGTCCCATCACCAAAACCACTTGCAAACATCGGAATCTGATAATTCGTGCTGGGAACCGTCCAGTTGATCCAGTCTCCCGCATCTCTCTGATTGTTGGGATGCTCTTTATAGCTTTGGGCAAAAAGTTCTGCAAAATAGTCATCATACATATTGTCGACCTTTGATTCATCTACAAACTTTTCCACAAAAGGAAGTACTTCTGCATCGGTAATACAGCCTAAACCTGCATCCACACCAAATCCAAAAAAATCGTCTTCGGTTACGTCTTCCAGTTCTTCAATTCCGACTAAAGCTTCTCTGTAAATAACAGGTTTTTCTTTGGTAAATTCAACCTTTACTACAGCATAACGGTTGCCCCAATCTTCAGATTTCACCACGGCAATCGTAACCGGAAAATTCCCTTTTGGAGCCTGAATAAAATACGGAGATTGATTTCCGTTCAGAGAAACCAACGGATCTCTCACCACTACTTTTCCCGAAGGAAGAGAAACATTTCCGATTTCCATAGTCTCCAATTGCTGACCCTCGATTTCATCTGAAGTAAAATAAGTCTCCAAATCGGTCGGGCACACCAAAATATCTTTTACTTCCTCATACTTCTTCATCCAGTTTTCTTCCATAATAAATAATTTTAGAATTGATTTAAGCTGGAAAATAAGGAATTAAAATAAAAGACATCAAACGTAGTGAAGCTTTTAACAAAAGATTATAAAAAAACAGTGTAGCAAAATTGCTACACTGGTAAACTGTTATATTGATAAATTTAAAATATTAAATCAATCCAAACTGCTCAAAATGATGGGTAAAATGTTTTCTGTGCATCAGTTCCCACATTTCCTTATTCAGTTTTCCGAAAACAAAATTCATGTGTTCAGCCTGAGGGTTTTCTTTATAATAAATAGAGAATCTCTTCAGGTTATCCATAAACGACTGTTTTGCTGCTTCAAGATTTTTATGTCTTAATTCTAATAATTTTTCATCTTCAGCTAGATATGGTGCAGGAAAGTCTTTTGGCATTTTTCTGTGATTGTACAAAGAATCCTGCCATTTTTCCAAATGCTCTTCAGGAGTAAAGCATTTTTCGGCTTCAGGCTCACCCAAACTTACCAAAACGCCGTGCTCCAAATGCTCAATCATTTGCTGAGGAGACATTTTACCCCAGCTTGGCTGAGTGGATTCCGTTAAACCATTCAATGCTTTCTGAATGTTTTTTAAGTTTAAATCAATGAAAGGAGACTGCTTTGCCACTAATGTCAAAATTGTAGCTACACAAACGATCTCATCTCTTTGATTCACCACTTCAACCAACCATTTCACAACACCGGAAGGAATATTTCTTCCCTTAACTCCACGGTTGATCTTTTCTTT
Source organism: Chryseobacterium sp. SSA4.19 (assembly GCF_022601875.1). GTDB lineage: Bacteria > Bacteroidota > Bacteroidia > Flavobacteriales > Weeksellaceae > Chryseobacterium. The sequence continues at coordinate 44,138 of NZ_JAKVIP010000013.1, forward strand.
CGCCGTTAAATAAACCGTAATCGTATCTCCTGCATAAACAGGTTTGAAGAACGAACAGTTTTCCAATCCGTAATTGGCGATAACAGGTCCTTTTTTCCCTGAAACGAACAATCCTGCTGCGGCAGAAAGGATAAAATATCCATGAGCAACCGTTTTAGCGAATATAGTTCCCGTTAAACTTGTTGCATCGGTGTGCGCATAGAAATGATCCCATGAAACATTGGAGAAGTTTACGATATCCGCATCGGTAACCGTTCTTCCTGCTGTTTCCAAAGAATCTCCAACCTCAACTTCCTCGAAATATTTCTGGAAAGGATGTTTATCTGAATATTTTTTCTCAGCACCTTGCTGATAAATTTTAGTAACTGCCGTTAAAATATCCGGAGAACCTTGGATGGCTGTTTTCTGGAGGAAGAAATGAAGACCATTCAATCCCCCCATTTCCTCTCCTCCTCCTGCTCTTCCTGGACCACCGTGCATCAATGTCGGAAGCGGAGAACCGTGACCTGTACTTTCTTTCGCACTGTCCCTGTTCAATACAAAGATTCTTCCGTGCTGAGAAGCCATTTTCCAAGAAGTTTCTGCCACAAAATTGTTATCATGAGAAACAATGGAACCTACCAAACTCCCTTTACCTCTCTTTGCCAACGCTGCAGCCTCTTCCGCATCTTTATATGGCATCAACGTAGAAACCGGACCAAAAGCTTCGACATCGTGAGAAATATTTTTTTCGAAAGGCTTGTCATTTAAGAACAGTTTCGGACTCATAAATGCTCCATTTTCATAGTTGGCATCTACCAATTCGTGTTTTCCGTCGTAGATCAATTCATTTTCAGTTTTTAGAATATCAACTTTTCTTAAAACCTCATCGTACTGTTGTTTTCCAACCAAAGAACCCATTCTTGTTTCTCTGCTTAACGGGTTTCCGATTTTTGTCTGATCCAAAGCTTTAGACAACGCATTCTGAACATCTCCAATTAGATTTTCAGGAACGATGATTCTTCTGATCGCCGTACATTTTTGTCCCGCTTTCGTGGTCATTTCGTTACGAACTTCCTTGATGAACAAATCAAATTCCGGAGTTCCCGGTTTTGCATCCAATCCAAGAATTGAACAGTTCAAAGAATCTGCCTCCATATTGAAACGAACGGCATTTCCTGCAATTGACGGTAAAGATTTCAATTTTCTACCTGTTGTTGCAGAACCTGTAAACAATACAGAGTCTCCATCCTGAACATAATCCAGAATATTTCCCGGCTCACCACAAACCAGCTGAACGGCACCTTCCGGAAGAATTCCACTTTCGATCATATCCTGAAAAACTGCGTTTGTTAAATAAGAACCAAACGGAGAAGGTTTCACGATTGACGGAACTCCTGCCAATAAAGAGGTAGACAGTTTTTCCAACATTCCCCAAACCGGAAAGTTGTACGCATTGATCTGTACAGAAACTCCTTCACTTGGCGTTAAAATGTGAGTTCCCAGGAAAGTTCCGTTAGCCGAAATTTTCTGAGTATCTCCATCCACCCAGAACGGTGTGTTCGGAAGCATTCTCTTTGCCAATCCTGAATACGTAAAGAAAGTACCAAAACCCCCTTCGATATCTACCCAGGAGTCAACGTGAGTTGCTCCAGTTTTATATGATAAATCGTAATATTTTTTCTTTCTTTCTAATAAGTAAAGGGCTACTTTTTTTAACATTTCTCCACGGTCGTAGAACGTCATGGATGAAAGGTTTTTGTAACCTATCGTTCTTCCGTAATCCAAAGCCTGCTCAAAATTCAGACCTTCAGTATCGGAAATAGCAACCTGCTCTCCTGTCACAGCGTTGTACAAAGGAATTCCGTTTCCGGTACCTTCTATCCATTCGCCGTGAATGTAATTTTTTAACTTTTCCATATAGTTTTTTACTTTTTACTAATATTTTATCTTTAGACTTTTATTGACTTGAGAATGCTTATCCAACAAATAAAGAATTCTGTCAGATTTAGAAAAAGGAATATTATAAGTAATACAAGCCTTTTTTAAATCAATTAAATATTTTTTATATAATTCAATTTTCTTTGGTTTACTGAATGGAATTTTCAAATTTTCTCCATACAAGATTCTGTAAACTCTTTGATCAATAATTTGAAAATAATCCGAATCAATAAATCTTAAAAAAGTTGATGCCATCGGCAAATCAAAACCTTTTGAATCTAACAGTTTAGTTAAAATATGATTTGATAAACCTTCGTCATATTCTTTCCTTAACTCATTAATTTTTACAATTAAGTCCTCATCAATTTCGGGAAATCTATTAGTTTTCCAAAGAACAATTTCCAAAATAGTTTCATAAGTGAAATCGTTTTTTTTATTATCCAGTTTATCTGTTAATCCTTTTTGATATTTAAATTCGGGAAGTTCATTAAGAAGATCCTGAATATTTTCTAAATTCTTAATATTTTTAATTTCATCATTTTCCACGAAACAAAATTATTTAGGTTCCTGATACGGAAACAATTTTACCAAACCTTCATATAAACTTCTGTGAAGAATGGTTGCGTGATTGTCTGTTTCCATCATTTTATATTCTACTGTCCAGTTTTTCTTGTTTGATTTTTTCAGAACACCGAATAAATCTTCTGCATCTTTTACCATCACCGGATGCTCACCTTTTCCGACAGAAACATAAATAAATTTCTTAGTATCCGGAATTTTAGCCAATAATTGAGGAGCCTGTTTTAGAAGACTTTCATCATCCCACCATAAACTCGGACTAATGATAAAATAGTTATTGAACATTTCAGGTCTTTTCAACAAAATTTCCGTTGCTAACAGTCCGCCCAATGATTGTCCGAATACATATTTATCGGTAGTTTTAAACTGACTTTCAACATAGGGTTTTAATTCTTTTTCCAAAAAACTGATAAATTTATCCGAATGTCCCGTTGTAGGATAATCTTTCTGTAAATCTTTTAAATCGGTATGAAAAGTGAAATCTCTTTTTCTATCAATATTGGCAATTCCGACCACGATTGTTTCCGGCATGGAATACATTTGATTGAAAAATTGAACTAAACCTGTCACATGAATAAAATCTTCATTCATACTTCCATCCAAAAGAAAGATGATTGGGTAAGATTTTGTTTTGTCGAAATTTTGCGGAAGATAGATATTTAACGTTCTTTCTTCGTTTAAAATTTTAGACTTTATAGTTCTTATTTCTCCAATAGTCAGAGGTTTTACATTAGCAGTCTGGGCAAAAATTACCGATTGAAATGCAAACAAAATACTAAAGAAAATAATTAGCTTTTTAATCATATTTAATTTTGTGTGGAAAAATTATTTCACATCATCCCAAATGCTGTAATCAACAACCTTCGTAGGAATCTGCTGAACATATTCTGTAAAAGGTTCGCAAGGTAAAATCGCGTTTTTTCCTTCTCTTGCCAATTCCTGATACAATCTTGTTCCTTCTGTTTTCCATTTGATCATTTCATCAGAAACATCACGAATGATTTTTGCAGGGCTTCCAACAATCAATTTTCTTGCATCGCATTTGAAATTTGCAGGAACAAAAGCCAAAGCTCCAATAATGCATTCGTCACCGATAACGGCTTTATCCATTACAACAGCGTTCATTCCAACCAGACAGTTTCTACCGATATGCCCGGAATGAATAATCGCTCCGTGACCGATGTGGGCAGATTCTTCTAAAATGGTTTCAATTCCCGGAAAAACGTGAAGGGTACAGTTTTCCTGAACATTCGCACCGTCTTTGATGATAATTTTGCCCCAGTCACCGCGAATAACCGCATTGGGACCGATATAAACTTCTTCGCCAATTTCTACATTTCCGATAATCACCGCTTGTGGATGAACATAAGTGGAAGGTTTGATGATTGGGCGAATTCCGTGATATGAGTAGATATTCATAATTTTAATTTGAAAATTTAGAGATATGCTAATTTGAGAATGAAAGTTGTTTTGAATAACATTTTCAAATTCTCAAATTAGCTCATTCTCAAATTAGTTTAAACTCTTTCAATTACCATTGCATAACCTTGTCCGACACCGATACAAAGAGTACACAACGCATATTTTTTATCTTGTTTTTGGAGCTCCATGGCTGCAGAACCAACGATTCTCGCCCCGGAAACTCCAAGAGGGTGACCAATTGCAATAGCTCCTCCGTTTGGATTTACTCTTGAATCATCATCTTTTAATCCTAAAGTTCTCGTTACTGCTAAAGCCTGAGCTGCGAAAGCTTCGTTCAATTCAATGATGTCCATATCATCTAATGAAAGATTCAGTCTTTTTAATAATTTTTGAGTTGCTTCTACAGGTCCGATTCCCATAATTCTTGGCTCAACACCGGCAACTGATGAACCTAATATTTTTGCTTTTGGTTTTAAACCATATTTTTTTACCGCTTCTTCGCTTGCTAAAATTAGAGCAGCTGCTCCATCATTCATTCCTGATGCGTTTCCTGCGGTTACGGTCCCTCCTTCTTTTCTGAAAGCAGGACGCAGTTTTCCTAAGCCTTCCATTGAAGAAGTTGGTTTGATAAATTCGTCTTTATCGAAAATTTTAGGTTCTCCCTTTTTCTGCGGAATCCCGACTTTTACAATTTCTTCCGCCAGTCTTCCGCTTTCCTGTGCTTGTGTTGCTTTCTGCTGTGACCAAAGGGCAAATTTATCCTGATCTTCACGGCTGATGTCGTGCATATCCGCTAAATTTTCGGCCGTCTCTCCCATTCCGTCTACACCGTACATTTCTTTCATCTTCGGATTCACAAAGCGCCATCCGAAAGTCGTGTCAAACATCTGGCTGTCTCTCCCGAAAGCCGTAGCTGGTTTTGACATTACATATGGCGAACGTGTCATGTGTTCTACTCCACCGGCAATATAAATTTCTCCTTCTCCAGCAGCAATCGAACGGTAAGCATTTGCCACCGCTGACATTCCTGAAGCACACAATCTGTTTACGGTTTCACCTCCGATTTTATAGGGAAGCCCCGCCAGTAAAAGTCCCATCCTGGCTACATTCCGGTTATCTTCTCCTGCTTGGTTAGCACATCCGAAAATAACGTCTTCAATTTCCGCTACGGGAACGTCAGGATTTCTGGCTATGATTTCTTTTAAAACAATGGCAGCCAAATCATCGGCTCTAACTTCTGAAAGACCTCCGCTTAGTTTTGAAATGGGAGTTCTGATATAATCTATGATGTATACGTTGTTCATAATTTTTGCTTTAGGCTTTAGGCTGCAAGCAGCAGGCTTTGCCAGCTTCGAAAAAAGCTTATCGCCTATTGCCTGAAGCTTACTGCTTATTTATAATTCTGTTACTTTTTTTCCGATTTTATACACTGTTCCGACAAATTTTGCAATCAACTCTTCGTTTTGATTGGTAATTTTGATGTCGTAAATCGCTGTTTTTCTGGTATCGTTTACCAAAATGCTTTCTGCTCTGAATAGATCACCCTCTTTTCCTGCTTTGGTAAAATTAATGATACAGTTTAAGGCAACGGCTGCATCTCCTGAATTGTTAGACGAAAATGCCAGTGCAGAATCTGCAAAAGCGAATGTAACACCTCCGTGAACCGTTTTAAGCCCATTAATCATATCCTTTTTAATAGGCATTTCGATTAAACAATAATTTTCTCTCACTTCAATCATTTTGATATTCATCCATTGTGAAAAATAATCCTGATCGAACATGTATTCTGCAACCTGTCTTGGATTCATTCCTTAATTTACGTTGTTTATTTTATAGGTAGATATTTATTGTTTTTAGGTCATATATAATCTTCCTCATCAATATTAATCTTTACGAAACAGGGCAATTTCTTCATAGAGTTCATCAGCCAATTGGTCATAGATATTCATGGTTTTCCCAAAAATAATCTGCTCATAAGTAAGCTGTTCTGAATCTGAATCCGGTTTACTTTCATCATGATAAGGAGCATATAAATCAATTCCGAATTCATTGGCTAGTCTTTTGATCAGCTCCTTATATTTTTCATTAAATTTCCCTAACAATTCAAGCTTTTCTTGATCATCATCTATCAAAGAAAGTTCTTGAATCAAATATTCTTTTTCTATGAGAAGCCTTGTTTCTAATTCAGCTCTGAATGCGTCTATATCCATATTTTAATGTAAAAATGTAACAATATAACAGTTTACCAATGAGATTCTTCGCTTTGCTCAGAATGACAAATAAATTGCCACATTATTAGATTGGTATATTGTTACATTTTACGCAGTAACGGGCTTTGTCTGTATCTTTCTTCCTGATATTCTTCGTAAAGATTCTGTAACGTTTCGGAGATTTTAGCATATCCGATTTCTTTTCCCCATGCTAATAATCCTTTGGGATAATTTACGCCTTTCTGCATTGCCAATTCAAGATCTTCATCGTTGGCAATACCTAATCTTTTTGCTTCAACCGCTTCGTTGATCAACATTGATATAATTCTCAAAAATATTTGTTGAAAAAGAGTATCGTCTTTTTCGGCAACAGGTTTTTCTACACCTTCACTGTAATCGTAGAAACCTTTCCCTGTTTTTCTGCCATGAAGTTTTGCTTCAGACATTCTTTGCTGAAGAAGAGACGGTTTGTATTTCGGATCATAAAAATATTCGTTGTATACGGTCTTAGTCACCGAGAAATTCACTTCAACTCCGATTAAATCCATTAATTCAAAAGGTCCCATTTTGAAGTTTCCGATGGTTTTCATCGCTTCATCCACCTGTTCTACCGTTGCGATGTTTTCCTCAACAATCCTCAACCCTTCACCGTAGTAAGGACGGGCGATTCTGTTAACAATAAATCCAGGAATATCCTTTGCAATAACCGGAGTTTTCCCCCAATCTTTCATCAGACTGTAGATTTTTTCCGCTAAATATTTTTCGGTTAGTAAAGAAGGAATTACCTCAACCAATGGCATTAATGGTGCCGGATTGAAAAAGTGAATTCCGATGAAACGCTCCGGCTTCTGTAGCTCCGCACCAAGAGAAGTGATGGAAATGGATGATGTATTGGAACCAATTACGCAGGTTTCCGAAACGTGTTTCTCAAGTTCTGTGAAAACTTTGGCCTTGATTTCTTTATTTTCGATGATGGCCTCAATGATCAGTTCACAGTCTTTGAAGTCCTTCAATTCTGTAGCAATGGAAATATTAGATAAAATTTCAGTCATTTTTTCTGATGAAATTTTCTGTTTATCAACCAATTTGGTTAATGTTTTTTCCAAACCTACGGTTGCCGTTTCTACCTGTTTTGCGTTGGCGTCATATACCCAAACTTTGCATCCGTTCGTTGCTGCGACCTGTGCGATGCCGATTCCCATGGTTCCGGCACCGATAATTCCTACATTCATTTATTTGTAAAATGTATTTATGTAAAAAGTATTCATGTAAATATCAGATCCTAAGTTTAAATTTATTCAAAATCCACATCAGAATCATGAATACCATTTACATGAACACTTTAATACGAAGTTTATTTCCCTTTATATTCAGGTTTTCTTTTTTGTAAAAAGGCATTGACACCTTCAATAAAATCTTCTGTTTCTGCGGCTTCCTGCTGTAAATCTCCTTCTAATTCTAACTGTTCCTTCAAAGTATTGTTGTAAGAGGCTGCAAATGCTTTTTTAGTTAATTTAATGGCAGCAGTCGGCATATTTGACATTTTCTCCAAAATTTCCATTGATTTTGAATTGAATTCTTCCTCATTGAAAACTTCTGCCACCAAACCATACGATTTGGCTTCTTCTGCAGATAATTTTTTTCCGGTAAAAGCCAGATAATTGGCCAGCTGTCTTCCCAATAGTTTAGGCAAGAAATACGTTCCGCCTGTATCAGGGATTAATCCGATATTGGAAAATGCCTGGGAAAAATAGGCTTTATTGTTTGCTAAAACAAAATCACAGATCAAGGCAAGCATGGCACCAGCTCCTACAGCAGGGCCGTTAACCAAAGCGATCACAGGCTTTCTGCATTTTGTAATTTCCGTAACCAGCGGATTGTAATAATCTACTACAATTTTCCTGATGATATCCTGATCATGATGTTCTTTACCTGTTACAAAAGCATCATCCAGATTCTGGCCGGAACAAAAAGCTCTGCTTCTACCAGAAATTGCCACACACCTTACTGTTGGGTCGTTGCTGCATTCATAAACGAAATCTTTCAAATCGGCCAATGAAGGTTTTGTTAACGCATTCATAGTTTCAGGCTGGTTGAGGTAGGCAATTTTCAGCTTTCCGTCAAAATGCGATTCAATATCAAGTTGTGTATACATAGTTTTAATTTTTATAATAATGTACCAATTTACGCATAAAAATGCAGCAATATACCAGTTTACCAGTGTAACAATATTTACAGCATTTAAAATTGTTACATGATTACATTTTTAGATTGTTATATTAATTCTAATGGCATTTAAAATAATCAAACGGCTCCAGACAGTCTAAACATTGGTAAGAAGCCTTACACAAAGTAGACCCGAACCTGCTGATCTGTTTTGAGTTCATCGAGCCGCAACGGGGACATTTTTTCGGTTTACCGATGTGATGTTCGTCTGCGCCTTTTTCCGGCGGGGTAATTCCGTATATCCTAAGTTTTTCTCTCGCTTCATCCGTCAGCCAGTCTGTTGTCCAGATCGGAAACATTTTGGTGACTACTTTCGCCTCCCAACCATTTTCCTTCATGATCTTGATGATGTCTTCCTCGATGGTAAACATAGCGGGACAGGCAGAATACGTCGGCGTAATGGTAACCTCGACAGAATTCGAACCTGTCACCTTCGCATCTCGTACAATACCCAATTCCACGATATTGATCACCGGGATTTCCGGATCGGGAATGTGTTCTAATATTTCTAAAGGATTTTTCATAATTAATTTGAAAATTTGAAAATTTGGGTAATTTGAAAATTTAAAGCACTCGCCCATTTTCAAATTAGCATATTTTCAAATTAACTCATTGATTTTTACCAAGTACACCCCGGATATGCTCTCTGCATATATTGCAGTTCGCAAAGTATAAACCCGAAATATTCCGTATGGTAACCCGTTCTTGATTTTGGCTGCATAAAAGGATTGGCAGGATATTCTAATCCAAAATCTACAAAATCTTTTTTCGTGATGGATAGAAAATCGTCATACAAAGCCTCAACATTCGGAGCAATATTCAAAGCGATCAAATCATCTTCACCTTCTACCTTTGAGAAAAGACTTTTTGTATATTCCCAGATATTTTCTATTGATCTTTCTACACGCATTTTGCTTTCTTCAGTTCCCTGTCCGAAAATTTTCATCCAAGACGCAGCGTGCGTATAATGATACCTTACTTCTTTTAAAGATTTCTGAGCGATAGCAGAAAGTTCCTCATCTGCAGAATTTGATAATGCCTCGTACATCAGTTTCTGATACACAGAGAAAACATATACTTTCAAAATCGTCTGTGCATAATCTTCGTTGGGAAGTTCTGTCCAGTGCGCATTTACATATTCGTGTTCGTATCTTAAAAATGCCAAATCATCTTCACTTTTTCCGTTATCGATTACTCTTGAAGCATATACATAAAAGTTATTGGCCTGACCAAGTTCATCCAATGCAATGTTGGTCAATGCAATATCTTCCTCAAGGTAAGGACCTTCACCGCACCACGCAGACAAACGCTGTCCCATAATGAAACTGTCGTCTGCCAATTTTAATAAATAATTATATAATGGGTTCATTGTTTTTTAATTTGAAAATTTGAGAATTGGTTAATTTGAAAATTAAAGAATTGCCTTAATTGAAAGTTTGTGAATGATTAATGTGATTATGGTCATTTCCAAATTTTCAAATTAGCACATTTTCAAATTATTAATCTACATATTTTTTACATCATTCGGAATGTCGTAGAACGTCGGGTGACGGTACAATTTGTCGTCAGCAGGATCGAAGAATGCTTCCTTATCTACCCCTTCCGAAGTCACAATATATTTACTGGGAACCACCCAAACGGAAGTTCCTTCTTTTCTTCTGGTATACACATCTCTTGCATTCTGCAAAGCCATTTCTGCTGTTGGCGCCTGTACAATTCCAACATGTTTGTGGGACAATCCCGGTTTAGTCTGAATAAACACTTCCCACATATCTAAATTTGCCATAATTAATTTGAAAAATTAGGTAATTTGAAAATTTGAGAATTAGGCAATTTGAAAATTAATTATGGCATTTTCAAATTAGCATATTTTCAAATTAGCACATTATTATATTACTTCTTTTTGTTGTTTTTCTGCAAAAGCCACCGCCGCTTCTTTTACCCAAGAATTCTCCCTTTGCGCTTTTCTTTTGGTTTCAATACGTTTCTTGTTTGCCGGACCGTTTCCTTTTAAGATTTCCATGAACTCATCCCAAGGAAGTTCTCCGAAATCGTAGTGTTGTCTTTCCTCGTTCCATTTTAAATCTTTATCCGGAACGGTTAATCCTAAGAATTCAGCCTGGGAAACGGTAACGTCGATAAATCTCTGACGAAGACTGTCATTGCTTTCTCTTTTCACTCTATAATTCATCGAGATTTTAGAGTTTGGCGAACTGTCGTCATTTGGACCGAACATCATTAAAGCCGGCCACCAGAACCGGTTTAACGAAGCCTGAGCCATTTCTTTCTGCTGTTTTGTTCCACGGCAAAGCGCCATCAAAATCTCATATCCCTGTCTTTGGTGAAAAGATTCTTCTTTACAGATTTTCACCATCGCTCTTGAGTAAGGACCATAAGAATTCCCCATCAGCATGACCTGGTTCATAATCGCAGCACCATCCACCAACCAGCCGATGGCTCCGATATCTGCCCAACTTAATGTCGGATAATTGAAAATACTTGAATATTTTGCTTTTCCTTCCAACATATCTTCGTAAGTGGTGTCTCGATCCGCTCTGATTGTTCCGTTTCCTAACGTTTCAGTAGCGGAATACAGGTACAAACCGTGACCTGCTTCATCCTGAACTTTAGCCAAAAGAGCCATTTTTCTTCTGAGTGAAGGTGCTCTGGAAATCCAATTGGCTTCAGGCAACATTCCAACAATCTCGGAATGGGCGTGCTGTGAAATCTGACGAACCAATAATTTCCTGTAATCATCAGGCATTACATCTTTCGGTTCTACTTTATTTTCATCGTGTACGTATTGTACAAATTTTTCTAAATCCATTTTTTTTGTTTTTTGTACTAAAGTAAAATGTCGGTTGTACAATGTATTTTCGATGTACTTTTTACATTATACATTTTACATTTTACAAAAAATTAAACATCATAATTAAGCATCACCACATTCGTTGTCGGGTGGCACTGGCAGGTAAGAACATAACCTCTGGCTACTTCTTCTTCGGTAAGCGCGTAGTTTTTTTCCATGAAAACTTCTCCTTCGAGAACTTCCGCTTTACACGTACAGCACACTCCTCCTTTACATGCAAAAGGCACAGGAAGATTGTCTTTTAATGCTTTATCTAAGATACTTTCTTTTTTGGAATTCAGGTGGAACGAATATTCATCATCATCAATAATGACCGTTACCATACTTTCAATATTTGCAATGGCTTTAAATTCGTCGCTCATTTCCTCCGTATTTTCTTCATCCGGAGCGGTAAAATATTCAAATAAAACCTGAATGGCAGGTACTTTTTTGTCTTTCTTTAGATAATCAGAAATTCCTTTGATCATTTCAGAAGGTCCACAGATAAAATAAGTAGCTTCCTTAACGTCAATATCAGTATATCTTTCAAACAAATGATCTAATTTTTCAGGAGAAATCCTTCCTTCAAAAATAGGATCCTTATGCTTTTCACGGCTTACCAGATAAACCACTTTCAGCCTGCCGTTGAACTTTTCCACCAAGGCATCAATTTCAGCCCTCTTCATCACATGGTTCATGCTTCTGTTGCTGTAGAACAGATAAGCGTTGCTATCAGGCTCCTGATATAAACTCTCTTTAAGATTGGAAAGAATCGGGCTGATTCCGCTTCCTGCTGCCAGGCCTACATAGGTTTTCACATTCGTAGGATGATAAGACGTATTGAAACCGCCCATCGGAGGCATCACTTCCAGTACTTCATCCATATGGAGGTGCTCATTAAAATATCCGGAAACCTTTCCGCCTTCCAGAAGCTTAACCAATACTTCCAGCGTGTTGCTTTTTTCACTCGGTGCATTGCAGATCGAGTAAGAACGGCGTTCTTCATTCCCGTTAACCATGAGTTTAAAGTTAAGGTACTGACCTTGCTTGAACCTGAATTTGTCTTTCAGTTCTTCAGGAATTTCCAATGCAACATTAACGGCATCGTTGGTATCTTTCTGAACCTTTACCGTTTTTAATTTATAAAATGAATTCATTTTGCTTTTAGTATTCTGTTAATCTTTCCGCCTTCGCATTTAGGCAGACTGTCCTGAGCATGTATTTTTATGGTGGTAGTAATTCCTACTCTTCTTTTTATTTCGTTTTCGATGCTTTTACCAAAGTTCTCCGTAAAATTTAAATATTCACCGGAATTAATCGTTAAGTTTTCCGCTGTCACCAATTCATCATCAATTTCGACATCAATATGTAATGCCACGCACATCTGCTCTTTTTCAATCGGTGTTAAATAATAGTTCGGCACCACTCCTTTTATGTGAGAAAACACTTCTTCAATCTGGCTTGGATAAATATTTACCCCTCTTACGATCAGCATATCATCTGCCCTGCCAAGAATCGGTTTCATTTTAACCATAGTTCTTTTAGCATTTTTGTCGTAATACAAACTTGTGATATCGTTCGTCCAATACCGTAAAAGCGGCATTGCTTTTTTCGTTAAAGTCGTAATCACCAAGACACCTTCTTCTCCAAATGGAACTGGTTGTTTTGTAATCGGATCTAAAATTTCAGGGTAGAAATGATCTTCCCAAATGTAAGATCCTCCTTTTTCCTCAAAATCCTCCATGGAAACTCCGGGTCCTATAATTTCACTTAAACCATAAATATTGGTCGCATGAACTCCTAATTTTTTTTCAATATGATGTCTGATCAATTCCGTCCATGGTTCCGAACCTAAAACGGCATACTTCAAACTGATTTCGTCTGCGGAAATTCCTCTTTTAGAAAATTCATCAGCAATGGTCAAAGCATAAGAAGGTGAGCAGCAAAGAACTTCCGGCTGGAAATCGATAATTAAATCCACCTGTCTGGTGGTCATGCCTCCTGAAATAGGCAGAACACTCATCCCCAGTTTTTCAGCACCGTAATGAAGGCCGAGACCACCGGTAAAAATACCGTAACCGTAAGCATTGTGCAGTTGCATTCCAGGTCTTGCTCCGGCTGCATGTAATGACCTTGCCACAACTTCACTTAATAAGTCGACATCTTCTTTGGTATAGCCAACTACCGTCGGCTTCCCTGTAGTACCGCTTGAACAGTGAATCCTCTGCAATTCATTTTTAGGAACGGTAAATAATCCGAACGGATAATAATCTCTTAAATCCTGCTTGTACGTAATCGGAAGTCTGGAAATATCTTCTATGGATCTTATATCGCTGAGCGACAATCCGGATTCAGTAAATTTTCCTTTGTAAAAATCAGATTTTTCCTGAAGATAGACAACGAGGTTCACCAATCTTTCCGACTGGAGCTGTCTCAATTGATCCAATTGCAAATATTCAACAGAAAAATCCATAACCAACTAACTAACATTTGTTAGGTGTAAATTTAAAAAGATTCCGGGACCTGGCAAAATTTTTATGATTTTTATCACTTATCAATTTAAATATAAGAAATATTGCTTAAGCATTTTTTTGATTTCCCAAAAGCCCGAAAAGCACTTTATCTCTGATCTCATCGGTAATTTCAGTGGTGGATTCAGTATTTCTTTTGAACCAGAAATATGAATTATTTAAAGTATGAAGGATAAATCTTGTATTAAAAGCAGGAGATTTCAGTTCCCAGTCTTCTGCTGTATAGATCTGAGAAATCAGTTCTTCAACCTCCTGCTGATAGTTTTTCCTCAGTTCTATAAATTCAGGCAGCCGTTCTTCCAGGTGTTTCCATTCGTTGGAATAGATATGGGTTACATCACGGTTTTTAAGAACAACGGAAAGATGTTTATCAATAAATAAATTCAGCTTTTCTTTAGGGGGAATATCCGTAATCTTCACTTTCTGAAGCTCGGTAAAGAAATCATTGGCAATTCCGAAACAGATCCATTCCAGAATTTCTTCCTTGGAACGGATGTGTGCATACAAAGAAGCAGCTTTGATATTCAGCCTGGTTGCCAAATCCCGTACAGAACTGCCCATATACCCTTTCTCTTTAAAAAGTTCTACGGCAATCCCGAGTATTTTTTTTTGTTTTTCTTTTAATTCCATCAATGTCCGCAAAAGTAATTATTTTGATTTTAATATTCTGATTTTGAGCGAATGATTTTTAGAGATAAACCGTAAACCATGTTTCCTTATTGTTGTGACGATCTTTCAGTTAATTTCCATGTATTCTACAAAAAGAGGAAAATCTGTCTTTACAACATCATTTCAAAATACAGATTTCGGAAAATTTGTCCTTTATTTTTAAAAAATAGATAATTGAATACTTTTTGTAATTATGTATTTGAATTAAATGATTGAATCAGATCAAGGACATCAGGCTTCATACAATTTAATTTGATTTTAATATAAAGTCTTAGGTATGGTCTGGAATCTGATGTCTTAATCTGAAATAAACAAATAGCAAATCAAAAAAATAATACACATATGAATCTTAACCAATATACCGTAAAATCACAGGAAGCCATCCAGGCTGCGCAACAGGTCGCCATGGAATTCGGCAATCAGAATATAGAACCTCAACATCTTCTGGAAGGGATCTTTCAGATTGATGAAAATATATCACCTTTTTTATTAAAAAAATCTGAAGCCGATGCTGCTTTGGTAAGGGAGCGCAACCGGGAAAATCTGGAAAGACTTCCGAAAGTACAGGGTGGGAACATCTACCTTTCACAATCCGCAAACAAAGTATTGCTGAATGCCCCGAACATTGCAAAAAAAATGGGCGATGAATTTGTTACTATCGAACATCTGTGGCTGTCTCTTATAGAAACCAGTTCCGAAGTTTCAAAAATGCTGAAAGATATGGGCGTGACCAAAAGTCTTTTGGAAGGCGGAATTAAAGAATTAAGAAAAGGAAGCAAAGCAACTTCTGCCAGCTCAGAAGAAACATATCAGTCTTTAAACAAATATGCAAAGAACTTTAATGAGTTAGCTGCTGAAGGAAAATTGGATCCTGTAATCGGCCGTGACGAAGAAATCAGACGGGTTCTGCAAATTCTTTCAAGAAGAACAAAGAACAATCCTATCCTGATCGGGGAACCGGGTGTTGGTAAAACTGCCATCGCGGAAGGGATTGCCCACCGGATTATTTCCGGAGATATTCCTGAAAATTTAATGGATAAAACATTGTATTCATTAGATATGGGAGCTTTAATTGCCGGAGCAAAATATAAAGGTGAATTTGAAGAGAGATTAAAATCCGTTGTGAATGAAGTTATAAAATCTAACGGACAAATTATTCTTTTCATTGACGAGATCCACACGTTAGTAGGAGCCGGAGGCGGCGAAGGTGCAATGGATGCCGCTAATATTTTGAAACCGGCACTGGCAAGAGGAGAATTAAGGGCTATTGGTGCCACTACATTGAATGAATACCAGAAATACTTCGAAAAAGACAAAGCTCTGGAAAGACGTTTCCAAAAAGTGATGGTGGAAGAACCGGATACGGAATCTGCTATTTCAATTCTACGGGGTATTAAAGATAAATATGAGGCTCATCACAAAGTAAGGATCAAAGATGAAGCGATCATTGCAGCGGTGGAGATGTCCCAACGTTATATCTCAGACCGCTTCTTACCTGATAAAGCCATTGACCTTATTGATGAGGCATCAGCTAAGCTTCGAATGGAGATTAACTCGAAACCGGAAGAGCTGGATGTTCTCGACAGAAAATTAATGCAACTGGAAATTGAGCTCGCAGCCATTTCAAGAGAAGGGAACCAGACGAAAATTGAACATTTAAAAGAAGATATTTCTAAAATTTCCGAAGAACGGAATGAAATTAACGCCAAATGGTTAAAAGAAAAACAGAAATCTGAGGACTTAACCCAGATTAAAAAGGATATTGAATCCCTTAAACTGGAAGCTGAGCGTGCATCAAGAGCAGGAGATTATGCGAAGGTTGCCGAAATTCAATACGGGAAAATAAAAGAGAAAGAAGACGCTTTGCAGACCCTTGAAATAGAAATGCAGAACCATCAGAACGAATTAATTAAAGAGGAAGTAACCTCAGAAAATATTTCGGAAGTCATCGCCAAATGGACAGGAATTCCTGTTACAAAACTTCTTCAGTCCGAAAGGGAAAAGCTGTTACACCTTGAAACCGAACTTCATCACAGAGTAGTAGGTCAGGATGAAGCCATTCAGGCTGTCGCAGATGCGATCAGAAGAAACAGGGCCGGATTAAGCGACGAGAAAAAACCTATAGGATCATTTTTATTCTTAGGAACAACAGGGGTCGGTAAAACGGAACTGGCTAAAGCGTTGGCTGAGTTTTTATTTGATGATGAAAACAACATGACGAGAATCGATATGAGTGAATATCAGGAAAGACACAGCGTGTCTAGGCTTGTTGGAGCACCTCCGGGATACGTAGGATATGATGAAGGTGGACAATTAACCGAAGCTGTGAGAAGAAGGCCTTATTCCGTCGTGCTTTTAGATGAGATTGAAAAAGCGCATCCCGACGTCTTCAATACCTTATTACAGGTTTTGGATGACGGCCGCCTGACAGATAATAAAGGAAGAGTCGTAAACTTTAAAAACTCGATCATTATTATGACTTCGAATTTGGGTTCACATATCATCCAGGAAAATTTTGAACATATTACAGAAGAGAATCAGGACAAGATTGTTGATAAAACTAAAATTCAGGTTTTTGATTTGTTGAAACAAACCCTTCGCCCGGAATTCCTGAACAGAATTGATGAAACGGTATTGTTCCAGCCTTTACGCAAAAAAGAAATCGGAAAAATTGTTACGTATCAACTGAGAGGATTTAATGATATGCTGGCCAAAAGAAATATTATCATGACGGCAACGCAGGATGCTCTGAATTATTTGACCGATAAAGGTTACGACCCTGTTTTCGGGGCAAGGCCACTGAAAAGAGTGATCCAGCAGGAAGTCCTCAATAAACTGTCAAGAGAAATTCTTGCAGGGACAGTAAATGACGGTGACAGAATCACGCTGGATTATTTTGAAGAAACAGGTTTGGTTTTCAGGCCTGCTGAATTATAAGTAGTTTTTTTCATATATATTATTTTGTAATAAGTGCCGCAGACAAAACCTGCGGCACTTATTTTATTTATAAACGTATCACAAAAGGATAATATCCTAAACAGCAGTTTCAATCAATCATACGTTTTGTACAAAAATCATCAGAATAAGGCATTATTTCATAACATATAATCACATAAAACATAAAAGTATTATTGAATGAATAATAAAATAATTCAACAATTAAGTGAAATACTTGCATATGAAGTTCAAATAATTTAATTTCATCATCGTAACAAAATATATGTATATGAAAAAATTATTGTTCGGAGCTCTTATGCTGAGCTTCATGTCTGCCTGCACCAGCGACAACATTTCAAACCAAAATGAAGAACCGGATAATCTTACTGCGGTACCAGTAGGATCCGCATTACAGAGAGGCTGTGCTTCCGAAGAAGTCAGGAAGATAGCCCTTCAGAAAAGCTCTGAGCTCAGACAGAAATATTCAGAATTGGAATCTAACACTGAGAAATTTGAGAATGACCTTAAACTCGGAAAAGTATTGTCTGATGGTACTGTAGAGATTCCTGTAGTGGTGAATGTGTTATACAGGACTTCCACTGAAAATATTTCAGATTCCCGTATAGCAGAACAGATTGCTGTTTTAAATGCAGATTATGGAGGCACTAATAGTGATGCTTCTAAAATTCCTACTGCATTTCAAGGAATCAAAGCCGGTGACGTTAAGGTAAGGTTCAGATTGGCAAATACGGTAAGAAAATCGACTACCAAAACCAGCTGGAGTACTAATGATGCGATGAAGAAAGCATCCAGCGGAGGGATTGATGCCACCAGCCCATCCAATTACCTGAATATCTGGGTCATAGGGAACATGGGACAAACATTAGGTTATGCGACGTTTCCTGAATCTTCCGGATTATGGAATGACGGAGTCGTGATTGCAGCTCCATATTTCGGGAAAACAGGCGCTTCATCTCCTTTCAACCAGGGAAGAACAGCTACCCATGAAGTAGGGCACTATCTGAACCTTAGACATATCTGGGGAGATGCCAACTGCGGAAATGACCTGGTATCGGATACCCCTACCCAAACTTCAGCCAATTACGGAAAACCAACCTATCCGCTTTATAACACCTGCAGTGGCGTGCAGAGATCCGTTATGTTCATGAATTATATGGATTATGTAGATGATGCTGCCATGTTTATGTTCTCTGCAGGACAAAAAACAAGAATGCAGTCTGTCGTAGCTTCATCGGGTGCCAGATCAGGACTAAGAATTTATTAATCTTTTCATTTTTATAATTAAAATTGCGGCTGTTTCAAAATTGAAACAGCCGTTTTTAATTAAAGGATTTTCTTATTGTCTGCCGGAGTATAATCCATAAAAAGGCCGCCGTCAAGATTCACAGACTTTACTTTTTTCCTGATCGGGACCGTCAGCATGGCTTGCTTCTGATCTTTTTCCCAGACAGATGGTGAAAAATGCAGTTTTTCAGTTGCTCCGTCGTCATAAGTAATTTCTGCATCGAAAGGAATAGCAAAACCTCCCACATTATCAATGTGCACGGTAAGAAGATCATTCATCTGGGAAGTGCC
Organism: Chryseobacterium sp. SSA4.19; assembly: GCF_022601875.1. Classification (GTDB taxonomy): domain Bacteria; phylum Bacteroidota; class Bacteroidia; order Flavobacteriales; family Weeksellaceae; genus Chryseobacterium. The sequence goes on from NZ_JAKVIP010000013.1 coordinate 63,076, forward strand.
TGAAATTTTAAGGTCAATATAATTATTGGTATAAAACCAATTATTAAAGAACCAATTCAAATCTTTTCCCGATCCTGTATTCATGGAATTAAAATAATCCCAGGGCACAGGATGCTTTCCATTCCAGTTATTCATATAATAATGCAGTGCTTTTTTAAACAGCTCATCTCCCAGATAATCTTTTAAAGCCAGATATGACAACGAAGATTTCACATAAGAATTGTTACCGTATCCTGCTCCGCTCACCTGGGTACTCATGGTAATGATCGGCTGGTCCTGCTCTGCAGAAGGATCATTGATCCATCTTTTCACTCTGAAATTCTGATAAAATTCTTTTGCTTTTGCCTCGCCGTTTTCATCAATTCCGATCAGATATTCCAGCGTAGTCGCCCAGCCTTCGTCCATAAAAGCATATCTTGTTTCATTGATTCCCATATAGAAAGGGAAATAAGTATGTGCAATTTCGTGATCTGCCGTAAGTCTCGAATCCTGAAAGTCATCAGGAATACTGGTATCATTGATCATCATCGGATATTCCATATCTGCATATCCCTGAATAGCCGTCATTACATTGTATGGATACTCCACGCCGGGCCAGTTTTTAGAAAACCAATCCAGATTATACCGCATCCACTCTACATAATGTTCAAAATCTTTGGCTCCGGCTTTATATCCGGCCTGAACGCTTGCTCTTTTGGTCTTGAGCTGTACACTTGCTGCATCCCACACATAATGATTGCTCAAAGCAAAACAAAAATCGGTAATATGGCTGGCTTTGAATTTCCATACATTCCATTTATTTTGTTTCGTCACCTTTCCTGACTTCATTTCATGCTCAGAAGCCACATGAATAACTTTATCGCTTTTTAATGAAGCTTTATATCTTTTTAAAAATTCAGGCTGAAGTACGGCATCAGGATTCAGGAAATCTCCTGTCGACCAGACAACATAATTTTTCGGAGCGGTAATGGCAAAATTATAATCATTAAAGTCATTATAAAATTCCTGCCGGTCCGAATGAGGGATCATATCCCAGCCGTTGTAATCATCATATACTGAAATTCTCGGGAATGAATATGCAACAAAAAAGGTTTCAGGATCGATCTGTCCTTCGCGCCCGCTTTGTACGGAAAGCGGATATTCCCATTCTATTTTGACTTCCGCTTTTGTCTTGGATTTTAAAGCGGTATTAAGCTTTACTTTTTCTACGGTTCCCCAATCATCCGTATTTACTGTATATTTTTCACCATTCACAATGAACGATTTAATATGTAAACCTGATGACAAAAAATCTTTTGAGACCATTCCTGATCTCGGAGCCTGCGGCTTATGCAGATTGTTGACAAACCTGATTGCCAGTTCATTCAGGTTGTCAGGGCTGTTATTGCTGTATATGATCGTTTCTTTTCCTGAAACGGTTTTTGAAGCAGCATCGACCTTTACCTCAACATTATAAATCCCTTTATTCTGCCAATATTTTTTTCCCGGTGTTCCTGACAGGTCGCGTGTTCCGTTTTCATATGCTTTTTTGATATTTCTGGGCATATACAGTTCCTGAGCGAACGAATGCCATGAAGTAAAGAGCAATAAACCCAAAGCCAATTTTCTCATTGAAATCTTTGTTATAATATGTATTTAATTTAACATAAAAATAAGAAAAAAACGGCAATGCAATAACGGCCGCTTTCAATTTTTATCTTGTCTAATTTAAGAAAACAATATGGTTAGTTTTTAAGTTGAAGTTCTGCCAAAACCGGAAAATGATCCGACGGATACAGCAGGTTCTCACGCCTGTCATTAATGTGCCTGTGAGACTTAATGGTAAATCCTTTCGTAAAAATATAATCAATCCGGTCTTTTGGAATTTCATTGATATTGAAACCGGTGAATGTTCCTTTTGGACCGTAATGTTTGGTTTCCGAATGGTAAAATGTATCCTGTAGATTTTGCGACATGATTTTAATAGGTTCTGAATCTTCAGTTAAATTAAAATCGCCGCTTACGGTTACCGGCAGATTCTTAGGATTGATTTCTCTGATTTTTTTTAAAATCAGTTCTGAAGATTTTACCCGGGCCATCTTTCCGATGTGATCAAAATGAAGATTCAGCGCCATGAATTCTTTTTTTGATTTTTTATCTTTAAAAACGGCATAGGTGCAGATTCTGTTTAAAGCGGCATCCCAGCCTCTTGAAGGTTTTTCAGGGGTTTCCGAAAGCCAGAATGTTCCTGATTTCATCACCTGAAGCCTGTGTATGTCATAAAATATCGCTGAAAACTCTCCTTTTTCTTCACCATCATCTCTGCCGACACCGATGTAATCGTAATTTTTCAATCCGTTTTTAAGATCTTTCATCTGCTCAGGAAGTGCTTCCTGAACGCCAAAATAATCCGGGTGATAATACGTGAGCAAATCTGCAACATCCTGTTTTCTGTTTGTCCAGGAATTTTCCTTGTCAGAATCTACATTCAGCCTGATATTGAAACTCATTACCTTTAAGTCCTGTGAAAAATTCAATACAGAAAACATCAGGAATACAATTGAACATCTCAAATTCATACTCTTTATTTTAATTAATAAGAAAGCAAAAATAAGGCTTCTGCATCAGAGGATCATAATGAATATGCCGTTTATTATTAAGTTAAGTTCATAATAAACTCCGGAATTTCTGGAGTTTTCAGTAATTATCTCAAAGAAAATCTATTCTCTGGTAAATTTAAACGATCTTCCTCCCTGCATAAAAGTAATGGTTTTTTTATCCTGGCTGAAGGTCATTGAAATCTGTGCCTGGTCGAACGTAAAAGTATTGTTTCCGTTATATTCCAAAGGAAATTCGGGCTGCCCCGTTCCCTGTCCGAAAAGCTGATTATTCCTTTCTGAAAAAGTGATTTTCAAAGGAATTTCCTTACTGGCGAATGTTCCTGTGAAATCTTTGGCATTAATTTTCTCTACGGGTTTTGCATCTGCAGAAGTCCATTTATTGTTCTGGATATTGACATCCGGAATCTGCGAATCAGGATCAAGCTTCACCTGCTCAATCTCTTTGGCAGAATCGATTTTGAATGTCCATTCCGTATTTCTTTTCCAGATTTCGATCGGAAGTTTTACAACCTGTTCTGTACCATCTCTGAATTTTATCTGAACCGTAGTAGGCATAGGCAGCTGGCCGATATTTTCAACCGTAATCTGAGCTCCGTTTTTAAAATCTCCATTGACATATTTTACATTTTTCACAGCCTGGTCGATCTTCCATTTATTGATAAACCATCCTCTCCAGAACCAGTTCAGTTCTTCTCCGGAAACATTCTCCATGGTATGGAAGAAATCCCAGGGAGTAGGATGCCTGAAGGCCCAGCGCTGAATATAGGTTCTGAATGCTTTATCAAATTTCTCCGGTCCTAAAATAGATTCTCTCAACATTCCAAGCCCAAGCCCCGGTTTATAATAGGCCAGAATCCCGATGCTGCTTTCCTTCATATTGTCCGGGCCGACCATGATCGGCTCAAAGCCGTCGTTCATCAGAAAAGCTCCGGTCTGCGCTATATTTTTCTTCCGGTAATATTCTCCTTTGTTAAATGCTTCTGTTGAAAGTTCATTGATAAAAGTATTAAACCCTTCATCCATCCATGCGAAAAGCCTTTCATTAGACCCTACGATCATCGGGAACCAATTGTGTCCGAATTCGTGATCTGTAACACCCCAAAGTTCTTCGCCTTTAGAAGTCATATGGCAGAAGACAATTCCCGGATATTCCATTCCGCCTTCGTTACCGGCAACATTGGTCGCCGCGGGATAGGTATATTCATACCATTTCGACGAGTAATGTTCGATGGCTGCTTTTGTATATTCTGTTGATCTTCCCCAGGCTTTTTCCCCCGCACTCTCTGCAGGATAAGCTGAAACTGCCAATGATTTTTTTCCGCTCGGGAGATTAATTTTTGCAGCATCCAGTATAAATGCTGCTGAAGACGCCCAGGCAAAGTCCCTTGCCTGAGTAATCTTAAACTTCCATGTCTTTGTTCCTGACTGCTGATTTTTGCCTATTTCAGATTCAGAACGGATCATGACTGTTTTATCACTTTTTTTCGCCTGTTCCCAACGGTTATTTTCTTCTTTGGTATACACTTCTTTTGCATTGAGCAATTCTCCTGAAGCCACCACATAATGGCTGGCCGGAACTGTGATGTTTGCCGTGATATTTCCATATTCCAGGTAAAATTCAGAAGCGCCCAGATAGGGCATCGTATTCCATCCCGATACATCATCATATACACACATTCTGGGATACCATTGCGCTATCGTGAAAATTTTCCCGTTTTTTGTATCTTCTATTCCCATCCTGTCGGAACCGTATTTCGGGGAAAGAAACGAATATTCTATTTTAATTTTCGTCACGCCGCCCTGCGCTTTCAGCTCAGAAGGAAGATCGATCTGCATTCGGGTATCAGTAATGGTATATTTAGCTTCTTTACCGTCAAGCTTAACTGATTTTATCTTATATCCGCCTTCGAATTCCTCTCCATGTGATCCGTTACGGCTACCGGACATGGGAACTACAGCATTTCCTCTTGAATCTTTTTCAAATAAGTTCTGATCCAACTGCAGCCATAAAAATCCCAGCTGATCGGGACTGTGGTTTGTATATGTGATTTCAGTGGTTCCTGTAATTTCATTTTTAGCCTCATTGAGGCTTACATTCAGATTATAATCTGCAGAATTCTGCCAGTACGCATGTCCCGGCTGGCCGCTTGCGGAACGTGTAGCTGTGCCGGTCTGGGTATAAAAAAATGGCTTAAAAGCTTCTACATAATCATATTTAGGAGCTTCCTGTGCATATGCGGCCTGTGAAAAAAACATTACGGCACATGCTGAGACAAGGATTGGGAATTTAAATTTCATTAAAATTATTTTATATTTGTGTCATAGCTGAAGAGGCTACCGCAATCAGTACATCACGGCAGCTTTAATGGTATAAAAAGAATCAGTTTGATTTTTTCGCTTTAATCATGGTTTCCAGTGCATCCCACATTTCCTGCGGAATATCTTCCAGCATATTAAATTCGCCGGCTCCCTGTAACCATTCCCCGCCATCAATCGTTACAACTTCACCATTGACGAAGGATGAAAAATCTGAAACCAGATACGCAGCAAGATTGGCCAGTTCCTGATGTTCCCCGACTCTTTTGAGCGGATTTTTTTTAGCTAAATCGAACTGGTCTTTCATATCTCCGGGAAGCAATCTGTCCCATGCTCCTTTTGTAGGGAAAGGCCCCGGTGCAATGGCATTAAAACGGATATTGTATTTTCCCCATTCCACAGCCAGAGATCTTGTCATAGCCAGAACTCCCGCCTTGGCACATGCTGACGGAACTACATATGCAGAACCTGTCCAGGCATAGGTAGTAACAATATTTAAAACGGTTCCGGGAGTTTTTGAATCGATCCAGTGTTTCCCAATGGAAAGCGTACAGTTTTTAGTTCCTTTCAGTACAATATCCAAAATGGAATCAAATGCAGAATGCGTTAACCGTTCTGTCGGTGAAATGAAGTTTCCTGCTGCATTATTTAAAAGAATATCAATTTTTCCGAATTCCTTTAAAGTGGCTTCCTTCATGGCTTCCACTTCATCCCAGTTTCTTACGTCACATGCCACACAAAGAACTTTTCCACCGGTCTGTTCTTCCAGTTCTTTCGCAGTTCCCTGTAATTTATCCAGATTCCTGGAGGTAATTACTACTTTTGCTCCCAATTCCAGGAAATATCGGGTCATGGCTTTTCCCAAACCGCTTCCTCCTCCTGTAACAATTGCTACTTTATCTTTAAGTGCGTCTTCTCGCAGCATTGGCTGTGTATATACATTCATACTATTATTGTTTTAGTAAAAATAGGGTTTTTAGTTATTCAGAAAGTTATAAATCATATGTATAAAATAAAAAATTGGGTTATCATTTTGGGTTTCGGCGGCGAAGTCGCCGAAACCCAAAACGAAAATAAACAGGAATGCATTTTAAATTTAACTAAATTTAAGACTTAAAAAATTGATCATTCATGAAAAGGCCTTCAATTCCTGTATTTATATTTCTTTTATTTTTAAGTGTGTATGGAAAAGCCCAGCGCTTTGAAAAACTCTGTCAATATGTAAATCCGTTAATCGGCACTGAAAAAATGGGACATACGTATCCCGGAGCAACGGTTCCTTTTGGAGCTGTACAGCTAAGTCCGGAAACCGATACGATTTCTTATGAAATGAACGGAAAATACAATGGTGAGGTTTATAAATATTGTGCAGGTTATCGGTATGAAGATAGAACAATTGTTGGATTTAGCTCAACGCATTTCAGCGGGACAGGACATTCTGATTTGGGGGACTTCCTCATCATGCCTACGGCAGGAAAATTACAATTAAACCCCGGAACGGCAGGTCATCCTGAAAGCGGCTACAGAAGCATGTTTTCCCATCAAAACGAAAAAGCTGAAGCCGGACATTACCAGGTAAAGCTGGACGACCACAATATCCTGGCAGAATTAACCGCAACAACCAGGGTCGGTGTACACCGGTATACATTTCCGAAGTCGGACCAGGCACACATCATTCTGGATCTTATGTCAGGAATTTACAATTACGACGGTAAAAATATCTGGACCTATGTACGTGTCGAGAATGGGAATACAGTTACCGGCTACCGGCAGACTAATGGCTGGGCAAGAACAAGGACAGTATATTTTGCCATGAAATTCTCGAAACCCTTCAAATCATACGGACAGAAAAGCTATGATGGGAAACAGGTATACAACGGATTCTGGAGAAAATTTGACCAAACAAAAAACTTCCCTGAAATCGCAGGAAAAAATCTGAAAATGCATTTTGATTTTGACACCTATGAACATGAACCAATTGAAATCAAACTGGCTATTTCTCCCGTAAGCCAGGCCAATGCATTGGAAAACTTAGAACAAGAAACCGGAAATTTATCTTTTGATCAGGTTAAAGCAAAAGCCCAGGAAGACTGGGACAGGGAACTAAATAAAATTGTTATTAAAGGCTCTGACAGCCAGAAGATAAATTTCTATACGGCGATGTATCATACTTTTATCAATCCGACAACTTACATGGATGTTAACGGAGAATATAAAGGCTTAGACCAAAACATTCACAAAGCAGAAGATTTTACGAACTACACAACATTCTCTATTTGGGACACCTATCGTTCGCTCCATCCCTTTTTTAATATCATTCAGCCGAAAAGAAATAATGACATGGTAAAATCGATGATGGCCCATTACAATCAGTTTTCGATGAAAATGTTACCGATCTGGTCCCATTATGCCAATGATAACTGGTGCATGAGTGGCTATCACAGTGTAAGTGTGGTTGCCGATGCAATCATTAAAGGAAATTATACCGGCAATGCAAAAGAGGCATTACTGGCCTGTATTGAAACTGCTAACAAACGTGATTATGAAGGCATCGGACAATACATAGATTCAGGCTATATTCCTGCGGAGAAAAACGGAACGTCGGTATCCAATACATTGGAATATGCCTATGATGACTGGGCAGTTGCACAGCTGGCAAAGCATTTGGGTGAAATGGAAATTTATAATCAATTCATCAAACGTTCTGAAAACTGGAAAAATAATTTTGATAAAACAATAGGGTTTATGCGGCCTCGTTTAGCAGACGGAAGTTTTAAAAAAGACTTTAATGCCTTAAGCACACATGGACAGGGCTTTATTGAAGGGAATTCGTGGAATTACAGTTTCTTTGTTCCTCATAACCCGGACGAGCTGATCAAAATGATGGGCGGAAAGAAAAAATTTGCTTCAAAACTGGACAAATTGTTTACCATGCATTTGCCGGACGAGTTTTTTGCAGACACTGAAGACATTACGCGGGAAGGAATTATCGGTGGATATGTTCATGGGAACGAACCGGCCCATCATGTAGCCTATCTCTACAACTGGGCAGGTCAGCCCTGGAAAACCCAGTCACAGATCAGAAAAATTTTAGACATGCAGTACAAAGAAGCACCTGACGGTTTGGGTGGAAATGATGACGCAGGGCAAATGAGCGCCTGGTATATTTTAAGTTCGCTTGGTTTTTATCCGGTGGCTCCTGGCTCTGAAGATTACGCCATTGGAAGTCCGGCAATTGAAAATACTGTTTTACATTTGGAAAACGGGAAAATATTTGAAATTGAAGCCATTAATCAAAGCCCGAAAAATGTTTATGTAGAAAAAGTTCTTTTGAATGGAAAAGAAATTAAAAACTTTATCCTAAAACATACTGATCTTATGAATGGTGGAAAATTAAGCTTTTACATGAGTTCAAAGCTTAGGAAATAGATATTAAAAACAGCAATCCGTATTTTGCATACGACAATCTTTGTTTTGCATACACCCGGTTTTTAAATTCTTCTGAATTTTGACTTATTAAAATCAATACTAAAAAGATGAATAAAGTAAAATTAGGAAATCAGGGTTTAATCATTCCGAATATCGGTTTGGGATGCATGGGAATGACCGGTTTTGGGGATGCTGATATGTATGGCAAATCTGACGAACAAGAAGCGATTGCCACCATTCACCGTTCTTTGGAATTGGGTGGTAATTTTCTCGACACGGCTGATTTGTACGGTCCTTTTAAAAATGAACAGCTTATTGCGAAAGCCATTGAAGGAAATCGTAACGAGTATATTCTTGCCACGAAATTCGGTTGGGAGATTGATGACAATGAACAAATCACCTGGAAAATCAATGGACAAAAAGATTATGTAAAAAAATCGATTGAACGTTCTCTGAAAAATCTGAAAACCGATTACATTGACCTGTATTACATGCACCGCCTCGATAAAAATGTTCCTGTTGAGGAAACGGTAGGCGCGATGAGTGATTTGGTGAAAGAAGGGAAAATCGGGTACATTGGCTTGTCGGAAGTTTCTTCTGAAACCGTGAAGAGAGCGCACGCGGTTCATCCGATTTCTACGGTGCAAAGTGAATATTCTTTATTTGAAAGGACGGTGGAAGAAAAAGGGGTGATTGAAACTCTGAAAGAATTGGGGATTGGTTTTGTAGCATATTCTCCGCTGGGAAGAGGATTTTTATCAGGACAGATTAAATCGATTGACGATCTGCCTGAAAATGATTTTCGAAGAGGAATTCCGCGTTTTCAGGAACAGTATTTCCACAAGAATATTGAATTGGTGGAAGCGATTGAGAATTTGGCTAAAGAAAAAGAAATTACACCTTCACAATTGGCTTTGGCTTGGATTATCAGTAAAGGAATAATTCCTATTCCGGGAACGAAGCGCAGAAAATATCTTGAACAGAATATTGAAGCCAGCCAAATTGTTTTGAGTGAAAGCGATATTGCAAAACTGGAAAGTATTGTACCTTTAGGAACGGATACGGGTAATCCTTATGATGAGTTCAGTATGGGACTTTTGGATTATTAATTTTTATCTGAAATTAAATTATTGTAGTTGGTCATTCTGACGATGGAAGAATCTCAGCTTTATGGTAGGGATTCTTCACTCCATTTCTGTACTGTTCTTAAACGCAATTCCATTGTGTCCCGTCTTGATCGAACTTCTTTTTATACAGAGGTATGAAGAATAAAAAAGCGAGAATGGAAGAAGGATAAAGGCGACCAAAACTACGAAATGGTTCGCCGTCAAATAATTATTACTTTTACTATTTAGAATTTCAAATTATGAACACGATACAATCTATTTCCCAGTTTCACAGGTTATTATCGCTTCCGGAACCGAAGCACCCGATGGTAAGTGTGATTAATCTTTCGGAAGCCGTTTTCTCTGAAGATGAGGTTTGGAAAGGCTTCGTGAGCCGTTATTACTGCGTTGCGCTGAAACGTACTGCGACCGGAAAAATAAGATACGGACAACAACATTACGATTATGATAAAGGTGTTCTGAGTTTTACGGCGCCCAATCAGGTTCAATATCTCGATGTGACCGCTATGGATTGCAGGAACACAGGCTATTTGCTGATTTTTCACGAAGATTTTTTGCTGAAACATTCTTTGGCGACTACGATTTCAAATTATGGATTTTTCTCCTATGCAGTGAATGAAGCCTTACATCTCTCTGAAGATGAGGAAAATGATTTACTTGAAATTCTGAATAAAATTGACAAAGAATGTAGTCATATCGATAAATATACGCAGGAAATTATCCTTTCGCATATTGAAACTTTGCTCCAGTACTCCAACCGCTTTTATGAGCGGCAGTTTATTACGAGGAAAAACAGCAACCATCAGTTACTGGTAAAATTTGAAAAGTTTCTGAATAAATATTTCGATAAAGAATCGTCTGAAAAAGGATTATTGACCGTTCATCAAATTGCTGAAGCAATGAATCTCTCTCCGAATTACCTAAGTGACCTTCTGCGTGTTCACACCGGACAAAATACGCAGCAACACATTCACGAAAAACTGATCAGCAAAGCGAAAGAGAAACTTTCCACGACTGAACTTTCAGTAAGTGAGATCGCTTATGAACTGGGATTTGAGCATTCGCAGTCTTTTTCTACCCTGTTTAAAAAGAAAACAAGTGTGTCGCCTTTGGAATTCCGGCAGTCGTTTAATTAGGTTTTATGCTCTCGCAGGTTGAACTGATGACGCAGATTTTTTAATTATCTGTTTGATTTGCTCAATCTGCGAGATTTTATTTATTTTCAAAAACATCTTCTCTGATATTTTTTTTATGCGTTCTTCCCCATTCTGAAAGTGCCATAATCACATGTTTCAATGTTCTGCTGTAATCTGTGGAAATATATTCTACGACCACAGCTATCTGTTTGGAATCTACTACTTTTTGACGAAACTATTGAGTTCTAAATTCTTCAACTCATTTGAAATTAGTTTTCTAATTTTACTTTCCAAAACATCTTTCTTTATATAGTTTCATGCCTTCTGCCTGCTCCAATTCATTTAACTTTTTCAAAGCGACACAAGCAACATCTGTTTTGTTTTGAGAAAGTGAAATAGAAACTACATTATACAAGGCATCAGTATTAGTATTATCATATTCAAAAGCCTGATTGAAAAAGTGAACGGCATTATCAAATTTTTGACTTTCAATCGCTTTATAACCTTTACCGAAATTTTCTGAAGAAGTAAATTTATTTTTTATCACAGGAATAAATACTTTGGTTTCTTTTAAAGGAATTCTGCCGGAAAAAGAAATACTGGCAGTACCTTCATCCTGTTTACTGTGAAAGCGATATGGAATAATTATTTTTTCAAATCGCTCAAATCCCATAACATTCCAAGCTTTGAAGTTTTCCTGTAAAGCTGTTTTGAATACATCAACAGTGGCTTGATTGTTTTTACTTAGCTTTTTATTATCCGTTATTACCTCAACTTTCTGTGCTTTGGGAAAAATAAAAATCTGCCCTTCCAAAGTAACATCGTGATTAAGATCTTTTTTCATAAGAATACTGGTAATGTCGGAAATAAGATCTTTTTTCAAAGCAGGAGTCATATCCCGAGCAGTAATTACGATTGAATCACTCTTTTCGTTCTTCACAAAATCGTTCATAAGAATCTCCGTATTTACAAACCGCATTCTTTTTATTTTGTCAGGAGAAGTTTTTACCTCCCAGCTTTCTACTACAACTAATGAATCTGCTGTAAGCTTTTCAATCTGATAAACTGTCTTACCAGACATCTTTATAAAACTGTTTTCAACTTTAATGTTATTGCATTTATTTGCTGCTAAAAACCACGGATCAATATTTTCACACAATTTATTTCCATTAAACTTCCACACTAAAGGTCGATAAGATTCTTGCGACAGATCTCTACTGCCATCCACCATTTTAGACTGTATCCGTGTCCATGATGAGTTTGAAAGAGAATTCGTGTTATCTTGCGAGCTGACAGATAATGAAATGGAAAGAAATAAAATCAATAAAACTTTAAACATAAACATGGATTTTTTCAGCACAAAACTACACAAAATTGTGATTTGAAAATTAGATATTGTGTGTTTTTTAGATTTTATCTGACACTTTTACCCAAATAAAAAGCGGGTAAAAAACCCGCGCCTATTGATATTTATTATTCCACTTCAAAAAGCAACCGCTCTCCGAATTTTTTTTCGTTGATGTTTCCGTTTTCATAAACCAGATTTCCATTGACGAAAGTATGCGTCACTTTAGAATGAAATTCAGTTCCTTCCAGCGGGCTCCAACCGCATTTGTAAAGAATATTTTCTTTTTCAACCGTCCAGTTTTGATTCAAATCAACCAAAACCAAATCTGCTTTATAGCCTTCTCTGATAAAACCGCGTTTTTCAATTCTGAACAAAATCGCAGGATTATGAGCCATTTTTTCAACGATTCTTTCCAGAGAAATTTTGCCGTTTATATAGTTTTCCAACATCACCATTAAAGAATGCTGCACCAAGGGTGCTCCGGAAGGACATTTTGTATACACATTCTGTTTTTCTTCCCAAGTGTGAGGTGCGTGGTCAGTTGCAATCACATCGATTCGGTCATCCAGCAACGCTTTCCAGAGTGCGTCTTTGTCTTTTTGAGTTTTTACAGCTGGATTCCATTTGATCAACCCGCCTTTTGTTTCATAATCTTCATTGGTAAAAGTCAAATGATGCACACAAACTTCTGCTGTAATTTTTTTGTCTTTTAAAGGAATATCATTTCTGAAAAGTTCCATTTCTTTCGCAGTCGACAGATGGAAAACATGAAGTCTGGCTCCTGTCTTTTTGGCCAGCTCCACCGCTTTCGAGGAGGATATATAACAGGCTTCTTCACTTCTTATCAAATGATGAAATTTTACGGGAATATCTTCACCATATTCATCCAGATATTTCTGAGTATTTTCTCTGATGGTCGCTTCATCTTCGCAGTGAACCGCAATCAGCATTTTGGTATTACTGAAAATATTTTCCAGAGTTTCAGGGTTATCAACCAGCATATTTCCTGTTGATGAGCCTAAAAACAATTTAATTCCGGGAACATTCCTCGGGTTGGTTTTTAAAACTTGCTCTAAGTTATCATTGGTTCCACCCATCATAAAACCGTAATTGGCAAAAGATTTTTGAGAAGCGATTTCATATTTATCAGCCAATAATCCCTGCGTTACCGCGTTCGGAACGGTGTTCGGTTGTTCAATAAAACTTGTAGTTCCACCTGCAATCGCAGCACGGGACTCCGTTTCAATATCACCTTTATGTGTCAGACCTGGTTCACGAAAATGTACCTGGTCATCAATAACTCCGGGTAAAATATATTTTCCTATTCCATCAATAACCTGGTCTGCCTCTTCAGAAATATGAGGACTTATTTTAGAGATTAAATCATTTTCAATAAGAATATCGCTTTCAAAAGTTTGTCCTTCATTAACGATTTTTACATTTTTGATTAAGGTCTTCATTTTAACTTAGAAATTAGATGTTAGATCTTAGAAGTTAGTTTTGATATTGAAAATTAAAAAGTGTAATTACTAATTTCTAACTTCTAATCTCTGACTTCTATAATAAAACAAAATTAACGTTTATGAATGAATTTTAATGACGGTGATCAAAATCAATTTCTAAATATTTACATTTGCAGAAAATTTCACATTTTGAAATCAGAGATTCCATCTGACTGAGAAAAATAAAATAACAGATGAAAAAACTGCTGAACGAAACCATTATATATGGAATTGGGGCCATTATGCCCAGAGTGATTCTATTTATTTTAAATCCCTTATATATTGACCAGATTGATAAAAAGGATTTTGCCATATTCTCAAATCTTTATGCATTAATTTCTTTTGTCAATATTCTTTTATCTTTTGGGTTTGAGACCGCTTTCTTTCGGTTTTCATCCGATAAGGATAATCAAAAGAAAACATTTAATACCTCATTTTGGTTTTTGTTTGGATTATCAACACTTTTCCTGCTAAGCTGTCTTATTTTTGCACAACCAATTGCAGACACTTTAAAATACTCTTCGAATCCGGAATACATCATATGGTTTGCATGGATTGCATTTTTTGACAGCCTTTGTGTGATTCCTTTTGCCTGGCTCCGTTATAACAATAAGCCAATAAAATATTCATTGGTAAGAGTATTACAATCTCTCTTCCAGACTGTTTTAACACTTGCATTATTTTTATATATCCCACTGCACCTATCCCAAAATTTTGGTTTAAAGGAAAAAGTTTCTTTTCCTTTCTACAGTAACCTGGCAGCAAGCTTTTTAGGCGTTGTTCTGTTAATGCCTGTGATTTTCAAAGTCAGATTTGAGTTTTCCGCTGATCTTTTCAGGAAAATGATAAAGTATTCATGGCCCATTATGATTGCCGGATTAGCTTTTATGTTTAATGAAAACTTTGATAAAGCCATTCAAATCTGGTTCATTCCTGAAGAAGATGCCGGAGCTTATGGTGGTTGTTATAAATTAGCCGTCTTGATGACCTTGTTCGTAACAGCCTACAGAATGGGAATTGAGCCTTTTTTCTTCAAACAGATGAATAATGAAAATGCGAAGATAACCTATGCCAAAGTTACTGAGTATTTTACATTTTTCGCATCAACCGTTGCCATGGCAATCATTGCCAATATCTCATGGTTAAAACAAATACTGATCCCCAACAGCTCATATTGGACAGCAATTGATATTATCCCGATTATTGTAATTGCCAATTTGTGTTTTGGGATTTATTACAACTTTTCAACCTGGTATAAAGTAACGGACAGAACTAAAATAGGAACTGTTATTTCCTGGCTGGGAGCCGGTTTAACCATTGTATTAAATTTAATATTCCTGACAAAATTCGGATTTATGGTCTCAGCTTGGGTAACTTTTATCGCATATTTTGTCATGATGATAACATCTTATTTATTAGGTCAAAAATATTATCCTATTCCTTATCGCATTAAGAAAATGACATTGTTTTTAGGAATGCTGATGATATTCAGCTTTGTACTCGTAAGGTATTTTGACTATAATTTATGGATTGGAAACCTGTTTTTCCTAATCTATTCCGGAATTTTAATGTACTCCGAAAAAGACATGCTCTTATCAAGAATCAAGAGATAGATACCTGACTCTTACAATCCATTAAAAAATATAGATTAAAAGAAATATAATCGATCGGTAATCCATCGTTTTATCACTATCTTTATCAGAAATTAAGACTGACTAAACAAA
Organism: Chryseobacterium sp. SSA4.19; assembly: GCF_022601875.1. GTDB lineage: Bacteria > Bacteroidota > Bacteroidia > Flavobacteriales > Weeksellaceae > Chryseobacterium. The sequence goes on from NZ_JAKVIP010000013.1 coordinate 78,258, forward strand.
AACATACTTACATATTTATGAAAATTATTGTTCCAATGGCTGGACGGGGTTCCAGATTACGTCCCCATACATTAACCGTTCCTAAACCCCTTATCCCTATTGCCGGGAAACCGATTGTACAGAGATTGGTAGAAGATATTGCGAAAGTTGCAGGAGAGAGCATTGAAGAAGTTGCATTCATCATTGGGGATTTTGGTCCTGAGATTGAAAAATCCCTCCTTCATATTGCTGAAAAATTAGGAGCGAAAGGGAGTATTTATTACCAGAATGACCCTCTTGGAACAGCACATGCCATTAAATGTGCCGAACAGTCAATGAGCGGAGATGTGGTTATTGCCTTCGCCGATACACTTTTCCGTGCAGATTTCGTTTTGGACAAAAATTCAGACGGTGTTATCTGGGTAAAAAGCGTTGATGACCCTTCCGCTTTCGGCGTGGTAAAATTGGACAACTATGGATTTATTACAGATTTTGTTGAAAAACCCCAGACTTTCGTTTCAGATCTTGCCATTATCGGCATCTATTATTTTAACAGTGCTGAAACCCTGATGAATGAAATCAACTATATCATGGATAATGATATTAAAAACGGAGGAGAATATCAGCTGACAACCGCATTGGAAAACCTCAGGGCAAAAGGGGCAAAGTTCTCTCTTGGTAAGGTAAACGACTGGATGGACTGCGGAAATAAAAATGCAACTGTAGAAACCAACAGTAAAATCCTGGAATATGAAAGAGAAGAAATGTCAACATATCCTACGTCTGCCCATATTGAAAATTCCCTGATTATTCAACCATGTTTTATCGGAGAAAACGTAAAGATTTCCAATTCAAAAGTGGGACCCGGCGTTTCTCTGGGAAATAATACCATTGTTATCAATTCAAACATTGAAAACTCTTTGATTCAGGAAAACACAAAAATCAATCACGGAAACCTATCCAATTCCATGATCGGGAATTCCGCACAGTATTTTGGAGTATCCAGAGAAATTTCTTTAGGAGATTATTCTGTACTTGATTTTTTGTCTAAATAGACTGATCTATAAAAATTTAATTCAGATAAGTATAACAAACCACACAAAACATTTTGTGTGGTTTGGCGTTAATATTGCAACATTTTTTAATTTGAAAGATAATAAGATAAACAGATGAAAAACTGGATTATAGCACTGTCATTGATTCATTTGGTAACTTCCTGTAAAACGAGAAATTCTGCTAAGAAAAATGACAGGAGCATCAAAGCGGATAGTGCTTTCGTTTTAGATGATAATAAGAGCCCTAAAGTTGTAAGTGAGCCGGTGAGAGATAAATTCACATTCTTTGAACATGTACTAATACCGCCTGCATTTGAACAGATTAAAATCAGCAGTAAAGTAAATGTGCAGACGGGAAGTTTTGTTCCTGCACTGGATGCTACGATTTATATTGAGAAAGATAAAAAAGTATGGATGAATCTTCAGGCTTTTATAATAACAGTTGCCCGGGGAATAGCCACCCCTGAAGGCATCAAAGGGCAGGATAAAACCAGTAAAACCTATATTGATTCCGACTTTGATTATCTAAATAACCTATTAAATGTTAATTTCATCGATTACAAAGCTCTTGAAAAAATTTTAATAGGAAGAACTTTTGTTAAAATTAATGACTCACAATTTACCCTGACTAAAAATGCCCAGGGCTTTAAAATGGAATCCAATGTCAATCAGAAAATCGTGACTGATGAAAAAACGAGGGAATATAAAATTATACTGCAGTATGATACAAACTATGATTTGTTATCAGTAAGTCTGAAAGATGTTTTAACGCCTGATGAACTTGAAATATCATACAGCAATTGGGAAGAAATCAATACAATCCGTCTGCCTAAAAATGTTAAAATAATTATAAAAGGCTCAAAAAGCAGCCAAATTCTACTGGAAAATACGAAATTTGACTTTTCCAGGATAGATACACCTTATTCTGTCCCATCCAGTTATAAGAAAATTGAGATTCGATGATTAAAAAATTTAGCTTTTTAATAGGTATTTTATTGTTCGGGCTGCATCATGGACAAAGCGGTAAAAAGGAACAGTTACAAAAACAAAATGCCGAATTAAAAAAACAAATTGCTCAGATAAATACAGATTTAGCAAAGACGAGAAATGAATCTAAACTTTCGGTAGCTTATCTTGATAATGTTAATAAAAAATTGGCGTTGAGAGAAAAAGTGTACACCAATACCCAAAAAGAAAAAAGATTTATTGAAGACGAAATCTATCTTCGTCAGTTAGATATTAACCATCAGAACAAAGAGCTTAAAATACTTAGGGAAAATTATGCCAGGGTTTTGGTAAATGCTTATAAAAACAAAGGAGTCCAGAACAAAGTGACTTTTATTCTTTCCGCTAAAAATATGGGAGAGGCCATCCGAAGAGTTCAGTATCTGAAGCAGTATTCTGACTACCAGGATAAAAAAGCAGCAGAAATCTCCAATGTTGCAGCAAAAATAAAACAGAGTATCGCTCTAAAACAGAATTCTGTTAAAGCAAAAGCCAATTTGCTGGTCAATCAACAAAAGGATCTTACTACTATTAATGCCGAAAGAGCTCAAAAAGAGCAATTGGTATCGGATTTCAAAAAGAACGAATCCAAACTGACTTCAGAACTTAGGCAGAAACAAACCCAGTCTAAGACATTAGAGGGGCAGATCAGAAGTATTATCGCGGAAGAGATAAGGATTGCAAAAGCTGAAGAAGAGGCCAGAAAAAAGGCAGAAGCAGAAAAGATCCGTTTGGCAAAAATAGCTGCCGAAAGAGAAAAAGCAAGAATAGAAGCAGAAAATAAAATCAGGGCTGAAGCACTGGAAAGAGAACGTCTGGCTGCTGAAGCTGAAGCCAAAAAAGCAGCAGAACTCGTTGCAAAAAGAGCAGCGGAAGAACGCAAACGTAATGAAGATGCTGCTAAAGCTGAGGCTACCACCAGAGACGAAGCCCGAAAGGTGGCTGCTAAAAAGGCTTCCGATGAAGCAACTATGAGAGCCAAAGAAGCGACCGAAAAATTAGCAGCTGCCAGAGCTGCAGAGGCTGCACTTACAAGAAAAAAAGAAGATGACAAAAAAGCAGCTGAATCCAAAGCCATGACAAGCTATGGTGTTACAACGGTTGCCGGAAGCAATTTTGCTGATAATAAAGGGCGCTTAGGATATCCTGCAGATAAAATAGGGCAGATTACCCACCGTTTCGGAAGACATCCTCACCCGGTTTTTAAAAATATTGATGAGGAAAATAACGGTATTAAGATTTCAGTTCCTTCCGGAACACGTGCAAAATCTGTATTCCCAGGAACTGTTTCTTCAGTACTCGCAAATAGTGACGGTACCAAAACGGTTATTTTAAAACACGGGAATTACTTTACAATTTATTCCAATCTGGGAAGTGTAAATGTATCCAAGGGACAACAGGTTTCGGCCGGAACTCCGGTTGGAGTGATCGGACAGGATTTTGACGGTACTTATACACTTGATTTCCAGGTATGGAACGGAAGCACACCAGTAGATCCATTAGGTTGGGTTTCCTATTGATAAAAAGATTAACTTTGTAAAAAAATTAAGATGAACACATTAACAATACTTTCCTTATCGTGGCAGCATATCCTGATTGTAGCCATACTTCTTTTATTACTTTTCGGAGGTAAAAAAATTCCTGAATTGATGAGAGGCGTAGGTTCCGGTATTAAAGAATTCAAGGATGCGGTAAAAGAAGAGGACAAACCGGGCTCTGAGAACAAAACAACCAACAATAACTCTTCAGGCAACTAAAAATTCTCTATACCGAATGAATTTTACAGAAACTGCATGGCAAGTTTTCAATCGATCTATTGAAGATTATCATGTGTATGATGACGTTAATACTTTAATTAATAACCCGTTCGAAAAAGATACTTTGGAACGGATTTTGTATGCAAAGAACTGGATTGATACCGTTCAGTGGCATTTGGAAGATATAATTAGAGATGAAAATATTAATCCGGCTGAAGCTCTTCAACTGAAAAGAGCGATTGATGCTTCCAATCAGAAAAGAACTGATCTGGTAGAGTTCATAGACAGTTGGTTTTTAAATAAATACAAAAATATAATTCCTAAACCTGAAGCAAAGATCAACACCGAGACTGTCGCATGGGCGGTAGACCGGTTGTCTATTCTTGCACTCAAAGTTTATCATATGTCATTAGAGGCCAACAGAGATTCGGCATCAGAAGATCACAGAGCCAATTGTCAGGCAAAGCTGGATGTTCTTCTTGCCCAGCATATGGATCTTTCAACTTCTATTAATCAGTTGCTTTCTGATATTGAGAACGGTGATGTTAAGATAAAGGTGTACAAACAAATGAAAATGTACAACGATGAAAGTCTTAATCCAATCCTCTATCAAAAGGGGCAAAAATGAAAAGACTATTTTTTTATGGAATTATACTGATTATAACATCCTGTGCAACGGAAAAACCTAATTTTTCTCCGCTGTCAGCCAGTTTCTATAGTGAATCCAAAGGATCTGATTCCGACAGAAGTACAAAAAACAACATCGACATCAGCATAAAAGGAAATGTAAATGCATCTGAGATTTCCAATCTTATTGCTACCTTTCCGAATTTTAAGAATAATGCTTTAAATAATGAAATCACTACATTAAAATATAGCCTGCAGAATTATTTGTATGCGATTGACATAAATAATCCAAGCGGAAAGAAAAAGGCTATCCGTGATTTTGAAAAGTCTTATAAAAAAATTCAGCAGTTGAGAAAAAATATTGACACTGATGATAATGAAGTACTTAACCGATATCTGGTAAGGTTAAAAACCAATATTTCTGTGATTGAAGATTATATTAAAGAAAATCAAAATTAATTAAGAGGTATTAATCGATGATTAAAATTCAGGCAGAATCCAATGTGCCTACTGAATACGGTACGTTCCGAATGATTGCATTATCCGAAAACGAAAATGACTGGATGCCTCATATGGCCATCGTTGCTGAAAATACAGATTTCTCAAAACCTGTTAACGTACGTTTCCATTCAGAATGCATTACCGGAGAAGTTTTCCATTCAAAAAAATGCGAATGTGGTCAACAACTCGATGCAGCAATGAAATATGTCCATGAAAATGGAGGCATTATTATCTACCTGCGCCAGGAAGGAAGAAATATTGGTATCATTAATAAGCTTAAAGCATATTCTTTGCAGGAACAGGGCTTTGATACTGTAGAAGCCAATTTAAAACTAGGACTTCCCGCTGATGACAGGAACTTTAATGTGGCTATTGAAATTTTAAATTTACTTGGTATTAAGGAGATCAATCTATTGACCAATAATCCTGAGAAAGTAAAATTTGTTGAGGAAAGCAATATCCATCTTAACTCAAGAATCCCTTTACAAATTCCGGCAAATGAAATCAGCAGAGGATATCTTCAGACCAAGAAAGATTATTTCGGTCATTTTTTAATTGAAGATAATAATAAATAGCCAAAATATAATTTAAATAAAAAAGCTCCGAAATCACTTCCGGAGCTTTGTAATTATAAAAAATTGAAAGGATATTCTTAATTAACTTTTACATTTTTTACATTAGAATCATTAAGATTATAATATTTGATTACTGCATTGTAATCACTTGTATCAACTGCAGAAGTCCCTTTTGCTGCACTTGCAGGAACAAGAACTATTCTGAATCTTTGGTTGCTAAGATATTGAGTAGCTTCAGAAGCGTTTAATGTAGCCAAATCAAAATTTTCATCATCTATTCTTACCTGTACATTTTTACTGTCAAAAACAAAGTTATACTGAAACTCTCTGTTACTTGAAAGATACATCATTTTAGGAATCTGTTGCCATGAATCACCTAACCACCTGTATACAAGTACCACATCTGTACCCTGAATATTAATACCCTGCGTAAATGCATAGCCATTTCCATTATTGAAAGACCCTGTAACGTCAGCAACTTTTGAGTAGGTATCGAAATCCTCATTATCATCTTTACAGCTGAATATAAATAAGCTAACAAAAGCCAGCAACAGCATTGGAAGAAATTTTTTCATTTTATAAAAGTTTGTTTATTATATAGATCGTATTCAAATCATATACCAAAAATTAAAAAAACATTGTTTTCATCCTTTTTTTAATTGTATTTTTGTTATTATTGAATATTATGAAGAAACTGGTTTATACTCTGGTCTTTGTTTCCTTATTCTTAAGCCTGAAACTCATGGCTCAATACCAGCCAGCAAACCTTTCCAAAAAAGATGTAAAGAAGGCACATCACTGGGTCGAAAAAACGTATCAAAATCTTTCACAGGATGAAAAGCTCGGGCAATTGTTCATTGTAGCTCTTTATACCAATAAAGGAGAAGCTGAGATCAATGCAGTCAGGAATATTGTGAATAATGATAAAATAGGAGGATTAATTCTCATGCAGGATGATGCAGCAAGAGAGATTAACCTTGTTAACGAATTCCAGCAAAAATCAAAAGTCCCTATGATGATCGGGATGGATGCAGAATGGGGCGTGTACCAAAGAATTCCCACAGCCCATAAATTTCCTTGGGCAATGACTCTGGGAGCCATACAGGATAAAAGCTTAATTCAACACATGGCTGCTAAAATCGCCGAAGACTGCCACCGTATGGGAATAAACTGGGATTTTGCACCTGTAGTAGATGTCAATACCAACCCAAACAATCCGATTATCGGCAACCGCAGTTTTGGATCAGATGTTGATAATGTGATCACTTCTGCTTTGTCATACTCAAATGGGCTTCAGAATAGCAATATCTTAGCGGCAATCAAGCACTTTCCGGGACATGGTGATACAAGCACCGATTCTCATTTGGACCTACCGGTCGTTTCGCATAATTCAGAAAGATTAAATACGGTAGAATTAGCACCTTTTAAAGCCTTGATGAACAAAGGGATCGGCGGCGTCATGGTGGCTCATTTGTATGTACCTGCCCTGGAATCAGGAAAGGGGATTCCGGCTTCGGTTTCAACAAATATCGTTACAGGATTACTGAAGGAAAAGTTGGGTTATAAAGGCCTGATTATTACCGATGCCCTGAATATGGGAGCGGTAGCCAATAAATATAAACCCGGTGAACTTGATGCCATGGCTTTTAAAGCAGGCAATGATATTATGCTGTTTTCACAAGGAGTTTCAGAAGGAAAAAAATTAATTCAGAAAGCGATAGATAACGGAGAAATCCCACAATCAAGAGTAGAAGAAAGTGTAAAGAAAATTCTTCTTACCAAATATTTTTTAGGACTGGATCAGTATACACCAAGAAATCCGGAAAACATCAATACGGATCTGAATAATGATTCACATCAGATTTTGGTGCAGAATTTATATTCAAATGCTTTAACTTTATTGAAAGATGATAAGAAACTGCTTCCTTTAGATGGAAAAGAAGTCTATTATGTTCCGTTAGAAGAAGCTCCTTATCAGACTTTTGCCAGCCGGTTAGGCTCTGGTATACTCATTAAAAAAGCAGGTGAAATTAATACCATCCCTGTTAATTCTACTGTACTTGTCGGTTTCCATAAAGATAATTCCACCGCATATAAGCCCTATAAAATTTCTGAAGCGTCTAAAAAGATACTATATGACCTGGCAAAGAACCAAAATGTCATCCTGAATGTTTTCGGCAGCGCGTATGCATTAAAAGACATTGATATCTCTAAAATTTCTACGGTTCTTGTAGCTTATGAAAACAATGATGACTCGATGAAAGCAACAGCCGATGCCCTTAACGGAAAAACAAAAATAAGGGGCAGGCTTCCTGTTTTGGTCAATGATCATTTGAAAGCGGGATCCGGGATAGACTTTAATCCGAAAGCTATAAAATAAAGTGAGTACACAGCAGTTACATCAAAAAACAATTATATAGTAATGAAAATAGGTATACTTTGCTATCCGACCTACGGAGGAAGCGGAATTGTAGCAACGGAGCTGGGAATGTCCCTGGCAAATAAAGGCTACGAAGTTCATTTTATAAGTTCCGCCCTTCCTGCAAGACTGGATATTACCAATCCGAACATTTTCTTTCACCGCGTGAATGTTCAGACCTACCCTCTTTTCCAATACCAGCCCTATGATATTGCATTGAGCTCAATGATCTACCGGGTTGTTAATCTTTATAAATTAGATTTACTACATGCCCACTATGCAATTCCTTATGCATATGCTGCTTTTACGGCAAAACAGATGCTGAAGGAAGACAATACCGATATTCCTCTGGTTACCACCCTTCACGGAACGGATATTACGCTGGTAGGACAGCATCCAAGCTATAAACATGCAGTAGAATTCTCTATCAACCAGTCGGATGCAATAACGTCCGTATCAGAAAGCCTTAAAAGAGACACGCTTCAGTTTTTCAAAATAAAGAAAGAGATTCAGGTCATCACCAATTTCATTGATAATTCGGAATTTGAAGAACGCAGCGATTGCCAGCGGACCCAGTTTGCGAATCCTGATGAAAAAATCCTTATTCATGTTTCCAATTTACGCCCGGTAAAACGTGTAGACGAAGTGCTTCAGATTTTTAAAAATGTCCAGAAAAAGGTAAAATCAAAACTTATCATCATCGGCGAAGGGCCGGATATGGAAAAAGTAAACCAGTTCCTGGAAGAAAATCCTGAACTGATTTCTAAAATCCGCTTATTGGGTAAGGTCAATGACCTTTATAAAATCCTTCAGCTTTCAGATGTGTTTTTATTACCCTCTGAACAGGAAAGCTTTGGTCTGGCTGCACTGGAAGCAATGGCCGCCAATACACCTGTAATCAGTTCCAATGCAGGAGGAATTCCTGAAGTGAATATTCAGGGTGAAACAGGATTTCTGGCAGAAATAGGAAACGTGGAAGCGATGAGCAATTATACCATTAAGCTGTTGAGCAATGAAGAACTTTTGGTCCAGATGAAGAAAAATGCAAAAGAACAGGCCATTAGATTTGATCTGCAAAATATACTGCCCGTGTATGAGGAAATGTACAGAATAACGATAGAAAAGTTTAAAAAGGAAGTTACCCTTATGTAGTTATACAATAAGTTTTCTAAAGTATATAATAAAGCATCCTTTTGGATGCTTTTGCTATTGTAATTTCTGAAATCTTAAAGATAGCATCCTTAATTTAGCAGCTTAGCTTTGTTTTTAAAATAACTTATTAATAGTAACTACTAAGAAATGAGCAAAATATCTTGAATCTTGAATTAAAAAATTTCCTAAATTAGTTGTAACACAAAAACACAACTGATGACCGAAAAATTATTACAGTATCTCTGGAATTTCAAGATATTCAGCAATTTCGACTTTAAAGATGTTAAAGGCAATGATGTTGAAATTATAGAATATGGAAAATGGAATACCAACGCCGGCCCGGATTTTCTAGATGCGAAAGTGAAAGCCCGTAATATCCTGTTGGCCGGTCATGTTGAGCTGCATGTAAAATCTTCCGACTGGATTTTCCACAACCATTCCCAGGATCCCAATTACCAAAATATTATTCTGCATGTGGTTTTTCATCATGATACTGAGATTGACGAGCTTACTGACAATCATATTCCGACCTTGGAACTTAGAGATTATATTGATGAAAATATCCTGCGGAAATATGAAAAGCTGACAGCCGGCAGTCAATTTATCCCTTGTGAACCTATTTTTAGCACTTCTAAAATATCCATTAATTTCCATGAGGGAAATGTCCTTAAAAAACTGGAAGAGAAATCCATTGAATTTGAAAAAAGTTTAGAGCAGTTTAAAAATAATTTTGAAGCCGTCTTATTTCAAAGTCTTGCCTATTCTTTCGGATTAAAGGTGAATGCATTTATTTTTAAACAGATTGCAGAAAGCATTGATTTCAGTATCATCAATAAAATCAGGCAAAATCAGCTTCAGTTGGAAGCCTTATTATTCGGAATTTCCGGTTGGCTTGAACATCCTGAAGACGAACAAATGACTTTATGGAAACGGGAGTTTGACTTTATCAGAGCGAAATTCAGCATTCCGGATGTACAATTCCGTCCCAAATTTTTAAGGCTCAGGCCGCCAAATTTTCCCACCATCCGCCTGTCCCAGTTAGCAAGCCTTTACAACAGGCATCAAAACCTGTTTTCAAAAATCATTCATATCAAACATGCTGATGGTTTGTCTGAATTATTTAAAGAGGTAAAAGCTTCGGAATACTGGAACAATCATTTTAATTTTGGAAAAGTTTCAAAGGTAAAACAACCTAAAACCCTGACGAAAGATTTTATGGAACTGGTTATTCTTAACACTGTCCTCCCACTGAAATATACTTATCATAAATACCATTATGAAGAAACGGCAGATGAAATAATCCGTTTTTACCAAAGCCTGTCTGCAGAAAAAAATTCAATAACAGATGAATGGAAAAGATTAGGCGTACCGGTAAAAACCGCGCTGGAAAGCCAGAGCCTCATTTTTCATTACAACCACTCATGCGAAGAAAAAAATTGCTTAAATTGCAGCATCGGATTCAAACTTTTAAAAGATTCTTCAGATGCTTGACAATATGCGCCATAAAATGGAAAGAGAATGGTTTGGTGTTCTTACGAGAACAGGTGCCAAATTGGGAATTCCTGTATCTAAACTGAGGATTTTCTTTATATACTCCACATTTGCAACCGCCGGTTTTTTCTTCCTGATCTATCTTGGGCTGGCATTTACCCTTTGGGTAAAAGATATTTTTATTACCAGAAGGCCCAATGTTTTTGATTTATAAGTATGGAATTCTTACAAATTACATCACCTGAAGACTATAGATTCCAGGAAATCTATGATTCTTATTGCTCTTCCTTCACTGAAGATGAGAGAAGAGACAGAGATAAGCTGGCTTTGCTTTTTTCAAATCCGAAAGTAAAAATAATTTCCGTTTTACATGAAACAAAAAATATAGGTTATCTGATCCTATGGCAACTGAGTACCTATAGCTTTGTAGAACATTTTGAAGTATTTGAGAAATTCAGAAGCCAGAAATTAGGCTCTCACATCACCCGGTATTTATTTGAGAATCATCCCCGGATTATTCTTGAAATCGAGCCTGAATATTTAGGAGAAAATGCCAAAAGAAGATATTCTTTTTACCAGAAAAACGGATTCAGCCTGATTGATGAAATGTATGTACAGCCAAGCTACGGAAAAGGAAAAAGACCTTTAAATTTATGGTTATTGGCAAATTATACTCCTGAAAATCTACAGGAAGTGAAGGATGAAATTTATGATATTGTATATCACTAAAAATAAAACCGAAGCCTATAACTTCGGTTTTACTTTATAAACTGAATTGATTTTAGCAGATGATGCAAATAAGCCTCTTAAATCAATCCACTTCATATTCCAGTTTAATGGTAATGTTTGCTTCTTTTTCTTTAGAAGAAGTATTAAAAGTTCCGCCATAAGAATACTCTTCATTTGAATTGGGTGCCGTAATCTGAATCACGCCTGTGGTTGCTTTCTTAAGACTTCCAAGATGACTTCCGGAATTTTCCGCTATTTTTTCGGCACGCTCTCTGGCATCTTTTGTTGCAGAGGCAATCATTTCCTGTTTAACAGTAGCCAGTTTTGTATAAAAATAATTTGGAGAGGAAGAGGTAAATTCAATACCACGATTAATAATTTCAGTAATATTTCTGGAAAGATTTTCAATTTTTGCCACTTCCTTACTTTCAATCGAAACTTTCTGAGTCAGATTATATCCCGAAAATTCACCCTGAACATAATTTCCGTTTGTATCATTATAACTTCTGAACTGCTTTTGAATATCAACTGAAGAAAAAACAATTTCGCTTTGCCTGATCCCTTTGGAGACGAGATAATCATTAATTATTTTCCTATCCAAAGCCAGTTCATCATAAGCCGCCTTCAGATCAGGATTATTTTTAGAAAAGCTTCCTGACCAGGTAATCAGATCGGAAGTGAATTTCTTAGTACCCAAACCTGTTACCGAAATCGTATTTTCAGATTTATTCCTGTTTTTAATCGCATTCCCTAAGAAAGCAAGACCGATGATAAATCCGAGGGCTCCCGTAGCAACGGCAATAATATTCTTATTCATAAATCATTGATTTTAAATACCTAATAATGATTGATTAATTTTTCAATGCATCAAATTTTATTCCAGTCTTCATGTATATTACCGTTTACTTTCGTTAAGCCTTGTGGTAAATACCTTAATCATTCCATCCATTCTGGACAAAGCACCCGCCAGGTTTTTCGCTCTTACAAAAGTTCTTGTCTGTGGTCGTGTAAGAAATGAAAACCCGATGAATTCTGAAATTCTTTCTTCAGGAATTCCTTCCTTTGTAAAATATTCATCATCTACCCTGTTTCTTATCCATGCAATATCTTCCTGAAGATCATCATATCTATATTGCCGCTTCTGTCTTCTGGCCTTTCCGCTGATGAGATCATACATTCCCTGAACATTCAGCTGGCCCAGAATTATCGGCACTAAAACTTCTTTTACTTCGGCAGGCTTTTCACGCATTTTTCCGACAGGCTGCGGAAGTCCCACTGCATCCTGAACCATTTTTCTCTGGTCGGTTCGAGCCGCAGCTTTAGCATCCTTGTTAAGGTCTCCTGTTATCTTGGTTACCTTTACTTCTTCAATATCACGGGCCACTCTAATCAACCTGATCAAAAGAAATTTCCCGACACCATGACTTGCTTTTATGGAAGCTCTTTCATAACCGGTTTTTACAAACCTGATTTCATCATCATGCAAAGCCGCTATAGAAAAAGTACCGTCAGCTAATGTAGATACCTTTTCATCGGTAGACATATTGATTACTGCAACAGCAGGAAGATCAATTCCCTCTTCATCGGTAATCTTCCCTTTGATAATTTGTGAAAAAGCAGGACTAAACAATACCGTAAAAAGCAGGATTATTAAAAACCTTAATTTTTCCATTGGTCAGTATTATTGATCATTCAGGTTATCTTTGCGTTTGCGGTGCTCTGTAGGATGAAATTCTCATGAGAACCGCTCTCTGAAACCTCATCAGATCGGCATCACTGCAGAAACCATATTTCAGGATTTTCTTTCTCTCGAAACCTCCGGCTAAAACATAATGAATAAAATGCGGGACCAGTACTTTGTCAATTTTCAAATCTATAAAATACTGTTCTCCGAGAGCATTGGCCAGGTAATTGGTAAGATCTATATCATCCCACTTGTTTTTTACTTTTCCGATGGAAAATCCCTGCCCTTTCGGCTGAACAAATTCGCCGGGCCTTGCAGCCATTATTCTCGGATCAGATTTTTGTGACATATAAACAGCCAGATCACTTTTCAGTTTCTGAACTTTCTTCGGCGGATTCATATTTCTGGAATCAATCCTGATGTCTCCCGTTATTTCTTTTTTGATTTCAACTTCGGCAATCAGCGTGGCCGCCCTTACTAAGGTGACATTGACGGGAGCGCTTATTGTTTCTTTTGTTATTTTCCGGTTAGAACGCTCGTATCCGTTTTTTACGAAACGCAGTTCATCTCCTGCCCTTCCCGAAATCATGAAATGTCCGTCACGGTTGGTGAAGACCCTTTCGTCTGTCCGGATATTGATAACGGTTACATCGGGAAGCTCATTTTGGTCTTCAGAAGTAGTTTTCCCGAAAATATAATCCTGGGCATTGGTGTGGACGAAAAAAAAAGTAAATAGAATAAAGAATAGTTTAAGTTTCACAGGCTGTTTTTTATGAGACAAAACTAAAGTTATTTTTTACTTTTTCCACAAGTTTAACCACAGTTAACGTGTTTTAGGATTTCTTTTAGAGTTTTGGTTTTAAAACTGTTAAATAGCCTTTGCAAATTGTTAAAGTTTCATTTAAAAATTAGCTAACTTGCATTCTCAATTCCTTCTCAAATGCAAAATTCTTACACTGTCATCAATGCTTCGGCTGGTTCGGGGAAAACATATGCGCTCGTTCAGCGTCTTCTGATGATCTGCCTGCGTTATCCGAATCAGCAGCATTCGATCAGGAATATTCTGGCGCTGACGTTTACCAACAAAGCGGCAAATGAAATGAAGGAAAGGATCTTGACCTGGCTGGGCAACTTTTCCGCGGATAATTTTGCAGAAAACGGAGATCTGAAAAACATTCAGAAAGCTTTTGAAGAACAGGGCTTAAAAATTACCATTGATGAGCTGCACCACCGTGCAAAAAAAATGCTGGATTATGTGCTCCACAATTATTCTACACTGAACATCGGAACCATAGACCGCTTTAATTCCCGGCTGGTAAGAAGCTTTTCACATGAGCTGGGTCTGGCTAAAAATTTTAATCTTGAGATTGAGGCAGAGCCGTTTTTGATTGAAGCGGTTGACAAAATGCTGGACCAGATCGGGGAAAATGAAATGATCTCCGATTCATTTATGGATTATGTGGATTACAGCCTGGAGAATAATGAAAGGATCAATTTAAATAAAAGCCTCTACGGCTCAGCAAAAGAATTTGTAAAAGATATTCATTATGAACATCTTAAAAACAACAAAGACTTTGATACGGCCAATTATGAAAATATAAAAAATACATTGCGGAAAGAAATTTCAGCCGGCAAAAAACAAGCTGTAGAATTGGCTCTAGAATCCATAGAGCTATTCAAATCCAGAAATATTGAAATCGAGGATTTTGCGCAGGGAAAAAACGGGATAGGCGGTTTTTTCACAAAAGTCATCGACTTTTACCAGCAAAAAAGGCCGGGGTTTCCTTTCCCGACAACAGCAGAAGAATCAGTGGTGAATAATTACCGGAAAGGGGCTTCTTCCAAAGCAAAAAATAAGGAATCTGATATTTTTGAAATCCTGGATCAGCTGCTGGATAACAGGATGAAGCTGATTTTGCTGTATATTGAAACACAGAAAAAAGAGAAAATCTTATCGGCGCTTCTTCCCCTGAAAGTAAACAAGGACATCCAGGATGAGCTTAAAAAGATTGAAGAGGAAAATGATCTCGTTTTACTTTCAAAATTCAATATTCTTATCAATGAGAATCTCAGGAACGAGCCGTCTGCCTTCATTTATGAGAAAGTGGGTTCACAGTTCCAGCACTATTTCTTTGATGAGTTTCAGGATACTTCTGAGCTTCAGTGGCAGAATTTCCTTCCGCTGAGAGATCATTCCGTATCCACGGAGAATACTTCTTTTACCCTGGTGGGCGACCCCAAGCAGAGTATTTACCGTTTCCGTGGCGGAGAAAGCAAACTGATGCTCGATATCATCAACAAAAAAGAGATTTCTCCTAAAGAAGCCGAACTGTTTGTGCTGAAAGACAACTGGCGAAGTGC
Source organism: Chryseobacterium sp. SSA4.19 (assembly GCF_022601875.1). Taxonomy (GTDB): domain Bacteria; phylum Bacteroidota; class Bacteroidia; order Flavobacteriales; family Weeksellaceae; genus Chryseobacterium. The sequence continues at coordinate 93,593 of NZ_JAKVIP010000013.1, forward strand.
AAAAAACATTGTAGCATTCAACAATGATCTGTATCGGTTTCATTCAGATACTTTGGAGGAAGAGCATAAAAATATTTTCGGGACAGATGCTGAGCAGAATCCGAAATCCTCAATTGAAGGCCGGGTAAAAGTAAATCTGATTGAAAACTTAACTAATGAAGATTTTTATACTGATACTTCTGAAAGGATGCGGAAAGATATCCAGGAAATTTTAGACAACGGTTTTAAATTTTCAGACATCACCATTCTCTGCCGCGGCAATTTTGATATTTTCAGTTATTCACAGAAGCTGGGAAATCTTAAAGTAACTTATAAAGGAGAGAAAACCAACATCAAAACCATTTCAGACAAAGGTCTTACTTTGGAATTGTCCAATACCTTGAAAGCGGTGATTGAGTTTTTAAAATGGGAGACCAATCCGAAAAACAGGCCCAATCTGATTATGATGATGTATTATCTGAATAAATTGGGAAGAATCCACATGGCAGATTTTACCTTGGAAATGAAAGAAATCCTGAATATTGAATCACATGAAGATGTATTACAGTTTATTCACCATACGTATGCATTACGTCTGAAACAGGATAATTTTCCAAGGTTCAATTTGTATAATTTTGTGGAGTATTACATCAATGAATTTTCAGTAGAGCATAAAGAAACGGATTTTCTTCTCAACTTTTTGGAAATGCTCTTTAACTTTACCCAAAATGCAGGGGCCAGCACAAAAGAATTTCTAAAATATTGGGATGAAGAAGCTTCGACCTATACGATTCAGGCTTCAGAAAATATTGATGCAGTACAGATTATGACCATCCACAAGGCAAAAGGATTGGAATTCCCGGTTGTCTTTATCCCGATGATGAATAAAAACCGTGATTCAGAATTCACCAATTGGTTTGACACCACACAGGATACTGCATTAAAATCGGTAAATATCAATCATTTCAGCAAAAATCTGGAAGTATATGATGAAGAAATACAACACTTTAACAGGCAGAATTCCTATAAAAATTTTGTAGACAGGCTTTGCCTTCAATATGTGGCTACAACACGTCCGGTTGAGCAGCTGTTTTTTTATATCCAGAAAGCCAATAAAACCTCGAATAATTTAGAGCTCTTAGAATTTCTGCAATCTAAAAATACAGACAACCTGGATGAGTTCGACCTGTATGACACCCATCCTGATATGCTGAAAAAGCGTACAAAGGATAAAACCTCATCCTTCAAAACAAAAGACATTCGGATCCTGAAAAATATAGATGAAAAAAGCACATCGATAAAAATTGCTACTCCTTCAAAAAACTACCAGGTAAAGAATAAAAAGGTAAGAATAGGCCTTTTTGTACACGAACTGTTGTCACAGATCAATACGGCTGCAGATATCAGAAAGGTATTGGAATGTTATGTACTGGAAGGACAGATCAGTGTTGAAGAGAGCTTGCAGATCAGTCACGATTTACATCAGATCATCGAAACATATGCTGAATTCTTTGACGGAAAATGGGAGATTATCAATGAAAGGGACATTATGATTTCAGAGAACGGCGAGAGCCGGGTTTACAGGCCTGACCGCCTGCTGAAGAATAATGAAGGCTACATTATTGTTGATTTCAAAACCGGAGAAGAAAACCGCAAAGATGAAAGGCAGATTGAAAACTATAAAAATATTCTGGAAAAATTAGGAAGAAAAGTTCTTAAAACACAGCTCATTTACTTATAATACATTCTACGTAAAGTCCAGACATTCATTTATTATCTGCTATTGACCTATATTTTGATGTGATTAAAATATAAAGGTCTTATTACTGAATGACGAACAAAACCCAACTTAGAAAATCCTTTCATTTCTGAGTGTTACACTTATCCTGATATTTCCAACACTTACACATTATTTCCTCGCATTTAATTAATGCTGCTATCTCTTGTGATTTATTTCCAATAACTTTATTTATCAATCTTTACTTATTGACTTTGAGCAATTTAAAACATAAAACTAATTATTAAAACATGATAACAAATTCTATGCATCCACCCTGATTTTTTCATTTTCAGATTTTTAAAACAGTTAACCATTAAACAAAAAAAATATGAAAACTAAACTACTATCCTTTATCCTGTTGCTTCTTATGTTTATAAGCGTAGACGCGCAGTCCAAATACTTTTATTACTACAATGGAAAGAAGTATAATCTACAATTGGATAAATCTTCAATTGCCATTACATCCACTACTACCGATGCCGCAAAAGTATTTAAGGCTAAGACCCCCGTTGTAGAAACCTTTGCCAGCAACTCACTTTTAAAAGAAGGGAAAAAGGCAGATGACCACACCAAAACATTTTATGTGGAAATAGAATCTGATCCCACGATTTCAGATGATCAATACATTGCCAGCATAGCAGAAAAAAACATACATAAAGACATTATTATCGCTTCTCCTTGCTTCTTGACTTCTGAAGGCCAGAAGATGGGTCTGTCTAATAATTTTTACGTAAAACTCAAATCAAAGAATGATATAAACCGATTAAATGAACTGGCCGAAAAACATAATGCAGAAATATTAGGATATAATGAATACATGCCTTTATGGTTTACTGTATCCTGTACGAAGAACTCAACTTTTGCCAATGCAATAGAAATGTCCAACCTATTCTATGAAAGCGGTTACTTTGAAGTTGCGGAACCTGAATTTATGTATCATAATCTTGAAGCATCTGCCGATCCCTCATTCGGGAGCCAGTGGTCGCTTAAAAATACAGGACAATACGGATCAGCTTACGCAGGAATAGACATCAAGGCAGAACAGGCCTGGACTTTATCTACAGGCGCTAATGTAAAGACTGCTATTTTTGACCATGGCTTTGAAATGAATCATCCTGATCTTGCCGCTAATGTTTTCGGAACAGGATATGACGCACAGACCAATACCTCGCCATCTGTAGTAAGAGGAAATCACGGGACTGCGTGTGCAGGAATCACAGGAGCTGTCCAAAACAACAATCTAGGAGTAAGTGGCGTGGCTCCGAAAACAAAGCTCATATCCATAAGCATCAACCTTACTTTTGCAGATACACCCCAGCAGCTGGCGAACGGCTTTAACTGGGCAACAGCCAATGGTGTTGAGGTCATCAGCAACTCATGGGGAGGATATGCTCCGTCTGTTATTATTGAAAATGCGATTACCAATGCTTTGGTTAATGGAAGAGGCGGAAAAGGAATGGTAGTTGTCTTCGCAGCCGGCAATGAAAACAACACCAATATCCGATATCCAGGAGGTTGGGATCCCAGAATTCTTGTGGTAGGAGCAATGAGTCCTTGTGGACAGAGAAAGAGTCCTACTTCATGTGATGGAGAAGGCTGGGGAAGCTGTTACGGAACACAACTTGACATTATGGCTCCGGGAGTAAAGATGCCGACAACAGACCGGCAGGGAAGCAACGGCTATACTTCTTCCGATTATACTCCGGATTTTAACGGAACTTCATCTGCATGTCCTGTTATCGCAGGGGTTGCTGCACTGATCCTATCTGTTAATCCGTGCTTAACCGCTCAGCAGGTTCGTGATATTATTGAGCAGACTGCCCAAAAAGTAAGAACCGACCTTTATTCTTATGCAAGCACTTCCGGAAGATCCAACGGTACATGGCATAATCAGATGGGTTACGGATTGGTAAATGCCTATGCTGCTGTTGTTAAAGCAAAAAGCATCTACAGTCTTGCTGCATTTGACAGTGCTGCAGATATAGGTTTGGAGCCCAACCCTTCTGCTACGACCTGGGCCAATATTTACCAGAGTCCGGATCTTTGGAACAGACGTACCAACAGCGCTTTCCTGAACCTGACACATCAGGATCCGGGATATATTGGGCCTGGACATAATGTGATGAGATTCAGGGTAAGAAATATCGGATGTACAACCTCAGCACCAGGCTTTGCAAGACTGTACTGGACAATGGGATCAACAGGTGAAACATGGCCTAATTCATGGAACGGAATCCAGCTAATAAACGGATTTTCTGCAGGCGGAGAACTTACGACTCCATACACAGGATTCAATTCTTCAAATACCTATGCTACAGGACAGGGATTCAAAATTCCGGCATTGGCTCCGGGACAGACCTATATTATTGATGCTAAATGGACTCCTGTCAATCCTGCAATCTATGGCGGCCTGACTGATAACGTAGTATGCTTCCTGGGAAGAATTGCAATGCCGGGCGATCCTATGTACAATGAAAACCCAGGCCCTAATGCTCCGATACAGCCTAATGTAACCAATAACAATAATGTGGTGACCAGGAATACCAAACTGGTGAGCCTCAGCGGGACTTTCCCTAAAAAATCAGGATTTTTCTTCGGAAATTATCTTGAAAATGATAAGCCGTTTGATATCAGGTTTAACCTGATAAAAGATTCCAACGTACCGTTTAAAAGTATAACGCGTATTATTATCAAACTAAATCAGCTAGGATGGGAAAGATGGGAAAGCGGTGGTAAAAAGCTCGATGGCATGGAAATATTTAATTACGATGAACGTGAACTGATGATCCTTGATCCTACAAACGCCGTTATAGGAAACATCATGTTGAAGTCTGATGAATATCTGCCTGTTGAAATAACCTTCCAGACCTCGGCAAGCATTTCAAGCACTGAAGAGTATGATTTAGCCGTGACCCAGACTCTTACAGATAATTCAGATGAACTGTATGGAAGTGTATGCCATTTTCTTGTCACAATTAATGAGAAAGATGTTGAAGAAGGTGAGCCATACTGTGATGAAAAATGCAGACAGGCAAAAATGCAGTCTTTGGTATTACAGGATATAAAATTATCTCCAAATCCTGCTTCTTCTCAAGCGGCTTTAGAATTTCACCTGAGAGAAGATGCAAAAGTTACCGTTCTGTTAGCAGATTACAATGGAACAACGCTTAAAACCATTTCGAACTCGGAAATGATGAGAAAAGGAACCAGTAAAAAGAATTTTTCCATCTCAGAACTTCCAAATGGAGTATATGTAATCAGTATTCTGGCTAATTCTGAAAAGAAATCCATCCATCTGATTGTAAAGCATTAATCAGTTTTTATTAAACAAAATAAAATCTGTCTCAATATGAGGCAGGTTTTTTTGTGAAAAAATCAGACTTATTATCAATGCTGGATATTTTTAATTCTTTCTCTATAACATTACAAGCCTCTTTTATAATAAAGTTTCGGGAATTATAGATATTCCCGAAACTTTTTTAACGTGAAAATAAATGTATATTGATAATTTAAGCTTTCGGGTCCGGAACAAAAGTCCGCTGTGCAAGCTCCTGGTCAAAAAGATATAAAGCGGAAGGGTTATCACTTACCATTTTTATTTTTGTTACCAGCTGGGAAGCACTTGCCTCTTCTTCTACCTGCTCATTAATAAACCATTGTAAAAAAGAAGTCGTGGCAAAATCACCTTCATCATTAGCATTTTTTACAATATTGAATATGCTTTTTGTTACTTTTTTTTCGTGTTCAAGTGCTTTCTCAAAAATATCAATGGCCCCGATGAACTCATGTGGAGGTTTCGGAATTTCCCCGATAATAATTTCCCCGCCTACATCATTAAGATAATCAAACATTTTATCAGCGTGCATCAGCTCCTCTTTGCTTTGAACCCTGAAATAATTGGCAATTCCGTCAAGATCCTTTGCTGAAAACCAGGCAGACATTGACAGATAATATTGTGCAGCATATTGTTCGTGAGCTATTTGTTCGTTAATTAACTTTGCAATTTTCTCGCTAACCATAAGTAATAAATTTACAGTCAAAATTAGGGAATAAAACCCTAAATCAAAAGTTTTAATACAAGTTTAATAAGAAAGGACGGAATAAATCCCGTCCCTTAACACACTAAAAACACTTAAACTATAAACTACTTATTTTTATCCGGAGCTGCCATATCCATTGGTTTATGCCTTTTTTCTCCCTTCAATCCTTTTTCTTTCATCGCCATTCTCCGTTGTTCCATTTTAGCTTTTCTGTCAGCCTGCCATTTATCATATTGCTGGGGAGTTAAAATTTGCTTCATATCTGCATCCATCTGCGCTCTTTTCGCTTTCATCTCCTGCATTTTAGCTTGTCGCTGATCTTTGTTTTTCTCAAAATCAGCTTTCATCTCAGCTTTTCTCTTATCATGTAGTGCTTTGATCTGTGCTACCTGAGATTGATTTAAATTGAGATCCTTTTGCAGCTTGTCCAAATGTTCCTTTTCTCTTTCCTGAAATCTCTGGTGCATCTCCGCTCTTCTTTCTCCTTTATCCTGTGGCGGAGTTTGTTGAGCCATTACAAAACTTCCTGTTCCGATAAACGCTATTGCTAAAACTAACTTTTTCATATTTTTAAAAATTAAATTAATTGTCATATATCTTTTTGATTATAAGTTAAAATAAAAGTTAAACAACAAAATTCACAAAATATGTTAAAATTTATTATTAAATAACCAAAGCACAAAAACAAAAGAAGAGCAGATCATAAGACCTGCCCTTCACACCACTTAAATATAATATATGAAAATTAATTTTTTGCAAATCCGGTTCTGAAACCACGGTTACCATTTCTTTCTCCATTACTATTCTGCTGTCTCGGTGCTGAATTTTCACTTCTTCTGAAACCTCCTTCATTCCTAAAGCCGCCGCCGTTATTCTCTCTTCTCGGGGCTTCCTCTCTCCTTACTTCGCCATTCCCTCGAAATCCTCCTCCATTATTATTTCTTATGCCTCCGTTATTTTCAGCACGCTCTGTCCTGAAGCCTCCGCTGTTTCTTATCCCACCGCTATTCCGAATCCCGTTGTTTTCATTTCTGAAACCGGTATTGTTATTCCTGTTCTCAGCCTGTCCACGGAAACTTCCGCCGTTATTTCCATCTCTCACCGGTCCTCTGAAACCGTTATCAGGTCTCTGGCTTCTTACAATATTAATCGTCGGGTTATCCATTCTGCGAAATCTGACCCGGTCTACCCTGTATAAATTGATGTTAATATTTCTGTAGCGCGGCATTGGTCTGCAGATGGCAGCATAATGTGATCTTCTGTAATTCTGGAAATACACTACCGGGCTGTATCCTCTGTAATAATTATTCTGGAAAATCACAAAGACCCTTGGCCCCATAATTCTTTCCAGTGCATAGAATCGGTCATAATACCATCTGTCAGGGTTGTATCTGTAAAAATTATTCCAGGTGGAAAAACCTGAATACAGATTGTTCAGCCTTATAATCTGATCGATCTGCCATGGCGCCAGTCTGTTTTGATTAAAGAACAAATTCCAGTTGATGCTTGAAATACTGTTCCTGTAGTCATTGTAATTGCTTTGATAATAAGTATTAGGATAATAATCCTGAGGATAGTTGTAATAATAATCATCAGGGAAGTAATTCTGGTCATCCTGGTCACTGTAATATCCTCCATCATTCTGATAATATCCTCCATCATCCCATCCGTTATCCGGATACTGCTGAGCAAGAGCTAAAGTCGCTATGCCCAAAGCAAAACTGATTAATATTTTTTTCATTTTATAGCCGTTAATTGGTTAGTATATAATAGAATATCCTATTTCTATCTTTTTGATATAAATAAAAAAAAGAAGTTAAATCCTATGATAAAACTTCTTTATATTTGTTATTAATTAATTGATAATCAAATGTTAAATTTACGATCTTCCACTGTTGATCACCCAGTCTGCGATCTTTCGGTTAAAATCTGACCGTCCTTTCAGATCTTCCAATTTAAGGTGCATTCTATACCTCCAATAGTGTGGAAAAACCGCCGGGTTATTGATTCTTTCATTATGCATTTCGATATTCGTAAGTTCTTTATCGGTTGTCAGGAACTCCTGGATCGGGAAAATAGCCAGCATGGCATCATTATAAAGATGCTGTTTCATAATGATTTCAGCGAGACGGGCATCCATTTCCTCAGGAGCTTTTCCGTACTGAACCAGTTGCTCATTAAAGTAACGTTGCGTTAAAATCGGATTTTCCTGCCACCATTGCCTCAATGTAGAGCTGTCATGAGAAGAAGCAGTCACTACATTCATATAACCGGCCTTTTCAGGACTGTAAAAAGGAAGGTGATCTGAAGGCATACGCTGCACTTTAAGCGCAATAATAGCCAGCTCATCCATCACTACCGGAACACAGTCCGGAACCAGGCCAAGATCTTCACCACAAATCAGCATTTGGGTTGCGTTAAGGATAACCGGAAGTTTCTCCATGGCTTTCTCATACCATAGCTGGTCCTGCCGTACGAAGAAATAATCCTGATAAAGATCGTAGATGGATTTCTTTTCCCAGTCTGAAAGATGCTGGTAAGAATCCGTATGATAGACATTGAATCTCGGATGATATACAATCTGCCCGTTTCTTTCTTCAATTAAGAATAATACATTTGCGCACAATGCAATCAGCTGCTCTTCAATCGGGCCGTGCGGATTTTTCTTAAAGAAGTCAGTCAATTTCCGTTGGGTGTTGAATTCTTCTTTAAATACGTAGGTTCCATTCTGATGATCGTCCATAAACACCAGCGCATCCTCCTTATTATCCCCAAAATAATTCAATAAGATCTGATCATTAATAAATGGTTGGCAGTATCGGTCAAAATTAAACGGAATATGGCGGGCGTTGAATTCTTCAAGCGTTACAGGAACGGCAGGATAAAAATATCCTAAAATTCCCTGTGTAGCGGAAACCGGCATTCTCCAGATTCTGAAAAATCCTAGAATATGATCAATCCTCATCGCATCAAAATACTGTTCCAATGCTTTGAACCTGTTTTTCCACCACTGGTAATCATTGGCTTTCATGGCTTCCCAATTGTACGTCGGAAATTCCCAATTCTGCCCGAGCTCCGTGAACTGGTCCGGTGGTGCTCCTGCCTGAAAATCCATCCCGAATAATTCCGGCTCTGTCCATGCTTCCACAGAATACCTGTAAATACCAATCGGCAGATCTCCTTTCACAGAAACTTCTAAACTATGAATATAGTCGATAGCATCTTTAAGCTGCTGATGAAGCTGGTACTGCACCCATGCATGAAGCATAGAAGTTTCGTACTCTTTACTTTTAATGTTAAAAAAAGGAGCGATCTTTCCTGCTACGTATTTTTTATGGGTTTTCCATTCGGTAAAATTCGGCGTTTTATATTTATCCCTCAATACACAAAATGCAGCATACGGGATGAGCCAGCTTTCATTGTCTTTAATAAATTTCTTAAAGTTCCTGTCTTTATAAATTTTATCCTTGTTGGTCGTAAAAACCGTCTTCAGGTATTTCCACTTTCCGGAAATCATTTTTTCGTAATCAATTAATTCCAGGGCATTAAGCTCTGCTTTTTCTTTTTCATATTCCTGAAGAATATCTTCCGGTAATTTAAAATCAAGATTCTCTAAAGAAATATACTGTGGATGCAGCGCGTATACAGAGACTGCTGCATAAGGATAGGAATCCGTCCATGAATAATTGGCCGTGGTATCATTAATAGGTAAAATCTGAATGATCCCAAGCTGCGTTTCTTTTGTCCAGTCTGCAAGCTTTTTAAGATCAGAAAATTCCCCGACTCCAAAGCCATCCTCTGTTCTTAATGAAAACACAGGAATAGCCACTCCCGCATCATGATACATCTGGTAGAGCTTAAATTTAAAATAGTGATCTGAAACGATCTGTAAAGCATCTTTTGAGGAGTTGGGTAAAGCAAAGCGGTTTTCACCTGTTTCAATATCGATTACTTCCTGTTTTTCAATATCATAAAGCCCATATTTATACTGGATGAGCTCATTTTCAGGAATTTCTACAGAAACTTCCCAGACCCCAATACGGGTCTGATATAAATGAAGAACATTTTCATATTGCCAGCTTCCTAAAGAAGGCGTGCTTCCAAACAGCACAATTTTCCAGTTAGGGTTATAAACAGGAGCTTCAAGCCTGAATAAATGGGTATGCTTTTTTAACACTGAAATTCTCTCAGGTTTAAATGCATTCAGCTTATTGTGAAGGATTTTATTATTTAAATAGTTCTCCGGGAAATTTTTATTATTCCACTTGTCAAAAATTACAAATTCCTTATAGTTATGGGGAAAATTAAGATAATGATGAGCAAATTCTTCTCTCAGGACATTCCCTTTTTCACCGACCAGCTGATACCGGTAAGAAACGGATTTTGAAAAGTAATCGATCTCGCATTTCCATAAATCATTTTGGGTATAAAACATAGGATAAGTCTTGAATACAGCACCTTCTTCAGTGACTATCAACTGTAGTTTTTCTCCCGCTTTCACGCTGTAACCTACATTAAAGTATAGCTTCATTATCTATTTTTTTATAAAAATACATCTTAATATTGAAAAATAAAACTTCATGAATATCAAATATTTATTAAAAAAACCTTCTCAATACTGAAAAGGTTTCATTTTTTAATTGAAATGACAGATTATTCTGTCACCATAATTTTTTTGTTTAACAATATTTTTCCTGATTCATCCGTAATATTGACTAAATATGCTCCGCTCACCAGGCCTTTAAGATGAACCTGCTGATTTAACAATCCTCCTTTTACGGATAAATTCTGGCTGGTTACCTGTTTACCGGACAAATCAAAAACGGCAAATTTAATATTTCCCTTTACTGATGTATCATTAACGCTAACATTGATCATCTGTTCATTTACTCTTGTCGGATAAACGTCAATATTAGCAAAAACGCTGCTTGAAACAGATTTATCATTCACAAAATACTTACTTGCCAAATCATAGATATGAAGATTTTGTTCACCTGCCAATTGAACAGCCTGTAAAGTATTCATTTCTACCTCGTATAAAGGAGCTCCTTTGGCACTGGCAATTACGACTTTCCCTTTTGAATTCACGGCAGAACCGTTGACTGAATAATTATCCGGAATCCCTGTAATTTTACCTATAAATTTAGCGTTAAGCTCTTTCGTTGAAATTTTAAAAACATTTCCTGAAGTGGAAAAAACATAGAAATTATTTTCTGCATCCGCAATCATATCTCCTCCGAAACCGCTTTCAATAGTGGTAAAAGAATTTTTCCCATTGGAAGCGTCATCCCTAATAATACCAAGATCATTTACCGTATATTGGTTTCCTTTTCTGCTGATCTGCAGAAATTGGGTTCCGGCATTGTTAAGAGCATAAATACGTCCGTCATAACCTGTTGCCATTCTGGTCATATGAGAACTGATGTCACACGGACTGATCCGGGCCACATTGTTTTCCACCAAAGTAATTTCTTTGGTTTTTGAATTTAAAACATAAATATTTGAAGAAAACATCGGCATATAAACCAGGTTATTATTAAAAGGATCATAAGCCAGTGTTGCCATATTGACTGCCTGGGAATTATTATAGGTATTTTTATCTTCCGTAACTGTCGCGCCCCGGTTTTGCGAAAATACTTTTGCAGGCGTATCAGCGGTAAATACCTTGTCTCCGGAAACACCGGTAGTTCCGTCAATAACCCTGAAATCACTGAAGATTATACTGGGCGTATCTTTTCCTGTGAGCGCAAAAAAATCTTGCTGTGCATAGATATTAGCGGCTGATAACATTAAAAATAAAGGAAGTAAATGTTTTTTCATAGTACAGTTATTTGGATTCGTAATGATTTTACTATGACTAAGTTACGCATTTTTCAGATCGCTTGATAGAAATTTTCAGATTTGAACTCTAATTTTTCAATTAATCATAAAGAAGAATCTTAAGTGAATATTAACGCAAATTAAATAACTTATCCATCATGCAATTTTATGAACTTTCTTTCAATAAAGAAAAAACTCCCACAGATTTGCGGGAGTTGATATTATCAATCGTTACTATTTTTAGTTCAGAATGTAAAACGTTCCGTCTCTTCCGTCTTTCAGCTCGATCCCTTCAGCAAGAAGCTTATCACGGATCTGATCTGAAAGCTCGAAATTCTTAGACTTTCTTGCCTGGTTTCTTAATTCAATGAGAACTTTCAGCGTCTGGTCCAGCTTTTCATTGTTATTTTCTTCGATGGTCTGTAAACCTAATACATCGAAAATAAGAGCATGTAAGGTTGACCTTAAATCTTCGAGGTCTTTCGTCGTAATAGTTTCTTTTCCGTCCTTTAAAGCAAAAATGTATTTTACTGCCTCAAATAAATGCGCGATCAGTACCGGAGAGTTGAAATCATCCGTCAAGGCATCATAGGCTTTATTTTTCCATTCTTCTATACTGAAACCGGATTGCTTCTCATCAGCAGGGGTTACGTTTCCAAGCACTTTAACAGCCTCCATTAATCTGACAAACCCTTTTTCACTGGCAATCATTGCATCATTAGAAATATCCAGTACGCTTCTGTAATGCGCCTGCAAAAAGCAGAAACGCACAATCGACGGATGGAAAGGCTTTTCAAAGAAATCATTTTCTCCGGTTACCAGCTGCATCGGCAAGATATAATTTCCTGTTGATTTACTCATACGCTGGGAATTCATGGTCAGCATATTCGCATGCATCCAGTAATTTACCGGAGCAGCATCATTGCAGGCTTTTCCCTGGGCAATTTCACATTCATGATGGGGAAATTTTAAATCCATCCCGCCTCCGTGGATATCAAAAGTTTCGCCCAGATATTTAGTGCTCATCGCAGTACATTCCAGGTGCCATCCCGGAAAACCTTCTCCCCAAGGGGAATTCCATCTCATGATATGCGCTGGAGACGCTTTTTTCCAAAGGGCAAAATCCTGAGGGTTTTTCTTTTCACCCTGCCCGTCCAGATCACGGGTATTTGCGAAGAGCTCCTCGATATTTCTTTTTGACAATTCACCATAGTTCAATCCTCTGCTGTTGTATTCCAGCACATCAAAATAAACGGAACCGTTGCTTTCATAAGCAAATCCTTTTTCAATGAGCTTTTGAGTCAATTCAATCTGCTCAACAATATGCCCCGTTGCTGTGGGCTCGATATTCGGAGGCAATAAATTAAACATCTCCAATACTTTATGAAAATCAACCGTATATTTCTGTACGATTTCCATAGGTTCCAGTTTTTCCAGACGGGTCTGCTTCACAAACCTGTCATTATTAACATCTCCATCATCGGTAAGGTGGCCGGCATCAGTAATATTCCTTACATACCTTACTTTGTAACCCAAATGCGTCAGACTCCTGTAAATAAAATCAAAAGAGAGAAATGTCCGTACATTTCCCAAATGCACGTTGCTGTATACGGTAGGCCCGCAGACATACATTCCAACGTTTCCTTCAAGAATGGGTTTAAATATTTCTTTTGCTCCTGCGAGCGAGTTATATATTTTTAATTGCATTGATTTAAAATTAAAAGATTAATGATTATAAGATTTAAAATTAATTGAAACAAATTGTGTCGCAACAAATAATTGTCATTACAAAAATCTTATATGAAACTTTTTTAAATTTTATCATCAGTATTGAATTTAATAGTCCAGTTTCGCATGGCTTCCCACATAATGCAGGAATTCCTGACGGGTGATAGGATTGGTCCTGAAAATGCCGCTCAACTCTGCCGTAATCGTAGAACTTGCGGTGTCTTTTATTCCCCTGCAATTTACACAAAGGTGTTTTGCATCGATGATACAGGCCACATCTTTTGTTCCCAACGCTTCTTTTAACGCATCTACAATCTGCATGGTCAGCCTTTCCTGAACCTGCGGTCTTTTTGCATAATAATCAACGATTCTGTTGATTTTTGAAAGACCGATCACTTCACCGTTCGAAATATAAGCAACGTGTGCCCTTCCGATAATCGGCAAAAAGTGATGTTCACAGAATGAATATACGGTAATATCTTTTTCTACCAGCATCTGCCGGTATTTATATTTATTGGAAAAGGTAGAAATTCCCGGCTTATTTTCCGGAAGAAGGCCTCCGAAAATTTCATTGACATACATTTTGGCAACACGCTTCGGTGAATCCTTCAAGGAATCATCAGTCATATCAAGGCCTAATGTTTCCATGATTTCGCTAAAAAGCCCTGTAATTTTCTCTATTTTCTCCTCTGGCGATTTATCAAAAGCATCTTTCCTGATAGGCGTATGTTCCTTTCCCGTGAAAATATCATCGTCGTTATCCGTAAAATCAACCATTTTTATTTAATTTGCAGCAAAAATACGGATAATATCTGTTTTGTTTATTTCAAATTAAATTAAAAATCACCTTTCAATCTACGCCTTATGATTATTGCTGAAGAAGTACAGAATGAAAATCAGAAAAAGGAATTTTTAGAGTTCCCGTTAAGGCTTTATCAGCATGATAAGAATTATATCAGACCCTTGAATAAGGATATTGAAGAATTCTTTGATCCTGAAAAAAACAAATTCTTCAAAAGCGGGACCTGTACACGGTATTTATTTAAAAACAAACAAAATCAGATCGTTGGAAAAGTCGCTGTTTTTGTGAATCCTCTATATAAACAGGCTCAGCCAACCGGAGGGATCGGTTTTTTTGACTGTATTAATGACCAAGAAACAGCAAACTTTATTTTTGACCACTGCAAGGCATGGCTTCAGCAGCGGGGAATGGAAGCAATGGACGGCCCGATTAATTTCGGAGAACGTGACAAGTTCTGGGGATTGCTGACCGAAGGTTTTATCGAACCCCTGTATGGAATGAATTATAATTTCCCTTATTATAAAGATCTTTTTGAACACTATGGATTCAATATCTATTTTGAACAACTGTGTTTTTCAAGACCTATTTTTGCTGAAGTATCAAGGGTATTTACCGTAATGCATTCCAAGCACACAAAAAACCCGAATCTTTCAGCAATACCCATGCAGAAAGACCGTCTGGAAAAATTTGCAAAGGATTTTACGGAAATTTATAATAAGGCATGGGCAACACACGGGGAAGGGAAGCAAATAGAAGAAGCAAAGACCATAAAAATGTTTAAAATGATGAGACCTATTATCAATGAACATATTTCCTGGTTTGTCTACGAAAATGAAAAACCTGTTGCGATGTGGATAAATATCCCGGACCTGAATCAATGGTTTAAATACCTGGACGGACAATTCGGGCTTTGGGAAAAACTGAAGCTTTTATGGCTTAAAAAATTTAAGAAAAACGAGAAGATGATTGGTCTTGTTTTTGGTGTTGTTCCTGAGTGGCAGAAGAAAGGCCTTGAAGGCTATATGATCTGGGAAGGGACGCAGCATCTGAGAAAGCATACGGATTTTAAGGTAACCGAGCTGCAATGGATCGGCGACTTCAATCCTAAGATGATTAAGATTGCGGAAAGCCTCGATACCACCGTAACGCGCAAGCTAGCCACTTACCGTTATCTTTTTGACAGAAATAAAAAATTTGAGAGACATCCTGAATTATAATATTAAAAAAAACAGCAACTTATGGATTCATTAATTATTTTACTGATTTTATTTCTCTTTATCGTCTTCTCTATTCCAGCGCTTATTTTCCTAATTGCCTATCTTGCCGCCAGAAGCAGGAAGAAAAAGCAGCAACTCCTGCTGGAGCAGATCGGTACTCCCGAATATTATGCTTTTGTACGCTATAACATGGGAAATGCGCAAAATGAGTTCTTTAAGATTAAGGCATTCCAGGGAAGCGGAATGATTTATGTAGAAGGCCGCAATATTCATTTTGTAGATACTTTGCATAGAAACCCGCATGTATTTGCTATGGATGAAAGCTTTATAAAATGGGAAGACATCAATATCGTCAATGGCCTTTTAAAATGGTTTTCCATAGCAGATCAGGAGAAAAAATATTATTTCAATATTGAGAGCGGGATGTTTATTTTCAACACCAATTCTTCAAAGCCTACGACAAAAAGTGTTTTCGACAGGCTGGTTATGTATCAGAATGAAATGCCTGTCACGCATCAGATTTAAAGCAATTCGGCGGGGCCTTTGGCTCCGCCGAATTGCTAAAACATCCTTTATTATTAAAAAAGCCTTGTTAAGAACAAGGTTTTACAATTAAATATCATTTTACGTTATCAGAATAGCTCACCGGCTACTTTTTTAATATTGTCGCTTTTCCCCATTGAGTAAAAATGTAAAACCGGAACTCCGAAATCCAGCAGTTCCCTGCACTGGCTGATCGCCCATTCTACCCCAATCTGCTTTACAGCATCGTTATTCTTTGCTTTCTCAACTTCATTGATCAATTCTTCAGGCAGATCGATCTTAAAAATCTGAGGTAATATTTTCAAATGTTTTTTGGTAGCAATCGGTTTAATTCCGGGGATAATCGGAACAGAGATTCCCATCTCGCGGGCTTTCTGTACAAATTCAATAAACCTTTTATTATCAAAAAACATCTGTGTTACGATATAATCGGCCCCTGCATCCACTTTCTGCTTGAGCCATTTTAAATCATAATTCATAGACGGTGCTTCCATGTGTTTTTCAGGATAGCCGGCTACGCCGACACAGAATTTATTATGCTCTTCACATTCTTTTTCTTCATTGTGCAGATACTTACCTCTTCCCAGATCATTGATCTGATTGACCAGTTCCATGGCACTTCCATGGCCGCCAACACTGGGCTCAAAATACTGGTGCCCTTTCATGGCATCTCCTCTTAAAGCCATCACATTATCAATTCCCAGATACATACAGTCGACCAAGAGGTATTCTGTTTCTTCTTTGGTATATCCTCCGCAAAGCAGATGGGGAACGGTATCTACATTGTATTTATGCTGAATCGCAGCGCAAATCCCCAAAGTTCCGGGGCGCATTCTGGTGATCCGGCGTTCCATTAAACCATTTCCTTTATCGATGTAGATATATTCTTCTCTGGAAGTCGTCACATCAATAAACGGCGGCTTGAATTCCATCAGCGGGTCAATATTTGTGTACAGATCTTCAATCCCGATCCCTTTCTGTGGCGGAACCACCTCGAGGGAGAATAATGTTTTTCCGTTTGCTTTTTTTATATGGTCTGTGATTTTCATTATTTATTTTATGATAATATCTTTAGTTATTTTAAATATATCTTTAAAAACTTCAACTAAATCCAAAGTTTCTATTTTGAAATTATCGGTGATTTCATAGTCTCCATAATTGTTTGATTTCATATTTATGCCTTTTACACTAAAAATAGTATTAGCTTCACTTACTACTTTCAATTCAGAAAACATAAGAAAAGAAATTAAGATTTCCTTTAAGTAGATTAACTGTTGCTTTTCAATTATATTAATAAAATTTAAGATTATTTTTTCATCTCCAAAAAAATACAGCAATGTCTTCGCTAAAGAATATGGATTCCTAAAACTTGAAAAATTATTTATTTTCCTGCCGTTATAATAGGTTCTATTTAGATCTACATTAGAGAAATCATCACATTTATTCAATATATTTTGGAATGAAAAATCATTACTAAATAATTGCCTTGCTGTAATAAAATTATTCTCAATTGCATCACTAAAAATAAATTTAAAGAATTCTTTCTTGTTTTCATCCCTAAAATTACTTCTGCTTAATTCAAAATCATCAGCGAATGCAAGTAAATAATCCGTATTTTTATAATGATAAACTTCTGAAGAATAAAATTTATTTATGTATCCAAAAAAGTCTACATTTTCGCCATAAAAATGATGATAAATATGTTTAATATTATTTATATCACAAACTAAAATAACTTTCTCAAATCCAAATTTATTCTCACCTAATTTATCGTGTGCAGAAAAGATATTTAAAATTCTAAAAATATGTTCAGGATCAATTCTATCTAAATCATCGATGACCAAAGTCATTTTTTTCTTAGTTTCTTGTTCAATATTTTTAATAAGCTCAAATAATAATTGGGTAATAGCATTATTTTCATAAAAACTTCCAATTTTTCCTTCATGCTTTTTGAAAAAATTATTTATAACCTCTAATTCTGGATTTTTTTGAATTTCATTTTCAAAATTTTTGAAATCCCGTGCACTCAGTTGTGTAAGTTTTGCTATTAATTTCCCTAAGTTTTTAAGTATTCCATATGAACCAGATGCATTATCCTCAACAACGCTTTCTCCAATTAAATCAGAGGCTGAAACAAAGTCTTCTAAAAATTTATTCGAGAAATATTGATGAATAAGATTTCCTTTTGAAAAGTTTAAATTTTCAAAAATAATTACATCTTGACTTAAGATTTGGAATAAAATATCAAATTTTATTAGCTCAAAAATATCTTCGTTTGAAGCAATTGAGTAATTTACCGGATTTATAAAAATTGGAAAATACTCATCGTTATATTTTTCATCATTAAAAAATTCATTTAAAAAATAAGACTTACCAATTCCAAATTTCCCAGAGAAAACAATTCTATTATTATTCTCAATATTTAAATGATTTTCAAATTTTTGAAAAACCTTTTCTATTAATTCTCTTCCCATAATTAAAGTTTTTAATCCGCTAAATTCGGTGACAGCCATTTCCTTGCTTCCTGAAGAGAAATGCCTTTTCTTTTTGAATAATCTTTCAGCTGATCTTCTGCGATTTTTCCCAGTCCGAAATACTTGGCGTGCGGACTTCCGAAATAATATCCCGAAACTGAGGCAGTGGGAAACATGGCAAGACTCTCTGTTAAATATACCCCGATATTTTCTTCCACTTTCAGAAGATCCCAGATCGCATGCTTTTCCAGATGATCAGGGCAAGCGGGATAACCGGGTGCCGGGCGGATTCCTTTATACTTTTCGGCAATCAGTTCTTCGTTGCTTAGGTTTTCCTTGTTGGCATAGCCCCAATATTCAGTCCTGATTTTTTTATGCAAAAATTCAGCATAGGCTTCGGCAAAACGGTCTGCCAGAGCTTTTACCATAATGGCATTATAGTCATCATGGGATTTTTCATATTCAGCAGCCAGTTCATCGGTTCCGAAGCCTGTCGTTACACAGAAAGCTCCCATATAATCCGTTTTCCCTGAACTCTGAGGGGCGATAAAATCACTTAATGCCAGATAATCTTTACCTTTTGACCTTTGGGCCTGCTGCCTTAATGTTAAAAACTTAATCTGTTCATTACGGTGCTTATCAAAGATGATAATATCGTCCGTTTCATTAGAGTTCGCTTTGAAGATTCCGAAAACAGCTTTGGCCGTGAGTAATTTTTCATCAAGAATCCTTTCTAAAATAACCTGAGCATCTTTGAACAGTTCTTTTGCCTGGGTCCCAACTACCTCATCTTCCAAAATAGCCGGGTATTTTCCGTGCAGATCCCAGCTTCTGAAAAACGGTGACCAGTCGATAAAAGGCAGCAATTCATTTAAATCCTGATTTTCAATAACGGTAATACCTAACTGATTGGGAGTAAAAATCTCTTCATTTTCCCAGTCTATCTTAAAATGGTTATTGCGAGCTTCTTCAAGGGTTGCATAATCTTTGTCCACCTGCCGGTTCAGGAATTTTTCCCTGAAATCCGAGTAGTCATTCTTTAACTCCGAAACATATTCTTTGTTACGGTCTCCCAGCAATGAACTTACTACATTTACTGCTCTTGAGGCATCATTTACATGAACAACGGCATTTCTATATTTCAAATCAATCTTTACTGCCGTATGGGCTTTTGAAGTGGTTGCACCACCAATCAATAAAGGAAAGTTCAGGTTTTGCCTTTCGAGTTCTGAAGCAATATACACCATCTCATCCAGGCTTGGCGTAATCAATCCGCTTAAGCCGATTACATCAACGTTATGCTCAACAGCTGCCTGAATAATTTTTTCGGCAGGAACCATTACGCCAAGATCTACGATTTCATAATTGTTGCAGCCTAACACCACACTCACAATATTTTTACCGATATCATGAACATCACCTTTTACGGTTGCCATTAATATTTTTCCGTTGGCCGGCCTTGAACCGTCTTTTTCCGCTTCAATGAAAGGCTGAAGATAAGCAACTGCTTTTTTCATCACCCTTGCTGACTTTACGACCTGTGGCAAAAACATCTTTCCGCTTCCGAAAAGGTCACCGACAACACCCATCCCGGTCATTAAATTAATTTCAATAACATGCAACGGCTTTGTAGCAGCCTGTCTTGCTTCCTCTACATCATCTTCAATAAAACGGTCGATTCCCTTTACCAAGGCATGTGTGATCCTGTCCTGCAAAGGTTTGGTTCTCCATTCAAGGTCTTCGGCTTTTTCTTTTTTAACGGATTTATGCTTTTCCGAATAATCCAGCAGCCGTTCTGTGGCATCCTCCCTTTTATCCAGGATAACATCTTCAACCAATCCGAGAAGTTCTTTATTAATCTCATCATATACTTCCAGCATTGCAGGATTTACGATTCCCATATTCATTCCCGCCTGAATCGCATGATACAGAAATACGGAATGCATCGCTTCTCTAACCGTATCATTTCCACGGAACGAAAAAGAAACATTGCTTACGCCGCCGCTAACAGAAGCATATGGAAGATTCCGGCGTACCCACCTGGTGGCTTCGATAAAATCGACGGCATTTCTTCTGTGTTCATCCATTCCTGTAGCCACAGGAAATATATTTAAATCGAAAATAATATCTTCAGCAGGAAAGTTCAGCTGATTGACCAAAATATCATAAGACCGTTTTGAAATCTCAATTCTGCGCTGGAAAGTATCAGCCTGCCCTTCTTCATCAAATGCCATGACAATTACTGCCGCACCATATCTTTTAATGGCTTTTGCCTGTTTGATGAACTCTTCTTCACCACCTTTCAAACTGATGGAATTGACCACACATTTTCCCTGCGCTACCTGAAGTCCGGCCTCCAGAATTTCCCATTTTGAAGAATCGATCATGATCGGGATCCTTGCGATATCGGGTTCGGAAGCAATCAGGTTTAAAAATTTAACCATGGAAGCTTTTCCATCGATCAATCCGTCATCAAAATTAACATCGAGAATCTGCGCACCGCCTTCTACCTGATGGCGGGCAATATCCAATGCTTCACCAAATTTTTCCTCTTTAATTAATCTTAAAAACTTTTTAGAGCCGGCGACATTGGTACGTTCTCCAACGTTGATAAAATTACTTTCCGGCGTAATAATCAGAGGCTCAAGCCCTGACAATCTTAAATATTTCATTAATTTTTTATTCTTCTAAAATATAATAGGCATTATTTGCATTCTGCTTCAGCAGATCAACATGTTTACCTAAAGCGGTAACCATCGGAAACCGTTTGTAGCCCAGGTTGTGTTCCCGGGCAAATTCCTCAATCTCCTCGGTGATTTCATTATAATAAGCGTAACTGTAATTCGGGAACAGGTGATGGGCCACGTGGAAATTAAAATTCCCCAGCACATTTCTTACGAACCAGTTGTTTTCCTTCAGATCATTGGTTACTTCCAGCTGATGACGCAGCCAGCTGAACGGAAGTCCGTTTTTCTCATTCAGTTTCGGAAAAGCATTGTCAGGAAGCGGATGTAAAGGCAGCAGTACAAAAAGAGCAAAAATACTTGCCGCAATGACCTGCAAAAACCATGCTCCCAAAGCCAAACCAACAGATATTTTAAAAAACAAAACCGGAATTCCGACCTGATAGAAAAAATAAAACAGCTTATAGGTTACCATTTTTACCTTTTCTCTTAACGGAATAGCACCCTGTGTTTTCAGAATCACTCTGTCTTTATCAAAAAAATCCCTGAAATCCCTGATAAACATCCAGTTGAACAGATATAAAGGATAGACCAGAAAGAAAAAATAGTGCTGGTATTTCTGAATGCCTTTTGCTTTGATCCAAGGAACAATTAATAGGAGGCCACTCTGTTCAATATCCGTATCCCAGCCGTCTACATTAGGATAAGCATGGTGCGCAGCAATATGCCTCTTTTTCCAGATATAGGAATTGGCTCCTACAAAATCAAAAATCTGCAGGACAAGACTATTTAATTTTTTGTTTTTATAAATATTGTTGTGAGCAGCTTCATGAATGAGATTTAAATAAATCAGCACCAATGAAATTCCCATCAGTACAAAAGCTGATATATAGAGCCAAGAATTACCTGCATTAAGCAGAGCAAATACATACAGTCCAAAATAGACCAAAGGCAGAATTATCGCTTTGATCTGGATATAAATATCCCTGTTTTCAGGGATGGTTTCCACTCTTTGGTTCACTCTTTTTCTCAGTTCATTAAATAGTTTGGCATCCTCGGAATCTTTAAGGTAAATCGGTTTTTCCATGTGATAAGTTTTAATGAAAATAGAGATCAGCTTATACTGTCTTTTCTAACTCATCCAACAAAAATCATACAAAATCCTTTACTTTCCTGGGCGTATAATTTTTCACCATTTCAGCTATTGCCCGGATATGATCCGGCGTTGTACCGCAACATCCTCCAATAATATTGATCAACGCTTTTTCCACATATTCCCTGATCTGTTCAGCCATAAATTCAGGAGACTCGTCATATTGACCAAAAGCATTTGGCAAGCCTGCATTCGGATAGGCTGATATATAAAATTCAGAATTATGGGCCAATGTTTCCAGATACGGTGTCAGCTGATTGGCTCCTAATGCACAATTGAATCCTACGCTCAATAAATTCAGATGAGAAACACAGATTAAAAAAGCTTCCGCCGTCTGTCCGCTCAAGGTTCTTCCTGAAGCATCGGTAATGGTCCCTGAGACCATGATGGGAATTTTAATTCCCCGCTCATCCTGAAGTTCATCAATAGCAAATAAAGCCGCTTTTGCATTTAAAGTATCAAAAATGGTTTCGACCAATAAAATATCAGAACCTCCATCTAATAAAGCCTCACACTGTTGTTTGTAAGCCAGTCTAAGATCTTCAAAAGTTACCGCTCTGTAACCAGGATCATTAACATCAGGACTCAAACTTGCAGTTCTGTTTGTCGGTCCGATAGAACCTGCTACAAATCTTGGTTTGTCGGGATTTTGAGCGGTGAATTCATCACAAACTTTTCTTGCAATTTTTGCTGATTCGTAGTTGAGTTCGTAAACCAAATCTTCCATGTGATAATCTGCCATTGCAATCGTTGTTCCTGAAAACGTATTGGTTTCAATGATATCGGCTCCTGCTTCAAGATATTTCTTATGGACTTCTTCAATAGCCTGAGGCTGGGTTAATGACAATAAATCATTGTTTCCTTTTACCGGGTGCTCCCAGTCTTTGAAACGTTCGCCACGGTAATCTTCCTCTTCAAACTTATAACGTTGAAGCATCGTTCCCATAGCTCCGTCCAGAATTAAAATTCTTTCGGATAATGCTTTGTATAGCTGTTCTGAATTTTTCATATGAGTCTTTGCTTCACTGTAACTGTTATGATTGACTTATAATTCATTTTATTTTTTAACATATTTAAAACTGATTAATCCAATGCCTGCTTTAGATCCGCAATAATATCATCAACATGTTCCAGTCCGACAGAACAGCGCACCAATCCGGCTGTAATTCCCACTTCATTTCTTTCTTCATCTGACAATTTGGAATGTGTTGTGGAAGCCGGATGTGTAACGATTGTTCTGGTGTCTCCTAAGTTTGCAGACAATGAACACATTTTTATTTTATTTAAAAAGCTGCGCCCGCCTTCAATACCTCCTTTTATTTCGAATGCTACAATATTTCCGCCCATCTTCATCTGTTTTTTAGCGATCTCATGGCCAGGATGTGATGGTAGGAATGGATATTTTGTCAACTCTACATTCGGATGATTTTCTAAAAACTCAGCGACCTTTAAAGCATTTTCACAGTGTTTTTCAACACGAATAGCCAGTGTTTCCAGGCTTTTAGATAATACCCAGGCATTAAATGGCGACATTGCCGGTCCTGTATTTCTGGCGAAAAGATAAATTTCACGGATCAGATTTTCCCGGCCCACAGCCACTCCGCCTAAAACCCGGCCTTGTCCGTCGATTAATTTTGTAGCCGAATGAACCACAATATCCGCCCCGTATTTAATCGGCTGCTGCAAATAGGGCGTGGCAAAACAGTTATCGACGATAAAAACCAGATTATGCTTTTTGGCAATTTGTCCGAAGAACTCCAGATCCAACACCTCAATTGCCGGATTGGTCGGCGTTTCCAAATATAGGATTTTGGTATTAGGCTGGATATATTTCTCTATATTTTCAGCATCTTCAGCTTTGAAATATGTTGTTTCGATATTCCATTTCGGAAAATATTTGGTAAACAAGGTATGCGTAGACCCGAAAACCGACTGGCAGCTTACGATATGGTCTCCGGCATTCAGCAAAGTGGCAAAAGTTGAATAGATGGCCGCCATTCCTGTTGCGAAAGCATAGCCTGCTTCAGCACCTTCCATATGCACTATTTTATCTGTAAATTCCGTTACATTCGGGTTTGAAAACCTGCTGTAGAGGTTTTTAGATTTTTCTTCCGCAAAACTGGCCCTCATATCTTCTGCATCTTCAAATACGAAACTTGAAGTGAGAAACAAAGGTGTGGAATGCTCGTCAAACTGAGTTCGCTCAGTCTGGGTTCTTATGGCAAAGGTTTCAAAATTTTCCATAATCTATTTTAATTTACCAATGTGGCAGTGTATCAATGTACCAATTAGATGTTCCACTTTAATTGTACATTGGTAAACTGTTACATTATTATATTGTTACATCAATTAATTTATTTCGTTTCACTTACTCTTAAAATATCACCGAACACGCCTCTTGCGGTCACCTGGGCTCCAGCTCCGGCTCCCATGATGACAATAGGATGCTCTCCGTAGCTTTCCGTATAAATCTCGAAGATTGAATCTGAGCCTTTTAATTGTCCTAAAGCAGAACTTGCAGGAACAGAAATCAACTGTACATCGAGCGCCCCTTTTTCCTTCTGTAAATCTCCATGCAGGTCACCGATATATCTTAATACATAGCCCGGTTCCATATTTTCTTTAATCTTCTCGTATTTTTCATCCAGCTCTTCTATTCTTGAAAGAAATTCCTCTTTGGAAATGGTAAGCAAATCTTCAGGAACCAGATTCTGAATGTTGATATCATTAAATTCATTGACCAGGTCCAATTCTCTTGCTAAGATCAACAGTTTACGGGCAACATCATTACCTGATAAATCTTCTCTCGGATCCGGTTCGGTGTATCCTTTATCCAACGCTTCATTAATGATGGTCGAGAATTTATCATTACGTAAAGAAAAGTTATTGAACACATAGCTCAGCGTCCCGGAAAATACACCTTTAATCCTTGTTATATTTTCTCCTGAAAGATGTAAAAGTTTAATGGTATCAATAAGCGGCAAACCTGCTCCCACATTCGTTTCGTATAAATAACGCCTGTTATTTTTATTTAAGGTATATCTTAATTTCCGGTATTCTTCAATCGGAAGGGTATTGAAAATCTTATTGGAGGAAACCAAGTCAAAACCATTTTCTGCCAAGGTATGGTAGTTATTCACAAAATCCTTACTGGCCGTATTATCCACAACAATAAGGTTTTCCAGCTGGTTTTCTTTGGAAAATCTAATCAATGTACTAATGTCAGACGGACTTTCCGCTGTAGCAACCTCATCATTCCAATTGCTGCCGAAGCCTTTCTTATTAAAAGCCATTTTTCTGGAATTGGCGACTGCCACTACCTTAAGATCAATTTTTTTACGCCTCCGGATTTCATCAGAGGATTCCAGAACCTGCTTTATTAAAGTTTTCCCAACGTTTCCATGACCGATAATCGCCAGATGGACCGTCTTCGGTTTTTTTGAAATTTCGGACTCAATGATGTTTTTCGCCTTCTCATCCTGTGAAGAAGTTACCACAATATTCACTCTTTTTTCACTGGCAATCTGATTCAGCAACAGCGGGAACACATTGTTTCTTGCCAATTCAGACAGTACTTTATTAAAATCGTCCGTAACAAAACCTAATACCGTTACATTATTGATACTGTAGATCTGGGAAACTTTTCCTGATTTCCGCTCTGCCTCGAATTCATCAATCAGGCAATTAACCGCTTTTTCAGAATCACTTTCCTGTACCAGAATAGACAATCCGTTTTCAATGGCCTGCTGGGAAATGACTCCGACACTGATTCTCGCCATTGTTAGTGCTTTAAAAATCCTTCCGTCAATCCCGATTTCCCCTAAAAAATCTTTCCCTTCAAATTTAATGATTGATCTGCTCTTTAAAAATTTTATTTCGTTAGCGTTGTTCTTCATCTTCTACAATATTTTTAATAATCCTGTTTAATTGTTCATATTCCATCAGGAAAGCATCATGCCCGTGAATGGATTGTATCTCATAATAAAATACATTGTCTTTTTGTTTTTTCAGATTTTCACAGCACATCCGGATTTCTGAAGCGGGGAAAAACAGATCGGTATCTACTGCAATCAGGTGTATATCTGCTTTAATCCTTGCTAATTTATTTTCATCAGCATTGATATTCATTAGCAGATGGTTCATCAATCGGTACGCTTCCAGACTAAACCTTTCGTTTAAAGCATTTCCGTGATACACCAGCCAGTCTTCAGATTGCAACCGGTTTTTTTCCTGGTTGTACTGGTTGTTAAACCTGCTGTTTAAAGATTGGGGAGTTCTGTAACATAGCATCGCATGCATCCTGGCTTTCTGCAAAGGCTCATCATTTTGGTGTAATAAAAATTTCTGAACCAGGCATTGGGCGTGAAGCCAGTCGTGGGTCTTAAAATCGCAGGCGACAGGAATGAAAATTTCAGCAAGATCAGGATTTTTAACCAGCATTTCCCAGCCGATCCCTCCTCCCAGCGAACCTCCGATAACCGCATATAAAGTATTAATTCCTAAAACGTCAAGCGCCTTTAAAAAAATACCGGCAATATCTGTAGAGGTAAAGTCTTCATAGTCATCCCATAAAAAGTCATCATAGCCGTTACCGGGAATATTAAAGCACAGGATGGTGTATTTATGAGTATCAATCACCTGATTTTCACCAA
This sequence comes from Chryseobacterium sp. SSA4.19, assembly GCF_022601875.1. GTDB lineage: Bacteria > Bacteroidota > Bacteroidia > Flavobacteriales > Weeksellaceae > Chryseobacterium. Next base: position 120,465 of record NZ_JAKVIP010000013.1, read on the forward strand.
CCAGCTTTTTCCACCATCCGTTTTTACCTGAAACCTCAGAATTTCCGGTAAGAGCATGATTTACTAAAATAACAGGTGCTGAAAACAGGTCTTTCCCAAAAAGCTGATAGCTCAACGGGATATGATGTTCCTTGCCGGAAACAGTATGATACGAAAAATTAATATGTTTTAAATCTGCTTTCAATTCTATTATACATTTATAATACAATTGAAAATGCCACAGGAAATGGCTGAAAAAGATTCAGTAGTTATCTGTCCGGAAATTAATCTGGTAGAACGTAGCACCTTCTCTGCTTGCACAAAGGGTTGCTAAGGTTTCATAGGGTCTAATCCCTCAACCTTTCTTGATAACATTTTCAATATGTGAATGATCGAATGGTGCAAAGATATAATTTTTCTTTTACATATTTAACAAAATTTAATTTAATCCCAAAAATCCCTATGAATAAAGGATTTCAAGGACCTTGTTAATTCTTTTTCAGATTGTACAAGTTGGAACTGTTTTTGAAAAAAACTAACTTCGTATTGAAACAGGTGAATATGATTGCAGAAAAACAAAGACTACAAGACAGCAACTGGAAAAACTGGGGACCTTACGTAAGCAACCGGCAATGGGGAAATGTACGGGAAGACTACAGTTCAAACGGCGATGCATGGAATTTCGCCAATCATAACAATGCGGAAAGCTATGCCTATCGCTGGGGCGAAGAAGGAATTGCGGGAATCTCCGATGTAAAACAGATTTTCTGTTTTGCTTTATCTTTCTGGAACAAAAAAGATAAAATAGTAAAAGAACGTTTCTTCGGGCTCAGCAACCCTCAGGGAAATCATGGAGAAGATATTAAAGAAATATTTTACTATCTGGATAATACCCCTACCCACAGCTATATGAAAATGGTGTATAAATACCCCATCAATGAATTTCCTTATGATGACATCCGGGCTGAAAATGCAAGACGCAGCAAAAAACAGCCTGAATATGAAATTTTTGATACCGGTATTTTCGATCAGGATGAATATTTTGATATTTTCATTGAGTATGCAAAAGCAGATCATGATGACTTTTTAGTGCGGGTAACGGTCTGCAACAGAAGTGACATTGACGCACCTATTGTTATTGTTCCCACGGTATGGTTCAGGAATAACTGGAAATGGGGATATAATACCTATAAAGGACAGACCAATGCTTCTCATGAAGGATGTATTAACATCAGTCATGACAGCATTCCTATCAAAAAGTTTTATTCAAGAAATATTAATGCGGAAAGTGCTTTCTGTGACAATGAAACCAATAATCCGAAACTGCGCGGAACTCCTTATCCCGGCAATACTTATTTTAAGGACGGCATTAATGATTATATTGTGTATGGAAGCAATACGGTTAACCCTGAAAAAAGAGGAACCAAAGCTTCATTTTTAGTTGAGGATACTATTGACGCAGGGCAGTCAAAAACATTTGATTTCAGACTGTCGCCCCATGAACTGGAAAGGCCCTTTCAGGACTTCGACAAGATACTCAAAACAAGAATTGATGAAGCCAATGAGTTCTATGATGAACTTCAGAATGACGTGGCAAGTGAAGATGAAAAGAATGTCCAAAGGCAGGCATTTGCAGGATTGCTGTGGAACAAACAGTTTTATCACTATAATGTCGAGAAATGGCTGAAGGGAGACCCCAATTATGAAGCTCCCAGAGATTTCAACAATTATGTAAGAAATACGGAATGGAACCATCTTCATAATAAAGACATTATTTCAATGCCTGATAAATGGGAATATCCCTGGTATGCAACCTGGGATCTGGCGTTTCACTGTGTGCCGTTTGCTATTATTGATGCAGAATTTGCAAAAGGGCAGCTCCTTCTGTTAACAAAAGAATGGTATATGCACCCGAACGGACAGCTTCCTGCTTATGAGTGGAATTTAAGTGACGTAAACCCACCGGTTCATGCATGGTCATGCTTCAGGGTTTTTAAAATTGATGAAAAACAAAACGGAAAGGCAGATCTTCTGTTTTTAGAAAAGGTTTTCCAGAAATTACTTTTAAATTTTACGTGGTGGGTTAACCGGAAAGATAAAAACGGTAAAAATATTTTCGGAGGAGGCTTTCTTGGGCTTGATAATATAGGGGCTTTTGACCGGAATATGATATTGAAAGACGGGCAGCACCTGGAACAGGCTGACGGAACCAGCTGGATGGCCATGTACGCTCTGAATATGATGAGAATTGCTATGGAGCTTGCTCAATATTATCAGGTATATGAAGATATGGCCATTAAGTTTTTTGAGCATTATCTTTATATTGCTGAGGCCATGGAAAATCTGGGTGAAGGGACAAAAGGCCTGTGGAATGAGGAAGACGGATTTTTCTATGATGTTTTACAGCTTGGTAATGGAGACAGCGTCTCTCTGAAACTAAGAAGCATTGTCGGCTTGATCCCAATGTTTGCCGTAGAAATCATTGATCATCACCTGCTCGATAAAATGCCCAACTTCAGGGAAAGAATGGACTGGGTACTTAAGAACAAGCCGGAACTCACAAAACTGGTATCCCATTGGGAAGAAGAAGGCCAGGGAAGAAAGCACCTGATGAGCATTCTTCGTAAAAACAGACTTTCAAAAGTGTTGTCAAGAATGCTTGATGAAAAGGAATTTTTGAGTGATTACGGAATCCGTGCCATGTCTAAAGTATACGAAGAAAATCCGTTTGTATTTTCTGTTCACGGGACTGAAAATGTCGTTTATTATACCCCTGCAGAAAGTGATAGCCGTATGTTCGGGGGAAACAGCAACTGGAGAGGTCCGATTTGGTTCCCTATTAATTTTTTAATTGTAGAAAGCCTGCAGCGTTTTCATTTTTATTACGGTAATAGCCTTAAGGTGGAACTTCCTACAGGAAGCGGTGACAAGAAAAATCTTGATGAAGTGGCACAGGATATCAGCAACAGGCTGTGTTCTATTTTCCTGAAGGACGAAGCTGGCCAGCGCCCTTTTAACGGTGGAAACGCCAAATTCAATTATGATGAAAACTTTAAAGATTACATTACCTTCTTTGAATATTTTCATGGTGATAATGGCCGCGGAGTAGGTGCCTCTCATCAAACCGGCTGGACCGCTACAGTGGCAAAACTGATGAAGCCCAGGTTAACCGTATAAAATTAATTATATCAATAGAAGCCTCCTTAAAAGAGGCTTCGTTTTTCTACCACACCACATTTACAGCTTCAATAAAAAACAGTTAAATTATAGTTAAAATCTATTTAAATTTAATACAATATTACCCTTTGCATGATTTATATAAAAATTTAATACTAAATTTCATGTTTCATTGATTTATTATTAATTTATTGACTATATTAGCACCATAAACCTAATAATAAACTTATGAAAGGAAAATTACTCCCTCTTACTGCTGTAGTCCTTACAGCTATGTTTAACACTCATTTCAACGCTCAGCAATATCAGACCATGCCGATCCAAAGCGGGTTCAATGCTGATGTTATTGCCAATGGCATAGGCTCTTCTACCGTAAGCACCAATAATGATGTAGATGGTGTTAGCTATGCATTTGTTTCACAGGATTTCCAGCTGACAGCAGCAGACACTCCGCTTACCTATGGACTTCCTACCAGTGGCTTGATTACTTCCGTAGTACCTTCACCAGCCGGATTAACCTATGAGATGGCTTCATACAGTGCGAATAATTCATTAAGATTAGAAACTGCAGGAGAGAACGGAACTTTTACTTTTACAACGCCTAAAGCTGCCGTGAATTTATATATGCTGGCCACGGGAGGAAGTGGTGCATGTACGGTGGATGTAACCGTTAATTTTTCTGACGCTTCGACACAAACATTCTCTTCAGTAAGTATCTCTGACTGGTATGACGGAAGTAATTTTGCCATCCAGGGCATCGGAAGAATTAAAAATACGAATGACATCCTGGAATCCAGCAGTACTAATCCAAGGCTATATCAGATTCCTTTAGCAATAGATGCCGCTAATCAATCAAAAATGATCCAGAGCGTCACAATCACCAAAACAGGAGCGGGTGGTATCCCTAATATTTTTGCTTTTTCTGCAGAGATTTATAATGCCTGCTATACACCTACCAACGTAATGGCAACAACCACCATGAACGGTGTTACAGTAGACTGGACAGCGCCTGCAAGCGCACCTTCTTCAGGATATCAATATTACCTGAGCACTTCTGCAACACCTCCTACCGCTACAACAGCACCTACAGGAAACCTTGCCGCAGGAAGCACTTCCACTACATTGAATAATTTAAGTACCGGGCAAACGTATTACTTCTGGATAAGATCTAACTGTGGAGGTTCTTCACAAAGTTACTGGACCATGACTCAATTCACACCGGGACAGATTTCTGCAACCTATACTGCAGGAGACCTCAGTACAATGTATGACAGTTCTTTTAACATAACCACTACGTCCACCACTCCATGCCCGGGAACACTTACCGTAAGTATTCCTGCCGGTTATAAAATTAAGTCTACCGCTGTTTCTTATACAATGTCAACCGTATCCAACGGATATATGTCTGAACAAAGAAGTTTCTTAGTCTGTAATAATAACAATATAAGTGAAGCTTCGGTAACATCGGGCGTAGGAGGAACAACAGGAACCTATTCTTATAACAGAACAGGACTTGACCTTGCCAATGACCTGACAGGAAACGTTGATTTTGAGCTTAGAGCATGGAGAACCTACGGAGATTCAAGCGCAGGATGTACAACCACTTATAACAAAGTGGATAACAATACATTCAAAGTAACGGTAACTTTGGAAGCTTTACAACTGGCAACAAGTGAAGTAGGGACAAAAGGAAAAGAAAGAATTGCTTATCCAAACCCTTTTGTAGAAACTTTGCATCTTGAGAAGGCCGAAAACGTGAAAAAGGCAGTGATTACAGATCTTTCGGGGGTTATGGTAAAAACTGTTGAAAATCCATCTTCTGATTTGTTCTTAGGAGACGTAAAATCGGGAATGTATATTCTGACCTTAACCATGAAAGACGGCTCTGTGAAAAGCATGAAAACGATTAAAAAATAAAACTAAAAACACCTATTTATATTAAAAATGCGGATAATTAATTATCCGCATTTTATTTTTATAATATTGAACACTTTTACGCCTGAACGACTTTTCCATTCACATACACTTCATAACCGATTTCAACATTCGGTTCCAGCGTTTTGGAAACAGAACAGTATTTTTCAAAAGACAGCTGGGCTGCTTTTTGGGCTTTCTTTGGATCGATATTTCCTTCCAGTAAAAATTTAACTTTAATAGATTTAAAAGGCCTGGCATCATCCACAGGAATTCTTTCTCCTTCTACCTCTGCCTTAAAGTCTGTAATTTCCTGCTTCTGTTTTTTTAAGATAGAGACCACATCAATTCCACTGCAACCCGCCACTGCCATCAGGACACTTTCCATAGGAGACACGCCTTTCGCACCAGGCTGAGAAGTATTGTCTAAAAGAATGGAGTTTCCTTTGTCATTGGTACATTCAAATAAATAGTCGTCATTAACTCTGTTGAGGGTTATTTTCATAATATAATTGGTAAATAATAATTGATAAAATGATTTGTAAACAAGGAATTACCATCTTCTAAAGCCTTCCATAATTCAAAATTACAAAATTCCTCTTGCTTTGATCTCCAGATATTTATTAATCACGTCGATGCTTAGATTTTCAGGTAAAGTATATACCGTATAAATTCCGTATTTGCGCAGTTCCTGGATGATCAGTTTTTTTTCAAACTCAAACTTTTCTGCAATAATCTCATCATAGATTTCCTGCATGCTTTCAGGATTCTTGTGAATTAATGTCTGAAGTTCGGAATTTTTAAAGAACACTACAACCAATAGATGGTTTTTAGCAATTCCGCGAAGATATTTCAGCTGCCGGTTCAAACCGTCCAGTGTTTCAAAATTAGTAAATAAGAGAATCAAACTTCTCTGGTTTAACGAATATTTTACATCCTGATATAATCTGCTGAAATCACTTTCAAAAAAATCCGTCTTAATGTTATAAAGGGCCTCGGAAATTTTTTTCAGTTGTCCGGATTTATTTTCTGCCGCAATTTTATTTTCTGTTTTTTTCGAGAACGTCATCATTCCTGCCCGGTCGCCTTTTTTCAGAATAATATGGGATAGCGCCATGGTCGCATTAATGGAATAATCCAGCAAGCTCAATCCTTTGAAGGGCATTTTCATGGTTCTTCCGGTATCAATCAGCATAAAAATCCGCTGTGATTTTTCATCCTGGAACTGATTAACCATTAACCGGTTAGTCTTGGAAGTTGCTTTCCAGTTGATGGTCCTGATATCATCTCCCGGGACATAGTCTTTGATCTGTTCAAATTCCATGGTATGTCCCAGCTTTCTGATTTTTTTAATTCCACCCAGTAGAAACTCGCTCTGAAGCGCCATTAATTCGTATTTCCGCAAATGAATAAATGACGGATAGGATGGCAGAGCTGCGTCTTTCTGGAACGTAAACCTTTTGGAAACAAAAGCTAAAGGAGAGGAAACGTATATATTCAGATTTCCGAAGTGGTATTCCCCTCTTTCTTTCGGTTCCAGGATGTATTGGAAAAAACTGTTTTTTCCGGGTTCAATCTGTTTTTCAATTAAAAAATCCCTTTTTTGGAACTGAAACGGAATTTCATCGATGACTTTAGCATGGATCTTAAACGGGTACTTATTCTTAATATCAATCTTTACAGCATTTTCATCGCCATTCGATAATTTTTCCGGTAAAATTCTCTGAGCCAAAATACCATCATTCCGGTTAAAAACAAAAAGATAATCAATCATCATAGCCAAAAAGCATAAAACTAAGCAGATGTGTGCCACAATCATCACGAACGGAAAGAAAAATGCAAAAACATACAAAATCCCCACTCCTATGAGTGTAAAGAAAAAACGTGTATTGATGTATAGGTTTTTCATTTTATAAGGTTGCAGATTTTAGGCTGCAGGTAATTGTTTGAAATCTTGGTTTATAATTTTAATGAGTTATAAGACCGTTTAACATCCTTTAAATTTCAGTTTAAAATAAACTTCATCATTTAGAAACTTAAGATTTCTTGAGATGATTAACTGTGTTTCGACTTCAGCATAGCTGCCTCCGGATATTTTTAAAATTGTATATAGTTAGCATTGTCTCTTCTTGAATTTCCTTCTGCAATATTCGATGGTATTGATACTGCAGCTCTTCTCATCTGAGATTTTAAACCAATCATTTCATCTTTAGGAAAACAACCGGTAGATTTATAAATTTCAGTAACAAAATCAATAGATTTCTGCCAAACCAAAAGTTCTTTAAAATTAGACATAATTAAACCTTTTAATTTTAAACCTTGTACCTATAACCCGCTGCCTTCTACCTGTTATTGTTATCTATCTCGGGATCTCAATCCCTTCTAAAATCTGCCGGATGATTTCATCTGCAGTGAGGCCCTCCATCTCTCTTTCCGGCGATACGATTACACGGTGTCTTAAGACAGCATAACTTGCTTCCTTAATGTCTTCAGGAGTTACAAAATCCCTTCCTCTTAAAGCTGCGAATGCTTTTGAAGCCGTTAACAGTGCCAGGCTCGCTCTCGGCGAAGCGCCCAAATACAGGAACTGGTTTTCTCGGGTATTCACAATGATTTTTGCAATGTATTCAATAAGTTGAGCTTCAACAATGATTTCTTTTACCAGATGTTGGTAATTCTTCAATTGCTGCGCCGTAATGACCTTGTTAACCCCGTCTGTTTTATCTTCTTTTTTACTTTCATGCTGATTCCTGATAATGGCAATTTCATTTTCAAGAGTCGGATAACCTACATTGATCTTAAATAAGAAACGGTCCAGCTGCGCTTCAGGAAGCCTGTATGTACCTTCATGCTCGATAGGATTCTGGGTAGCGACCACAAGGAAAGGCTCTTCCATGGCATAGCGTGTTCCGTCCATTGTAATCTGCCTTTCTTCCATTACTTCAAACAATGCTGCCTGGGTCTTTGCCGGTGACCTGTTGATCTCATCAATTAAGATAAAATTGGAGAATATGGGACCTTGTTTAAACTCAAACTCAGAGTTCTTCACATTGAAAACTGAGGTCCCTAAAATATCGGATGGCATCAGATCCGGTGTGAACTGAATCCTGCTGAATCCCACATCAATTGTTTTAGCCAGCAATTTTGCCGTAATAGTTTTGGCAACTCCCGGTACTCCTTCAATCAAAACATGACCATTTGATAAAAGCGCTGCCAAAAGATGCTCAACCATATTTTCCTGGCCTACGATTACTTTTGCAATTTCAGATTTCACATGATCCAGGCTTCTGCGAAGTTCAATCATATCGATTCTTGACTCGAACTGATCTTCTTTCTTATCTATATTAATAGAACTAAGGTTTTCTGTATATTGGTTTTCAGGATTTTCCATATATTTAATTTAACAATATATTAATGTGCGCGTGTATATTTAAACAATCCTACAGCCTTTAGGTTTGGCTTCGGAGTTCTTCTTATTTTAAAATTTCATCCAGCAGCCTGTTCATCTTCTCCAGGTCTTCTTTCATAACAGCCGCATAAGGATCTGTTGCTTTCTTAATAAAATCTACAGCCTGACCGATCATTTCTTCCGGTTTTCCGGTTTTGAGATGAAGCTTCTTGGCAAATTCTTCATCAATTTTCTGTGTATCAATGAGAAGGTCCATTCTCACCCTATTCAGGAAATACTGGGCTTTTTTTGCCATCATATCATGGAAATCACCTTCCTGTAAATAAAGATTCCCTATGCTTTTCACAAAATCCACAGATGTATTTTTTAAAGGTTCTATAACCGGAACAATACGCTGTTTTCTTTTGGCATTAAAGAAAATAAATAAAACCAATCCACCCAAAAGGACCCACCACGCATATTTCAGTGCCGGATTTGAAAGAATGAATCTGAGGAAAAACTGTGACGTCTTTGAACTGCCTTCCACAAACCATACAGTTTCCCTGTTGTCAAGATACGAAAAAACATCCTGCGTATACTGCACACTTCCTCGTTTCAGCAGATAGTAATTGGTTATAAAAAGCGGTTCGCTGTGGACAAATATATTTCCTTCGCCAAACTTTACCCTGATAAAATTTGCCTGGTCCGTATTATTTTTTTCAACTGTTTTTCCTAAGATTTCAATCCCCGGTTTAATGAAGGTAAACCCTCTTCCCGACGGGAATTTGTCCAGCTTTATAAAATCGTTCTGATATTTTGTGTCCGTCAGTTTTAAGACATTTTCATCTTCAAAAGAAATATTAGAATCATAATATCCTATGCTGTCTGAAATCTCTTTCGGAATATCACTGACGATGAGCATTGCATCTGAACCGCTTGACACCTGATTGAGGATCTTATTCCAGGATTGCTTGTCCAGTTTATTTTCAATGATTAAAATATTATGCTGTGGCCTTTCATCATCCTGATTATAGTAATCATACGGTGCCTGATCAATTTTTTTTATTTTATTTTTAAAAAGACCGTTGATTTCTTGAGCAAAGACAAACAGTCCGAAAGGCGACTTCTGATTGATATCAAAATTTTTTCTCCAGTCCGTGCTTTCCGTTTTATTGACTTCAAACAACGCCATAATAATCATCACAACGATGAAAATAACAGCATAAATTTTGAAAGTTTTGTTCATGATAACAATTTACGGTTTAAATGATTGATACTGGTTCTTAAATTTCAGATAACTTTCTTCGGTAATGCTGAATTCCCCATACCAGACATAATCAAAAATATAGGAAAGATCATAAAATGCATCTTTTAAATGGGGAGCTTTCAGTTCTGCCACATAATCTTTATTGGTTTTTTCCGGGTTCCATACAATCAGCTTCCTGTCATTCAGCTTTTTCAGGATAAATAAAAACTGGTACCTTACTGCCGAACGGAAATCTCCTGCTTTTTCAAACTGTAAAATACTTTCAGGAAAGTTGATCTCATGAATATTCTCGTGAAGCTCCTCGTCTTTAATATTCACCTTTTTATTTTTCTTTCCAAAGAAGAAGTTTCCTTCCTTTCCTACGAGATATTTAATAATAAAATAAAGCAGGAATCCCACCAGAAGAATCGCAAACAGACGGACTAAAATTCCTGCAATATTACCGGATTTTGTGAATACCGTTTCACCGAAAATACTTTCGATAATTTTATATATTTTCTGCATCAGCTTTTCCCAGAATGACATCCTTGGCTTTACCGTGGTATAATCAAAATCTTTCCCCTTGTATCTTGACGGAATATTTTCTTTGAATTTTTTAGGATAAAGCGTGTTTTCAGTTACCGGATTTTTAGCCAAAACAGAATCTGCACGGTACATATTTTTATAATGCCCCGTATTCAGGGAATCTACATAGATTTCCTGGACCGGTGGCGGAACATCTCCTCTCTGAGCACGCGTACATCCTGCAGAGAAAAAAAACATTAAGAAAAAAAGAATCCTATTCATTAATTCCGATCGTTTCTATTTCTGCCAGTTCTACTTTCTGGTGAAGATCTTTTCTGCTGTCGTAATACATAAGCCCTGAATTGATATATAAAATATTCATCAGCAGCATTGAAAACAAAGATGAAACCCCATAGAGAAAAAACACCAATATTCCAAAGCTTCCCGTCATAGGATTTTGTTCGAATTGTGCGTCAGGCGAAGTTGTAGACAGCTTAGTCATAAACAAGATCATGGGAACAGCCGAAAGTACGCCGCTCACAATATAAAACAGAATTCCCATGACAATTGTTGAGCCCCAATATTTCCAGTATGGCGATCTTTCCCTACCATTCGTATAAGAGAACTGGGATCTTATAGCGTAGCTTAAACTTTCAAAAAAGCTTCTGTTTCCATTAAAATAATCGTAGCACAGGAAAGTAATGATGTTAAATAAAGTTGGTGCTACAAAAAGAATCAATACGAGACCGATGAGGATAATGATCAGAAAATAAGAAAATCCGAAGAGCACCGTAGCAACCGGCATGACCAGAAAAGTCAGGCCAAAGTAAGTTGCAATCACTTTTTTCTGGTTAATCTTGAAATCATTGATGATATCATCCGTCTTTATCTCCTGTTGCCCTTCAGCAATTCTCTTCATGTAAAAAACCGGATAAAGGAAATTAATCGTCATTAAAGCTGTATACAATATAAACAGCAAAATTCCAGCAATAATGAATAATGCGAGATTATTGGTAAAATACTGTTCAAGATAATAGCTTTGTCCGCTCATATTAGAACCGAAAAGCACGCCGAAAAATTCCCTGAAACCCAATACAACTACTATAACCATCAAGATTAACAGTAGACCGTTAAGAAGAATAAAATTTTTAAAATAATTTTTTCCGTATAATTTAAAAAAAGCAAAGCTATCGCTGATAAACGTACCGAAATCTCTATTTTTATATAACTGCATCATTAATCTGGTTTTTAATTTTCTTATCGACAATAGACGGATATATAAAATAATAAAATCCGATCACCATTAAAGATCCGAAGATAATTATGAGGTTCATGAATAATGGCATCTTCAGGGCATGTCTTGTAACATATCCTTCTATAATTCCCGCACATACCGTAAACGGAATGGTGCTTAGAAAGATCTTAAATGAATCTCTGAATCCGTTCTTAAAAGAATTGAATCTTGAAAAAGTTTTGGGAAACAGAATAGAAGCTCCTAAAATCAGTCCGCACATTGCTTCCACCACCATTGAAAAAATTTCGAAAACGCCATGGAGCCAGATGCCTCTTGCGCTGTCCTGCAAAGCTCCGTAATCGTAGAAGAAATATTGGAAAGATCCTAACATCACACTGTTTGACAAAAGTGCCCACAAAGTCCCTACACCTCCGAAAATACCGTAAATATAAAGTTTGGCTCCAACCCCGATGTTGTTGAATATAATCCCGATGGTACTTCCCCAGGTTGAGCCGCTCTGATAAATTCCGACCGCATTTCCTTTTTTGATGTTTTCAATAGTCGTATTTACATAATCTTCTCCCAAAATAACATTGGCAAAATCTTTATCATAGACGGCAGAAAGCACTCCGATCAGCGTAAACAGAGTGAAAAACAAAAAAGCATATCCCAAATACCTTCTGTACTGATATACCAGCAAAGGTACTTCTGTACTGAAAAAATAAAGGATCCGATTTTGTTCTACCCTTTTTGTCTTATAAATTTTCTGGAAAATCTGTGAAGATAAATGATTAAGGTAAACAGTCGTATTGCTTTTCGGATAATAGGTCTGTGCAAAAGAAAGGTCGTTGACTAGGTTGATATATAACGATGAGAGATCATCAGGATTTTTTTTGATTTTCCCCTGAATAACCTGCTCAATTCCCAACCATTTTTCTTTATTTTGTTTAATGAAATAAACCTCTCTCATATTGTAAGGCTAAAATAATAAAAATTATGTCTCAAATTGCGATTAATACCTCACAAAATGTAAATATTAATTTCAGCACCGCCAGTGTCGGAGACCGGATGATTGCATTTATTCTCGATCTTTTGATTAAAGTGGCTTATGGAATTGCCGTATTGTATGTTTTTTTTAATCTGCTGAATCTGGGATATTTATTGACCGGACTTGACCAGTGGTCGGTCATGGCAGTATACATTATTCTCCTTTTCCCGACTGTTATTTATCCCGTAGTATTGGAAAGCCTGATGGAAGGGCAGACTCCAGGAAAGAAAGTCATGAAAATCCGTGTGGTAAAGATAGACGGTTATCAGGCCGGTCTGGGCGATTATATGATCCGATGGGTATTCAGAATCATCGATACCTCTTTTGCCGGAGTCATCGGGCTTATTTTCATGATTGTGTCCAAAAACAACCAGCGCCTGGGAGACATGGCTGCGGGAACCGCTGTGATTTCATTAAAGAATAACATCAACATATCGCATACAATATTAGAAAATATTCAGGAAAATTATATTCCTACCTTTCCCCAGGTTATTGCTCTAAGCGACAATGACATGAGAATTATTAAGGATAATTATCTGAAGGCATTAAGGGCTGATGACCGACAGATCATCAATAAACTTTCCGAAAAGATTAAAAGCATTTTAAAGCTGGACATTGATCCTACGAAAATGACAGAAAGACAGTTTATCGGAGTTGTGATTAAAGATTATAATTATTACACAGGAAAAGAGAATTGATAATTTAAATCAATTCTCTTTTTGCTTAATGATTATTTCTTATTACAGGTTATTGACTAAAGCTTATTACCATCATCAATATCAGCCTATATAAACATTTGCTTTTCGTTTTAACTGTCGAATCATTCGTGACGGTGTGGTTTTTGTATCTTATCATAACAAAATCAGCATATGAAATTCGAAAATAATAAGTCCGGAAACGGCGGCGTCATTACATTAAATAATGAGATAAAAGAAGTAGGAAGGCTCACCTATACTATTTTTCCCGAGGAGAACAGGCTGGTTATTTCTTTCGTCTTAGTCCATCGTGAGTTTGAAGGCCGTGGAATGGGAAAATTCCTGGTTGAAGAAGCAATCAGGTTTTCCAGGGAAAACAATTGGAAGGTATATCCGCACTGTTCGTATGCAAGAGCCGTGATGAATAGAATGAATGATGTTGAGGACGTTTTTTTAAGCCGATAATATTTAAAAAAGACCGTTTAATTGTAGTAGCCACGACTTTATCTGACAGTTAGGGTTTAAAAATAATTGTCATTTATTCCTAATCTAACATAATAAGTAAAAGCCTTTCAATATTTAGATACTGAAAGGCTTTTGTTTTATCTCATTGTTTTCTGTGGCGTTAAATACCGCGAAAATTTAATGGTTATAATTAACCGCTTACAACAGAGGCCGCGTCAACCATTTTACTAGCATCCACGATAATGCAGCTAAATCACCTCCACTTCATGCGTCTTTTAAGACCATAACACCTTGAAAGAAATTATTTCCCGCATATCAATAACTTGGATATATTACTTTATTATTTATTGATAAACTCCCAGTAGAAAACTTTTCTATACTCTGATTTAGATTCCAATATTTGCCTTAATGTCATATTAAGTTCAATAAATTGTGCTTTTTGTCTATCATTTTCTATGCATCTTGGAGGGTATTTCTCTTTTTCAAAATAGAAATATGATTTAACTGCTACGTTTTTATTTTTTGAACATTCTGCAAAGACATAGTTGCCAAATTTTTTTCTTGTTTTCCATAAATCTGATTTCTCTTCTTCTGTCAATGATATCATAATTTGCTCTTTAAGAGGAGGTGCATATATATGACATGATTCCCTACAATAAATTCCTGTTTTACTGTTATATGATTCTATTTTTCCAATAAAACCGTCAATTATTGTTACTTGTTCATACATAAAATCATGATAGTTTTGAGCAGAAGCAAATGAAGACAATAAAATATTTAACAAAATTAATTTTTTCATAACTATGATTTATTATCTCTTGTAATTCATAAAACGCTGAAAAACTGGAAGAAGATTTTTAAACGTGGAGTCTACTGATGATCTTAAAACAATTGGCAATTTATAATATTCAATATTAGTAACACTCATATAATCTAAAAACATATTTGAAGGCCTACTCGAAAAATTTAGTAAATTGTGATCAGCATATATATGTTCTAATTGAGCAATTGCAAAATGCTGTGTTGTGTCTAAACCACTATAACTAATATTATACATTTTTCTATCTATATTGGCATCAATCAAGCCCAAAGCATTTCCATATGAATGCCCGGTTTCATGCACCATAGTTAATGCAAGAAGGGGTTTATTTTGTGCAGCAATTGGAGAGTAGGTTATATCAGAGGTTCCCGTTAAAAAATCTCTAGGACTTGTATAAGCATATTGTTGTCCGTTACCTGGATTTAAGTAACCTTCCAAATCTACATTTTGCGTTGCAATTTGATCTTTACCCACACCAAATTTTTGTATTTCACTTTTGCTAAAATTATCTGATCTCATAGTATTTATTTCATTTTGCATAGTCTCATTGCTTACCGCCGGATCATAATTAAATTTAGCATCACTAGACACCCTGTCTCTCATAAAATATTTAGTTTTGTAACTTCCACTTACAAAATAATTCACCGTATAGCTTATTCCTGCTACGGCACCTCCTATTATGGCACCTTTTGCAAGACCACGAAGGAAATTATCTCCGGTAATCAGAGAAGCAACTCCGCCAGTAGCAGCTCCTGAAATCGAACCATTACCTACTGCTGCTAAAAAGCCTCCTGCTTGAAAGATTTCCCCGACTCCTGCCGAGACTGCGCCGGTTACTGCTCCGATAGCGATAG
>NZ_JAKVIP010000014.1 GCF_022601875.1 Chryseobacterium sp. SSA4.19
TGCAACTCTAAGATAGCTTTTTTAGAGATAATCTCAACAAAAAATTGAGGCTGACCAAACTTTTTGGACAGCCTCTTAATTTTATATTTTATGAGAATTCTATCCTCCGTATTTGTTAGCGTAATCTTCCTGAGAAGCTTTGATTACTCTTTTGGCATGTTCAGCCCCGTATACTTCCTGGATTCTGCATTTCGCAGGCTCATCAGGTAAATTTTTATAGGTCAGGAAATAATGCATTAATCGTTTCACTTCAGCTTCAGGCAATTCTGAAATATCCCTGAAATGTCCGAAAGCGTGGTCTCCGATCATTACCGCAACAATCTTATCATCAGCTTCACCACCATCGATCATTTTAAAACCTCCGATCGGAATAGCTTCCATCAATAAGCCTCCTGCATGAATGTTGTGAGAACTCAATACACAGATATCCAGCGGATCATGATCTCCCATCGTTACATCTTCTGCCCCTCTCTCCACTGCAAGATTCATCACGGCAGCATCACAATACGTTCTTGGAACAAAACCATATAACGCAGGAATGATATTGGAAAACTTTTGGGGCCTGTCTACCTTTAAAAACCCGGTTTCTTTATCCACTTCATATTTAATAGTGTCCGAAGGAACAATTTCCACGAAAACATTAACAACGTTCGGCGCATCTTCTCCCGCAGAAATCCCGTGCCATGGATGTGCTTTAAAATTTGGAATCATTATTTAATTTTATTTTTTTTAGTTAAGCTATTATTAAGATTTCTTTCCTCATATCATCAATGGTTGCTGAGATATAGTCATCACCATTCATGTAGTTCATAATGAATATGGTTTTAAATTCATCAAGATCAGTATTGCTGTTAATTCCTTCATAGGTTTTATGAAGCAGGCTCACGACTGCATTTTTCGAATCGACAATGTTCTGCCAGGAATTTTTTGTCACATACAGCTGCTGTGAAGAATTGTATTCAAACTCATCCTGAATTGATTTTTCCGTTAAAAAGATAAACTCATGGACAGCCAGTTCTTTATCGAATCGCTGAATAAGATTTGACGGCTTCATTCTTTCCAGAAAAAGAATCATTCTTTCATAAGACTGGGTCTTGTTCTGTGAATTCGATTTTACGGAAAGAAGTTTTATTTCCTGCTCTTTAAGTTTAATATAAGTGAATACAAATTGTCTTAGCAAAACCAGAAACGGTATTGCAATAATCAATGCAAAAGCATAGGGTAAATATCCTGAAAAATTTGCCATAATTTGAGGTAGCAAAATTAATGATAATTTCTGAATTATGCTTCAAATAAAGCAGGCCGTTGTGTTACTTCATGATAACATATGCTGTTTTCATCAAAATAGTGGTATACAAGGCTTTTTCTGGTTCTCGTTTTGTCAATATGAGGTTCACCACCATGCAGTATATTGGCGTGCCATATTAATAAGTCCCCTTTTTTAGCATTAAAAATTTCCTTTTTCAATCCCATTTCTCTTACTTTGCTTTCAAGAAACAGTTCATATTCCTTATAGCTCTTTTTGCCTATTTTAAAAAAGGTTCCTTCGTTATCATAATCGGAATTCAGGAAATAAGGTAATTTATGGCTTCCCGGAATATAGTGCAATGCTCCGTTATTTTCATCCACATCTTCTAAAGCAATCCAGACTCCCAAAAGACCTCCCAACGGATAAGTCGTCATATGAATACTGTCCGAATGGGTTTTTTGCTGGCTCCCGTTGATAAAGTTAATGCTCTGGAAAAGTTTAGCTTTCCCATCCAGTAAAACAGAAAGGAACTCCAACAGGTTTTTATCGGTACCAATATTGCGCAGGAGATCGGAATGGTGAATGGCAAACATAAGCTTCCCTCCATACCTGAATTTCAAGGTTTCATTACTGACAAGCTTTTCAATTTCAGAATTGATGGCATCTGCTGTTTCAGCACTAAGATAATTTTTCAGAATCAGGTAGCCATTATCATCATATTGATCTGCACTTTTCTTATTTTCTTCAGAAAGATTTTTATACAAAGCAGTATTGGTTAAGTGTTGCTCGTCAATTTTTCTCTCATAAGGAGTGAGATGTGAAAAGTCTTTGCTGGATATACTTGAGTAATAGTTTTTATTAATTTTATACTTTTTATATAACGGAATATTATGTTTCAGTTTTCTCTTGTTGAAAAAATTGAAAAGCATGTACGTTATTTTATAGTTACGGATCTTATTTAACATGGTATTATCATTTTTATGATGTAAATTTATTAATAATCAAGACGACAATATCAGATATTGATTATCTTATAGTTAATAGCGATTGTATAGTTTTTACGACACTCAAGTGAGTGGATTAAAATATTTATTTACAGGAAGTTATTTTTAAATTTTTCTAATATCAATACCTCTTTGGCAATTTCTTTTTTAGAATTTCTCAGAAATGGATAAGGCTTTAATTCGGGACGGAATCCTCTGAAAAATTCTTCAATAGCAGAAACTTCACTTCCTTCAAAATCAAAAATTTTATTTTTAATATTTTTCTTAATGACATGGTCAATCAATACTGAAGAGCCGGAGAGTTTCACAAATTCTTTATCATTGAATGTCCCAAGCAATGCAGCTGTTTTATCGTCATGATACACTGCAATAGAATTGATGATTTTATTTTCATACAAAAAAGAAGTGATCGTAAGCGAGCCTGCCTTATCAAAATCTTGGAAAGTCTTTATGAATTCCTGCTTATCATGGTCATTCTTTGTACCGATCAAATGTTCAGAAATAAAGGAAGATGCTTCCTGCATTGAAAGGTCTTTTATTTCAGATAGGGCCAGCACTTCTTCATCAAGCCTTAATTTCCTTTTTCTTTTCGGTGAATATTTCTGCCTAACCACCTCGTATTCTGCAGGAGGAATAAGAAAATTCTTTCTTTGATTTAATGGTATGCTAAATGTATTCTGATCATTAAAAGGATAGTACCAGATGTTATATTTTTTTTTAAAAAAGGTTAAAAAATGATCATTTACATGGACATCATCTTTTTCAGAAAATATGCCCAATTGCTGGCAAAGCCTGGGATTAATAATTATTTTTAATCCGAATTTTCGTATGAATGGAACAGGCATTATAGCTTCATAATCGTTTAAAACCAGAATCTCCCAGTTTTTACGGGCTGTAATATCAAGGAAAAGCTTAGAGGCAGAATATTTTCTCTGCTCAGAATTTTCCAGGCACCTGCTATATTTATCAAAATCAATTTCATTATACTTTAATCGTCTGATCATAATATTCCGTCGTCTGAAAAGCTAAAATATGCGTTTTGGGTAATAATGAGATGGTCCAGAAGCTGGATGCCCAATATTCTCCCGGCTTCTTTTATCTTTTGCGTGATATCAATATCTTCCCGGCTTGGTTTTAAATTTCCTGAAGGATGATTGTGCGCCACAATAATTCCCGTTGAAAAATGATCCAAAGCCGTTTTGAATAAGACTCTGACATCTACAATAGACTGGCTGATTCCGCCTTCGGTCAGTTTAGCCGTATGAATGATTTTGTTTCTTTGATTAAGGAAGATGGCCCAAAATTCTTCTGTCCGTAGATCCGACATTTGATTTTTGAAAATCAAATAGGCGTCATTACTACCGGAAATAACTTTGATGTCCGAAGTTTCCTGTCTTGCTCTTCTTCTTCCAATTTCCAATGCTGTGGCAATAGAGATCGCCTTTACTTTTCCCACTCCTTTAAATTTCATAAGGTCCTGAATAGAGAGCAGGCTCAAGCGGTGCCAATTGTTATCCACCGAAGCCAGTATTTTCTGGCCCAGTTCCAAAGCGCTTTCATCTTTGTTTCCATTTCTCATGATAATGGCCAACAGTTCGGAATCAGACAATGAATTCTTGCCCTTCTGAAAAAATTTTTCACGGGGACGGTCGTCTTCAGCAAGAAATTTTATAGACATATTTTTTCATCGTTTCGTTAATAAAAAGCATATAAAATTACAGGGCTTTTTGATTCATCAAGATATTGTGCCGTTTCCCGGAACGCATTCTTGGAAAGCATAGGACATCCGAAACTTAAACAGGTAAGGCTTTTCGATTCCTGATCGGGCACACAATAATAGGAATGAAGAACAATAGCTCTGGGCATGGCATTACTGTTGGTTTCGTCAAGGCCTTTCAAACGGTACGCTTTCCCGAATTTTCCGGAATAACTTTCGCCAATTTCATACTTACCTAAAGAAGACTGATGGGAACCGTCTGTATTACTAAACTTTAAAGTTTCCGAATTTTTAACAACCGAACCTTCACTATGTGCTACAATAGCTTTCTGTATTATTTTATTGTTCTTAAGGTCGTATATAAAATACCTGTACTTCCCGGAATGGATTTTAAAATTAATAAAAACAGCAAGATTCTGATTGTAGTTTTTTCCTTTAAGAAAATTCTTAATCTCAGAAATTTTTGATTGGGGCAGATCATTAACAGCAGATGATGATTGAGATCTGATTGTTGAATTGAAGCTCAGGAAAGCCAATACAATAATAAAGTTTTTCATCATGCGATTATCAATTTTATTCAATGATCATTCCGTCTTTCATTACCAATTTCCTGTCAGTGATTTCTGCAAGATTTGGGTTGTGGGTAACAATGACAAATGTCTGGTTATACTTGTCTCTTAAATCAAAAAACAAACGGTGAAGATCATCTGCATTTTTTGAATCGAGATTACCTGTAGGCTCATCTGCGAAAATAATCTTAGGGGAATTGATTAAAGCTCTGGCCACCGCTACCCTCTGTGCTTCCCCTCCTGAGAGCTGATTGGGCTTATGGTGCAGCCTTTGCTCGATTTTCAGGTCTTCAAATAAAGCATACGCCTTCTCGGTGGTTTCTTTTTCATTCGCTCCGGCAATTTTTGTAGGCAGCAGAACATTCTCCAAAGCGGTAAATTCTGGAAGCAGCTGATGAAATTGAAATACGAAGCCAATATTCTGGTTTCTGAATTTAGAAAGCTGTCTGTCGTTCATATTGATAAAAGACTCTTGAGCGATGGTTATTTCGGTATTGTATTTATTTGAATAGCTTGGCTGATCCAATGTTCCCAGAATCTGCAGCAACGTAGATTTTCCTGCTCCGGATTCACCGACAATTGATACTACCTCTCCCGTTTTAATATGGATATCAACGCCTTTCAATACTTGTAAATTCCCATAAAATTTATGGATATTCCTTGCTTTAATCATGATTCAAAAATAGTAAATTGATTTTATATAATGACAATTTTTGACAGTAATAAATGGTTTTGAGATCTGTTGCTTTTTAACTTTTTTTAATATCACTAAAAATTAATAGTAATGAAAAAACCTCTCGGAATGGAGAGGTTTTTTATGAAAAATTTAAAAAATTACAGTAACAAAGTTAATGGACTTTCTAAATAGGTTTTTAAAGTCTGTAGGAACTGTGCTCCTGTAGCACCGTCTACCACTCTGTGGTCACATGCCAGTGAAAGCTTCATTATATTTCCGACTACGATCTGACCATTTTTCACAACAGGCTTCTCTGTGATGGCACCTACTGAAAGAATGGCTGCGTTAGGCTGGTTAATGATGCTGGTAAACGTTTCAATCCCGAACATTCCAAGGTTGGAAATAGAAAATGTGGAACCTTCCATTTCATTTGCCTTAAGACCTTTGGATTTCGCTCTTCCGGCCATATCCTTTACCGCAGCAGAAATCTGCGTATAGTTCATCTGGTCGGTATTTTTAAGTACCGGAACCACCAAACCGTCCGGAATAGCAACTGCCACACCGATATTGATGTTTCCTCTGTGAATAATCTTATCACCAGCCCAGCTTGAATTTACCTGCGGATGTTTTCTCAGGGCAACAGCGGTAGCTTTGATAATCATGTCGTTAAAAGAAATTTTTGTATCCGGTAAGGAATTGATTTCTTTTCTGGCTTCAATGGCTTTGTCCATATTGATTTCTACCATCAAATAGTAGTGAGGCGCAGAGAATTTACTTTCGGAAAGACGTTTCGCAATAATATTTCTTACCTGTGAATTCGGAGTTTCCGTATCCTCGCCCTGAACAAAGCTTACTGCTACCTGAGCCGCTGCAGATGATGCCTGAGTTGCTTGAGCAGTTTCCTGTTTAGCTGCAGGCGTATAGTTTTCAATATCTTTTTTAACGATTCTTCCGTTTTCTCCTGATCCCTGAACACCGTGGATATCCACTCCTTTTTCCTGGGCCATTTTCTTTGCCAACGGAGAGATTGCCACTCTGTCAGAAGATGAAGAATTTTCAGCCGGAGCCTGTTTTTCTTCTTCTTTTTTTACTTCAGCTGTTTTTTCAGCAGGCTTTTCTGATGACTGATCAGCAGCTTTCGGGGTATCTACTCCGGAAACATCTGTTCCTTCAGGTCCGATGATAGCCAATACAGAATCAACCGGAGCTGCTCCTCCTTCTTCAACACCCTGTTTTAAAAGGATCCCGTTAAATTCAGATTCAAAATCCTGAACCGCTTTATCTGTTTCGATCTCCGCAAGAAGGTCTCCTTCTTTCACAGTATCGCCTACGTTTTTATGCCATTTAGCCACTTTTCCTTCCGTCATGGTATCGGAAAGTCTTGGCATGGTAATCACTTCCACTCCTGCAGGAATCTCAGCATCGGTTTGTTCCACGCTGGTAGCGTTATTCTCTGTTTTTAATTCTTCTTCAGATTTCTTTTCTTCAGAATCATCAGATTTAGGAGCATCTCCGCCGGTCAGCCCTGAAATATCTTCTCCTTCTTTACCTATAATGGCAAGAACAGAATCTACCGCAGCAGCGCCTCCTTCTTCAACACCAATATACAAAAGAGTTCCTTCCAGCTCAGATTCAAAGTCCTGAACCGCTTTGTCTGTTTCGATCTCTGCTAAAATATCTCCTTCTTTTACTTTATCTCCTACGTTTTTATGCCATTTTGCCACCTTTCCTTCTGTCATGGTATCGGAAAGACGCGGCATTGTAATTACTTCTGCCATAATTTATTTTAATTTGAAAATTTGGTAATTTGGTAATTTGAAAATTAAAAAAGATATGATAATAAATCATTTTCAAATTTTCAAACTTTCAAATTGACTTATTATCTTTTAGTTCTCTAATTTGTCTAAGAATGGATAATCTTCCTGAGCATATACGTACTCATAGATTTTTTCAGGATCCGGATATGGTGAATTTTCCATAAACTCAATGCATTCTTCAACGAAATCCCTTGATTTGTTGTCTGTAGCTTCCAGTTCCTCTTCCGTTGCCCAGTTATTTTCAAGGATTCTCGCTTTGATCAATTCAATAGGATCATCTTTTTTATGGATAGCCACTTCGTCTTTAGAACGGTAAGGTTCCGCATCAGACATTGAATGCCCTCTGTAACGGTAAGTTCTTGCCTCAATAAAAGTAGGTCCGTCTCCTCTTCTTGCTCTTTCAATGGCTTCATAAGCAGCTTCGGCTACTTTTTCAGGATCCATTGCATCTACGGCAAGACAAGGCATTTCATAGCCTAAACCTAATTTATAGATATCTTCGTGGTTTGCCGTTCTTTTTACAGAAGTACCCATTGCATACTGGTTGTTTTCCACTACAAAAACCACCGGTAATTTCCAGTTCATCGCCATGTTAAACGTTTCATGTAATGAACCCTGTCTAGCAGCTCCGTCCCCGAAAAAGCAGATGTTTACCGCTTTTCTGTCAAAATACTGATCTGCAAAAGCAATACCCGCACCTAAAGGAATCTGTCCTCCTACAATACCGTGGCCTCCGTAAAACCGATGCTCTTTACTGAAAATGTGCATAGATCCACCCATACCTCCGGACGTACCTGTTGCCTTACCGCAAAGTTCTGCCATAATTCTTTTAGGGTCTACGCCCATAGCCATCGGATGAATATGACATCGGTAAGCGGTAATCATACTGTCTTTGGTTAAGTCCATTGCATGGGTAAAACCGGCAGGAATAGCTTCCTGGCCATTATACAAATGTAAAAAACCTCTGATCTTTTGTTTTAAATAAAGAGAACGGCATTTGTCTTCAAACCTTCTCCACATTGTCATATCTTCATACCACTTCAGGTATACCTCTTTAGAAAATTCTTTCATGTGTTGAGCTCTTGCTTATTTATTATGAAATAGTTGAGCAAAATTATAAAAAAAACTTCGTTTTTATTGTATTTACACCCATTGTTTTTTAGTTATAATATTATATTTACATGTTCAAACTTACTTATGGAAGAAAAACAGACCTCGATTATTTATAAAATCTCAAAAATCATATCGGATTTCTTCAACCCATTGGTTTCTCTGGTGATCTTTTTCTTTTATATGAGCGTGAAAACATATTCCCTGCATGCTTCATTACTGTACTTTCTTCCTATTTTATTGATAATTATACTGCCCGTCATTACCTGGATCGTATGGAATGTAAAAACTGGAAGGTATACCAATATGGATGTCTCGAACCGGAAGCAAAGGATATCACTGTATTTTTTTATCGCAGCCTGTGTTCTTGTTTATATCGGTTTTGACTATTTTAAAAAAGGACATGTTGATTTAATCATGCTTTTCATTCTGATCCTGCTTTTAACCATGCAGCTCAGCAATTATTATATTAAAAGTTCGATGCATACGGCATTTAATATATTTGTTGCCGCTTTATTTTTTGCTTTGGATACTACTCTGGGAATAGCCTGGCTGGGAATTGCTGTTTTAGTAGGGATTACAAGGGTGGTCGTTGGAAGGCATACCCCAAAAGAAGTATTCATGGGCGCCGGAATTGCGTTTATGGTATCTTTTGTTTATCTTTATTGCAACATACAATTTCAATCGTAAGGATCTCATATGAAAATTAATCATCTTACATCCGCTGAAGAAAACTTAATGAGGCTGTTGTGGAAACTTCACAGGTTTTATTTGAAGGATATTATGGAGCAGCACCCAGAGCCCAAACCCCACCAGAATACCGTTTCCACCTATTTAAAAATACTTATTGAAAAAGGCTATTTATCTACCGAAAAAGAGGGACGGATTTTCAGGTATACCGCAGTGGTACCATTTGAAGAATACCGTAAGTTCCTGGTGGAGGAAATTGTACAAAAATTTTTTAACAATTCAGGGAAGGAAGTTTTGGAGCTATTGATGAATGAACACATGATTTCGCAGGAAGATATCAAAGATTTAGGGATTGATATTTCTATGCCGGGCCCGGAAAAAGTAAAAGAACCGGTTTTTGAATATGCTGAAGAAATTCTGAATGCTAAAAAAACCAAAGATAAAAAGAAAGGTAAGGATAAGAAAAAGAAGAAAGATAAAAAAGGATAGACATTAAACTTACAAATAAAAAACGGCTTCAATTTGAAGCCGTCTATATTTTTACCAACGTTTTCCACCGCCGTTTCCGCCACGGTCTCCACCGCCGCCGTAACCGCCGCTTCCACCTCTGTTGCTGCTTCCACCATAACCACCGCTACCGCTTCCACCTCTGTTTCCGCCACCGTAACCGCCGCTTCCGCCTCTGTTACCTCCGCCAGTGTTACCACCTCCGAAAGATCTTCTTGGCTTTTCTTCTCTTGGCTTAGCTTCTGAAACATTAAGTGTTTTTCCGTTGAATTCTTTTTGATTAAGAGCTTCAATAGCCTGCTGCCCTTCAGCATCTTCCATTTCAACAAAACCGAAACCTCTAGAACGACCTGTCTCTTTGTCTGTAATGATTTTTACTGAAGAAACTTCTCCAAATTCTGAAAATAAATCTTGCAACTCATAATCTTTAGTTGCGTAATTGATGTTTGAAACAAAAATGTTCATCTGAATAAAAAAATTAAAAATGTTAAAAATGATTTGGTTTATAAAAGAAAAGCAACATAAAGAATGAACAAATATTGATTCCAGATATAAGACAGGTGCAAGATACGATTATTAATTTCATAACAAAATTTTTTTTCGGAAATTTTTAGTGAATTTTTCAATCAGATTGTGATTCTTTTAAAGACTAACAATTATACTGTCATAATATTTAATATAATGAACTATTCTGCGTGAAATTTATAATCAGAATGTCTCATTGAATGATAATGAGATCAAAAACAGCATATATATATACAATTATACATTCATTACATTATCGAGCCGGTAAATCATTCTTTGTGGCTAACTCAATTCCTATTGATTGAACAAATCAGTTTTAAACAGTAAATTTGTGCTTTAAATTTTTATACTATGAATTATCACACCAGAAAGTGGGTAAAGCCTGAAGATCTAAATCCTAACCAGTCATTATTCGGAGGAAGACTACTACAGTGGATTGATGAAGAGGCTGCTCTGTATGCGGTCATCCAGCTGGAAAATAAAAAAGTGGTGACCAAATTCATTTCAGAGATCAATTTTGTCAGTTCTGCCAAGCAGGGCGATATTATAGAAATCGGTATTGAGGTTTCTGCTTTCGGGTCAACTTCTCTTACGTTAAAATGCGATGTGAGAAATAAAATGACTCACCAGACCATCATTACTGTTGAAAGGATTGTGATGGTTAACCTTGATGAAGAAGGAAATCCTGCGCCTCATGGGAAAACAAAAGTTGAGTTTGTAAAAGACAGGCTGAGTAATCATAACCCGTCATGAAGATCTTTATAAAAAATATGGTATGCGGAAGATGTATTTCTGCAGTTTCAACTATTTTTACTGAAGCGGGAATTAAAATGACCTCAGTGTATCTCGGTGTGGTGGAAACAGAATCTGAGATTAACGGTACAATGATGCAAGCCATTGATGAGAATCTTCTGCAGACAGGATTTGAAAGAATAAAAGATAATGCCCGTCAGCTTGTCGAAAAAATAAAGAATCTGATTATAACTGAAATCAGTGAGCTCGATATCCAAGAGGATTTTCTTTTATCTGAATTTCTTAGGTCTTCATTACACAAAGACTACAGTTCACTCTCGAAAACGTTTTCCCAAAACGAAGCGGTGACTCTTGAACAGTTTTTTATTCTCCAGAAGATCGAAAAAGTAAAAGAGCTTCTTCTGTACAACGAATTTACCCTGACTGAAATTGCCGGAAAGTTAGGCTATAAAAGTGTTCAGCACCTTTCGTCACAGTTCCGGAATATTATGGGTTTTACACCTACCGAATTTAAAAAGCTGAAAACTCATCAGAGAAAACCTTTAGACCATATTTAATAATCTATTTTATTCAAAAATTTTCCTGCCTAATTTTATAATCATTATCCTTAAATTTATAATACGTTTCCATCTTCATTTTGGAAATTTGTAGTATAAATTAAAGCATCATGCAAAAACAATATAAAATCCTCGGAATGACCTGCTCAGGATGTCAGAAAAAGATTTTTGAAAAACTGAACACCATTGAAGGCATTAAAGTAGAGATCAATGCAGAAGATCATACAGCAGTCATCATTTCCGATAAAAAGATTGAATTACATCTCTTAAATAAAGCCCTGGAAGAAACAGGAAATTATAAGCTGGAAGATCCTAAAACTCCGGAAAAGATTTCTGTAAAGCCACAGGACCGCGTCTCCCCTTCCTCAGTTTAT
Organism: Chryseobacterium sp. SSA4.19; assembly: GCF_022601875.1. Classification (GTDB taxonomy): domain Bacteria; phylum Bacteroidota; class Bacteroidia; order Flavobacteriales; family Weeksellaceae; genus Chryseobacterium. The sequence continues at coordinate 11,549 of NZ_JAKVIP010000014.1, forward strand.
TACTGTCCGATGGAATGTGAAGGTGAAAAAGTCTATTTCCAGCAGGGAAAAAGATGCCCGGTTTGTAATATGTACTTAGTGCCAATTGAAGAAAAACACTCAAAAGATCCAAACTATAGACCTAAGTATTTATCAACTTATTTGCCGGAAAACTTCAAAAATGAAAACGGGAACTACTATTGTCCAATGTTTTGTGAAGGAGACAAAGTGTATGAAGAAAAAGGTGACTGCCCCGTATGTCATATGCATTTGGAAAAAATCACGGAGGAACTGGTCAAAAATACGGAAACCCATACCCATGCGCATCATTACAACCATTATCATCGGGATACACCAAAAATTACCGATGCCATGGCCGGGAAATATTATTGCCCGATGTATTGCGAAGGAGATAAAGTATATGACAGCAACGTAGGCTGTCCGGTATGCGGAATGGACCTTGTAAAATATCCTGAAAAGCGTAATGTGCAGTATACCTGTCCGATGCACCCGGGAATTATTCAGGACGAGCCTGGAAACTGCCCTCTTTGTGGAATGGATTTGGTAAAAATGCCTGATAAGAATGACGATGAAGACGAAATGTATCGTGTATTGAAAAGAAAATTCATAATTTCATTAATCTTCACCATCCCTGTTTTTATTCTTTCGATGGGCGGTATGCTGATCAGCTTTCCATTTTCGCATCAGGTACAAGGAACTATAGAACTTGCTTTAACCCTTCCGGTATTATTTTATTCGGGATGGTTTTTGATGAAAAGAGGATTTGTTTCTTTCAAAACCATGAATCTGAATATGTTCAGCTTAATCGCTCTGGGAGTAACGGCTGCATTCATTTTCAGTATCGCAGCATTGATATTCCCGAATCTTATACCACACGAAATCCGAGGATCTCATCATGAAACCCCGTTATACTTCGAAGCGGTCTGTGTCATTTTAACTCTTGTGATTTTAGGTCAGCTGATGGAGGCTCTGGCTCATCATAAAACGGGTAATGCCATACGGGAACTTATGAATCTCTCCCCTGAAGAAGCAATAATCATGTTAAATGGAGAAGAAAAAAAAGTACTGATCTCTCAGGTAAAGATAGGTGATCTGCTTAAAGTAAAACCAGGAGCGAAAATTCCGGTAGATGGTAAAATTACCGAAGGAACTTCATATGTTGATGAAAGCATGATTACGGGAGAACCCGTTCCTGTGGAAAAAAATGTACATGATAAAGTGTCTTCGGGAACGATCAACAGCAATCAGGTATTTATTATGAAAGCTGAAAAAGTAGGTGATGAAACTCTGCTTTCCCAAATCATCAAATTGGTTAATGAAGCCAGCCGAAGTAAGGCCCCGATCCAGAAACTGACCGATAAGGTGGCAAAAATATTCGTTCCTGCGGTGATCTTAATTGCAGTAATCACTTTTATCTTGTGGCAGTCTTTTGGCCCCGAAGGTAAAAAAAGCTTATTTGCATTTGTAAATGCCGTTGCCGTTCTGATTGTTGCGTGTCCGTGTGCATTAGGACTGGCCACTCCAATGTCATTAATGGTGGGAATCGGCAAAGGAGCCAAAAATGGAGTTCTTATCAAAAATGCAGAAGCTCTGGAGCAGATGAATAAGGTAAATGTCTTAATTACTGATAAAACAGGAACCCTGACTGAAGGAAAACCTTTTGTAGAACATATTGAGACAATCGATAACAGCCAGGATCATTCGCAGATTTTAAAACTGGCATATTCATTAAACCAGAATTCAGAACATCCTCTGTCGGGTGCGGTCATCAAAAGAGCAAAGGAAAAAAATATTTCCCCTGAGAAAACTGAGAATTTTGAAAATATTTCCGGCAAAGGAATTAAAGGAGATATCAAAGGGAAAACCGTTTATCTGGGAAATGAAAGTTTATTGATTGCTCATTCCATTGCGATTCCTGAACACTTAAAACAAAAGGCATCCGAAATTCAGTCAAAAGCGCATACCATTTCTTATCTGGCACAGGGAAATGAAGTGTTGGGATTCATCAGCTTTACGGATAAAATAAAGAAAAGTTCTAAAGAAGCAGTCAAGCAGCTGCTGGAGGACGGGATTGATATTATCATGATGACGGGAGACAATGAACATACGGCTAAGGCTGTTGCAGATGAACTGGGAATCCTGCATTTTAAAGCCAGTTGCCTTCCCGAAGATAAACTCAACGAAGTTAAAAAATTACAGCAACAAGGCAAAATCGTTGCCATGACCGGTGACGGGATTAATGACTCCCCCGCTTTGGCTCAGGCCAATATCGGTATTGCCATGGGAACCGGAACAGATGTTGCTATTGAAAGCGCACCAATCACCTTATTGAAAGGTGATCTTTCCGGGGTTTTAAAAGCCAGGATACTCAGCGAAAAATTGCTTGGAAACATCAAAGAAAATCTGTTTTTTGCTTTTATTTATAATGTATTGGGTATTCCGGTTGCGGCAGGCTTATTGTATCCGTTCTTTGGAATTTTACTATCTCCGATGATCGCTGCGGCGGCTATGAGCGTCAGCTCTTTGTCGGTGATTTTAAATTCTTTACGGCTGAATTCTGTCAATCTAAACAAATAAATATGGAAAAAGAAAATCTTTATATCGGATGCTCAGGTTTTTATAATAATGACTGGAAGGGATCACTGTACCCCGAGGATACGAAAAGTAAAGACTATCTTATGCTTTATTCCAAAGAATTTAATTCTGTGGAAATCAATTCTACATTTTACAGAAAACCGACGGCAAAAACACTTCTGAAATGGGCTGAAGAAACCCCTGATGATTTTATGTTTTTCATAAAGATCCCGAAAGCTATTTCCCATGAGCAAAGGCTGAAAGGCTGTAAAGAAGAAATAAGTGAATTCTGCCATCATATCCAGAATCATCTGAAAGAAAAGCTTTCCGGTTTTCTGTATCAGTTTCCACCTTCTTTTAAAAATGCCCAGGAAAATACAGAGCTTATCCTCAATAATCTTGATTTTGATTTTCTGAATGTGATTGAATTCCGCCATGAATCATGGTGGCACGAAGAAATTTTCAATCTCCTGAAAGCGTATAATATTGTCTTTTCAGGCGTAAGCTTTCCCGGAAATCTGCCTGAAGATGTAATAACCAATCATCCTGAAATTTTATACTATCGGCTGCATGGAAAGCCTGTTTTGTATAAATCTGAGTACAGCAAAGAATTTCTTGATCTTTTGGCAGAAAAAATTAAGAACAGTCAGCAACAGGCTTTTATATTTTTCAATAATACCTGGGGAACGGCCGCCATTAAAAATGCGCTGTACCTTAAGGAAATCCTATCTTAAAATCTAGGAAATCAATCTCAATATGTACCTGACCGCATTGCTTTTTGTTTTTTAATTTCAGAAATTTGCGATATGAATATTCACGAACAGTACAACGATATTAAAAGCCGGCTCCCGGAACATGTGCAATTGGTAGCCGTTTCAAAGACACATCCCGCTTCGGCCATTCAGGAAGTTTATGATCTGGGACAAAGGATTTTCGGTGAAAACAAAGTACAGGAAATGACGGAGAAATCCCCTCTCCTTCCTAAAGATATCCAATGGCATATCATTGGGCATCTGCAGACCAACAAGGTAAAATATATTGCCGGATTTGTAGATACTATACAAAGTGTGGATTCTGAAAAGCTGATCAGGGAAATCGATAAAGAAGCTGCCAAACATAGCCGTATTATTAAAGTATTGCTTCAGGTAAAGATTGCTGAGGAGGAAAGTAAGTTTGGATTGGAACCGGAACAAGCAAAAGAAATCTTTCGCAAATACATCAACGGTGATTTTACAAACATTGAAATTACAGGATTGATGGGCATGGCTACTTTTACGGAAGATCAGGATCAGGTCAAAAACGAATTTCTAATACTTAAACACCTTTTTGATGAACTTAATAAGCTGAAACCGCTGCAAACTCTTTCAATGGGAATGAGTGATGATTTCCCGCTCGCTATTGAGTGCGGTGCAAATTCTATACGTGTCGGATCCGCTATTTTCGGGCGAAGGGATTATTCCAAATAGAATCATTTAGGTATAGTTTTTGCTAATAATTCAATCAAAAAATCTAAATTTGCAACTATGCAAAAAATCCTTATTGTAGAAGACGAAAAAGCAATTTCAGGCGTACTCCAAAGTATCCTATCCGATGAACTTACTGAATACGAATTTATTATCGCTGAAGATGGCCTAGAAGGCTATAAACAAATAGAAAAAGAAGATTTTGCCCTGGTGATTTCTGATATTAAAATGCCTAAACTTTCGGGTACCGAACTTCTAAAACAGAGTTTGGCTTTAAAACCGGAGTCCACCTTCATCATGATTTCCGGGCATGCCGATATTGATTCAGCAGTTTCATGTTTAAGAGACGGTGCATACGATTTTATTTCTAAGCCTATCGATATCAACAGACTGATTACAAGCGTAAAAAATGCTTTAGCTAAAGAATATCTTAAAAAAGAAAATAAAAACCTTCAGACAGAAAACAAAACCCTGAAAAAGAAGGTCAACAAAAAGTATCAGATGATCGGTGAATCCGCAGGTTTAAAGAAAATCCAGGATATGATTGAAAAAGTAGCGGCTTCCGATGCAAGGGTTTTAATTACGGGGCCGAACGGTGCAGGAAAAGAGCTTGTGGCTCACGCAATTCACAACCAAAGTGACAGGGCGAGAGGACCGATGGTTGAGGTAAACTGTGCAGCAATTCCTTCGGAACTGATAGAATCTGAGTTATTCGGCCATGTAAAAGGATCTTTTACAGGAGCGATTAAAGATAAGCAGGGAAAATTCGAACAGGCAAACGGAGGTACTATTTTCCTGGATGAAATCGGTGATATGAGCTTAATTGCACAGGCAAAAGTTTTAAGGGCCTTGCAGGAAAGCAAAGTTTCCCCGGTAGGAAGTGACAAGGAAATTAAAGTGGATGTAAGGGTTCTTGCTGCAACCAATAAAAATATGCAGAAGGAGATTGAAGCCGGAAGATTCAGAGAAGACCTTTATCACAGGCTTTCTGTCATTGAGATTTATGTCCCTTCTCTCGACGAAAGAAAAGAAGATATCGCTTTACTGGTAGACCATTTCTCAGGGATTATTGCTGACGAGCATGGTACAGCTGTGAAAAAATTCGATGACCAGGCGGTAGAAGCTTTAAAAGCACTTTCATGGACCGGAAATGTCAGAGAATTGAGAAACGTTGTGGAAAGGCTTATCATTTTGGGTGGCAATTCCGTTTCTGCCGATGATGTCGCAAGTTTTGTAAGGAAATAATGTAAGCATTATTTTAAATAAATATAAAATTGCAGTATCGTTGGTACTGCAATTTTTTTGATTTTATAAATACCATAAGATTAAAAAAAATTAATTTCAGATTATTTAAATCTGGTTATAAACATACTATTTTTGATGATTATTAATCAGGTTATATAGCAATATCTTATTATTTTAATTGTAACCAATTTTAAACTATACGAACCAGAAACCACTATGAATTTTTTACATAAAAACTATACCAAAGAATGCCTTACCCTGGCAATGCCTGTGATGCTGACGCAGGTTGGGCAAGTATCAGTAAACTTATTTGATAATATTATTGTCGGAAAATTATTGGGTGCCGATGCGCTGGCCTCCGTTTCTTTGGGAAACGCGGTATTTTTCTCCATTTTTGTATTGGCATTAGGATTTTCCTTTGCCATCCCTCCATTGGTATCGGAAGCACATTCAAAACATGATCATAAGACCATCAACTCTGTTTTCAGCCATGGGTTTATTATCAATATGACGGTTGGCATCCTGCTGATGGCGATATTGCTTTTGGCCATGCCGCTGCTCTATCATTCGGGACAGCCTGAAAAAATTATTCCGGACACGGTTGATTTCTTAACCATTATGGCTATCAGCATCGTTCCATTTATGGCATTTCAGACCCTGAGAGAAGTATCAGAAGGATTATCTTACACCATTGGGGTAACAAAAGCAACCATTATTGCCAATGTCATTAATATTGTGCTGAATTATGTGTTTATTAAAGGACTATTCGGCTTTCCTGAAATGGGTGTGAAAGGTTCTGCACTGGCGGGCTTAATCGCGCGGATTTTCATGGTGGTGTTCCTGTATTTTGTTCTTTTACACGAAAAGAAAACAAGACAGTATATTAAAGATTTTTCTCTGAAAATTGAAGTGTTCTCGAAAAAAATGTTTGACAAGATGATCCGCTTAGGTCTTCCTACGGCATTACAGATGTTTTTTGAAGTTACGGCTTTTGCGGGTGCCGCTTTTATATGCGGACTGATTTCCGCACATGATATTGCATCCCATCAGATTGCTTTGAGTATGGCCTCCTTTACCTTTAATCTCTGTATCGGATTTAGCGTAGCTTCTACAGTGATGATCGGCAGGAAACTCGGTGAGCAGAATGATGTGGAATTGAGGAAAGTAGGAATTAACAATCTGAAGATTGCTTTTATTTTTATGTGTATCTGCGGGATTGTTTTTATCCTGGGACGGAATATCCTTCCGACCTTTTTCACCAAGAAAGAAGAAATTGAAGTTATCAGCCTGGCTTCAAAATTAATGATTATTGCAGCATTATTTCAATTGTCAGACGGAATTCAGGTGACGGCTTTAGGAACACTAAGAGGGTTACAGGATGTGAAGATTCCTTCTATTTACACTTTTATTGCCTACTGGCTGATTACTATTCCTTTAGGATATTTTCTCTGTGTCACCCTTAAAATGGGCGCATTCGGAATGTGGATCGCTTTAGGACTGGGACTCACGATTTCTGCAGTGATGCTCGTCAAACGGTTTTTAAACCTTTCTGCCAGAAGAATTAAACGGAATATATAATTAAAAGCGGTCTTAACAGACCGCTTTTAATTATCATTTCATATCAATGAATTTTCTTTCCTAAAATCACCAGGGTCCGCTCGATTCCATCCAGTACTGCCACATCAGGAAATGTTCCCCAGGCTTCAAATCCGAAATGCCTGAAAAGCTTCATGCTTGGTTCATTGTGTAAAAAGATAAACCCAAGTAATGTTTTCACACCAAATTTCACGGCATTATCAATACAGTATTTCAGTACTTTTTTTCCTAAGCCTTTTCCCCGGCAGGTTTCGTCCATATAAATACTGACCTCCACCGTTCCGTTGTAAGCCGGCCGGCCGTAAAATGAAGAAAAGCTTACCCAGCCGAGTGTATTGTTCTGCATATCTTCTACAATCCATAGCGGCCGTGTTTCAGTGTAATGCTCATGAAACCATGCCACTTTGCTTTCTACCGATACAGGTTCCGTATCTGCAGTTACCATTCTTGATGAAATGGTAGAGTTATAAATTTCAACGATTTTTGGTAAATCCTGTATAGCGGCATTCCTGAATATTAATTCCTGCATATTCTCAAACTTATTGTACAAAGATATGATGTTTAGTTAAAAGGTTAGCGTATTCCATACCTGTGAGAACAAAGATGTCCTATAAATTAAGATCAATGGATGTTAACTTCCAAAAAAGTAACCCGTCCAGATCTGGACGGGTTACTTATATTATTTCTTAAGACATTTTTCCAGGAACTGATCCTGTTCCCAGAGTAAATGCAAAATATTTTCCTTAGCAACATATCCGTGCGCTTCCTTAGGCAGAAGTACCATTTTTACAGGAGCACCGAGGTTTTTCAGGGCCTGAAAATATCTTTCCGTCTGCAAGGTAAAGGTTCCCGGATTATTATCGGCATCCCCGTGAATCAGCAGTAACGGCGTTTTCATTTTATCGGCATTCATAAACGGTGACATGGTATTGTAAATTTCCGGTACATCCCAGTAATTTCTCTGCTCACTTTGGAATCCAAACGGAGTTAATGTTCTGTTATAAGCTCCGCTTCTTGCAATACCGCAGGCATAATCTTTAGAGTGGGTCAAGAGATTGGCGGTCATAAAAGCTCCGTAAGAATGTCCTCCAACCGCTACTTTAGTCCGGTCAATATATCCTAATTGGTCTACCGCATCAATGGCTGCCCTTCCGTTGGCTACGAGCTGTGGAATAAAGGTATCATTCGGTTCTGTTTTTCCTTCTCCTATAATCGGGAATGCAGCATCATCCAGTACGGCATAGCCTTTTGTTGTCCAGTATACGAAAGATCCGTAGTATGGAAATGTAAAATCATTCGGATTCTGGGTATTCTGCCCCGCTGTATTTTTATCTTTATATTCGGTAGGATATGCCCAGATCAGCAACGGCAACTTTTCTTTTTTCGCTTTCCTGTCGTAATTGGCGGGTAAATAAAGAGTTCCCGTTAAAGTAACACCGTCATTTCTTTTGTAGGTAATGACTTCTTTATACACATCCTTAATACTTTCAAAAGGATTGGCAAAATTGGTAATGGCTTCTGCTTTATTGGATTTAATATTTTTTCTGAAATAGTTTGGGTACAAACTTGGAGACTGCTGGGTCGTCAGGATCTCACCTTTTGAAGGATTGAGGATGTCAATAATTTCTTCTTTTCCGTTTTTAAGTTGAGAAGTATACAGCCTTTTTTTCTTCAGAGTCTTCATATCCATTTCATCAATAAAAGGATGCTGTCCGTCTTTGGTGAAACCGGCTCCGATCAGATAAGATTTTCCTCCCTTCATATCCACTACATATTTCCCGTACTGGTTTTTAGTGGTATTGAAATTTCCGGGATCACTGTAGACATCCTGGTAATTCCGGTCATCAATAACTTTTGTTGCTCCATTATTTAAGTCAATAAGGTAAGATTTTGTATTTCTGGTATCATACCAGCCTTCGTAAACAATGGCATAATTCCCGTTTGTCCAGCTGGTTCCTTCATACCGCTGACTAGTTTTAAAAAATGATTTAGGAGTTGATGCGAACGGAGCGTCCCATGTAAAGATCTCATCCCTGAACTCGGCTGATTTTGACTGGTCACCACCATCCAGTGCTTCTGCATATACTAAGGTAGCAGGAAGGTCGCTTCTCCACGCCATATCTCTTTTCCCGGTTCTTACTGATGAAAACCCCTTTGGCATGATCTCATTCAATGGTGTTTCGTTCACTACTTTTACTACATTTCCGTTCACATCATAGACCGTAGTGGTCATCGGAAACCTGTTCAAAGGAACAATGTAAGAAAAAGGCTTCTTAAGAGTCGTAGCCATCAGATAGTTGCCGTCCGGAGAATAGCTTATTCCGGTGTACATATCCTGATCCTTCAGCTTCTTTATATTTCCGTTGATATCAACATTGTAAATTTCCGAAGCGGTAAGGATTTCAAAATTCTTTTCATCCTGCGGATTTTTCAGCAAATCCTGATATGTCCTGTTCTGGGAAACTTTGCCGTCAGCCGTAGATACGATGGGTCCGGTAGGAAGGTCTTTACCGGAATCGATTAAAGCAGGCCTGTTCTGGGGAAGGGTTTTAATCAACAGATTTCCGGAGTCTTTGTTCCAGATGTACGGACTTCCCAGGTTGGCATTCAGGTTGTCGGAAGTAATTTTCTTTGCTGTTGCAGTTTCCAGATCAACAATCCATAATTCTACGCCTTTATTGGTGGTGTTGGTGAATGCTAATTTCTTTTCATCCGGTGAAAATGAGGTATAGGTGATTTTAGGGCTGGCAGGTAAACCCTTAACCTGTACTTCAGTTTTGTCATTAATTTTCCTGACTTTCAGATTATTGATATAGGTAGCGGTACTCGAAATATTGGTAATGGGGTTGATTCTTAATCCTCCCAGCTTCATTTCCTGCTGGCTGAGATCTTCCAGCGTTTTATAAGTGGGACGATATGTAAAAACCAGCCAGTCTTTTTTACTGTTCATCAATATACTTGGAGGTCTTTCATAATCAGCCAGTTTAAGTATTTCTGCAGAAGGTTTCTGATAGGTTATATTTTCCTGGGCTTCGTAGAAATTAAGAAAAGCCAGCAGGCAGATGGTGAGTTTTATCTTCATTATATTCTCTTTTTGACGAATTTAATACTTTTTTAAAATATATAAGATAGCCAAGGTATATAAAAAGGTAAATAACCAAATACAGGATAGTATAGCAATTATTAGAAATGGTGATTTTACTGTCAGCTTTTATGTAGAAATGGACAGAATAAATCTATAATAAAGTTCTCCTGATTAACTTGAGTCTATAAATGACTACCTTATCTGTCATAAACTACAAATAAAAACTGTCTCAAAAGTTAATTGAATCACTTTTGAGACAGCCTATTTTATTCAGTTTTATATACGCTCTACTACCAGTCTGAAGCCCTCTTCCTTTTTTCTATCATGTGATCTACCGAGATCTTTCCTGCTCCGAAAACCATCAGAAGAAGATAGATGGATAAATAGATAAGACTCATCTCTCTTTTTTCGAAGGGGTCTGCTCCGTGAACGGCAAAGGCAGCAATGATCATGGTAAAGATCAGAAATCCTAACGCGACCCTTGAGAACAAACCTAAAATTAAAAGAATCGAACATGCAAATTCTGCAAAAACAGTCAGTCCTAAAGAAATCTTCGGGCCCATTCCGAGGAAATTGAAAAATTCAATATCACCACCTTCCAGCAGCATCTGAAGCTTCGGAAACCCGTGAGACAACATGGCAAAACCAATAAATACCCTCACCACCAATAAAACAATATCTTTTACAACAGAATCAGAATGTGCGGAGTTTAAAGAATTCATTCAGTTAAAATTTGATTAAAGATAACGAAAAATCTTTTAATATAACGGTTTTTAGCCTTCTTTAGTCTATCGGTATCCGAAATTCTTGAGGTCCCTGTCATTTTTTCTCCAGTCCTTTTTCACTTTTACAAAAAGATTTAAATGAATTTTTTTGTTGAAAAATTTTTCCAGGTCGATTCTTGATTCGGTTCCTACTTTTTTAATGGCTTCTCCTTTATGCCCAATGATAATCCCTTTCTGGGTATCCCTCTCTACATAAATAATAGAATCAATAAAGATGATCCCTTCTTTTTCCTTGAACTGTTCAGTAACCACTTCTACAGAATACGGAATTTCTTTTTCATAATTTAAAAGAATTTTCTCACGGATTGCCTCGTTTACAAAAAATCTTTCAGGCTTATCCGTATATTGATCCTTATCGTAGTAAGGAGGGTTTTCAGGAAGCATCGATTTCAGTTTGGGCAAAATGATATCCGTATTGAAAGCATTTAATGCAGATATCGGAAGGATCTCCGCTTTAGGGATCCTTTCATGCCATGCTTCTACCAGTTTTTCAAGGCCTTCCTGATTGGTCTGGTCTACTTTATTGAGCAAAAGCAAAACCGGAACAGGAATTTTATTCAGCTTATCGATAAGAAATTCTGAAGGCTCGGCTTTATCGGTAACATCTACAATGAATAAAAATACATCTGCATCCTGTAAAGAATCCTTTACAAAATCCATCATCTTTTCCTGTAAACCGTATTTAGGATCCAATACTCCAGGAGTATCTGAGAATACGATCTGCAAATCTTCTTCGTTATAAATCCCAAAAATCCTGTGGCGTGTCGTCTGTGCCTTTTGGGTTACAATAGCCAGCTTCTCCCCCATTAATTGGTTCAATAAGGTAGATTTTCCGGCGTTCGGCTTTCCGACAATGTTTACAAATCCTGCTTTGTGCATAAAAAATATATTACAAGCTGCAAAGTTAGTAAAACAAATCTGGTCTTCCGAGCGATTCCAGAAAAAAGGCTTTAAAGCAAAAAGATCAAGACTTTTTAAAACCTATACTCAAAATAACTTTAGAAGTTTAGCTGTTTAAACTGTTCAAATTCCTTTAGGGCATAATCAGGGCAGGCTCCTGGTTTCGAAGTTATCCAGGCTCCCAAAGCAATAGCCTGCTTCATGATCTCTTCCGGGGTCTCGTTCTGAATTCTTTTTGAAAGAAACCCTGAAAGAAATGAATCTCCGCTTCCTACGGTATCAGCAATTGTAATAGGAACAGCTTTAAGATTGTAATTTTCATTTTCCGTAAAATACTTTGCCCCCTTACTTCCTTTTGTTAAAACAACTTCATGGATTCCAAAATGCTGCTTAAGAAATGCAACACCTTCTTCTTCATTTGTATATTCCTTGCCGGTCATTTCAATTATTTGTCCCAGCTCAGATTTGTTTATCTTAACAATATCTGATGTATGCAGAAGTTTTTTGACTAATTCCTTATCAATGAAAGGCGGCCTGAAATTAACATCGAAAATTTTAAGCTTTGCCACTTCAAGAAATTGAAGCAACGTATTTTTTGTCGTTTCATTTCTTGCTGAAAGACTCCCGAAAACAAAAGCTGCTGCGCTTTCAACCAATTCTTTGTGCTCCGGAAGGTATTCGATATAATCCCAGGCTACATGATTAATGATTTCATATGATGCTTCGTTATGCTCATCGATCTTTGCAATGACCGTACTGGTAGGATGTTTTTCATCAACCTGAATATAATCGGTAGTGATTCCCCAACTCCTGATCTGATCCGTTAATTTTTTTCCCAATTCATCATTTCCTGTTCTGCTGAGCATTTTCACATCAATCCCCATTTTATGAACATGGTACGCTACATTAAATGGCGCTCCTCCCGGTCTTGAACCTTCCGGAAAAATATCCCAGAGTACTTCGCCGAAGCATACGATATATGGCTTTTTATCTGTCATTCATTCAGTATTTAATTATTTTACGGAATTTCGTTCTATAAACCGTGCATGTAAAGTCACCCTTTTCCCATCAGGCGTATATTGGTTGATCTGGCTGTCAAGAAGCTTCACCGATTCTTTTGCCATATCGGCTAAAGGCTGCCGTACAAAGCTGACTTCAGTAGGAAAAAGATAATAGGCCTCTGTTTCATCAAATGCCACTACAGAAAGGTCTTCCGGAACTTTAATATTATGGTCGATAAGATACCGCAAGCCGGCAATCCCGAGTTTATTGCTGGAAAAATAAATCGCTGTTTTTTTCGACAGATCAAGATTCTCTTTTAACTTCGCAGGAATTTCTTCTGCGATGGTATGGATTCCTGTTAAAATCCTTTTGGCAGAAATATCCGATTTCAGGATTCGCTGATCAAAACCATTCTGACGGTCCAGAAGATGCGGAAGCTTCGTATCATAACCGACATAAATAATTTCATCAAAATTTCTGTTCACAAGATGACCGCAGATATGCTCTGAAATTTCCGAATTATTAATCATAACACCGGGAAGGCTTACATTTTTAAGATAACGGTCAATAGTCACCACCGGATATTCTTCTTTGATCAGCTTATTGATGGATTCATCAGAATCCACTACCGGAGCAATGATCATCCCATCAACCTGCTGCTCGGAAAACAGTTCCGTAAGCTTTTTGAATTTTTCTGGGTTTTCATCACAGCTCCCGATCAGAAGCGTATATCCCAGCTTCATGGCTTCATCCTCAATATTCCGGGCAATGTTGGAATAAAAATCATTTGAGATATCTGCTACAATTAAACCGATCAGCTTACTTTTACTCATTTTCAGGCTTCTCGCTATTTTATTGGGCGTATAATTAATATGTTCCGCCACTTCAAGCACCTTTTTCCGCGTGGCTTCACTGATACGGCTCCCTTCTTTCCTGTTAAGGACATAAGAAACAGTGGCAACTGATACTTCTGCAATTCTGGCGATATCTTTTATGGAAGCTCGTTTCATTTTTCTTGACTTTCGTGCAAAAATATTTTATTAACGTATTTAAAACAATAGCTCTATAATTTGTGCTGTTTGGAAAATAATTGTAGTTTGGCCATCCTTATAGATCAAATTCAATTTATTTTAAATGACTACAAATCAATAAATTAAAATAATATTATATTATTCCTTATTCTATATTAGTATTAAATAATTATGATAAACAAACTTCAACAGTAATTTTGGTTAAACGTTTATCCTTACAATTTAATAAAATTACATTAAAAATCAAAATTGTTGTGAAATATTGACTGTCATGTAAACAGAGTCTCACCTTGCAAAATGATCATAGAAGCAAGCGTTACTATTGCTTTATTTTATAATGACCTTTATTACTTATTTTTAAATCCGGAAATTTGTATCAGAAAATTAAAAAATGAATTGGATTATATTAATTATTGCAGGATTATTTGAAGTTGCCTTTGCTTCATGTCTGGGAAAAGTAAAGGAAACAACAGGCACTACTATGTATTTATGGTTTGCAGGCTTCCTTATCTCTTTAACTATCAGCATGCTTCTGCTGATCAAAGCTACCCAAACTTTACCTATCGGTACCGCATATGCAGTATGGACAGGAATTGGTGCGGTAGGCACCGTCTTAATGGGTATTTTCTTTTTTAAGGATCCGGTAAGTTTCTGGAGAATTTTTTTCATCATTACTTTGATCGGTTCTGTGATCGGATTGAAGGCAGTTTCACATTAGAGATAAGATTCTTTTTCTTATTTTTGTGAAAATTTATAACCTTATGAAAAAAACTTTATTTCTTTTACTTGCGAGCAGCTTATTAACTGCTCAGACCTCAGAATTACTTTCTAACAGCTGGTATATTTCCAAGATGGTAACCAACAGCGGACAGACCACAAATACTCCCTTAATTGACGGCGGCGTACTTGCCTCCACTTTTAATTCAGCAGGAGGTACCAGTTATGTTTTCAATTCAAAATATTATAATACCTCTCTTCTGGGATTTGGGATCATGCCGGGAAGCAATAATATGATAAAGACTGCCGGAGGATGTACACTGGCGTATTACAACGGAGGAAATGCTTTTGCGGTACGTAACTATGATCAGAAAAATTGTGATGTTTATAATGATGGCGGCTATGCCTCTGTTTATAATTACCAGATCACCACCAATTGCAATGTAAAAACACTGGTAATTACAGATCCTTCGGGAAATAAAGTGTATTATAACAATACTTTGCAATTAAGCACGAAAGAGAATGAACTTATAAAGAAAGTGTTTACTATCTATCCTAATCCTGTAAAAGAAGATTTACATATCGAAAACATTGAGAAAAATCTTACTTTGAAAATTTTTGATCTTTCCGGAAAGTTAGTTTATGAAACAACAACTGCAGATCGGAAAATGAAGATTGAAACCAATACTCTTCAGAAAGGCCAGTATATTTTAAGTATCGAAAACTATACTTCCGTGCCTTTCATTAAAGAATAATCAATAATGATTTTAATAAGAAAAGTCCCGAATTTCGGGACTTTTCTTATTTTTTATAAACTACAGGAAGGATTTCATTTTTGCGCAGCCCATATTTTTTAATTTCTTCTTCTGAAAAATTCTGAGAATAAAAGTTCGGTTCAGCTTCAAAACCTGCTTTCTTTAACCGGTCAAAATAATCCATTCCATACCAGCGTACATGGTCATATTGACCAAAATGTCTCTGGCGTTCTTTCGGATCTTTAATGGTAAAATCCTCATACGTTTTTTCAAGAGCATTTTTCATCGGAACCTGCAGAATTCCCCAGCCTCCCGGTCTCAGCACGCGGTAAAGTTCATTCATTGCCTTTGCATCATCTTCAATATGTTCAAGAACATGGTTGCAGAATATGATGTCGAAGCTTTCATCTTCAAAAGGAAGATCAAGGATATCCGCTTTCACATCAACAATCGGAGAAAACAAATCGGCTGAAATATAATTCAGGTTTTTCATCCGTTTGAATTTCCTTAAAAACTCCTGTTCAGGAGCAATATGCAGAACTTTATAATTTTTAATGAAAAAATCAGTTTCATTCTGAAGATAGAGCCACATCTGCCGGTGCCGTTCCAGGCTTAAAGTTCCCGGAGATAATGCATTTTCACGTTGTTTTCCATATCCGTAAGGAAGGAATTTCCTATAGGATTTTCCATCGATAGGATCCGTAAAGCGGTCTCCTTTAAAAAACTGGTAAATCAGCGGGCGTGCCCAGATGCTCATTTTGATCAGCATGGGACGCGGAACCGTATTCAATAAAAGTTTCGCGGCTTTTTTCATTAAAAATCCAATTGGAATGCTTTTTCTTCGTCACTTTCGATACTCAGAGCATCATAGATGTATTGAAAGGTAGAAAGCAATACCGGTTTTCCGTTGATTACCGCTACGTCATGCTCAAAATGAGCAGAAGGCTGGCTGTCAAGAGTGGTTACCGTCCAGCCGTCATTGTGGAACTTCACTTTTTCAGTTCCCAGATTGATCATCGGTTCGATAGCGATAGTCAATCCGTCTTTGATTACTTTGCCGCTTCCCTGTCTTCCGTAGTTCGGAACCTGAGGATCTTCATGCATCTGCCTGCCGACACCATGGCCGACAAGCTCTTTTACTACGCCGTATCCTTCTTTTTCACAGTGGCTCTGAATAGCATAGGAAATATCCCCGATTCTTTTTCCTCTGACGCATTGCGCAATCCCTTTATACAAAGATTCCTTAGCAACCTTCAGCAGCTTTTTGGTTTCAGGTTTCACTTCTCCGATTTCAAAAGTATAGGCATGATCTCCTACAAAACCGTTTAGCACCGCTCCGCAATCTACAGAAAGCACATCGCCTTCTTTAATCTCATCCTTATTCGGAAACCCATGAACGACCTGCTCGTTGGGAGAAATGCATAATGAATACGGAAATCCTCCGTATCCTAAAAATGCAGGTTCAGCACCATGATCTTTAATGAAATCATGGGCTAATTTATCTAAATACAAAGTAGTAATACCCGGCTTGATTTCTTTTGCCAACATTCCTAATGTTTTTGAAACCAACTGAGCACTCTGCTTCATCAGACG
The DNA here is from genome assembly GCF_022601875.1 of Chryseobacterium sp. SSA4.19. Classification (GTDB taxonomy): domain Bacteria; phylum Bacteroidota; class Bacteroidia; order Flavobacteriales; family Weeksellaceae; genus Chryseobacterium. The sequence goes on from NZ_JAKVIP010000014.1 coordinate 28,295, forward strand.
CAATTCGTCTATTGTTTTTAACTGAATCATTTTAATATAGATGTTAGATATTAGATGTCAGATATTAGATCAAAACTTTATGGATATTTTAAGTTTAATTCTAAACATCTATTATATTCTGGTCATTGTTAAATCAGAAGCTGATTTAGAACTAATATCTAATCTCTAACTTCCAATTTCTTTTAATTTACCAGAATAATCCTTTTTTCTTTTCTTTTTTAAGTTTTGAATAGGCTAAAACTTCTTTGCCTTCCACACGGAATTCTATTCTTTCTTTAATAATATTGTAGATCTCGCCCCATCCCGGAAATCCGCCAAGGTTTCTGTCATCAATAAACCAGTCTGCATCCAGCTTTCTTGATTGGGTTTCAGGGTTAAAAACCTCGCCTTCAAAACTTGAGTTCACGGCATAAAATTCGATTCCGTTTTTCTTACAGAATTCTATAGCCTCATCTAACGTTTTGCCGTGACGGTACGTCCAGAGAATAAGCCTGTATCCTTCGCTCTGCAGTTTTTTCAGGGTTTCAAAAGCGAAAATTTTAGGTTTGCCGATTGCCGGATACGCGTCATCAACAACAGTTCCGTCAAAATCTACAGCAATTTTTTTATTATTCATCATTTTGAATATATTTTTAAAAATGCAAAGATACAAATAAAAAGAGTGCTAAAAATATTCAGCACTCTTCCTTTTATTATTTTACTACGACCGGCTATTCTTTTACCCAGTTAAACTGGAACTGCAGATCCGGTGTTGATATCCTGTCGGTGATTTTCTGAAGCCTTGCAGGAAGTTTCATTAAGTATTCCTGAGCTTTTTCAGCTTTTTCATTAAGGCCTTTTATATGCTCAATTTTCCATTCATCCAGCAGGTCTTTCATAATGTTGATATAATCCTGTCCTGTATACACCATACATCTCTGCGCCGCATCTGAAAAATGACCCCAAAGTTCTCCGGCTTTCTGTCCAGACTGCCTCATCATATGAGCAGGCATCACGATTTTTTTGCGCATCATATCTTCAAATGCCAAAATCATTTCTGAAGGGTCTATTTCTAATATTTTTGCGACAAAATGTTTATATGCTTTGGCATGTCTTGCTTCATCAGCAGCAATAACCGCGCACATCTTAGCCAGTTTGGTGTTTCCCGACTGTTTTGCCAATGTACCTACTCTTCTGTGGGAAATATTGGTTGCCGTTTCCTGGAAGCTTGTATAGACGAAATTTCTATATGGATCCATGCTTGTTCCCAAATCAAAACCATCATTGATCAGGTACTGTGTCGTAACTTCCATTTCCCTCATGTTTACCCTTCCGCACAGATACAGGTATTTGCTTAAAAGGTCGCCATGGCGGTTTTCTTCACCTGTCCAGGCTCTTACCCAGTTGGCCCAGCCGATTTCTTTCTGTTCCTGATCTATTCCGTCCACACCCATGAGCCATGATTCATAGGAAGGCAATGCTTCTTCTGTGATACAGTCACCGATAAGTGTTACAAATAAATCATACGGCATTTCGCGAGCGAAAGTCTGGATTTCTTCTAAGTCGTATTTAAAATCAGCGCTTGACGGATCCGGAAGATAGTCTGAAGGCTGCCAGATTTTTTCGATTGGCGTTAAGAACTTTTCCAGAAAAGAACCGACTTCCTTCTCCAAAATCCCCATGACTTCTTTTCTTACAAGCTTTTGATACATTTTTAGAATTTAGAATTAATTTACAAAGTTATGATATTATTATTATTTAAGACATAATATTATGTTAATTCTACCTGATATTAATCATAAATAATGCCACTATGTAAAGTATAACGGCATTATTCATATAAAAGTATTTATTTTAATTTACTAGAATATCTCCTGTCATAATTTCCGGGATTTCCACGCCCATCACTTTTAAAATAGTTGGAGCAACATCACCCAGCTTACCGGGTTTCAGATTCCAGGTATGCTCTTTGTCCATTACGATGAAAGGAACCAGATTGGTGGAATGCTGTGTATTCGGGCTTCCATCCGGATTCATCATCACATCGGAGTTCCCGTGGTCGGCCAGTATAAAAACAGCATAACCATGCTCATAGGCGGTGGTAGCTACTTTTTCAATGCATTTGTCAACCGTTTCCGCTGCGGTTACTGCTGCCTGGAAAACTCCTGTATGTCCTACCATATCCGTATTGGCGAAGTTTAAACAGATAAAATCTGCTGTTTCGTGTTCCAGTTCAGGCAGAATGGCATTTGTTATATCATAGGCAGACATTTCGGGCTTAAGATCATAGGTCGGAACATCTTTCGGACTCGGACAAAGCAGTCTTTTTTCGCCTACGAACTGCTCTTCGCGGCCTCCGGAAAAGAAAAATGTTACATGCGGATATTTCTCCGTTTCGGCAATCCTGATCTGTAGTTTTTGGTTTCTTTCCAGAACCTCACCCATGGTTTCTTTTAATACCTCTTCATCAAAAACAACGTGTACATTCTGGAATGTTTTATCATAATTGGTTAATGTAATATAATAAAGCGGAAGCTTTCTCATAAAATATTCCGGATTATCATGCTGGCAAAGGACTTCTGTAATTTCCCTGCCACGATCTGTACGGAAATTGAAACAGATCACGACGTCATGATCCGTAATCTTACCAACAGGAACCACATTACCAATCTGTGTAGAATCAATCATAATGATCGGCTTCATAAATTCATCTGTAATACCTTCATCATACGATTTCTGAATAGCAAGCAACGCATTGGTAGTCTGATCTCCTACTCCTTCTACCATCGCATCATATGCAATTTTCACACGTTCCCATCTTTTGTCCCTGTCCATCGCGTAGTATCTTCCAACCACAGAAGCCAGCTTTCCTACTGTTTTTTCCATATGCTTCTGGATATCTTCAATAAACCCTTTACCGGAATGCGGATCACAGTCGCGGCCGTCTGTAAAGGCATGAACAAAAACATTTTCATGCAATCCGAATTCATGTGCCGCTGTGATCAGCCCTTTTAAATGATTGATATGCGAATGTACGCCCCCGTCTGAAACCAGACCGATAAAATGGACTCTTTTATTTTCTCTTTTAGCATATTCAAAGGCATCCTGAATCACTTTCTGCTGACCCAGGGAACCGTTTTCAACAGCCATATTCAGTTTAACAAGATTTTGGTATACCACTCTCCCTGCTCCCAGATTCATATGTCCTACTTCAGAATTTCCCATTTGCCCTACAGGCAGGCCCACAGCAAGCCCGCTTGCCTCAAGCGTAGTATGGGGAAAATTTTTAAAACAGCTATCTATAAATGGTGTATTGGCCTGATCGATGGCAGAAACGGCCGGATTTGTTCCCAATCCCCATCCGTCAAGGATCGCTAATATTGCTTTTTTCGACATTTCGTATAAACTTTTGTATCACAAATTTATTTAATTTGAAATGAATTTAAGAATCTGAAGGACTTAAATTTTCATTAAAAGATTTCAGTTTCCTGCAGTTTGGGATTATAAAGTTTGCAACCATCAACTTTGTTTTATGGTTGTATATGCATTCTCTGCCTTAAATATTTTCATTAATTTTGCCATATGGATTTAAGAGACCAACTGAAAAACCTTTTTCCTGAGCATGAGGAACAGGATTTTAAAATGCCTGAAGAGCAGTTCAAACAAAAAGAACCGCTGGTATGCAAGTTTGAAAAAAAAGGCAGAAACGGCAAGCCAGTAACTATTATTGAAGGCTGGGAAGGAAGCGAGGACGAATTAAAAAACATCTCCAAAAAAATAAAAACCACACTGGGAATAGGTGGTTCTGAGAAGGATGGAACGATCATTATTCAGGGTGACAACCGTGATAAGATAATGAATATCCTTGAAGAGATGGGCTATAAAACCAAAAGGGTCGGCGGATAGTTACTCAGAAGTAAATCTGAGTTTCCGGCATCATGGCTTTCAATTTTTCAATGGTTGAAGGAACCATCGGATTGCCCGTTAAGAGTAAGGTTTTAAGATTTTTTAATTGTGAAAATTCTTTCGGAAGGTCCTTTAATTTATTGTTAGCCAAATTCAGGCTCACTATGTTTTTCAAGCCTTTAATTTTAGGCGATATCTCTCTGATCTGATTACTGCTTACATTTAAAAACTCCATATTTTTTGAACGGAACAGCTTTTCAGGAAGTCTTGAAATTGAGTTTTGCTGAAGTTCAAGGTACTTCAAATGTTTTGGAAACTCCAGGTTTTCCATATCTTTAATCTGATTGGAAGACAAATTCAATGATTTTAAATGTTCAATCTTATCGAGATCTTTCGCAATAAAACTGATCTGATTTCCCTGCAAATTAATTTCTTCTAGACTTGGGATCTGCATCAATGCTTCCGGGAAAACATTCAGGTTGTTGGCATCCAGGTGAATAACTTTCAGTTTTTGAAGCCTGGCAATATTTGGGTTAATGCCAGTCAGGCCGTTTAAGTTCATAGAGAAACTTTCAAGCTTTCTGAGCTCTCCGATTTCATCGGGAATATATTTGATGTTGTTTTCGTTCAGGTTTAAAATTGTCAGTTCTTTCAAAGCGAAGATAGACTCATCCATCTTTTCGAGCTTATTTTCCATTACATTAAGAAAAAAGATCAAATTCAGCTTCCGGATTTCTGAAGGGAGATTGAACATTCCTTTGCCTCTTAAGCTCATGCTGTACACCGTTTTACCACTTTTCAAAGCCTCGTCAACATTAGTGTATGTAGGATATTTTACGGGATCAATCTGAGCTTTAACTTGTGAAAGAGCGATGATAAAAATAGAAAGGAAAATTTTTTTCATAAATGAAAATACTGCCGGGCACAAAGATGTTGCCGGCAGTATTGGTAATTATTAATGGTTATTTTTTCAAAAGTTTTACTGTCTGCTGGAATCCTCCGTCTGCTTCGATGTTTAAAATCAAAACTCTTGACGCTTCTAACTGTCTTGTAAAGTCAAGATCCAACACTTTGTTTGTTCCTGTATATTTCTGAGTGAATACAATTTTACCGTCAATGCTGTAGGCTGTTACCAAAATGTCTTTCAATCCTTTCGGAGAATTGATTTTCACAATTCCCGAAGTAGGATTCGGAGCTACCGTTACGGTATTTTCAGAATGAGTATCGATGGTACCTAAAGATCCTGTTGTCCCCAGGTTATTTTTAAGAGCCATAACCACCGTAGCAGATTTTCCTCTGTAATCAATCGTATTTCCTGTCGCATCAATATCTGTAGAAATCGTGGAATCCGGATGCTGAACGGAGAAGAACCCGAATTTATGATCCGGCGTAAAGGTAAGTCCGGTAGGCTCTGATCCTGCAGGCATGGAAGCAAACAGTTTCACCTTAGGATTGGCCTGTGTGTGATCCGGAGCAATTACCCAGATATAGTTTTTACCACCATCCTGAAGAACCCAAAGATTTCCGAGCTCATCAAACGTAAGGTTATCGTTTCCGTCTCCCCATGCTTCTGTTTTTGTACCTTGCGCCGTCTCAAAAGAATAGGTCGTTGTAAGGCCCCCTACGAAAGTTTCAACCTGAGAAGCCGTGGTTCCGTTATCCTGAAATCTGTATGTTTTATTCAATCCTTTTGCGGTAAAATAAACTTTACCGTCAATCGGGCTGATATCTACATCTTCAACCCCGTTAAAAGAAGTTCCGCCCAAAGACTGTGCTAATGAACCCGTATTATTCTGATCGGCTTTTGTCTTGTTAGGAACCTGAATCCAGGTTCCGGTGGTTGCTACCGGATCCCCGCCGCTTAATCCCTGATCTGCTTTCAGAACATATAGATTCCCTGATGAAAGATTACCCGGAGTATCCATTACATATTTATACACCATATTAGTTCCGCCATCTTCCCCGTAGTAGGCAATGGTTCCTGCATTATTAATCACTACATTTTCGTGGTTCATGATTCCCATCTGCCAAAGTTTCCCTTTAGATCCGTCAGCATTCTGAGAAATAACCTGAGCGGTTGCAGGATCAATTTCTACCAGCCATCCGTAATCCTTCATTCCGTCACCGTTCACATCATTGGAGGTTACCGATTCTTCGGCAGTCACTACAGTTCCCCAAGGCGTAATCCCTCCTGAACAGTTTCTGATTGTCTGAACAAGGCTCGGTGCTGAGAAACTTACCGCTCTTGATCTGGATAGCTGCCAAAGTTTAGTAACTGCATTGTAATTGATTTCAGCCATGGTCACACCTCCCGGATTGGTTTCATGGTTTACAGAAAGATATCCGTTGGTACTGCTTGAATTTTTCGCTACGTATGCTGTAAAGTCATTCTGGCCGCCCACTAATCCTCCGCCTTCTGTATAACTGTCCCCTTCTTTTAAAATCAGCTGGTATTTATGCTCAGCCGGAATAATCAGTTTATTGGTTTGCGCAGTCGGAACAATTGAGGTAAAGCAACTGATGTGATTAGCATTACAAGGAACCGGTGGGTTTGTAGTGGTTACTACCGTTTTAAGATACGCGTCAATTCTTAAATCAGAACTTTGAGAACCTCTGTTATGCAGTTCAATAGAAATTCTGTTGTTCCCGTTAACAAATTTAGATTTCGGAATCGAGAAAACATTATATACACTTTCTGCAGCCCCGTCAATGGTTGTGCTGGACAAAGTATTGAAGTCTATAGTTCCTGAAGGCATGTTGTCTCTTGCGATCTCTTCACCGTTAAGATAAACAACAATACCGTCGTCTCTCATTACTCCCAATTCCATAGAAGTGGAAAGGTCATTCAAATTAACGGTAAAATCCTTTGCAAAATAAGCTGTGATAAGACCTGTAGCCGTTGTAGTTGTTACCGGATCACCATAACCAAGCGGCCCATTTCCCTGCGACCAGGCAGAAACATTGTAGGCAGCATCTTTCCACTGAGCCGGCAAAGCCGTATTGCTGTCATTGTATTTCCATGAAGAATTTTTGTTAAAAACAAAAGTCTGGGCATTAAAAAACGAGCTTGTCATCAGTGCAAGCGCTGCCACGGTAAGTAATTTTCTTTTCATTTCAAATTTCGGTTTATTGAACGTTGCAAAGCTATTTTATTGTTGCAAACCCTCTATTAATAGGAGTTTAAATAATCCGGCACAAATATTAATTAATAGCGAACGGGATGTTAAGCAGGTGAATTTTATGTTAACTTAAACATTTCATCTAAATGAATTATTTAATACCATTTCTCATATTTCAGTTATTGAGTTTTACTTTTATACATCTGAATTTAAGAGAATATTTTTTAATTCTATTCTTGCAGATTTTCCAGATTGAGCAGATTTTTATTTTTATTGAAACTACCTGATTATAATCTGTGTAAGATTATCTCAAAAATAAAAAAGCCAGACAAGAAATCCCTTTGGCAGGCTTTATTTATTGTATAGGTAATTTATACTTTTATTTTCTACTGACATCGGTCAGTGAGTTGAGGAATGCAATAATCTGGCTGATCTCCGTTTTTGTCAGATTAAGCTTGTCCGGTGCCAGAGTCTGGTTTTTTACCGGCAGCCCAAGACCTTCTCCTCCGCCTTCGTTATAGAAATCCATTACTTCTTCCAGCGTGTTAAATGCTCCGTTGTGGAAATACGGTTTTGTTAATGCAATATTCCTTACTGTTACTGTTTTGAAAGAATTTTCGTAGATCCATGAATTTTCTTTTTTTACAGGGCTGTTTAGTCTTCCTTTATCAATATCCAGCTCAATTGGTTTTTGGTTAATTGGTTTTGCGGTAATCCCAAGCACTTCAGATTCATTTTCATTAAAAAATGGCGGAACCAGGCCTGAAAAATTGGGCGCGAAATGGCAGGTTGCGCAATTGGCTTTCCCCATGAATAAATTAAAACCTTTTTTTACATCTGATGAAATGTCTTTTTCATTGCGCATGAAGCGGTCAAAATCACTTTCGTAAGAATATAATGAAGCCACATAAGAACTCAGGGCTCTGGAGAAATTTTCTTTGCTGATTTTCCCATTTTTAAAAGCTTTTCCGAAAGCTTTTTTATATTCAGGTTTTGTTTTTAATTTCTTAATAATGCTTTCATAGCTGGTGTTGAACTCATCTTCATTATAAATAACATGCTCTGCCTGCTGTTCCAGGTAAAAAGCCCTCAGATCATAGAAAAATCTTTTAGCAAACACTGCATTATAGAGAGACGGGGAATTCCTTAATACGGTTCTACCCTCTACATTGCTAAGAGATTTGCTTTTTGCATCTGTAAAAGCATTTTCCGGCAAATGACAAGTTGCACAGCTCATTTTACCATTGTCACTGACTTCCTGGTCAAAAAATATCTTTTTTCCTAACTGTTTCAGGTTCGGGCTGTCATCTTCTTTTTTCAACAGTGTATAGAAATAAGGATCCAGAAAATCGCTGCTGAAAAAGTTCTTACTTCCTGCATTCCACCCTGAAAATTCTTTCAGGTCATCAGTATTTCCATCCCATGCCCCAAATTCCTCGTACAGAGGCTGGATATATTTTTTGTAAAACTCAATCCTGTCAAACGTTTCAAAATCCTTATTTTTTAATAAATAATTGATTGCCTCTGTTAAAATAACGTTCGCTTTCTGAATGTTATAATTTTTAAAATATGAATCATCATTTATGTATTTTTTCATTCCTGAAAAAGCGTGCATTGCTTCTTCGGAAATATTAAGCGAACCGGGTGTATCAAACCCCGTTACCCCAAGACTATATATTCTTATCAGCTCGATTCTTAACGGTAACGTTTTATTATTTCCTTTACTCAATCCGTTTTTAACGGTGCTTGAATAGAAACCCGCATAGCTGTTGTATAAAAAATCAGTAATTGTTTTGATTTCTTCTTTCTGATCTGCCGCTTCATCGGAAAATATCAGTTCATCCAACACCTGCAACCCTTCCGGAGGCAATGTATATGATGTTGTGCCTGCAGCTTCAATGTGAAATAGTGGTGCGGCATTAAGGTGTGTTTTTGTAAATTCAGGGTAATGATAGGCTACATAAAATTCTATTTCTTTAAAAGAATTTCTTGTATTTTTTAATGATTGCCTTAATTCATCAAGCGAAATTTTATCCTCTGAAAACCGATGGGCATCTGATTTTAACTGGTCCAGTTTATTTTTAAATTTCAATAGTCCTGTATTGATTACTGAATTCTCAGTTTCATAACCCTGATAAACCGGATTAAAAGACATCACCGCAAAACCTATCAGGAGAATAAGAGCCGCTAAAGGATAAAATTTCATTATAATTTTTGCGCAAAACTAATGATAGGTGCCGGTTCAGGTGTTACTAGAATTTTAAATCTGAGTTAAATTGTGTTTATATTGTACAACCATTTGATACTGGTGAATAAAAATTAGAGGATTTACCTAGATGTATTGTTTATGTAATCAGGGATAACATCCTCAGGTAATTTTTTTTTATTAATTTTAAATCCCGAAATTATATTCATGATCAATGGCCGGTTTCTTTTGGCTGTAGTTTTAAAAATGATGAGGCTTTTGGGGAAGAGTTTTAAAACAAATTAATTCAAATAAAAAACATATGCTTAATAAACTAGCGGCTTCAGAACTCGTTCTGAATGATGATGGAAGTGTTTACCATCTTAATCTGTTACCTGAAGATATTGCTGAAAAAATTATCCTTGTAGGAGATCCTGACCGTGTGGCTAAAGTTTCAGCTTATTTTGATACGGTTGAAATCAGGAAAAACAAAAGAGAATTCTACACGCACACCGGAACCTTGCGCGGTGAAAGAATTACTGTTATGTCAACGGGAATCGGTACCGAAAACATAGACATTGTGATGAATGAACTGGATGCACTAGTGAATATTGATCTTAAAAACAAAGAATTTAAAACCGAACATTCTGCCCTACAGCTTTTCAGAATGGGAACCTGCGGAAGTGTAAATCCTGAGGTTCAGGTAGACAACATGCTGGTTACACAGAATGTCGTTGGGCTGGACGGCCTTATGCACTTTTATCAGGATTATGCGTTTGAAAATGAATTTTCAAAAAACTTCATGGAAAAGTTTCCGTATCCTAAGATCAAACCAATGTTGTATTTTTCAGATTGGGCAGCAGAACTGGGTGATTTGTATAAAGATGCTAAGTACCATGGAAACACGGCTACTTTCCCCGGATTTTATGCGCCGCAGGGAAGACAGCTTCGTCTGAAGGCGGTGGATGATCAGTTTTTAGAAAAGCTAGACGATCTGGGCGTGACCAATTTTGAAATGGAAACTTCTGCAATTTATGCACTGTCTAAGCTGTTAGGGCACAAAGCCATTACCGTCAATAATGTAATCGCAAACAGAAGACGTGGCGAATTCTCGGCTGATCACTATAATTCAGAAAAGAAGCTCATCACTTGGGTGCTTGACAGAATCATTCATTAAGATCAATACCGGTGGCATTGTAAATTTTTGAAAAAATGTTAATCTGAATCTTATGGCTATTTTATAATTTCCGAAAACTGAATAATGAGTAATTAAATCTTCTAAAATAAATTATGAAAAATTTAACAATGTGATGAAAATTTAGGAATGGTTATTGTTTAATGATAATTATCAAAAAATAATTACACAAAATATCACATTATGAACAATTCAGATTATAACAAAGCAGAAAATGCAGTTGACAATGCAGAAAACTCATTAAAAAATACTGCTAATGATGCAAAATGGAAAGTTGAAGAATTAGCAGACAGAGCAAAAGACTACATCAACGAAAAAAGGAACAACGACCAGGAAGCACAACAGGAAGACTGGTTCGACCGGGTAAAAAACAACGTATCAGATACGTGGGAAAATATTAAGGATAAAGCAAATGATGCCTGGGAAAAAACGAAAGATGCATCAGAAGATGTGAAAGCAGAATGGAATAAGAAGACCAATTAAAATTTCAGTCATATAAATATTTCAAAAAACGGAGCCTTTTTTACAGAAGGCTCCGTTTTTTATTATGCCATCAACACAAATATTGCTACATTTGTATATTAATAAACATTAAAAATTATGTCATACGGTTTACTTAAAGGCAAAAAGGGGATTATTTTCGGGGCCCTTAATGAACAATCAATCGCATGGAAAGTTGCAGAGAGATGTCATGAAGAAGGTGCTGAATTTATCTTATCTAATGCTCCTATTGCATTAAGAATGGGAGAACTTAACGGTTTAGCAGAAAAAACAGATTCAGAAGTTATTGGAGCAGATGCTACTTCTCTTGAAGATCTTGAAAAACTTTTTGATGCTGCAGTTGCCAAGTTCGGTAAAATCGATTTTATTCTTCACTCTATAGGAATGTCCATCAATGTAAGAAAAGGAAAACATTATACAGAAATGAATTATGACTGGTTGGAAAAAGGTTGGGATATTTCCGCCGTTTCTTTCCATAAAGTGATGCGTGTAGCGTATGAAAAGGACTGTATGAATGAATGGGGAAGTATTTTGGCGCTTTCTTATATTGCAGCTCAGAGAACGTTCCCTGATTATAATGATATGTCCGATAATAAAGCGTATCTTGAAAGCATCGCCAGAACATTCGGAAACTACTGGGGTGAAAGAAAAGTACGTGTAAACACGGTTTCACAATCTCCTACGCCTACTACTGCCGGTAGCGGTGTAAAAGGTTTCGGAAGTTTCCTTGGATTTGCAGAGGATATGTCGCCGCTGGGGAATGCCACCGCTCTTGAGTGTGCGGATTACTGTGTGACACTTTTCTCTGACCTTACCAAAAAAGTGACCATGCAGAATCTTTTCCATGACGGAGGTTTCAGCAATACGGGAGTTACCCAGAAAGTGATCAGCAGATATGATGCTGAATAATATCAACTGATTCTTATTTTCAGATTATATGCCGAAACCATTTGTGTTTCGGCTTTTTTATGCATTATATTTTGGATAAAACTCAAATTAAACCGGCGGCACCTTTGGTGCCGCCGGTTCTAAAAAAATAATGTTAATATGAAGCTTTTTTATAAAATTACGGTTTGTATAGAATGTGCCGGTGCATTTAACTTTGCCGACATGCCTTCAATCCAGAGATTGGTATTGAAATCCTGATCCGAATCATTCATAATTACGGTCACCAACTGTCCGTTTTCATTCATAAATGTTGTTGAGTTCAAAGCTACGCGGTTTGACGAGCTTCCGATTCTTTGTGCATTGGGCTTGATGAATTTTGAAACATGTCCCACATAATAATATTCGTAGGTATAATGAACTTCGCCGGTTTTAGTATCTGCAATAATGGGTGCAAAACAGAAATTTCCAACGTGGTTCGGGCCACCGGTTTCATCTAAAAGAACGTTCCAGTCGGTCCATAAAGCGGTTCCCTTATTGAAATCATTGATCATATTTTTTCCATACAATTCACCTAAGCTGACATCATAAATTTTTGTCATATCAAACTGCTCTTTACACCCTTCGGTAAAAGCCAGGAACTTATCAGGAAATGCTCTTTGGGTTTCCAGCAGGTTATCAAAAAGCTGCGTTTTGTTATTCCAGGTTTCATACCAGTGATAGCCGATTCCCGCAGCATATTTTGATGCTTCCGGATTACCTAAGGTTGTGGTTGCTCTTTGGTAGATCAGGTCACGGTTGTGATCCCAGATCATGACTTTTTTATCTTTATAACCGTTTTTCCAAAGCGTGGGTCCAAGATTGTTTTTAAGAAAATCACCCTCTTCTTCTGCCGTATAAATACATGATTCCCAGGTTTGTGTTGCCATTGGTTCATTCTGGATCGTTAGTCCCCAGATATTGATTCCTCTTTTCTCATATTCCTTAATGAATTTTACATAGTAATCAGCCCAGGTCTGATAAAATGTATTTTCCAGTCTTCCGCCTTTCAGCATGCTTTTATTTGATTTCATCCAGGCCGGCGGGCTCCACGGTGAAAAATAAAAGGTAAAATGATTGCCGATTGCCTTTTGGGCTTCTTTGATCATGGGAATTTTATATTTTTCATCATGCGCTACATTAAAAGATGTCAACGAGGTATCATTGTCCTGAACATACGTGTAGGAATCACTTGAAAAATCACAGGAGTTCATATTGGTCCGGACCACTGTATATCCCAATCCGTTTTTCCCGTAATATGCCTCAATAATTTCTTTCTGTTTGTTCTTCGGAAGTTTATAAAAAGTTTCGGCGGAAGCATCGGTAATCGCCCCGCCAATCCCGATCAGCTTTTGATATTTAAAATCCGGATCCACAAAAATACAGGCGTCCGTTTCTTTCGGCTGTGCCATCTTTTCAAATTTTACAGTTCCTTTATCAACCATTTTTTCATTGGTTTTAGAACCTGTAAAAATCACCTTCGCTGTTTTGCCTGCATTTTTTTTCCAGTAATTCTGAGCATTGACATTAAGTGCCATCCCGACTGCAAAACAACTTACAATTAATTTATTCATCTTTTCTTTCTGTTTATTGGAGAGAAATTCCCCGCTTCATTATTTGTTCTGATATACTCTTACATAATCTATATAATATTTCTGAGGGAAAACAGTATCATCAATACCTTCTTTTCCTCCCCAGAATCCTCCGACGGCCAGGTTTAAAATAATAAAATACGGCTGGTCAAACGGCCATGCATCGTATGTTTTTTCTTTATTCACATACGTGAAGAACTTTTGATTATCTACGTAAATATCAATTCTTTCCGGTGTCCAGTCTGCTTTATACACATGAAATTTTTCGCTGGCATCTTTTACAAAGACCGTATCTGTGATCTGGGTATTGATTTTGTGATTATAATCTTTTGTATGGGCAGATGCATGGATATATCCCTGATTGTAGCCAACATGTTCCATGATATCCAGTTCACCGTCATTCGGCCAGGTTCTCATCTTTTCACTCATCATCCAGATGGCGGGCCATGTGCCACGGCCTTTCGGAAGCTTCGCGCGGACTTCTACCGTTCCGTACTGAAAGGAAAACTTTCCTTTGGTTAAAAGCCTTGCGGAAGTATATTTGCTCTCTTCCCACTTTTCTTTTCTGGCTTCAATAATAAGATTTCCTTTTTCCATTCTTGCATTTTCAAGCCGGTCTTTGGTATAGAACTGAGATTCTTCATTACCGAAACCGTGCCCTCCTACGTCATAATTCCATTTTGTAGCATCCGGTAATCCTTTCCCGTTAAATTCATCATTCCAGATCAGTTTTCTGTGAGAATCGGGCTTATTGGAAGCGCAACCTGCAACAGAAAAAAGTAAAGCTCCGCCGGCAAAAACGGTAATGATATTGTGAAATTTCATATTCGACGTTTTGAATTATTTAATATTATTTTTAAAGCAAAGTATAATATAAAACTTTTTAATCATTTATTTTGACTATAAAAGATTAATACACTAAATTGAGTTCGTTACCAAACGGTAAACAGGAACACATAAGCCCTGTCAAATCACAGTATTGAATTTCTTTAGCAACTTACTCTATAATCCCTTTATTTAATCTTTGCACCTATATTCTTTAGTGCTTTTTATTCTGAAGAAAGAAAGCCTTATTGATCGTCCAAAACTAATATTTAATAGTAAATGATTAAGTCTTTTACCGTCAAAAAGCGGGTTTCATCCCGCTCTTGATAAGTAAAAAAAGTATTAATTATTTATTTTGTCCAATTGATTCTTTTGGTCTGAACATGCTGAGAATCGGTTCCAACCATAATATCAAATTCACCAGCTTCCCATTCATAATTTAATCCGTCATCATAGAATTTCAGGTTTTCGGGAGTTAGTGCAAAGTTAACGGTTTTACTTTCCCCTTTTTTAATAAATATTTTTTGAAAACCTTTTAATTCCTTTATGGGCCGCACCACTTTTCCCACCAGGTCCCTGATGTACAACTGCACCACTTCTTCTCCGTCGTAGTTTCCTGTATTAGCAATATTTACACTGACTCTCAATGTTTGATTTCCTTTAAGATCTGACGAATTCAATTTAATATCAGAATACTTAAAATCCGTATAGCTTAAACCATAACCGAACGGAAATTTCGGATCATTGTCCAGATCAATATACGCAGAAACATAATTTCTGTCCGTATTGTTTTTCGCCGGCCGCCCTGTATTATAGTGATTGTAATATACCGGGATTTGACCTTCCACTCTTGGAAACGTCATCGGAAGTTTCCCGCTTGGATTCACTGTTCCGAAAAGAACATCCGCAATAGAGTTTCCTGCTTCCGTACCCAGCCACCAGGTATACATGATCGCCGGGATATTGTCGGCTGCCCAGTCGAATACCAAAGGTCTTCCTGCATTGATCATCAATACAATCGGTTTTCCGGTTTTGGCAACCTCTTTTAAAAGATCTTCCTGAACACCTGAAAAATGAATATTGCTTCTGCTTTTTGCTTCACCGCTCATCGCGTGCCCTTCACCCAATGTCATGATTACGACATCCGCTTTTTTTGCTGTTTCCACAGCTTCGTCAAACATCGATTTATCCTGGTCATCAACATTAGCTCCTTTTGCATATAGTAAAGTGGAGTTTTTATCCAGCTGATTTTTAATGCCGTCAAACTGTGTGATGATTCTTTGGCTGTCATCTTTAAAAGCTACCGACCAAAATCCGTGATTGGCTGTTGTTTCTTTTCCGAAAGGACCGATCAGCGCAACTGTTTTTACAGATTTTGAGAGTGGAAGAATATTTTTTTGATTTTTTAATAAGACAATACTTTTTGAACCGAATTCCCTTCCGAATTTCCTATTCTCCTGATTGTCGGCCTGTTCTTTCTGCCTTTTTTCGTTGCTGAACCGGTAAGGATCATCAAATAATCCCATTTCAAATTTTTTGACCAAGATTCTTCTTGCGGCATCATCAATTAATTTTGGATTAACTTTTCCTTCCTGAACCAATTTTGGAAGTTCAGCCATGTAAGCACGGCTTTCCATATCCATATCGCTTCCGGCAGAAATTGCTTTTTCAGCTGCTTCTTTATTGTCTTTTGCGTAGCCGTGAGGAACCATTTCACCGATACTTCCCCAGTCTGACACCACAAAACCCTTATAATTCCATTGTCCTTTTAACAGATCTCTTAGAATATATTTATTTGCTGTCGCAGGAATCCCGTTGATGTCATTAAAAGAGTTCATGAACGTAGCTACTCCTGCTTCTGCCGCTGCTTTAAACGGGGGCAGATAGGTTTCATTCAGTTGTCTTAAACTCATATCAACCGAATTGTAATCTCTTCCGCCAACGGCTGCTCCATAGGCTGCAAAATGCTTGGCGCAGGCCATGATCGCATCCAGATTTCCCAATCCTTTTCCCTGAAAACCCTTGATCCTTGCCAAACCGATCTGTGTTCCCAGATACGTGTCTTCGCCTGATCCTTCCATCACCCTTCCCCATCTTGGATCTCTGGCGATATCCACCATCGGTGCGAAAGTCCAGTGGATTCCATATGCTGAAGCCTCGGTTGCGGCAATTCTTTCTGATTTTTCAATCAGAGCCAGATCCCAGCTTGCCGCCTGCCCCAAGTTCACGGGGAATGTGGTCCTGTATCCATGAATAACATCCTGTCCAAACAGCAAAGGAATTTTTAATCTTGATTTTAAAGCCAGTTCCTGAAATTTCCTGGTTTCTGAAGCTCCGGCAACATTAAGCATAGAACCGACTTTTCCTTTTTTAATTTCATCTAGAACTGTTGCAGAATTGGAATTCTGAGGACCGGTAGCATATTCAAAACCGCTGTACTGAACTAATTGCCCTACCTTTTCTTCTAAGGTCATTTTAGACAGCAACTCAGAAACCTTCTGATCTATGGTTTTTTGTCCGTATGCATTCATTCCAAATGCTGATATGAGTAATAAAAATGAAATTTTCTTCATAATATATTTTAAAAAATATAAGTGGCTGTGGAAATTCCCGGCATCGTGACAGAAGCTGTTTTCTGATTATACTTAATAGTAAATGTTTTATCACCGGTATTGCTGTTCTGTACAATCAAAACCGTTTTCCCTGCAGGAGTTTTAAAAGCTACCGTTGAAAGGTTGTCGCCTTGTGTAGATGCTATTCTCTGGGAATTTGCCGGAACGAACTTTGAAGCATGGGCAATGATATAGTAGGCTACGTTTTTTTCATAACTTGATCCTCCCGTTATGGTAACCGCACCTTTACATTGGGTACACCCACCCGGTGTGTGAGGGCCGAATGATGCGTCATTGGCAACATTCCATTCCAAAGCGGTTCTGCTCCAATTTCTCATAGAACCGATAATAATATTTTTTACATGCCAGTCCAAATCTCCGGAAAAGTTACCGGTAGAGCTTGTCCATTGTTCGGTAAAATACACATTTTTATTAGGAAACAGATTGTGAACGGTACCCAATGCAGAAATCTCTCCCGCATATAGATGGAAAGCCGAGCCATCTACAAAAGGATTTGCTGCAGTATCATTTAAAATCGCTAAAGGATAAGCGGGATTATCACAATTGTGATCATAAGCAATAATCTTGGTATTGATATTGGCAGCCTGAAAAGCGGGTCCCAAGTGCGCTTTGATAAATGTTGCCTGATCTCCGGCTGTCATATACATACTTGGATTGTTTCCCGGGTGTAACGGCTCATTCTGAGGGGTAATGGCATCGATTTTAATTCCTTGAGCCTGCATCGCCTGAATATATTTAACAAAATATTGGGCATATACTCCATAGTATTCCGGTCTCAGGCTTCCTCCGATGCTGTTGCCGTTATCTTTCATCCAGACCGGAGCAGTCCATGGCGTTGCCAGGATTTTAATATTGGAGTTAATGGCTAAAATATCCTTTAACATCTGGATAACTGCCTGATCTTTTGTTACGCTGAATTGGGAAAGATTAGCATCAGTCTGCCCTGCAGGCAAATCATCGTAGGTAAAAACTTCACTGTTTAAATCTGAAGCTCCGATACTGATTCTTAAATAACTGATCCCGATTCCTGAACTGCTGAACAGGTCATTTAACAATTCCTGTTTTTTAGCGGCACCAAGCTGGTTAATAACCTGCACACTTCCACCCGTCAATGTATAGCCAAAACCATCTACCGTCTGAAATACCTTTGACGCATCTACTTCAATACTCGTACCCGAACCTGCGGCTCCGGAAAAATAAGCGGTATTCTGCTGCTGAAGTTTTATAGACTGGTCTCCTTTTGTCAACCATACCTGAACAGGATCTCCTGTTCCTACTCCGCCGCCATTTCCGGAATTATCATTATTTGACAGATCCGAAGACGTACTGCTGCAGTTTAAAAAAGAAAGAAGTGCTACACCGCAAAGTGCAGCACCTCTAAAGAAACTATATGAATATTGTGAAATCATATTGATAATTATTGTACACCACGTACCTCCACTTTATCAACTGTTAATCCTTTAACCGTTTTTCCTCCACATTTAATGGCGAGATAAACTGTACCGGTAGCTGTTGCTGTATAAATTCCCGTATTTTTGCTTCCACAACCTACTGCTGAAACTTTTCCACCAAACGCAGATTTACCACATCCATCCCAAGTATTAATATTTCTATAGACAGTTCCGCTAATATCATTTCCAGGAACCGGCATACTATTTAACACATATACTTCAAACCAGGTGTCCTCTAATGCTGTTTTAGATGAAGCAACTAAATCAATAGCGTATTTTTTACCATCCTCAACATTAAAAGTTGTATAAATTGCTTGCTGCTTACCTTCACTTGCTACAATGGTAGCAGATTTATTCGCAAAAACCCATTGAGCCATTGTAGGACTGATGGTATGAATCGACCATTTTGCAACTTCTTCCGGAGTATCAAATCTTCCTCCCTGTAATATATTTCCTGCAATGGGATCAGAATTGGGAACAATAACAGTGTGTTTGGCAGTACCACCAATCTGACCTCCGATTCCTACTGCATTATGCTCCAGAATATATGTTCCTGCATCAGGCAGAAAAATATCTATCTCATTTTTACCATTGACAAATCCGTCACCATCAATATTCCATTGTGAATTGATGAAGTTGTTATATGTTCTTTTCAAATGATATTTGTTTTCAGCAGTTTTAGTAACTGTAAAAGCTGCATCGACTGATGGTTGTATTAGTCCGTTGCCTTCATCGGTACTTTCTTGTGAACAGCTTGCAAAAAATAATATTGCTGAGCTTAGCACCAAAGTTTTATTAATATATTTCGTTATCATGTTTAATTTTTAGTATCCTGGGTTTTGTTTTAGTACTGTATTAGGAAGCTCATTAAAAGGAATTGGTAAGATTTCATTTTTTCCACTGTTAAATCCTTTAGATGCTAATTTCGAAGGGGCATCTCCCCATCTAACAAGATCAAACCATCTATGCCCTTCTCCGGCAAGTTCTCTTCTTCTTTCATCCTTAATTGCCTGTAAAGAAACCAGCACTGATGCTAATCCTACTCTTGCTCTTACAGCATCTAATAAAGCTTGTGCTCTTGCACCGTTTCCACCTAATGCTTCAGCTTCCATGAGATAGGTATCAGCTAATCGTATTGCGATGTAATTTTGTCTAAAGTTTAATTCAGCAGGTCCTGGCAATGAACTTTTCAGAGCATTTGTAGGTAAATATTTATTTAGAAAGTATCCAGTATCTGCATAAGCAGGACTATAAGAAATTTTACCGGCAGCTACCAATTGTTTTGCATTGAAAATCGTTACGTCTAACCTGGGGTCTCCTTGCATGAAGTTAAACAAATCATTCGTCACCGTATTAAATGCCCATCCTGAATATATATCAGGGGCATTGTTATTAGAAACATCTTTTAAAGAGTAAGATCTTGGGCCTACCATTACATTAATAGAATTTCCTTCATCTTTTCCTTGTCCCCAAAAACCCCAATCTGAATTTCCTTTATTGGTATGCATTACCTCTAAGATTGATTCTGTTGAAAATTTATATGGATCAGACGTTTCAGGTCCTACTTTGAATAAATCCGCATAATTTGCTACAAGTTTATATCCATATTGGCTGGTTCCCCCAGGAGTTCCATTTACTTCTGCGAATTGCGCTGCAGCCTCAGTCATCTTTTTATCATAAAGGTAAATTTTTCCCAATATAGCTCTTGCTGTACCCTGTGTTATTCTGCCTTTGTCATTTCCAGCCGAGGTTAACATCAAATCAGGAATCGCTGCTATCATATCACCTTCTATCTGCGTATAAACGTCACTCGGTTTTACTTGAGGAATATTCCAGTAATCATCATCAAATTTTATAGTTTTAAGAATTAGCGGAATATTACCGAACATTCTTACGAGTTCGAAATAATATAATGATCTGAGAACTTTAGCTTCTGCTGTATATCTTTTTTTTAATTGCTCACTCATCGTAGCTCCTGGAACTCTTTCTATTACGAGATTAGCGCGTGCAATCCCTTGATAATAATCTCTCCAATAACTTGCGGGGACTGTATTAGCATTAATGGTGTAATTATTTAAACCTTGAATTCCTGCTCCATCTCCAGAACTTCCGCCACCAGAGAAAAAGTCATCAGATCCTGCATTAAAAAAGGTAACTGTATTTTCAAAACCACCTGAATACTTTCTTAAAACATCATACACTGATACTAATGCACTGAAAGACTGCTGTTCATTTTTAAAATATAGATCCGTATTAAATGATCCAGAATTCTGTACATCATCTAAATATGCATCATTACAACTAATATTGCTAAAGCTTAGGCCTGTTAGAAATGCGATGGCAACGCCCTTATATAAATACTTTTTAGTTTTCATTTTCACTAATTTTTAAAATTGAATATTTGCTCCCAATAAGAATGTTCTTGCTTGTGGATAATAAGCTCTATCTACACCAATGATATCCTGCTCGGAATTATTTCTACCGGCAATTTCAGGATCATAACCAGTATATTTGGTAAATGTAAAGACATTTTCTCCCGTGATGTATAGTCTGACTTTATTCATTCCAAAACGATTTGTAACATCTTGAGGAATTGTATAGCCTATTTGAATAATTTTCAAACGGACATAATCTCCTTTTTGAAGATAATAATTAGACATCCATGAATAGTTATGATTAGGGTCATCTCTTGTAACTCTTGGATTATCATTTGTAGATCCTTCACCTGTCCAACGATCTAAAATTCTTGTTTGATAGTTGGCATTAAGTACATCCAATCTTCTTAAGCCCTGGAAAATTTTGTTTCCTGCTTGTCCTTGAGCAAACATCATGAAGTCAAAATTTTTATAATTCAAATTGACTGTTAGTCCAAAAGTATATTTCGGTATAGAACTACCTAAGTTCACCTTGTCATTGTCATCAATTTTACCATCGCCATTATTATCCTGCCAGATAAAATCTCCAGGTTTTGCATTTGGTAAGAGTAATTGTCCGTTTGAATTTCTGTAAGAATCAATCTGTGCTTGGTTTTGGAAAACACCACTGTAAGTTTGTCCGTAGAATGACCCGTATGGTTGCCCTACTGCTACTCTGGAGACTGCTCCCATAGTTTGGAAAGAGGCAAGATTGAAATAATCAATATCATCCTCTAATCTCAAAACTTTGTTCTTTATTGTAGCAAAATTTCCATTAACAGAGATACCGAAGTCATCCCAATTCTTTTTATAACCTAATTCAAGCTCTAAACCTGAGTTTTCCATGTCTCCTACATTCGACCAAGGTAAGTTAGGAACACCAATATAACCAGGGATATTAATCTGTCTTAAAATATCGGTTGTTTTCTTTTTATACCAGTCTACGGTAAATGTGAAATTGTTTAATAATTTAAAATCTGCAGCAATATTTAACTGGCTCGTTTCCTCCCATTTTAGGTTAGGGTTTTCTAATGTACTCGGGGCATAACCAATGATGATATTATTTCCCGAATTAGTATAATTACTTCCTGAAACCATGAAATTTGCAAATCTGAAATTTTCCATTTCATCATTTCCTAGAACCCCATACCCTCCTCTAAATTTTAGAGTATTGATGATTTTATTTTCTGGCCAGAAATTTTCTTTATTAACATTCCAGCCTAAAGACATAGATGGAAATGTTCCCCAATGTTGGTTTGTAGCAAATTTTGACGAACCATCTCTACGAATTGTTCCTGTAAACAAATATTTATCTGCATAGTCATAAATAATTCTACCGAAATAAGAAGCTTTACGAGTTTGAATGCCGTCCCAGCCAGTTGCAGTAATATCATCTTGCGGAATATTGAAGTTGAAAGATGCATCTTGCCAATTATCAATCGGTAAGTTACTATATGTTAAGCTTGTACCTCCTGAAATGTTATATCTGTAAACACCTTGTCCTGCTAAAATGCTTAAATTATGATCTCCGAACTTATTTTGATATGTTAAAGTATTTTCCATACTCCATTCAAATTTATTCTCTTCAACTTTATTTAAACTATTGAAACTGGTATTACTAAAGTTTGGACTCAAATAATATTTTGGAGAAAAAGAGCGACTACCCCAGTAAGATTTTTTACCATTTAAACTTGTTTTAAAAGTGAAATTTTTAAGAAATTTTAGTTCTGCAAAAACATTTCCGACAAAATCATCAGACCAATTGTGATTTCCTTGTTGTATATAACGGAAAGCACGGGGGTTTGTCATTTCATTGTTTACATATTGAGAAATGCCATAGGGGTTGCCATTTGGATCACGAATTATATATGGGTTAGTATATCCACTAGGATCTACCATAGACCAGTCTGTTACGACAACAGGGGTTGTTGGGTCTAGATTTACTGCAGAAGCCAACGGACCACCAAATTCTTCATTAGCACTAATGCCTTGAGACTTTACATGAGTGTATGCAAAAGTTTGTCCTAATGTTAAATAGTCAGTTACTTTATGTGTTGAGTTGAATCTGGCATTTATTCTTTTATAGTTCGAAATGTCACTCATAACGATACCAGATTGATCAAAATAACCAAAAGATGTGTAATACGTTGATTTTTCATTTCCTCCGGTAATACTTACTTCATGTGAACTTTTTTCACCCGTTCCAAAAATAGTGTCTTGCCAATCCGTTCCTTTTCCAAATGCCGACGGATTAGAGTATCTCGGAGCGCCACCATCATTTACAAATCCTTCGTTGATAATAGTTGCGTATTGAGTTGCGTTGAGGAGATCTAATTTTTTTGATGCATTTGAAAAACCATAAAAGCCATTATAGGAAAGATTTAATCTTCCTTTTTTCCCTTTTTTAGTTGTAACAAGAATCACTCCTTTAGCAGCAGAAACCCCATAGATAGCAGACGAAGCTCCATCCTTTAATACTTCTATACTTTCTATATCCGATTGATTAAGCCAGCCTATATTATCAACTACAATACCATCTACAACCCATAGCGGACTATTGCTTCCAGCTCCAAAACTAGTAATACCACGTACACGTACTGTTGCGGCAGCTCCTGGTTGGCCGGAATTTGTAACTACAGAAACCCCGGCTGCTCTACCTTGCAAAACTTGCTCTGGTTTACCTGCTGGAATATTTTCTATGTCACTCGCCTTAATACTTGCAATCGCTCCCGTCACGTTACTCTTCTTCTGGGTACCATAACCGATCATTACCACCTCCTCGATTTTGGTCTCTTTGGAGACGGTGTCATTCGTTCTGTTTTGGGCACTGAAATTCGCCGTAAAATAGAGCACGGCAACCACCCCTAAACTTCTAGATATTTTTACATTCATATACAGTTAGTTTTTTAATTCTCAAATTGAGACAATAAAAATATATTTTTTTTTAATTATTTAACATTATCTTAATAAATATTTTAATTTTTCCTTTATTTTTGGGACTTCAAAGGCATGTTTTTTTGTGCTTTTCATAAAAAATCATAACAAAAACAGAAAATTAATCCCCAAAATGATGGCCCAGACTGCCCGTATTGCTCTTTCGTTAAAACTTACTTTTCTTATTTTTTCTATGGTGCTGAACTGTATGGGCATTGTGATCCTGCAACTTTCGGAGACAAAAATCACTTATGAAAAGCTTGGTTTTCTGGAATCTTTTAAAGACCTTCCGATTGCTTTTATTTCACTTTTTGCCGTGAATTTCATAAGCAGATTCGGAACTAAAAAATCGTTGATTTTTGCTTTGTCGATTGTTGGGATCTGCTCTCTTATCTTACCTTTTGCAGAAGTATTCTGGTTTTACAAAGTATGGTTTGCTATTGTCGGGACCTGCTTTGCCATTGGTAAAATTTGTGTGTTCGGAATTATCAGAAATAATATTTCAGACGAGAAATCATTAGCCAAAACCATGAACAGTGTGGAAGCTTCTTTTATGATCGGGATTTTTGTTGTGAATACAGGTTTCGGTTGGCTGATTTCAAGTCATTTTTCGGAATTCTGGAAATTTGGGTTTTTATCTATTTCATTGTTGTCAGGGATTACAATTTTCCTTTTTTCCAGACTTTCAATTTCAGAATCTGTCGAAACCGAGAAAAATAATATAATTCAGGAACTTATAAAGCTGATTAATCCTTTAATGATGGTATTTTTGGTGATCATTTTTTCCATTGTTTTTATCGAGCAAAGTTTTAACTCGTGGCTGCCCTCTTTTTACAAGAATCATTTAAAAGTAAATTCATTTTTCGCTCTTCAGGCCTCCTCATTCATGGCGCTTTTTTCCTATGCCGGAAGAATTATTACCGCTAATGTGATTCACCGGTTTTCCTTATCAAAATATTATGTTTTGTGTATTTCAATGATTGTATTGGTACTAACAACGATTAGCGTAATACAGTTTTTCGGTACAGATGACAGCAGGATATTGCTGTTCCTGTTTCCTGTTACCGGATTTTTCCTTTCACCGCTCTATCCGATCATTAATTCAAAAATGATTGCTCAGGTCGACAAAAGCAGGGCTAATCTTTTCACTTCACTAATTGTCATTTTTTCATCTTTAGGCAGTTCCGTAAGTTCCATTATCATGTCGGTTTTATTCGGGAACCAAATGCTCGGCTATTATTCTATGTATATTTTATCGGCTGTTATCGTGCTGTTTGTCATTAGTTTAATTTATTTTAAGCTTGCTGATCCAAAATTTGGAAAATAATTTTATTTTTACCGGTATGAAAATCAAAAACGAAAAAAATAAGGAAACTCTTCAGGAACTCATTGATACAAAAGACTTTGTAGCACACGTATCGGTTGACTGCACCATATTTGGTTTTCATAATAATATCCTTAAAGTTTTGCTTTTAAAGTACCACGACCTGAATTTGTGGTCTCTTCCCGGCGGTTTTGTTTTTAATGATGAAGATCTTCGGGAAGCCGCTGCACGTGTTTTGTATGAAAGGACGCATCTTAAAGATATTTTCCTCAAGCAATTCCATACCTTCGGAAGGATTGACAGAACCGAAAATAATGTCCACCAGATCCTGCTGAACAACAAAGGGGTTGAAGTTCCTAAAGATCACTGGATTTTTCAACGGTTTATTACAGTCGGATACTGCAGCCTGATTGATTTTTCAATGGCCAATACATTTCCGGATGCTTTTAACGAAAGCTGTGAATGGTTTGAAGTGGATAAGCTTCCCAAAATGGCTTTTGATCACGACAGAATTATTGAAACCGGACTTGAATACTTACGAATGAATATTAATACGGAAGTAGCTGCAAGCAATCTTTTGCCGGAAAAATTCACCATGAAAGATTTACAGTCGCTTTATGAGACTATTTTAGGAGAAACATTCAGAAGGAATAATTTTCAGCGTAAAATATTAAGTCTCAATATCCTTGAAAGACTTGAAAAATTATATGACGGCTCTGCCAATAAAGCTCCGTATTTATATAAGTTTAAAAACAGAATCTATCATCCGGCCAACCAATACCCTATTTCCAACGAAGAAGAAAAGTAAGGCATTTCTTATTTTAACTAAAAATATAATGTAAATCCTTCAATATCAACTGATAAAAAGCATATAAAAAAAATTTTCCTGAACTCATGAAAAGTACTATTTTTAGGAAAATTAAATTACAATGTCATATTATCCTCTTACAAGCATCCCTGACTATTACGGCATCGATGCTTTACTTACCGAAGAACACAAGCTGATCCGTCAGTCTGTAAGAGACTGGGTAGAAAGTTTTGTGATGCCCCAGATTGATCAGGCTGCCCAAAATCACACGGATATTCCGGGACTGATGAAAGAATTGGGACAGATCGGTGCATTGGGCCCTTATATTCCGGTTGAGTACGGAGGTTCCGGCCTGGACCAGATTTCTTACGGCTTAATTATGCAGGAACTGGAAAGAGGTGATTCCGCAGTACGTTCTGCAGCTTCCGTACAAAGTTCTCTGGTAATGTTCCCAATCAATGAATTCGGTTCTGAAGAACAGAAAATGAAATACTTACCTAAACTTGCCGCCGGAGAGATGATCGGTTCTTTTGGATTGACAGAGCCTAATCACGGTTCGGATCCGGGATCAATGGAGACCAGTTTTAAAGATATGGGCGATCATTATCTGCTGAACGGTGCAAAAATGTGGATTACCAATTCCCCGCTTTGCGATATTGCAGTAGTGTGGGCAAAAAATGAAGAGGGAAAGGTGCAGGGACTGATTGTTGAAAGAGGGATGGAAGGCTTCACCACTCCTGAAACCCATAATAAATGGAGTTTAAGAGCTTCAAAAACAGGAGAACTGGTATTTAATAACGTTAAAGTTCCGAAAGAAAACCTGCTTCCGGGAGTTACAGGGCTAAAAGGGCCTTTATCCTGCCTGAATTCCGCGCGATACGGAATTTCCTGGGGAGTTATCGGTGCTGCCATAGACTGTTACTGTACAGCTGTTCAGTATTCCAAAGAAAGAAAACAATTCGGAAAACCGATCGGGTCTTATCAGCTGCAACAGAAAAAGCTGGCAGAATTTTTAACTGAGATTACTAAAGCTCAGTTGCTTTGTCTACAGTTAGGAAACCTGAAAAACGATCATAAAGCGACACCTGCGCAAATCTCAATGGCGAAAAGAAATAACGTGAAAATGGCTATTGATATCGCAAGGGAATCCCGACAAATCCTTGGAGGAATGGGTATTATGGGAGAATTCCCGATGATGAGGCATGCCGCTAACCTGGAATCCGTAATTACATACGAAGGAACGCATGATGTCCACCTGCTGATTACAGGGATGGATATTACCGGAATCAATGCTTTTAATTAAAATCTTATTTGAGTATAAAAAAAAACTAAAGAGCCTGAAATTTCAGGCTCTTTACTTAGATTATAAATCGTTAAGCAGAATAAGGCTTAAGTCTTTCAATAAAGTTAATCTGTGGATTCAGGATTTCTTCAATCAGGCTTTTAACCGATTTCATGGCCACATCAATATCTCCTTTCTCAAACTGAAGAGAAACGACTCCTTTTTTAGCTTCGGCAAAGCTCCAGATTCCGGTTTCTATAGGGAATCCCCAGAATTCCGGGAGGCTCTGAACAACGTATTGGTAGATGCATAGCTGTAATGCCTGCTTTCGGTCATTATTATGAAAATATTCGGTTATTTTTTCATCATCTATTTTAACCACCAGATTCTTTATTTTCGCTGTTTTATAATCAATAATTCTTAGTGTCCCATTAAGTTTGTCGATTCTGTCGATAAAGCCAAAGAAAGAAATTTTATCATTATCATCAAGATAGAAATCTACATGTTCAAAACGTTTCTCGATAGCAATGATTTCCAGTGCATTTCCGGTTTTTACTAAATCTAAATCATAATTCAGAATATTTCCGATTACCTTTTTTGCAATCGCCTTATGAATAAAGTTCATTCCTTTTTCATAAAATTCAGGCTGGTGTTTCAGCTTTTCAATGGCTGTTTCAATATATTGATCTATTGCTGCAATTGACTGCTTCAAATCATTTTCTTTTAGAACTTTACCTTTTAATACTTCATATACTTCTTGAAGGGTATAGTGTACCAGATTTCCGTAGTTTTTGACAGACAGTTCCTCTTCAATTTCATCACTTTCTGAAGTGTTCAGTATCTTGGAAAGATAAAAATCAATAGGATTATAAAGATAGCTTGTCAGGTGTGAAGCTGATACTTTCTCCTTCCACCGTTGCAGCCTTTCCATCACAACAGCTGTTTTGGAAATTTCGATAGGCTCTGTAATGATCGGTTCTGAGGTGTTCTCAATGATCAGATGTTCGATATTGTGGGAGCTCTCCATTTCAATCTGGGTGATAAACCTGCTTTTCTCACCTGTATTTACTCCGGAACTTAATGCATTGAACAGCAGGTGTACATTTTGGGAATCCTGAATCAGGCGGTAGAAATGATAGGCATAAATACTGTCATTTTCCAGAAAAGTATGAAGATTAAAAAATTTTCTGATGTCAAAAGGAATATACGTATTCTGGGAATTCCCTAGTGGAAGCTTACCTTCATTCACAGACAGCAGGATAACATTTTCAAAATTCAGAAGACGGGTTTCCAGAAGTCCCATCACCTGAAGTCCCTGCAAAGGTTCACCCTGAAAATCAATACTTTCAGAATTGATATGCTGATTAATTAAAATTTCAAGCGTTTCCATTCTGATCTCGAAATTATAAGGTGACAGCTGATTCTTAATCATCCTGAAGGCATTCTCAAAATGGGAAACATTTTCATATTGGATATCATCAATCTCCAGCCATTTGATCTGCTGGCAAAAAGCTATTAATGAATCCAGGTAATTATTGGTTGTCTCTGCCTTCTTAAGAAGATTATAATATGATAATTGGCCTAAAAGTTCATCCAAAAGTTTTTTTGAGATATAGACAATATTCCTCTGTTCTACATTTACCTTAAAATTATTGATAACCATCTCATCTTCCGGAGATTTCGGAAGCTCTTCAAGGATAGGAAAAACATCACGGTAATAATAGGAAGACCTGTTTTTCTCCAGTTGTTTCTGAAGATAAAAAAGCTGTTTGACAGCATTGGAAAAAGACAGGTTTTTCAAGGGAAACCCCATCGTAATATTCAGGTTCTGAACATCGTGCATGGCGTCAAGGCTTGCAGGAAGCAGGTTTTCATCCAGCAATACAACAGCGGTATTAGAATAGGTTTTATTCTCTATTTCTTTAAGAATTTCCGGTAGGATTTTGGTCTGGGTAATATTTCCTGACACTTCATAGATTTTGATATTTTTAGGCTGGTTAAAATCATCTTCGATCCACTGAAAAGTCCGTTCATCGGTAAATTCCTTCCAGGTTTTATGATTTCTTAAAAACTTGCCGGCTTCCTGCCTTTCATCATCAAAATAATAACGGTCCGCCTGAAAAAAACATTGTCCTTTATTCCACTGCAAAAGGCTTCGTACCAGCTTCTCTTCCACCGGAGTAAACGCATTAAAGCCACAAAAAATAAACTGCTGTTTTGTACTTTCAGCAAAATCGGCCATTTTCTTTCCAGCCTCTTCATGGATCATTCCGGAAGTCGCCCAGTTTTTTTCCTGCAGTCTTTTTTTCAGTACAGGAAGATAGATATTCATGTTTTTCCAGAAGGTAAGGAACTTTTTTCTCGCCGACTCGTCATCATCTCCCAGGTCCTGTGCCCATTCTTTAATTCTTTCTTCATCAAACATGTACTGAAGCACCGCTTCGTCATTGTCTGAGAATTTTAACATATCATCCCAGTCCTTCTGTAACGTCGGGAACCATTTCAGGAACTCGGAAAAGTCGTCATTAGGAATGAGATTCAGGCTTTTATAGACATCGAACGCAAACAACCATAACGAAATCCCGTGAATTTCCTGTTTGTCGGCAATACTACTGACCAGTTCCTCAATCGTATAAAAGTGAGGCAGAAAACCAGAATAATTATTTTCCTCTAAAATCCGCCGTATAAAAACGACAGGCCTTTTTCCGGGCAGAACGACATTAAACTCAGAAAGATCCGGGTTTTGGGCTAATAATTCGTGGATGATTTTATTGAGAAACTTCAAGACTTTCTGTAGCTTTTGTAATTTTCCAGCTCCTCAGCAATAATACGGTTATATTCCGCTTGCTTCTCTTCCACCATTCCGTTTTTGGTCTCCGCATCATAACGTTTCTGGAAATCCTGATAGTTCCTGAGAATACGATTATAAATGGACTTGAAAGATCTGTCAAAATCTGAAGACGTCTTTATTTTTTCCGAAATTTCTTTCCTGAGTTTGCGCGCGAAAACTTCTGCTGCGTCAAAGTGTTTCTGCTCGTGCAGCAGGACATAATCATTAATCCGTTTTACATCCTTCCACGATTGATTTTCATTGAAGACCGTTTCAACCTTGATTTTAATCGGGGCCTTCGGATTTGATGATTTTACATAAGAATAAGACCAGCCGCAGTTTGTATAAGCAACTACATTGGTACCTCTCTGATTATTCACTTTACTTTTAAAGTTATCCCAATTTAATTTCAATCCTTCCTGCCAATATATCTTCTGTCCAAATAAGATGTTGGACATCAGAATACACACAATAAAAATCCATTTCATTTGTTATTCAACTACAATTGTTTTGGTTATCCAGTTGCTGCCTCCGTTCCAGAATTTAAAAGTATAAATTCCGGTGTGCTGCGGACTGAAATTGATCTGTCCTGCTGCCGTATAGCTTTTCTGGGTACAGGGTCCGCTGGTAATATATTTGTAAGCAGTCACCGTTCTTAAGGTGCTGTCATTATAAACGTAATCATATCCGTAGAAACCTTCACATTGCGACGGATAAGTAGAATATGTTTTAATACGCTGAATACTGAACACATCCATTGTATCATTTACAATTTTTACACTATCAATTTTAATTTTATCAGTAGCTTCTATGGTCTGAT
Organism: Chryseobacterium sp. SSA4.19; assembly: GCF_022601875.1. GTDB lineage: Bacteria > Bacteroidota > Bacteroidia > Flavobacteriales > Weeksellaceae > Chryseobacterium. Next base: position 59,017 of record NZ_JAKVIP010000014.1, read on the forward strand.
AGTCGTCTTCATCATTACATGAAGTGAAAAATAATCCTAAAACCAGTGCAGAAAATCCAACAGTGAAAAAGTTTTTCATAGCTACAAAATTTGGTTATCAGTACACCTGAACATATAAAATAAACAGTTGATTCAATTGTATTAAAACAAGGTGCCGGCAATATTTTTGCCTATTACTATTAAATTCAAATATATTGAATTTTAATATCAAATATTACGGTATTCCGGATTTTAAAATTAAAATTTAATCAAAAGGGGGTTATCAGTTTTATTAGGAGTTAAAATTGCCTTTTGATAAATACACCACTTTTTTGGTGTCAAAAAACTCTTCATCAAAATAATTCTTAAGATTAAAAATTTCACATTTAATACCGGCAAGTTCTTCCGCAAGATCACCACCTTTTAAATATAAGATTCCGTTATGTTTAGGATTAAACTGTTCTTTTTCAAATTTACCTTTCAGCCATCTTAAAAATTCCGGCATCTGTGTTACGGCACGGCTTACTACAAAATGGAATTTTTCTTTCAGTTTCTCCGCTCTTCCGTGAATGGCTGTTACATTGGTTAATCCCACTCCTTCAGCCACTGCATTGACAACGCTTATTTTTTTTCCGATAGAATCAATTAAAGTAAACTCTGCCTCAGGAAATAAAATAGCCAATGGGATTCCGGGAAATCCACCTCCCGTTCCGATATCCAGAACCTTGGTTCCCGGAGCAAATCCCATCACTTTGGCAATTCCTAAAGAATGTAAAATATGCTTTTCATACAGAGATTCCATATCCTTTCTTGAAATCACGTTGATTTTTTCATTCCATTCCTGGTATAAACCTTCAAGTTTATTGAACTGTTCAATCTGATTTTCTGTAAGATCCGGAAAGTATTTTAATAGTAACGTTGTAGACATGTGAAATATTATAAAAAGCAAAAATAAGTTTTTATTCACATTTTATTCAAATTAAGTTTTTATTATATATTTGTTCAAATGCAAAAAAATTATGAATAAACTTTCAGACAGAGTCAATAGATTAGGCTACTCGCAGACTTTTGTCATGTCAAATAAGGCCAGAGAGATGAAAGCTGCCGGAATTAATGTGATCAGTTTAACTTTAGGGGAACCTGATTTTGACGTTCCTGACACTATAAAACAGGCTGCTTTTGATGCCATTAACCAAAACTACAGTCACTACTCTCCTGTTCCCGGATTTTTAGAACTTCGTGAAGCCATCTGTGACAAACTGAAAAGAGATAATCATTTACAATATAAACCCACTCAAATCTGTGTATCAAACGGTGCCAAGCAGGCTATTTTAAATGTTCTGGCAGCGCTTCTCAATGATGGAGATGAAGTAATCCTTCCGAATCCTTACTGGGTAAGCTATGATGAAATGGTAAAAATGATGGGGGGAACTTCCGTAATGCTTCCGACCTCTTATGTTACCGATTTTAAAATTACTGCCGAACAGCTTGAGGAAGCCATTACGGATAAAACAAAGGCTGTATTGTTCAGTTCTCCGTGTAATCCTTCCGGTGGATATTATACTTACGACGAATTGAAATCCCTGGCAAAAGTTATTGCCAAATATCCTTATGTCACTGTAATTTCAGATGAGATCTACGAATACATCAATTATGAAACAAAAACAACATCTATTGCACAGTTTCCTGAAATTTACGAACAAACAGCTGTGATCAACGGAATGTCAAAAGCTTTCGCAATGACTGGCTGGAGAATCGGATACTCCGCATGTCCGGAGTGGCTGGCAAAGGCTTGCGAGAAAATTCAGGGCCAGATGACCAGCGGTGCAAATACGATGGCACAGAGAGCTTCAATTACCGCTCTGAAAACCGATCCTTCGGAATATCGGTATATGATCGATGCCTTTAAAAAAAGAAGGGATCTGATGTATGATTTAATCAAAGAAATTCCGGGCTTTAAGGTCGTACTGCCGAAAGCGGCATTTTATTTTTTTCCTGATATATCCTATTATATCGGAAAAACTTTAAACGGAACAATCATTAAAGATGCTGATGATTTTGCCATGTTTCTTTTAGAAAATGCTTATGTTGGATGCGTCGGCGGTGTTTCCTTCGGAAGTCCTGAATGCATCCGGTTTTCTTACGCAGCATCAGAAGAAGATCTGATTGAAGCGATGGGAAGAATTAAAAAACTATTGGAGAAATTTAATTAAGATACTTGAACCGTGTAAAGTTCAAGTATTTGTTCTAATTGCTTTAAAAAAGGTTTTTATGATTGCAATGATAAATAAAACCGTCTTAAACTTATAAGACGGTTTTTTAATATCAATAGTGATAAGTATTGTTTGTCACACAACCTGCTACAGGGCCGCCACAAGCTTGTTCACCTGCAGCTAAAATGTCTGAAGTTAAAACTGAATCAACATCTTTTTGGAGACATGCTGCATACACAATGTGCTTTGCTGCGTTCAACAGCAAATTTCCCTCCAGAAAGTAATCTTAAATCCTCTCTTGATAATTTTTCAAATTTTTCATAAATAATAATTTTAGAAATACTAACTATAATATACAAAATCTAAATTTTGATATATTTCAACGACTTGAGAATTATTTCTATAGAATCCGCTTTTACTAATAATATTTTGGGGAAAGATCACTAAAATAGATATCAAGAAATTATTTGAAGTTTATAAATCTAGTTTTCTAAATATTTAATATTGAAAATATAATTCCTTAATCAAGTCATTTTCCTTTATATAATCAAAAATGGTTATAGATTTTATTTATTAATCATACATTGTTCAATAGACGAAATAGCAATATATTTGCACTAGAAAAATTTAAATATAAAAACAAGAAAATTATGTCTTTAGTAGGAAAAAAATTCCCGAATGTAGCGATTGATGCTATGTCTGAAATGGGTGACGATTTAAGGATCAACATCTTCGAAGAAGCAACAGCTAATCAGCAGAAAGTTCTTTTATTCTGGTACCCGAAAGATTTCACTTTCGTTTGTCCGACTGAGTTACATGCTTTCCAGGAGGCTTTAGGTGAATTTGAAAAAAGAAACACCAAAGTAATCGGTGCTTCTTGTGATACCAATGAAGTACACTTTGCATGGCTGAATGTATCAAAAGATAATGGAGGTATAGAAGGGGTTACTTATCCGCTTTTGGCTGACACGCACAGACAGCTGGCTAATCTTTTAGGAATTGTTGATCAGGATTTCGAATATAATGATGAGGGTGAAGAGGTTTTCACAGGCTCAAACGTTACCTACAGAGCAACATATCTTATCGACGAAACAGGAAAAATTTTCCATGAGTCTGTAAACGATATGCCTTTAGGAAGAAACGTAAAAGAATATATCAGATTAATTGATGCTTATACGCATGTTCAGAAGCATGGTGAAGTTTGCCCTGCCAACTGGGAAGAAGGAAAGGAAGCAATGAAAGCAGACAGAAATTCTACCGCTGAGTATTTAGCAAAAAACTAATACAATGTGTTAATTTGAAGATGAGATAATTTGAAAATTAATCCTATGATTATTAAGAATTATCTCATTTTCTATTTTATCCTCATTTTCAAATTATTAAATTACCAAATTTTCAAATTAATAAAATGTATACAGAATTAACAGAAGATACCTTACAGAATATTGTAAATGATAATGAAAAGGTTGTCGTTCAGTATGGAGCAACCTGGTGTGGCAACTGCAGGATTATGAAGCCGAAATTCAAAAAGCTGGCTTCTGATAATGAAACCATACCTTTCCTTTATGTAGATGCTGAGAAATTACCGGAAAGCAGGAAGTTAGCCAAGGTTGACAATTTACCTACTTTTGCCATTTTCAGAAACGGAGAATTGGTCAACCAGGTTCAGACCAACAAGGCAGAAAGTTTAACCGAGTTATTTAATGAATTGTAATTATGAAGTTACCTATCATCAGACAGTTTTATCAAAACCAAAGCCCGGAAAATCTTGAAAAGACACTGGAAGTTTTAGAAAGCTTCTGCGAATTCAGAGGAACCGGTGAAGAAGATCTTAATGTAGCAGGAGAATTAATCACCAACATCTGCGGAGCGCTTGAGGTTCATGCTGCCGTACAGAACGGAATGAGCGAAAAGGATGCTTTAAATTCTTTTGCCCAAAAGGTTTTAGGGTCAATTGACAAATAATTCAAATTAAATATTGAAAGATTTTAATATTTAAAAATTTCCAAGGAATCAATATTCTTGGAATAAAAAATCCCGATGGAGAACATCAGGATTTTTTGGGTTTATTAAGTTTATGATAAAGTCATACCTTTAAATTCATAATTCTTATCAGCTTCTTCTGCTCATCAGAATGCTCAGGATATACCAGAACAGGAGCATAATCGAGGCAAACAGCTGTAAAGAAGCACCCACGTACTGATTGGTAGCGTAGGAATCCTTAAGCTTGCTTGTTTGGTAAAGAATGGTTGCAGAAGCAAGAATTACCATTCCTACTGAAAACCAAAGGCCTAAATTAAAGCTGAAAACCATACCGCCAACGATCAGCCCCAGAGCAATGAATCCTCCGATCACAATAATATTCCTGAGAAAAGAAAAATCCCTTTTTGAAGTGAATGCCACGGTTGAAATCCCTGCAAACATAGCAATTGTTAACATTGCAGCCTGGAATATTACCTGAGGTCCGGCATACAGTGTAGCAATCTTGATAAGCGGAAGGAAAATCACAGCTTCCAGTAAGACATAAAATCCTAATCCGAAATACTGAGTGGATTTGCTTAAAGAAAGTGACCATTTGGTCGCCAGAACCGAAGCCAGCCAGAATACCCCGATAATCAGCAGCCAGAGATATCGCTGTGCAAACATGGCATAGATCAGCTGATCCGGAATGGTTTGTAATAAAACAGTCTCAACCCCGATAAAGGCTAGGATTGCTAAAGCAACGTGCAGATACGTTTTTCTGTAAAAGCCCGCCTTTTCTACATCCGAAGAATGTGCGACTAAAACATCTGTCATCATAGTATTTTAAGTTTAATTAATTTGATTATTTAATTCTGCAAAATATTTTATTGCCTTCTTACTTTGCATATTCCGGTTTCACACCAAGAATCTTTCCGTCATTTTCAAAAATTACCGTGATAATATCCCTTGGCGGATCTAGTGTATCATCGGCATATTTATACTGGATGGCAGGATAGGTTTCGTTATCCATTACTTTCTGATAACCGGATTTATATACTTCGGTTTTCCTTTCAAAGCTGATGCCTCCCGATAATTTCTGAATAATATTATCATTGACAACATCTTTAACCTTATCAGAAATGAGGCTGCTGACAGCATTCTTATCGGAAGCCTTTAAAGCTGCAACAAATTTTAAAAATGAATGGTTGTATAGGTCAATTTTATCTTTACTCAGCTCAGAAGTGAGTTCAGTTTTCTTGCTTTCAACGATTTTTACACTGCTTTTCTGTTGGGAAAAGCTTAGCTGAAAAGCCAAAACGGCAACTGCCAGGATTATTTTTTTCATATCGAATGTAATAATGGTTGACAGCAAGATACGAAGAATTATATTACTGATAAAAATTTCATTGTATCGACATTATCTGCATAGGTAGCTAAACCGGGACTTTGTGCTTCACCTGGTTTCACAGAATCCAGACCTAACTCATTTTTAGCAACCACACATTGAATATGTTCCTCATTTTCTTCAATAAAACTTTTCACATTGTCCAGGGATGAATATCTGCTGAAATTAATCACAGAAAGCGGGCTGAAAAGTTTTTCATCCTCCTTCAGCATTACAAAATTATTATCCCAGAACTTATCCTGGTTTAAAAGATAAACTGCACGGTTATAATCGTAGTTATTTGCATATTTATGATGATTGATAATATCCTGAAAATTTAAAAAACTTTCAAAAAGGCGGTCTATAAGAAAATCATCAGGAATAAAAAGTCTGGTTACATTCCTGCATCCCAATCCGAAATACCGGAAAATATCGTTTGCCAGAAGCTGTAACTCTTCATCAGTTTCATCCCCTTTTAAAACAGCCACTGAAGTCCTGTTTTTTCTGATGATGTGTAAATAGTTTTTAAAATAATATTCCAGATACCTCGCGGTGTTGTTACTTCCCGTAGCAATTACCGCATCAAAATTCTCCAGCTTTTCCACAAATTCATATTTGATCTGCCCGTCAGAAAACTCTTCCCATTTTTTTAACAGAAACGGAACCATATAGCGGTCTTTGGAAGATAGTTTAATCACAGGAATATGATTGCTCAAAATAACGGAAATAATATCATGAAAGCCAACAAGCGGAATATTTCCGGCTAAGATCAGTCCTACTCTTTTTGACGTTTTCGAAATAGAATATTTCTTAAGCCAATTGCTGATGTTTTCATGAGTCAGAAGATCTGCCCATTGCCTAAAGGCAAATTTCTGATTCTCAATAGTGAACCAGGGATTTTCAATTTCGGTTTTTTTAATTAAAAGTTCAAAATCAAAATCTTTATCATTATAATCTTCCGGATTTTCATCTAAAAACTCTGTTATATAGCTGCTAAGACGTATAAGTCCTAAAACTTGATTTTCAGTATTCATAATTGCTGCAAAATTGGGGAATATTTTGTAATTTTGTGCAAATTTAAAAAAAATTAGCGATGGCTATTAAAATAACTGATGAATGCATTAATTGCGGCGCCTGTGAGCCGGAATGCCCGAATAATGCAATTTATGAAGGAGCAGTAGATTGGAAAGCTTCAGAAGGCACCGAACTGAAAGGTACGGTAACCATGCCGTCCGGATTAACAATCAATGCGGATGATCCACAGGAGCCTGTAAGTGATGATGTATATTTTATTGTAACGGATAAATGTACGGAATGCAAAGGCTTCCATGAAGAGCCCCAATGTGCGGCAGTTTGCCCTGTTGACTGCTGTGTTCCTGATGAAGACCATGTGGAATCTGAAGAAACACTGCTTAATAAAAAAGCATTCTTACACGGAGAATAAAACCTGCCGTCTCAATCACCATGAGGCGGTTTTTTGTATATATACGTCACAATTATTTTATAAGAACAACCAAAAAGCTGTAAGAGAAAAGTTTTTACAGCCAACTAAAAAATAAAAATATGAGCAAAAAGCATAACTTCAGCGCAGGACCATGCATCTTACCTCAGGAAGTATTCGAAAAATCGGCACAGGCGATTTTGGATTTTAACGGAATCGGACTTTCCCTTCTTGAAATTTCGCACAGAAGCAAGGATTTCGTAGCCGTTATGGATGAAGCCCGAGCTATTGTGAAAAGACTGATGAATTTGGGCGATGATTATGAAGTCTTGTATTTGGGAGGCGGTGCAAGCCTTCAGTTTGCCATGGTTCCTTACAACCTGATGAAAGTGGGCGGAAAAGCAGCGTATACTGATACCGGTACCTGGGCGGCAGGAGCGATTAAAGAAGCTAAAAAAGTAGGAATGGTAGATGTGGTAGGTTCTTCAAAAGATCAGAACTACAATTTCATTCCAAAAGACTATACCGTAGGTTCAGAATATGATTATTTTCACTGTACTTCCAATAATACGATCTATGGAACCCAGATGAAATCATTCCCTGAAGTGGATACTTTGATGGTCTGCGACATGAGTTCAGATATCTTCTCCAGACAGCTGGATTTTTCAAAATTTGATCTCATTTATGCAGGAGCTCAGAAAAACATGGGTCCTGCCGGTGTCACATTAGTAGTGATTAAAAAGGAAATTCTGGGGAAAACGGGAAGAGAAAACATGTTCTCCATTCTGGATTATTCCCAGCATATTGCCAAAGAATCCATGTACAATACGCCGCCGGTATTCCCTGTATACGCATCATTGCTTACCCTGCAATATCTGGAAAACAACGGAGGAATTGCTGCAGCTGAAGCCAGAAATACAGCCAAAGCACAGCTTTTATATGATGAAATAGACAGCAATCCTTTATTTGAAACGTTCTGTGTAAAAGAAGACCGTTCCCTTATGAATGTCTCTTTCAGATTAACAGACGAAAGCAAAAAAGAAGCATTCGACAATGCATGGAAAACAGCAGGAATCAGCGGACTGAACGGGCACCGAAGCCTCGGCGGATATAGAGCGAGCCTCTATAACGCGATGCCTATTGAAAGTGTGCAGGTACTGGTAGATGCCATGAGGTCTGTAAAGTAATGTAAAGAATAAGAAACAGAGATTAAAGGAAAAAAACATTATTTTAAATTTTCTTAATTTGCAAGATGATTTAAAGTTTTAAAGATCAAATTTTTTAATCTTCAAATCAAGATACGAAACCATGAAAGTTTTAGCAAACGATGGAATTTCTGCAGCAGGTGAACAGGTACTAAAAAATGCCGGAATTGAGATGCTCAACCACAGGGTGGCACAGAATCAGTTAATCAGTTTCATCAATGAACATAACGTTACTGTTCTTTTGGTAAGAAGCGCGACGAAAGTGCGACAGGATCTTATTGATGCCTGTCCGGGGCTTAAAATTATCGGCAGAGGCGGAATAGGAATGGATAACATTGATGTAGAATACGCAATAGAAAAAGGACTGTACATCATCAATACCCCTACTGCGTCTTCAAAATCGGTGGCGGAACTGGTGTTTGCCCATTTCTTTTCCCTCGCAAGGTTTCTTCATGAATCCAACAGGCTGATGCCGCTGGAAGGGGAAACTCATTTCGATGCCATGAAGAAGTCTTTCAGTAAGGCATACGAACTTTCAGGAAAAACGTTAGGCGTAATTGGTTTTGGAAGCATCGGACAGGAAGTAATTAAGATGGGGATTTCTCTGGGAATGAAAATTAAAGTACTCACCAGAAAGCCAAAAACGGAAGTGCTTACCCTCAAGTTTTTTGACGGTCAGACAGTCAGTTTTGAAATTACTTCAGACAATGATATGGATGCCTTTCTCAAAGAAGCAGATTTCATCAGTATCAATACGCCGAAAACAACAGGATATATCATCGACACGCCCCAGTTTGAGAAAATGAAAGACGGAGTATATATCGTAAATACGGCAAGAGGCGGTGTCATTAATGAAGTAGCGTTGATCGATTTTATCGAATCTGAAAAAGTAGCGGGTGCCGCATTGGATGTTTTTGAAAATGAGCCACGTCCGGAATTACCGCTGCTGATGAACCCTGCGCTGTCACTTTCCCCGCACATCGGTGGAAATACGGTGGACGCACAGGAAAAAATCGGGATCGAATTAGCAGAACAAATTATTAAGATAAAAGAAACTATACAATAAAATATGCCTATTTTTAAACCTTTTCGTGGAATACGACCTCATAAAGATCATGAGAGCACCTTCCCTACCCATCCTCTTGATAACTTCACTCAGGAAGAAATAACGGAAAAAGCTCAAGTTGAAGATACTTACATCAATATGATAAAACCTTATGTTGTAAGTAAATCCAAGGATATCGACAGAAATTTAAGAAAAATCCGGTCGACCTTTGAAGAACTGATGGATGAGAAAAAACTCGTTCAGGACAATTCTTCCTACTATCTTTATGAGCAGATTTATCCCACAAAACAGGTTTTTAGAGGACTTTTGGGCCTGACCAGTATTGAAGATTTCTGGAACGGCAAAATCAAAAGGCACGAAAGTACGATTCCACAGAAGAAGGAAAAGCTTGCTCATTATCTTGAGAAAGTAAATCTTCAGGCGGAGCCTGTACTGCTTACTTATGCGGCTAACTCCAAGATCGAGCTCCTTATGAACCATGAGGAAAAAAATGTTCCGATATTCAATCATGTGGATACCAAAGGAATCAGGCATAAAATCTGGAGAATCGACAACCGTCTGAAACTTCAGCAGTTTAAAGAAGTCATTGACCAGATTGATTCTTTTTATATTGCGGATGGCCATCACAGGATCGGATCCACAGCACTTAACGCAAAGCATCAGAAAGCCAAAAATAAGAGACATAATGGTACCGAGCTTTACAATTTTGTTTACAGTTTCATTGTTTCTAACCAATCCATTAAAATCCACGATTATAACAGAATTGTAACAGATACAAACGGGCTTTCCAACGAAGAGTTTCTGAAAGAACTCGAAAAATATTTCCTGATTCATGAAAAAGGGGAAACGGCATATTTTCCCTCACAGAAATTCCACATTTCGATGTACCTGGACGGAAAATTTTATTCCCTTCACGTGAAACATGACCTGCGTTCACAGGAAATGTCGCTGGATAATCTTGACCATCATCTTCTGGATAAGTTTATCTTTAAGAATATCCTTAAAATCGAAGACCCGGACAGCTCTGAAAAAATTGCTTATGTAAAAGGGACTTCAAATCTGGAAGGCATCTCTTTAATCAAAGAAAAAATAGACAGCGGCGAAGGCAAAGTAGGATTCGGGATCTATCCGGTAAGCTTTAATGATATGATTAAAATTTCGGATCTTAAGCTGAGTATGCCTCCCAAATGTACTTTCATAGAACCTAAACTGATTACCGCCCTGCTCATGTACGACATGAAACAGTAAAATATAATCAATTTTTCCTTATTTTTAGCCACAGAAAAAAGGTAAATAAAAAATGAAAAAAATCTTCATTATCATTCCACTCTTTTTGGGTGGATTTTTATTTTCTCAAAAAAAACCTCAGAAAAAACCAGCAAATAAGACCGGAATTGCCGTCAAACTTAATTATCACGATGAATTTAAGAAGATCTCGGACGAAATCATGACCAACGGCAGGGCGTATGATAATCTCGGAGAACTTACGAAAGGCATCGGGACACGCTTCAGCGCTACTCCGGGATATACGAAAGCAGTAGAATGGGCAGAAAAGAAGTTTAAAGAAATCGGTATTGAAATGATCTGGAGACAGGAAGCCAAAGCACCGGTCTGGATAAGAGGAAAAGAATCACTGCAGATAAAAGCAGAGAACGGAGACTGGAAGAATATCAGAATGCTGTCTTTCGGAAATTCTGAAGGAACGGGTGGAAAAGATCTGACTGGCGAGATTGTTATGCTTACAAGCACCGCTGAACTTAATGCGTTATCAATAGGCCAGCTGAAGGGCAAAATTGTTTTCGTAAACCTTCCCATGGATCCGAGGATCATCAATACGAGTGATTCTTATTTAGCTACGGCAAAATCAAAGCTGATCTCTGCCTCTGTTATTGCTAAAACAGGAGCAAAAGCTTTAATCATCAGATCTTTAACCACCGCTAATGACGATACGCCGCATGCTAAGATGATTTATTATGAAGCAGACGATAAAATAAAGATTCCTGCACTGTCTATCGGGGTAAAGTCTGCAGATGAACTGGAAAAGATGCTGAAAAAACAAAAAGTAACGGCAAAACTCAATATGAATGCCGAATCCAGAGGCCAGACAACCAATCCCAACATCATCGCTGAAATTCCGGGTAAAAAGGATGCTAAAGTTATTGTTTTGGGAGCACAGCTGGATTCCTGGGATTTTGGGGAAGGTGCTACTGATGACGGTACCGGAGTGGTACAATGTATTGAAGTTTTAAGGACGCTGAAAACACTCGGTTTTGAAAATAACCATACAATCCGTGTCGTATTGTATGCCAACAGCGAAAATGGCGGCCAAGGCCGTGAGATGTATGCTGCTTACGTGAAAAGGAAAGATGAAAAACATATTTTTGCACTGGGTACCGATGCAGGAGGCTATTCGCCAAGAGGCTTTTCACTGGATATGTCTGCGCAACGGAGAAAGCTGGTTTTCGGCTGGAAAAACTTTTTCCTTCCGTACGGCGTATATGATTTCGACCAGACAGAGGCCATTCAGGATATTTCACCTTTGAAAAAACTGGATATTCCGTTGGCAGAACTTGTGGTGGATACGCAGAGATATTTTGATTATCATCATTCTATAGAAGATACTTTTGACAAAGTAAATAAAAGGGAACTTCTTCTTGGTGCCGTAGCCATGACCCAAATGATTTTGATGGTTGATAAAAACTGGTAAATATTTACATATTGGTCAACTTTACATTTTAAATACAAAATAACTTAAACCTATGGAAATTGTCAAACTTCATCTTGATCCTCAGTTTCTTGACGATAAAAAAACAGCTGTACTTTATCAGCAGATTCAGACCCTACTGAAGCTGATTGAGCAAAAGCAGATCCCGGTTAAGACAGTGGAAATCATCAACCGGAAAATCATGGATATCAATTTCATGTCTTTTCAACATGCAAATGTTTACAAGCCACTAAAGCAAATGCAGACGGATATGATCAAGCTTCTTGAAAAAGACCATAAACTCGTACCCAGGAATTACTATAGGAATATATGGCTTGCTGCTGGCATGGGAGCATTCGGATTGCCGATCGGAGCAGCGTTCGGACTGTTAATAGGGAATATCGCACTCCTAAGTATCGGATTACCAATCGGAATGGCTATCGGAGTCGGTTTGGGCACATCACTGGATAAAAAAGCAGCAGCAGAAGGCAGGCAGCTGGATATCGAAATCAGGCATTAAATTAGTTGACGCAGGTAAAATGATTATGAAAGAAAAAATAGTAAAGCATATTGTGTATACTGCATTGTTCTTAAGTGGAATAATGATCAATGGCCAAAACGGAAAAGATTCCCTTCAGTTTGAAAAAATTTCTACTGAAATATTAAATTACGGAAAAGGCTATACGGAATTAAAAGATTTAACAAAAAATATCGGTCACCGTTTAAGCGGTTCAGAATCTTATGAAAAGGCTGTGCAATGGGCTGCCCAGAGACTTCGTGGTGCAGGAGCAGATAAAGTATGGCTTCAGGAAGTCATGATTCCGGTCTGGATAAGAGGAAAAGAATCGCTACAGATCAGAACTGCAAAGGGGGCGTGGAAAAAACTAAAAATGCTTTCTTTGGGAAACTCCGAAGGAACAGGAGGAAAAGATGTTTCCGGTGAGATCATTATGGTACGCTCGATGAATGAGTATGAAAAGCTGTCTGCGGACCAGGTAAAAGATAAAATCATTTTCTTTAATTATCCATTCAGCCAGTCTTACGTAGAAACTTTCAGAGGATATGGTGATGCTGCGAAATACAGGACGACAGCCGCTTCCCTGACAGCAAAAAAAGGCGGAAAATTTGCAATGATCCGTTCACTTTCTTCCGCTTTCGACGATATTCCTCACACCGGAGCGATGCGCTATGATGGCGAAAATAAAATTCCTGCGGTGGCTATCGGGAGCAGTACTGCTGATGAACTGGCAGATCTGTTAAAATCAGGGACAATCACAGCGAAACTTAATTCCAACTGCGGCATGAAAGTTGAAAAACTGTCTCATTCCGTCATTGGAGAAATTACCGGTAAAAAAGATCAGAGTGTGATCGTAGTCGGCGGGCATCTTGATTCCTGGGATGTAGGAGAAGGAGCACATGATGACGGAGCAGGGATTGTACAGAGCATTGAAGTTTTGAGAACGTTTAAAAAATTAGGAATTCAGAATAACCATACCATCAGGGTCGTTTGTTTTGCCAATGAAGAGAATGGGGTCAAAGGCGGGATCCAGTACGGAAAAACGGCAAAAGACAAGAATGAAAAACATCTATTTGCAATAGAATCTGATGCAGGAGGATTTACGCCGAGAGGAATTTCCCTGAATATGGATGACACTAAAAGAAAACAGATCCAAAGCTGGAAAGATCTTTTCCTACCTTACGGGGTTTATGATTTTAAAGAAACGTACTCAGGAACCGATCTTTATCCGCTTCATGACATGGGCATCCCGACTGCTGAACTGTTTCCGGATTCCCAGCGGTATTTTGATATCCACCACACAGAAGAAGATACTTTTGAAAAGGTGAACCGCAGGGAATTACTGCTCGGAGCCGTCGCCATGACACAGCTGATTTACATGATTGATAAGAATTGGTAATAATAAGGAAACCGCCTTTTATCGGTGGTTTTTGTTTTTTCGCTGTTAATGAAGATCATAAAAAACCATATTGAACCAATGCCTTATTCCTCCGAAATGCCAGTTAGCATCTGTTTTAGTCACTTCTTTCAGGTAACGGGCATTTTTATTTTGGAATGAAACATCGGTCGGTTATCCTTAACTTTTTGAAAATACTCAATATCAAAATCTGATTTTCTAAAATACTCTATTTCAATGATGGTTTCAGATTTTTTGGCTTTAAAAACATATAAAAACAACATCATACAGATCAAAATATTCCGCTTCTAAATTTTCAATAATGTTTTCAAGGGGTTGCTGTGTTTTCTGCTTATTAAACTTAATTTTTAAATTTGCTGCTTCAATGCTATTCTCTGCTTTAATCTCACTAAAATCGGTTAAAATAAAAGAATTGTTTCGGGATAGCCGATTCCTGTAGTATTTTCAGCCAGGATAAGCAGGTTATCCAGACAAATATTAATTTCTGATCTCAGATGTTTTGAAATTATTTCATCCATGTCATTCAACAATCAATTCAGATATTCTTTTCGTTCCAGCTTAAAATCCAGGATCTGGCCATCTCGTTTTATTCTCATATCAATTGTTTTCTGATCTTTCTCAATTCTGTTAATGGTATAATAACAGACGGAGTCGTTATTGAGGTTTTCCAGATTGGTAGAGTTAATGCTGATAATGGCATCTCCTATTTTTATTGGCAGGCCCTTATTATGAAATACAAAGGTCACCATCGGTTTTGCATCAATAAAGCGGTAACTGAATCCGAAAGATTCCAGTTTCGGACGCTCCGTATTAATGGGTTTCAGATAGATTTTATTGTTTTTCCAATCCAGAATGAAAGAATAATTCTTTAAAAATTCATTTCCCAAAAGATCTGAAATACTGGTGGAGATAATTTCATTATTAAAAACGGTATTTCCTAACCCCAAGGAATCGATACGGAAAATTTTACCATTGACAGGTTTTGCCGCGCCAAATGCCCCGATGGCTCTTGTTCCGTACGTTTCTATAACTTTATCCGATTTAGGATTATCGGCTTTATTCTCCGTTATTTCAAATCTGCCAGAAAATCCCGTATCGAATGTAAATTCTATATCTTTATCAAAGAACTTGGCCTTTACAACAGGCGTTTTCTGTGGTTTGGGTTCAAATGGAAGAATGATGGGATAATCTTTCAGGTTAAAAAGAGAAAGATCATTCGTAGCTTCCAAAGAATGTTCAGCATAATTTACTTTCCAGAACAGCTTGGCCATTTGGTTGGCTCCGATAATCCCGTCTACTTTCAGGCAACCCAGCTCAGCAGAGTTAAGATCGAGCACAAGAGCTCCCACTTTTCTGAAAACGATCTGATCAACAATCATTTCCGGAAGTTCTGTAAAGATCTGCTGCTCTATTTTGTCGTTAGAATCCTTTACTGAAGCTTTATATTTCCTTGTAAGTTCCAGATCGTTAAATACCGCATAAGAGATTACCGTCGGTGCGCCTGAATCAAACAGAAAATTATAATTTTTTCCGTTAATGCTCACCTTTACAAACGGCAGATTATTGTCAAATCTCATGTTCACTTTTTCAACAGCATTCTGAAGCCTTGCCTGTCCCTTTGTAAAGATTTTTTTTGCCTGCGCAGAAACGGTTAATGTAGAAAATATAAATATTGAGTATAAGATTCTTTTCATGTATCTAATTTGTACGAAAATAAGGCTTTTTATGAAGTTAAGGAAATGAGCACTTTTAGTATTTCTTCCGCAGAGAGTTTTATTCTCAATTAAATTTATCCTTTACCGATGGAATCAAGGGATTTCAATAAAAAAAGCCTTCCGGAATAAATAACGGCTTTCAAAATCAATTATACTTCTAAAGCTTGTTTAAAATATAATTCTTAATCTTATTTTTTTTGAATATAAGCGTTCAGATGCAGCAGATTTTATTTGCATTTATATTTGCGAGAGATTATAAGTGTAAACAGGCTTAAAATTTATCCAGAATTTTCTTCGGCAACACCTTTACCAACCGCGGTTTGTATCCCTCTTCAAGAATGACAAACTTCCAGGATTTCCGGTCTTTGGAAACGGCGCAGGCTTTCATGCTGGCATTGATCAGATATGATCCTTCACTGGCAATATATTTGACATTATTTTTACCGTATTTTCCAGTCATGGCAGCACTGATTTTCTTTTTCATGTCATCATTCATCGAACTGACATTGCACTTCAGCTTAAAAAAATAATTGACAATTGAAAAATATTCTCCGTTAATCAGTTCCGGCTTTTCAACAGTTCCAAATTTCAGATCGTTCACGTCAATTTTCATGAACGGATTATTATATGTCATGTTCAGCAGCTGGGTCATCTGGTCTTTCGGAACAATGGTAAAGAATTTCGGATAGATGCAGTTAACAGCCTGATCGATATTTTTCGTCTTAATGCTGTTTACAAAGTACGTAAGCGACTTTTTTATTGCGGCATCGTCAGGATTGGTTTTGGTCTGCGCAAAAGAGGCAAACGATAACAGCATAAACAGGAATAGAAATGATTTGGTTTTCATAAATAGGTAAATAGTATAAATTCTCAAATTGTTTTTAATAGAGTCTTAAACTTTTCGGAGACATCAATTATTAATTAAATCTGTCGCAGGACAGACCCAATCGTTACAGGTAAACTAGAAAAGCCATCCTTATGGACGGCTTTTCAAAATATCTTAAAGATTACATTACTTCACTTTTACAAGCTCAACATCGAATACCAACCATGCATTTGGCGGGATCACTCCTCCTGCTCCATTCGCTCCGTAACCCATTGCAGGCGGAATCAGCAAAGTAGCGGTTTCTCCTTCTTTTAATAAAAGGATTCCTTCGTCCCAACCTTTGATTACTCTTCCCATTCCGATTGGAATTTCGATCGGCTCATTTCTCTTGAATGAAGAATCGAATTCAGTTCCGTCTACCAGCTTTCCTGCGTAATGTACAGCGATATTATCTCCTGCTTTCGGAGCTTTTCCGTCAGTAGTTTTTGTGATTTTATAATAAAGACCGGATTCTGTTTTCTGCATTCCCGCTTTCAGGTTTTCCACCATCTTATCCTGATTGGCTTTAAACTCTTCTTCCTTCTTTTTTTTGTCCGCTTCTTCTTTAGCCATAGCCGCTTTGTTATTCTCAGCGATTTTAGACTTCCCTTCCGTAAATGTTTTAGCTGGATCGTAGTTTTTGTACTGGTCCCCCTTGCTGAACACGGAAACTTTTTCTAAAACAATATCGGTTTTTGGTTTATCCTGAGGGCCTTTTTCCACATTGGCAATCGCATCGATCACATCATCTCCTTTTACTACTTTACCAAAGATCGTATGTCTTCCGTCTAACCAAGGAGTGGCCACTTCGGTAATGAAAAACTGGGAACCATTGGTGTTAGGTCCTGAGTTCGCCATAGAAAGGATTCCTTTTCCTGTATGCTTAAGATCATTCTTCTCATCCTCAAATTTATATCCCGGATCTCCCATTCCTGTTCCTTGGGGATCTCCTCCCTGAATCATGAAATCTTTGATTACTCTGTGGAAAATGGTTCCGTCATAGAAAGGAACGCCTTTCGCTTTCGCTTTGTTATCGATTTTCCCTTCTGCAAGACCGATAAAGTTAGCTACCGTTACAGGCGCTTTCTGATCTTCGAATTTTACGATTAAGTTTCCTTTTGTTGTTTGAAGATTGGCATAAAGCCCGTCGTTAAGACCTTCGTAAGTTTCTTTGTCTACGTTCATTTTTTTATAAATTGGTGTACAACTCATCAGCGAAATGCTTGCCGCCGCCAGAATTATATTTTTGTTAAACAATTTCATGGATTATAATGCTTTTAATTTTATGATTAACGGGATATCATTATCTATTTTTTTCTCATCTCCATATGTTCCGTAACCTAATGCTGAAGGAACCAGAAGCGTGACCTCTTCACCGTCATGAATAAACCGTAACGCATCTTCTACTGCTTTCAGTTCATCGAAATGTCCGAATTTAGCATTTCTTCTTTCGATAGGCTGATCATAGATCTTCGTTTCATCAAAATCATACAGATCATAAGAATAGGAAATCGAAGTATTGTCCTGCCTTCTCTGTCTCTGGTCAAATCCCTGAACAGTGGTCCAGTAATTAAGCTGGGTTGGGTAAAATTTCACCGGCTGCCCGTTAATCCATTCCTGGATCTGCATTCTTTCCTGGCTATTAAGATTTTTCATTCTTTCCCTGGAAATATTGAGATCATCCTTGCTGAGAACACCACCGACAGGTGGATGAGTCTGCGCATTTTTGCTGCAGCTCCATAAGCCCAATATTGATATGAAGAGTATTTTTTTCATAAACTATGCGAAAATACACATTTCATGAATCAATTACAAAACTTCATGAATTTATTGATTCAAAACTTTAATGTTCCCTTATCTTATTTTTGGTGAGACTTGATTAAACCTTAACTTATATTTATTGTTTTACAAAGAAATAACTTTCTTTTATAAAAATAGATGGATAATATTTTTAGCAGGTTACAACTTCCAAAATCTGTAGAATTAAGACAAATAAAAAAGCCGGAGAATTTCCCCGGCTTTATACTCCTTTTTATTTTAAGACTAAACAGTTTCCATAACATGATCAACCAATACTCTCCATCCGAAAGGATCATCGGCAAGGTTCGTCTGCAGGTCAACCAAATCTTTCTTTAACGAAACTGCATAGCTTTCTTCGTCTGACAGTCTTGGCAATTCCAGCTTATCTCCGTTATACCCTAAAGCCTGGAAAACGGTAGTTACAACCGCTGTTCCTACGCCCCAAACTTCTTTCAACGTGCCGTTTTTCTGAGCTTCTATAACATCTTTTACCTTAATCGGTTCTACCTTTACCTCAATCCCTTTCTTTTTAGCAAGTTGGATAAAACTATCTCTAGTAACACCGTCCAGGATCTTTTCAGAAGTCGGCGGGGTGAAAATCGTATCGTTGATTCTTACAAATACATTCATCGTTCCGCTTTCTTCAAAATATTCATGGGTAGCATCATCTGTCCAGATAATCTGCTCGTATCCCTCTTCGATAGCCAGCTGCGTAGGATAAAAAGAAGCCGCATAATTACCGGCAGCTTTTGCAGAACCTACTCCTCCGCTTGCCGCTCTTGAATAATGGTCTGAGATCTTCACAGAAACCGGCTCTGTGTAATAACTTTTTGCCGGTGTTGCTACAATTGCAAACATGTATTTATTAGCTACCCTCGCCTTCAAAGCTTCTTCAGTAGCAAAAATCAAAGGTCTGATGTATAAAGAATTGCCTTCTCCCGTTGGGATCCAGTCTCTGTCTAAGTCAACCAGCGCTTTCAGTCCGTCTAAAAATATTTCTTCAGTTACTTCAGGCATTGCCAGACGCTTTGCCGATTTATTGATACGTTCAAAATTCTTTTCGGGCCTGAAAAGGAAAACCTGTCCGTCTTTGTCTTTATAGGCTTTCATACCTTCAAAACAAGCCTGTCCGTAGTTTACTCCCATCATGGCAGGGGTAAATGCTAAAGGACCATAAGGAACCAACTTCACATCTCCCCACTTTCCATCTTCATATTCACAGATCACCATGTGATCGATGAAAGTATTTCCAAAAGAAAAATTTTCCGGATCGAATGTAGAAATTCTGGAGTTTTCAGTTTTTTGAATTATCATTTCTAAAATTTTTTATGATGTTCCACAAATTTAACATAATTTTCTAAATATAAAAATTTTAGAGTAAATTTGTAAAAAAATAGCTTGAAAAGAGAAATAAGAGCCACAAACGATGGAAGTAAAACACTGTTTATCAATGAATTGAATGAAAACTATCATTCTCATCACGGAGCCCTTCAGGAAGCCAAACATGTGTTTATTAAAAATGGACTTATTCTGATAAATGATTATGAAATTAATATTTTAGAACTCGGTTTTGGAACAGGTTTGAATGTTTTGGTAACAATTAATGAATATTTAAAAACTGACAAAAATCATATCATTAATTATTTTTCTCTCGAAAAATATCCCATAAATGAATCTGAAATGAATGATTTAGCCTATGCGGAGCTTTTTGATGACCAGGAATTTAAAAATATTTATCATAAAGTTCACAATGCAGATTGGGAAAAACCTGTTGAAATCATTAAAGGATTCCATCTTAAAAAGATCCAATGTGACTTCTTTGACCTGAAAAACATAGAGTTACCTCCGATTAATCTTGTTTATTATGACTGCTTCGGAGCAAGAGTACAGCCTGACCTTTGGGAAAAGCCGTTATTTGAACTGGTGGCTCATAAAATGAAGGTTAACGGATTATTAACAACCTATTCGTCAAAAGGAAGTGTAAGAAGAGTCCTGCAGGAGCTGAATTTTAAAGTAGAGAAAAAACAGGGGCCTCCAGGAAAAAGGGAAATGATAAATGCAATTAAGTTAAGCTGACATTCAATATTTAATCATAATCTGTTAAAAGCAGAAAGATTTACAATGATTAACTGCTTGTTTTATTGATCGGTTTTATCAAACACATGTCCCACACATCCATCCTGTTTTATCAAAATTTCTTACATTAGCTTTACCAAATATTATATATGATAGACAAGATTAACGTCAGAGCGTATGCCTGTGCTGTAAAAGACGAGAAAGTCCTGACTTTATTTGAAGAATACGCCGGGGAAGCTCTGATGAAGTTTCCGGGTGGCGGACTTGAATATGGTGAAGGGTTAGTGGAATGCCTCCACCGCGAATTTGATGAAGAGCTTAATGTAAAAATTGAAATTAAAGAACATTTGTATACTCAGGAAGATTTTCTGGTTTCTCGTTTCAGAGACAATGAGCAGTTGCTTACCATTTATTATTTGGTCAATATTATCAATGAAGAAGATTTTCTGATCCTTGATCCCTGTATTGAAAAAACAGAATGGGTTGAGATTAACAGACCTGATAATCCCTTCCCTTTGCCGGTAGATAAAATCGTATTTGATAAACTGAAAGAAAAATTCCTGTAAGCCACTGCCTACAGGAATTTTTATATGTTTGATTATTTGTAAACTTTAAAGTCCTTTGCTCCGGGATAAGGCTGCAGGTAGCCGGAATTCCAGTTGGACTGTAAGAGAGATTCCAAATACTGATCCGTTCTGTTAGCATGAGGATCATATTTATCCTTGATATCGATATCCGCCATCTTTCCTTTTACGTTCCACCAGAAAGCACTCCATCCGCCTCTCAGTTCTTTAATGATTTCATACACGTTTTTTCCGGTTGCCCGGTTCATCAGTTTGGCAAAAATCTGGCCTTCTGTTGTAGTAAGATCTCTTAGCTGCTTTTCGTACTGATCGGCGAGCATATTTTGTCTGTCTTTTACGTATTTTCTCTTCGACTTACTGTCCAGATCAGTCATATCCTTCTGAATATCCCGGTATTGTTGCAGAGCTGCTACAAACAAAGGATACACCCGGTATAATTTTTTATTAAGAAACAGATAATAATTTCTATCGAGCTGATTATTAAATTTCGGTTTATTGATCAATACCAGCTCATCCATCACGACTACGGTTTCACCATTAATCTCATACACCTTCATTTTCTGTCTCTCGTCGTAATAATACTTTTTACCAAACTCATCTGTTTTCAACAGTTCCTGAGGGTATTGGCTTAAAGGAATTGCAATAACAGAATCCCGCTGACCAAAGACTGAGGCTCCTAAAAAGAAAAGAAAAAGAGCTATAATCTTGTTAAATTTCATTATTTTTACACCTATTTACAGCAAAAATTAAACGCAAAAATCATTCCTTTTTTATGAAATTTGATAAGAAATCTATAAAATTTTTAGAAAAATATTTAAACACTTCATCACCAACAGGCTATGAACATGAAGGACAAAAAGTATGGATGGATTACATCAGGCCTTATGTTGACCGTATTGAAGTAGATCATTACGGAACCTGCTATGGAATCATCAATCCTGAAGCAGAATTTAAAGTAGTGATTGAAGCACATGCCGATGAAATTTCATGGTATGTAAATTATATTACGGATGACGGTTTGATTTATGTGATCCGAAACGGAGGATCGGATCAGACGATTGCACCTTCCAAAGTGGTCCATATTCATGGTGAAAAAGGAATTGTAAAAGGGGTCTTCGGATGGCCGGCGATCCATACCAGAAGTGCCAATCAAAACGAACCGACTCCGAAAATTGAAAATATTTTCATCGATTGTGGTGCTGTTTCAAAAAAAGAAGTGGAAGATATGGGGATTTATGTAGGTTGCATGATTACCTATCCTGATGAATTTTTTGAAATGAATGACCGGTATTTTGTATGCCGGGCGCTGGATAACAGAATCGGAGGATTTATGATTGCCGAAGTGGCCAGACTTTTAAAAGAAAATAAAAATACAATCCCATTCGGGCTCTATATCACCAATTCGGTTCAGGAAGAGGTGGGATTATACGGAGCCGATATGATTGCAGATACCATCAAACCGAATATTGCCATTGTCACAGATGTTACCCATGACACCACAACCCCGATGATTGAAAAGAAAAAAGAAGGCGATCAGAAATGTGGAGACGGGCCGGTAGTGTTTTTTGCTCCGAGCATTCATCATACCATCAGGGAATTAATTATTGATACGGCAAAAGACAAAAATATTCCTTTCCAAAGAGCTGCGGCAAGCCGGGCTACGGGAACTGATACCGATGCATTTGCTCATTCCAATGGCGGAGTACCGAGTGCACTCATTTCCCTGCCTTTGCGATATATGCACACTACAGTGGAAATGGTTTCTAAAGAAGATGTTGCAAACGTTATTAAGCTGATTTATGAAACTCTTCTGAAAATACAGCCGGAAATGAAGTTAAAGTACCACTAAAGACTATAAGATATCAGACAACAGATACAAGACTTGATACATTATGTCAAAAACTTTAAGTCTGGAGTCTGATATCTTTTATCTCAACATCTTATAAAAAATAAAAATGAAAACAAAGCTTATCGCTCCTTCCCTGTTAGCTGCAGATTTCGGGAACCTGCAAAGAGATATTGAAATGGTGAACAATTCACAGGCAGACTGGTTTCATATTGATATCATGGACGGCAGATTCGTTCCCAACATCTCCTATGGTTTTCCGGTGATGAAAACTGTTCAGCAGCATGCTAAAAAATTCGTAGACGTTCATTTAATGATTGTAGAACCTGAAAAATATATTGAGGAATTTATTGCTCATGGTGCAGATTTAATTTCTGTTCATTATGAAGCATGTACCCATCTTCACAGGACAATACATCATATTCAGAGTTTAGGCGCAAAAGCAGGAGTTGTATTAAACCCCTCCACTCCCGTGCTGATGCTGGAAGATATTATTGCTGATGTGGATCTTGTTTTATTAATGAGCGTAAATCCAGGGTTCGGAGGGCAAAAATTTATTGAGAATACGTATAAAAAAATTGCTGAAACAAAAGATTTGATCTTAAGCAACAACTCAACTGCCCTGATTGAAATTGATGGCGGAGTTAACCTGGACAATGCCGCTAAACTTTTTGATGCCGGTGCTGATGTCCTGGTGGCAGGAAATGCGGTTTTCTCTGCGGAAAGCCCTGAAAAAACCATAGAACTGATGAAGATTTAATCTTTATACAAATAGTAATAAAAATATAAAAAGGCAGCTTATGGGAGCTGCCTTACTCTTTTGAAAATCTGAGCCGTTAATGGTTATTAGTATTTAAGACTTTAATGCTTAAATTTTCTGTTCTAATGCTGATGTAAAGATGATAAAAAATATGATACCATGCATCCGTAGAAATACGTAATCTCATTTTCAGTATTTATACGCAATCATAGCAGATTTTTAGTCAGTCAAGACTTACAATTGATTCCAATAAAAACCTTTAGTGATTTAAATACAGACCTTTAGATCCGTTCTCAATAAGGATTCCATTTTTTAATAATGTTTTCAGCCGTTTTTATCATTTCCAGATCCCAGCTCGCCGTATTGAAATAAGTAAATGGATAATTTCGTATGGTTTCCTGATTTTCTTTTTCAAATAGCATTTTAGTAAGGAGGGCCTGCTCCTGATAAAGCAAAAGATCTTCCAGAGGTTCTTCCTGTAAAAATTCCGGCTTTACCCATTTTTCAATAACCGATTCAGCACTACTGTCATCCATTATTTTTCGTACCCTTCTAAAATCGTGTAAGAAATTTTGTATTTCTTTTTTTGTTTTAATGGAATTTCCAAGCCTTTCTATAATAATATAATTCAAATGATGACATTTTTCAAGAACGAAAGGAAGTATGGAAAACAGTTCTTTTGGTATACAGTCATCATGAGTATCGCGCCTGACCATGCTGATCTTCCCATACACACTTTCTTGCCAGCTTCCTCCTGACAGATGTACTTCTTTTACTTTATTTAAAGGATAAGAATTAATAATCTCTTTTATATCCATACGGAAATTATGAGCCTGGCAATAGATATTATGAAGGTCCAGAATCAGAAAACCATCGATGTCCCGGATAAGCTGATCTAAAAAATCACCCTGTTGCTTTATATCATCTGCCGAAAAAGAAAATGCAAGATTTTCTAAACCTACAGGAATCTCTAAAACATTCTGCAATCTGGACAACCGGTCTTTTCCGATTTGTAAAGTTTTTGAGCATAGAGGCACAGGCAAAGGAATTCCCTGATGAAAATTTTCAGTATTCATAAAGCCAAAATGTTCAGTAATATGGCTGTATTTACGTTTTTGAGTTTCTAATTTCAAACTATCAAGCCATTGCTGCTGACGGCTTGTCCATTTTGCATCAAATAAAGAATAATAGACTCCATGCCCGATCAGCCGGTTATTATCTGAATAAAAATCGATAAGATTTGAGAGCCAGTTTGGCTCTTCAGCATTGAAAAACGTATCAAATGACCATTCCAGTACTTCTATTTCGCTATTCTGCAATAATGGTAAAATGGCGGAAACAAAATCTGTTTCTGCCATCATTGATAATCCTAGGTAAGGTTTCATATGTTATCCCATTCCACACGCAGGGCAATATCCTGAATGATGTACAACAGTATCTTTTTGCACTACAGTTTTTGCAGTTGCCGGTTTTTTTGCAGGAACGGTACTGGTTTTTTTAGTAACTTTTTTTACTTTTTTAGTAATCGGCTTAGTAGTCTGGGCAGATAAGCTCACCGTTAGAAGACTGACCATTAATGCTGCTGGAATTTTCATCTAATTATTTTTGGAAATGGCATCAATAAGTATTCCAATTTCCGGCTGTTGATTTTAAAAACAGGAGCTAACAAATTTATTAAGCCCTCAGCTGATGAATAAGATCTTCCGGCCCTTTTCATAACTTTATTCCATGCCAACACCTTACTTCATAAAAAAATCCGGAGAAAACCATCTCCGGATCTGTATTTGAAACTATTTTTCTTAGAAAATTTCTCTTCCTGAAAAATGAAACTGTGCTTCGATGAGAGCATTTTCATCAGAATCAGAACCGTGAACGGCATTTTCCCCGATGCTTCTCGCAAACATTTTTCTGATGGTTCCCTCTGCAGCTTCAGCCGGATTAGTTGCTCCGATTAAAGTTCTGAAATCTTCAACAGCATTATCTTTTTCTAAAACAGCAGCAACAATCGGCCCAGAACTCATAAACTCTACTAATTCTCCGTAGAATGGCCTTTCAGCATGTACTTCATAGAATTTTTTTGCATCCGCTACAGTAAGCTGAGTCAATTTCATTGCTTTGATTTTGAATCCTCCTTCTGAGATCTTTCCCAATATCCCACCAATATGACCATCTGCAACAGCATCAGGCTTAATCATTGTGAATGTAATGTTAGACATAACTATATATTTTTTAATGACGCAAAAATACAAAAAATAAATTGGAAAGGTGTTAAAATAATTTTAACACAATATAACTTAGATTAACAAATGTTAACATTATTAATGGCACGCTAATTGCTATTATAAAAGCGATTCTCATGTTTAATTTGAGTTTTCATGGTTATTAGTTTTTACCCAGCTTCGGCTGGGTTTTTTATTGGCCGGAATTTTCCGTTCATCTTATCATAAATCTGATATAAGTTCACTGATTTACTAAATGAATTTACATGAATAAAAAATAAAGTATTAAAGCGATCTTTATATTGCTTTATAATTAATTCCTACTTTTCTGAAAATTGAGAATATTGCAGATTATGTTATATTTAAATAAAATTAAGTATTTTATATAGTAATAAGGTTATTGTAACTCTTGGGAAGAGAGGTAATTATTTTTGAGCGGATTCTTCAGCCTCTTCCATCAGTTTTATATAGTTGGCATAGCGTGAATGCTGAATCTCACCTGTCTCCAAGGCATCCAGGACAGCGCATTTAGGTTCATTGATATGCATGCAGTTATGAAACTTACACTCTTCCCGCTTGTTAAAAATTTCAGGAAAATAATGCTGTACTTCTTCTTTTTCAATATCAATCATGGCAAATTCACGGACGCCGGGCGTATCGATCACATTGCCGCCGAAATCCCAGAAATGCATCTGTGCAAAAGTGGTGGTATGCTTTCCTTTTAAATGGGTATCAGAAATTTCAGAAGTTTTAAGATTCAATCCGGGCTGTAATGCATTGACCAAGGTAGATTTTCCACACCCCGAATGCCCGAAAAATACGGACGTTTTATCTTTAACAATGTCCTGCAGCTTTTCGAGGTTTAATCTGGAATAGGAAGAAATCTCCAGAGAATCATATCCTATCTGCTCGTAAAGAAATTCTATATCTTTTACAATTTCAATTTCTTCCTCATGCAGCACATCGATTTTATTGAACAGAATAAGAGGCTTAATATTGTACGCTTCACAACACGCAAGAAAACGGTCTAAAAAGCCAAGTGAAGTTTCAGGATGCTTCAGAGTAAAGATAAAGCATGCCAGATCAATATTGGATGCAATGATGTGGGCCTCTTTGGAAAGGTTTACCGATTTTCTGATCAAGTAATTTCTTCGCGGTTCAATTTTTGTGATCCACGCAATATCATCCTGTTCGAGCTGGAATTCTACAAAGTCACCTACAGCAAGCGGATTGGTGAGTCTGGTTTTAATCAGTTTGAATTTTCCGCGGATTCTCGCTTCAAAAACTCTTTCAGATTCTGAATCTAAAATCTGATACCAGCTTCCTGTGGATTTAATGACTTTTCCTTTCATATATTAAGATCACACAAAGATAAGAAATTAGGGCTTAGAAAGGAAAGCAAAAATTTCTCCCTCAAGCCCTATATTTCATTTTGATAACATCTTATCTGTCAATCATGATATTATTCTGAACTTCAATGGATTCTTCGTGAATGGCTTTAAAAAGTTTTTCGATAAATTCTTTGGACATTCCGGTCTCTACTGCCTTCTGCTCGGCATATTCACGGATCACTTTCCAGCGTTCCGGCTGAAAGATGGCAATATCATTTTCTTTTTTAAGCTTTCCAATTTTTTCTGAAATTTTCATTCTTTGAGAAAGAAGTTCAATCAGCTGGAAATCTAAATCAGAAATCAATGTCCGGTGTCTTCCCATATCTTTTTCAAAACCAGCTACATCAGTATTTCTGACTTTCAGGTTACTTATAAGCGTTGCTAAAACTTCCGGTGTGATCTGCTGGGCTGCATCACTCCATGCTTCATCAGGATTGCTGTGCGTTTCAATCATCGCCCCCTGATACCCGACATTCAGTGCTTCCTGAGTGACATCTGCCAGTCCTGTCCTATTTCCACAGATATGCGAAGGGTCAATCAGCATAGGAATATCCGGAAACTGACTCTTAAAATCCAATGCAATCTGCCAGTTAGGATTGTTTCTGTATTTTGTTTTCTGGTAGGTAGAAAATCCTCTGTGAATTACGCCGAGCTTCTTAATATCCTGCCCCAGCAGTCTTTCCAAAGCCCCGTTCCACAGAGCAAGATCCGGATTAACGGGATTTTTTACAAAAACAGGTTTGTCTGTTCCCTTCAGAGCCATGGCAATCTCCTGAATTGTAAAAGGATTTACGGTAGAACGGGCTCCGATCCAAAGAATATCCACATCCGCTTCAAGCGCTGCAAATACATGATGGGCATTGGCTACTTCCGTTGCTGTTTTAAAACCGTATTCTTCTTTTACTTTTTTTAACCAGTTCAAACCAATTACACCTACTCCCTCAAATCCGTTAGGTTTAGTACGGGGTTTCCAGATTCCGGCACGAAATACCGGCACTTCAGCATGCGTTTCTTTTATTCTTCTCGCTGTCTCAAGCATTTGAGACTCACTTTCCGCACTGCATGGGCCTGCAATCATCAGCGGCTGTGAAAATTCATTGAACCAGTTGCTTTTTAATTCTTTTAAATCCATTATTTTTTTTGTTTCTCGGGTTTGTGTTATATCCATAGCAGCGGCATTATAAAGCTTCTTTATAATTCTTTTCAAAAAATGCCGTTAAAATTATTATTAAGGAATCAGGAATCGGAAAATAATATCCCTGTATATTTTTTGGAAAGAAATTCAGTTAGCAATACCAATAATATAATTGATAATAGTTTCTGAAATTTCTAAAATAATAAGCAAAGCTAAAATATCCGCTTAAAGAATGAGCGGATTGAAAAAAAGACAAATATGGTTTTAATAAATTTCCCATTGCCGATGTCTGTTTCAGCTTTATTATAGTGTTATAATTGTCAAAGAAATTAATCTTTGGAACAGTAAATTATCCGACAAATATATAAAATATTTTTAATAAAATAATTTTTTGAGATATTAAAATACTGATACAAATAGGATTCTAAGAAAGAATTATATTTTCTTTTAGTTTAATTCAACAGATAACTAGGTTAAGTCAAATTTCATTAAATCATCAAGATCTTTCAGAAGCGGATTTTTTTCTGCGAATTTTTCGAAAATTTTCCTTTTGGTCATCACTTCTATTTTAAGGTTTTCCATGTCTCTTTTATAAAGTATTTCAATAGAGAAATTATGGACCTTTGTTTTAAAATGATTAAAAAACTCCCTGCTTACCTTATCGAACTCCGCTTTGGCAGAATCAGATGGAAAAAGGATCATAATCTGATTCTCACCCGACTTTATCATTTTGAAGGTCTTAACCGCGTTAAAAACGATGGTGTTTTTTTTCTGAAGCTGTTTAAGAAATATACTCCATTCGGTCTGGAGATCGGTCTCAGTAAAGTGACTTTGCGGAAGGTTTTCAGCTTTGACATGTTGAATTTCCTCTTTTTGAGGCTCGTCCTCCTTACTTAAAAAGGCACTGATACTGAATCCTGATGTGATCCCCTGTTTCGAAATAGGTTTTGTTGTTGTTCTTTTTATTTCAGCTTCTGCAGGAGTATTAACGTTTGCAGAAGGCTTCTCCTGAATCGGTTCCGGCTTCTCTTCCAGAGGCTTTGCAACAACTTTTATTTCCCGCTTTTCATTAATTACCGGAGGTAATATTATGAACTTTTTTTTTTAGAGGTGTCTGACTGAGCAGACAGCGAGGCCAATTGCATCAATGCAATCTCAACGGTAAGCCTCGGATTTTTAGAATTTTTATAATTGATATCTGCATGGTTGCAGATTTCAATGGCATCGATTAACTGTTGGGCATTCCAATTCTGAGCCTGTTGTACAAATTTGGCTTTTGTCTGCTCCCCGACCTCAATCAAATCAATAGTTGAAGGATTTTGGGCCATCATCAGATCCCTGAAATGATTCCCTAATCCTGCAATGAAAATATGGGCATCAAAGCCTTTTTTAACGATTTCATTAAATGCAAAAAGCACATCCGGAATTTTATTTTCCTTTGCAAAATCAACAATTTTCAGATATTGATCGTAGTCCAGGATATTCAGGACCTCTGCTGCTTTTTCGAGTGTAATGTTTTTCTGAGAGAACGTTGAAAGCCTGTCGAAAATAGACAATGCATCCCTTAATGCACCATCTGCTTTCTGAGCGATTAAATACAGTGCATCGTCCTCATAGCGGATCTGCTCTTTCTGAGCGATCGTTCTGAGGTGTCCCTGAATGCTTTCAATGGTAATTCTTTTAAAGTCGTAGATCTGGCAACGTGACAAGATCGTAGGAATGATCTTATGCTTTTCAGTAGTTGCTAAGATAAAAATTGCATGGGCAGGCGGTTCTTCAAGCGTTTTAAGAAAGGCATTAAAAGCCGCGGAAGACAGCATGTGTACCTCGTCAATGATATACACTTTATAGGTTCCCACCTGAGGAGCAAAGCGTACCTGATCAATCAGTTCCCTGATGTCATCCACAGAGTTGTTGGATGCCGCATCCAGCTCATAGATATTATAGGCAAATCCGTCTTCTGAGACCGATCCGTCTTTTTCATTGATCTTTCTGGCCAGGATTCTGGCGCATGTGGTTTTCCCTACCCCTCTGGGGCCGCAAAATAATAAGGCCTGAGCCAGCTGATTTTCCCCGATTGCATGTTCTAAAGTATCTGTAATATGCGATTGCCCGACAACAGTGTCAAACTCCTGTGGGCGATATTTTCTTGCAGATACGATGAAATTTTCCATTGGCCAAAAGTAAGAAATATAGTTCTAATCTGAAAATGAAAAGTTTTCAAATTATCCACAAACTTGTCATTGGTCAATGGGAAAATTTTTCGCTTTATTTTTCTTCATAAGCGAAATCAATAATTTCTTCAATCGCTTTCTGAATTTCTTTTCTTCCTTCGTCAGTTTTCAGATCAATCCCGCAAAACTTGCTCGCATTATGTCCGGTATAAAGATTCAGATAATATGAACCTGAAACAAGAAGCGCTGCTATAGCACGATATCTTGTAGATTTGTCTTTCAGATAAGGATCGATTATATTTGAAAAAAGGGTCTCTCCGATCGCTTCTCTCTCATCAGCAACTTTTTTTAGAATAGGCTTGCTCTCTGACAGTCCCCAAAGGATAATTTTCTGAAGCTCCTTATTTCTTTTTACATACTCAAACTGATTTAAGATGGCCATCTTTGACAATGCCTTACCTCCGTCTGAAATATCAACCTCAATATTACCATCGTTCATTTTACTCCAGTAATCCTGAGTTTTGATATATTCATCGATCAGTTTTTCGGTACTTCCGAAATATTCATAAATAAGTTTCTTGTCAAAGCCTGCCACAGCTGCTATTTTACTAACTTTCAAACCGGGATATCCTCTGGTTTTTAGAATTTTCCCTACCGCTGCAAGCAATTTCTGTTTTGTTTTTTCTTTATCCCTTATCGGTCCCTGTACAACTTTTCTAGGCATTATTTATTATTTTTTCGCAATATGCAACTTTTTATTGATATCTTCAAATGCATTGAGTGTTTTATCAAGATGTGCCCTTTCATGAATTGCCGTAACACTCATTCTGATACGTGCATTTTTTCTGGCTACTGCGGGGTAGATAATAGGATTTGCATAGATACCATACGCAAGCAACATTTTCCCTACATCACCTGTTATGTGAGGGTCTCCTATCTTTACAGGCACTACAGCGGAACAGCTTGTTCCTGTATCTAATCCCAGCTCGTCCAGTCCTTTTTTAAAATAGTTGATATTTTCCCAAAGTTTTGTACGCCATTGCGGTTCTTCGTCGATTAGGTCAATAGCCTTGATAATACCTGTTGCAGAACCTGGAGGAGTAGTCGCGGAAAAAATCTGCTGCCGTGACTGGAATCTTATAAATTCAGCCAGTTTTTCATTGGTAATCACATAGCCTCCAAGGTTACCGAATGTCTTGCTGAATGTACCTGTAATAATATCAATTTTATCAAGCAATCGCGGATCTTCAAGGGTTCCTCTACCATTCTGTCCTAAAATTCCTACGCCATGCACATCGTCTACCATTAAATAGGCATTATATTTTTTGACAAGCCTGTATATCTCTTCCACAGGCGAAACATCTCCATCCTGAGAATACACACCGTCAATAACCACCAGTTTTGTCCGGTACTGATTTTCAGAAGTTTTCAGAATATGTTCCAATGCATCGAGATTATTGTGAGGAAATGTTTTCCTGTTGGTTAGAATGCATCCCTCATGCACACTTGCATGAACAGACATATCCAAAATAGCAAGATCTTCTTTCTGCAGTAAAATCTGTAATGTAGCACTATTGGCCGTATATCCTGTTGTAAATATCACTGTTTCTTCTTTTTTTCTGCCAAAAAAAGATGCTATTTTGTTTTCAAGATCATTATGATAGGAATAGTATCCGCCGATCAGTGGTGTTGCTGCGGTACCTGTTCCGAACTTCTCTATCCCTTCCATTGCTGCCTGCTTTACTTTAGGGTGTTGGGTAAATCCAAGATAATCACTTGTGACAAAACTTACGAATTCCCTGGTTGCGTTTTCTGTATTGACATTCATTATCGAACTGCAGCCTGTATTATTTTGTAACCTGTACCGATGACCGTTTGATTTCATATATTCCAGAAAGTCATAATAAATATCTGCGCGCTTCATCATATCAAAGCCCGGAATATTCTCAAAATCTTTAAATGTTGCTGTTGAGAAATTAATTTTCATCCTTGATTTGTTAGTTGTTAGTTATAACAAATATAGATTTAATTTTAAGACAAAACAGGATAATACCGTATTTTTCATATGATCTTTATGTAAAAAATCTTAAATAAGTTTCATATTCGCAACATAAAAAGCATAAATTAACTAATAATTTAAAATTTCTATATCATAAAGTGTTGATTTATCAAGTATTATGAAATTAATCATGTCTTGAAATAAACTTTCCATTCAAGGCTTCAACAGAATTTTTAACATTCAGCTTCTGGAGAATATTTTGACGGTGCCTGTTGATGGTATTAATACTTATGGAAAGCAGTTCTGCAATTTCCTTGCTGGTAAAGCCTTTTCCTACATAGTGTAGAACTTCCAATTCTCTTTGTGAGAGGACATGTTTATACTCAAATTTATCTTCTGCTACAACTTCACCTTTTACAGTATTGATAATCAGAAATTCAGATATCAATCCTTTAGAATGGCCCGCAGCTCTATCATACAGGCAGAGTGCAAATCTCAGTTTAAAAGCATATGGAGAATAGAAATAAAACATGCGGTGGCGAATCCATTCATAGACATCGTTTTTGCCCAACAACCTCATTTTTGAAACCACACAGAAATCTGAACGTTTTTCGTTGCCTGTATCTTCCAATAACTTAAAAAACCTCATTTCATGTATGTATTTTTTCATTCTGTCATCCGGGTGAATTCTTTTCAGGATTTCTTCTTCCCATATAGAATCGATTACAGTAGGATTTTCCGGAAAGCTCAATCCCAGTTCACTCGCTGTCCTTGACGAAAAAACATAACTTTTATTCAGGCGCATATCACTTAAAACCGCTATCAAATTTTCTGTCTGTGCATATACCGAAGCAATATTTTTATAGATTTCAGGATCCATAAGACAGGCTTTATCAGCTTCTTTACTTTTCAGGAGGATTTTATTCAGTGTTTCTAGAATGTTCATAAAATGGTTATTTATCAGTATTGGACAAAGCTTCTATTTAGTTATACATTTGCTAAAATAACAATAATTACACACCGTGTATTTACAAGGGAAGAATAATGAAAAGAATATTTTTAAGTTTTTGCACACTTTGCATCATCACTAAAAGCATGGCACAGACATTGGAAAAAATGACATGGTTCAATGAACCGGAAAAATGGGAGATTAAAAACAACAGTCTAACTATGTCTGTAACCCCACAGAGTGATTACTGGAGAATTTCGCATTACGGATTTACAGTAGATGATGCCCCTTTCCTATACACGACCTATGGCGGAGAATTTGAAGCGAAAGTAAAAATTACCGGAAATTATAAAGCAAGATTCGATCAGATGGGCCTGATGCTGAGAATAGATAAGGAAAATTATATAAAAGCAGGAGTTGAATTTGTAGACGGTAAATATAATTTAAGCACAGTCGTGACACATACAACCAGTGACTGGAGCGTAATCACTCTTGATAAAACACCTTCTGCAGTATGGATAAAAGCTGTAAGAAGGCTTGATGCGGTCGAAATATTTTATTCTTTTGATGATAAAAACTACATTTTGATGCGTAATGCTTATCTTCAAGATAACTCTCCTGTTATGGT
This sequence comes from Chryseobacterium sp. SSA4.19, assembly GCF_022601875.1. Classification (GTDB taxonomy): domain Bacteria; phylum Bacteroidota; class Bacteroidia; order Flavobacteriales; family Weeksellaceae; genus Chryseobacterium. The sequence continues at coordinate 93,046 of NZ_JAKVIP010000014.1, forward strand.
TGGTCTTATGGCTGCCTGCCCGGACGGAAACGGATTCCAGGCAATATTTGAACATTTCAAAGTAAAACACCTCCCTGACCAACGCCGGTTAAAATGGCTTGAAAATAATAAATAACCTAATAAGACTACTCACAGATCATGATTTTTGCCTCACGGAAAGTGAGGCTTTTTTTTGGCTAAATTATGACACCAAAATTTATTATAAATAAATTCATAATGTATAGCTAAACAATTATATATATTTAATAAATATAATTATATCCAGCAAGATTAATCTGAAATAGTGGATACCACAAAAATATCGTAAATATAATTTAAGGTATTGAAATAATATTACATTTTTATATCACTTTAATACATATATTTTATTATTTTTAAAATTATTTATTTTTTGGTTAGATATTTGAATGACTTAATTTAATGTAAAAAAGAATACGCCTCGGACGCTTACACAATCATCTAAATAGATATATCATGTTAACACACTTTATTTCTCCACAAGACTGTATTATTAAGATAGTGCAAAAGTCTTTCTCTATACCCGTCAATTGATCTGTAATAACTACAATGAAGTGTCTTGAACAATTTCTAAATTTTATAAACTTTTACCGATCATGATTTTTGAAGATGAACATTCTGTTTTACAGGATAGCCACAACCTTTCGTTTGTTAAAAACGTTATTAACTTTCACGGAGACAAATCTTTTATCCTTAATTCTTTACAAAAAATAAAGAACAATACACTATGTAAGATAAAAAGAAAAACAATTAATAAACTTATTAAAGATTATACCCGGCATCTGAATTATATTGAAAATGAAGATGTCAATTCAAAGCCTGTCAATTATGATCTTTCACCCATATATGCCAGACAGTCGTACAACAAAGTTGTAAAGGAAAATGAATACCTCCAGAAGGTTATGACTTTTTTAATGAATCAATAGCTTTTCTTTATTCCGGAGTGTTGCTCCGGAATATTTGTTTGTTGATATGATCGATTGATTGCCTTTATCATTTAAAACCAATTAAAATCTTATTTTAGACTATCCTTATTTTCATTTATTAGTAATAAGGACATTTAAATCACTAAAAATTGACTATCGATTTTAAAAGTTAAATTCACCAGTACCACACGAATACCACATATTTAATTTATTATATTTAACCTAACACTAAAATACCATAATTAAATACTGAATGTCAGCGATTTAACTGTATTTCTCATTAATTATAAACAAATATTAAAATATTATTCATTCCATAAGGCATAGTATTTGTAATTAAACCAATACTATATATTCACCTATATACAGTAGTAACTTAACACACAAAATATTATGAACGTTGCAGATCTAAAAATCAAAAATTTAGTAGAATACAAAAATCAGATCTATAATATCACTGAAATTTTTCAGGATAATGAGAGAGACTATTTTGTGAAAATTGAAAATGACATTCACAGTTTTTCCGTTCCGGCAGAAAGTATAAAGCCGATCCAGATTACTGAAGAATGGCTGGAAAAGTTCGGTTTTTTAAGAACTTATAGCTCAGAGCAGCGAATAAGATATGAAAGACCTGAATCTTTTATCAAGTATGATATTGATCTGAGTTCAAGAAAAATTGTTGACGGATTAAAGATTTATGGAAATTCTATCAGATGTAAATACATTCATGAATTCCAGAATATTTTTTCTTGTCTTTTCGGAAAAGAACCGGCAATAATGAGCTACGGATTAGTTGGCACCGAATTTTAATATAACATATTTTCAATTAAAATCCACAACTTAATACGTTGTGGATTTTGTTTTTAGTTTATATTTTTTTGATTATATTAAGGTGTATCAAGAATGACAATAAATAAACTGATCCAAAACCCTTCATTTCAAATATTTGAAGAGCTTTATCTCTAAACTACTCTATTATCAACTTAGATCAAGGTAATCCTTAATGATTTTGAGAACGCCAAAATTGTCATTGGTGCATGCTTCAAAAGAAGCCGCTTCTTTCACAGACGGATGAGCATTTTTCATTGCATAAGAATACCTGGAATTTTTCAACATTTCAATATCATTCATATAATCTCCAAAAGCCATCGTTTGCTGAGGGGAAATATCCAGCGCCTCCTGGAGCTTTTCCAGCGCATTGCCTTTATTGATATTTTTATTCATAATATCCAGCCAATACTTTCCGGAAACTACGATCTCAAGGTTATATTTTTCAAATTCTTTTAAAACCGGATAAACGTTTAATTCGGAGCCTTCAGGATGATACACTGCTATTTTAAAAATACTGTCATCAATTTCTTCGGTTAAATCCCCTCTTCTTTCGTTACGGGTATAAAACTGGGATATATAATGGAGAAAATCTTCATTATCACTATCGACATAGGCTGTTTTTTTTCCTGACAGGACCGCCGTAGCACCGGAGATATTCCGTATAGCGGTGATAATTTCAGTAATATAAGTAGGATCAAGCCTGTCCGCAAACAGTTCTTTATTTTTATAGATTACATATCCTCCGTTTTCCGCAATAAATGCCATCTCATTCTCAATCTCTCCGAAATATTTGGTAATTCCCATCATCTGCCTACCGCTGGCGGGAACAAAAAGAATGTTTCTTTTTTTTAGTTCTTCATATACAATCGGAAAATCCGGGCTCATCTGATGTTCAGAGTTCAGAAAAGTTCCGTCCATATCCGTTACAATCATCCTTATATCATCCATAAAAATACTTTTCGGTGTTTTTTCAAAACAAAGATATTACATTAAATTTTAATCGAATTTAAAACTCATTTTAACACTGCAAAACACCTGTCTGTAGTATAGAATTTGCGAGATTAAAATCCACAACATTTTTTACAATATAAATTCTAATTGTTGCCACGATGTATACTCCAGGTTTTATTAATTGTTGTACTTAATAATACTGTTTATTGTTTATAGAATAACAAATATTTTAAATGATTATCGTCTATGTTATTACAAATATCGTTTTAAATAATAAAATTTTTAAATTTACGGCGTAATGAACACTAATGATGAACAAGGCCCAACTGATAATTTTATTCGTTTTATTTTTCTGTGCAAGCACAAATGCTCAATCTTCGAAAGAAATAGCAGGATTTAAAAATAAAGTCGCGGAAAATTCTAAATTGTTCGAAGCCAATATCAATAAATCGTATCATGATCTGGACGGACTTATTAAAGAGTCCAGAAAACTTAAAGATTCGCTTTCCGAAATGAAGCTGCTGGAAAAAAAATGCAGATATTTCTATAATAAAAACCAGATCGACAGTCTGTTCACAGCATCCGAACAGCTGCAAAAAGTTTCCGAAAATTATGGAAATACATACAATTCAACGATGGCCGATATTTATCTGGCACACACATATTCCGTAAATAAACTTTATGACAAAGCTATTATTCACCTGAATCATGCTTACGATGCCTTACAGAACAACAGACCTGCGACTAAAGATATATTTTATGCAAAAGCAAATATCCTGAGCAGTTTTGCCAATGTTTATATGGATAAAAAAGAGCCGCGAAATGCAGTCCGGAAACTGCGTGAACAGATCAGAAACAGTGACGAACTGAAAGACCATAGAGAGCTTGCCAGATTTAAGTATCTCAATTATTCAAATATTGCAAATGTCTATTTGCAGTATAATATAGATTCCGCTTATTATTTTGCCCGGAAAGCAATTGAGATCAAACCGAAGGAAATTCAGGAAGACGGATCGATGAGCGATAATTATATTGTGATCGGCAAATACTATCAATATCTTAAAGATGATGAAAATGCAGTAAAAAATTTCCACAGAGCTTTAAAAATCGGAAACCATATAGGTGTTGAACTGAATATTAACGACATATATAAGTCCTTAAAAGAAATTTATCTAAGGAAGAACAATAAAGACAGCGCTGATTTTTATGAAAACAAAATCAAGCAGTATAATCTTCAGGTACTTCAGAGCAAATACAATTCTCTACAGAAGGTAATTAGCAAAGACGAAGAAGAAAAGAGCCGGTCTTCAAATAGGTTATTTTTGTTTTTGGGTATTTCATTGGTAATTGTTTCGGGAATTTCCACTTTCCTATTTTTAAAATTCAGGAAGAAAAAGAACATCAAAATAGAAGAAACAATGCAAATGAAAACCGAACCTCACGCCAACACCAACCTGCATGAAGCGTATAAAAATCTCATCAGCCTTCTCGAAAATAATGACTCTGGATTTATGTTTGCCTTCGAAAGCCTGTTTCCCGGATTTTCTGAAAAGCTGCTTAAAATAAAACCCGATCTTCAACAGTCTGAAATTGAATTCTGTGCACTTCTGAAATTAAAACTGACGACCAAAGAGATTGCAAAATATACCTTCATTGAAACCCGGACGGTCCAGAATAAAAAGTACAGGATCCGTAAAAAATTTGAGATTCATCAGCAGACAGACATCTATCATTGGATAGACAGTATCTGAATTTACTTAATTTTTTTCCATTTTATCTCTTATTATCTGCTTTATCTGATTATCAATATTTACCTTTTAAAAGCAAATAAATATAAATTTATTAAAAGAGAATATGCACTATTAGATGAACAACAACCCTGTCTTTATTTTAAAAACGGGAATATCAGATTTCTTAAATTTTAAAAAATCCATGATTTTAAACCACAAATCACTAATAAAGTATCAAATGAGTAGGTGTTTTCTTCATAAATCATAGGCCTAACTAATGTTTTTCATATCCAATCAATAAATTTGCAGACAGTTCTTCATCTGAAGAATTACACCAGATCTACAATTCATTAAAAGCTAGAAATCTTCACATTTTTTAAACATTCTTTATTATGCGAAAAAATTATTTTTTAAAGTTCAGAAAAGCTCTGATGATTAGTGCTGTGAGCCTTAGTGTTACAACATTTGCGCAACAATGGAATAATGTAGGTACATCTGCAGTAGTTTCTACAGGATTCAGCAGCTATAATAATCTGGCCATCGATGCCTCGGGAAATTATTATATTTCTTATTATGATGTTTCTGCAGGCAAGGGATCTGTACAAAAGTTCGATGGGACTTCATGGTCTTATGTAGGAGGCTCTGCAGGCATTACAACAGGTCTTGCCACTTATAGCTCTCTTGCTCTCGATATGCAAGGAAATATCTATTACAGCAACCAGGCGGCTTATCCAGATACAGGCATGGAAATGAGAAAATTCAGTTCCGGTTCATGGGCCGTACTTCCGCAGCCTACAACTTCCACTGTAAATTTCCAGGCAACAGCAGTATCGCCATCCACCAATACGCTTTTTGCCTATAGTTCAGATGACTCCGGAACTGTAAGAAGGTATAATAACGGAATTTGGGAACAGGTGGGCGATGCCGGATTTGCCGGAGGTTCCACCTATGCAGAAATGGCAATAGGATCAGATAACAATATTTATACGGTACAATTTGCCGGCGGAGTTGTCCTGGTGTATAAGATCAGTGCTAATGCCACATCTTCAGATACCTGGACACTGGTAGGCGGAAGCCCTGTAGGAAGTGCTTACGCTATGGACAATTCTTATTGCGACATTGCTCTTGACGGCAATAATGTTCCTTATGTCGTGTATGTATCAAATGCAGGAGATGGAAGAAAACTGAATGTGAAAAAATTTGACGAAAATTCCTGGGTACAAATCGGGACGGCAAATTTTACCGATACCGTGGTTAATAATGCCGCTATCACAGTATCACCAGACGGAACCCCATATGTTATTGCAGGAATTTGGGACTATTCCAATCCAAATCATGGAAAAAACAGTGTTTACACCACTAACGGAGGAAACTGGGAAAAAGTAGGAAGCCCTTTCTTGTCTTCTGCCACAGCAACATACAATGATATTGCATTTGATACCGCAAACAATAACCTGGTTGTGACTTATTCCGAAGGCGGAATGAGGGTAAAAAGATTTGCACTGAACAATCTCTCTGTAAACGATGTTAAAAATAAAGATACATTTGGAGTTTATCCGAATCCTACAAACGGGATCGTTTATTTCAAGGATGAGAAAACAATCAAATCTCTGGAAGTAGTCAATGTAGTTGGACAAAAAATGAGTACGGGGACATTTGGTAATCAAATTGATATTTCCGATGCTCCGAAAGGCATTTATTTCATTAAAGCAACTCATGAAGACGGTAAAACTTCAGTGAAAAAGCTGATAAAAAAGTAATTAACTAACCATTTATAATAAATACCTTATACCTGGGAGTTCCAATAAAACTCTCAGGTTTTCTTGCTTAAAAAGTATATCCCTATCCTATCACTTTAAAATGCTGAAGAAAATTCATCCTGCCTGCTTAAGTTTTTCTAAAATGGCCAGCTTTTAATCTAATGAGATAATGATGATAAATACTGATTTAGTAGTACATTATTCAAGTTATCTTAAAATTCTTCAGCAAATTTTCTGTGAACAAAACAGAGGTTTTTAAATTAGCTGAAATCTATCATTCAGCATCTGTAAATTTGTGTAAGATTTCTTTCAGATGGTTAATCCATGGATGTTTTTTACCTCGGCCATCACAAAAGTACTGTGGGTGCTTCCGATAGAAGGTACTGCACCCAGAACATTGAATACAAAATCCTGATACTGTTTCATATCCTTCACATATACTTTCAGCAGAAAATCAAAATCTCCGGAAATGCTGTAGCATTCTGCAACCTCTTCAATTTTCATAATTTCCTGTTCAAACTCTATCGCAAGGTCACTGTCATTGCTTTTCAGTTTCAGCTGGCAATACACAGTAATTCCCAGACTAAGCTTTTCAGGATCCAGAACAGCCGTATATTTCTTGATATATCCTTCCTGCTCCAACCGTTTCACCCTTTCAAAAACAGGTGACGGAGAGAGGTTCACTTCTTTGGCTAGTTCTTTTACCGTAAGTTTTGCATCTTTTTGAAGCAACATGAGCAGATGCTTATCTTTATTGTCAAGGTGATCCATAGAATAATATTCTTTTAACATGATTAGTTGGTTAAAGATACAGAATAAAATTCTTTAATAACAAAATTAATAAGTTTAATTTACTTATATTAATTATTTTGACACTTAATTTATACTTTATGATTATATTTACTAAACAAAAGAGATCAGAAATGATTTCCAAAGGATTAAATAGAATAAGGGAATATTTTATCTTGAGGCCGCTCCTTACGGGGAGCGATCTCTTTTAAGAACTTATAAAGATATAATTTTAGTAAAATTAATTAAGGGAAAGCAGCTCTGCATGATGTATAGCTGCTTTTTATTTGTCCTAATTATCAAGCTCCATGTTATTATTCTGGCAGTTCAGGGATAACAACCTTTTCTGACTTTGATGATAAAGTTCTTAGAAATGCTTCTAATTGAGAAATTTCCTGTTCTGATAACTCTAACATTCTTACCATACCTGATTTTCCTGAATGCAATACCGTTCCTTTATGAACCGTCATGCGTTTTTGTGAATGCTCAGGATTTCCATTGCTGTAAAAACGGATCACTTCCGATAGGTCGGCCATAGATCCGTTATGGAAATAAGGGCCCGTCCTTGATACTTCACGCAGACCCGGAACACGGAACCTTCCTGCATCTTCAGGGTTTTTTGTCACCCGGAACCTGCCGAGATCCTCTCCTTTCTCACCGAGCAAAGATGTTCCTATATTTTCAAATCTGTTATTGGAAAAATAGCCTGAATTATGACAGTTAATGCATTGGGCTTTTGTCCTGAAAAGATGCAGCCCCATAATTTCATCATCTGTATATAATGCCGACTTACCATCAATAAACTGGTCAAACTTGCTGGGTGTACTTTTAACTGTTCGCTCGAAAGCAGCAATGGATTTTGAAATTCTGTCTTTAGTCACTTTCCTGTCTCCAAATGCGTTTTCAAATAAAACTCCGTAACTCTTTATTTTTGCAATCTTATCTGCTGCTATATCAATATGCCCACCCATTTCTTTTTCATCCTGAATCGGCATCTCTGACTGCTGCTCCAGCGAATTTGAACGGCCGTCCCAAAATAATGATTTCGCATACGCTACATTAAGAATAGTCATTGCGTTCCTGGTCCCCGGCTGCCGGTTATGCCCAAAAGAAAAAGTTCTGTTGTCGGACCAGGCAAGTTCCGGATCATGACAGGAGGCGCAGGCAATCTGATCGGACTTTGAAAGTCGGGGATCAAAAAAAAGCGTTTTCCCCAATAATACTTTTTCAGGTGAATATTGATTGTCGGCGGGAAATTGATTATCCAGTAAATGGCCGATTTCAACAAATGATGAAATGGATTCCGGATCTAATATAGGTTTTGGCCATTTTGAAGCATCACCGGAAGAATACGCTTGTCTCAGGTAATTAATAAAATCTTTTTCCTTCTGTACATGTTTTTTTACAGAATTATTTAAACAATTATTAAAAAGCGAAACAATAAGAAATATGATAAAAATCCAGCTTAAAACATTCTTCATAAGCATTTTGAGTTTTAACAAATGTATAATATTTTTTACTTCCTGCCTATTTTGAAGGTTTGGCGGAGATAATTGAGGTAGAATTAATTCGATCAGATGTAACAGAACCTATAATTGTATTGTCTTATAGATAAACTTAATTGTTAATGAAAACTATTTTGATCCCAATCGCCTTACTGGCGGGTATTATCACTTTTGCACAGGAGAAACAGGACAGTATAAAATCCAGAGAAAAAAATATAGAAGGCGTTACGGTAACCGTAAAAAAACCTACCGTGGAATCTAAAGTCGACAGAACCGTTTTTAACGTAGCCAATAGTGCCATTCTTGCAGGAAATACTACTTGGGATGTTCTGAGAATGACCCCTTTGGTAAATATTGATAATAATGATGCGCTTAAAGCAGAAGGAGAATCCGTAACGGTATATATCAATGACAGAAAATCTGTTTTTACGGGTAAAGAGCTGAAAGAGTACCTTAAAACTATTCCGGCTGACAACCTGATGAAGATTGAGGTAATTACCAGCCCGTCTTCACGGTATGAAGCGACCGGATCCGTAATCAATATTGTTTTGAAAAAACGGGATGATGAAGGAATGAAAGGAAGCATTACTTTAAACAATAAACAGAACACAAAAAATTCACAATATACCAATCTGAATTTAAATTACCACAGGAAAAACTTTACCCAAACATTGATAGGAGGTTATAGTGACAATACTTATGTTCAGAGAAATTCCAGTCTGTACACCTGGTATCAGGATAATGAGACCAACCAGATCAACAGTTATGTAATAGGCAGGAGTAAAAGCCCTTCATTTTCTACTACATCTGAATTTGAAATCAATAATAAAAATACGGTAGGTCTTATCTTGGAATATTACCAGGACAATTCCACTTCCAATTCAGAAGCCACCAGAATAAACCGCAGTGACATTTCTAAGAGCTCTTCTGATCAAAATCAAAATTCTACCGGACTTAACCGCAATGTAGGAACCAACCTTTTTTATAAATGGTATGATAAGGAAAAGAATAAAATTCTTGATGTAAACTTAGGCATAAATTATTACGGACAGTCTGAAGACAGTTATTTCATTAATAATATTTTTTCAAGTAAAGACGGCCCGTCCAGGGAAGATCTCGGTGTTCTTACCGATACCGAAAACCGGAATTACTATTTTAAGGTAGACTATACTCAGCCCTTAGGAAAATCGGGTGCTACTTTTGAAACCGGCGGAAAAATGAGTTTTAACAATAATGTGATTCCCAATAACCTGTACGGAAGTATGGTGTACAGCTTCAGCCCGAGAGATATTTTCCACTATGAAGACAATATTAGTTCATTATATGCCAATTACAGCAGAAAGTTTTTTGATAAATTAGAAACCAGAGTCGGCATCCGTTATGAATATATTGACTATAGAATGCGCCAGGATGTTGCAGGAACTTCAAGGAAAGATGGCTACGGAGCGTTCCTGCCCAATATACTGGTAAAATATTCTTTCTCTGACAAATATGATTTGAGCTTAACTTATAACAGAAATATCTGGAGACCCTGGTATGCAGAATTCAATCCTTTCATGACGCCCAATACAGACGGGATTTACAGCCGCGGGAATATAGATCTCGAGCCCAATCCGAGTGACAGGCTTTATATGAAGCTGGGAATTTTAAAGAAGTATTTTATTTCCGCAAGATATTCATTTACCGACCAGGATTACTGGACTGATTATTTACAGCGGGAAATTGAAGTCCCGGGTGAAAACGGCACTACTACCATTAAAAAAATTACAATCACACAACCTTCCAACTTTAGCGGAAAAGTGCATAAATATTATGTTTACGCAAATACCAACCAGACATTTTTCAAGAATAAATTTACTGTTAATTTAGGTCTTGGGTGGTATTATATTGACAACAGTGATTTTAATGAAAGAAACGGGTTAAAAAACAATTTTTATATCAGCTATCTGAGCGCTTCAACCAATCTTTCGTATACCAATCTTTTTAATAAAAATATTAATTTAAGTGCGTGGGTTGAAGTATCCAACCAGAACAATGGAAACTCCACGACCAATAAACCGAATATTTTCCATAATATTTCTGCTACCAAGATATTCCCGAAAACCCAGATGGAAGTCAGCTTACAGCTGATGAATATTTTCCAGAGGCCTAACTATGACGCCACCACCTATAATCAGCAAGGCTATGTAAGGAGCATCTCAAAATGGGACTGGTACGGAGCTTCCATTTCATTTGTAAAAAGGTTCGGAAACCAGAAAGTAAAAGAAAATACTAAAACAGATGCTGAAAAGAACGGCGGAGGAGGGAAATGATTTTAATATCTTAAAAATTCCCTTAGATTTTAACAGTTTTTAGCTTACTTAATATATTGTGTTAAAAATATATAGAAATATTACTAGGATACTCATTTTGGCATAAATATTAATAGTATTAGGTAAAATACTTAGTGATGACAACCTATATTAAAATAAAAGAACTGATTACAAAATATTTAACCCGCAGTATTAAATTACAGTTTGATTTGGATATAGATTTACAAAATGAATATATTCTGACTGAAAATATCGTATCCAAGAAAACGATTATCGTGCGAACCTTTTCAAATAAGATATTATCAAAGCCTGATCTTAATTTATTTTTAACATCGTTAATAACAGAAATCAATAATGAAAAATGCAACATTTCATTTATGATCGGAAAAATGAAATCTTTACAGAAAACTGCTTCATAAAGAATAAACGAATACAGTTTATCCCCGATAATGATATCGGGGATATTTATTTTAAATATATTTAGCAACCTTCTGCTCAAGATCATCAAGATTGAAAGGTTTTGCCACATAATCATCTGCCTGAGCTTCTCTGGCCAGTGCCACAATATCGTTATTGGCTGTTACATAGATTACAGGGATATTTTTAAATTCTTCGTGATTTTTTAAAAGTTTTGTGGCTTCCACTCCACCGATTCTGGGGATCCAGTTGTCCATAAGGATAACATCCGGACGGTATCGCGCCACACGTTCCAGAATATCGTGTGAGGTTTCTGAAATTTCTACCTGAAATCCATTCTCTTCAAAAATAATCGTGATCACTTCGAGAATAGTTGTATCATCATCAAAAATCAGGATTTTCTTTTTACTCATAGTATTACTAATTAAATGATTTCTAATTTTACTTATTTATATGATTAATATGATCGGCCAGATTCTCCGGCGTAATAATCAGATCATAATCAACTTGTTCCATGGCATTTCTGGGCATATAATCCACTTCAGCCGTTTCAGGATCCTGAATCCATACTTTTCCATTATTTTTTTTGATATAGGCTAATCCCTGTACTCCATCTGCATTGGCACCTGACAAAAGTACCCCAATTACCTTTTCACCATAAACTTCTGCTGCAGACCTGAAGGTAACATCAATCGAAGGCCGGGAATAGTTCATTTTTTCGGAACTGTCAAGCGACATTGTCCTTTTATCTTCAAACAGTACATGATAATCAGCCGGAGTAATGTATAGGGTATTATTTCTAATTTCTGTTTTATCATCTATTTCAATCACCTCAATATGGGAAAGCTGCTGCAGAAGGGCATGCAGTATGTTAGTTGAGTGTGCCTTACGATGGAGAATCAAGACAATAGGAACTGTTATCCTGTCATTTAGTTTTTTAATCATTTCTAAAATAACCTGCAGACTTCCGGCCGAGCCTCCGATTACGATCAATTCTGCTTTCATCGATTCTGTTTTATCAAATAAATACCACTAATTATGATCCAGCTTTTTCCAGATTCTCTGATCATCGATCTGATGGAAGTTTTTATCTAATTTAGAAAATCTCAGGGTTTCTTTAGCACCTAAGGCCAAAAAACCCAGATTTTCCAGGCTGTTATCAAATAAACGGAAAACTCTTTCCTGTAAACCTCTGTCAAAATAGATCAGTACATTCCTGCATATAATCAGCTGAAAACTATTGAAAGAACTGTCTGAAACCAGGTTATGGGTTGATAAAATAAGCTTTTGCTGTAAACTTTTATCAAATCGCACACTGTCATAGTTCGCGGTATAATAATCTGAAAAATCCTTTGTGCCTCCGGACAGCATATAGTTCTCCGAATACAGTTTCATCTGATGCAGAGGAAAAACCCCTGATCTGGCCTTTTCCAGGACAGACGGATTAAGATCAGTTCCGTAAATCAGCGATTTATGGTATAAATTCGCTTCTTTCAGCAGAATCGCCATGGAATAGGCTTCTTCTCCTGTTGAACAGCCTGCTACCCAGATCCTGATCAGAGGATAAGTACCCAGCTGAGGCAGGATCTTTTCTCTTAAGGCTTTAAAAAACTGAGGATCACGGAACATTTCCGTCACATTTACCGTAATCTCTTCAATAAAACGCTTCAGGTATTCAGGATCATTTATAACAGTATATCTTAATTCCGCAAAGCTGGTAAAACGGTCTATCAGGCAGATCCGGTTAATCCTTCTTTTGAAAGATGCCCGGCTGTATTCGGAAAAATCATAGCCATACCTGTCATAAACATCTTTAATAAGATATTCTACTTCATCATCTTTTACTATACTGGGTTCAAGCATTTATAATAGTTTTTCGATTGCCATGATTAACTGATCTACATTTATAGGTTTAGAAATATAATCGTTAGCCCCCGCATCCAGGCATTTCTGGCGATCTTCCGGCATGGCCTGCGCCGTAACCGCAATTACCGGCACATGACCTATGGAAGGAGTACTCCTTATAATCCTGGTTGCTTCGTAACCATCCATTTCAGGCATCATCATATCCATGAGGACCGCATCGAAATCCTGATCTTTTTTAAGTATATCAATTGCTTCCTGAGCCATCATACAGCTTTCCGTATGATATCCACGGGATTTCAACGTCAGCTTCAGGGCAAATATATTACGCGGATCATCATCCACAATTAAAATCTTTTTATTCATCAGTATCTGAACTGTTTAACTTTCATATAACCAAACCCGCAGTAAGGACAGCAGCTGATCTATATCCACCGGTTTGGAGATGTAATCTGAGGCACCTGCCGTAATGCATTTTTCACGTTCACCGATCATTGATTTTGCCGTAATGGCAATAATCGGCAATTTTTTAAATTTAGGCATCTTCCTCAATTCTCTTATCGTTTCATAGCCATCCATTTCAGGCATCATCATATCCATAAGCACCACATCCACATCAGGATGTTCCTTGATCTGCTGGAGAGCATGTTTGCCGTCCATAGCTACCACCACTTCCACTTTGTATTTTTCCAGCGCTTTCGTTAACGAAAAAATATTGCGTACATCGTCATCAGTAATCAGTATCTTCTTACCGCTGAGGACTTCCGTGAGGGAACCCAATGTTTTATTTCTTACTGTTTCTACAGAATTGTTCTTCTCTTCCACCAAATGTAAGAACAGTCCGACTTCATCCAGGATTCTCTGATAAGAATGTGCGGTTTTCACTACGATAGAATCTGCATATTGTCTTATCTTCAGCTCTTCGGACTTAGAGAGATTCCGCTCTGTAAAAATAATGATCGGAAGATTTTCAAGGCCTTCATAGCTTTTTATGGATTCAATAATTTCATATTCATCTCCTTTGGAAGCTCCAATATCCAGAATAACACAATCAATATGATCTTTAGTCAGGGCCTTTACACTGTCTTCCACATTATTCTGAACTGATAAAGAGATATTAAAGTTACTTAAGAAATAAGATAATGCACTCGCATGTTTGGCATTTTCTTCGACGATCAATACTTTTTGAAGGGATTTGCTTAATGCCTGTTCAATTTTCCTGAAAACATCAGTCATCTGGTCCAGAGCCATCGGTTTATTGATGAAATCAATGGCTCCCTTCATCAGGCTTTCTTTTTTTACGTGAAGCACAGACATCATGTGTACGGGGATATGTTTGGTTTTCGGGTGACCTTTAAGTTCATCCATTACCTGCCACCCATCTTTTACGGGCAACTGAACATCAAGCAATATGGCATGCGGATGGTACTGCAACGCAGCAGATAAACCATGATCACCTCTTACGACAACAATTCCTTTATAGTTTTGCAGGCGTGCATATTTCAGTAAAGCTTTGGCAAAATTAGTATCATCTTCGATGATTAAAATAACCTTATCTTCTTTCGTGATATCATTTCTGTCATCTTCAACATCTTCAGGAATTTCCAGCATATTTATCCATTCATCATCTTCAATATCTTTTCCTTCCAGAATATGCTGAATCTCTTCTACGTCTTCTTTGATATTCTCCATCAGGTCTTTGTCCGTTTCCATAGGAGATACATCAGAAGTTGCCTTAACAGGGATAATCAGGCTGAACTCGCTTCCTTCATTCACTTTACTTTTCAGAATCAGTTCACCACCCAGCAATCTTGCAATCTCACGGCTTATAGAAAGTCCAAGACCTGTTCCTCCGAATTTTCTTCTCGTGGAACCGTCGGCCTGCTGGAAAGCTTCAAAAATAATTCTCTGTTTATCTTCTGCAATCCCGATTCCGGTATCCCGTACTGAAAAAATAATGAAATCAGATCTTTTCGGGTCTTTTTTAATATGCAGGTTAATACTTCCCTCTTCTGTAAATTTAATGGCATTTGATAATAAATTCCTTAGTACCTGATCGATACGCAAACGGTCGGTTTCAATAGAATTTTGCAGGTCATTTTCAATCTCAATATTTAATTGAAGCCTTTTTTCCTGAATGACCGGATTGAACAAGCTCTTCAAATCTTTTACAACATCTTTAATGATAACCTCATGATATTCCAGTGTCATCTTACCGGATTCAATTTTGGCAAGATCAAGGATTTCATCAATCAGGGTAAGCAGGCTGCTTCCTGAGCTCTGTATTACTTTTGCCGATTCTATCTGATCTTCATTCAGATTCTCTTCCGGATTCTCTGCCATCAGACGGGACAGAAGAAGGATTGAATTAAGCGGAGTACGTAATTCATGGGACATATTGGCCAAAAATTCTGACTTGTATTTTGTGCTGAGTGCCAGCTCTTCAACTTTTTTCTGGATCTCATTATTGCGTTCTGCGATCATATGGTTCCTGTCTTCCAACAGCCTTGAACGCTCTTCAAGTTCGGCATTGGCCTGCATCAGTTCCTCCTGCTGGACTTTTAATTCTTCTTCGGAAGCCTGGAGCTTTTGCGTCTGTGCTTCGAGTTCCGTATTTAGGTTCTCAAGCTCAGAATGCTGTACCTGAAGCTCTTCAGACTGCGCCTGTGTTTCTTCCAGAAGCTGTTGTTCTTTTTCACGGCCTTTTGCAGCACTCAGGGCAACGCCGATATTTCGTGTACATTCAACAAAATAATCAACCCTGCTTTCATCAAAATTATTGGTCGATCCCAATTCTAAGACTCCAATGATATGATTATCTGCAAAGACAGGAAGCAATACTATCCCATAAATTTTTATCGTGCTGCTGGCAAATGTTACTACAAAATCATCTTCGTGAAGATTATTGTAGACCTGTGTTTTTCCCGTAACAAAAGCGTGCCCTACCATTCCCTGACCAGGTTCAAACACTTTTTTCATATTGTTTTCCAGACCGATAGCAGCTTTCAGCTTCAGTAACCCTTCATCATAGAGATAAAGTGATCCGTTGATGCATTTCCCATATTCAATAACCTGATTCAATGCATTATCGGAAACTTCTTTCACGGATTTGTTTCCCATCAATGATTCATTTAATAAAGCAAGACCCTTTTGGCGCCAGTCACTTTTATTAATGGTATCAAAAGATTTTTTTAATGACTCCGTCATATAGTTAAGTGAACCTACCAGGTCTCCCAGGTCATCCTGTGAGTCATCTACTGCTCTCTGGCTGTAATCCCCGTTGGCTACTCTGTTGGCAATCTCACGGATAGCACTCACCCGTCTGCTTATTTCAAGATCTTTAGCCTGTAATTCTTTTTCCAGCTTCTCCCTTCGGATCAGGTCAGATTTCAGCCTGATGTAGAAAAAGGCAGTCACCACAATGGCTGCGATGGCAGAAAAGAGAATAAATAAAACCGTTGTACTCGAGGAGCGTGTAAGATCTTTATTTTTAATTGCAAGCTGAGTTTCTTCATACTGTACAAAATCTTTGACAATCTGCCGGCATCTGTCCATGTACACTTTGCTGGACATTACCTGGTCCTGGGTCATCACAATGCCCTTTTTCCTGTTTTCTACAAAATACTTTAAGTTGGAGATATTCGTGTTTACGTTCCTTTCCAACTCATTTAAGCGCCCCAGCTGACTTTTATCAGTTATATCTAACGCTTTTGCATTCTCAATTGCTTTTGGAAATTCATCCAGGCTGCGGTAGTACGGATCCAGAAAACTTTCTTTTCCTGTAAACTGATAGCCTCTGCTGCCTGTTTCTGCATCCAGAAGTGAAATGAGAACATCTTTTACAGCAGTAACTGCTCGCCTGCTTTTGGAAAGGCTTTCCCGGTGCTCCATCTGATTTTGTATGCTCCAGTATGAAGCAATGGAACTTGCAATAAGGATCACTAAAGACAATCCGACTCCAAACTGGAGATTCCGTATGATTTTTTTCGGCATGAAATTAATTTAATGGTAATGTAAAATAAAACGTCGACCCTTCATCTACCTTGCTGGATACCCCGATATTCCCGTGGTGCTGCTTTATAATTTCAGAACAGATGAACAGTCCTATGCCCATTCCCTGGAACTGGAGGGATGACTCTTCCACCCGGTAAAACTTTCTAAAAACGGCTTCCTGCTTAAAATCAGGAATACCGATTCCGAAGTCGGTGACGTTTACTTTTACTTCCTGCTCTTCTTCATCTACAAAAGTGGTCACGATAATCTGATTGTTTTTAGGAGAATATTTGATGGCATTAGTGAGGAAATTGATCAAGACCTGTTCGATACGGATTTCATCAAGCGGAATTAAAATATCAGGTTTAGTGCCGTCACGTTTGATTTTTATTTTCAGCTCATCATGAGTCTGCAGAATCGTATCAATGGCATTGCTGATGACATTCTCAAGATTGGTGGGTTTTTTATTGATTTTAAGCTTGCCGTTTTCGATTTTGGAAACATCAAGCAGATCAGTGATCAGCGTATTGAGTTTTTCAATCTGGTCCTGGGCTTTGGTTACAAAACCCGCTTCGGTGCTTTCTTTATCTAACTTTAACCGTCTTTCAAGCAGTTGAACATAGGCTTTAATGCTTGTCAATGGTGTTTTAAGCTCATGGCTCGCAATACTCAGGAATTCATCCTTTTCTTTTTCTACTTTTTTCTGGTCGTCAATATCCGTGAAGGTCCCCACCCAGTTTTTAACAGTATTGCCGTCATAGACCGGAGTAACGCGCAGTAAATGGTAGCGGTAATCTCCTGATTCTATATTCTGTATCCTGATTTCCAGGTCTAAAGCCCTCCCCTTTCTTCTGCAGCGCTCAAACTCATCTTCAATATTGAAGTCATCCGGATGGGTCTGAGGAAAATGTTTATCGGATGCGGAATACTGGTACCATTTACCATTTACAAAATCTACAACGCCTTCTTCATTCAGTGTAAAGGCAATCTGAGGAAGAGATTCCAGCATGAGATGAAAATGATCAATCTGTGATTTCATCGTTACCTGAGACTCTCTCCTTCCTTTCACTTCAAGTTCCAGGCTCTGCTGTGTTTTCCGCATGGCAACACTTTGCTCCTGAAGATTATAAAAAGTTTTTACTTTTAATAAAAGAATTTCCGGATCTACCGGTTTAGTTACATAATCCTTGCCTCCTGAAGCATATCCCTTGGCAATAAATCGTTTGTCAGTATTTACTGCCGACAGAAATATGATCGGCACTTCTTTCGTTTTACTATATCCAGCAAGTGTTTCGGCAACTTCGAAGCCGTCCATATCAGGCATCTGTACGTCTAAGATTATAAGGGCATAATCATTTTTCAACGCTTTTCCCAATGCTTCTTCACCAGAGTTTGCCGTATCCACTGAAAAATCTTTCGATTTAAGTAATTTTTTAAGTGAATAAAGATTACTCTGGTTATCATCAACAATTAAGATCATAGAAATGTAAAATCAATAATTAATTATATTTACTTCAATACCAAAAATACTCACAATATTCCGAAAAACACCTATTTTTTGCTTAATATCAATCATCTGAGGTATTAATACGAGTATCTTTTACTTCGTAGAAAAAAAACAAATTTCATAAAAAGATATTTATTACAGTATATCAATACTATAGAGATAGAATAATCAATTATAAGTGATATTTCAGTGTTTTTTTTCAAATATGGATTATCACGGCACAATGTTTGAATATAGTGAAACAACACTTTTTCACTTAAATATATACTTTCAAATTATAAACCCCTATTATTTTAGGGGTTTATTTTTTTACGATGCACAAAATTATGCTTGGAGATTTTAAAAATTTGGCAGTTACGGTTTTGTTTTAAAATATTCAGAATAATTGACCGTCATTATCAATTACTCATTATCGGTTTCTACATCGGTAGGTTTGCCTTTTTCCTTAATGGTATCCGATTCTTCCTGTAAGGTACGGATCGTATCTGAAGCTTTGTTATTAACCGTCTCTCTCTTATTATCCTGTCCGGTATATTGTGTTTCAGATTTTGTACAAGCGGTTATTATACAAAAAACAGATAAGGTTATTGCTATTTTTTTCATATTACTAATTTAATTTCATCAAACTTAATGAATTTCCCAAGTTGGTTTTATGATAGCAGTCACAATTTAATAATTAGATCATTAGGCACCTTTACAAGCTTTGAACATTTTTGTGATCGTAGTCATAAATACTGAATTTATAGTTTATTTATATTTAAAGTTTGTCTTAATCGGATATTGGATCATAATTTGTACTCAAAAATTATAATTCTTATACTATCTATGTTAATACCAGAAGAACTTTTACTATCATACGGAGCGGAAATAGAAGATCTCAGTCCATCATATGTCATATTCACAGAAAACAGTACCCCTAAATATTATTACCAGATTATAGAAGGCAGGATAAAACTCAATCATTATGACGATGAAGGAAAAGAACTGATCTTAGCCATTCTGAACAAAGGTTTAAGTGTGTGCGAGCTTTTATTATTTATTGATCAGCAATATCCTGTAAATGCGATTGCTTTTGAACAGACAAAAGTCATAAAACTCCCGAAAAGCAGTTTTGTGAAATTGCTGGATGACCATTCACAGATCTCAAGGGATATTAACAAATTTTTATCAGAACGCTTATATTATAAGTATATCATGCTGGAGAACAATGCTTCCCTCCGGCCTGATGTAAGAATAAAAGGTGCTTTGAACTATCAGAAAAGTTTCAGTGAAGACCAGACGCAGTTTTCTTTTGAAGTTCCGCTAACCAGGCAACAGATAGCTTCTATAACGGCTTTGCGCGTAGAAACAGTGATCAGAACCATAAAAAAGCTGGAGAAAGAAAATTTCCTGAAAATTATTAACAGAAAAATATACGTATAAATTCTACTAATAAAATCAGAGGATATTTAAAAACATCTTTACAGCATAAATAATACCTCAATTTTGATTAAAAAGATGCTTTTATTTTGTTCTTTTTATGCTTCTGACTAAATTTGTAAAAATTTAAATTTAAATTAATGAACTATACACTTGAGCTTAATACACAGGAGGCCGGCTCTAATATTGTATTCAACACAATCGTATTTGATTCGTTCAAGGTTAATATAGTTGAAAGATACGGCGGGCGAATGGGTTTTAATCCCAAATTATGGGAAGCTTTATTTAAAGTAAGAACCCTGGACAATGAACTTATTGAAAGAAGAGACGGTAACCTGAGGGTTAAAATTAAAGGAGATCAGTTTGAAGCTTACCGGAAATTAACGGAAGTATTAAATTCATACGATTATAAAAACAAGCTTATCAACAGAAAAACAGTAGAGGAAGATTATGTACATTTTATTCTGAGCCTTGTTATTCAAAATTATCAACTTAATTAATATCTTAACTCAGCTTGTTTAAAGATTTAAAAGAGCTTGCCGGATGAACATAATAATTCCGGCAATACAATTATTTAAATAAGCACTAATCCAATATACGATGACGACTGGAAATTTCAGCCGTCATTTCGTATATTCCAGATTACAGACCACCAGCATAATCCTGTACAGCATCTTTAAAAACGAAGCCGCGGCACAACCTTTGAATCATCTGTTGTCATCAAGAATCAATTATGAAATCTGCATCAGTCATCTTTCAACAATGAAAAAAATACTTTCTGTTTTTATTGCAACCGCTTCAGGAATCGCTGCCGCTATCTATCTTTCAGGATATGGATATATTTTTAAAGCTGCTGCTCTTAATCTTAAAAAAGGACCTATAGCGCCTTCCATTGATGATGAGGAAAAATTCCCATCCCGGCCTGTTCCCAATCTTTATGCTGAACCCTGGAAAAAAAATACCGCTTACAATACAAAGTTCCTCCCGGAAAATATTCTGAAGGAACTTAAAAAAACCCAGGCTTCATCCCTCGTCATTATCCGAGATAATGAAATTTTCCATGAGCAATACTGGAAAGATCATCAGCCTTCTTCGCTGATGAATTCTTTTTCAATGGCGAAAGGCATACTTTGCCTTTTAGTAGGCTGCGCTATTGACGACGGCTATCTGAAGTCGGAAGACCAGCTGCTCTCTACCCTGTTTCCTTCTTATAAAAACAGCCGTTACGGACAGTTTCTTACCATTCGTCACCTGATGACCATGCAGGCTGGATTAGACTGGAAAGAAGAATACCATCATCCTTTTGCCGAGAACTCGAAACAATATTTTATAGAAGACCTTGCTGAGCAGGCATTTGGTGTCGAAGTGAAAGAAATGCCGGGACAAACATATAAATACCAAAGTGCCGCGCCACAACTTTTAGGGCTTGCCCTGCGAAAAGCCACGGGTAAAGATCTGGCATCTTACCTGTCTGAAAAAATATGGATCCCGCTGGGAATGGAGTTTCCTGCCAAATGGAGTACGGATGAAAAAGGCATTGAGAAAGCGTTCTGCTGTATTCATGCAACCCCGAGAGATTTTGCAAAAATAGGACAGCTTATGATGCAGAATGGCAAATGGAAAGGAAAGCAGCTCATCAGCAAAAAGTTTTGTGAGAAACTGCTTACTCCGACAAAAGCAAACGATGCTTTCTGTTTCAGCGTATGGGCAGACGATGAAAGTGAGCTCAAATGCCGTTTCCTGTATGGATTTTTAGGCCAGTTTATTATTATGGTCCCTGAAAAAAATATCGTCATTGTAAAAACAGGCTTTTACAACCGGCTGGATGTAGATAAAAAACAGAGGCCGGTTCAGGTAAAGATGATGATTGAGGAAATCATCGGTATGCTGTAACGTCTACTGCAATTTATAATGTGTGGTCGATTTATATTTTCTTTCAGCTATAGTATTTCAGTTATGCATGACATTCAACTGTGTGCCTGTTTGTAAAAAATTCTTTTTATCTTTACTCGTTATTATCCGGCAGTGAATATTCATATAAATCAGGAATATGCTTCTGAAAATGACATAATAATATAATTTGATAAACAATACATCTGACGATAAAGCTTATGCACAAAAAGAAAATATTGGTTTTCGATGACGATAAAACTCTTTTAGATGTTCTTACCATGGTGTTTTTTGAAGATGGGTATGATGTTGAAATTTCAGAAACTTCACATGACATTGTCGAACGGGTTACAGAATTCCGTCCCAACCTGATTCTGATGGATAATTATATTCCTGAAATCGGCGGAACAGAAGCTATAAAACTTTTGAGAACCCACGAACAGTTTAATCATATTCCCGTCATTCTTATAAGCGCAAGCATTCATATCGTAGCCTTAAAAAATGAATCAAAGGCGAATGATTACCTTAGGAAGCCGTTTGATTTATATGAACTTGAACAACTGATTGCAAAATATCTTAAATAGATCAGTCATAATTATGATGCATAGGCACTGCTTTTGGCTGGTCTTGAATGTAAATTATTATTAAAATTAATACTAGTGATTTACTAATCATCATTCATTGAGTGCTTCTGGGGAATCATCAAGTGATCGAACCATCCATAGAGTACATGAGCTGTGCCCGGAATTTCCCAACGGTCTTTCCAATAATTCGAAGCCCATCTTTTTATACATATTTACCGCTTTAGAAAATTCGGGAAGACTTTCAAGATAGAGGTTCTGATATCCCATTTCTTTTGCACTGATGATGCTCTGATCCATCAATGCCTTTCCCAAACCTTTCCCTCTTGCGATCGGGAGCAGATAGAATTTTACAAGCTCTGCAAAATGAGCAGGCAGGCCTTCTGTAGGATATATGCCACAACAGCCGGCAATAATACCGCCTACCTCTCCTACCCAAAGTACAGAGCCTTCTTTTCTAAATAATCCGTAAAGATTTGCTGTAGTCGGGTCAGAATATACCGTTCCTTCTTTCGGTGCCTGATGCTCTATAAAAGTATCTCTGATCAGCCTGGCTAATGCTTCATTGTCTGATATTTCAACTTTTCTTATGATGAAATTTTCCATATTATTCGATATTAATCCTATAAATTAATCAATATTATCATTACTTTCCAAAAAGCTTTTTGAAAAAACCTCCTGAGTTTCCGGCATGATACTGTGCTATTTTTAAATTATCACTGGCTGTCTGTGAAAAATTCAGTTTCAATGACTGCTGAAGATTCTTCACCGCTTCATCATAATACCCCAAATCAATCTGCGAAGTACCGATGTGCTCATAAATTTCAGCTATTACATCATCTGTAATGCTTTCCTTTCCGGATAATGCCTGAACAGCCAGTTTTCCATAATGCACAGTCTTTTCATTTTTCAGCAGGTAATACGCACTGTGAACAGCCCAGTAATAACACCAAAAATCCGTATTCCCGGAATGAATACTCTGTTCAAAATTTTCTAGGGCAGCTTCACTGTTTTTAAGATGAGCTTCGTGAATATATCCTCTGTTATAAAGCGCGACCTGTACAGATCTCTCCTGCCCTTTCTCAAGTCCGAAATGAATTGCCTGATCATAACATTCCATTGCTTTCTGCCATTCTCCTTCTTTTACAAAAGCATCCGCCCTGCTGATCATCAGGCTTGGATTGTCCGGCATTTCTTCCAGAAGAAAATCCGTTTCCTGGGAATGATTTATATGATCTACAGCCAAGCCAAGTTCAGCAGAAGACTTTGACTTGTTGATGAAAAAATTGGTTACACAGCGGGTGATTGTTTCATCCTGCATGATCGGATCAGTTGGATCCAGCTGATAATAAATTTCAAGACCCTTGTCCGCCCAGCTTAATGCCTGTTCATATTCTTTAATATCCATGTAGCTTATAGAAAGGCTGTCGATCACACTGATGATGGTAATGACATCCATTTCATCTCCATAATCCTCAAGAAGCGTTATGGCATCATCAATGGCATTTTCTGGCATATTGGCATGAACATAACTGTTCATTCTGTTCAGTAGTATGAACATAAATGCAGACTGCCCGATTCCTTCACTCGCTACAGCAATAGCCTCCTGATAAGCTCCCTCAAAATTAAGTTCCCGGGCAAGATTATTACAGCACATGGCAAAAGTATGCGGATCATAATTAAGCCTGTCACCATTGCCAAGAATCAGGGTATTTCTATATAAATGATAAGCCCTTTCATACAGCTGCTTCTTTAACAGGGTTAATCGTTCATGTTGATTTTCAGGCATTCCCGGGTTTCTTTCCAATATCCAATTCATTTCTACACCGGCATTGTATGCTTCCATCGCAGAATCCGTATCCAGTGAAACAGTAAGTTCAGCAAAATCGGGAAATTCATTATTTGCATTCCTGATATTGAACATACGAATCTGCAAGACCGGTGAAGAACGAAGCTTATGGCTATTTTCATAATATTTTAGTGCTCCCTTCATATCATTCAGCCAATAAAGCGCAGAACCTGCATTCCTGTTGCAGTAATAATGTTGAGAATTTAGATCAATTCCACGAATACTCCAGTCAAGGCATTGCATAAGGGCACGTTCCCGGTCTGATTCAAAAATTTCATTATGATCAAGAGCAATCAATCCGAGAATAGCGCAGAGATCCGGATTTGGTGTTTTTTCATTGAGATCGTTAACGTACTGAAATATCTCTTCCAATTCTATTCTGCTGTCCGGAAAACAGAATCCCTCCAGCCAGTTTCTTGCGGCTGATGCGTAATCATTATTTTTAAGAGCTTTCCAGGCTTCCTGATGAAGATCGTATTCCATTATTTATTTTGTTTTAAGGTTAAAAAATATCTATTTGGAGTATTCCAACAGTTCGTATATTTTTTTTAATACAACATTTTCATACTGTATCTGCTTTTCGGATTTATCAGCTTTGTCCGTAAAATCTTCACTGATCCGGTAACTTTTAACCAGATGGCTCTTTCTTGCACCCAAAGAATAATACCAATATCGGTTAGTCCTGCTGATAAATATAACAGCCTCATCAAACGACATCAGTTTTTTTGAAGAGAAAAAGGGAACTTTTCTATAAATCAATTCAGAATCCTTATCGAATGTGTAACAGATTTCTGATCTTATGAAGATATCGTACATACTGTGCACAATAAGATAGGGAACCAGAATAAAAAATAAAACGCGTAAACCCTGATTCGTCTCATGATAATAATAAACGAAAATCAATGCTAAAACAATGAGGATAGCCAGTACAACAACAGATAATCTGATGCTGTACCGGTTAGGCTTAAAACGGAATACCTTTCCGTTATCGGTTATATCATACCTGCTTTCTGTCATCATAAGGGGAAATGATTTCCTCAATATCATTAAGAATACTCTGCATAGCCCGTTTTGAAAAACCCTGCGCCACAATAGCAAACATCATCTTATCAGAACAGATATATTCTACGTTCAGCGAAGTATTTACCGGAACGAAAATATAAATCAACCTGCTCAACTGATAATTGGTAATATCTGAAAACGGTATACGGACTTCGGGTTTTATAAGGCCTCTTTTTATAAACAGGGCCTTTTGATCCATATCAATAACCATTCTTTCTGTAAAAACGGACAGCAGACAAAGTGCTGCAAGAATCCCGAAAATCCACAACATCGCCTTATTGTCAGAATGATAACCCAGCCAGGCCATCACTGTAAGGCCTAATACAATAATCATTGTAAATCCATACTGCCGTTTCAGGACATAACGGTTTCCTTCCTTTCTGAAATTTCTGATACCTGTTTCCATTTTATTTAAGTTTTACATCATTAACGGTAATTTCCCTGCACCATAAGTAGATAAAAGTACTCGTATCATCAGCCGAGCCCTGGCTGGTGACATTATCCATAGAAGCCCCTGAAAATTCAATCTTCTGCAGCATGCGATTATTCTTTCTCCCGGTAATCTTCAATTCACCTGAAAAATCAGTATTGTAATCGGTGATGAGCTGAAGAAGGGCCGGATCCATTGTTGCGAAATCAATAGCGATAAAATATTTTTTCTCTTTGCCGGCATCCGGAGATGAGAGACCTGAAGACAGGCCTTTAGAAGGGTTACTGAATGACAGTGATACGGAACGTGCTTCGTGCCTGGAAATTCCTGTTTTATTTTTAACTGACAGTTCGATCCTGTTTCCTGATGGCTCTGCTTCCTGTGCATTAGCATAGAAGGAAGTCATGAACAACAAGATACATACATACCATGTCTTGAAATAATCTGAAAAATGCATATGTAAAATGTAATTTGGTGAAATTTATAATCCCAATATTACTTATATAAATAACAGGCATCAAGACAGAATTGGTATTTGGTATTGTTCGTTTTTTATATGGCCAGAATATCCTGATATATTGGACCGAGAGAAGTTATCATTTCATTTTTTTTGAAAGAAGTAAACATACGGCAAATGAAAAAATCAAAAAAAACATCATATTTGATTACATTTGCAACAGCTCATTACGCTCTATGAAAGGTATGTATGTTCTACGGATGCATTTATTTCTTCGGATATTATTTTTATCCGTCCTGTTTTCATCGTTTACAAAAGCACAGGTTTCCAGAATTGAAACGATGGCAGAGCTCGGGCATTCCTACCGATTTACAGATACGATAAAAAGCAAAAAAATACTTACTGACGCGCTTACTTTAGCAAAAGAATCGCGGTCAAAAAAAGATGAGGTTATTTGCCTTACTTTATTGGCTTTCACGTACCGGAGGCTGCATCAGGTAAAAAAATTCAGTTATTATGCAGAACAGGCGTATAAAATTGCTCTCCAGACCCATGATAATCGCGCAAGAGCATACGGGTACTGGGCAATCAGTGATTTCAGGTCATATATTAATGATAAAGCCGGAGCAT
The DNA here is from genome assembly GCF_022601875.1 of Chryseobacterium sp. SSA4.19. Lineage (GTDB taxonomy): Bacteria > Bacteroidota > Bacteroidia > Flavobacteriales > Weeksellaceae > Chryseobacterium. The sequence goes on from NZ_JAKVIP010000014.1 coordinate 119,966, forward strand.
TGAATTACCGCCTTAAAGCGTATACTTTATTTGAAAAACTGAAAGCGTATTCTCAATGTGGAAAAATCGCCTCGGATATTTCTTACCTGTTTTCACCGGGCTCTGATCTGAAAATAAAGAAATACGCCTATGAGGCTTTGCGCTATGCGGAAAAATCCTCCGATGCAGAAAGTATTCTTACCGCACGACTTGCTGTAGGCTCTTATCTCACGCAGGTGACCGATAAAAACCGGAATAATAGTAAGCTGTGGAAAAATGCGGTCGGTTTCCTTCAGAAAACAGCGGAATTTGCAACACGGGAGCATCTCAGGATACCAAGTAAAAGCAATATTGGGATAGCTCATATTAATCTTGCGGCCTTATACATGCAGCAGCCAAAACTTATGGATGAAAAATCCTTTCTTACGGAACTGGATTCAGCAGTTGCTATCAGTAAACAGTACGGAATAAAAAATGTCTACAGGAACAGTATCGGTCTGCGCGCGCAATATTTTATGCTGTCCGGAGAATATGACAAAACAGAATCTCTGCTCTTCGACGGCATTGTTTACCAGCAAAGCCTTCCTTATACCGATCATGAGATTCTGGCTTCTTTTTACTCTACTCTTAAAGATGTTGCTGCGGCTAAAAAGGATTACAGTTCATATTATAACTACGATAGGATGTTCAGCAAATACAACAGCATGAACTATGATGAAGACTTGCAGAAAAACCTACAGACCGCAGAAATTAAATTTGAATCTGAAAAAAACATATTAAGAATCCGTCAGCTGGAAAACGAAAGAAAACTGCAGGAAAAGAATAAATACCTGATGTATGCTATTTCCGTTATCTTATTTTTAATCTCGGTTTCTGTCTATATTTCATTCTACTACAGAAAAAGATATTATCAGAATCAGGCGGAGCACCTGAAGCAGGAACAGGTTAATAATGAACTTAAACTCAGCCTCCTGGAAAAAGACAGCATGGAAAATCTTCTTGCAAAACTCTCCATGGAAAGAAGATTCCTTCAGTCACAGATGGATCCTCATTTTATTTTTAATGCACTGGGAAATATCCAGAGTATGATTTTACAGGGAGATAAGGCAAAAGCCGTCATGTATCTTAATAAATTTTCAAAACTCACCCGGCAGATCCTTGACCATTCCCGGAAAGAATCCATCACGCTTGAAGATGAAACCGAAAACCTGAGAAATTATATCGAACTGCAACAGCTGCGTCTTAATAATTCTTTTGATTATGAATTCAGCTTTGGCGAACAGATCTGCATGCAGGACAAAATACCGCCGTTGCTTATCCAGCCACTGGTTGAAAATGCCATAGAACATGGCCTTAAACCTTTGACAGACCGCAAAGGGAAACTCATCATGAATTTTGAAAAAAAACCGTTGGAAAATACAATCGTGTGCACGATCCAAGATAATGGAATAGGCATAGAAGCCTCTAAAAAGAATCAGAAAAACAGAACCCACCAACCGTTGGCAACCACAATCACAGATGAGAGGCTTGCATTATATTCAGGAAAAGAAAGCATGCTTATTATTTCAGATCTTAAAAAAGAAAGTTCCGAAAACGGCTGTAGCGTAATCATTCATATCCCCTTATTATAAAATGTATAAAGCAGTTATTATCGAAGACGAATATCACCTGAGAGAAGCCCTCTCCATTTTACTGGAAATGACGGTACCCGATAAAATCCAGATCATTGGATATGCAGAAGGCCTCCAGGATGCAGTTGCTCTTATCGACAGGCTAAAGCCCGATGTTGTATTTATGGACATTATGCTGAAAAACGGGACCGGATTTGAAGTTTTGAACCGGATACAATACAAGAGCTTCCATCTCATATTTACAACTGCTTATGAGCAATATGCCATTCGTGCGTTTAAATTTAATGCGATGGATTATTTACTGAAGCCCATCGACTCTGACGAATTAAAGAATACCATTGAGCGTATTGAGAAAAGAAAACAGGAATATTCACAGTTTGATCCGCTGCTCACCTTTCATTCTGAATTTAAGAAAACTCCTGAAAGAATTGTATTGCCTACACAGGAAGCCATGCATGTCATAAGGCTGAAAAGCATTATCCGGTGTGAAACCTCCGGCTCCTATACAACATTTTTTCTGGAAGGCGAAAAGCAGATCATTGTGTCCAAACCCTTGAAATACTATGAGGAAATTCTTGTTCCTCCGGAATTCATAAGGATTCACCAGTCGCATTTAATCAATATAAACTTCGTTAGCAGCTATTCAAAAGACGGAATCATCACGATGCACGACAAGAGTACGGTCCCGATATCCAGAGCCAACAGGGAACTTTTTTTCAGACTTATGAAAAACGAAAGTGACGGCTAGATTTCCGGATACCAACTGAAAAAGCATAAATACAAAGCGGAGCATGCAGAAAGCCAACTGCTGCATCCAAACAATCTTCCATTGTCATAGTTTTGCTGAAAATAATTTGATTATGAGTAACAAAACACTTGCAATACTATCCTACATTACGATTATAGGATGGCTGGTCGCTTATTTTAACAGTAAAGATAAACTTACGAAGAGTGATATTGTAAAATACCATCTCAAGCAGGGACTTGGTTTTTTCATTGTTTCATTTGTGATTAATATCGCGCTGTCGATGATCACTTCTTTAATTCCTTCGCTTTATTTTATCAATTTTATCGGGATTGTCCTGTTCATTCTTTGGATTATTGGAATTATGAATGCTGCGAATCAACAGAAAAAACCAATTCCCCTGATCGGAAAACTATTTGAAGGCCAATTCGCATTTCTTGAAAGATAAGTCGAAGTAAGGAATCAAATATAACTGCGAAAAAACACACCATGATCTTCAATATAATTGTAAGCATCTTCAAAGATGTATAGGCTGTAATTTTTAATTACAGCTTTTTTATGATTTAAGCCGTTTTAAAATATTCAATTTAAGTTTTATAACTGATGTTTTCAAGGGTTCATTAAAAGTTCCAGGCAAATATTCCAGTAATTGATGACTCACGGTTTTTCTTCTTCTCATTTATCACAGAACCTGTCATACACTGATGAAAAATTCCGGCTGTTTTTTACTTTTAAAAGGGCATCTGCCAATGCAATATTTTCAGACGCTTTTTCTTTAAGATCTTCAATTTTCTGATCTGACATTTCCCTGATTGATTTGCCATTTTTAATATAAAAACGGTAAACAGTCGTCTTAGTGGGACCTGCAGCACTTCCCCATTGTAAATTTTCAAGACAGAAGAACACTTTACCGTCTTTGTAATAGTATTCTTTTTTCCATACCGCGTCATTCATGGCCCCTTTCTCTGTTACTTTTACAATTTTTCCCTGAAAAGAATAATATGTTATTTCACCGCCTTCTACACATGATTTGGTTTCATAGGAAAATTTCTGAGCTTGGAGTTTAAGGCTGTTGATCTTCTGATACTGCTCCCTAATTAGTTTGATGTCAGATTCCGTATCTTGAACAGCAGTTTCACTATTGGTAAATGTAAATGGCTGTGCCGCATTAAATTCTTTGCATAAAAATACAGTCGCCAGACCAAGAATGACAGATAAAGATTTCATACCGTTATATTTACAGTCCTAAATTATAAAATATGTTTAACTCATACAATACTATAAAACTATATTTTTTGGTGGTGGATCACATATAAAAATGATCTTTATCAATGTGCGGTTGTTTGAAATAAAGGCAATTATAATTCCTTGGTAAGCATCATTGAAGAATAAAATCTACCATATATTAGAGAAAATTAAGCATTTAAATCCCTTTTTTGTTTAATATCATTTTAATTCTTCATAATCTTCCATAAAATGTACTATATTTCCTTTTGCCGATGGAATTTTGATTAAATTTACGTCTGTAAAGTATGTCATTCTGATATACGGGAATCGCTGCAAAAAAATGCATATGAATAAAAAAAGTGCCACAATTTATGATATTTCAAAGAAGTTTAACGTAAGTGTGGCAACTGTTTCCAGAGCACTGAATGATCATCCCAGAATCAGCGAGGCAACAAAAGATTTGGTACGGAAAACGGCCAAAGAAATGAACTACAAACAGAACAATCTTGCCAAAGCACTGAAAAGCGGAGAAACCAAAAACGTAGGAATCATCGTGCCTTACATCAACACCAATTTCTTTTCATCGGTGATCCGGGCATAGAAGAAGAACTTTCCCCGCACGGCTATCATGTGATTATCTGCCAGAGCCATGAAGATGTCAATATTGAAAAAAGACACCTGAATACGTTGCTTAATGCCCAGGTTGACGGAATTTTCATGTCGGTTTCAAAAACGACTTTAGATACCGAACACATTCAGAATATTTTAGACACCTCCAACACCCCGATCATATTCTTTGACCGTAAAAAAGATATTGCGGGAATCAGTACAGTGACCATTGACGACTACCGCGGCGGCTATATTGCTGCGGAACACCTGATCAGTGAAGTCTATAAAAACATCTGCCACTTTGCAGGCGATCTTAATCTTGAAATCTATCAAAACCGTTTAAATGGCTATAAGCAGGCCCTGACCGATCATCACCTGACGGTAAAGAATGAAAATATCATTTATACAGGAAGTACTATTGAGGCAGGAATAGAAGCCATAAAAACGCTCTGGAACAAAAAATCAATCCCGGATGCGATTTTCTCTTCAAGTGACTTTGCGGCACTCGGCGCCTGCCAGGAAATTATCATAGCCAACAACAGAAGTTCCAAAACTGTTCTGAGAATAAATTATTAGAACTGCTTGATTGTTTCAATTTCTCCGTTGTCTTTGTTTAGAAAGATATAAATGCTTCCGTCATCATGAATGCATCACATTCTTTCATATCCAATTGACCTAAATAATAAAGCGGTTTATCATTTTTAACCGGCTAATCGGGAGAGTGAATCCATTTGGGTTGCCGTTTATGATATTGAACAGTTGCCTGAACCGTTATTTCATTATTTTCTTCGTTTCAGACTTTGAATATTTTCTTCCGGCAAAATCACTCTTTCAATAAAACCGGTATCGGCATCGATATAATTGGGTTGAGAAGACAGAACCAGATTATAGTCATCCGCATATTTTTTAAAGGCACAATACCTATTCCTTTCCTTTTCAGAAACAGTCCTAAAACAGCCTGAGCATTCAGTCTTCCTGCTATGCCCGTTAAATTAACCGTTTGCAAATACTCAAACGGGCTTGTTTGTACATACGTATCTCTCCATGAAAGAGATTGGTCAATAAGCGTGTCTTTGAGATTTTCAAGCTCTGATTCAAGCTGTCTGCCTGAAATTCCGTCCTTCGACAAAATTTTTTATTGTTTTTAAACGACCGGTTAATTCCATAAGTGGCAGTAATTAATAATTACAAGAGTATTACTCCATGTTTTAAGTACGGGTTACAATTCCACACTATCAAATTATATATTTTTAATTCTTAGATCACAACATACTTCTGTTTTTGAATTACAGATTATGTTGATAGATTTTCAATAACATCTTTCTCCCGGTCAGCGGATCCGGTAATCTTTTTAATAATCAGCATCCTCAGCCGATCCTGATGTTCGTCCGCCCACTGACCCAAAGTACCTACTACGGGAATTAAACTTTCACCAAACTCAGTAAGCGTATACTCTACTTTTGGCGGCACTACCGGGTAAATAACTTTTGTAACCAGTTCGTGTTCCTCAAGTTCTTTGAGCTGGACGTTTAAAACCCTGCGGGAAGCGTCCGGTATTTTACGCTGCAGCTCACTTGGTCTTTTATATCCCTGATTGATAAACCAAAGCAAACGGATCTTCCATTTACCGTACAGCACTTCCCCGATCAGATCAAGTCCGCAGTTCAGGTTCGGAATTATTTTTCTCTCATACATATTACAAAATTAAACGTATGTTGCAATTTATGCAATAGGGGATCAGTTTATCCCTATCTGAATCGTAAATCCGTACTTGTGCAAACTGTTTTTATCCCCCAATTTTGTCCTATAAACAAATTTAAAAAATGGAACCATTTAATTTCAACAATGAGTTATCAGGCAAGATTGCCTTGGTAACAGGAGGTACAAAAGGAGCCGGAAGAGCCATTGCAGAAAGGCTGCTGCAAGCCGGCGCAACGGTGATCATTTCCGCAAGAAACGCACCGGAAGAAGAAAACAGCAACCTGCATTTCATCGCTGCTGATTTGAGCACTTCGGAAGGAACACAAAAAGTAATCAGTGAAGTAATATCTACGTATGGTCAACTGAATATCCTGATCAATAATATGGGTTCCTCAACAACACCCGCCGGTGGCTTTACCGCCTTATCGGATGAAGATTGGGAATCCACATTAAAAGCTAATTTACTTGCTCCCGTACGATTAGACAGAGGATTTTTGCCCCAAATGATCGAAAGGAAAAGTGGCATTATCATTCACATTGCTTCTATTCAGGGTAAGCTTCCTCTATATGATTCTACCTTGCCTTATGCCGCTTCAAAAGCAGCATTAAGAAATTACAGTAAAAGCCTTTCGAATGAAGTAACTCCAAAAGGGGTTCGTGTGCTGACTGTTTCACCAGGGTGGATCAATACTTCAGCATCGGAAGCGTGGTTGGGCGAAATTGCAAGAAATGCAAACAGCACCGTAGAAGAAGCGCAACAGGGTGTGATGGATGCACTGGGCGGAATCCCTTTTGGCAGACCTTCCGAACCGAGAGAGGTCGCTGAATTGGTAGGATTTCTTGTTTCACCAAGAGCCAGTTATTTAACAGGAACCGAATACGTCATCGACGGCGGTACCGTACCCACTATTTAATCATCTTAAAATGAATACAATGAATTTACCAAACATTATCTCAGAATTAGTAAAGACCCAAAATGAATTTGACAGTGCTGCCTATGCCAACTGTTTCGCTGAAGATGCACAGGTATTCGATGAAGGAAAAACCTATAACGGGAAAGCAGAAATCGAACAATGGATCGATAAATCCAACACAGATTACAAAGCAACGATGGAGCCGGTGGCATATGATGAGAAAGAAGATATCTTATCGGCGAAGATTGCAGGAACATTTCCGGGCAGTCCTCTCGTTTTAAAATTTCATTTTACCATTGCTGACGGAAAAATTCAGACCTTAAAAGTAACAGAGTAAAAATCTGTCGGTAAATGGATTTTTTTTGATACCGTTAGAGAACTAATATTTTATAATTTTAAAATAGAAAATTATGAACCTACCAAAAATAATAGAAGAATTTATAAAAACAAAGAATAGTTTTAACAGTGCTGCCTTTGCCCTGTGTTTTAAAGAATCAGCCGTAGTTTTTGACGAGGGCAAGATGCATACGGGTTGGAAAGAAATTGAACAGTGGATCGACCACTCTAATAAACAGCATCAGGATACGCTTGAGCCGCTGGATTACGATGAACAAAAAGAAATATTGTCGGCGAATGTTACAGGATCATTTCCACAAAGTCCTATTGTTTTAAAATTTCATTTTGCCATTTCTGACGGAAAAATTCAGACCTTAAAAGTAACAGAGTAAAAATCTGTTCGAAAAATCCCATATTTTTTATGCAGGGCTGAAGTTAGAATTTCAGCCCTTTGTATTTTCTTAAACATTTAATGGCTTTAATTGTTTCTGTTATAAGTATGAAACTCGACGGCTCAATTTAATGAAGTAATTATGCAGTTTCTTTTAATTATAAGGTAGATTGAAATTTAAATTTGCTCCCATCGTTTATTTAATTATTTTTAACGACTTGTAGCCTGATGAGACACATTGTATAAAGCTAGAAGCTGTAACCAATTTTAAAAATAACAAAACCTATAATAAGAATATGAATAATAACGACCATCTGGAAGATTTTCTAAATATAATTAAGGAGCATCATACTCATTCGGTTGAAAAAGTAAATAGGTCGTTATATGATGATATTTGTAAAACTGCGGAAATTATCGAAAGAACAGAAAGCGAAACTGAAGAAATAGCGATAAAAGAAAGTCTTCGTGAAAGGTTTAAAAATGTCGATTTAAATCAAGTAACGGATTTGTTTATTTACAATCAAATGTTTTTTACAAGTAACGAAGATCCACTTCCGACTGCTTCTATACTTTGTATAAATATCGGAAAACTGTTTACTGAACAAAATTTACATTATATCGTAGCAAAAGTATATAGCCGTAATGAAATTGAAGGGGGATGTGCGCTGTCTTTTTTAGGATATTTAGCACTTCAGGAACATCATAGAAATTACATTTTAAATTTTATTAAAGAAAACTTTGAAGGATTTTCTAAAAATAAAAAAACTGAATGTGTTTTTCAACTAAAAAATTATTTATCTGATGATAAAATTGCACAACAAATAATAAGTGATAGTGGGATAACGGAATATCTACTAACCTTTAGCACAGAGGAAGACTCAAGTTCCAGACCTATTACCTTTAATTTGGAAAACGGAAAAAATACAGGAACTGGAGAATCTAATGAAATTTTACATTCGTCTAGAAAAGAGAGTACTACAGAAAACAATATATTAAAAAAATCAGGCGAAAAATTAAATTCAGATTCACCTTGGTGGCAGTTCTGGAAAAAATAAAAATCAGATGTCGCGAATTCCATCCAAATAGTAAGCAGGAATTGAAAATCAAAATTTGCTATCACTTTTATTTCATTATTTTAATGAATAATATCTTGGACTGACCACAATGTGTCGATCCAAACTAGAACTAAACCGCAATGAAAGAACTAATTCCGACAATAAACGAAGTTGTTAAGTATGGACTACAAGCAAACTTAACAGTAACTGGAAAAGAAAAATTATTGGAAAGACATCTGGTGAAAATTTAGACACTCTCCCACAAAGTGTGTAAGTTAAAAAGTCAGGGCTTAGATTTTATAATCTGAGCCTTTCTTCAAAAATAA
>NZ_JAKVIP010000015.1 GCF_022601875.1 Chryseobacterium sp. SSA4.19
ATGATCATATTACCAAAACCCTAGCCCCGATAGTAACGGTTACCCCGCAACAGGCAAGGCAAAGCAAAGGAACAGCACAGGAAAAACAAAGCGTGAGGAGTAATAGTGCATAGCGGGATGAAGCTCCTGATAAAAAAGACCTGAAAACTGAAATTCCAATTATTGTTTTGCAAAGTATTTCATAAAAGAAAAAGCAAAGTTAATAACCCTGCTTTTCTTTATTATATATTGTGCTTAAAAATTCCGCATAAGATTTTTCGAGACCGATGATATCCCCGCTTTTTAAGTTCAGTCCGCCGGCTCCTGTTTCATCAGCTTTTACTTTCGCAGATGATATTTGAAAATATTGATTTGATCTGCTTTCTTTTGGCTGAATTTTTATAGTGGATCCCAGAAGCTTTTTTGTTGATAAAGTATATATCTCTCCCGGAATTATTTCTACTGTAAAATAAGATCTTGGGGAAATCATATAATCTTTTTTATTTATCGCTATTTTCTGATCTTTATCTGAAGAAGCGAATACATATATATAGCCTTTTTGATTAATTAATTTTTCTTTCGGCAGATAATATAAACTCAATCTATAATTTGCCGGATTAAAGCCCTGAGGCGAACCGTCAATATTCTCAAAAGGCTTTAACGAAAACGTATTGGCTCCAATTTCCTTTGCTTTTTTATAAATTAATGAAAAAACTTCAGCATCTTCTTTTGAAAATCCCTGAACTTCTATTTCACCCAGATATTCAGCATCTTTTATTTCTTCGTTTATTTTATATAAGAATCTGTCTGTGCCATCATGTGTTTTTTCAACTTTTGTGAGATATACATTTTGCCCACTTACAAAGTGAATCAGAAAAATGAAAACGAAAGCGGTAAGATTTTTCATGTTGTTTTGTTATTGTGTAAGCTGGTTAACACATTCTTCTAGACTGTTTTCCCAATATTTAGGCTCTATTTTATAAATTTCTTCAATTTTATCAAGGCACATGGTACTTCTTCTCGGTCTCGTGGCCGGTGTCGGGTATTGTTCTGTTGTTAACGGATTTAATTTGACTGAAGAATTTGAAAATTCGGCAATTTTTCGGGCAAATTCAAACCAAGTGGTTTCCGGATAGTTAGAGAAATGGAAAATGCCATAGACTTTTTCAGGACTTTCAATAATTTCCATGATGGCTTCTGCCAAATCATTTGCATTGGTAGGCTGCCCAAACTGATCGGCTACAATTCCCAGTTCTTCTTTCTGAGAAAAAAGGTTCAACATGGTTTTAACAAAATTCTTATTGAATTCAGAATATAGCCAAGAAGTTCTCAGTATGATGGTTTCCGTATTTAAATCCAAAGCTAATTCTTCTCCTTTTAATTTTGATGCTCCGTACACTCCGTTCGGATTTGTAAAATCGTCTTCAGAATAACATAAATTGGTATCTCCGTCAAAAACATAATCTGTAGATACATGAATTAAAGTAGTATTATATTCTTTACAGGCTTTAGCCAGATGGGCAACACCGCCAGCATTTACCGCAAAGGCTTTATCCGTCTCCGTTTCCGCAAGGTCAACAGCTGTGTATGCTGACGCATTAATACAAAAGTCGGGTTTATGTGTATGAAAGAATTCATTGACTCCATTTTCATCTGTAATATCCAACGTCTGCGAATCTGTAAAAATAAATTCGTAGTCCAATTCAAAATCCGGAGCGATTTTTGTGATACAATTTCCTAATTGGCCGTTTCCTCCCGTTACTATTATTTTCTTCATTATGAATTTCTTGCGTTTTGTGATCTTAAAAATTTAACCCTTGACTGGAAATCTTTCTGTTCCAAATCTACATAAAACCGATTGAATGTTTCCCTTATTTCTTCCGGATGCACTTCAGACTTTCTGGTTTTAACATTAAAATAAATTACCGTTACCCACAATACGGCATGAACTGTTTTTTCATCCAGGCTTTTCATCAGGATCTCGACTTTGGATGTCCTGTCCTGAATATCGATGGTTTTACTGCTGATCACAACCGAAGTATTGTATCTGACTTCTTTCATGTAAGCGATTTCATTCTGAATGGCAATCCATGTACACCCTGTAAGTTTGGTGTATTCTTCATACGTAAAACCATAAAATTCTTCTACATGGTCTTCTCTGGCATTGAACATGTAATCGAGGTATTTTACATTATTCAAATGACCGATCGGATCACAATCACTAAATCTAACCTTTACCGTGGTTGATATTTCTTTTTCCATTCTGCAAAAATAAAAAAACCACCCTGATGAGAGGTGGTTATTTTATAAATGTTTGATAATTTCTAAAATTATTGAACGCCCAGTTCTTTCTTCACTGCAGGAGTCGCATCAGGACCTCCTTTGAATACGAAAGCTGAAGAGTTAGCATCCATAATATAATCGTACCCATTTGCTTTCGCCACTTTAGAAACAGCATCATTCAGCTTTTTCTCGATTGGTTCGTAAGCAGCATCCTGTTTTGCAACAAAATCTTTCTGAGCTTTGTCATTCATTTGCTGAATTTCTTCCTGCATTTTTGCCAATTCACCTTCTCTTGCTTTGTTTTCTTCAGCTGTTTTCTTAGGAGCTTCCTCAGAATACAACTTTAATTTAGCCTGACCAGCGTCAGCTTTCTTTTTGATTTCGGCTTGTTTAGTATCTAAATAAGCTTTAAGATCAGTATCTGCTTTTTTCTTTTCAGGCATTGCATTAAGAACACCTATAACATCTAAAGTAGCAATTTTTTGAGCCTTCGCCATACCTACTGATACAACCATCATTACCGCTGCAAATAATACACTTAATTTTTTCATAATTGGTAAAATAAATAATTTAATTTGTTTTTTAGATCTGTAAATGTAATAAAAGTTAAACTTTTATTTTTTGGTTTTCGTTTTTTCTTTTTTGTCGGTATCTTTTAATAAGATATCCAGGACTTTATCTGAGTAATCAAATCTTTTCTGAAGAAAAATCACATTGTTACTCGTTTTATCGAGAACCATACCCAAACCGTTTTTTTCAGACATTGTTTTTATCGCTCCCCAGATCTGGTCCTGAAAAGGCTGTACAAGATTTGTCCTCAGCTTTTTAATTTCTCCTGTAGCTCCGAAGCGCAAACTTGTTGTGGTTTTGATATTCTTTTCCAGATCCATTACTTCTTTTTCCCTGAGCTTCAGCTGGTCACCGATCAGAAGAACTTTTTCACTTTCGAAAGCAGATCTTTTACGTTCGTATTCAGACTGAAGGCTCTGAAGCTCAGACTGCCATGTGTCGATCTGTGCGTTTAATCGTGCTTCAGCTTCTTTATATTGAGGCATTTTATTCAATATATATTCAGTATCCACAACGCCAACTTTCTGTGCATTGCTTAGACCGAAAAGCAGGAATAATACGAATGAGAAAACAATTCTTAGGTTTTTCATAATATGAATTATAATGATTGGTTCATCAAGAAGTGGGTCTTCCATCCGGAAGGCTCGGTTCCAGTAACTGTTTTGTCGAATCCGTAAGCAAAGTCAAATCCAATCAAACCAAATGCTCCCATATACACTCTTACCCCAACACCAATTGATCTTTTTAACTGGAAAGGATTATAACTTCCCCAAGAATTCCAAACATTACCTCCTTCAGCAAATGTCAGTGCATAAATTTTTGCCGTCTGGTTCAATGAAATCGGATATCTTAGTTCTAACGTAAATCTGTTGTAGATAGTACCTCCACCTGTTGGCGTAATATCTTCAGAAGTTCCTCCGTAAGTAGACGCATTTTCGTACCCTCTTAACGGGATCAATTCCCTACCGTCATATCGTCCTCCGAATAAACCGGTACCTCCTACATAAAATCTTTCAAATGGCGGAGCTCCCAATTCCTTGTTGTATCCGTCCATGAATCCCATCTCGGCAGAAGATCTCAACACCAATTTACCAACAATTTCATTGTAGACATCAGCTTTGAACTTTACCTTATAGAATTCCATCCATTTATATTTCTCCGTTGGCGTCATTGTAGAATAGTTTTTATTGCTAAACAATGAGTATGGTGGAGTGAATTTTACCGAAACATCAATATTAGAACCTGATGTAGGGAAAATAGGATCAACCCCTGCAGAGTTTCTGCTTAGCCCTAAATTGATGCTGAAGTTGTTTGCAGTACCATAATTTTCCGTAACTCCTCCGAAATCGAAAGGATAGTTTTGAAAGTCATACTTCTGAAACTGAAGACCTGTATATAAGGAGAAATAATCATCCGGCCATCTCAGATATCGGTTTAATCCTACTGAAGCAGAGAAAATATTCAGCTTCTGAGAAGATCCGAACTGATCGGAATATTTCACCCTTGAATTATTCAAACTCACAGAAAGTGCGGTAGGTCTTGTTCCGAATAGCCACGGTTCTGTAAATGACACTCCATAATTCTGGAAGTATTGTCCTGCCTGAGCCTGAAGGGAAAGCGTCTGCCCGTCACCCTGAGGAACCGGCTTAAAATCTTTGAACTTCAGGAAGTTCTTTAGTGAGAAGTTATTGAACGTTAATCCCAATGTTCCGATAAAGCTGTTACCTCCGTAACCGGCCTGTAACTGTACTTGAGAAGATCCCTTTTCTACCAGCTTCCAGTTGATATCTACTGTATTATCCTGCTGGTTCGGCTGGATGTCCTGACCTACCTGTTGCGGATCAAAGAACTGCATCCCGGCTAAATCAAAATAAGTTCTTTTAATATCACTTTTAGCAAAAAGGTTTCCCGGTTTGGTTCTTAAAGCTCTAAGGATTACATGATCATGGGTAGTGACGTTCCCTTCCCATGTTACTTTATTCCATGTTGCTTTTTCTCCTTCATTGATCCGGATTTCCAGATTGATCTTATCACCGTTTACCGATTTTTCTACGGGTGTTACGTTAGAGAAAAGATAACCGTTATTCATATACATCGATTTGATGTCTGAATCATCTTCTTTTCCACCATCCTCACCTACTTTTTTATTGAATCCTACGGCATCGTAGATATCTCCCTTTTTGTATCCCAATAATCTCTGAAGATATTCGGTAGGATATACGGTGTTACCAGTGAAAGTAATATCACCGATATAATATTGTTTTCCTTCGTTAAGTTTTACATTGATTTCGTAATTGTTTCTTTTATTCCTCCATACGGAATCTGAAACAATAGCAGCGTCTCTGTACCCTAAAGAGTTATAATAGCTGATCAGGTTTTGTTTATCTTCCTGGTATTTTCCTTCAATAAATTTTGAAGATTTCAAGATACCGCCGATCCCGAATCTTTTCTGCTTGGTTTCCTTAAAAGCTTTTTTTCTTAGCTTTCTGTCCGTTACTGCCTGATTTCCTTCAAATTCGATGTGATCGATTTTGATTCTTTTTCCTTTATCTACATTAATTGTCCAGTCTACCAAATTAGGATCTCCTGCATTTACTTTGTCCTGAATGGTAATTTTCGCATCCGCATATCCTTTTTTGATATAGTCTTTAGGAATATTTGTTTTAAGACTTGAAACTAAATTCTGGGTAATTTTAGTTCCGGGCTTCAGATTGTTATCTTTAGCCATTTTCTCATTCTTCGATTTACCGATTCCTTTTCCGGTGAATTTCACTTCACCAAGATCTTTAAGATCCTGAAGGTAAAAACGTAAAATAATGGTTTCGCCTTCAATACTCTGCACGTATACTTCCACCTCAGAAAAAGACTGGGTGTCCCAAAGTTTTTTTACAGCATTGCTGATTTTCTGTCCCGGAATGTCTACCGTTTCCCCTTTTGATAATCCTGTAAATCTCAGAATCTGAGCCGGCGTATATTTTTTAACCCCATCTACAACGATGTCTTTCAGAGTGTATGTTCCTGCCTGGTTTTCTGCATGTACAGAATTGCTTACCTGTGTGCTGTCCTGTGGAGTTACCTGTCCATAAAAATGTGCAGAAGCAACAAACATAATGATGGGTAATAGTCTAAACTTCATTTTTTATCGTAGTCTTTCTTTTCTTAATTACTGGATTTTTATTTGTTCACCGGTCATTCCGAATCTTCTTTCTTTGTTTTGATAATTCACAATACACTGGAAGAAAATATCTTTTGTGAAATCCGGCCACAGAACATCTAAAAACTGCAGTTCTGCATAGGCGATCTGCCAAAGGAGGAAATTACTGATTCTGATTTCGCCGCTGGTTCTTATTAAGAGATCAACAGGCGGCAAATCTTTTGTATAGAGGTAACTTTCGAATAATTTTTCATCAATGTTTTCTACATCTACCCTACCTTCTTTTACGTCTTCACTTATGTTTTTTATGGCATTCAGTATTTCATTTTGGGAACCATAGCTGATTGCCAGTACTAAATTCCCTTTTGTGTTTTCTTTTGTAAGTTCCATCACGCGAAGCAGCTGATCCTTCACAAGTGATGGTAATTTTTCCAGGTTCCCGATAACGTGCATTCTTAAACCTTTACTGAAGATTTCTTCCGCCTCCAGCAATAATGTTTCTACCAGTAAATTCATTAATGTATTTACTTCTTCAGCGGGACGGCTCCAGTTTTCCGAAGAAAAGGTGTACAGCGTTAGATAGGGAATATGCACTTCATTACATGCATTAATGGCATTCCTTACCGCATTAATGGCATTCCGGTGGCCGAAGGTTCTTTCTTCACCACGGGATTTCGCCCATCTTCCATTACCATCCATGATGATTGCAACATGCTTTGGTAAATTTTCAGGATCTATTTTATCTTTTATCAACGACATATTAATCACAATAACACGGAGGTCTTCCAAATGAATACGTCAACCCTAAACTTACGGTATTCATCCAGTCTTTAGACTTCAGGTCTCCTATATTTCTATCTCCTATAATGGCAGCTTCCCGTTCTTTAGAAACTACATAATATGCATCAGTCTGAAGCAACGAACCACCAGTAACAGGACTTAAAATATCTCCGTTATAAGTAGCCACCACATCTTTGTTCAGAATTTTGCTGTAGTCCAGCTGGTCGGTTAATGTATACCTAAATGTAGCTTCAGCAAAAATTGCCCAACTATAATTAAACTTATATTTTAAGCCTACCCCAAAAGGTATGTGCATTGTTGTCTTTGTACCGGTAGAGTATACGGCCGTAGTTGTAAAATCCAACTCATTGACAGGAGCCAGGGCAACACCGTCCGCATCTCTTTTGAAGTCATTGATCATTGTTGCTTTCGGAGCATCAAACATTAATGCACCTACCCCACCGAAAATATATGGGCTTACCATACCTTTCTGTTCATTATTTACTGGAAAGAAATTATATTCGAAAACCAAACTTGCTTCATAAACATTATTTTTCCCGTACGAGCCTCTGTTTCTTCTGTATTCCTCTTTAGCAGCCCTATCACTAAACTGAATCTGGTTATAGCCGAGATCCAGTCTCACAGTCTGATGAGGATTAAAATTAAATCTATATAAAATACCTCCATAAAACGGCAATCCATAATCTGATGCTTTACTTACATTATATGGCTTTTGTAAAATATAATTCGTTCTCCCTATATCCCCAACTAGGTTACTCATACCTAGACGAACTCCAAGTTCGTTTCTTTGAGCTTTAACACTTACCACAGTTCCTAGGGCGGCAAGGAAGCTAAACAATAATTTTCTATTCATAAAAGAATATAGATTTATGGTTATTTTAAAATTTAATTTTTGCAAATATAAAACATTTTTATATTAAAGATAATCTTAATGCTTAGTTAAAAATAAACAAAAAAACATAATTTGTTATAAAGTAAACGACAAACTCGCCAAATTATTCTTTTTTTAATAGATCAATATTAGCATTACAGAAATAACCCCATTAATGAGGGCTTAAAAGTATTATTTTTTATTGGATATATCCTTTGCTTTTAATCTTAATTCTACTAAAGAAGGTTCAAAAATAAATAAGCATTCCGTTTTACATTTTCGTAAACCGTGTACTGAGCCATCCTTTCTTTGCCTCTTCAAAATCTTTTCTGGAACAAGGAATGCAGTTTTCAATATTTTCATCATCTCCAAAATACCACAGATTGCTGAACGTATCACGCTTGAAGGCATATTGACGGTCTTCTACCAGTACATAAAAAACTTCATAAGACCTTTCTTTGGGATGAGACCGCTGAATATTGATTCCTTCCGCCAGATACCAGATCATCTGCGCAAGAAGCTGGTGATTCAGCTGGTTTCCTGAATAAATATTATAATTAAATATTCCGACAGATTTCAGATTTTCGCTTAGTCCTATTTCTTTCATGTAAGCACAGATTTCCCTTCTGTTTAATCCATTTACCTGTGGATTTATGGAAAATGGTTCGCTGAAGCTTTCGATGGCATCACAGTTTACGGTAACCAAATCGGCTTTCCTGAAAAAAGGTTCTGTTTTTTCCGTGGAATTCATCATCTCCGCCAACCGGACAATATCAAATTCAACTTCCCTGATCAGCCGAACAGAGTCGGTTTCATTCAAGTGTTTCTGATACCCCAAATGATGATAATTTTTAATAGAGAAATTCTTCGAGCCTAAAATTTTGCCTAAAAAAGTATATTCATTGATCGCCTCACCCTGCTTCAGAGAAATAATATTGCTGATTTGAGTGTAATTAATATGATTCTGATGAAGATTTAATGCAGAAAAGAGCGAAAAAGCAAAATCGTTAGAACCTCCGATTACAACAGGGATTGCCCTTCTCTGATGACAAGCTGACATTATTTCCTGCAGAATATAATGGGAATCCTGAACCGACTTCCCTGAAACCAAATCACCAAGGTCGACTACAGGAATTTCAAAATCCAGCTGTGATAATCTATAAAATTCTTTCCTGATTCCCGTAAAATCCTGTACTTCCGCATTGCCATTGGCCCCGCGGTAATCTGAGACGAAGAGAAGTACAATACTGTCTTCTTTTATATTTTTTGTAATCCGGCTACCGATCTGCCAATTTTCTGTTTTGAAATTTCTTGGCGAAATAATAAAATCTTCAAAATCCATATATCAGAATGGGGTAATTTTAATCTTATAATTATTTTTTAAATAACGAAATCAATGTTATCCGTAATCTTTATTTAAGTACCGGATAATATTTCCGCAAACATACAAAAACCTCAGCGAGTCAGGATCCTTGTACAGTATTATTAATAAAAAACCGTCAACAAACTGTCAACGGTTACTATTATTATGTCCAATATCTATTTCTTTTTTACAGCTGTTTTCTTTGCTGTTGCCGTTTTCTTTGTAGTGGCTGCCTTTTTTGCGGCAGGCTTTTTCTTTTCTGCAAAAGCTTTAGGATCCTGATCGGTGATCCATTTTTTCACTTCTTCCAAAGAAACTTCTTTCAGTTCTTCTGCATCATATTTTGTATCGTCTTTCTTTTTCGGGATCTTAAACATGGCTTTCCCGAATTTTAAAAAAGGTCCCCATCTTCCGTTTTCAATAGAAATTTTTTCTTTTTCCCATTGCTGGATATATCGGTTCGCCTCTTTTTCCAGCTTGGCATCAATTAATTCATCAATATCACTTTGAGAAAGATAATCAAAATTATACCTTTTCGGAACATTAATAAAGAGGTCTTTATACTTAATAAACGGGCCGAATCTCCCGGTTCCTTTGGTTACCGGATCTCCTTTATAAGCCGCAATCGGAGCATCTGCCAGTTTCTTTTCATTAATAATTTCTTCTGCACGTTTCTGATCTACAGAAAGCGGATCTTCTCCTTTCGGGATACTGATGAAGGTTTCTCCCCATTTTACATACGGACCGAATCTTCCGACCCCTACTGAAACAGGCTGCCCGTCTACTTCATTCAGATCAAAAGGAAGTTTGAACAGTTCCATAGCCTCTTCAAACGTAATCGTTGCGATATTCTGGCCAGTCATTAACGAAGCAAAAATTGGCTTCTCTTCGTCATCCGTTTCACCGACCTGAATCATCGCCCCAAATCTTCCGATTCTTGCATGTACATTTTTTCCGGTTTTCGGATCCACTCCCAAAAACCGCTCTCCGGTGGCTCTTTCTGCATTTTCTTCTACATCCTCAATCCTCGGATGGAATTTTGAGTAAAAATCCGTCATCATTTCCTTCCACTTCTGGTCGCCATTCGCAATTTCGTCAAAACTTTCTTCAACTCTTGCGGTGAAACCGTAATCCAGGATTTCTTTGAAATTATCTGTTAAGAAATCACTTACCACTTCTCCTGTGTCCGTAGGAACGAATTTATTTTTATCCCCTCCGAATTTTTCTTCAACGACTTCTTTTTTGATTTTATCTTTTACCAAAGACATTTTTACCACTTCACGGATCTGTGGTTCAATTTCTCTTTTATCGACATATTCACGGTTCTGAATCGTCTGAATCGTCGGAGCATAGGTTGACGGTCTTCCAATCCCCAACTCTTCCAGCTTTCTCACCAGCCCGGCTTCCGTATATCTTGCGCTCGGCCTTGTGAACTTTTCTGTTGCCGTAATTTTTTTATAATCTAAAACCTCCCCTACCTTTACTTTCGGAAGCAGCTTTTCGTTATTTTCTTCATCGTCGTCTTCTGCCTTTACAATTCCATAAGCTTTTAAGAACCCGTCAAAAATAATGACTTCACCCTGTGCTTCAAAATTCTGCGGCAGTCTTGCGTTTCCTATCTCAATAACTGTTTTCTCAATCTTGGCATTCGCCATCTGAGAAGCCAGTGTTCGCCTGTAAATTAACTGATACAATTTATTCAGCTGGACATCCCCGATACTTTTGACACTGAAATCGGTCGGGCGGATCGCTTCGTGGGCTTCCTGTGCAGATGCGGATTTCGTCGTATAATTTCTTGGTGCCGAATACTCCGCTCCATACTCTGAAGTAATCTGGTTTCTTGCCCCCTCAATAGCTTCCCGGGAAAGATTTACGGAGTCTGTTCTCATATACGTAATATACCCTTCTTCATATAATCTCTGGGCAATACGCATGGTATTGGTTACATTATACCCAAGTCTGGATGAAGCTTCCTGCTGCAAGGTAGACGTGGTAAAAGGAGCGGAAGCAGAACGTGTTCCGGGTTTAGTTTCAACATTGAGTACTTTAAATTCCGTAGCTTTTGCCAGTTCAAGAAATTTTTCAGCCTCTTCTTCTTTATTGAAGTCTTTTTTAAGTTTCGCAGCAATTTCCTGTTGGGCATCATTTAAAAAAACACCTTCAAGCCTGAAGCTTGCTTTCGCAACAAATTCACGGATTTCTTTTTCTCTTTCAACAATCAGCCTTACTGCTACTGATTGCACTCTTCCCGCTGACAGTCCCGGCTTTACTTTTTTCCAGAGCACGGGTGACATTTCAAATCCTACGATTCTGTCCAGCACTCTTCTGGCCTGCTGTGCATTGACCAGGTTCTGATCAATATCCCTGGGATTGTCAATGGCTTTCAGAATGGCATTTTTCGTAATCTCGTGGAAGACAATTCTTTTACGGTTTTCCGGTTTCAGTTTTAACTCGTCTGACAAATGCCAGGCAATAGCTTCCCCTTCTCGGTCCTCATCGGAAGCCAACCACACCATATCGGCTTTCTTCACAGCAGCTTTCAGTTCAGTAACCAGTTTCTTTTTGTCTGCAGAAACCTCGTAATCGGGACTGAATGTAGCCAGGTCTATTCCCATTCCTTTCTTAGGCAGATCCCTGATGTGTCCGAAACTGGATTTCACATCAAAATCTTTTCCTAAATACTTCTGAATAGTTTTTGCCTTAGCCGGTGATTCTACGATTACTAAATTTTTCGACATTCTAAAATTTTTGCAAAAGTAAAGTTTTTTTATCAGATAGATTTTTTTATTACATTTTATTTAGAAACAAGAATAGCACAATAAGTGCGATTACAGAATTATCCCTTTTGCAGAATATTGATGTTACCATCTTATCTTTATAGTTAATAAAAAAGAATAATTCACCGTCTAAAATACAATCTTATTTAAATTAAATCTCGTTTAAATCTTTATATGCTGTCTTATTGTATTAATACGATAAAGTATATATTGATACGTATCAATATATAGTTCGGCAAATAGACAGGCTGCATAAGTACGGATAAAACAAATCACAATTGCAAATAAAATAGATGGTATCTTTTAAAAATTTAGAAATTTTAAATAATACATACTAAATAAAACCATAATTAATTTTGACATTATACTCTAATCCTCACTTATTATAGCTCTTTTGTACGTATTCAGTAGTTTATTATAACCTATTGTTATTCTTCAGCGAAAAGTTAGTGTTAAAACTTTTTGAACTCATCATGAAAAAATTAAATTTGCAACTTGATTTACCATGGAATGCATCGTTTCTTTATTTCTTTATATTATCTAATCTCCAGAAACAGGCTTCTTTCTGTATTTTTTACAGTTGGAATAGCAGTTTTGTGCATATTTTTTGCCTCAAAAATCAATTTCGAAGAAGACATTAACCAGATTATCCCTAAAAATGAAAAATCGGATCTTACAGCTAAGGTTTTAAAGCAGCTTAACTTTTCAGATAAGATCATTGTTATTATTGAAAATAAATCTACAGAAAACAGTTTTCAGCTTTCTGAAACAGCTGATGCTTTTTTGAAGAAAATACAGCCGCTGCAACAATACATCGGTTCGGTCCAGGGCAAAGTAAATGATAATGAAATATCGGAAACCTTTGATTTCGTCAATCAGAATCTTCCGTTATTTTTAGATGAAAGGGACTATAAGGAAATTGACAGAAAACTTCAGAAAGACAGCATTGCAAAGCAGGTGGAAAACAATTACATTGCCCTTTCTTCACCGACAAGCCTGGTAACAAAAGAATTTATCAAGAAAGATCCCCTGGGAATCACTTTCTTAGGGATTAAAAAACTTAATGCGCTAAATATCAGCAAAGATTTCAAACTTGAAGACAGCTATATCGTCACAAAAGATGGGAAGAACCTTCTTCTTTTTATTGATCCGAAAAACAAGAGCAATGACACCAAGAACAATGAAGCTTTTATAAATGAACTGAATGAAATAAAAACTCATCTTAACCAACAGTTTAAAGGAAAGACGGAAATCAGCTATTTCGGCTCACCGGTAATTGCCGTGGCCAATGCCCAGCAGATCAAAAAAGACATACAGAACACGGTGATTATTTCTATGACCGTCCTTCTGATTCTTCTGATTTATTATTTCAGGAATATCTTTACTCCGATTATCGTTTTCCTTCCGACTGTTTTTTCGGTGTTACTGGCCCTACTGATTCTATATTTTATTAAAGATAAAATCTCAGCAATTTCACTCAGTGTCGGCGCCATCCTCATCGGAATCACTATTGATTATGCGTTGCACATCCTAACTCATTACAAACATAATAACAATATTGAAGAACTTTATAAGGAAATTACACAGCCTATTATATTAAGCAGTGCGACAACAGCTGTTTCTTTTCTGTGCCTGGTCTTTGTCCGTTCGGAAGCGCTGAAAGACCTTGGCCTTTTCGCTGCTATCACAGTCATCCTGTCTGCAGTGAGTGCTCTGATTATCGTTCCTCAACTATATACACCGAAAGTAAAGGAAAATAAAGTCAGCACGAATTTCATTGATAAAATCGGATCTTATCCTTACGAAAAAAACAAGCCTTTGATTATCGGCTGTTCCGTCATTATTATTGCATGCCTTTTCGGGTTCAGGCACGTCGGCTTTAATGAAGACATCGGCGATTTGAATTATATTCCGAAAGATTTAAAAATAAGCGAAGCAAAACTCCAGAAGCTGTCTGATATCACGTCAAAATCCATCTATACGATTTCTTACGGAAATTCAGAGGAAGAAGCACTGATGAGAAACTCCCAATTGAGCCGGTTTCTGGAAAAAGAAAAAGAACAGGGGAAAATTTTAAGCTATAATTCCCTGGGAAATGTAGTTTTATCTGAAAAAGACCAGCGAAAAAAGATTGAGGCATGGCAAAAATTCTGGAATACTGATAAAAAAAACCAGACCATTTCTGAATTAACAGATAACGGTAATAGGTTCGGGTTCAACAGTTCGGCCTTTGATCAGTTTACTGAAAACCTGAATAAGCCTTATGCTGCTTTAAGCCTGAAAGACTATGAAAAAATAAAAGCTTTACAGATTTCTGAATTCTTAAGCCAGGAGAATGGTTTTTATACGGTTTCCAATGTAGTAAAGGTAGATGAAACAAAAAGAGATGCGTTTATTCGGGATGTTGAAAAGAACCATGATGCACTGGCTATTGACCGACAGCAGATGAATGAGAATTTTTTAGGCCTGCTGAAAAGAGATTTCAACACCCTGATCAATTACTCACTTCTGGCGATTGTTTTAACCATCATCGTTTTCTTCAGGAATTTTGAATTAACAGTATTAACAATGTTCCCGATTGTCCTGACCGGAGTGGTCACTGCAGGGATCCTGTATTTCTTAGGATTGGAATTAAATATTTTCAGCACAGTGGTCTGCACCTTGGTCTTCGGAGTAGGAGACGATTTCAGCATCTTCCTGACACAAGCTATGCAAAAGGAACATACGACTGGGAAGAATGAGCTTCCAACGTATAGAACTTCTATTATTCTGGCTGTTTTCACCACCATTCTGTCCATCGGCTCACTGATTTTCGCAAAGCATCCGGCTTTACATTCTCTGGCTTTAGTGGCATTAATAGGAATGTTTTCCGTGATCATCATTACCTCAACACTATATCCGTTCTGGTTCAGGCTGTTGATTACCAACAGGGCAAAGAAAGGGCTGTCGCCCATTACATTCAGATTATTTGTACACGCGGTGATCTCTTTTTTATATTACGGTTTGGGAGGCTTGTTTTTTTCCCTGTTCGTCAGCCCTTTCACCAGGAATTCCAAAGGAAGGACACTAAATTTTATCAAACTAATTCTAGCGCGGTTTTTAACTTCTGTGTTATTTACGAATCCATTTGTAAAGAAAAAGATCATTAAAAATACGAAAGAAGATTTCACCAAACCTGCTGTGATCATTGCCAACCATACTTCTTTTCTGGATACGTTAGCCATTTCAATGGTTACCCATAAAGTCATCTATCTGGTTAATGACTGGGTCTATCAATCACCTGTTTTTGGAAGAATCGTAAGAGCATTGGGGTTTTATCCCGTTTCTCAGGGCATTGAAAACGGAATGGAACAATTAGAAAGAAAAATAAATCAGGGATATTCACTGGTTGTTTTTCCGGAAGCGGAACGTTCTTACAACAGCAATGTCAAAAGATTCCATAAGGGAGCATTCTATCTTGCGGAACAATTCGGACTAGACATTCTGCCGCTTTATATCCATGGAAACTCTGAAGTATTGCCAAAAGGGGATTTTATTATTTATGACGGGTCGATCACCGTAAAAGTGGGCGAGAGAATCATGAAAGAGGATGTGAACTTCGGGAGGAATTATTCTGAAAGAACAAAGAAAATCAATGCCTATTTCAGGAATGAATTTACCAGACTGAGAACAGAACTCGAGGACGAGAATTATTTTAAAAAGACGTTGTTCTTAAGTTTCCTGTATAAAGATGTTGAGGTTGTTAAAGAGGTAAAACAGGATTTCAACCGTAACAAGTCTGTTTATTTTGAATTAAATAAGCATATTCCAAAGGATGCGAATATTTTGCATGTGGCGGATGATTTCGGGCAAAAAGATATCCTGATGACACTTCAACAACCGGGAAGAACCATTGTCAGCTGTATAAAAGATCCTGAGAAAAGAGAGATTGCCCGTCAGAATTATCTGGTAAAGAGAAGAAAAATCAGGTATACGGCCGATACGAATGAGATTAATAAAAAAATTGATGTGCTGCTGATTTCTGATCATCAGTTCAGCATCAGCGAAATAACATCTCTGCCGGAAACGGTTATTTTTATGAATGCAGGAAATAACTCATTAGACATAGCAGGTTACCGCCTGAAATATGATACCGAATCTTTAAAAGTATTTAGTTCTGAATAATAAATATGAAAATCATATTTTTGTAACCGGAAAAAAGAATTAATGAAAAAAAATATACTTGTACTGTATTATACACAGTCGGGACAATTGGAAGATATTGTAAGAAATATTGCCCAGCCGTTTGAAAATAAAAACAGCAAATACGAGGTAACCTATTACAATATCCAACTTAAGGAAGATTTTCCTTTTCCCTGGCCCGGCGATGTATTCTTCAACACCTTCCCGGAATCATACCTGCAGATCCCGAGTGAAATTCTTCCCCCTCCGGATGAGGTTCTGAACAGGAAATTCGATCTGATCATTTTCGGATATCAGGTTTGGTATCTGACCCCCTCCATCCCTACCATTTCATTTCTGAAAAGTAAATATGCAGAAGGTATTCTGAAAGACACACCTGTCGTTACCGTTTCAGGTACGAGAAATATGTGGATGCTTTCCCAGGAAAAATTAAAAGTATATTTAAAAGATTTAAAAACACCATTAGTAGGGAATATTGCTCTGGTAGACCGGCATGACAATTATACCAGCGTATTGACCATTCTTCGATGGATGACCACCGGGAAAAAAGAAAAATCAGGAGTTCTTCCGGCAGCCGGAGTTTCAGATGAAGAAATTGCAGGTTCGGCAAAGTACGGAACAATCATAGAAAAACATTTATCTGAACATACTTTATCAGATTTGCAGCCTGAACTGGTAAAAAACGGTGCGGTAGAAATCAGGGCTTTTCTGGTAAGAGTGGAAAAAGTAGGAAACAAAATTTTCACGGTGTGGTCCAACCTCATCATCAGGAAAAAAGAAAAACGACCATTGCTGATTAAATTCTTTAAGGTATATTTGATGGCTGCGATCTGGATTATTTCACCCATCGTATTGGTTTTACACCTGCTGACAACACCCATTTTCTGGTTTAAAAGAAAAAAACAAAGAGAGTATTTACAAGGAATTAATTTAAAATAGAATGTACGACGTATTTATAACAAAAGCATCAACATACTTGCCGAATGAGCCGGTTTCAAATGATGAAATGGAAACGTATCTTGGTTATATAAATGGCGCAAAATCTAAAGCCAAATCAATTATTTTAAGAAACAATAAAATTGTTACGCGATACTATGCTTTAGATAAAGAAGGGAATCCTACCCATACCAATGCACAGATTGCTGCAAATGCCGTAGAAGGACTTTTTGATGAAAAATTCACCAAAGAAAATATGGAACTGCTTTCCGCAGGAACCTCTTCTCCGGATCAGATTCAGCCTTCACATGCATCTATGATTCACGGGGAACTGAATATGAACAAGTCTCTGGCGGTTAATACGGCATCCGGGCTTTGTAATTCCGGAATGAACGCATTAAATTATGGTTTTTTATCCGTAAAAGCAGGGGTTCATAAAAATGCAGTCTGTGTAGGTTCTGAAAGGATGTCTGCATGGATGACGGCAGATAAATTCAACCATGAAGCAGAAAACCTTTTGCTGCTGGAAGAAAGACCGATTATCGCTTTCAAAAGGGAGTTCCTAAGATGGATGCTTTCTGACGGGGCAGGAGCTTTCCTGTTAGAAGATAAGCCCAGAGAGGATGAGGTTTCTTTGAAAATAGAATTCATTGACTTTTATTCTTACGCTCATGAAATAGAAGCATGTATGTATGCTGGCACTGAAAAGCAGGAAGACGGAAGCCTGAAATCATGGGCTGATTATCCGTCTGATGAATGGCTGAAACAATCCATATTTGCCCTAAAGCAGGATACCAAACTTTTGGATCAGTATATTCTGGTAAAAGGTGCTGAAAGTTTAAGGTCTTCCTTTGATAAACATAACCTTGATCCTGATACGGTGGACCATGTATTGGCCCATATCTCTTCAGGATATTTTAAAGAAGGACTGAAAAATGAATTTGCCAACGTAGGGCTCGATTTCCCTTGGGAGAAATGGTTTTATAACCTTTCTGAAGTAGGAAACATCGGAGCAGGCTCTATTTTTATTGCGTTAGAACAGCTAATGAATTCCGGAAGATTGAAAAAAGGAGAAAAAGTACTTCTCTGCGTTCCGGAAAGCGGGAGATTTTCTTATTCTTGTGCCCTGTTAACGGTTTGCTAATGGAGAAAAGACTGCCTACTTCTGACCAGAATTTTGTAGAAAGCCTGATTCCTCAGCGTTTCCCTTTCGTCATGGTCAGCAGCATTGCTGATTACACTGAAAATCAACTGATTTCAGGACTTCATATACATGAGGAAAATATTTTTGTTCATAATGGGATTTTCCAGGCTTCGGGCTTAATAGAACATCAGGCACAGAGTGTAGCGTTACACACAGGCTATAAGTTTTACCTGCTTGGAAAAGAAGCTCCTACAGGCTATATCGGAGCCATCAAATCTTTTGAGGCCTATGTATTGCCTGAAACAGGAGATCTTCTTAAGACAGAAGTAAAGATCCTGAACGAAATCATGGGCGTGACATTAGTGGATGCTGTTACAAAACTTAACGATGAAGTTATTGCAGTATCTCAGATGAAAACGGTTGTAAAATAAACAGTAAAGTGTAATCCATTGCTCAACGAATATTTTTGATTCATTAAAGCAATCCGGAAAACTATATGTTTTTGTGATTAAAAAATAAAGATGGAAATCAAGGAAGAAAACCTCATCAACATTCATAATTTCCTTCCGCATCGCGACCCGATGCTGATGACAGATTATATTCTGGAATTGACCCGGGAGAAAGTAGTCACTTCCTTCGATATTCTGGAAGACAATATCTTTGTTCACAACCGTCAATTTATCGAAGCAGGCCTGATTGAAAATGTAGCTCAAACCTGCTCTTCAATTTTAGGGCAAAGCTTTTTTGAAAATCCTGAAACAGACACAAAGGTGATCGGTTTTATTACCAATATTAAAAAAATTGAAGTTTTTGCGTTGCCGAAGGTTGGCGACAGGATTATTTCTAAAGCATCCCTGATCTCCCAATTTGAAAATATATGCCAGATATTTTGTGAGACCTTTAATCATGATGACCTGTTGATACGTGCAGAGATTAACCTGTTTATCCAAGAAGTAAAGCATTAATACATGAAGAAACAAGATCTTCCCCAAGACGAGAGCAATCTGAAATCCGCCAACATGACGGAAGTCTTATATGTAACTGATGAAAACGATAATTATACAACAGCCAACAGCATTGGCTGGGACGCTAAAAAAGCAGCCTTAGACGAGTCGATGGAGCTGATCCATGAAAGGATTGAAGAAGCAAGACAAAATGTGGCAGCTCATAAAGTGAGTCCGATTATCTATTTTATGGAACTTAACAAAATGGACCCTCAGGTTCTGGCAGCCTATGTAGGAATGTGGCAATGGCGTGTTAAGAGACACACAAAACCCAAAATATTTAAAACACTAAGCGAATCCGTACTGAAAAAATATGCCGATGCTTTCGGAATTTCAGTGGATGAATTAAAAAATTTCGACGGAAAATAATGGAACTTAATTTTGAACATCACCAGACAGCACATTGCGAAAACGGTGTTGCCTCCAACTTATTATTAAATAAGGGGCTGAAGCTCAGCGAACCTATGATTTTCGGAATAGGCTCCGGACTTTTCTTCGTGTATTTGCCTTTTTTAAAAGTTAATTTTGCTCCTGGGTTCAGCTACCGTCCCATGCCGGGAGCCATTTTCAGCAAGGCCGCCAAAAGACTGGGCATTAAAATTAAAAGAGAAAAATTTTCAAATCCTGCAGAAGCCCAGAAAGCCTTGGAAAGAAATTTAAACAATAATGTTCCCACAGGTTTACAGGTAGGCGTTTTTAACCTTACCTATTTTCCTGAAGAATATAAATTCCACTTCAATGCTCATAATTTAGTCGTTTATGGAAAAGAAAACGGAAAATTCCTGATCAGTGATCCTGTGATGGACTATACGACAACGCTTACAGAAGCAGAGCTGGAAAAGGTAAGGTACGCCAAAGGAGCACTTCCTCCAAAAGGCCATATGTACTACCCTACTTACATTCCTGAACATGTCAACCTGGAAGAAGCCATAAAAAAAGGGATCAGGGATACCTGCAAAAACATGCTCGCTCCTGTACCGATTATCGGTATTAAAGCAATGCGCTGGGTCGCTAAAAGCATTCCCAAATGGGCTGAGAAAAAGGGAACAAAAACTACCAACCATTATCTTGGACAGCTGATCAGGATGCAGGAAGAGATCGGTACCGGCGGAGGTGGATTCCGGTTTATTTACGGTGCTTTTTTACAGGAAGCCGCCGTGATTCTTAAAAACGATCAGCTTAAAGAACTTTCCAGGGAAATTACCACAATTGGTGATCTCTGGAGAGATTTTGCCGTAGATATTGCGAGAGTATATAAAAACAGGAACTCAAAAAGTGACATCTATAATAAGCTTTCAAAATCAATGCTTCATATTGCAGATCTGGAAGAAGCTTTTTATAAAAAACTGAGAAAAGCAATCTGATCATGGCAGAACACAGCATTGAGATTAAAAATTTATATAAAAAATATAAAAATGCAGAAGATTTTTCAGTGAATGACATCTCCCTGAATATTGACAGAAATGAAATTTACGGAATCTTGGGGCCTAACGGAGCCGGAAAGACGACCTTGATTTCGATGCTTTCAGGACTGATAAAACCTACTTCAGGACATTTTACCATTTATGGGCTGTCACCTCAGAAAGACGGTTTTAAATTAAGACAGATCATAGGAATCGTCCCTCAGGAATATGCAGTATATCCAACTTTAACTGCCCGGGAAAATTTAATGTTTTTCGGAAGCCTGTACGGATTAAGCCATAAAAAATTAAAAAATGCCATTGATGAATCTCTGGAGATTATGGGTTTATCTAAGTTCGCAAATAAAAAGGTAGAACAGTTTTCCGGAGGAATGAAGCGCCGCTGCAACCTGATTGCAGGAACACTACATAATCCGAAAGTCTTGTTTCTTGATGAACCGACCGTCGGCGTTGATGTACAGTCTAAAAAAGTAATTATCGATTATCTTAAAGACCTGAATAATAAAGGAACATGCATAATCTATACGTCGCACCATCTTTCAGAAGCAGAAGAATTCTGTACGAAAATTGCGATTATCGATCACGGAAAAATCCATGCTACCGGAACACCGGAAGAACTGGTGAACCGGGTTTCCAATGCTGAAAATCTCGAGGATGTTTTTATTTCATTAACCGGAAAAGAATTAAGAGATGTTGTTGTATAAATTGTGGAGAAGCTTTATTAAGGAAATCCTTTTACTGAAAAGGGACATCGGAGGAATCGTCATTATTTTCGTAATGCCGCTCTTGCTGATCATTACCATTACATTAATTCAGGATTCTACTTTTAAAAACCTGGAAGGATCAAAAATTCCGATTATTTTCATTGATCATGATAAATCTGAGATTTCAAAAAGTATAAAGCACGAACTTGAAACCAGTAAGACATTTGAATTGCTGACAGATTATAATGAACAATCTGCCCAGGATGCTGTTTTTTCAGGAGATTATCAGATGGCCATCGTGATTCCTGAAAATTTAACGAAAGACTTAAATTCAAATATTGATTCCAAAGTCCAGACCATTGTAAGTTCATTCGGGCTGGAAACGGATTCTGCCCATGTTAAAAAAATAATCTCCAAAACAAAAGATATCCATCTGTATTTTGATCCTGCAACCAATGTCGGTTTTAAAAACAATGTGATGAATGCTGTGAATAAAATGATTTTTGAGATTGAAAATAAAAAAATCTATAAAGCATTTCAGGACCAGCTGGGAACAACTGAAAATCTCCAGGAAAATAAAAATCTAATCAGTTTTAAAGAAATTACTCCGAAAAAAGGAAATATGGATGTCATGCCGAATTCGGTTCAGCATAATGTACCGGCCTGGGCACTGTTTGCGATTTTCTTCATTGTCGTTCCTCTGTCTATCAATTTAGTAAAAGAAAAAAGCCAGGGTACGAGTGTAAGAGCGAGAATCAGCCCGACTCCTTACTTTGTGCATATTTTAGGAAAAACATTTACTTACCTGATCATCTGTGTCATTCAGTTTCTGCTGATGGTGGCTGTGGGTATTTATCTTTTCCCTTATATGGATTTACCACAGTTCGATGTCACCGGAAAAATGTTCCAGCTCATTGTGGTCACTATTTTTGCGGGATTGGCAGCGATTGGCTTTGGGGTCTTGTTAGGTACGATTGCTGACACTCAAGAACAGTCTGCACCTTTTGGAGCCACTTCCGTAGTGGTTTTGGCAGCGATCGGAGGAATTTGGGTTCCCGTATTCCTGATGCCGGAATTTATGCAGAATATTGCAAAGTTCTCTCCGATGAACTGGGGGCTAAATGCCTATTATGATATCATTTTAAGAAACAGTGGGATCGTAGGAATTGCCAAAGAACTTATTTTCTTATTTTTATTCTATATAGCCATGGTGGCTATTTCATTATTTTATGAAAGGAAACAAAATGCAGTCTAAAGAAAATATACTAAGCTGTACTGAAGAAGTCCGGGTACGGTTCAACGAGACAGACCCACTGGGAATTGTCTGGCATGGACATTATATCGTGTATTTTGAAGACGGAAGAGAAGCTTTCGGAAGACAGCATGGCCTGACCTATCTGGATATTCAGCAAGCAGGATATGTAACACCGATTGTAAAAAGCACCTGTGAACATTTCCTTCCTTTAAAATATGGAGAAACATTCAATATTGTGACGACTTTTGTAAATTCAACTGCGGCAAAACTGATTTACCGGTATGAAATTTTTAATGCAGACAATAAATTAGTTTGTTCAGGAGAAACCGTTCAGGTGTTTCTGGATGCTGATAATAATCTATGTCTTTATAATCCTGAGTTTTTTCAGGCCTGGAAAGACACAATGGGACTGTCATGACAAAGGAAGTTTACATCACGGATTATAACTGCGTCACTCCTTTAGGTTTTGATGTACAATCCAACTGGAAAGCTCTTCTGGAAGGAAAATCAGGAGTTGCTTCCCATACAATTATGGAAAACCATGAAGCTTTTTATGTTTCGAAAATTGATTCTGAAAAACTGAATAGCGAATTCAATCAGTCTTTCAATGAACTTCAGAATGGCGATTCAGGTTTCACAAGACTGGAAAAAATGTTTCTGCTGAGCCTTAAACCATTGATAGAAAGACAAAATATTTCAGAAGAAACAGTATTAATTTTATCAACGACAAAAGGCAATATCAGTTTATTAAAAAACCAGGCTGCTTTACCGGGAGCCGTTTACCTTTTCCATCTGGCCCGGAAGATAGCCGGTTTTTTCGGCTTTAAAACAAAACCTATTGTCATTTCCAATGCCTGTGTTTCAGGGGTCATGGCCATTGCTGTGGCTAAAAACATGATCCAGGCCGGAAGATATAAAGATGCTTTTGTGATTGCCGGAGATGAAATTTCAGAATTTGTTATTTCGGGGTTCAATTCTTTTCAGGCTATTGCAACAGGACCCTGCAGACCCTATGATAAAAACCGCAATGGAATCAACCTTGGTGAGGCCACAGCTGCAGCATACATTACTTCAGAATTAAACCAAACCGTAAAATTTAAGTTTAAAATTTCAGGTGACTCTGCCATCAACGATGCGAATCACATTTCCGGCCCCTCAAGGACAGGTGACGGATTATATGCAAGCATCAAAAATGCAATGAAAGAGGCGAATGTTTCTGCCGAACAAATTGATTTTATTTCAGCTCACGGAACCGCAACATTATACAATGATGAAATGGAGGCGATTGCTTTCAACAGAATGGAATTGCAGAATGTTCCGCTGCACAGCATGAAAGGATATTACGGGCACTGTTTGGGCGCGTCTGGTTTACTAGAAAGTATTATTTCAATGGAAAGTGCTGTGAATAACATACTGATTCCTTCTAAAAATTTTAAAGAACCGGGAACTTCCCAGCTTCTGAATATTATTACAGAAAACCAGCCGGCAGATATCAGATATATTTTAAAAACAGCTTCTGGTTTTGGCGGTTGCAATGCGGCTATTGTTTTGGAAAATATTAAGATGACATCATGAGGAAGACAGGTATTTGCATCATAGAACACTCAAAAATCATTGTTGACAAACAAATCATTTTTGAAAACCAGGCAGAAAATTTTTCAGATTTCGCAAAAGAAGCCTATAAAAATTTAGGGATTAATTATCCTAAATTTCATAAAATGGATAACCTGAGCAAGCTGGCATTTCTAGCTTCTGAAATGATCCTGAAAAATGAAGACCACAGCAGAACCGCCCTTGTTTTTGCCAATACATCATCAAGTTTGGATACAGACTCCAAATATCAGGAAAGCATTAATTCGCCGGAAAACTATTTTCCCAGCCCTGCTGTTTTTGTATACACGCTGCCCAATATTTGTGTTGGAGAAATCAGCATCAGGCATAAAATGCAGACTGAAAATGCATTTTTTGTCTTGGATGAATTTGATGAAAACTTTTTAAATTTATACGCAGGACAGGTTTTACAGTCAGGAAAGGCTGAAAAAGTACTCTGCGGATGGGTCGAACTATATCAGGAAAGTTATAATGCTTTCGTATATTTGCTGACTATGTAATCTAACAATATAAAAATGTACCGGTTTACCAATTTTTAAATAATGCAGATAACTATTATTACACTGCTAAGCGGGTACATTGATACATTATAAATGAAATTTATTTTATGGAAAACTTAAGAGAAGAATTAAAACACAAAATTGTTGAAGTCCTTAACCTTGAAGATGTAGCTGTGGAAGAAATCAAAGATACGGATCCATTATTCGGAGGCGGTCTTGGATTGGATTCTATCGATGCTCTTGAACTGATTGTTCTTCTTGATAAAGAATATGGGATTAAATTGGCGGATCCTAAAAAAGGAAAGGAAATTTTCACGTCTATCGATACAATGGCAAAGTTCATTGAAGAGAACAGAACAAAATAATTCAATCTGACAATGTATTCAATTTAACAATGTACCAATCTGGAATGATAATATTGTTACACTGTAAATTGGTATATTGGTACATTATTAAAAAATGAATCAAAAAATTGCCATTACGGGAATGGGTATCATTTCTTCCATCGGGAATAACGTGGGAGAAAACCTGAACGCATTAAAAACCGGGAGACATGGTATTTCGGACATTGAATTATTTGAAACCCGGCATCAAGGAAATATTAAAACCGGCGAGATCAAATGGTCTAATGAAGAACTGGTTAGGAAACTTCAGCTACCTGAAGATAATAATGCCACCAGAACTGTATTATTAGGAATAACGGCCGCAAAAGAAGCTGTAGAAAATGCCGGTATTTCAGACCTAAATGAATATACAACAGGCTTAATCTCTTCTACCAGTGTAGGTGGAATGGACGTCACCGAAAAGTATTTCTATTCTTACGAAGATTTTCCTGAGAAACAAAAGTATATTGATGCTCATGATGCCGGAAACTCATCCCTGCTCATCGCAGATTATCTTGGCTTAAAAGGTATGGTTTCTACCATCAGTACGGCTTGCTCTTCAGCAGCAAACGCTATTATGATGGGAGCAAAACTTATTAAAAACGGAGTTTTGGACAGGGTGATTGTAGGCGGAACAGATTCTCTTTCAAAATTTACGTTGAATGGCTTTAATACATTGATGATTCTTACCGATTCTTACAATACACCGTTTGATAATGACAGAAAAGGGTTGAATCTGGGCGAAGCAGCTGCTTATATTGTCCTGGAATCCGATGAATGTGTAAAAAAAGGAAACAAAAAAGTTTTAGGTTATCTGTCGGGTTACGGAAATGCCAATGATGCACATCATCAGACGGCTTCTTCGGAAAACGGACAAGGCGCTTATTTAGCTATGGAGAAAGCTTTGAAAGTTTCAGGTTTAGATAAAGAAAAGATCGACTATATCAACGTTCACGGAACGGCAACTCCAAATAATGATCTTTCGGAAGGAATTGCTATGATCAGAATATTCGGGGAAGATAAAGTTCCGGAATTCAGTTCTACAAAGGCTTTCACAGGTCATACTCTGGCTGCAGCAGCAGGAATTGAAGCAGTGTATTCATTGCTGGCTATGCAGAATAATCTTATTTTCCCAAACCTGAACTTTAAAACAAAAATGCAGGAATTTGACCTGACACCTGTTACTGAACTGAAAGAAAAAAACATCAATCATGTTCTATCCAATTCATTTGGATTCGGAGGAAACTGTTCAACTTTAATTTTCTCAAAATCATGAGCGGGGTTTACATCAACAGTGCAGCCTGTATTTCGGTTCAGGATACTTTAAATGAAGATTTTTTCCAGAATTTAAAATCAGAGAACTCAGTTCAGGTTTTAAAAGCAATCGAGCCCAATTACAAAGAGTTTATTCCTCCTGCCATGAGCAGGAGAATGTCCAAGACTGTAAAGATGAGCTCAGTAGCTTCAAAATATGCTTTACAGGAAGCAGGAATCGAAAATCCCGACGCTATTATTGTCGGCACCGGAATGGGCTGTTCACAGGATTCGGAGAAGTTCTTAAAAAATGTGATCGACAACCACGAAGAATTTCTGACTCCTACTTTTTTTATTCAATCCACTCATAATACCGTGGCAGGGCAAATTGCTCTGGGCCTGCAGTGCCATGCATATAATTTCACGTATGTCAATCCTTCTTCCTCCCTCGAATTTTCATTGCTGGATTCAAAATTGCAAATCAATGACGGTGAAGCAAACCATGTTTTAGTAGGCTCAACCGATGAACAGACAGATCGGACAATGGAATTGTATAAACTCAACAATACCATTAAAAAAGAAGAAAACCTTCCCGTAGATTATATGAACTCAACTACAGAAGGTGTTACTTGGGGTGAAGGGTCAAGCTTTTTTGTTGTAAGCAAACATAAAACGGCAAGCTCTTATGCCCAGCTGAAAGATATAAAAATCAGTAACAGGTTAGATTTAGAAGAAACTCAACGGTTTATTGAAGATTTTTTAACCAAAAATAATTTGTCAGCCCAGGATATTGATGCATGTATTTTAGGATGTAGCGGCGATGAAAAATCAGATATGTATTACGTCAAAGCATTGGATTTATTTAAAAATTCAGCGATGTTGTATTATAAACACCTGAGCGGAGAATTTAATACCGCAAGTGGCTTTTCAACATTCATGGCCTGTCATATTCTGAAAAAACAAGAGATTCCGGAAGTGATGATGATTAATGATGTTAAAAAAGACAGCATTCGTCATATCATTTTGTACAATCATCTTGGCGGAAATGATCATAGTTTGGTTTTGCTTGAAAAAATCTGATTTAATTAAACAAAATTCATTCAAAATAAACCCTGAGATTTAAGAATAAAAGATGAAACATTACTTATTTATATTATTTTATCTTTTTTGTAACGTTCTCATTTACGTGTTTCATGGAAGCTTATGGGTGTATTTATTTTGTTTTTTACTATTTTCTTCAGTTGTCATTTGGGGCTCCTTTGATATAACATTAGGATATTTTGTCAACAGCATTATCCGTAAAAGAACAAAAATTAAAGAAGTGGCCCTGACTTTTGATGACGGTCCCACAGAATTTACTCCGAAATTTTTAGATCTATTAAAAGAAAACCAAATAAAAGCGACTTTTTTCTGTATCGGTAAACAGGTTGAAACATATCCCGAAATCTTTAAAAGAATCATTGCTGAAGGCCATACCATTGGAAATCACACCTTTTCCCATTCCGATAATACCGGATTTTTATCCGCTTCAAAAATGGCTGAAGAAATTCAAAAGTGTGATGAAATCCTATTCAAAACGGGAAATATCAAGACTGATTTATACCGGCCTCCTTTTGGCGTTACCAATCCGAACATCGCCAGAGCAATAAAGAGAACCCATAAAGTAAGCATCGGCTGGAACGTCCGTTCTTTAGATACCGTAATACAAGACGAGAAAAGAATTTACAGAAATGTAGTCCGCAATATAAAAAAAGGAAGCATTATTCTGCTTCATGATACTTCAGAAAAAACATATAACGTTCTGAAAGATTTATTGCTATTTTTGAAAGATAAAAGCTATTCAACTTTTACAGTTGATCCAATAAATGATAAAAAAACAAAATAATGATTAAAAATTGTTCACTTGGAGCATTTTTGTTGATTTCAGGTTTATTCTTGTCACAAAATACAGCCATGTCAGCGGCTGAAGCAAAAGCATTTGTAACCAAAGTTTCTTCGGAAACAAAAGCAATAAAAACCCTGCAAAGCGATTTTACCCAAACCAAAAAAATGGATTTCCTGGATAAAAACATTGTCACGTATGGAAAAATGTCTTTGAAAACACCTAGTATGCTGAGCTGGAGATATACCAGGCCTTACCAGTACAGCATTGTGTTTAAAGACAACAAAATATTCATCAACGACCAGGGGAAGAAATCTTCTGTTGATGCCAAAAGCAAAACGTTTGAAAAAATCAATAAGCTGATTGTAGGCAGCTCCAACGGACAGATGTTCAACGATCCTGAATTTTCTGTGACTTATCAGAAGAGTGCAAATTTTAACATCGCAAAATTCATCCCCAAGTCTGCTCAGCTGCTGAAATATATCAAGCAAATTGAATTGAGTTTTCCTAAAGGGCAGTCTACGGTTTCTCAGGTAAATATGACGGAAGCTTCAGGAGACACGACGAATATTGTTTTTAAAAATACAAAGATCAATGCGCCGATTGCTGCTTCAGAATTTAGCTTATAGTCTTGTTCTTCTGTTTTGTCTTTCCTGCAAAACCTATTCGCTTACAGATGCACAACCGGTTTCTACTGCTGAAAAAACAGTTGAAAACAGGTACTTTTCTTCCCATGAAGATTATGTTTATAAATGTCAGATGGATATTTATCAGAATCATGTAAGCGGAATCCTGATCATAAAAAAAATAAATGAAACAACGCATCGTGTTGTTTTAACTTCTGATTTCGGAAATAAGTTAATTGATTTTGAAATTTCAGAGACTGATTTTAAGCTTAATTATGT
Source organism: Chryseobacterium sp. SSA4.19 (assembly GCF_022601875.1). Classification (GTDB taxonomy): domain Bacteria; phylum Bacteroidota; class Bacteroidia; order Flavobacteriales; family Weeksellaceae; genus Chryseobacterium. The sequence continues at coordinate 28,980 of NZ_JAKVIP010000015.1, forward strand.
CCTTCCCGATCTGGATAAAAAAATAGTTATCAATTTTCTAAAAGATGATTTCCAACAACTGTTAAAACAGACCTATTCCGTAACCGAAAGTTTTGAAAATCAAAATTCAAAGATTTATCTGTTAAAAATTGATAAGAAAGCCTATTATTTATTTTTTAACAAAGAAAACGGTTTGTTAAAACAAATCATTTATACGAAAAACAAGAAGGAAAAAATCGATTTTACTTTTGAGGCTAAAAAAAATAATTTTGCAGACAGCCTTAATCTTCAACATAAAGATTTCAAAATCAATATAAAACTGTTTCAGATAACCGAAAACGAATAAATTTTACATGAAAAAAATTATTTTCCCCCTTCTGATCATGATCTCAGGGGTTTCAATGGCCCAGGTTACCTGTAATCCGGGAATAAGAACAGGCATCAACTTTTCAAATTTCACGGGTGGAAAAAATGAAAATTTTTATATATACGAAGATGGCAACCCGGAAAAAGTAACCCATACAGATTTAAGAACAGTGACTGACTTTTATCTCGGATTAGAGGCAAATATAAGGTTTTCAAAGCATTATGCTTTACAACCAGAAGTCAATTATTCAAGACAGGGTACAAGTCTGCAGTACACGACAGAAAATGGAGCAATGCCGCGAAAAAGACTGCAGTATAATTTTATTGGGTTACAGTTGACGAATAAATTATATATCCAAAATTTTAATATACTTGCAGGTCCGTTTCTCGATTTATCTGTCGGCAAGAATAATTCGGGACTGGATTTGGGTTTCACGGGAGGTTTGGGATATGATTTGTCTAAAAACCTGGGGTTTGAAGCCAGGATAAAAAAAGGCTTCGTCTCCATGCTTGATCATGAAGATTCTTCTTTCCTGTTGGGAAATTCCAATACTGTTATTCAGGTCGGCGCCTATTACACATTCCATTTTAATAAATAACGTTATTCCATTAACAGATAACAATTTTCTTTTCCTTTCAAAAAAACATATCTTCGCGGACAGTTTAAGTCTTCAGTAAATACTTAAAAATAAAATATACAACTCTTCAGATAACTGAAAACGAATAAATTTTACATGAAAAAAATCATTTCTTTACTAGCAATTATGATTTCAGGATTGTCTTTTGCTCAGGTAACGTTCAACCCGGGAATCAGAATTGGAGCCAACATCTCTCATTTCTCTGATGGACCCGCTCATCAGGCATGGAATTACACAGATTCCAATCATTATTATTACTACGGTTATAATACGTTCGATGTAAAGTCCAAAGTAGATTTATATATCGGTTTTCAAGGCAATATACGATTTGCTAAAATCTATGCATTGCAGCCTGAACTTTATTATTCGCGCCAGGGAGCCAGATTTGAGAGTCAGGAGTCTTCTGTTCCATCGAAGACGGTAACCGTATCTTATATTGGTGCAGCAATGGTAAATAAATTTTATTTTGACAAATTTAATATTCATTTCGGACCGACTCTTGAATTGTTAACTGATCATAAAAATATTGATTTTACTACTGAAGCCGATTTGGGTATTTTATTAGGGACAGGATATGACATCACAAAAAATATCGGGGTAGAGGCCCGGATTAAAAAAGGATTCGTACATATTTATAACGATCACACGAATGTTACATTCCAGGCAGGTGTTTATTACACATTTAATATGAAAAAATAATTTTATGAAGACCATTCTTACGGATTTTTATACTTTACAAGCTTATGAACAGATTGAAAACGGAAGTTTCACTGCTCAGATATTGTTAAACAAAGACCATGACATTTTCAAAGGCCATTTTCCGGGAAATCCGGTAACACCGGGAGTTTGCATGATGCAGATCGTAAAGGAACTGACAGAAGAATTTACCGGTAAAAAATTGTTTTTAATATCTGCTTCAAATGTAAAATTCATGGCCATCATTAATCCTTATGAAACTCCTGAACTGAAGCTTCAACTGGATATTAACGAAGATGAAGATTATGTTAAGGTAAAAAATACAACTTCTTTTGGCGGGACTATTGCATTAAAAATGTCAGTTAACTACCAAAAAACATCATCATGAAGCTTATATTTTCATTTTTGACTGCTTTTATTCTGTTCTTTCAATCGGGTCTTGAATCTCTGAGGAACAGCTACGCCAAAGCTAACGTATCCAATGCCAATACAGAGGCCTTCATCAGTACAGCAGAAAAAGCTTCCGGTTCCGACGCTGTAACACAGGGATACAAAGCTGCTGCAAAGATTATGGAAGCAAAAATTACCAAGAACAACAGAAAGGCACTGGTAAAATCCGGAGCTACAAGTCTGGAAAGCCTCATCAAATCTCATCCGCTGGATGTAGAACTCAGGATCATAAGGCTGAGCGTTCAGGAAAACATCCCTAAAATTGTAGGGTATCGTGGAAGCCTTAAAGAAGATAAAGCTTATATACTTTCTAATTACGGAAAACAAAACGCTGCTCTTAAGAACTATATTAAAAAGTTTGCTGCTCAGTCTAAAACCATGACGGAAGCTGAAAAAGCAATATTAAAATAAACTGATGACCCTTTCTGAAGTTCAACATGCGATTTCTGAAAAGAAAATCTGTGTTCTGATTCCTACTTACAATAATGAAAAAACCCTGCAAAGGGTTATTGATGGGGTATTGGAATATACTGCCAATATCATCGTAGTAAACGATGGCTCTACAGATTCCACGCTGGAGATTTTAAATCATTATCCTCAGATTACTGTCATTAATCTTCCTGAAAACAAAGGAAAAGGTAATGGCCTGAAAACAGGTTTCAGGAAAGCTGAGGATTTAGGATACAATTACGCACTCACGATTGATTCAGACGGACAGCATTATCCGGATGATATCCCTGTTTTTACAGAAGCTTTACAATATGAAAAGGAAGAGGTTTTACTGATCGGCAACCGGAATATGTCACAGGAAGGCATTCCGAAGAAGAGCAGTTTCGGAAACCGATTTTCTAATTTCTGGTTTTGGTTTGAAACAGGGATCAGGCTTGAAGATACCCAATCCGGTTACAGATTATATCCTCTCCATAAAATTCCCAAAAAATATTTTACCCCGAAATTTGAATTTGAAATTGAAATCATCGTACGGACAGCTTGGCGGCATGTGGTTGTAAAAAATGTTCCGATTAAGGTTTTGTATGATCCTGCAGAAAGGGTTTCACATTTCCGGCCTTTCAGAGATTTTACCCGAATCAGTATCCTGAATACCACTTTGGTGACGATTACATTGCTGTATATCATTCCAAGAAATTTCATTAATAATTTCAGGAAAAAGAGTTTTAAAAGATTCATTAAAGAAGATGTTCTGGAAAGTGACGGAAGCAACCGTACCAAGGCATTTTCTATTGCGCTTGGTGTATTTATCGGATTTTCTCCTTTCTGGGGATTTCATACGCTTCTTACCATTTCCTTATCCGTTCTTTTCAAGCTGAATAAGGTTCTTGCTTTCGTGGCATCCAATGTAAGCCTCCCTCCGTTTATTCCTCTTATTATCGCGGCATCCTTATTTTTAGGATCGCCTTTTGTTTCAAATGAAAGCAATATCTTCAGTCAGGAGCTTAATTTTGAACTGATAAAGAACAACCTTTTGCAATATATAATCGGAAGTTTTATACTCGCAACAACATTATCCGCCGTTTCGGGTATTGCTACCTTTCTTTTTTTAAATAAACTGAACCCTGATAATAATTAGTGTAACATAAAACTGCAAAGCCTCCCGGCTCTGCAGCATATTAATTGTTATTATTTGCGTTGAATTATTTCTTCGTCATTTTCTGAGAATAGTTTTTCCCATTTTTATCTGTTAGCACCAGAAGATAATTTCCAGTTTTTAATTCTTTGATTGACAGCTCACTTCTTTCAACTTTAGATTGTAAAACCAGTCTGCCGCTTGTTTCATACACTTTAGCCTCAACAGGAATAAAATCTGATGTTGTTTTAAAACTGATTATATCATCAGCCGGATTTGGATAAATGGTGAATATCTCGTGAGAATTCTGAACTTCCCGTGTATTTAGAAATGATCCTTCTACAACATTTAACGTAGTGTTGGGTGTTACATTGTTGATGATATCAACCAAACCTGAAGGCCACCTCACAATAACTTTTGTGATTGCAGCTGCCTGCCCGATTCCGAAATGGGTATTGATCGTACTCATATTACCGAATCCTGTTCCGCTCTGTACATCACGGATCTGTTTTCCCCAGGCGCCGTAGATTTCAACTCTTGCCCCTATTCCGTTTCTGTTACTTTGAGTCCCTTTTAAAGTTACCTTCAGCCATTTATTGGTATTTCCTGCATTCATCATGATGTTATTTCCATTCTGAATGTCAAGGAATCCGTCGTTATTAAGATCTCCTATGGGACGGTCAGAGTAACTAAGATTATAAGCAGTCGCATTGGGAGTAAATGTAAAGTCGCCATTTCCAAACATGATTGTGTTTCCTGCACCTAAAACATCCAGAAACCCGTCATTGTCAAAATCATAGGCCACATATTCTCTGCTTAAAGCATTTGTGGTGTCATAACCTGATCCTGCTGATTTATCTGTAAAGGTCCCGTCTCCATTATTTTTCATTACTTTGCTCAGGCCGTTACTGGTAGAGTTGATCCCTACTACAGCATCCATCCAGCCGTCATTGTTAAAATCTCCCCAGGCCGCAGACCATGTCTGAGTGGGGTTTGCGATATTGGCAGCAGCAGCAACATTGGTAAATGTTCCGTTTCCGTTATTCCTGTGCAGTTCGTTTATATTTCCGCCGGGACCGGAACCGCCGCCACTGCATTTTGCAATGAAAAGATCCATGTCACCGTCATTATCATAGTCGATCCAGATAGATCCGTAATTCCCGCCTGAAGGAAAGTCTCCCAATCCCCCCTGATGATGGTTCATATTTGTTCCGTCATTAATATAATATCGATTAGGAGCATTGTCATCACAAACGAAGGCATCAAGTTTACCATCATTATTGATATCTATAAAATTGGTTCTCTGAACTAAAAAAGATTGAGGCTTTTTCTCAGAAGTGTAGCCGGTGCCGTTTGAATTTGCCTTTACAAAAGCAATTCCGCTTCCTGAACCGTACATAAGATCATTATAGCCATTGTTATCATAATCTCCCGCAGCAATACTCCATGAAGGTGTTATTGAAGTATTTGGGATTGTATAGGTAACATTATTAAATCCACCGCCAGACTGCTGATAAGAAATCACGATCTGAGTGTTGCTTACCACGGATACGATATCATCAAGATAATCACCGTTCATATCCACAATACAATTATTAAAAGTTCCTGCAGCAGGCACAGGCTGTGCCACGAAAGATAAACGGTCCGGGACCACCACTACTTCAGAAAGAGTAATGTTAAAGCCTAAAGAAGAATATTTATTATCGAATACAATATAATAAGTGGTTCCGGCAACCATATTAAGAATGACCTGAGAAAATTGTCCGGAAGAATCGTCATTAGCAGTAAGACAACTGAGTGCTGTGCAGCTTCCTGTAAATACAATAAGGCGTGTATCTGCATTTTGTCCTGCTGAAGAAGTATTTATTTTAATGGTTTTATTCTCTGTAGCAGTATACTTATACCATAATCCTCTTGCTCCGGCTACACCCAGATTACATCCAGTAGGCGGCGGATCTCCTGATACTGCAGGGGCAGTAACTGTTCCTATGGTTAAAGGAACGGCTGTGGCGCATGTGAATTGTGCAATTCCCCATGTAATGTTGAGGATAACTGCAAAAAGCGATAGAGTTTTCTTCATTTTATTGGTTGTTATTAATTTTACGGACAGTTTTGGTTCAATGTATTGATCCACTGCTTTAAAAGATCAACACCTTCATCATGAACAATGGTTCTTCCCAATAAAGGCATCCTGTTATTTTCATCTATAGAATTAAGCCTGAAATGCATAATTGATTTGGAAGCATTTCCGGGTGTAATAATCCTTTCCAGAGAGGGATCAAGCGGTTCATCAGCCATTACGCAAACTCCTATTTTTGATAAGTCAGAGGTTTGGCTGAAACTCAGGCGGATGGCTCTGTAATCGCAACGCGCATTTTCCTGATGGCAATGGGCACAATTGATGTCCAGATACGATCGCAGCCTGATATCCAAAGGCTTATTTGCATCTTTGTAATTTACCGTAGAGGCTATATTGGCAGGATAACTTTGGAGATACCCCTCATCAACCAGCTTCTGAAGCTGATTTTTAACTCCGTTCGGATAATTATAAGTACCGTTCAGATTCTGAGGTTTTACACCGATAGGAACAGGTTTGTTATCAAGCTTATGACATGCAAAACATTCGGTTTCAGAAGGGATTCTATAATCTGTATTGATTACATTACCATTCTCTTTTTTGAATGTGATGTTTTTCGAACTTCCACTGGTAAAATTAGTTCCTGTAATCAGTTCTGCTTCTTTCTGGGCATCATTCCATACATATTCAGCGAAGATCCAGCCGCTTGCTTTTTTAATCATTAACCGGGTTTCAATAATTTTAGTGGTATTTCCGGGTTGTATCGTATTATAATAAAAGTTTTTAATTAAAACAGTCCCGACAGGAAAATTTAATGATTTATCGTCTCCATCATAACTTGCTTTTAAACCACCCGGCATCCAGATAAACCTTTTCTTTAAAGCATAGTCTGTAAAAAGGGAACTGGCAGGTTCATAAGGAATGACTTTCGTATTAGGATTCAGATTTTTAAGTTCGCCTGTAAAAAATGAATACGTCGACAATTTAGCATAGGGAACAGCGTCAATATTGAAATTAACAAAAGAGCTTTCCGTTTCAATACTTTCTATTTTTTCATCATTTTTACATGAAAAAAGAAAGAGAAAACAAAATAAAAGCAATAAGTAGATTTTTTTCATTCACATTCGATTTAAAAAAACGAATATAAATAATAAATCTGCTTGCAACCAAATTTTAAGCAACAAAAGCAATCGTTTAATTAAAATTTGAAAATATAAATATTCAAATACAAAGAATTCATCAATCTAATCCTACAAAAAATTCAGAAACGATAATCAAAAACAACAAAATTAATTTATCAGAAAAATTATCTTAATTTCTTTAATGTTTTTTGTCTGTATTCTTCAACATGTTCTTTATCCGGAATGGTAGTAATTTCTTTTGTTAAAGCTTTTTCAAATTGAAGATTCGCATTAGAATATTGTTTTTTATTAAAATAATATTTCCCGATCTGATAATGCACCAGCCAAAAATCAGGATTTAAAGATTGATAAGAATGGATAAATTCCTCTGAAAGTAAGTTATCTTTATTGTCAATCGCATCTTCAACCTGAGTGCTCAGTTTTTTATATTTTTCATAATTTATGAATTCATGAGAATCGACAAAAGGATCTTTAGGAATATTCAGGCTGGATCTGGCAAATTCGCCATCTGTATGTTTTTTATCAGAAAAAATGGTATTCAGATCATAGCATACGAATTCTCCGAGCTGGTATGGACTGGACGAAACCCAGACCAGCTTTTTCTGAGGTGAAAAAATGACAGCATGATGTGCCAGAAGCTGATTAATTGCTTTTTCGTTTCCATAGCCGATCTTTTTCCCTTTTATGCCTGATTTATCTCGTAAAATCGAAGCCATTTTCTCAGGATTCAGTTTTTTATTTTCCTGTAAAAGCTCCTGTAATTTTTCGTAACGGTATTCCGAATGGCTTTCTATAATATGCTTTTTATTTCTTTTATCATCTTTGTAGGCGTCAGACTGAAAATGGTTTGTGCAAAAAATCCGGTGCGTATTTTCAACTTTATATACTCCGAAATTATCCGGAGACACTTCAATAATCACTGCATTTTTATCATTCGAGCTTCCCACCAGAATGGATTCGGAAACAAAGACTTTTCTTTTTCTCGCAATAGCAATCGCTTCATCGATATTCTTGGCAAATTGTAAAATTTCCCTTGTCACCAAAGAAATAGGTGTTTTGGCTATTAACGGAATTTTTGATTTCCCTGCGTTAATGGTCACGGTTATTCCTTCTTTATTCATGCCTGAGACCACACCGATCATACCAGGCCAGCTTACAGAAAGATAAGGAATCCCGATTTCAGGTTCTACAAATTCTATCAGTTTATTTTTAGCAAAGTCATCTCCTACATAAAAATCGAAATTCCTACCGATCAGCAGGTCGCCGTCTTCTGTATTTTCATCCCAGACTGCAAGAGAGGTACAGCCAACTACCATTAAATCCTGCATGGCATGGCCGATATCGTGCGCACCATGGAGGTACAGGTTCCTGAGATATTTGGGTGCAATAAAGTTATATTTATCCGATGAATACCGAGATAATCCGTATAATTCGGCCTGAAAGTCTTCCCGGACATTCAGATACATCTTTCGGTTATACCATTTCAGGAAGCTCCGCAATAAGTTCTGTTTGAATTTTGAAGGTACAAAACCTTCCACTTTTGAAAAGAAAATATCTTCCTGCTTCTGCATTAAACCTTGGGTCAGTGCTCCATTATTATACCCCAATTGCAAAGGGTTTCCTTTAATATACAATTCCCAGAGCTGCTGTTTATTTTTTGTCAGATAGTTCTGATTAAAACTGAATGTTGAATCATTGATTGTCTTGACAACCGGGATATCAAGAGAATATTGTTTTACCCCAGGAATATGCCGTATCGATTTTCTGATGCCGCAAGATGTAATGCTGAATGTAAGAAAAACGCATAGGATAAACCTTTGGATCTCTTTCCGATGATACTGCAAATCTATGTTTGTCCATCTACATTCTTTACAGATCATCATATATTGCCTGTTAATTCCTCTGTTCTTCACTTTTGCTTTTATTAATCATGCGGGTTAATCTTTCATCAAGAACTTCCTTGCCTAAGATTTCAGCACAGGTATTAAAGGCTCCTATGGTACAGCCCAAAATCCCGTGCATATTGACAGACTGCCCTGTTAAAAAGAGGTTATCAATTTTAGTTCGCGGGGAAACCATCGTTTTCAGAGGATTTTCAGAAGTTTTCACATATCCGTACATATTTCCGTTAAAACTTCCTATATAATCCCGGTATGATAAAGGTGAAGACGTGTGAATATTTTTAATGCAATTTCGGATGCCGGGGATTTTCTTTTCCAAAGCGGTAATCATTTTTTCCGCTTTTTCTATTTTGAATTTATTATACAGCTCTCCCCTTTCATTCTCATTGGTAACCGTATTGAATGTACTTTCCCATTCTTTCACTTCACTAAAATCCATATAAGAAATTGCCGTTATACTTTCTGCAAATTCAGGATAATGCTTTGATTGGGAAGAAGAGAGCATATAAGTTTCAGGCCATGAATTTCTCTCGTAACGGTATGCATTCCAGACCATTTCTTCACTGGAATAATGGTATATGTTGTAATTAAAATTCGGAACAGCCTGAGGTTTTAGAACAATATACACGCTGAAACACGATGGTATAGGTTCCCAGCTTAAAATCCGGTTAAGAAACGATTTTTTTAGCCGTTGCTCCCCAATCAGCCTGATGGCTGCGCGGATTTCTATATTTGAAATTATTTTTCCCGCAGAATATTCTGTTCCTGCCTGCGTTTTCACTCCTGTTAAAGAATTATTTTCACTGAAAATAAATTCAGTAACTTCAGCATGTTTATATATGTCTGCTCCGTATTGGCGGAGTTTCCCAATTAACAGTTTTGAAATCTGGCTTCCGCCCTTGACGCATTTATAAGCACTCTGAATATAAGAATTCACCGTTAAAGCATGAACATAAAAAGGTGTATTTTCAGAATCACCGGCATATAAAAAATTGGATCCTAACAATACCGACTGCAGCTTTTTATTCGAGGTAATTGATTCGATGAGCCTCTTTGTATTTAGATGTAAAATCTCTTCAGGATAGGTATCTTTCCCCACTACATGATATCTGGGAAAATGGCTGCAGACCCGCTGAATTTCTTCGCAATAATTTTCTAAATTTTCTTTTTCTTCAGGAAAATATTCTGATAGCTGTTTAACAAAATTTTTATACCCCTGAGCATGCGGATATTCGATTTCATCATCTCCGAAAGTAATTTTATCATAAGCATCTTCATCCATTTTCTGAAGTTCCAGATCATCCATAATCTCCAGATAAGAAAAAAACCGATAAAGGTTCTGCCCTTCAGAAAGCCCACCCAGATAATGAACACCTGTATCAAAAATCAGTTTGTCCCTGGAAAAGGTCTGTAAATTTCCTCCGTACTGATTGTTTTTCTCCAAGACACACACTTTCAAGCCTTCTTTCGCCAAAATAAGAGCCGAAACAAGCCCCCCCAGCCCGCTGCCGATTACAAGGATGTCATAATTTTTTTTCAATGTGGAAGATATGCGTCAAAAATATACAGAATTTTGAAATATTGAAAGATAAACTTAAAAAATAGTGGTATTTCCTGTCATGATTAAATAAAATCAAATTATTTATATTCAACTTTTTGATTGAGCTCAACAGGATTATTACTCTTCTCTATTCTTTCCTGTATTTTTTTTATATAGTCTCTTGTGTCCACAGGTTTATATCCGCCATTACCATCATCCGTCATCACATTCATCCCTTTTGCCTTAACGGAAGAAAGCGGATCACTGAAATAATCCTGTAACAATTTCTTATATTGCTCCCAGGTAATCATGTTTCCCCCTTTAGTTTCATACAGAGAATTTTCAGTATTTTTTTTTATTTGAATGACTCTAAAAAGAAAATCATGATGATCATCCTCAATCTGTATAATCAATCCTGGAAGCCCGTGAAAATAATAGGGACCTTCCGAAGTGGCAATATCTCCCGAAAACCATGCAATCCAATGCCTGCCGCCATACTCAAATTCCGCTTTCTGGCACTTTATGTTCTCAATAATCGCTGTTTCGGGTAAAATATCCCACTTGAGTTCATCTGTAATATCGATAAAGAACCGATCCCGGCTCAAAGGGGAAACGAAATATTTCCTGTAGCTTGGTCCGTTTAAATCTTTTGTAAAATAAAGTTCGGTGTTGATATTTGAATTATATCCTGTACCAAGCCCTGTTTTTAAAATCATAGAATCCGATTGCTTTCGAAAATCTGTCCTAAAAACGGATTTTCGGGAAACAATATCCAGTACATAATTCTGGTTTTCTGCTTGTGTCCCGGACGCAGGATCAGGTTTATAAGTAAGTTCATACAAAACACTCATATTTTGCGAAAATACATAAGAAGGTAATCCGGAGAAGATGACAATGAATACCTGAAATAAAAAAATACGGTTTCTCATCATTTTATGAAAATTAGTTTTCTCAAAAATGGTGAAAAATTAAGGTAAATCATCCCAAAAATCAAAATAATTGAACCATTGAAACGGATATTTTTTAATCATTGACTCAAGATTTTGCGTGTAGGAATGTAAAAGTCCTGCTGCATCCCGTTTCTTAACATTTTGAGCGACTCTTGCATACAGATGGTAATGAAGATTACTTTCTTTCATAACGTATACATATACCACCGGAACACCCAATCTCGAAGCGATCATGAAAGGACCTGCCGGGAATTTTGCAATTTTTCCCAATAAATCTCCTTCCAGGAATTTTGAGCCTTCAAAATAGCGGTCTCCCGTAAAGCAAATAAGTTCATTTTTGGACAGTGCCTCATTGATATCGAATATATGCGACATGTCATCTTTTACATAAATAAACTTGATGTTGCTTTCTTTAACGGAAACACTTTCAAGATATTCTTTTATTACAGTAATTTCCTGATCTGTAGTTACCATGTTAATCTGGCAATCAAAATCAATATCTGCAAAAAAATGCTCAGCAATTTCAAAATTACCGATATGCGCGCTGATCAGGATGCCGCCTTTTTTTTCCGCTAAAAGATTTCTGAGGTTTTCAATCCCGTCAAATTCATAAGTGTATTGGTCCCGTAAACCGGTGGAGATAGCCGTTTTATCAATAAGTACTTTACCAAAAGTAAAATAACTTTTAAAAACAGATTTTTTAGCCTTCCAGGCACTATAATTCAGTCTTTTTTTGAAATAATATGAAATATATCGGTTACTCTTTTTTTCGAATAAGAAATAGTAGGAAGCGACAAAGTAAAGCACCGCATATGAGCTCCGGATCCCGATATTTCTAATACACCAGACAAATATTTTATATCCTAAAATGGTGCCTTTAGATTTACCTTTCCACTTATTCATCGTTATAGTTTAATAATCATAACACCCTAATAACAAAACACTTAAAACTATTATCTTATCGTAGAGTTACATTTTTGAGAGTAAATATCCAACCGATAATTATGAGTTTTTTTCAGTGATTTTGTTTTCAATGGTTGAGTAGAAATCATCAAACGTAATGATATTCTTAAAATCGGCTTCTCCCAATTTTACACCGAAATTAGATTCGATCACCACCACCATATCAATATAATCCAGGCTGTCTAAACCTAAGGTCTTTTTAAAATTAGCTTCATTGCTGATTTCATCGCCATCGACTTCAAATTCATTGATTAAAAAGTCGTTGACAACCGCAACAATTTTTTCCCTTTCCATGTTTTTATTCAAATTTTTTAACAATTAATGCAGAATTGGTTCCCCCAAATCCGAAAGAATTTGACAAAAATACATCAATTTTTTGACTTTTTGTTTCAGCGACTAAATTTATCTTTTTCGCGTCATCGTCAGGATTTTCAAGGTTGATGTTCGGCGCCACGAAATCATTCTGCATCATCAGGATCGAGTAAATCACTTCACTGGCTCCCGCCATCCAGCATTCATGTCCGGTCATTGACTTGGTAGAGCTTACCGGAACTCTGCTGCCAAAGATTTCATAGATGGCTTTGGCTTCATTCGCATCACCAAGCGGTGTAGAAGTTGCATGGGCATTAATATAATCGATATCTTCTGCATTTAAGCCTGATTGGTTCAATGCTCTGTTCATGGCCAGAGCAGGGCCGTCAACATTGGGTGTGGAAATATGTCCTCCGTTTGAAGAAAAACCATAGCCAACGATTTCAGCAATAATATTTGCCCCTCTTTTCTGAGCAGACTCCAAACTTTCAACAATTAAAGAGGCTGCTCCGCCGCTTGGGATCAGTCCATCCCTTCCTGAATCAAAAGGCCTTGAAGCTTTTGTCGGCTCATCTTCCCTAACGGAAAAAACGCCTAACCCGTCAAAGCTGGCCATTGAATACTTATTGGTTTCCTGCGCTCCGCCACAGATAATCATTTCCTGGAAACCGTTTTTAATCATCATATACGCTAAGCCCAATGAATGAGAACCACTTGCACAGGCAGCACTGATTGTCAGGTTGATCCCTTTCAGCTTAAAAATTGTAGAGAGGTTCATGGTAACAGTAGAATTCATAGATTTGAAAATAGCTCCCGAACCTATTAAAGTGGTATCCTTTTTCTCTCTTGCAATATCAATAGATTCTACAACAGCCTGGGAAACACTGTCATTGCCATATAGAATACCGACTTCATGAATATCCAGAAAATCCTGGTCTATATTTGCCTGCCGTAAGGCGTCAAGCGTTGCAATGTAAGCATATTCACTTTCTTCGCCCATGCTTATACGCTGCCTTCTGTTCAGAAGATTTTTTAAATCCGGTTTAGGCACAACGCCTGTAAGCCCCGATCTGAAACCGAACTCTTTTCTTTCATTCATCAAAACAATACCGGATTTTCCCTGATAGAGAGATTTTTTCACCTCTTCCAAAGAAGTTCCGATGCAGGAATAGATTCCCATTCCGGTAATGACAACTCTATTTTCCATTTATTAAATGTAACAATTTATCGACATAACAGTGTAACAATTTTTAACCGATCTGTTTTTATTGGTAAACCGATACATTGGTCTATTGGTACATTGGTACATTGTTATATTATTTTACGAATAAATTCCTCCGTTAATATTAATTACTTCTCCTGTAATGTATGATGATTTTTTAGAGGCTAAAAACGCAACTAAATCAGCCACCTCTTCTGCTTCACCAAATCTGTTGACAGGAATCATCGCCTTTAATTCATCTTCATTGAATTCCTGAGTCATATCTGTCCTGATAAACCCGGGCGCTACAGCATTCACTGTAATGTTTCTTTTTGCCACTTCCTGTGCCAAAGCTTTCGTAGCTCCGACTAAAGCACCTTTTGCAGCAGAATAATTCGTCTGTCCGGCAGTTCCTTTTACTCCCGACACCGAAACCATATTAATGATTCTGCCATATTTGTTGCGCAGCAGTTTCTGGATAAAGAAATTGGTTACATTAAAAAACCCGTTCAAACTGGTGTTGATCACTGCATTCCAGTCTTCACTCGGCATCCACATGAACAATCCGTCCCTTGTAATTCCGGCATTGTTCACAATCACTTCAACCACACAATCAGGCCGGGCTTCCTGCCATGCCGCTAATGTTTTTTGGGTTTCCTCTGCGTTTCCTACATCAAATTTAAGAATTTCCCCTGTAGATCCCAACTCTTTAACTTTAGCCAACGTTTCCAGTGCGGCTGCTTCATTGGAAGCATAGTTAATTAAGATATGATAGTTTTTCTCTTCTGCCAGTTTTATACAGATTGCTCTTCCTATACCTCTTGAGCCACCCGTTATGATTGCACATTTCATGTGTTGCTGTTTGTTTTTAGTTTTTAAGTATTCTCAACCTTAGTTAAGACAATCTATTATATGAAATAATTACAAAGCTTTTAAATAATTTTTCACTTCTTGAAGATAAGGATACATCACCATGTCATCCGAAAAAGCTGGAATGATCTTCCTGACCTCATCATAGAGTTCTTTGGTTGCAGATGAAACTTTATCCTGATAACCCAGGTATTCGATCGCCTGGGCAATGGTAATGGCTTCGATCGCCAATACTTCAAACGCATTTTCAATGACTTTTCTGCAGATCACGGCTGCATTGGTCCCCATGCTTACAATATCCTGGTTGTCATTATTGTTAGGAATACTGTGAACATACATCGGATTAGACAGCATCTGGCTTTCTGCCGTAGTGGAAGTTGCAGTAAACTGCACGCCCTGCATCCCAAAATTAAATCCTAACTTCCCTAAATTGACAAAAGGCGGAAAAATCTCATTGATTTTTGCATTCAAAAGGTAATTCAATTGCCTTTCCGCCAACATGGTTAATTTGGTCACTACGATTTTCAGCTTATCCATTTCCAGAGAAATGTAATCTCCATGGAAGTTCCCTCCATGATACACATGCTGGTCTTCAACATTGATAATCGGGTTATCGTTTGCAGAATTGATTTCGTTTTCCAAAACCTTTTCTGCATATTCCATTGTATCTAAAACAGGCCCTAAAATCTGAGGCACACATCGCAGAGAATAATATTCCTGCACCTTTTCTTTAAATACTTTTTCCTGTTCGTCAAAACGGGTATATAAATGATCTGCCCTTTTTCTGATCAACTGACTGTCAGATAAGTGCTCACGCATTCTGGCTGCAATCTTTTGCTGTCCTTCATGTAGTTTTGTTCCGTTCAGAACTTCAGAAAAATGATCATCATATGCCTGAACAATTTCATTGATGGCACAAGACAGTTTTATGGAAATATCCGTTAACTGGCTTGCTTTATGGGCATTGACAATACCAATCCCTGACATTACGGAAGTTCCGTTCATTAATGCAAGACCTTCACGGATCTCTACGTGTATCGGCTGCAGGTTCTCAATTTCAAAAACCTCTTTGGCGGATTTCCTTTCTCCTTTATAAAATACTTCACCCTCACCAATTAAAACCAAAGCCAGATGTGCCAGCTGAACCAGGTCCCCGCTGGCTCCAACGCCACCATGCTCAAAAATCAGTGGTGTAATATCTCTGTTTATAAACTCTTTAAGCAAAACAATTACCGAAGGATGAACCCCTGAATTTCCAAGGGACAAGGTATTCAGTCTTGCCAGCATGGAAGCTTTTACTTCTGCCGCAGGAAGAGGATTTCCGATTCCTGAAGAATGACTCCTGATTAAATTATACTGAAGCTGATGCGTATCTTCATCGCTGATTTTGAACTGGGCCATCGGTCCAAAACCCGTGTTTACACCATATATTACTTTATTTTTCGAAAATTCTTTCAGAAACTGAAAACTTTTATCCACTCTGGCTAAGAGTGTTTCATCCAGTTCTATCTTCTCATTTTCAATGATGACTTTTTTAAAGTCGTTCAGTTCTAAAAAGTTATTTATTTTCATTAATCAAAAAGTAATAGTAAGATAATTTTTGTAATTATTAATTAATTGTCATTAATTTTGCGGCAAAGATAGAAGTTATTATTAAAATAAAAAACCAAAGATGAGTAAAGAATTTGTTGATGTTCTCGTAATCGGTGCAGGACCTTCCGGATGCGTATCTTCTTCATACTTAAAGAAGAACAATATCAACGTGAAAGTTGTCGAAAAAACAAAATTTCCCAGATTGGTAGTAGGCGAAAGCTTAATTCCGAGAGTGATGGATCATTTTGATGAAGCCGGACTTTTCCCTGCTTTGGATAAAATGGGTTTTGAGAAAAAGCTGGGGGCCCGCTTTTTACGAGGCAATGAAGTCTGCATCTTTGATTTCAGCAACAAGTTCGGAGACGGCTGGGACTGGACCTGGCAGGTTCCGCGGGCTGATTTTGACAATGTCCTGGCCCAGGAAGTCATTAAAAAAGGAATTGACCTTGAATTTGAAACAGAAGTGACAGGTATCCGCTTTAACGGAACGGATTCTGTGACCACAGTAAAAGATAAAAACGGAGAGACAAAAGAAATCCACGCCAAGTTTGTCATTGATTCCAGCGGATATGGAAGGGTTTTACCCAGACTATTAAACTTGGAAAAACCGTCTAAACTGTCTCCGCATTCTGCTATTTTCGCCCATGTAGAAGATATCAACAGAGAAGAAGGAACGGAAGGCACTTTGATTTCTTTTGATATCATTGAAACTGAAGTCTGGCTTTGGGTAATTCCTTTCTCAAACGGGAATACCAGTGTAGGAATCGTAGGTCCTACGGAGTATATTGAAAAATTATCTGAAAACGGGAATACGGCTGAAGCTTTGAAAAAAGCCATATCGCTTTCAGACTATTATGTAAAACGTTTTGGAGATGTAGATTTCCTTTTTGAGCCCAGGCATTTGAAAGACTATTCGTGTTCGGTGAAAAGCTTATTTGGCGACGGATTTGCCCTGACGGGAAATGCTTCGGAGTTTCTGGATCCTGTATTTTCATCAGGAATGGCATTTGCCACAGAATCCGGAATGCTGGCAGCAAAGCTGGCTTTACGCCAATTGAACGGCGAGACCATAGACTGGCAGAGAGAATATTCCGACTATATTTTATATGGAGTGAATGTTTTTACAACCTACGTAAAAGAGTGGTATACCGGAAATCTTCAGGAATTATTTTTCCACCAGCCGGAAAACCCTGAAGTCAAGAGGAAAATCTGTGCTGTCCTTGCAGGCTATGTATGGGACAAGAAAAATACATTTGTAAGAATCCATGATACAGCCATTAAGAATCTTGCAGAGTTTATCAAAACGGAAAAACAACAAGCATAAAAAAGGTCTGGAAATTTCCAGACCTTTTTCATTTTATTTTACTGCGTTTTTTATTTCTTTTCCCAGATATTTCCCAAGGGACTCGTATGCGCCGGCAATTCTGCCGTATTCCATCACAATTTCTTTATTATTTACGAATTTATCGAATTTATTAAACTCGGCCTCCGCTAAAACGTTTGACGGATGATTGGTTTCAATCAGCTTTATTTTTCCAGTAATTTCTGCAGTCATGACAACCATCCCTCCGTGCCAACCTGGAAAAACCCAGTTTGTCTCCAGCAATAGGGTATATTTCGATGATGGACTGGCCTTTTTAAAGCTAATATTTTTATAAGATTTATTCAGGCCCTTCGTAAAATAATTGACATATTCCTCATTTTTATACCTTTGCCATTCTCCATTCCACTTTTACCATCCCGCTTCACCTCTTTTAGGATTTGCCAGAACATCTTTTTTCCTGTTTTCAAGATATTGCTCCTCCGTAATGTTTTCTTTCATCATCAGTACGTTATCGAATTTAAATTCCACATTTACCTCCGTCTGATCTTTCAAAACGCTAAAACTGCCAGACTTAATTACTATTCTCTGTGCATTGAGAGCCAAAGCAATAATTAATGAAAATAGTAAGAATAATTTTTTCATAGTTTATAATTTAATTTTAAAATTTATCTCAAATCTATAAAAGTAATTGGCTTCCTGCTGTTCGGGTTAAAAACAACTTTAGACAAAATATCAAAATCGATAACTTCAATTCTTGGGCTTACTCTTAATTTAGCCCGGAAATGATCTCTTACCTCATTGACAAAATTTTCAGATCTACTATCTGTACTGAGTTTAATAACAATCTCATCCAACCCTATTTCATTCGACTGAATAACAATCTGATAGCACAGAATGTTATTAAAATCATTAAGGATATCGTTCATCGCAGGCGGATATAAAGTTGTCCCTTTATATTTGATCATCTGCTGCTTTCGGCCGACAACAGGCCCCAGCCGCATGGTATTTCTTCCGCATGGGCAAACTTCATAATGCGCTTTTACAATATCACCGGTTTTAAATCTTAATAAAGGAATGGCCTCTACACCTAAAGTGGTGATGGTCAATTCCCCACTTCCACCTTCTTTTACAGGATTTTCTTCGTCGTCAAGAATTTCGGTGATAATCAATTCCGGGTGTTGATGTCCGCCGATTTGAAATTCGCACTCTGTAAAAGCGGTGCTCATTTCTGTGGAAGCATAGGTCGAGAATAATTTAATATCCCATTTTTCCTTGATTTTCTGTGAAAGAATGTTATCCGTAAAATCCTGGTTTTTGATACTTTCCCCAATACAGACTGCCCCGTACACACTTGAATTTTTATAATCAACCCCATGTTTTTCGGCATAATCAATCATTTTTAGTAAAAATGAAGGAACGGTAATCAGATATTTTGGCCGATACCTGAAAATAGAATCCCACTGCAGTTCGGGAATTCCGGGACCCATTCGGACAACGCTCGCTCCCATTTTTCGCAACCCTAAAAAGTAAGCAAGCCCGGCCATGAATCTCTTATCGATCGTCGTGATCATCTGCACTACATCACCTTTGCGGATTCCGGCACAGGCAAAAGAAATCGCTTCGTTATATGCAAGCCTTTCCAGATCATTATCTGACAATCCGAATGTAACAGGATCACCTAATGTACCGGACGTCGTGCTGTAATCTACAATTTGATCAGGAGTTACACAGAAAAAATCATCATTATGCTGCTGAATATCATTTTTTGTCGTTGTCGGAATTTTCTGAAGATCTTCTAACGTCTGAATATCAGTAATGTTAATATTATTTTCTTCAAATAATCTCTTATAAAAAGGCGAGTTGTTTTCAAGATATATTAAAAGCTCCTGAAGTTTTCCCTCCTGAAACTTTTTGATTTCCTGAATGTCTGATTGTTCGATGGATGGATAAAATTCCAATGGCGTTTATTTTAAAGAACAAATTTATTTAAAATTAAAAGATTGAATGATTAAAAATTTAAAAATTAGATTCAGCTATGGATTTCCCGTGATGATTTTATTTTAAACGCAAAGATTAGTTACTGTACTTTTGATCTCAGATGGCAAAGGCAAATAAATTTGCTACGCAAAGCTTGAAATAAAGCTTCGTAAAATCAACTTGTTGATTATTCTTTGCTCACTTAACATTAAGTATGATTAATTAAAACTTTGCGTGAAAAAAGTTGGGTGAAAAGAAATTTAATTTCAAACGGGCTAAAGCCCGATCTTATATTGATTATAAGCTTCCAAATTACAAGTGGAAAAATTAACTTATCCACCATTAATAACTCAGCGATAATCAATTCTCAGATTTATATTTCTGAAACAGAACTTTTTCACTGTGAATATCAAAATAAAACATATATTATAAACCGGTAAATTTTAGTAAATTTGCCAACTTAATGAATCAACGATATCGATATAATACAATGAGCCAATTTAAAGAATATAAAAACCTCAATCTTATTGACGTAGCTGAGAATGTAGCTGAATTCTGGAAACAGAATAAAACGTTTAATAAAAGTGTTGAGATTCGTGAGGGGCAGCCTGAGTTTGTTTTTTATGAAGGTCCGCCTTCCGCAAACGGTATGCCCGGGATTCACCACGTTATGGCCAGAGCTTTAAAGGATATTTTCTGTCGTTACCAGACCCAGAACGGAAAGCAGGTTTTCCGTAAAGCGGGCTGGGATACCCATGGACTTCCTGTAGAGCTTGGTGTGGAAAAAGAACTAGGCATTACGAAAGAAGATATTGGCAAAAAAATTTCGATTGAAGAGTATAATCAGGCATGCCGTGAAGCGGTAATGCGTTACACAGACGTCTGGAACAACCTGACCGAGAAAATCGGGTATTGGGTAGACCTTGAAGATCCGTATGTTACCTACAAGCCAAAATATATGGAGACGGTTTGGTGGCTGCTAAAACAATTGTACGATAAAGGATTATTATACAAAGGCTATACGATCCAACCCTATTCTCCGAAAGCAGGAACAGGATTATCTTCCCATGAAGTCAACCAGCCGGGAGCATATCGTGATGTTTCTGACACAACCATTGTTGCGCAGTTCAAGGCATTGCCGGAAACCTTACCTTCATTTTTAAAGGGATTTGGAGATATCCATTTCTTAGCATGGACAACAACACCATGGACATTGCCTTCCAATACTGCCTTGACTGTAGGTCCAAAAATAGATTATGTTTTAGTAAAAACATTCAATCAATACACTTTTGAGCCGATCAGTATTGTTTTGGCTAAAGCTTTAGTCGGAAAACAGTTTACTAAAAAATATGCTGAAGGAACTGATGAAGATTTTGCAAATTATACTTCAGAAAGTAAAGTTATTCCTTATCAAATCTTAGCAGAATTCAAAGGTTCAGATTTGGTCGGAATTAAATATGAGCAATTATTAGATTATGCAACCCCTTATCAAAATCCGGAAAATGCGTTCAGAGTAATCGCAGGAGATTTCGTGACGACAGAAGACGGAACGGGTATCGTTCATACAGCACCTACTTTTGGTGCTGATGATGCGAAAGTAGCTAAAGAAGCTACTCCTGAAGTTCCGCCTATGTTGGTGTTAAACGAAAATGGAAATCCGGTTCCATTGGTGGATTTACAGGGTAGATTTTTATCTTTGGTAAAAGACGAAGTTTACGGTTTTGCCAATGAATACGTAAAAGCAGAATATCTGAATGATGACGAAAAAAATACAGAATTCAATATTCAGAAAGAACAGCTAAAATCAATCATCGCAGATTTAAAGAATTACCTTTCTGTTGATGAAAGAATTGCTTTAAAATTAAGAAAAGAAAATAAGGCTTTCAAAATTGAAAAATACGTTCACAGTTATCCGCATAGCTGGAGAACTGATGAGCCGTTATTATATTATCCGCTGGATTCCTGGTTTGTGAAAATGAGCTCTGTAAAAAACCGATTAGTAGATTTAAATAAAGAAATCAACTGGAAACCGAAATCAACCGGAGAAGGACGTTTCGCCAACTGGCTGGAAAATGTGAATGACTGGAACTTATCACGTTCAAGATATTGGGGAATTCCATTGCCGATCTGGAGAACGGAAGATCTGAAAGAAGAAATCATCATCGGATCTGTAGAAGAATTATACAACGAGATTGAAAAGTCGATTGAAGCCGGATTCATGACAGAAAACCCGTTCAAAGGTTTTGAAATCGGAAATATGTCTGAAGAAAATTACTCTCTGGTTGATTTGCACAAAAATATCGTTGATAAAGTAATTTTGGTTTCAGACTCCGGAAGGGAAATGCACCGTGAAAGCGACCTGATCGATGTTTGGTTTGATTCAGGTTCGATGCCGTATGCGCAGCTGCATTATCCTTTTGAGAATAAAGAATTGATCGATACTAAAAAGGCATTCCCAGCAGATTTTATTGCGGAAGGTGTTGACCAGACGCGTGGCTGGTTCTATACCCTTCATGCCATCGGAACAGCTGTTTTTGATTCAGTGGCTTATAAGAATGTAATGAGCAACGGGCTTGTTCTGGATAAAAATGGCCAGAAAATGTCAAAACGTCTAGGAAACGGAATTGATCCATTTGAAACGTTAGCCGTTTACGGCCCGGATGCTACACGCTGGTATATGGTTTCCAATGCCAATCCTTGGGAAAACCTGAAATTCGATATTGAAGGTATTGATGAAGTGAGAAGAAAATTCTTCGGAACATTGTACAATACTTATTCATTCTTCGCTTTGTACGCCAATGTTGATGGCTTCAGTTATTCTGAAAAGGATGTTGAAAACAGACCAGAAATTGACCGGTGGATTTTATCCGAATTAAATTTACTAATCAAAGAAGTTAAAGCTTTTTATGAAGATTACGAACCGACGAGAGTCGCAAGAGCCATCAATACTTTTGTAAATGATAATTTATCAAACTGGTACGTGAGATTATGCAGAAGACGCTTTTGGAAAGGAGATTATTCAGAAGATAAAATCTCTGCTTACCAGACTTTATATACCTGTCTGGAAACGGTTGCCAAATTATCTGCTCCAATTGCTCCGTTCTTTATGGATCAGCTGTACCAGGATTTAAATAAAGTAACCGGAAAAGATAATGCAGAATCGATCCACCTTACAAACTTCCCGGTTGCTGATGAAAGTTTGATTGATACCGATTTGGTTGAAAAAACGCATTTAGCGCAATCTATTACGAGCATGGTTTTCTCGTTGAGAAAGAAAGAAAAAGTAAAAGTTCGTCAGCCGTTACAAAAAGTTTTAATTCCTGTGTTGGATTCAAAAACAGAAGAGCAGATTTCCGCAGTTTCTGAGTTGATCAAACAGGAGGTAAATGTTAAAGAAATTCAATTGATCAATGCAGAAGAAGCGGCGCATCTTATCGTAAAACAGATCAAACCGAATTTCAAAGCGCTTGGACCCAAGCTGGGAAAAGACATGAAAACAGTTGGCGGAGAGATTGCCAATCTGGAAGCAGAACAGATTTCCAGCCTTGAAAAAGAAGGGAAGATTGAGGTTCAGGGATATGAGATTACATTATCTGATGTTGACATCTCAACAAAAGACATTCCGGGATGGACAGTAACTTCAGACGGGAAAACGACTGTGGCATTAGATTTGACGCTGACAGATGAGTTAAAATCAGAAGGGATTGCAAGAGAATTTATCAACAGAATTCAGAATCTTAGAAAAGAAAAAGATTTTGATTTAACAGACCGTATCAGGATCTCTATTGAAGAAAATTCTCCTTTCCTAAATGACATTAAGAAAAACGAAGAATATATTTCATCTGAGGTCTTGTCAGATAAAATAGAAATTGTATCTTCACTTTCAAATTTTAACGAAATCGAGATAGATGATGTTAATTTTAAGATAAATATTGAAAAAATTAATATATAGTTAGCGTTTTTCAATTTCCCATTTCATAATTTTATTAAAAGAGAAAAGAACATGTCAGACGAAAGAGTAAGATATAATGATTCTGATTTACAGGAGTTTAAATCGATCATTAAAGAAAAGATAGAAAAAGCAGAAAAAGATTTGCAGCTGATCAGAGAAAGTTTCATCAACGATCAGAACAACGGAACTGATGATACCTCTCCTACCTTTAAAGCATTTGAAGAAGGAGCAGAGACGTTAAGCAAAGAACAGAATTCTATTTTAGCCGGGAGACAGGAAAAATTCTTGCGCGATCTTAAAAATGCTTTAATAAGAATTGAAAATAAAACATACGGTATTTGCCGGGTAACCGGTAAGCTGATCCCAAAAGAAAGGCTGCTGGCAGTTCCTCATGCAACATTGAGCATCGAAGCGAAAAATATGCAGAAATAACTGCAGCGTCAGGTTAATTATAAGACATTGGGTTTATAAAGTATTTCATGCAATACTTTATAAACCTGATTTTTAATATATAATAATGACTGAATTTCTGATTCTACTATTTATTATTATCGCGGTATTGGTTTTTTTCAACAGAGAACAAATCAAAAGCAGGTTTTTTTCGCATAAAAAGACTCATTATACCATAGATGATCAGTTTAATTCTGAAAAACGCGAAAGAGAAAAAGAAATTGACAGACTGCTGAGCAAGATGGGCAAAAACGGAATACATGACTTGTCTGCAAAGGACAGAAAAAGACTGGATGAACTGTCTAAAAAGTAAATAAAACCTATACAATGGAATCTATTATTGTACACACCAAGAATGCAATGGAACTTACTGCTTTGAAAAGTGTTTTAAAAGACATGAATATTCAGTTTGAAAAGTTCCATACCAAGAATACGCATCATAACCAGAAAACGATTAAGAAAATCGTTGATAAGAAGAACGAAAAAATAGGAAAACCTAATAAACCGAAAGGACTCTAATACAGTCGCTCCGGCGGTTCTATATCCTCATTAACCATTCAATTCCCCTCATGAAAAAGATATTATTTGTCACTTTTCTTATTTTATTAATTGATCAGGCTTCAAAAATTTATGTAAAGACACATTTCAACCTGGATGACAGCATTTCTGTATTTCCTGGCTTCAAACTGACCTTTGTTGAAAATCCCGGAATGGCTTACGGGCTTCATTTCGGCGGAGTCATCGGTAAGTATTTCCTGGTCATTGTAAGGGTTTTCCTGATCGGAGGAATGATTTATCTCTTTAGAAAATGGCTGCAGAGGGGAGAATCCAATTATCTTCTTATTCCTATGGCCATGATCTTTGCAGGAGCTATTGGAAATTTAATAGACGGTATGTTTTACGGACTTATTTTCGACAGCGGAACGGTATATGATGCCAGCATTGACCGATGGATCGGTTACGGGGGAATTTCAAAGCTGACCTCTTTCGGACACGGATATTCCACTTTTATGAGGGGCTGTGTCGTTGATATGCTTCATTTCCCTCTGGTAGACTGGAACGTTCCCGAAAGCTGGCCTTTAATCGGAGGAAAACATATAGAATTTTTCAAATATATCTTTAATGTCGCAGATTCTGCCATTACTGTAGGTGCAGCTCTCTTGCTGATATTCAGAAAAAAAGCATTCCCGAACGGACTTGAATTTTAAGATTATACACAAGATGAAAAAATTCATTAAAAATGTGATAATTATTTTCCTGCTTCTTTTCGTAGCAGGAATTATTTTTATCTTCTGGGCCAACTACACCATGAAAAAGGACAGTGAAAATTATGTATCCTATCAAATTACTGATGTGCCGACAATAAAAACAGCATTGTTGCTGGGGACAAGCAAGACTCTGAATAACGGCCAGCCCAATGCGTATTTTGATAACAGAATCGAAGCTGCATGGCAGTTGTATAGAAGTGGGAAAATACAATATATTATTGTCAGCGGGGACAACAGCAGAAAAGATTATAACGAACCCGAAGATATGCAGCAGGCTCTGATTAGGAAAGGAATACCTGAAAATTATATATTTATGGATTTTGCCGGATTCAGAACTCTGGATTCCGTGGTTAGAGCCAAAGAAATTTTCGGTCAGCATAAAATCATTATTATTTCTCAGAAGTTTCATAATGAAAGAGCTGTATTTTTAGCCCGGCAAAACGGTATCGAAGCTTTCGGATATAATGCGAAAGATGTAAATAAATACGCAGGTTTTAAAACGAACCTCAGGGAATACCTGGCAAAGGCGAAAGCTTATTACGATGTATTAACAGGCGTCGAACCGAAGTTCGGAGGACAGAAAGTCCTGATCCCTTAGTTTTGATGACCTGTTACATTTTAAGATAAGTTTTATCATCTTTAGGTGGATTCCCTTAAATTTGCAATTCATTAATTTATATAAATTTAAACAATGTCAAGAATTCTTACCGGCATTCAAGCCACCGGAACCCCGCACCTTGGTAATTTGTTAGGTGCCATCATTCCTGCAATTGAACTTTCAAAGCAGGAAGGAAATGAATCATTTTTATTTATTGCAAATCTTCACTCTTTAACACAGATTAAAGATGCGAAAGAACTGAAACAGAATACCTACGAGATTGCTGCGGCTTGGCTTGCTTGTGGGCTGGATACTGAAAAAACCTACTTTTACAGGCAGAGTGATATCCCTGAAACCTGTGAACTTTCTTGGCATTTATCATGTTTTTTTCCGTACCAGAGACTTACTTTAGCGCATTCTTTTAAAGATAAAGCAGACCGTTTACAGGATGTCAATGCCGGCTTATTTACCTATCCGGTTTTAATGGCAGCTGATATTTTATTATATGATGCTGAAATTGTTCCTGTCGGGAAAGACCAGCTCCAGCATCTGGAAATTGCACGTGACGTAGCTTCCCGATTTAATAACCAGATGGGTGAAGTTTTTGTTCTGCCACAATCTGAGCTTCAGGAAAACACAAAATATGTTCCTGGAATTGATGGCCATAAAATGTCTAAATCCAGAGGAAATATCATCAATATCTTTTTGCCGGAGAAAGATCTGAAAAAACAGGTAATGAGCATCGAATCTGACTCAAAATCACTGGAAGAACCGAAAGATCCTGAAACGGATAAGACTTTCGCTATTTATCAACTGATCGCAACTCCTGAACAGACGGAAGAATTGAGGGCAAAATATGTAGCGGGAAACTTTGGATACGGCCACGCTAAAAAAGAACTTTTGGACCTGATTTTGGTAAGGTTTGAAAAGGAAAGAGAACTGTTCTCCTATTATATGAACAATTTGGATGAACTTGAGACAAAACTTCAGGAAGGCGCAGCAAAGACAAGACTAATTGCTACCGAGACTATCACAAGAGTAAGAGCAAGCCTGGGAATTTAAATGTCCTATTTACGATAAAAAAATTTCGGCGGCACCTTTGGTGCCGCCGAAATCTATAAATATTCCCTGATCTGTAAGAGATGTTTAATCGTTTTCAGATCTTCCTGTTGAGGATTTTCATTAAATACATCAAAGAAAATAACATCCATTCCGAAATTTTGAGCTCCTACAACATCTGCAACCCAATCATCACCAATCAGGATACTATTCTCTTTTGTAGCATCAGCAAGACTTAAAGAATACTCAAAAATCTCAGGTTTCGGCTTTCGTACACCTACTGTATCGGCACTGGTAATGGTCTGAAAATAACGGGCAATACCGGATAGAATACACTTTCTTTCTGTTACTTCTTTGAAGCCATTGGAAATTATATGCAAAGTATATTTTTTAGATGTAAGATAATCCAAGATATATCCAGCTCCTTCTACCAGTTCATTATGATTGAGGATTTTATCCAGGAAATGCTCTTCAAAATACATGGCAAGCGCTTCGTCGTTAATCCCAAAGTGGTTAAAGGTATCATAAAAACGATGTTTTCTTAAATATTCTTTATCAATAATTCCGTCCCGGATATTCTCCCAAAGCTTTTCATTGATTTCATGATACACGAAATGAAATTCTTCAAAATCGATATTGTATTTTAAGCTAATCTCTTCCTTTTCAAAAAGGCTTTTAATCGTAAGATAGGCATTTCTGCGATGGTCCCAGAGTGTATTGTCGAGGTCAAAAAAAATGTGCTGAATTTTCATACAGCACAAAATTAATCAATTTAATTTTTAGAAATCGGATAATTCTTGCTCTTGGTCTTTACAACCTCGAGGTTCTTTGAAAAGTTGAGCAAAAACTCAACCGTTTGTTTCTTTGGTTTCAAAGTGGTGACTTTTAAGGAATCATTTTTTCTCATAGGCGAGTATATGTTTTTCCTTAAAAACGGGAATTTTCCGAAATTATTATCTTATCGTGTCAAGACAATGTGATTTTCATCCATGATTTTTCTCAGGTTTATCAAAGCATACCGTACTCTTCCCAACGTAGTATTAATACTCATGTTGGTATGATCTGCTATTTCTTTAAAACTAAGTCCGTCAAAAAACCTCAACTGAATCACTTCCTGCTGGTTTTTAGGAAGATACTGCAGCATTTTTAAAAGATCGTCCTGGATCTGATTGGTTACCAGCTGATCTTCAATATTCTCAGAAGGCTCTTTCAGCAAATCAAAAATAGAATATTCATCGGTTTCAAAAGTCGTTTCAGAAACTTTAATATTTTTTGATTTGGACCTGAAATGGTCAATAATAAGGTTATAAGCAATTCTTTTTGCCCAAAGGATAAATTTTCCTTCTTCGTTATAGCGTCCTTCTTTCAGCATAACAATGATCTTCATGAAGGTATCCTGAAAAACATCATTAGCTAAATCTTCATCATTAATTTTATAAAAAATGAATGTAAAAAGTTCTCTCTGGTGGCGGTGAATAAGGGCTGACAACGCCTCTTCGTCTCCTTTCTGATAAAGGGAAATGAGTAAACTATCCGATTTTGATTTCATAACTTCTTCTCAATAAATATTTTTGCTGACAATCTGCTTCAGATATATTATCTGACATCAGCGGTAAATACAAAACAATTCTTCAGAGTAAAGTATAATCAATAGGCGGATACAATTTTCTATGGTGTAAATATAATAATTTTTTAATAACTGTTAAGCAATTATTAAATTTTTACAAGAAAAAATTAATAAAAATCAATTAAACATGTCATGAATGAATGCAGTAGGGAGATTTAGTGTAAAATTAATATTCAGACCTCTAAGTTCTTTACCGTTTATTCCGCTGTTTCCTACCGGAAAAGCATATCCGCCGGTAAGATCCAGCAGACCGAAAAGGGTAAACCCTACTTTCGGAGCAATATATTTATTGGTAGCTTCCGCTCCCATCAGAAAATAATAAGAATGATAGAAGTCTACATTCTTCTGAAAATTCAACAGAATATCGGTTGAAACTTTCGGCATGATCGCAAATTCTGAATTCACTGAACCCATCATGGCTGAACCTCCCAAACGGTAAATCACGTTATCATTGCTCAGGAAAAGCAACTTCCCCCCCACTTCACCAAAACTCTGATTCTGATAGGTATAGCCTGCACTTATCATTTTGTGCATGGTGAGCTGCGCTTTGGTAAAATTTCCAAGGAAAAGCAGGATAAGAATGGTTATGGTGAATGTCGCGTTCTTCATCTTCTATTTATTTATATGTAAAATTAAAAAAAACTGCCTTACCAGAAAGATAAAGCAGCTAATATTATAATGGCAGACAAAATTAAATCCCGAAAGCGGTTTTAATTTCGTCTACTTTGTCCAGCTTTTCCCATGTGAAGAACTCAAGGTTTTTTAAGGTAAGCTCCTTTTTCTGACCTTTGTTAAAAGTTTTGTCAGCTATATAGCTTTCTCTGCCCATATGTCCGTAAGAAGCCGTTTCCTGATAGATCGGATTTCTCAGTTTCAGATTCTGCTCAATGGCATAAGGTCTCAAATCGAAAATAGAAGTTACTTTTCTGGCGATTTCCCCGTCATTAAGCTCAACTTTTGAAGTTCCATACGTGTTGATGTACAAGCCACATGGCTCGGCCACCCCGATTGCATAAGAAACCTGTACCAAAACTTCATCAGCCACTCCTGCAGCTACCAGGTTTTTAGCGATATGCCTTGTTGCATACGCCGCACTGCGGTCTA
This sequence comes from Chryseobacterium sp. SSA4.19, assembly GCF_022601875.1. GTDB lineage: Bacteria > Bacteroidota > Bacteroidia > Flavobacteriales > Weeksellaceae > Chryseobacterium. Next base: position 58,602 of record NZ_JAKVIP010000015.1, read on the forward strand.
CTTTTGACGGATCTTTTCCTGAAAATGCACCCCCTCCGTGAGCTCCTTTTCCTCCATAGGTATCTACGATAATTTTTCTTCCCGTAAGACCTGTATCTCCGTGAGGTCCACCGATAACAAATTTACCGGTTGGGTTGATATGATAGGTAATCTGATCATTAAACAATGCTTTAATCTCTTCAGGCTGCTTGGCAACAACTCTTGGGATTACGATATTCTTAATATCTTCACGGATTTTATTGAGCATTTCTTCCTCTGCACCAAAATCATCGTGCTGTGTAGAAACGACAATAGAATCGATTCTTACCGGCTTATGGTCGTCAGAATATTCAATAGTCACCTGGCTTTTTGCATCCGGACGAAGATATTTAATATCCGTATTTTCTCTTCTGATCGCAGAAAGCTCCTTAAGAATAGTATGGGCAAGGTCTAAAGCCAGCGGCATATAATTAGCCGTTTCATTAGTGGCATATCCAAACATCATTCCCTGGTCTCCTGCGCCCTGAGCATTTGCTTTCGCTTCAAAAGATTCGTCGGTTACTGCTCTGTCAACTCCCTGGTTGATATCCGGAGACTGCTCATGAATTGCAGAAATTACCCCACACGAATCACCATTGAACATATACTCTCCTTTGGTGTATCCAATCCCGTTGATCACTTCCCTTGCAATAGTCTGCACATCAAGATAAGCATCAGACTTCACTTCACCGGCCAATACCACCTGCCCGGTAGTAACCAAGGTTTCACAGGCTACTTTAGAAGACTGGTCATATGCTAAAAAATGATCGATTAATGCATCGGAAATCTGATCGGCAATTTTATCCGGATGTCCTTCTGAAACGGATTCAGATGTAAATAAATAAGACATATTATTCTATTTGTTTTAAATTAGAATTTACGAAGAAAGCGGAAATACTGCCGAAAGGTCTAAAAAAGAAATACTGTTTTAGCATTTTTTTATAGAGGTTGCAATCAGGTCAAATTTCCTCGTTCGTAAACGTCGACAAATTTAAGTACTATTTTTTTAATACTCAAAGTTTTTGTCTACTAATTATAATTTCCTGAAATTCGCTGCATATCAGCTTTTAACGTAAAAGAATTATTGTGGCTTTATGCTTACAAATTCTTTCGGGTTTTCATGATAATTTAATTTTTTCTCTAATGAAGCTCTGATAGAATGAGACAATTCATCAATAATTTTCTGCTTGAATGTCGGCTTATAATAAATGATGCTGATTTCCCGGTATGGAAAAGGTTTTTTAAACCTGAAAACATTTTTCTTCTGTATTTCAGAAAGCTGGCTTAAAGCAAGCTCTGGCAAGATACTTATTCCGCCCACTTTATCAACCATATGTACCAAAGTCTGGATATTGGACGCCAGAAAATCCAGGTTCTTAGGCTTCAGTGTGTTTTCTTTCAGGTGGCATATGTTTTCAAACTGATTTCTCAGGCAATTTCCTTCTTCAAGCAACCACACTTTTTCAACGTTCAGGTCTTCCGGAACAACGTACGAGTTCTTCTTATTCGCTTCTGTATCAGAGCTGTAAATCATAAGTTCTTCATTGAACAGGAAATCCTGATAAAACTCATCTGCAGAATCATAAGGTGTAGAAATGATTCCGGCATCTAATTCACCGGCTTTTAAAGCTTTGATAATATTATCGGTAGTCATTTCTTTCACATTCATCTGGATTTTCGGATTATCTTCCAGGAACTTAAAAATTTCAGTCGGTAAAATAAAAGATGAAACCGTAGGGATAATTCCTACATTGATGGTTCCTCCCAAAATATTATTTAACAGATTGGCTTTATTTCTCAATTCATTCACGGCCTCTATTATGACTTTAGCCTGATCAATAATCTGGAGCCCGACATCGGTAGTGCGTATCGGATGTGTTGTTCTGTCAAAAACTTTTACATCCAGTTCATCTTCGAATTTCTGTATCATTGCACTTAATGTAGGCTGGGTAATGAAGCAGGCCTGTGCAGCTTTACCAAAATGTTTGTACTTATCTACAGCGATAAGATATTCCAATTGCTGAATGTTCATCTGATTAATATTATCTATTACAAAGATATGATGTTTTTGCTTTCAGCAATTAAAATTTCAGGTAAATTTGATAATTAGTACCTTTACATGATTGAATATAATTAATACATCATTGACACAAATATAACCCTATGGATTCCAATAAATTAACATTAAGCAACGGAGCTCCCTACTTTGAACACCAGGACTCACAAACGGTTGGTCCCAGAGGACCGGTTTTGCTGCAGGATTTTATCTTACAGGAAAATCTCGCTCACTTCGTAAGGGAAAGAATACCGGAAAGAGTGGTACATGCCCATGGAAGCGGAGCGTACGGAACTTTTACTATAACTCACGATATCAGTCAGTACACAAAAGCTAAATTATTTTCAAAAATAGGGAATTCATGCAGGATGTTTGCCCGATTTTCTACTGTAGGCGGAGAAAGGGGAAGTGCAGATACGGCAAGAGATCCAAGGGGTTTTGCTTTAAAATTCTATACGGAAGACGGAAACTGGGATCTGGTAGGTAATAACACGCCTGTTTTTTTTATTAAAGATGCTAAAAAATTCCCGGATTTCATCCACACCCAGAAAAGAGTTCCGAAAACAAATCTTAAAAGCGCTACCATGATGTGGGATTTTTGGAGCTTTAATCCGGAATCACTTCATCAGGTGCTTATATTAATGTCAGACAGAGGGACGCCTTACGGCTACAGGCATATGCATGGTTTTGGCTCCCATACTTTCTCCATGATTAACGATAAAAATGAAAGGGTCTGGGTAAAATTCCATTTTAAAACAAAACAGGGAATCAGGAACTTTACCGATGAGGAAGCGACTAAAATGGCCGGTGAAAACCCTGATTTCGCACAGGAAGATCTCTGCAGTTCTATTGAAGAAGGCAATTTTCCGAAATGGACGATGTACATCCAGGTAATGACAGAAGATCAGGCCAGAGATTTCAGATGGAATCCTTTCGATATTACAAAAGTATGGTTCCAGGGAGATTTCCCGTTGATAGAGGTCGGGGAAATGGAACTTAATGAAATACCTGCCAATTATTTTGCGCATGTAGAGCAATCTATTTTTTCACCCAGCAACCTGATCAACGGAATTAGTTTTTCTCCGGATAAAATGCTTCAGGGAAGATTATTTTCGTATCCTGACGCTCACCGGTACAGGGTCGGCGTTAATGCTCACCTTCTTGAAGTCAACCGATGCCCTTTTGCAGTCAATAACTATCAGCGGGACGGCTTTATGGCAGACTCAAGCTACTATCAGGACAAGCCCAACTATCATCCGAACAGTTTTGACGATATCAAACCTGATCCTTCCTATAAAAGCTTTGAATATGAACTGGACAGTGCACATGTTGCCAGCTATAACAGGAATGAGAATGATGATGACCATTATACACAGCCCGGCCTGCTCTATTCAAAAGCCATGGGCCCTGAAGAAAGACAGCAGCTTGTAAAAAATATAGTAGGCAGCATGAATAAAATTACAGGACCGAAAAAAGATGAAATTATTAACCGGCAACTGTGCCATTTCTTCAGAGCTAACATTGAACTTGGTATGAAAGTGGCAACCCAGCTGAATGTAGTTATTGATGCCAATATGATGAATCATCCTAAATAATCATATCAATTCATAATTTCAGTTAAAAGGAAAAAAGATCACTATTTTTTCCTTTTTTATTGCAAAAAATTTATAATTTGCATGGAATAATATTTTAAAGTGGAAATGAGTTACGAAAATATATTATTAAACAGGGAAGATAAAATATCGACCATCACTATAAACAGGCCTGAAAGCTTAAATGCATTAAATGCAAAAACAATTCAGGAGATAAGTACCGCTTTAGACGAATTAAATTCTGATTCATCCTGCAAAGTCATTATTCTTACAGGAAGCGGAGAAAAGTCTTTTGTTGCCGGAGCAGACATTAAAGAATTCAGTGATTTTGGACAGGAAAAGGCAGAAGAACTTGCACGAAACGGACAAAATACCTTATTTAATAAGATAGAAAATATGGCTAAGCCTGTCATTGCAGCTGTTAACGGCTTTGCATTAGGCGGCGGTCTTGAACTGGCTATGGCATGCCACATCAGATATGCATCTGAAAACGCCAGGCTTGGTCTTCCAGAAGTAACATTGGGGCTCATCCCAGGCTACGGCGGGACGCAAAGGCTTCCAAAGCTTGTAGGAAAAGGAATGGCCAACGAAATGATCTTCTCTGCCAAAATGGTTCCTGCCCAACGGGCAAAAGAAATCGGATTGGTAAATGAAATCTATCCTATTGAAGAATTAATAACCAAGACAAAAGAACTTGCCAACACAATTGCCAACAACTCACCTATGGCCATTGCAAAAGCGATTAATGCTGTTAACCTATCAGATACGGATCAAGGTTTTGAAACCGAAATCAGATATTTCGGAGAGCTTTTTGATCTGGATGATAAAAAAGAAGGAGTTTCTGCGTTCTTAGAAAAAAGAAAGCCTAAATTCTAACTGTTACCTTAATACAAATTATTTCGAAAATCAATGCTGCGGTATGAATAAGTTTGACAAAGCTTATCTTAAAATGGCTCAGGAATGGGCAAAACTTTCCTACTGTAAACGAAAGCAGGTAGGAGCTCTTATCGTAAAAGATAGGATGATTATTTCAGATGGTTATAATGGTACTCCCTCAGGATTTGAAAACTGCTGTGAGGACAGTGAAGGCAAAACGCACTGGTATGTGCTGCATGCGGAAGCCAATGCTATTTTAAAGCTCTCGGCATCCACCCAGTCTGCCAAAGGTGCAACGCTGTATTTAACACTGTCGCCCTGCAAGGAATGCAGCAAACTTATTCTGCAGGCAGGAATTGCCCGGCTGGTCTATATCAATGAATATTCAGACGATGACGGAATATCCTTTTTAAAAAATCACCATATTGAAATAGTACAGATTTCGGATTGTGAACTAAAAAAATAACACACACCATGACATGGGATGAAAAAATTAAGGATTTTGAAATCTTTCTTCGTTTCGAAAGAAATTTTTCAGAAAACACTCTTGATGCCTATATCAGAGACATCAGAAAATTAAAGGAATATGCGGAAGAAGACCTGGGAAATATCGGCCCGGATACCATTGGATATGAAAACCTGCAGGAATACATCTTCAATCTTTCCAAACAAAAATTCAGCGAACGATCTCAAGCAAGATGGATTTCTTCCATCAAAGCCTTTTTCAGATACCTGATGGAGGATGAGTATCGCGAGGATAATCCGGCTGCCCTGCTTGAAGGTCCTAAGCTCGGACTTTATCTTCCGGATACTTTAAGCCTGCCTGACATCAACAAAATTATTGATGTTATCGAACTTGATACGGACCTTGGAAAAAGGAACCACTGTATTATTGAGGTTCTGTATGGCTGTGGTCTCCGGGTTTCAGAACTTATAGAGCTTAAAATCTCGAATATTAATTTCAATGAACATTATATTAAAGTGTTCGGAAAGGGAAACAAAACCCGTTTTGTTCCTTTGGCCGGCTACACAGCTGAATTGTTACAGAATTACATCCGGGATACCCGTTCCAAAAACAAGATTAATAAGAAACATGAAGACACGCTTTTTCTCAACAGCAGAGGAACATCAATGTCACGGGTGATCGTGTTTTTAATTATAAAAGAACTAACGGATAAAGCCGGGGTAAGCAAAAAAATTTCCCCGCACACTTTCAGGCACTCCTTTGCTACACATTTGCTGCAAAACGGAGCTGATCTGCGTTACATCCAGGAAATGCTGGGGCATTCAAGCATAACGACGACAGAAATTTACACGCATCTGAAAACGGAGGAGCTTCGGGATGTTATCCTGAGTTACCACCCGAGAAATATCAATGTATCACTCAATGAAAATACTGAAATACTGCCCTAACTGCGGCAAAGAGTCTTTACACTGGAACGGCGAAAAGAAATGGAGTTGTCCCATTTGTAATTTCAGTCTGTATAACAATGTTGCCGGTGCAGTAGCCGTAGTGATCAGACATCAAGAGGAAATTTATCTTACCCGTAGAGTGAAAGATCCTAAAAAAGGAAAACTTGATCTTGCAGGAGGATTTGTAGATCCGAAGGAGAGTGCTGAAGAAGCCTGTAAAAGAGAGCTTTTTGAAGAACTGCAGCTTACCGTTGATATTTCAAAATTAAAGTATCTGACCAGCCTCCCCAATGTATACGAATATAAAGAGATTGATTATAATACGATTGATCTTTTTTATGAGTACATCGTTCCGGAAAAATTTGAAGTCAGTCTTGAAGCATCTGAAATCTCAGAAACGGTGTGGATTGCTTTAAAAAATTTGAATTTGGAAGACCTCGCTTTTGATTCCCAGAAAACGTTTTTTGAAGCTTATCTCAAAAATATGTAATACTAAAAAAACCTGATGAAATCATCAGGTTTTTACTTGGAGTTAATATACCTTAGATTTCAGTAGTTCACCAAAATATTTTATTAATAATGCCCTTTCAGCATCAGAAAGATTCGCTTCCTTATGGTATACGATATATCCGGGAATCGGCATTGTTTTATTCTGCAGCGTCTGAATGGATTTATCCAGCATGCTTTCTTTAAGCTCTTTATTGTAGGTATTCCAGACAGAAAAATTCATATGCTCACGACCCTCATTAACATGGCTTTTTACGGACCAGGAAGCCGGCGCAACATATGCGTATTCCGGATAAACCGTTTCATCCGAATGGCAGTCATAACAGGCTCCTTTTAATAACTGAACAACTTTATCCGGTGTTTTGTTAACATCAATAAAGTTTACTTTATGATCAATGGGCTTATTCACTTTATCTGTAGGAATAAACTGTATCAAAGCAAAGCCTATCAAACTCCAGAAAAGTATTTTTTTAAACGTTTTCATAGGCTTACCTCGTAGGTGTCAGCAAAGCATTATTCCCGTTTACATTCAGATTCTTAGGCTGCTCATCTGTTGGCGTCGGATTGCTGTTTGTTTTCGGAACGCTGAGTTTTGAGGTATCGAGTACCCTTGTATCTTTGAGATCCCATTCTTCATTACTGTCCCAGAGCGGTCTTACGACAGTAACTTTATAATAGATATATGAATCTTCTGCAAAGATATCATTCTGAAAATCTGCTTCATCCCAGTATTTGTTTTCATTGTTATCCACCAGAATCTTTACGATATACTCTCCCGGTTTCAGGATATCAAACTTGACGTCGCTTCCTTTTGTATATTTCTGATATAAAACTTTATCTGAGCTGTCAACCAACTGAATCCAATAGCTTGAACTTGGGGCATTCTGCAGTTTAAATGTCAGGCTACCGTAATTCTCCACTCTATCTGCTTCAAAATCAAATCGCTTTGACTGATAATTTTTAGCATAGAAAGATGAAACCGTTTCTTTCGGAACAATCAGCTGATATTTTTTACCCGAAATATAATCTGCTTTCATCAGGATCTGATAAGGATTGGTTTCTGAAATTTTCGCTGTAAACGGCACTGTATTTAAAGTATCACCTGCTATCCTAAAGATCCATTTATCGGTATTGATTTTGTCCAGATAATAATTTGAGGTTATTTTAAAATCCTCTCTCGGAGGAAGCAGTCCGCCGCCATTATCACTATTGACATCCATTGTATTCTTCGCATTATAACGGTAAAATAAAGATGCGTTGTAGAGCGTATCTTTTTTATTGTCTGCATTATATCCGAATTTCAGGTTTTCAGCTCCGTTTTGACCCAGGTTGCTTTTTACCGCATCGAACCATATCCTTACCGTATCTGATTTGGGCGTATGAGTGACCTTATAATCATTCAGCTTCTCATTTTGTGACTGAACTTTTACCGTATTGGGTTTCCCTTCGAAAGTCATCATCACACCTCCGGCAGCCTCTTTCATTTCTAAATATTTCACCGGCCTTTTAGAAGAGTATAATTTTAAGTTCAATCCTGAAATTGATTTTTCAACTATCACAAGGTCTTTCTGAAACCCAACTTTCTCTTTGCCGGCATCGTATATTGAATTTCCATTCTCATCTTCAAAAGCAATAATCTTATACTCTCCCGGAGACAAGTAATTAAGTTCATAATAGCCGTCATCGTCCACCTTGGTCATATAGTAAGGTTTCTGTTTGTAATCGATAGTATCTTTTGCTTTGTATAATCCAACCACGAATTTATTTTCCCCGGCTTTTTTGATCGATAAGGCGTCCTTAACCTCTCCGCTTATATAGAGGTCATCAATCTTTTCTCCGGTAGAGAAGGCAAAATTGAAATACCGTAAAATATTCGTTTCGTTGTTATCTGCAATCGCGTTTCCGAAATTAAAGTTATAAGTGGTATTCGCCTGCAAAGTATCCGTCCATTGAATGAGAATAAATTTATTGGCGATATTGGCAGGAATAATCCGTTTGATATTCTTAATCGGCGGAGAAATATTCAGATTTTTATTGATGTCTTTTAATGTGATATATTCATCAAAATCAAGGCGTAACTCTTTAATGTCTCTCGGAACATTAATTCGGGTCGTATCAATATTGGACCCTAAAAATTTAGGTGCCAACGTATCTTTCGCGCCTCCTACAGGCGATCCGACTCTTGCGCAGGACTGCAGAAGGAAACCGATAACGATTAATAGAAGAAATCTTTTCATGAATAGGTTTACGCAAAAATAAACATTATTCTCCATAAACTTCACTATGTCCGCTCAATGTATCCTTGCCATCTTTCATGATGCTGTGAAGCTTGTCTGTCTGGGGAGGAAAATTTTCAAACAATCCGGATAAAGCCAGAGCTGTATATACTTTACCGGAATATCTGTTTCCGATAGCAACAATGGTTACTTTTGATTTCAGCAAGTGGGCAAAAACAGAATTGGTTCCATGCCACCAGCCGTTGTGATACGTTAATTTCTCACCATTGTCAAAAATTTTCATCCTGAAGCCTAATCCGTAATTATTCATTCCTGCTTTCTCATTGCTGTATGGTGTAAATACCATCTGCATCAATTCAGGCTTTAAAAAATCTTTCGAGAACATCGCTTTGGAAAAATTGTATAAATCTCTTGGTGTCGTATATACATTTTTGTCTCCGTAAATCAGATCCAATCTGTCTAAAGGATACAGCCTGTTGCCTCCGTAATAAAATGACTGGGAAGCAGTAGGAATATCTTTTTCCTGAAAAATAAAGGTATTTTTCATTTTCAGCGGTTCAAAAATCATTTCCTTCATCGCCTGAGGAAAAGGCACTTTGGTTACTTTTTCAATAAGCAGTCCCAACAGCGCAAAATTAGTGTTGCAGTACATAAACCCTGTATCCGTATCTCTTGCCAGATCAGGCTTATATTTAATGATCATGTTCAGAATATCTTGATTGGTAATGAACACTTTAGAAAGCTCTGCAGGTACCGGTTGTATTTTTGTAATAAAATATTCGTACTTCGGAAGGCCGCTTCTTTGATCAAGTAAAGTCTGAACCGTAACATTCGGATAAGGAAATCCTGGAAAATATTGTGTTAAATGATCAGACAACTTTACCTTTCCAGCTTCAACCAGCTTCATCATAGCCATTGCCGTTAACGTTTTGGAAACAGAAGCTACGTGGAGCGGTGTATTTTTATCAATTGGGTTCTGATGGCCTTCTCTGGCAAAGCCTCTGTAATTTTCGTATAGGATGTCATCTCCCTTTGCTACCAAAATGCCGCCACTCAGATCACTTCCTTCCCAAACTTTTTTATAGTACTGATCAATATAGCGTACCAATGATGCCTTATCAGGAATCTGACTCTCGCCTTTTGTAAATACTTTAGTTAAATCTACATTTCCATAATTCGGAATATTGGTGGTTTTTTCTGCTACAAGATCCTGATTTTGGGATTCTTTTTTACAGGAAACAAAGAATAAAATGGTAGTTAAAAAAAGTATAAAAGCGTGCTTATTCATGAGAGTACAAAAATGAGCGGCAATTTAATGAAAGTCATAATAAATACTAACTTCCGATAGCAAATTATGAATTATTTAACATAAAATATAGCTGGGCAAATCCAAGCTGCACAGCCTATAGCTTTATAACAAGATCATTAAGCACACTTGAAGCTTCTTCAAGTATAAAACATTGAAATTTACTCACTAAAACGGCCTGTAATTTTATCCACAATCACCTGCGCAAGCTTTTCTTTGCTTTGATGGGTCCAGCCAGCAATATGTGGTGTAACGATTACTTTTTCAGAATCCAGTAGATACTTCAGCTCTTCATTTTCTGTTTCCAGATTTTCAAACGATGATTTCTCATATTCCAAAACATCCAGGCATGCTCCTTTCACCTTACCAGACCGAATTGCGTTAACTAAACTTTTAGTTTCTACATTTTTTCCCCTTGCCGTATTGACAAGATAGAAATCATTTTTCATGTCAGAAATAAAAGATTCATTAATTAAATAGGATGTTGCCTCTGTTAAAGGAATATGAAGGCTCAAGACCTCAGCTTTTTCTTTTAATTCCTCTAAAGAAACCTGTGCCGCATATTCATCAGAAAGCCCAGGCAGAATATCATAAAAGATAACAGTACAGCCGAAACCGGAAAGTCTTTTAGCAGTTGCTTTTCCCATGTTCCCGTAACCGATCAGCCCAACCGTTTTCCCCAGCAGCTCATCGCCTCTGTTCTCCTCCCGTAGCCAGATTCCGTTTTTCACTTCCCGGGAAGCGATGAACAGCCTGTTCATTAAAACCAATAACATTCCGACCACATGCTCCGCTACTGAATCTCTGTTTCCTTCGGGAGAATTAATCAGATGAATCCCTAATTTTTCAGCTGAGGGAATATCAATATTTTCCATTCCTGCTCCTACTCTTGCAATGAATTTCAGATTTTTAGCTTTCTCCAGAAAATTCCTGTCCAGAGGAATACGGCTTCTGATAATAACACCTTCATAATTCTCAATTTTATTGCAAATTTCATCGTATGATGAGGTAAAATCCTCCTCCAGAATAAAGTTTTTTTTCAAAAGCTGATCGGTAATAAGCGGGTGGTTTTTATCTAAAAGCAAAATTCTCATCGAAGGCATAATTCTTATATTTGTTGATGCAAAGGTAAGGGCAAAGATTTAGAAACGGTTTTTACAGAATAAAATTTTTCAGTTTAATTGAATGAAATTACACACCTTTATTTTCGGTATTTCAGTAGTATTGATATTTTCCTATGCTGTATTTTTAGGGATTAAATTCCCGTCAGTTCCGGAAACTATTCCAATACATTATTCTTCTGAAGGAGCGGATGGATTCGGGAATAAAATATTTCTGTGGTTTGAAGCAGGGATCAATGCATTTATTTTATGCATTATCGGATTCTTAATATTTTATCCTCAAAAAATGGTTAGAAAAGATGATCATTATCTTGAATCCTCAGCAGAAACTGCAGTAAAAAACCGGCAGGTATTTCTGTCGGTCTTATCTTTAATAGTCACATTGCTTTTATGTATCCTTACTTTAAAAGAAATTATTTAGGTTCCTGGAAAAGCTTTTTTAATTCTACAGAATCCAGGGGTTTCATTCTTCCTGAAAGAATCAATGATAACTCTTTTCTTCTTAAAGCAGCTGCAAATCTTTCTTTCTCAATCTCTGTTTCAGGCTCCATATCGGGAATCGGAATAGGCCTATTGAATTCGTCTACCGCTACAAAAGTATAAATTCCTTTATTGGTCTGGATTTTTTTATGGTTAATCGGATCATCCAGCCAGACATCTACATAAATTTCCATAGAGGTTGAAAAAGCTCTGGAAACTTTAGATTCCATGACAACAATCCCGCCTTCCGGGATCGGGTGATCAAAAGAAACGTGGTTTACAGACGCCGTTACGACTCTTCTTTCGCAGTGTCTTGTTGCAGAGATGGATGCACAACGGTCCATTCTCGCCAAAAGCTCCCCTCCGAAAAGGTTTCTCAGTTGATTGGTATCATTGGGAAGTACAATATTGGTCATGATCGTCAGGGATTCTGACGCTTTTTTTATTTTTGTCATTTCTTCTTAGTGTTATTTTGGGAAACCGGTTTTACTCCGGCTTTTTCTGCAGCGGGCATTACAGGATTCTGTACGGAGTCCTTTTTTAAAGAATCTGCCGTTATCGGAGTATGCACCTGTACCTTTATTGTATCTTTTTCAATCATGTGGTTTTTCGTCTGTACAGGAGTATTTATTTTATCAAAAGATTTTTCCCCGAAGAGAAGCTCCTGCTGGGTATAGGCCACATACAGAATGCCTAAAACGGGAATAATAATCAGAATAATCCAAAGTACGGATTTATTAAACCGATAATTCTTCTTGCCCTTTACAGAAACTTCAGGTTTCGTGTCTTTACTGTTAATATCTGATATCCTGATTTCTTCCAGACCGTAAAAGTCAGGATGGTCAGACTGAAGTCTGTTTCCTTTAAAATGAGTTTCACCGTCCTCAATAAATATAGTTCCCAATCCCTGAATATCCAGGGTCTGTTCCGCCTGAAGTTTTTTCTTCCAAAAATCGGTCTGGATCTGGAGATCCGTTTTCGATGCTTCAAGAGTCATCCGTTTCTCGCCTCCGATGAAAGATGCCAGCTCATCAGACTTCACTTCATAATCCGGTTTATACACAATGGTACTTGCAGGAGGAAGAATACTTCCGTTTTCGGAATTGATAATTGCTTTGGAATTTTCCAGAGCAAAAATGCCAAAACCGGGAACAGCGACTGTTCCAAACTGTTTTAAATATTCTAAAATGTAAGCTGAGGTATTCATTTGGTCGCAAATTTATAACTTTTTCATGACTTTTCAGAAGATTTGTTTCTTTATGAATATCTGTTAAAACATAAGTTATGAAGGGTAAACCGAAGAGCTGATGCCTTCAATAAAAAAGGCTGCAGAGCAGCCTAATCTAACTTTACTTTTACTATAATTGTTTAAATATAGTCTTCATCATTACTGAATTTTCCAGCTGATCCCAAACATAAAATTTGTCCCTGCCTGTGAAAAATAAGAAGGTGAACCTTCCCATACCGATCCGTTATTAACATATTTTCTATTGAGAATATTGTTAACCAAAAGTTTTAAAGCGATATCATTATTTTTAATTTTAAACTGATACTGCGCATTAAAATCCATTAGAAAATAATCTTTGAGCTGCAGGTTTTCATCTTCTGAATTGTCCAGATACTGTTTCCCGACATACTGATTCATCAAAGCAAACTGGAAATGGTTATCCGGATTGAATTTTACGCCCAGATTTGCAATCAGATCAGGTGAAAAAGAAATCTGTGTATTTCCGAGATCTTTTACGCCTGCTTCATTTTCTATTTTAAAATCTAAATTTCTGTTATTGCTGAAACTTACATTTCCGTTAAGTTCCCACTGTTTTGAAAGTTTCGCCAAAGCTCCCAACTCAATCCCGCTTCTGTAGCTTTTCCCTGAATTGGTTCTGATGAAAGCTCCGACATTGCTAAGTTCACCGTTTAAAACCAACTGATTAACATAATACATGTAATATAAATTTGCCGTCAACGACACGATTCCGAACTGTCTTTCAAAACCGGCTTCAAAATCATGCAGTTTTTCTGCTTTTACATTATTATTGGCTAATAAATCCTCTCTGTTAGGCTCCCGATGCGCATGGGCATAAGAAATAAATAATTTCCCTTTTGGAAGTCTGTAATTAACTCCGGCTTTTGGATTAAAAAACAGCCAGGTTTTATCCAAGTTTGCTCCTTCACCATCTCCTGCCTGGATTATTTTGGTATTATAATCAATATTCCTCAGCTGTAGATCACCGAAAAACTCAAATTCATTGACCTTTACCAAAGCTTTTGCAAATCCTGCCGTTTCATTTTTCACAGAACGGCTCCTGTAATATTCATGCTCATCAATCTGAGGCAAGAAAACACCTGTTACATTTCCGTAATGTCTCCCGTAATATTGATTGGCGACTACACCGAAATTAAGATCAACCGCTCCCAATTTTCCGTACAGAGTAGAAATAACACCGTAAAAATCATTATTCAGCCATTTTTTTCTGATAAAATCAGAATATTCTTCACTTCCAATATCAGGCAAATTGTACCTCATGAATGGCTCACCCTGTTTGTAATTTTCATAATATCCTTTTCCTTTTGTGTAGTGTAAAGTTGTTTCCAAATTCCATCTGTCACTGAATTTCTGTTCCCAAAGCAACTGGTAATGATTTTGTTTATAATTGTCCGTTTCATTATCATAAAAACCAACAATATTTTCAAAAGCGGCATCATAAATGGCCCCAGAAAAATTAAATCTCGGATTGGTTTCAAGTGTTTTCCTATCGATACCGTTCCAGGCCTGGTATGTTTTTTCTTTACCACCGAAAGCCATCAGCCGGATTCTTGTTTTCCCCTCCTCATACAAAGCGGTGAAATTATAAGAATTCAGTTTTGAAAATGCCCTGTCGATATACCCGTCGGAATTGATATGTGTATATCTCGCCATCACAGAGAGACGGTTTCCGAGGAACTTCCCAGAACCTATTTCTGCAGAGTATTTATACGTATTGAATGAACCGTAGTTGTCATCTGTCTTAAAATAAAATTTTTCTTCCGGATTCTTTGAAAGAACATTGATACTGGCTCCAAAAGCTGCTGCTCCATTATTGGAAGTCCCTACTCCTCTCTGAATTACAATCTGTGATGCAGAACTTGTAAGATCCGAAACATTAACAAAGAAAGTACCCTGACTTTCGGAATCATTATACGGAACACCGTTCATCATGACATTGATGGCACTTCCTGCTACCCCACGAATTCTAAAACCTGTATATCCTACGCCATTTCCCGCATCAGAGGTTGAAATAATAGACGTTTGGTTTTTAAGTAAAACGGGTAAATCCTGTCCGAGATTACGGCTGTCAATATCTTTGGCAACATTGAGGATTTCTTTGGCAACGGGAAGTCTTCTGGTGAAATTAACGGCTTCAATTTCGTTTATCTGTAAAGAATCGGTTGTCTGTGCCTGTAGAAAAGCAAATGAGCCTACAGTAAGTCCTAAAAAAAATAATCCTTTCATTCTATAAATTTTAAAATTTAATGAATAAAAGGGGCGGATTAAAATAATGTAACCATGTGGTAATTTAACAGTCTAATAATGAGAATTGGTATATTGCTACACTTTTATATCGGTACATTTTAAATTCCCTAAACAGCATTACCCGTTCCAGGTTCATTGGGTATAATCTCAGCTTGTTAAAGCACCCCTTTATTTCAGCCGCGAAAATACAAAATTTTCATGAGATGCAATACATCTTTAGCTGATGTTAATACGTCTTATTGTGATCATCTATATAATAATAATTCTTTCCGTCTTTTGAAACATCAAACATCTTCCCCAACTTCCAGCTGAAATTACGCTTTATATCCTCATATTCAAATGGAATTATGATGTTGTTATTTTTATCAATTATTCCGAAACTATCATTTTTGGAAGCAATAATCATAGGATTGGCAACATCATCACCTTCAAGAATATATAGGTATTCATACTGGGGATAAATTTTGAACTGCTTGTAATCCTGTGGATCTTTGAAGACGGATTTTTCCATGATTCCGTAAAAACCGTTCAGGACATAAGCCTGAAACAGCTGCTGGGTATATTCTTTATGCACACATTTTCCCAAGTCTGCCTTCTTAAACTGATAGACTCTTCTTCCCTTTTGATCAATCCTGTAGGATATTTCATTTTTTTCTACCGTGGCATATTCTGCAGTTCCAAATTTCCTTAGTTTTTCATTCGGAGAATTAAGAAGGTTACAGTCTTCGTAGAAGAAAACGGCAATATGATATTCCGGCTGGATGATAAATTTCCCTTTTTGATTGACATATCCGAAATTCCCGGCTTTCTTTTTAGGAATTAAAGCAGGCAGATCCTTGTTAACGACAGGAAACTCAATACTCTTTTTATTCTGAACCATTGCATTTCCAACAGTAGTTTTCAGCGTGTTCTTAACAAACGGTTTTCTGACAGTCCTTGTCTGAGAGCAGATAAAAACCGAAACGAATAGACCTATTAACTGAATTCCTTTTTTCATATTCATCATTTGGCTGCAAAAATACGCCAAAATAGAAATTATAAAACACATATTTATAAAGAATCTAAATAATTTAGCTTACATAAAATATTAAAAATTTGTAATTTTGGGAACAATTTTTAATTGTTTGATAATTCTAAAACATTTTTAAGATATGACATTTGATATCGATATGATCAAAAAAGTGTACGAGCGTTACCCTGAAAGAATTGCAGCAGCAAGACAGATCGTGGGAAAACCTCTTACCTTATCAGAAAAAATATTATACACTCACCTTTGGGAAGGAAATGCTACAAAAGCACATGAAAGAGGAAATTCTTATGTGGACTTCGCACCGGACCGAGTGGCTATGCAGGATGCTACTGCACAGATGGCACTTTTACAGTTTATGCAGGCCGGGAAAGCTAAAGTAGCAGTTCCTTCAACGGCCCATGCGGATCACCTGATCCAGGCAAAAGTAGGTGCTGATAAAGATTTACAGGAAGGTATCAATAAGAACTCTGAGGTTTTCAATTTCCTGAGTTCTGTTTGCGATAAATACGGAATCGGTTTCTGGAAGCCTGGTGCCGGTATTATTCACCAGGTAGTACTGGAAAACTATGCATTCCCTGGAGGAATGATGATCGGGACTGACTCTCATACAGTAAATGCCGGAGGTTTAGGAATGGTAGCCATTGGTGTAGGAGGTGCTGATGCGGTAGATGTAATGGCAGGAATGGCCTGGGAACTTAAAATGCCAAAATTAATCGGTGTAAAGTTAACGGGTAAAATGTCCGGATGGACTTCTGCAAAAGACGTTATCCTTAAAGTGGCTGGAATTCTTACCGTGAAGGGAGGAACAGGATGCATCGTAGAATATTTCGGAGAAGGAGCTGAATCTCTTTCAGCAACCGGTAAAGGTACGATCTGTAATATGGGTGCTGAAATCGGGGCTACGACTTCTACTTTCGGATATGATGATTCTATGAGAAGATATCTGGCTGCTACAGGCAGACAGGATGTAGTGGAGGCAGCAGACAAAATTGCTGAACATTTAACGGGTGATGCTGAAGTATATGCCAACCCTGAGCAATATTTTGACCAATTAATCGAAATCAACCTTTCTGAACTGGCACCTCACCTGAACGGACCTTTCACTCCGGATTTGGCAACTCCTGTTTCTGAATTCAGAGCTAAAGCAGAAGCAAACGGATGGCCTTTAGAAGTGGAATGGGCATTAATCGGTTCTTGTACCAACTCTTCATATGAAGATTTATCAAGAGCAGCTTCTATTGTAGAAGATGCGGTAGCCAAAGGAGTAAAACCTAAAGCAATCCTGGGGATCAATCCAGGTTCAGAACAGGTAAAATATACTGCTGAGAGAGACGGTTTTTTAGATTCTTTCAGAAAATTTGAAAACGCAAGGATTTTTACCAATGCCTGCGGACCTTGTATCGGACAATGGGACAGAGAAGGGGCTGAAAAAGGAGAGAAAAACTCTATCATCCACTCTTTCAACCGAAACTTTGCGAAAAGAGCAGACGGAAACCCAAACACACACGCATTCGTAGCTTCACCGGAAATGGTAGCGGCTGTTGCCATCTCAGGAAGACTGGATTTCAACCCGATCACTGACACTTTAACCGCTGAAAACGGTGAACAGATAAAACTTGATGAGCCTAAAGGTTCTGAATTACCGGCTAAAGGATTTGCTGTAGAAGATGCAGGATATCAGGCGCCTTCAGCAGACGGTTCTTCAGTAGTCGTAAATGTAAGCCCAACTTCAGACCGACTTCAGCTACTGGAAGAATTCCCGGCCTGGGACGGAAAAAATATTGAAGGAGCAAGAGTTTTAATCAAGGCTTTCGGAAAATGTACAACTGACCATATTTCTATGGCCGGGCCATGGTTGAAATACAGAGGTCACCTTGACAATATTTCAAACAATATGCTGATCGGAGCTGTTAATGCCTATAACATGGAAACGAACAACGTGAAAAACCTTCTGACAGGTGAACACGGTGAAGTTCCTGCCGTACAGAGAGCATATAAAGCTGCAGGAGTACCGACTATCGTTGTAGGAGACCAGAACTACGGTGAAGGTTCTTCCAGAGAACACGCCGCTATGGAGCCGAGACATCTGGGTGTAAAAGCTGTATTGGTAAAATCATTCGCAAGGATCCACGAAACGAACCTTAAGAAACAAGGGATGTTAGGATTAACATTTGCCAATGAGGGAGATTATGATAAAATCCAGGAAGATGACACGGTAAACTTCTTAGATTTAGATCAGTTTGCTCCTGAAAAGCAGCTGACTTTAGAATTTGTTCATGCGGACGGAACTAAAGATATCATCATGGCCAACCATACTTATAACAATCAGCAGATTGACTGGTTTAAAGCTGGTTCAGCACTCAACCTGATTAAGCAACAGGAGAATTAATTGTTAGATTAATTAATCATAGAAAAGCAGTTTCATTTTGAAACTGCTTTTTACTTTATTTTAGTCAAAAGGTTCACCCTGTAACTTTCTCCTATGGGAATTTCATGATGGGTAATCAAATTTACTTTTCTTGGTGCTATCTCTTTGATTTTATTCAAATTGATAATAAAAGATTTATGGATTCTTGCGAAAGAGCCTTCCGGAAGCTGCTGTTCCAGTGATTTCAAGGTATCCAATACAATATATTCCTTTTCAACAGTTCTGATGTTTACATAATCTTTAATACTTTCAACAAACAGGACATCTTCAAAATCAATTCTATACTGCCGTCCGGAAGATTTTACAAAAAAATGAGAATCTTCTTTTTTATCTTCATTAACAGCAAAACGCTCCCAGGCTTTTTCAGCACTTTTGTAAAAACGTTCAAAAGAAACGGGCTTAAGAAGATAATCTATAATATGATATTCATATCCTTCCAGAGCATATTCCGAATAAGCAGTCGTCAAAATATACCTCAGTTTATTCCCCAAAATATTCATAAAATTGATACCTGTCAATTCAGGCATCTGGATATCCAGAAAGACCAGATCACATTCATTCTTTTGAATATAATCCAGAGCTTCAATCGGGTTTTCTGTTGAGAAAACCAGTTCCAGAAAAGAAACCTTCTGCACGTAGCTTTCCAGCAGCGAAATGGCCAGCGGCTCATCATCAACTATGATGCATTTAATTTTATTCATCCCGTAAATCAATTTTTAAATCTACAACAAATTCCGATTCCGAGTCTTTGATATTTAACTCATATTTTTTCGGATAAAGAATCTCAAGTCTTTTTTTAACATTATCAATTCCGATTCCGGATATTGTATCTTTTACTCTTTGATTTTTAAAATTGTGAAGATAAAAATGAAGCAATTTATGTTCATCTGAAATCTTCAGTAGAAATCCTTTATTCCTAAAATCTCCATGCTTGAAGGCATTTTCTACGAAAGGAACTAATAGCATGGGCGAAATAGGCAGTGCAGGATGACTGATATTTCTTTCAGTAATCAATAATTCGGGATTTTTAATCCTCAGCTTTTCAAGGGCTGTCAGACTGTCAATATAACCAATTTCCTTTTCTAAAGAAATAAAGTTTTCTTCAAGGTCCTTTGTGCTGAATCTCAACAGCTTGCTCAATTCTTCTATGGCCGGCAATGCTTTATCAGATTTCTGATACACCAAAGAATAAATGTTATTTAAGGAATTAAAAATAAAATGAGGGTTGATCTGGGTTTTTAAAGCCTGGATTTTTGCCTGGTTTCTTTCTAATTCCAGTTCTTTTTTTTCGGCTTCTATTACTCCAAACCTTTCCAAGAGCCATAATATACCGGAAATAAAGACAATGACACTGCCATTATAAATATTATCAAAAAAATAATAAGCAATCCCGGTGTCCTTTCTATAATTGCTGAATCCAAAAGTCAATGGAAGGAAAACCTCTTCTATCAAATAACGCAAAGTCGCAAAACAAACAATTGAAAATAAAAAAACCAAAACAGCAGTATAAAGCTTTTTGAAATTGAAGATCCTGGGAATAATAAAAAGATAACAAATATAAAAAGTACTGATTCCAACAAGGAAATAAGTAATATTAAGCGTCTGATGAATGTAAAAATTATCTCCCTTTACAAAAAATATTTGTGGGGCAATAACATTACCAGTAAAGTTGAAACTCCAGTATATAATCTGAAGCCAAATAATCTGTTTTTTTTTCATTTTCAAATGTAAGCTTCTTCATTTTTCATTTCCTAATGATTTCCGACAAATGCCCGTTTTTTATCGATGAAACTATTTGATCGAATAAAAATCGGTTAATGTCGAAATGCTATTCCATAGATTTCACCATATATCTACCTTTGAATCATTCAAAATAAATTAACTAACAAATAAAATAAGTATGAAAACATTTATTTACAGCTTACTGGCATGCTTCTGCAATTTTGTTTCTGCACAGAAAAAACCATCGGAGTATTTCAATAACCCTAAGACCAAAGTTCTCGTTGTCGGGTCATTCCATTTTGATTACCCTAATCTTGATGCCCATAAGACAGAAAAAGGAGATCAGGTTGATGTCCTGTCACCGAAAACTGCACAGGAAGTAAAAGAGCTTACTGACTACATCAAGAAATTTAAACCTACAAAAATAGCTATAGAGGCTTGGCCGGAATGGAATGCCAATCAGAAATTAAAAGAATACAAAGATGGGAAGTATAAAGACAAAAGGGATGAACGCTACCAGATTGCCATGCGGATCGCAAAAGAGCTCAACCTTACTGAATTATACAGTATTGATGCAAATTCTATTTTAGATGATCTTGAAGAAAAATTCGGGAAGACAGACTCTGTGTATTTTAAAAACATGAGTGCAGACTATGATTTTTTAAGTGATGATCCAATTTCAAAACAGTATAATGTCTTTTTTAAAAATTCCGAACGAAAAAACTTCAAATCTATTTTAGAGCTTTTTAAATTCATGAACAGTAAAGAATACCATCAATATGAGTATGGTGCTTATCTTACCGGAGATTTCAAATTAAGAGATCACGATGGGGCGGATATGCTTGCTTTGTATTGGTATAACAGAAATCTGAGAATGTTCCGCAATATCCAGAATATTCCCCGTAATACAGAAGACAGAATACTTATTATTGCAGGAAATGGTCATGCATCAGTGTTAAGACAGCTGTTCACTTCTTCCCCTGAATTTGATTATGTTGAATTCGATAGTCTAAAATAAGAAAAAAAGCTTTGTAACAAAATTTCGTTTTTTGCGTCTAACTGAATAGCAGTACATCATATTATGAAGAAAATTATACTCGTTCTATTTGGGTTAGGCTCAACATTTACTTACGCACAAGAGAAAAGCAGCAACCCGGTAAAAGAAAAAGAAATTGAAGGCGTTGTACTCACTAAAACGAAAAAAGCCGTTGAACAAAAGGCAGACCGTACCATTTTCGATTTTTCCGAACAGCCGCAGCTGAATAACGGTAATGTGCTGGAAGGAATTAAAAAACTTCCCGGATTGGTTTCCACTGATATTGCAGGCATGATGTATCAGGGAAAAGTTCTCGACGTTTATCTGAATGGAAGGCCTTTAAATATTACTTCAAACGAGCTGAATTCTTTTCTGGAAGGAATGCCTGCCAATTCCGTAGACCGGATTGAAGTGATCACCCAGCCCGGCGCAGAGTTTCCCGCTACTTCCGGTGGAGCGATTATGAATATTATTACGAATAAAAATGCCAATAAATATTTAACGGCAACGTATTCCGGAAACTATTCTTTTACGAATTATGATAAATTCAGAAGCAGGACCAGCAATTCCCTGAACTTAAATGCCAGAAATAAAATTTTCGGATGGCAGCTGAATGTAGGACAGAATTACCGTGAAAGTATGCTGAATTCAAATCAAGGAGAGGGCTTATTAATAAGCAATACCGATAGAATTGGTAGAGGATATTTTGCAAAATCAGGTATGACCTTTGATCTTGGACAGGACAGATTATTGTTGAATTATGATATTTATCACAATAATAATGACAATTATACACTGAGTAACGGTTTTGCAGATCTGCCTTACAAAAATATTAAAGACAGTATAAGAGAAGGAAATTTTAAGGCCTTTGACGCCGCACATACTTTGAATACAAGACAGGAAGCAGTAGTGACCTATCAGAAACGATTTGCAGATAAAGTTCAGAAACTTGATTTCCAGTTTGGATATACAAAATCAACCAGTACATTCGATCAGGACAATATTTTCAGAGATATTATCTATCGTAGTCCTGATGAAGATATAGCACCCATCTCCAACGGAAATGTTTTGAATAATACCTCTGATATGAAAATTGCCAACTTTAAAGTTGATTATTCCCAACCTTTAAAGATATTGGATGGCGGAAAAGTGAGCTTAGGAGGTTTGTATGAAAATCAGAATTTTGATACGGAAAGCAGAGGTTTGACCAATCTGGAATATAAAAGGCAGACAACGTCAACCTATTTAGAATTTCAGGCTAAGCTTAAAAAATTTGATTTCATTTTAGGAACCCGTGCAGAAAATTATGATATTTCAGGAGTGACCAGAATTATTGACAGTACAAAAACTGTTGTGCAGAAAGATTTAATTCCTTTTAATAAGTTTAAATTATTTCCGAATGCGAGCGTTCAGTATAATTTAATGAACCAGGTTTATATTGCTGCTAACTATAATAAAAAGATAAGCCTGCCGAGTATTTCCGCATTAAACCCCAATAATACCACGTTCCAGGGACCTAATACCCAGGTAACGGGTAACCCGAACCTTCAGCCTACCATCTTTGACAATTATGAATTGAAGATTTCTGCATTTGATTATGCATTTATTGGATACAGTGTAAGTTCTGCAAAAAATCAGGTGGCACAGATTATCAGGAAAAACGGGAAAAATCTTTATAATGAGCAGATCAATATCTCGAACATGAGAATTCATAACTTTAATCTTGGACTGCCTGTTCCATTTATGATTTTCAGCAAACCGCTGAGCGAGATTATGAAATTTAACTTTAATCCTGATAAAATTAATTTCATGTACCTGTATGCCGGCTATCAGAAGCATGATATTGATAACCTGAATAATAACGGGTTTTGGATCTTTAATGCCATGGCACAGGTCATTTTACCAAAAGATATTAAACTGACCGCGAATTACAGCTACTTAACTCCAAAAGCCGGATATTTCTACTTCACTGCAGAAAAACCATTTAACAATAATGTTGATATTACCATAACGAAAAAATTCCTGGATAACCGCCTGACGGTTTCTGTTTTTGCAAATGATATTTTCAATGGACAGGTGATGCAGGTACGCTCAAACCCACCGGGAGGAGGTGAAAGTGTGGTCTTAAGAACTAAATATGACAGTCGAAATTTCGGATTATCTATTAATTACAAAATCCCTACAAAAAATAAACTGGCCAAAGAAGATTCAAGTATTCTGAACCAGACCAAGAAAGAAGAAACCGGGGGCGTTATGCAGCAGGGACAATAACTTTTCTACTTATCAAAAAAATCGAGTCAACAAAATATTTTGTTGACTTATTTTTTTGTGTAATGTGATTAAAAATCAATCGTCTGGAACTTCCATGATAAAACGTCAATTAAAGTTAACGTATTCACGGGCAAAGCAATGCCTGTTATCATATGCAATGCAAGATGAGCCATCATACTTCCCACCATTCCCGGCAGAGGTCCCAAAACGCCCAGACTGTCACAATCAGGAAGGTTTTCATTAAAAGGCGGTTCCGGAAAGATATCCCTCAGATTCCTGCTGCCGTTATAATTAAAAACAGCAACCTGGCCTGAAAATCCCAAGATACTTCCATAAATCAAAGGTTTATTGAGAGCTATACAAGTATCATTGATCAGATATCGGGTAGAAAAATTATCAGAACCATCGATAATAATATCAAATTGCGAAAGGATTTCTTCAGCGTTTTCAGCAGTAATTTTGCTTTCAATTCCCATGAAATGAACCTGGTGATTTATTTTTTTTACAAACTGCTTGGCGCTTTCCACTTTAGAAAGCCCTACTGTATCTTCATTATGGATGATCTGACGATTTAAATTGTGCAGTTCTACCTTATCAAATTCTGCTACTCCCAAAGTTCCGATTCCCGCCGCCGCCAGATATTGAACAACGGGGCTTCCCAATCCTCCTGCTCCCACTACCAAAATTTTTGAATTCATAATTTTCCGCTGCCCTTGCAATCCGATCTCGTCGATAAAAATCTGGCGGCTGTAACGGGCGAAAATATCTTTATCCTTCATATTGTTTAATTTTACAATCAATTCTTTTAAATTAAACCCCACTGTAGGCAGCGTCCCAATCTTTCATCACAGGGTCATAACCTGCTTTCCGGATTACCTTTTTAATTTCTTCCATACTCCTTTCGTCACTGGTTTCAAACTGTTCCAGAGATTCTTTGTCCACGGCATATCCTCCGGGATTGGTTTTAGAAGCTGCACTCATGGAAGTAGCTCCTAATGTAATGATATTATCCCTGAACTTCTCATTTTCCCTTGTTGATATGGAGATCTCAATATCATGGTTCCAGATCCGGTAAGCACAAATCAGTTGCAGTAAGTCTTTATCAGACATATTGAAATTAGGTTCAATGATACCTTCCGCAGGCCGGAGCCTTGGAAATGAAACTGAAAACCGACTCTTCCAGTATTGTTTCTGAAGATAATCGAGATGTAGCGCATTAAAGAAACTATCGACCCTCCAGTTTTCCAGTCCCAATAAAACACCTAACCCTATTTTATGGATTTCTGCCTGGCCGATTCTGTCGGGTGTTTCCAGTCGAAAATGGAAATTAGACTTCTTGCCTTTAGGATGGTATTCTTTATATACTTCCTCGTGGTAAGTTTCCTGATAGACCAAAACGGAATGCACTCCTTCCTTATGAAGCTGCCGGTATTCCTCAACCGATAAAGGCTGAACTTCAATAGAAATATTTGAAAAATGAGGTTTTAGCAGACGGATGGCATTTAAAAAATAGGATATCCCAACGGTTTTATTGGCTTCGCCGCTCACCAGCAGAACATGATGGACTCCAATCGACTTTAAAACAGATGCCTCGGTCATCAACTCCGTTTCAGAAAGTGTTTTTCTCTTAATCGGATTATCAAGGCTAAACCCACAGTACGTACATATATTCTGACATTCATTACTCAGGTATAACGGAGCATACAGCTGAATGGTTTTCCCGAAACGCTTCTGAGTGATCTGCTGCGCCATTTTGGCCATCACTTCCAGCTTTTGTGAAGCCGCCGGAGAGATCAGGTTTAAAAAATCTTCTGTTGTCTTATTTTTTTTTTGAAGACTTCTTTCAACATCGGACAAAGTTATTGTTTCAAGCTTTGCTTTTACTTCATCCCATTGGTATTTTTCAAAAAATTCTTTAAAACTCTTCATCGGTTTATTTTAATCAAATAAAAAAGAAGTCACCGGACTTGAGGCTTCCGCCTGTCCCACAACAGCTCCCAAACCGGATTCAAAAGCTCTTCTTCCGGCAATAACCCCTTCTTTAAAAGCCAACGCCATAAGGACCGGGTTTTCTGCCACTGCGATAGCCGTATTTACCAAAACTGCATCTGCTCCTATTTCCATTGCTTTTGCAGCGTCGGAAGGAGCACCAATACCTGCGTCTACCACAACCGGAACATTGCTTTGACTGATAATAATTTCCAGAAAATCCAGTGTTCTTAAACCTTTATTGGTTCCAATGGGTGCTCCAAGCGGCATTACAACTGCCGTACCTGCATTTTCCAGCCGTTTACACAGAACAGGATCTGCATGAATATAGGGCATTACGATAAATCCGAGTTTTGCCAGTTCTTCTGTGGCATACAAGGTTTCTACAGGATCCGGCAATAAATATTTGGGATCCGGATGGATTTCCAGCTTTACCCAGTTGGTTTCCAAAGCTTCTCTTGCCAACTGTGCTGCCAAAACAGCTTCTTTGGCGGTTCTTGCTCCTGAGGTATTAGGTAGGAGATGCGCTTGTGTCGGTTGTAAAGCCTGCAGCAAACCATCTTCCGGGGATTGGGAATCTACGCGTTTTAAAGCCATGGTTACCATTTCACTTCCTGAAGTGATAACAGAGTCGGTCATTTCTGTAAGACTGCCGAATTTTCCTGTTCCCAGAAACAGTCTTGATTCAAAAGTTCTGTCTGCTATTTTTAAAGGTTGATTTTTCATTGTAATACTGTTTTAAATTTTTTAATTACAGAAGGCTGATGGGTTATCTGCCCTGAAACAGCCACTCCGTAAATTCCAATCTGCTGTAAGAGCTCCACGTCATTGAGAATAACTCCGCCAATAGCGAATATTTTCGGGATTTGTATTGAGCCAGACTTTAATTCTTCTATGATGTTCTGATATCCTTTAAAGCCTAAAACCGGACTGAGCTGTTCTTTGGTGGAAGTAAATCTCAATGGCCCTAAACCGATATAATCACATGATTCAGTGATTCTCTGCAGAACATCTGAAAATGTATTTGCTGTGCCTCCAATGATTTTATGTCCGCCTAAAATATAGCGTGCTGCTTCTACAGAAGTATCCTGTAATCCAAGGTGAACACCGTCTGCATCCGTATCTTTTGCGATCTGAACATCATCATTAATGATACAGACCGTTTCATAGTTCAGACAAATCTGTCTTGTAGTTTCACAAAGCCGTCTGAATTCATTTCCAGGCGCATTTTTCCAGCGTACCTGTACCCATTTTACACCGTGATCAAGGGCTTTCTGAATATTCAGCTCCTGCTCTTCTCTTGTTGAACCTTGTGATATATATTGTACTTTTTCCATTATGTATTCTGGCTGAATCCTGACAAAGCCGTAGGATTATTTGTTTATTTTTAGTGTATAAGTTTGTCTTTTCCAAAGTCCGTTGCGTAAGAACATACAGCAGGATCCGGAATTTGAAAAGAGACAGGTTATTTAATTTTTAAGAATACAGCATCATTTTCTGTCTGCATTTCCTGAAACTCTCTACCGGTTTATTACTTTCCCAAACAGCACCCAGCAAAGCGGCGCCATCCGCCCCATTAGTAAAAGCTTTAGCAATGGTATTCTCATTAATTCCTCCCAAAGCAATCATCTTCACCTTTGAATTATTACGGCTTTTCATTTCACTTAAAACTGTACAATTTTGCCCGTATCCTTCTTTTGAAACACTCGGAAATGCAGGGCTGATAAATGCATATTCCCATTCCATGCTTAATTCGTTAAATGCGTGAATATCGTGAACCGACGTTGAAATGACCTTCCCCGTAAAAGATTGATATTCTTTATTTTGCCGTGCAGTTTCTTTAAAATGAAATCTCGACACATAAAAGTTTTCTGCCAGATCATGATGATTATGCAATACCAGCCGATGATGAAACTCTAGATCTATCTCCTTTATAAAATTCGCTATTTCATCTCGGTTCATCCACGGTTTTCTGACGTGAAGGAAATCCAGCCCTTCAAGAAATAATTCATTGATTATCCCAGTTTCATGATCAACCGCTTTTTCAGGCGTAATAACGATAATCATAAATAAATTTCTTTTCCTTTTTCGATGAACTCCTGCGATTTATCGAACATTCCCTGTTCTGCAGATTCACGGATTTCCTGGGTAATTTTCATCGAGCAGAATTTAGGTCCGCACATCGAACAGAAGTGGGCCACCTTTGCCCCGTCTGCCGGAAGCGTCTCATCATGATATGCCCTGGCGGTATCCGGATCCAAAGAAAGATTGAACTGGTCTTCCCATCTGAATTCAAACCTGGCTTTACTCAAAGCATTGTCCCTGTACTGTGCTCCCGGATGGCCTTTCGCTAAATCTGCCGCGTGAGCCGCCAGTTTATAGGTAATGACACCTACTTTTACATCTTCTTTATTCGGAAGTCCCAAGTGTTCTTTCGGGGTTACATAACAAAGCATTGCACAGCCAAACCAGCCGATCATTGCCGCTCCGATTCCTGAAGTAATATGATCATATCCTGGTGCAATATCCGTCGTTAAAGGGCCTAAAGTATAAAACGGCGCCTCATCACATACTTCCAGCTGTTTTTCCATATTTTCTTTGATCATGTGCATCGGGACATGACCAGGCCCTTCAATCATTACCTGGACATTATGCCTCCATGCAATTTTCGTCAACTCTCCTAACGTTTCCAGTTCGGCAAACTGCGCTTCATCATTGGCATCTGCAATTGATCCGGGACGAAGCCCATCCCCCAAAGAAAAAGCAACATCATATTTTTTCATAATTTCACAGATCTCTTCGAAATGGGTATATAAAAAATTTTCCTTATGATGATAAAGGCACCATTTTGCCATAATGGAGCCGCCTCTTGAAACAATTCCTGTAACTCTTCCGGCAGTCAGATGAATATACCTTAATAAAACTCCGGCATGAATAGTAAAATAAGATACGCCCTGCTCTGCCTGTTCAATCAAGGTGTCTTTAAAAATTTCCCAGGTAAGATTTTCTGCAACGCCTTTCACTTTTTCCAATGCCTGATAAATCGGAACGGTACCAATCGGAACCGGACTGTTCCGGATAATCCACTCTCTGGTTTCGTGAATGTTTTTCCCTGTAGACAGGTCCATAATCGTATCAGCTCCCCAACGGCAGGCCCAGACTGCTTTTTCAACCTCCTCTTCTATGCCTGACGAGACGGCGCTGTTCCCGATATTAGCATTGATCTTCACCAGGAAGTTCCGCCCGATAATCATCGGTTCGCTTTCAGGATGATTGATGTTGTTAGGAATAATGGCTCGCCCTGCTGCAATTTCATCCCGTACAAATTCAGGAGTAATTTTATTCTTTGGAGTTTTTGCCCCAAAACTGTTTCCCGGATGTTGGGAAGCCATATCTTTTGAAACAAAATCCAATTGATCAATCCTCTGATTTTCCCTGATGGCAACATATTCCATTTCCGGAGTAACAATCCCTTGTCTGGCATAATACAACTGAGTAACCTGTTTCCCGTCCTCTGCTACCTTAGGCAAATGGTTATAAGAGAACCTTAATACATCAAGTTTTGAATCGGCTAGTCGTGCTTTTCCGTAATCTGAAGTAATTCCTTCCAGAATCTTTACATCTCCTCTGTCAAGTATCCATTGTTCCCTGATTCTCGGAAGGCCTTTTTCAATATTGATTTCCGAATTTTCATCGGTATAAGGTCCGGATGTATCGTAAACGGTAACAGGCAGATTCTCTTCCAAATTTCCGTTGGTAAGTTTTGTCGGACTTAAGTGTATTTCGCGCATCGCTACATTAATGGGATGTATATTCCCTTCAATATAGATCTTCTTTGAGTTCGGAAACGGCGAACGTGTAATATTATGAGCCATAGGATATTTTTAACCGCCTTGGGTAGCGGTGATAATTAAAATTGAATCTTCGTTATTGAGAACGGTTCCCGGCCAGGATGACCGCGGAACAATACGGTTATTGAGGGCCACGGCAATTCCTTTTTTCTTTTCGGGTATTTCCATAGCCATTAATGCTTCCAGATTTTCGGGAAGTACATCAAAAGTTTTTTTGGTGTGGTTGATTGTGAGCGTCATTCCTAAATTTTTAAAATACTTTAGGAATGCCCGGCATGGTACAGTAGAATGTACAGCAAAGTCATTTCGCTTTTCCCTACGCTGGTATGGTCCAGATCAGGTTCAAAGGGTAAAATCTCAGCCTGTTTATGCAACAGACACCCCTAAAGTCTGGAGCGAAGTTAGATATTTTTTTTAAATGGGCAAAATTTTAATTTCACTGAAAAGAAAAAGCCATCTTTATTATGAGACGGCAATTGCTTTTATTTGACGGATTGATGTTATGAATCTCATTCTTCACAGGCTCTCCAAATGGCATCATTTTGAGGAACCGGTGCCGTAATCACAATGTTTTCTTTTGTTACAGGATGGATAAATTCCAGCTTCCGCGCATGAAGGTTGATTCCGCCATCAGGATTTGAGCGGGGCGCACCATATTTTAAGTCACCTTTAATGGGTACTCCTGTTTTTGACAGCTGGGCTCTGATCTGGTGATGCCTTCCGGTTTCCAGATCGATTTCCAGTAACAGGTAATTATCTAAGCTTTTAATGACATTATACGTAAGAATAGCCTCTTTGGCGCCATCCGTTACTTTTGTAAAAACAATAGCCTTATTGTTTTTTTCATTTTTCTGTAAATAATGGATCAGTCTTTGACTTTGAGGAATCATTTCCTTAGCCACGACTGCCCAATACGTTTTTTTAACCTCACGGTTTTTAACCATTTGTGTAAGGCGGGACAAGGCTTTGGAGGTTTTAGCGTAGATCACCAAGCCGGAAGTAGGCCTGTCGATACGATGGACCAAGCCGAGAAATACATTTCCAGGTTTGGCGTCTCTTTTTTTTATGAAATTCTTGATGGATTCCAGTAAAGATTCATCACCGGTCTTATCGCCCTGTACCAGCTGCCCGACTTTCTTATTGATCACCAGAAGGTGGTTGTCTTCATATACAATCTGTTCCTCCATAAATTACTGACGGTAAGTGGGCCTGTTGGTGAATGAAATAATAATCCCTCCCAGAAGGCCTAATGTTTTTATGCCTGAAATTTTCCATTCCACCGGGAAAAAAGCACCTACAATGCACAAAGCCGCGGCGGCATACATCCCATATACAAAGTTTTTATTGGTGAGTAAGGGTGCCTGAAACAGGAAGCTCACTCCTATCAGAACATAAAATACCCTGCGGGAAAGCAAATCGTTGATTTCAGGAGAAAACAGATTAAACCATCCTGCAGCAAGGCACAGCAATGCAATAATTGATAAAATCCCCTGAATAGCCTGTTGGTTCTTCATATCTTAATAACTTTCTTTTTCATTAGGGAAATCTACATTTTTCACATCTTGTACATACTGTGATACCGCTCCTGTAATTTCCGTATACAGATCAAGATATCTTCTCAAAAATTTCGGACTGAATCCCTGGTTCATTCCAACCATATCATGATATACCAAAACCTGTCCGTCACAATCAGCTCCCGCTCCTATCCCGATTGTCGGAATGGTAATAGCCTCCGTCACTTTTTTAGCAAGATCTGCAGGAATTTTCTCCAGAACAACCGCAAAACAGCCCAATTCTTCCAAAAGCTGTGCATCAGCGATTAATTTTTCAGCTTCAGCCTCTTCTTTAGCTCTTACTTTATAGGTCCCGAACTTGTAGATGGACTGAGGGGTCAATCCCAAGTGTCCCATTACAGGAATTCCTGCATTGATAATTTTTTTGATAGATTTGGAAATCTCTTTTCCGCCTTCAATCTTTACGGCATGGGCACCGCCTTCTTTCATCATTCTTACCGCAGACTCCAATGCTTTTTCAGGATTACTCTGATAAGTTCCGAATGGTAAATCAGCCACCACCAAAGCCCTGTCAGTTCCTCTGACCACACTTTGAGCATGGTAGATCATCTGGTCCAACGTAATAGGCAATGTTGTTTCGAAACCCGCCATTACATTCGCTGCAGAATCTCCGATTAAAACAGCATCAATTCCTCCTGCATCTACCATTTTGGCAGTTGTAAAATCATAAGCCGTAAGCATCGTTATTTTTTCCTTGTCGAATTTCATTTTACGCAAGGTTTCAGTGGTAACTTTTTTAATTTCAGAGTGAACAGACATAATGTATCTATTTTAAAAGTTAAAAAGTCGGCGCTGGGCCGACTTAAATTTTTGTATGATTTTTATAAAACTACGTGACCTAGCTTCATTAATTTGTCGTGGTTGAGAATTTTTATATTTCTTCCGTCTACTTCGATGAGCTGGTCTCCTTTAAATTCAGAGATGAGACGAATGGCACTTTCCGTAGCCGTACCGATGATATTGGCAATTTCTTCTCTTGTTAAGGAAATCTTGATGAACCCTTCGGGATCAACACCTAATTTCTGCTCCAGAAGCAATAAAATTTCCGCCAGCCTTTCCCTTACCGTTTTCTGGGCGAGAAAAGTAATGGTATTGGATGATTCTCCTAACTCATAAGAAATTTTCTGAAGCATAACGAAAGAAAGCTGAGGATCTATTTCCAGCAGATACATAAACACTTCGGCCGGTAAAAATGTAGCCTCAATATCTGTCATAGCTTCCGCTTTTGCCTGGAAGTTCTCTCCGCATAAAAGAGAACGGTAGCCGATAATGTCTCCTTCTTTGATAAACCTTAAAATCTGGTCTTTACCAAATGCTCCTGATTTTGATAATTTAGCCGCTCCTTTTTCCAAAACATACACGCCTTTCGGTGTTTCCCCATCTTCAAAAATGGTATCGTGTTTCTGAAAATTAAGCTTCTTTTTAGCGTTTATATATTTCTCAAAATCAGCGCTGGAAAGTCTTTCCTTAAATGATTTATCATTAAAAACCCTGGCAAACCTATCTTCGATGGCAATCTGTTGTCCCTGCGACATTTTACATGATATTTATCACAAAAATAGAACTTTTAAACTCGATAAACAAAAAAATTTGTTATAATTTTGTGATTCAATAATTTATGAAGGTGAGCGAGAACTGTTTTCATTGTGGCCAAGATATCGAAAAAGAAAGAATTGCATTCGATGAAAGAATATTCTGCTGCAACGGTTGTAAATCGGTCTATGAAATTCTGAATACCAATAATTTAGCTAATTTTTACCAACTTAATAAAAGAGCAGGCATCCGTCCCGGCGATGAGAACTCTTCCCAGTATGATTACCTGGATACACCTGAGATTTTTGACAAGGTAACAGATTTTTCTGAGGGAAACACCAGCCTGGTAACGTTCAGGATCCCTGTGATTCACTGTTCATCCTGCATATGGCTTTTGGAAAGCCTTCATACCCTTAATAAAAATATTAAATATTCCCAAGTCAATTTTACCAGGAAAACCCTGCAGGTTTCTTTCAACCATAATGACTTAAAATTAAGCGAATTAGCTAATTTTTTAACCAACTTAGGATACAAACCTGTTATCAGCCTTGAAACAGCTGACAAAAATGTAGAACATCTGGACAAATCTTTGCTTATAAAGTTTGCCATTGCCGCTTTTGCTTTTGGCAACGGTATGTTCTTGGCATTCCCTGAATATATCGGCGGTGAAGATTACTGGATGGATCATTACAAAGGGCTTTTCCGGGCTTTGATGTGTATCCTCGCAATTCCTGTGGTGGTGTATTCCGCTTCTGATTATTATAAATCTGCATGGTATGGTTTAAAAAATAAAATCGTCAATATTGATGTGCCTATCGTGCTGGGGATTATCGTACTTTTCGGGAGAAGCTTATACGAAGTAGCGACCGATTACGGCCCTGGATATTTTGATACCTTATGTGGTCTTTTATTTTTCATGCTGTTAGGGAAAATCTTCCAGAAAAGAACCTACAATGCATTATCGTACGACCGTGATTACAAATCTTTTTATCCAATTGCTGTAACCAAGGTTGATTTTGAGGGAAAACAGGAAAATATTTTATTATCGGAAATTAAAATCGGAGACCGGATTTTAGTCAGGAACCAGGAAATTATCCCTGTGGATGCTATCTTAATTAACGGCGAAGGAAACATCGACAACAGTTTTATTACAGGGGAAAGCGCAACCATCGGGAAGCAACCGGGTGATAAAATTTTCGCAGGAGGAAAACAGATCGGTTCTTCCCTGGAACTGGAGGTAATTAAAAATGTAGACCAGAGTTACTTAACACAACTTTGGAATAAGGAAGCATTCAAGAAGCATGAAACAGGACTTGACACTCTCACCAATAACGTCAGTAAATATTTCACCTTCATTATTTTAGGAATTGCACTTATTTCCGGTATTTACTGGTATTTTATTGATCTGGACAAAATGTTCCAGGTGATTTCCGCGATTCTTATTATTGCCTGTCCGTGTGCTCTTGCCTTATCTGCACCATTTACTTTTGGACACATCATGAGGATTTTAGGCAGGAATAAATTTTATGTAAAAGATACCCTTACGATTGAAAAAATTGCCAGATTAGACACAATTGTTTTTGATAAAACAGGTACCATTACCCATAGAAAGAAATCAAATATCAAATATGAAGGTTCTGAGATCCCGGAATTTGATCTTTTGAATATCAAGACTTTAGTAAAAAATTCTAACCATCCGCTATCCAAATCATTATACGATTTCATTGATGTTAATGACGATTATTTCCCTGTTGAACAATTCCGGGAGATTTCGGGAAAAGGATATGAAGCCAGCGTAAGAGGAAACCTATATAAAGTCGGATCAGCCCTTTATAACAACCAGGATCCTAAAAATCTTGAAACAGCAGTATACATCAGCAAAAATGATGAATTTTTAGGGAAGTTCATTTTTAAAAATGAATATCGTGAAAACCTTAAAAATTTATTCCTCAAACTTACAGGCTATAAAGTCTTTATACTGAGCGGAGACAATTCATCTGAAGAAAGCCAGCTGAAAGAGCTGATCCCGAACTACAAAGCCATGGCTTTCAATCAAAACCCGGAAGATAAGCTGAATTACATCCAGAATCTTCAGAATCAAGATATGAAAGTAGCCATGATCGGGGATGGCCTTAATGACGCTGGAGCTTTGAAACAAAGCAACGTGGGTATTGCTATCGCAGATGACACCAACAGCTTCACACCTTCCTCAGATGTCATTATGAATGGTGAAAAAGTGGTAATGCTTGACCGGTACCTTAACGTATGTAAGGGCTCAATCACTATTGTGAAAATGACATTTATAATCAGTTTTCTTTATAATATCGTCGGTTTAAGCTATGCGGTTACGGGACATATGCATCCTCTCTTTGCGGCACTGATTATGCCGGCGAGTTCAATCACTGTAGTTTCATTTACTACTTTTTCAACCTGGGTACTGGGAAGAAAATATTTCAAAAAACAGGCTTAAACAGGGCTTATTTAGACTGATTTTAAATTAGCCAAAAACCAGATTTCGTGATGAAAGTCATTATTTTTCATTAAATTTGAGACCCGAAAATAGGTTAATTTTGTTGGCTGATGGATATTCTTTATTTAATGATCCTTTGCAGCGTTTCTTTAGCTGCAGTCTTTCTGGTTGTGTTTATCATATATGCACGGAAAGGACAGTTTGAAGATGATGAATCTCCGGCTGTAAGAATCCTCTTTGACTCCGATGAAATCAAGGAAAAAGAAGCAACTGATAACGACAAAAGCAAAGATGAAATAGGAGAAAATAATAAAAATTGAAGAAAAAAGTGAATAGTTGATATGGAAACACAGAAGTTTAGTTATGACAACAGTATTGTCCGGGCATTCCTGTATGCGACCGTAGTTTTCGGGATCATAGGGTTTTTGTTCGGCCTTACAGCTGCATTAATGCTTTTCTATCCTGAACTTCCGGAATTTTTATTCGGAACGGATGACACCACCATTAGCAGTATGGGTGGGAGTATTCAGGGATTAATAAACACACATGGTGCATTTGGATTCGGAAGAATCAGGATGTTACACACTACTACTGTAATTTTTGCATTTGTAATGAACGTTGTATATGTAGGGGTGTATTACTCTTTACAGCGATTGTTAAAAACAAGGATGTACAGTGATACTTTGTCATGGATCCATTTCTGGACCTGGCAGATCATGATCATCGTGACGTATATAACCTTCTTTATGGGGATTAATACCTCAAAAGAATATGCAGAACACGAATGGCCGATTGATATTTTAATCACATTCTCATGGGTCATTTTCGGAGCCAATATGTTCCTGACCATTGCCAAGAGAAGAGTACGACATTTATATGTAGCCATCTGGTTCTATATCGGAACCTGGATTGCGGTAGCCATGCTGCATATCTTCAATAACCTTGAAGTTCCTTTATCTTTCACAGGCTGGAAATCTTATTCAGCATACGCAGGGGTAAAAGACGCGATTGTACAATGGTGGTACGGTCACAATGCAGTAGCATTTGTACTGACGACTCCGGTTTTAGGTTTGATGTATTATTTCTTACCAAAAGCCGCAGACCGACCGGTATTCTCTTATAAACTGTCTATCATTCACTTCTGGTCGTTAATTTTCGTATATATCTGGGCTGGTCCTCACCACCTTCAGTATACTGCTCTTCCTGCGTGGGCTCAGGCAGTGGGAACCGGGTTCTCGATCATGCTTATCGCACCGTCATGGGGAGGTATGTTAAATGGACTTCTTACGTTAAGAGGAGCCTGGGACAAAGTAAGGGAAAACCCAATCCTGAAGTTCTTCGTGGTAGCCGTTACCTGTTATGGGATGGCCACATTTGAAGGTCCGCTTTTAGCAACTAAAAACATTAACAAAATTGGTCACTTTACAGACTGGGTAATTGGTCACGTACATTTAGGTGCGTTAGGCTGGAACGGTTTCATGGCATTCGGTGTTATTTATTACCTGATCCCGATCTTATGGAGAACCAAATTATATTCGGTAAAACTGGCTAACTGGCATTTCTGGCTGGGAACTTTAGGAATTATCTTCTATGCGGTTCCTATGTATATCTCAGGATTTACACAAGGATTAATGTGGAAGCAGTTTAATCCGGACGGAACACTGGTTTGGAAAAATTGGCTGGATACCGTAACTGCAATTATTCCATATTTTAAAATGAGATTCTTCGGAGGGTTCCTTTATCTTTCAGGAGCTATTTTAATGGTGGTTAACCTGATTGCTACGGTAAGAAAAGGTTCATTCCAGAAAGAAGTACCGGCAGAAGCACCTGCATTGGCAAATATCAGCGGAAAACGTAAGGAAGGCGAGGGAACTCACCTTTGGTTAGAAAGAACTCCGGTATTATTGGGTATTTTATCTTTGTTTGCTATTTCAATAGGCAGTATGATAGAAATTATCCCTACACTGTCTCTTAAGAAGAGTGTTCCAACCATTTCAGCAGTAAAGCCTTATTCTCCACTTGAACTGGAAGGTAGAGATCTTTATATCAGAGAAGGATGTAACGCGTGTCACTCGCAAATGGTTAGACCGTTCAGAGATGAGATCGTACGTTTCAATGGTAAAAACGGACAGTATTCTAAAGCAGGAGAATTTGTTTATGACAGACCATTCCTTTGGGGTTCAAAAAGAACAGGTCCGGATTTGCATAGAGAAGGAGGTAAAAACCCAAGCTCATGGCATTACAAGCATATGTATAACCCAAGATCAACATCTGCCGGTTCTATTATGCCACGTTATCCATGGCTGATTGCTACCAACCTGGACCGCTCTAAAATGGTGGATAAAATGAAACTGATGAAGAGTGCGTTTGATATTCCTTATACCAAAGCTGAAATTGATTCTGCTAACTCATGGGCAGATAATCAGGCAACGAAAATCGTAAGGGATATATTCTCTGAAGCAACTGACTTAAAAGAGGCTTATGCAAAGAGACCTAAAGGAGAATTGGAGAAAAAAGAAATCGTAGCACTTATTTCTTATCTTCAAAGACTAGGAACGGATATTAAAACTACCGAAATAAAAACAGCAAGTAATAACTAATATTAAAAGGATCACATCATGATACCGCAGAATTTTAAAGACATATTATCCAATACCGATAATGCTGGATTTTACCAGACCTTGGCGCTGATATTCTTTCTGCTGTTCTTCGTAGGTTTGGTTATATATGTTTTCAGCAAGCCTAAAAAATATTACAAAGAAGAAGAAGAAGCTCCTCTGCAGGATGATGAAGATGATAATTTTAATCAAAAAAATTAACTTTTTATTATGAAACAAAGAACCCCGGTTATTGTAAACATTTTAATAATAATTGGACTTTTAATAGTTTTTTATTATCTGTTTGTACAAAGTTATGAGTTCCTTAGTTCACCTTATTTCTGGGGAACTGTAGTAATCGCTGGTATTCTGGCGTATATTCACAGTGCTATCGGAGATCTTATTGAAAATAATAAATTCAAAAGGCTATCTCCTGAGGAAAAGGCGGCTTATCTGGCTGAAAAAAGAACACCATATCTGGTAAGATTATACAGGGCTGCATTTAAAAAACAGTCTGCAGATGAAGAAAAAGATATTCTTATTGATCATGGTTTCGACGGAATTATGGAATTGGATAACCAGTTACCAAAATGGTGGTTAGGTTTATTCTACTTTGGGACCGTTTTTTGTATCGTTTATATTGCAGCATATTCTTTTACAGATTTTGCGCACCCTATTAACGAGTACGAGCAGGAATACAAGGAGCAGATTGCAGCAATTGATATTTATAATAAGACCCAACCGCCTGTAACAATTGAAACGGCAAAATATTCTGCCGATAATATTGCAGAGGGTAAAGAATTATTTAAAACCAACTGTGCATCTTGCCACAAAGAAGACGGTAGCGGAGGAATCGGTCCAAATCTTACAGATGCGTATTGGATCAACCAGCCTGAGAAAACTCTATTTAAAACGGTTTTCCATATGGACTGGAATGGTTCTCCTACCAATCCTGCCATGAGACCATTTGGTAAGAACGGGGAAGTTTCAGGAGCTGAAATAGAAAAAATTGCAGCTTATGTATATCATATTAATCAGGAGTTGCCTCCGGTAACACAGGATAAAGGTGGAGCCGCACCTCAGGGAACAGAGGCACATTGGGAAAAAGAATAATTTTAAATCAAAATTAATCATATGAAGAAAAACATAATTTGTTATTAGATAAAAAATAGTAACGAATTATGTTTTTTCTTTTTTAAATATTTACAAAATGTCAGACATAGAAGAAATAGAAGTACGCGGCGGACAGGGACAGGTTTTGGACCCTGAGACTTACAGAGATTCTATAGGAACTATGGATCAGTCCGGTAAAAGAAAATGGGTATATCCCAGAAAACCCAAGGGCAGATACACCAACTATAGATATCTTGTAAGCTGGATATTATTAATCATATATTTTACAGTACCATTTATCAAAATTAATGGTAATCCACTTATCTTATTTAATGTAATTGACAGGGAGTTTTTCATCTTTGGGCAGCCTTTCTATCCACAGGATTTTTTCATCCTTACGTTAGGAGCCATTGCCTCTTTGATTTTCATTATTGTATTTACGATCGCTTTCGGTAGAATTTTCTGTGGGTGGATTTGCCCTCAGACAATTTTCCTTGAAATGATTTTCCGTAAAATAGAATATGCCATTGAAGGAGACAGAAACCGGCAGATGAAATTAGACCGACAGGAATGGAACAGTGAAAAGATCTGGAAAAGAGGTTTAAAGTGGACAATTTATGTAATCATTTCACTGATCATTACCCACTTTATGCTGATGTATATTGTCGGATATAAAGAGATATTCAGGATTATATCCGAAGGACCATTTGCACATCCAACCAATTTTATTGTGATGATTCTGTTTACTTCCGCCTTCTATTTTGTATTTGCTTGGTTCAGAGAACAGGTTTGTACTTTGGTATGTCCTTACGGAAGATTACAGGGTGTTTTAATTGATAAAGATACCATCAATGTCTTTTATGATTTTAAAAGAGGAGAAAACCGCGCGAAATGGAGAAAAGGAGAAGACAGAAAAGCAGCTGGTAAGGGAGATTGTATAGACTGCCATCAGTGTGTGGTTGTTTGTCCTACAGGAATTGACATCAGAGATGGGCAGCAGTTGGAATGTGTTAACTGTACCGCATGTATTGATGCCTGTGATGAAGTTATGGACAAAGTAGGTCTTCCGAAAGGTCTGATCCGGTATGCATCGGAAAATGAGATTGAAAAGCAAACTGAATTTAAGTTTACGGGAAGAATGAAAGGCTTTGCCGTGATTCTCGCATTATTAGTCGGATTCTTAGGCTATCTTCTTTATAACCGTGGTGAAATGGAAGCTAAATTCATTAAACCGGCAGGAAGTACCTTCTTTGTAAGGGATGGAAACATTACCAATACTTACAACTATACCTTCCTGAATAAAACCAATGAGAAAAAGATGGTGACGATAAAGGTAATAGAGCCTAAACATGGAGAGGTAATTTACAGCGGATCAAGCAAAATTCCTGTAGAGAGAGATAAAATAACAAAAGGGACCATTAACATCAGTTTCCCGGAAAGTGAAATGAATCTTTCCAAGCAGAATATCACCATCGGGGTATATGACATGAAGGGAAAACTGGTCGACTCTTATCAGACTTACTTTGAAGGTCCATTTAAATTACAATTTTAATTTTTATAAATGAAAAACTTTAATTGGGGACACGGTATGGTAATCGCATTACTGGCGTTCATCATTTTCATATTGTCCATGCTCTTTCTTTTTCCGAACGGACAAAAGAATTCAGAGATGGTAACCGATAATTATTACGAAGAGGAGTTAAAATACCAGGATGTAATTGATGCTAAAGGAAGAGCTGATCAGTTGCAGGAAAAACCGGTATACAGTCAGGATAAAAGCGGGATTAAAATAACATTCCCAAAAGAATATGACAATTCCAATACAACGGTAAAATTTGTTTTAAACAGAACTGAAGACCAGAATCTGGATATCCATAAATCCGTACAGCTTGATGCCAATAAATCATTCCTGATTCCGTCACAGCTATTAAAAGAAGGAAACTATACATTAAGATTAAGCTGGACAAAGGATAAAAAAGACTACCGACTGGATTATGATGTGATATGGAAGTAGCACTTATTATATCTGCTGTTGCCCTGGGTTTCGCTTCCGGATTCCATTGCATTGGAATGTGCGGACCTATTGCCTTATCCATGGGACTTACTAAAAAGCAGGCTACCAATTTCTATCTTCAGAATCTGACCTACCAGTTTGGAAGAATTTTCACCTATTCGCTTTTGGGCGCCTTCTT
The DNA here is from genome assembly GCF_022601875.1 of Chryseobacterium sp. SSA4.19. GTDB lineage: Bacteria > Bacteroidota > Bacteroidia > Flavobacteriales > Weeksellaceae > Chryseobacterium. The sequence goes on from NZ_JAKVIP010000015.1 coordinate 99,528, forward strand.
GGGAATTATAGGTGAAGGATTTGAAATGGCCGGCTTCCAGAAATATCTGACTATTTCTGTTGGAATTTTACTGATTGTTATGGCTGTATTTTCTTTTGGAGGTAAAGATTTTGCTTCAAAGATTCCTTTCTTTTCTAAATTTTTATTTAAAGTAAAATCAAATTTAGGAAGGCTGCTTCAAAAAGCAGATTACCGCTCAAGGTTTACTACCGGACTTTTAAATGGATTTCTACCCTGCGGAATGGTGTATATGGCTTTGACGGCAAGCCTGGCAAGCGGAGGAATATGGCAGGGAGCCTTTTATATGGCTTTATTCGGTTTGGGAACACTCCCGTTTATGTTTGTAGTAGTTTTAGCCGGAAACCTAATGAATCAGGCTTTCAGGATAAAAGTCTTAAAAGCTATTCCTGTAGTGATGATTACTCTCGGAGGGTTATTTATTGTAAGAGGGCTTGAACTGGGCATTCCCTATATTTCCCCGAGAGCAGAAGCGATGAAAATTTCAAATGACAATCCGGGTGACTGCCATTTGCCGGGAGATCATAATACACACTCTCATAGCAAGGTTAATTGTCACTAGTAAATTATAAAATAAATAATACAAACAAAAACCACCGGAAGTTCCGGTGGTTTCTATTTAAACTTAAACTATTCAAATCTTAATTAATTATATCAAATCGTGCATACTCAGCGATTTTCTTTGGAAGCTTAATTCCTTCTTCCGTCTGGTTGTTTTCCAGCAGCGCCGCCATAATCCTTGGCAATGCCATTGCAGAACCGTTCAGAGTATGAACCAGCTGTGATTTTCCGTCTGCTTTATAGCGGCATTTTAGCCTGTTGGCCTGAAACGTTTCGAAGTTGGAAACAGAACTCACTTCTAACCACATCTCCTGGGCCGCGCTCCAAACTTCAAAATCATAGGTCATGGCAGAAGCAAAACCGGTATCACCGCCACACAGTCTCAATACTCTGTAAGGAAGCTCAAGATCCGTTAAAATTTCTTTGATATGTTCTACCATCTCTTCCAGAACAGCATAAGAATTTTCCGGTTTTTCTATTCTTACAATTTCCACTTTTTCAAACTGGTGAAGACGGTTAAGACCTCTTACATGAGCTCCATAGCTTCCCGCTTCCCTTCTGTAACATTGAGAAAATGCCGTATTTTTAATTGGCAAATCTTTTTCATCCAACAAAACATCACGGTAAAGATTGGTCACCGGAACCTCAGCCGTGGGAATTAAGTATAAATCATCTGCCTGGATATAATACATTTGGCCTTCCTTATCAGGGAGTTGTCCTGTTCCATAACCGGAAGCTTCATTTACCACGTGAGGGGGATTGACTTCCATATACCCTTTCTCAACATTTTTATCTAAGAAATACTGGACCAAAGCTCTCTGAAGCCTGGCTCCTTTTCCAAGATACACCGGAAATCCTGCACCGGCAATTTTTACTCCTAATTCAAAATCGATCAGGTTATATTTTTTAGCCAGTTCCCAGTGAGGAATCGCCCCTTCACCAAGACCTTCTACATCGTGGGATTGGTAGATGATTTCATTATCTTCTGCTGACGCACCGCTTTTTACCAATTCATTAGGAATGTTTGGAAGCTGGTAAAGGATATTAAGCAAATCTTTTTCTTTTACATCCAGCTGAGATTTCAATTGTGATGTCGACTCTTTAAATTGTGCAGTTTTAGATTTTGCAGATTCAGCTTCTTCTCTTTTTCCTTCTTTCATTAAAAGTCCGATCTCTTTGGAGATTTTATTGATTTCGGAAAGTTGAGAATCCAATTCAAACTGAATTTTTTTTCTTTCTTCATCAGTAGCAATAGCCTCGTCTACCAACTCAAGATTCTTGAATTTTCTTTTTTGAAGACCTTCTAAAACGCGCTCTTTGTTGTCGCGCAAAAAATTGACTTGTAACATTTTATTTAGATGTTAGTGATTAAAATATCAGCATTGAAATGCCAACAGTTTTGCAAATGTATAAATTATTTTACGATCGTCACTACGTTGGGGGCGTCATCCTGCTTGGTAAATCTCAGCGTATCATTGTAATAGACTTTTGAGACCTCAAAAACGGCCGGCGTCATGCGGTATTGAATTTCCAGTTTATCATTGATGGTATCCAAAATGGTATTATTTAACCTTTTGACAAGCGAAAGTGTAATGACTGAACGATAGGTTTTATTATCAGGGTTAAGCGTATCGAGCCCTACTCTTCGTGCGCCTGCAATATATTCTATAAAGAGTGTAGAATCCCCTGTGGCTTTCAGTGAGCTGCTGACCGGTGAAAGATCTTTTATCCCATTCACATCATTCATGGAATAGGTAAAATACGAGACATCTTTTTTATTATGGAAAAGATCACGTCCCGTTCCGTTTTTCATATAAATATTTAAAATCTGATCAACCCTACGTACATCCTCATCATCTGTTTTACAGCTCAGAAATGCACAAAAAATGACCAGAAATCCAAAAATAATATTTCTCATTTCCAACAAAGATAAAACTTATTTTAATTGTATTGCCGATTTACATAACCTTTAGAATGATTACTTCCATATTTTGCATTTAATATAGAAACGATGAATTTATTTCTTTAAAATTTTTTTAGCTAATCGGTGCACCTCGGCTTTGGATAATATAAAATCATGAATATGAAATTCTGTGATCTGGTAAAATCTCCAGAATAACAAACCGGATGAAAGGCAATATGAAACCGAAGTAATGATACATGCCCCACGGATTCCCCATTTCGGAATGACAAAAAATGAAGAAATGACTGTAAAAATAAGGCCGATCATAGCCTTTACATTTAAAATCCTCAGTTTATTGATTCCTGCGAAATAATACCCGATAATATTACTTACGGCAATTGCCAAAATTCCGGGAGAAAGATATAAAACGATTTCTTTCGTCTGGCTGAAATCTTTCCCAAAAACCATAGCATACAGTTGGGAAGGAATTATCAGCATGACTATGATAAACAGCAAGGTAATCAAGAAACTGATCCTCAAAGAAATTTTGGTTTTTTCAATGGCCTCATTACAATTCCGATTATTGACAATATCTGCATACAATACAATGGAAAGGCTACGGCTTACCGTCCAGATGGCTTCAGAAAATGCAATCCCCACAGAAAAAACGCCTACACTTACCATACCCTTAAAATATTCAAGAAAATAGAACGACAGCCTGTTGTTTAAGAACTGGAGAAAAGCACTCAATTGAGTTTTCCAGCCATAATTAAATAATTTGCTGCCTGTTTTTTTAGAAAATGAAATTTGCTTTACATTACAGCGTTTAAGAACCTGGAAAGCGCTCATTAAAAACAAAATTCCAAAGCAGCCAATCTGGGCCATAAAATAAGCATTAACAGAAGTTATTCTGATGAGATAAACAATAATGATAATAAATATGATATGGATAATCTGCTGTAAAACCGTATATAGGTTAAACATTTTAATATTCTGCTGCCCGACAAATAAATTTACATTGGCAGCAAGAAGTGAAGATAAAACAGAAAGTACGACCAGATAACCTGAATATTCTGAGGCATGATTGAAACTGAAAAGCAAAGGCACTGAAATTCCCACTATAACAGACCAGAGATAGGCAAAAGGTAAGATTTCTTCAGTTCTGTATTTAGAGGCAAAGTAACTCATACTGCTTCCTACAAAAATATTCGCAAAGAAGCTGATGATCGTAAGGTCTGCAATTACGATCGAGATGACTCCTTTTCCCTCACTTCCCCACATATTCGTAGAATAGATGACCAGGCCGAAATTTAACAGTAAAATCAGAAACCGGGAAATGAATGTCTTCAGAATCGTTTTTTGCTTCATCTCTGTAATATAGAATTTTTAACGAAGCTTATAAATGATTCTTTAATACCATCCCAATTGTATTTTTTTTCATATTCTGTTCTGGCATTGTGAGCATGCTCCGTATATAAAGCAGGATGTTCAATATAACCTAAAACTTTATCTGCAATAGCTTCAGAATCTTCAGGATCAACAAGATATCCGAACTTTGACACATCAACATGCTGTCTTGTTGCTTTAAGATCCGTATAAATAACAGGTTTACCTGAAGCAGCATAATAAAACAGTTTAATAGGGAGGCAATGATGGTTTTCGTAATTCATTGCTCTTAAATCAAAACAAATATCTGCATCAGCATATGCTTCTGTAAAGGTTTCAAAAGAAGCAGGCTTTGTCACCGTCATATTTTTAAATTGATATTCTGATAGTAGTCCTGCAAAATATAGCTCATCTTTTTGTTTTCTTGCTCCTCCAATTAAAACAATGGAAATGTCAAGGTCAGGCTGTCTGTTTCTTACTGCATCAACCGCGGAAAAAAAATGACCGATTCCTTTTTCCTCAGAAAACTGACCGGTATAGCACAGAGTAATCTTATTTTTTTCCAGCTCTTTAATATTCTGATGAATGTAAATATCATCAGGATAATAAGGCAAAACTATAGATTTCTTTAAAGGAAAAAAATAAGCCAGCGGAAATTTTTTGGTGTTCTCACCAAAAATATAATGGATGCTCAAAAATCCCGCATACAACTGAATTAAAAAAAACTTAACCGCCTCGAAAAGATTAAAGGGAAATGAAAACTTTTCTACCATTCTCATGGAAGGGTACCACTCCGTAATATCATATATTACAGCTGCTTTAGTCGTTTTCTGAATTTTCCTTGTTGAAATAACGGCTAGCGGCTCGGAACAGATTATGCAGTGAGGCTGAAAAGCATCACATATGTTTTCAAAAATTGCTTTCTTTTCTTGTGTATTCTTATCTAATACCTCATACGCTTCGATTTCAATACCGTTAATAGTTCCTTGAAAATCAGAAGAAAGACTGGCTATTTTTACTTGATAGCCACAATCCTTTAATGCTTTCGCCTGATGATAAAAAATCCGGTCATCATCGTAACGGTGTGCAGTGGTCAAAAATAGAATTTTATGCATTACCAATCAAAGGATCAAAACTTTTATAAATATTAAGTAAAGCAAAAAAAGCGGACTGCTCCACTTTTAACTTTATTACATAATAGCGATTACTTAATACCTGCCGCCCAACTTCTCTCAAAAGGCAAAAGAAAATTACCAATAAATTCTAAGTACGTATTTTTTGAGAAATCAAATACCTGAATGTCTTTAGCAATTTTACCGTTTCTTACCTTATTTTTAAAATCGATAAGCTTTAATGTTTTTACTTCCCCATTTTCTATGAAACAGGCTTTCATCCTGTCGAATAAGCCAAGCTGATATTCCTCATCGATTTCCCTTATTACTTTGCCTAACGCATCAATACTGCATCCGGAAGCCATTTCTTTCTCTTCATCTACGCAAATAATAATAAACTGGTTTTTCTCAATTTTAAAGGATGATGAAAGTGGTTTGCCGTGTGCCGCCCAGGTTGAAAGAAAATCAAAAAGCTTCTCGGTAATTATTTTTGCTTCTTTCGTTTCCAAAGGTCTGGATGCCGGATATATGATCACTCTATAATCGTTGGTTTCTACGATGTTTGACTCTTCAATCTTCATTGTTGATAATTTAAAGCATAAAATTACGCAATTTTCCTGAGTTTGAAACCATTGTATTTTCTACTGGCCGCCCACAAGAACACGATAAAAAGCATGATGATAAGCCCGAAGAAAAATCTTAATCCTGAAGCATGGGGAAAGAATAAAAATTTAATATAAATATTAACGAAAATTAGCATGGAACAAATCCTTATCCATCGGTCTTTTGAACAATAGAATGTCAATCCTAAAAGGCTAACAGAGATGAACGTTATTCTTTTAAAATAGATGACTTTCCCTAAAAGAATCTCAAAATATTCTTTTAACGTGAAATCAGGAGGTTGTACAGAAATAAAATGACGCCTGTAAATAAAGCTATCATAAAAGAGATGCTTCCAACCCGGATAATGACAGATCTTCATGATAACCATATAGATAGTAACAAGAACAATTCCCTGAATAATAACATTTAAGCTCAGCTTTCTTGATTGATAATATTCATATATCCCTTTTACACCTAAATAACTTAATGTGAATGGAATATAATCAGGTCTTGTAAAAGTTATAACAAACAGAATCAGGAACATAATCCACTGATTCCACTTTCGGAGCAGCCCGATCATAAAAACCAGCAAAAACTGAAAAATGAACATATCCGGTGTTGCTATTCTGGCCATATAATTTATGGGCGGCAAAAGCATTAATCCGATAGTTATAATGCCTGCCAGAAAATAATTCCCTGGAAAAATAATTTTAGAAATATAAAAGAACAACAGTCCCGAAATGAAATAAGAAATTATGCTTAACAGCAATACTGATTTTGGAGGACTAAAGCCAAATTCATACAATAGTAATATAGCCAGATTATAACCGGCCTTAATCTGAAAATACGGCAATTGTTCACTAAATGCCCGGGTATTCCCAGCGAAAGCCTGACGTGCTTTATCCGGAGGCGTGAGGATACCAAGAATATCTTTATATTGGAGTTCAGGTCCTTCTTTTTCTATCTCAGCATATGTAAGCGTGCGTACTTTATCAGGATCGTTAGGATATTTTAAAGTGTACAAACATCCGATGTAGCCGGGCATATCCCAGTCAAAGATCCTGTTTTTATAGTTCCGGAAACTGAGAAGAGTGACAACAGTAAGAACAATAAAAAAGCAACACATCCATTTTGCTTTCATGGAATAATTATCAGTTAAAAAGAATTATTCTAATATTATAAATCTTCTGCTTCCGCTAAAAGTTCCACAATATCCTTTACAGCAACCTCTGTGTTTTTATTGAAATGCTTTACGCCATCTGTCAGCATCGTATTGCAGAAAGGGCAGCCTGTTGCAATCACTTTAGGCTCAAAAGCCAATGCTTCTTCCGTTCTTTCGATGTTAATATCTTTGTTCCCTTTTTCCGGTTCCTTAAACATCTGTGCACCTCCGGCACCACAACAAAGGCCATTAGTCCGGCATCGCTTCATTTCTACCAGTTCCGCATCGAGTTTTTCCAACAGCATTCTCGGCGCTTCATATTCATTGTTTGCCCTTCCCAAGTAGCATGGATCATGAAAGGTAATTTTTTTACCTTTAAAAGCACCACCTTCTATCTTCAGGCGCCCTTCCTCCATTAACGTCTTAAGAAACTGGGTATGGTGCACCACCTCATAATTTCCTCCTAAGCTTGGATATTCATTCTTCAATGTATTAAAGCAATGCGGGCAAGCGGTAACGATTTTCTTTACTTCATATGCATTAAGAACTTCTATATTGGTCAAAGCCATCATCTGGAAAACAAATTCGTTCCCGGCACGCTTAGCGGGATCGCCGGTACAGCTCTCTTCCTGTCCTAAAACAGCAAATTCAACCCCGATCTTATTGAGTATCTTACAGAATGCTTTGGTAATTTTTTTAGCACGGTCATCAAAACTTCCAGCACAGCCTACCCAAAACAGAACTTCGGGTGATTTTCCTTCGGCAGCATATTCTGCCATTGTTTTTATAGAGAATTCCATTGTAATTTACTGTTGAATAAGGTTATTTTCTTGATTTTCTTTTGCCTCCGGACTCTTTTCCCGTTTTTTCGTAACAAATAAAAAAGTTATTAAAAATAAGATAATGGGCAGTATATAATTGGAGTAAGTAAAGGTTGTATTAAATCCATTATCGATTTGTTCATTCCCATTCCCAAAATTCTCAATGAAAATAAAGATTAATATTAAAATCCAGGTTGGAATAAAAAATATCTTACCTCTGGCGCCTAATTTATAAGTGATTACTAATAAGAGGAACACACCATAAGAAATAATAATATTTTTGTTATGCATTGACAGGTTAAGTCCGCTAATAAAATTCCAAAATCCGAGCTTATAGAAGAAAAATCCAAATAACCCAACAGTGACAGCCTGAATCAATGCTCCAAAATTAAAAATAATAAACATATACAATTTTTAATTAATCATTTGCCCATTTCAGACGGTCTGCCTGGTTATACTGCCAGGGAGCTGCATTATTTTCCACATTCGTCATCATCAGATTTAGTTCCTGTGGTGCAGCAGATTGCTCCATTACAAGGAATCTTCTCATATCAAAAATAATGGAAAGCGGATCTAACAATACAGGACATGCTTCTGTACACGCATTACAGGTAGTACACGCCCAAAGCTCTTCTTTTGTAATATAATCGTTCAGAAGCTTCTTCCCGTCATCTTCAAATTTGCTATTCTTATCAATATTTCTTCCTACTTCTTCCAGCCGGTCTCTTGTTTTCATTAAAATCAATCTCGGAGACAACTTTTTGCCGGTGATATTGGCAGGACATACAGCCGTACAACGACCACATTCAGTACAAGAATAGGCATTTAATAATTGAACCTGATTCAGATCAAATACATCTTCAGCTCCGAATTTTGAAGAGACTTCCGCATCACCTTCTGCAGGAGCTGCATATGGGTCTGCATTAGGATCCATCATTAACTTAATTTCTTTGGTAACTGACTCCAGGTTATTAAATTTCCCTTTTTTCTCAAGATTGGCAAACCATGTACTTGGAAAAGCTAAGATAATATGTAAATGTTTAGAATAATACAAGTAATTCATAAAGAACAGAATACCTACGAAATGGAACCACCATGCAGCACGCTCTGTAAATATTAAAAATCCGTTATCAAAACTGAAAATTTCTAAAAACGGAACAAAGACCATCTGACTGATAGGAAAAGACCCTGCCTGGTGGAAACCTTCTGCACCTCTCATCTGTAAAATAGAATCTGAAGCATTCATAGTAAAGAATGCCATCATTAAGGCAAATTCAATAATCAGAATCCAGTTTGCATCCTGTTTAGGCCATCCGAAAAGTTCTTTCATCGTTAACCTCTTAACCCCATAGAAATTCCTGCGGATAAAAAATATAACCACTCCAATAATTACCAGTAATGCAAGAATCTCTAAAGTTGCAGTAAATGCACCGTAAAAGCCATTTCCAAAAATGGAAAAAAGAAATCTGTGAGTTCCGAAAATACCGTCAATAATAATTTCAATAAGCTCTATATTGATGATAATAAATCCTACATAAACGAAAAGGTGTAAAATTCCGGCAATTGGCCGTTTTACCATTTTGCTTTGTCCCATAGCGACTCTTGCCATGGTTTCCCAGCGCTCCCCTTTTCGGTCGGTCCGGTTAATTTCCCTTCCTAATCTGATGTTTCTATAGATTTTCTGCAGGCTTTTTGCAAACAGCCCGAAACCGGCTATTAATAAAATAAGAAAAATAATAGTACTGATATATTGCATATCGTATGGGTTATTCTTTAGAGTTCTTGCCAAATACCGAAAAGTTTATATATCGCTTCGGATTTGCTTTTACATCTTCAATTAATGAATTGAGGTTAGTAGATGCAGCGTTCAGATTATTATACAGTTCCTCATCTTTCATAATTTTACCTAAACTTCCCTGCCCGTTATTGACACCGTCTACTACATTATTAAGTTTGCTAACAGTTGCGTCCAGGTTTGCAATGGTCGCATTGAGTTTTTTAGTATCGATACTTTCTGCTAAATTCCCGTACTTGTCTAAAGTAACTTTCCCGCTTTGCATGGTAAGACTTGCATCATCAAGGACTTTCTGAAGTTTCGGGTCATTATGGCCTACCAGAGAATTCACGCTTCCCGCAGTGGTCTGCAATGCTGACACGGTTTTATTAAGGTTAGCCAATAGTAATCTTATTTCCTCCCTGTTCTGTGCATTGACTACCTGATTAGCACTTGACATCAAAGAATCTACACGGTAAAGCACCGTCTGCAACTGATCTTTTACCGGACCTACCTGAGAAGAAAGGCTTCCTAAAGTTCCCAGTTTAAAAGCTCCTTTTAAAGTATCCCCATCTTTGGCAGTTGGTCCACCATACATCAGATTGATTCTCATTTCTTTTCCGGACATTAATCCAGGTTCAAAAATCTCCAAGGTTGAATTTTTTGAAAATTCAAAATTATTGTCAACGGTTATTTTTACAAGAAAATCAATTTTACCATCTTTGGCAGTATGAGGGATAATCTTATCTACCTGCCCAACTTTCAGACCATTGATAGACACAGGAGAAGACTGTGCCAGACCTTCAACATTATCGTATTGTGCGTAAAATATATTATCGGTGGTAAAAAGGCTTCTGCCTTTCATGAACTGAAACAGTATCACAAAGCCCACAATGGCTAAAAGTGCGATTACACCAGCTTTTAATTCTTTACTGAACTTCACTTTCTAAATTTTTCTAATGAGCAAATATACTACATTTAAATTAATGTTTTTTCTAAATGCCCAGTGTTAAACACAAGAAAAGCGGCAAAAACTTTGCCGCTTTTCTATCTTTATAATAATTATTTTTTTTATTACTGCTGAGAACCTAATTTGTTCCAGATTTCAATTCTGTAATCATCGATATCAGCATTATCCTGAAGACTCTTTAACCAAGCCTGTCCGAACATCCCTCCGTTTCTCTGCGTAACAGATTCTGTAAATTGTTTAAGATCTCCGGGTTGCTTGTTTATTGTTTCATTCTTCTTGATCAGAACATATACACCGGTACCGCCTTCAACAGGATTAGAAAGCTTACCTTTCTGAACTCCGAATGCCGCACCTGCAACTTTAGGCTCCATAGATCCTGCTACTGAAGGATTTAATAAATTAACCTGCGCCGACTGTTTTGTCGTTCCAAATTGCTTGGCAATCTGATCCAGATTTTCTGCTTTACCGATTTTCTCAGAAATCTGTTTTGCCGCTAATTTATTTTTTACGACAACTTCAATCTGATCTCTTACCGATTCAGGATCTGCGCTTCCTTTTGCCTGCTTACCATTTAAGTAAACCACCACTTTATCTCCTGTTCCGTCTACGGTAAATAATTCAGTATCGCCTTTTTCTCTCTTTTTATCAAAAGCCCATGCCAGGATTTCCGGATCTTTTTCTGTCCCTAAACCTTGAAGCTGACCGTCAAATCTCTTAGCCTGTTTTGGATTAGAGAACTGATAGTTTGCTTTCTTTGCAATATTTACGAAATCATTAAAGGATTTCCCCTGAACCTGCTGAACAAATCGGCTTGCTTTCTTGTTTACCTCCGCTTCCGTTGCATCAGAAGGCTTCACCGCTTTTACCAGATTAGCCACTTTATAGCTCATGGCTCCCGGTTTTTTATCTTCAATATTAATGATATGATATCCGAACTGAGTTTCTACTACACCAGTAGCCCCCTTAGGATTGTTTGCTAAATACGTTAAGAATTCAGGAACAAATGGCGTTTCAGGAGTAGTCCATCCTAAGCTTCCACCTTGAGCAGCAGAACTTGGGTCATTGGATAATTTAAGGAATTCTGTAAATTTACCAGGATTTGCTTTTACTACAGCTCCAATAGAATCGGCCAGTTTTTTAGCCTGTTCTTTGGATCTTGTAACACCTTCTCCCGCAGGGCTTCCTTTGAAAGCAATCAGGATGTGTCTTGACAATGTAGAATCTGAAGTCTTTTTATCTAAAAGTTTGGACACTACATAGAAGTTCTGTTCTTTATAAGGACCGAAAGTCTGCCCGATGGCAGCAGATGGAACCTGTGCCTGAATAGTCTGTGGCAACTGATTCGGCTTCATATATTGAGGATTGTAAGGCATATCAGAATTTGCCATAACGAACATGGAATCGTTCTTTGTATTCTGGAAATTTTCAGTGCCTCCGCTCGCATCAGTTCCTCCGGAAAATAATTTATTGATTTCTTTCTGCGCTGCAGCATCATCCGCCGCACTTGGCTGAGAAGGGAAATAGACTACACCAATATTTCTGCTTTCTTCAGCTTTGAACATGATAGGATGCTGCTTGATATAGTTTGCCAGATCTTCAGTAGTAACTTTGATATTGTTTTTTTGAAGATAAGTTGCATAATCAATTTTTACAAAGTCAATATCAGCTAATTGATCTCTTTGCTTCATTAATTCTTCAGCTTCTTTTTTACCTGTGGTAATCCCTGTGGAGATGTTTGCGAACACCTGTCTCGCCATCAATCTGTATTCAATAGATTTTCTGGTTTTCAACCATTGGTTATACCCTTCAGGAGAAGCGGCTTTCATCTCTTCTATCTGTTTTTTAAGCTCCTGGGTCTTAAAATTACCTTTCTCATCGAAAAACTGCTTCTGCTGGGCAAACATCTGATCATACTGGATCTGGTTCCAGAAATAATCTTCCGTCATTTCAAAGCCCATTTTCTCGAATTGCTGTTTAATCAGTTTCGACTGTACAAGCAGCTGCCAGGCCTGCTCTTCAAGACCTGTTTTTGGCTGACCCTGTTGATCTGCCTGCTGTTGTAATACGAAAAGCTGATCATTAAACTCCTCACGGGTAATTTTCTCGCCATTTACTTTTCCTAAAACATCAGGATTTTTACCAAAAACCTTATCAATACTTTCGGGGTTTACAAGGAACGCCAAAAGCGCCAATGCAATTACTCCCATCAAAAGCCAAGGCCTACTCCTAATTTGTCCTAAAATTGCCATTATATAAATTATAGTTTTTTATCAGTGTGCGAAAATACACATTTTTAAGAAATTACGGAAATCGAAGTTCTTTTTTTAATTTTTTAAATTTTAAATTTCCAAAAAAAGGAAATTTTGACCTTTTTTTTTGCAGAAAAGCAAATGGCATAAGTCTTGTGCAACCTTAGCCCTCATGATATTTTATCTTTATTATCAAACATATGATAAAATTTCACGTTAACGAATTAAAACGACAATGACAATTTGTCATTTGATTACTATGACAGAATTTGAAGATATTAGTTTAGAAGAAATGATAAGTGACGGATTTGATATTGTAGCTGAAGAAATCAGTCTTTCTGACCTTTCGGAGACAGAGAAAAATTCCGGCCAAAAAATATTTCCTATCCTTCCTGTAAGAAATATGGTCATGTTTCCCAATGTGGTCATGCCTATTACGGCAGGAAGAAAAACCTCCATCCAGCTTTTAGAAGAAGCCCAGAGCAATGGTGACCTGATCGGTATTGTAAGCCAGAAGAATTCAGACCTTGAACAGCCCGCTGAAAAAGATATGTATCTGACAGGCACCCTAGCCAAAATTATTAAAATTATTAAGCTTCCCGAAGGCAATATTACGGCCATTACAAAGGGATTTCACAGATTTAAGATTAAAAAAATTGTTGAAACCCAGCCATATTTTAAAGCGGAAATTTCAAAATTAAAAGAAACAAGGCCTAAGAATCAAGAGGAATATGAAGCTTTACTGGAAAATGTAAAAGATCTGGCTTTAAAGATTATTGAGCTTGATCCCAATATCCCGAATGCAGCTAATTTTGCTATAAAAAACATCAATAATAATGATGATCTTCTGAATTTCATCTGTACAAATGCCAATTTCCCTTCTTCTCAGAAACAGAAGCTTCTGGAGGAAAAAAACCTAATGGAAAGGGCCAACAAGTGCTATGAAATGATGCATGAAGATTTCAGAAAACTGGAACTTAGAAATCAGATTCACCAGAAGACCTCCAAAGATCTTGACAAGCAGCAAAGAGAATATTTTCTTAACCAGCAGATCAGAACCATTCAGGAAGAACTCGGTGGCGGGCCTGAAAACGATGTGGAGGAACTGATTGTAAAAGCGAGAAAAAAGAAATGGAATGAAGAAGTAGAAGAACACTTCCAGAAAGAAATCAACAGATTACAACGTCAAAATCCAAATTCTCCGGACTATAATGTTCAGAGAAATTACCTGGATTTTTTTACGGATCTCCCATGGGATACTTTTACCAAAGATACTTTTGACATTGAAAAAGCTCAAAAGATTTTGGATAAAGCCCATTTCGGACTGGAAGATATTAAGAAAAGGATTTTGGAACACATGGCGGTTCTGAAACTTAAAAACAACATGAAATCTCCCATTCTATTATTGGTAGGACCTCCGGGAGTCGGAAAAACCTCATTGGGCAAATCTGTTGCTGACGCATTGGGAAGAAAATATGTCCGCGTTTCATTGGGCGGACTTCACGATGAGAGCGAAATCCGCGGCCATAGAAAAACGTATATCGGGGCAATGGCAGGAAGGATTCTGCAGTCCATTAAAAAATCAGGGACATCCAATCCAGTAATTGTTCTGGATGAAATTGATAAAGTAGGAAAGGGAATGCATGGAGACCCGAGTTCCGCACTTCTTGAGGTGCTTGATCCTGAACAGAATAAATCATTTTACGATAACTTCCTGGAGATGGGTTATGACTTATCTAAAGTGATGTTTATCGCAACAGCCAATTCTTTATCTACCATTCAGACCCCATTACTGGACAGAATGGAGATTATTCAAATTTCAGGATATACCCTGGAAGAAAAAAGTGAAATTGCGAAAAGGCATTTGATAAAGAAACAGCAGGAAGAAAATGGTTTGGATTCAAAATCCTTTAAACTCGGGAATGCTGAATTAAAACATATTATAGAAGCCCATACTTCAGAAAGCGGTGTAAGGACTTTGGAAAAAAGAATTGCTGCGGTGGCCCGCTGGGTGGCCTTACAGACAGCTCTTGTAAAAGAGTATGATTCGAAAATATCAGTCGGGAAAATTGATGAGATCCTTGGTGTCCCAAGACCGAAAAGCCTTTCTGAACTTACCGATGTTCCTGGCGTAGTAACAGGCCTTGCCTGGACAAGTGTAGGCGGAGATATTTTATTTATCGAAAGTATTACCAGCAATGGAAAAGGCACACTGACCATGACCGGAAACCTGGGAACCGTCATGAAAGAATCTGCTACAATTGCTTTAGAATACATCAAGGCGAAACATGATGAATTGGGACTTGCGCAGGATGATCTTGAAAAGAAAAACATCCACGTCCATGTTCCTGAAGGAGCAACTCCGAAAGACGGTCCGTCTGCAGGGATTGCTATGCTTACTTCAATGGTATCTTCCTTTAAAAATAAAAAGGTAAAACCGCATCTTGCCATGACCGGTGAGATCACATTAAGAGGAAAAGTGCTTCCTGTGGGCGGAATTAAAGAAAAACTTCTGGCGGCAACAAGAGCTGGAATCAAAGAAGTTATTCTTTGTGAGGCCAACAGAAAAGATGTAGAAGAAATCAAAAAGGATTACCTGAAAGATCTTACGGTTTATTATGTAAACTGGATGAACGAAGTTCTCGAACTGGCTATTGAAAAATAATTCATATCACAAGATTCTTCACATAAACACGTCTCAGATCAAGGCGTGTTTTTTACTTTTAGACAGTCTGTTAGCATTTTAAAAATGTGGCATAGAATTTTCTAAGGTCTTGAAGAAATCAGCGAATTAAATTTAATCTTTTTCGAAGGGTTTTATTATTTTTACATAACATTGAAAATTATGAATCTACTTCGGCTTCCTTTTCTTGTCAAACTTACGCTTGTTACCATATCTATTCTGGGAATCGGTTATCTTTTAGCATTGGGACAAAGCATCTTAGCCCCTTTTTTTCTGGCTTTTTTAATGGCCATGCTTTTTCTTCCTGCGGCTAATTTTATGGAACAGAAACTAAGGTTCACAAGATCATTCTCTACCATTACATCAGTTTTAATAATGTTGATGATGTTAACGGGAATGGTTTATTTCTTTGGATCACAGCTATCGGATTTCAGTAAAGATATTCCGCATCTCAGAGTTCAGTTTACTTCTGTTTTCAATGATCTCCAGCATTGGGTTTCAAAAACTTTTCATGTTAGAATTGATGAACAATTGACCTATCTGGATCAAGGACTGAGCAAACTTCTTTCTTCTTCAGGAGTGATCTTAGGTTTTACTTTCGGGCTTTTTTCAACAGGCCTGGGCTTTATTGTTTTCTTTCTTCTTTTTTTCATTTTCATTTTGAATTACAGACGGGTTTTAAATAATTTTATCGTGTCCGTTTTTAATGAAAAGCATAAGGCCAGTGTTCAGGAAGTAGTAAGCGAAGTAAGGATTATGACTAAAAAATATATTGTCGGACTTTGCCTGCAGGTTTTAATTGTTTCGGTTCTTACCTCAACGTTGCTAACAATCTTAGGTGTTAAATATGCAATTCTGCTAGGCGTTTTAACAGGTCTGCTGAATGTTATTCCTTATTTGGGAATCTGTATTGCCCTTTTGATTTCATGCTTTATTGCTTTTGCAACCTCTACACCCTCTACTTGTATTTATGTTCTTATCGGATACATCGGGGTTCATATTGTTGACGGAAATATTATTCTACCTTTTGTAGTGGGATCAAAAGTGAAAATCAATGCGCTTTTTTCATTTTTGGGCATTATCATTGGCGAGCATCTGTGGGGAATTGCAGGGATGTTCTTATGTATTCCGGCCATTGCCATTCTTAAAATTATTTTTGAAAGAGTGGATGGATTACAGCCTTGGGGGAAACTGCTTGGAGAAGAAGAAAAGCCTGACAAGAAGAAAAAGAGCTATAAGCTATCAAAGAACATTACACTGAAAGAAATGGATTAGTGATGAATTTTGAGTGATCAATTTGTTTCGCACATCAAGTTTAAGCCTTCAAGAGTATTTTTAACATAAAGAAGCCTTCAAGTTCAATTGAAGGCTTTTGAGTTCTTATAACGCACAAAGTGGCTGTAATCCGTTCGGGCAAGTCTGATCACAAGGAATATATGACTGACTGTCCGGGCAGTAACCTACCGGATCTCCAGGATTACCAGGACCTCCGGGACCGTATAAACAAGGATGACCGGCAGGAATTTTGCACGGACATCCTTCAGGACCGATATCACAGATCTGTTCCTTTCCACCTTTAATTTCTCTTAAATCATGACGATTCAATTTTTTAAGATTTCTCAACATAATATTTAGTTTTTAATTGTTGCAAAACAAATATATAAAATCAAATAATACCACAGTTAAAATATTTCCCAAAATTGAGAGTCAATTAAAATCTTTATCATAAATAATTTTTGATTGTCTTAAAATGTAAAACTTAAATTTTTATTGAAAAAAAATAAATTTGTTATATACCTACATTCATTATATTTTTAACTTTAATAAAAAATTTCACCCATGAAAATCGTAAAATTTATCCTGTCACTTCTTTTTGGCTTAATGTTTATTAATGCCGGTTTAAACAAGTTTTTTAATTATATGCCAATGGAAAAACCTACTCCGGAACAAATGAAAATCTTCAGTGCTTTCGACGAAATCCGCTGGCTGATGCCTCTTGTAGGAATTGTTGAAATAATTGGGGGCATACTTTTTATCTTTCCAAAAACGAGAGCGTTGGGAGCCATTGTTATTTTGCCGGTCATGGTAGGAATTGTAGCACATATATTCACACTGGATAAGTCAGAAATGGGCATGTCCATTGCCGGAGTGATGTTTTTTATTAATCTTTGGATGATCATCGACAACAGAGAAAAATACAAACATCTGGTGAGTTGATAAAATATGAATGATAAATGGTCAATTGTTAATTTGCTTTATTTATCAATTTAAAAAATTCATTTGCAAAGAAAAATTCACAATTGACCATTTCGACATTAAACAAATGCGCTGAAACCAGTAATGGATCTTCCTACGATTAATGAGTTTATTTCTTTTGTTCCTTCATAGGAATAAATAGCTTCGGCATCCGCTACAAACCTTGCCACATCGTATTCCAACAGAATTCCGTTTCCACCCAGTACTTCCCGAGCTCTTGAAACAATATCCCGAGTTCTCAAGGTACAAAAGACTTTGGCTAAAGAAGCATGCTCATCTTTTAAAATTCCTTCATCCTGCATTTCAGAAAGCCTGAATACCATAGTTTGCATAGCCGTTAAATTGGACAGCATTTCTACAAGGTGTCCCTGAATCATCTGAAAAGAAGCAATGGGTTTACCGAACTGTTCTCTTTTCCTGGTATAATCCAAAGCACTTTCATAAGCTCCTCTTGCACAGCCTGTTGCCATCCACGCGACTCCTGCTCTTGTCATTCTTAAGACTTTTCCGGTATCTTTAAAAGAGTTGGCATTTTGCAGCCTGTTTTCTTCAGTAACAAGACAATCTGTTAACGTAATCAATCCGTTCTGAACAATCCTCAGGGCCATTTTACCTTTAATTTTTTCAACAGCGTATCCGGGATTATCTTTTTCAACAATAAATCCTTTAACTTCTCCATCATCCAAATCCCTGGCCCAGATAATCACCAGATCAGCAAAGGTTGCATTTCCTATCCATTTTTTCTGGCCGTTTAAAACCCATCCTTCAGAAGTTTTTCGGCAAGTGACCGTTAAACCTCCTGCCGCTCCGGAACCTACTTCGGGTTCCGTTAAGCCAAATGCACCGATTTTCTCAAACTTCTGCATTTGAGGAAGCCATTTCTGTTTTTGTTCTTCCGAGCCGCAGATATAAATAGATCCCATGGCCAGACCGGACTGCACACCGAAGAAAGTTGCTATAGAAGCATCAATCCTGGCCATTTCCATAGCAATAACACCTTCCATCAGAAAAGGCATTCCCGGGCAGCCATATCCTTCATAAGTGACACCACAAATATTCAGTTTCTGAAATTTTGGGATCAGCTCATGAGGGAATTCATCTCTAAGCCAGTAATGATTGACCAGAGGTTTCACTTCTTTTTCCATAAAATCTCTTACTTTAAGCTGGATCTCACGCTGTTCCGGAGATAATGTATGATAAATATCGTAGAAGTCACCATCGATAGGCGGAAGCTCTCTTTTCTTCTGATGAGGATCCAGCATTTTCATCATTCCTTTTAGCTGTTTCTCATCCAGCTTGGAAAAGTTTTCCATTAATTTTGGAAGATTCACCTTCTGAGAAATTTCACCCAGCTGGTCAAAGTCAATGGATTTAAATAATTCTATTGCGTTTCTGATTTTGGAAAAAGTATTTGACATAGAAGTTGTTTAAACTTATTTATAAAAAAAAGTTCCGAGAAAATTAGCAATTTTGGATTGCAATTTAAAAGACTAATA
>NZ_JAKVIP010000016.1 GCF_022601875.1 Chryseobacterium sp. SSA4.19
TATTTTTGAAGAAAGGCTCAGATTATAAAATCTAAGCCCTGACTTTTTAACTTACACACTTTGTGGGAGAGTGTCTTGATTGTTAAAATATCAGAACTATTAAATGTTTTGTTCAATAAAGGATTATTGAAAATAAATTTAAGTCAAATCCGTATCTCTGCTTATCTTTGCCTGACTGAAATTCAGAAATCAATTCTAAATAACCATCATTTGCATGAGCTATCTTTTCAAATTATATGCATCCTTTTTTTTAACATTTTTCTGTACTATACCTGCTTTTTCCCAGACGGATAGCATTGATGTATTTATACAGAGCCAAATGAAGAAACGGGACATCCCGGGATTGGAGCTGGCCATTGTGAGACATGGTAAAATAATAAAAACGGGATATTACGGATTGGCCAATATCCAGGATTCGATCGCCGTTTCCGGTAAGTCGGTTTTCATGCTTAATTCCATAACCAAAGCCTTTACGGGTGTTGCAGTGATGCAGTTAGCAGAAGCGGGCAAATTAAATGTGAATGCGCCGATTTCCACCTATCTTAATGATATTCCGGACACTTGGAAAGCAGTAACCGTTCAGCAACTCCTCTCCCATACTTCTGGAATTCCAGATATTGTGGATGAAGAAGAATCTGTTATGATTGCTGATAATTTTGTTCTTGCCTGGAAAAAGGTTATTGCCATGCCGAATGATTTTAAAGCAGGTGAAGCATTCAGATATAACCAGACCAATTATGTGCTGCTTGGTAAAATCATTGATACATTGAGCGGTATGAGCTTTCAGGAGTTTATTATCAAAAACCAGCTTGAGAAAGTGGGCATGGAAAAAACAATCAGATCAGGCTTTGGAGCAAGCAAGGAAGTGATCGCTAATATCGCCAGCTGCTACCAGTTTTCCAAAGGCAGGCTCAACAATATGTTTTTCTCTTTCCCGCCACCGCTTCAGACAGCAGCAGGAATGAGCTCTACCGCAAATGAATTGGCAAAGTGGGTCATTGCCTTACAGAATATGGAATTACTGCAAAAGAAATCAAGTCTAAAAGCACTTTGGAAGCCGGATGTACTGAACAATGGGAAAACAGCAGGATTCAGCAGGCTCCTCAATGGCTATGCGGCAGGATGGCCGATTATTGGAAGAGCCGAGCACCCTGCAGTAGCTCCTGTCGGCGGCGGACGGTCTGCCCTGTTTATTTATCCGGAAGATGATTTATCAATTATCGTATTAACCAATCTGTCAGGTGGGAATCCGGATAGATTTATCGATGAACTGGCAGGACTGTTTATACCTGATATGAAAGAAGCCAACGGATTCGGAATGTCTTCTTCTGCCAAATTGCTTAAATCAGCGTTAGATAAAAATGGCTACAAAAGTATTCTTGACACCGCTAAAAGATTAAAATCTAAAAATACGGATTTTGTTTTAACAGAAAGTGAAATTAACGGTTGGGGATACCAATTGGTAGAACAGAAAAGATTAAATGATGCGTTGGAATTGTTTAAGCTGAATATTGCCTTATACCCTTTGAGTGCGAATGCCTATGACAGTTTAGGAGAAATCTATGCCGAACTTGGGCAGTATAAACCTGCTCTGAAAAATTATCAGCAATCATTAAAACTCAATCCAAAGAACAGGAATGGCGAAGTAATGATTTCTAAGCTAAAAGAACTGATAAAAAAGAAATAAGTTTAGCATCCAATGTATGAACTTCAGAAAGAAACCTATTTAGGGAATTCCAAGAATAGTTTTACCACTGAACATGGCATTTCCGTGGTGGAAACAGAATACCGCCAAAAGGTCTATGAAGGCTGGCATTCTCATCACAATGCCCATATTACGTATTTTTTAAAAGGCGGTACCACTGAAAAAAGGAGATCTGGTAGTGAAACATTAGGTGCCGGTTCTTTGTTGTTTTACCACAGCGATGAGCTGCATCTAAATAAAAACACCCTCTTCCCTTCCAGAAATATTAACATTGAAGTTAGTGCACATTTGCTTCAGGAACTTAATTTTTCTGAAGCTCTGATTGAAAAATCGGTTCATAATACAATCTATACCAAATTTTTGATTCTTAAGATTTTCAAGGAAACACTGACCGCAGATGCTTACTCCGCTGATACGATTACGATGCTATTTTCCCAATTATCCGATTGTAATCATCATTCGGAACATTTCCATAAGAGCCCGTTATGGGTAAAGAATCTAAAGGAATTTTTAAATGACTGTTGGAATATAAATCCGACATTAAATGAGCTCGCCCAGATTCTCCAGCTTAATCCCATCACCATATCAAAGCATTTCCCCAGGTATTTCGGCTGTACGTTTGGTGAATATATGCGGAGGCTTAAAATAGAACGCTCTCTTGTATTGATTCAGGACCAGAGCATCCCTTTAACTGAAATTGCCCTTGAATGTGGTTTTTCAGATCAAAGCCATTTCATCAGGACTTTCAAAACCCAGACAGGCTTCCTGCCTAAACAGTTTCAAAAATTATAAGAAGGCAAATTTCATTCTATTTTTTCAGTTTCAGGACCCTCTATATTTGTAGAAATAAATCAAAAACCAGACAAATGGAAACACATACTACAAAACAGAAAATTTTAAACCTGACCATCACAAAAATTGTCCTTGCTCTGCTGATTTTTATGGCAGTAGTGGTTATAGGACAGCAAATTGCATCAAAACTTCTGGCCCTAACGCCATTAGACAGAGACTACAGAAATCTGTTGAAAGGAATTTTAATTTCAACCGCAGCGGTTTCAACATACATCTTCTTGTTTAAAAAGTATGAAAAAAGAAGTATTAATGAGTTTAGCGGTAAGGGGCTGGTAAAAAATCTAATCATGGGTTCAGCAATCGGTTTTGCTTTACAGTCTTTAGTCATACTGGTAATCTATATCAATGGCTATTACCAAATTACTGCGGTAAATCCAGTTTCATTCATCCTCATTCCATTGGCCTTGATGTTTACAGTAGCAATTATTGAGGAAATATTGGTGCGTGGAATTATCTTCAGGCTGCTTGAAGAGAAACTGGGAAGCTATCTTGCATTGGCAATTTCATCCCTGATATTCGGAGGGCTTCATCTGGCTAACCCCAACAGCAACTTCCTATCCACCTTATGCATTACGACAGCCGGATTTCTATTAGGTTCTGCTTTTATATACAGACGTAATTTGTGGTTTCCTATCGCGCTGCATTTTGCATGGAATTTTACACAGTCGGGTATTTACGGAGCGATAACATCAGGCAATGAAAAAACAACAGGTTGGCTAACAACTGAGATTAAAGGTCCGGATATCATTACAGGAGGTGCTTTCGGTCCCGAAGGAAGTATTCAGGCTACTGTAATATGTTTGATGGCAACAGTTTTTCTGTTGATATTAAGCCATAGAAATAATCAAATCATAGCGAAATCAAAAAAGTGAACTTTACCAGCTGTATTTATTGATACGGAATACTAAGCTGATGATCATTTATTATAACAACTCAATAAATCCTTGCTTTGAAAGTAAGGATTTTTATTCTTCCACAAAGTTTATTAATTGTTTATTAGTACAGCTATTTTATAGTATTGTCAATAAAATATTCTACGTAAGAATCTCTGATGTAAAATATATGTAATATTAACCTCAGCTCTGCTTCGGATAAAGAAAAGCACATTAAAATCCAACAACCTTCCCCTTTTTTAAAAAATTCAGATCATACAAATAGATAATGACATATATTAATTCATATACAAAATATGATTTATGACACAAAAAAAAGAAAAACGGAATTAAATAAGATAAAAATATCTTATTAACAATATATTTGTGGAAGAATTAACAGATACCCTACATAAAAGACGAAATCATGGATGCCCATTTATCTTCTGCACATAAAGTTCTTTTCCTGAATACCCTGGCATTTACCATCTGTTTCGCCTGCTGGACACTGAACGGTGTATTGGTAACGTATCTCGTTGACAACAATATTTTCAACTGGTCTGTGGTGGAAACAGGATGGCTGCTCGGGATTCCCATCCTTACCGGTTCTGTCATGAGGCTTCCTTTAGGAATTTTAACCGATAAGTACGGAGGAAAGCCGGTCTTCTCAACTTTACTTCTGCTATGCAGCATTCCCATGTTTCTGCTGTATTTTGCACATTCCTATTGGGTATATTTTCTGTTGAGTGCTCTTTTCGGGATGATTGGAACAGGATTTGCCGTAGGAATTGCCTTTACATCAGCATGGTATCCCAAACAGTGGCAGGGACGCGCACTCGGAATATTCGGAATGGGAAATGCAGGCGCAGCACTTACCACATTTTTTGCTCCAACCTTACTCAATTATCTGTCTGCCCATAATCCTGAAACCGGGTGGAGAATACTTCCTTTGCTTTACGGAACGACCTTAATCATTATAGGGCTGGTATTCATCTTTTGCGTAAAAAATAAAAAGGCAGCGGTTCAGAATAAATCTACCGGGCAGCTTCTGGAACCTTTATCAAAGATCAGAGTATGGAGATTCGGATTATATTATTTTCTGGTATTCGGATTGTTTGTGGCATTCTCTCAGTGGCTCATGCCTTATTTCGTGAGCGTCTACAACACTTCGCTGGTTCTGGGAGGACTTTTGGCTTCGGCCTTCAGTTTACCAAGCGGTATAATCCGGGCATTCGGAGGCTACCTTTCGGATAAATTCGGAGCGAGAAAAGTGATGTACTGGGTGCTCTACTCCTCATTGATTTTAAGTGGCCTCCTTATGCTTCCGAAAATGGAAATCATGACGCCGGGTAAAGGAATCACCGCCAAAAAAGCTGGAACCGTAAAAACCGTTGAAAACGGCAGAATCATTTTGAACAATGAAACTTTCGCCATCCACCCAAAACCGGAAATACCTCAACAGACTTCCGTACTTCCAAAATCTTTTTCCTGGCAGGAGGTTCTTGTCAAACAAAATGAGCAGATCCAGAAAAAGCAGCTTTTAGCACAAGGTGTTACCCTCATCAAATTCGAGGCGCATATCTGGGTTTTCTCCGTTTTAGTGATCCTGATTGGGATCATGTGGGGAATTGGTAAAGCTGCGGTGTACAAGCACATCCCTGAATATTTCCCTAATGAAGTCGGCGTTGTCGGTGGCATGGTAGGCCTTATCGGCGGTTTGGGAGGCTTCATCGGGCCTATTCTTTTCGGATACCTTCTGGATTTTTCAGGATTGTGGACCAGCTCATGGATTTTTGTATTTCTTATTTCAGCAATATCACTCTTCTGGATGAACCATACCATTAAAAAAATGACAAATCAAACCGCTCCGCACATTAAAGACAGGATAGAACATGTCAATTGCAACAAAGATTAAGAAATTTAAACTAACAAACAACTAAAGATGGATAATACACATTGGTTAAACAACTACGACCCTTCAAACGAAGAATTCTGGAATCGCAGCGGCAAAAAAACAGCCTGGAAAACATTGACTATTACAACGGCAGCGCTTATTTTCTCGTTTGCCACCTGGTTTTTATACAGTGTCATCGTGATCAAGCTTCCGCATATCGGATTCCAGTTTACAGATGACCAGCTTTTCTGGATGGCAGCCATGCCGGGACTTGCAGGCGGACTCCTTAGGGTCGTCAATACTTTCCTCATTCCTATTTTCGGGACGAGAAAAATAATTGCCGTCAGTTCATTCATTAAAATAATCCCTTTACTCATGCTCGGCTTTGCCGTGATGAACCCACAGACTTCTTTTGCCTATTTTATGCTGATCGGTTTTCTGCTGGGAATTGGCGGGGGTGATTTCTCCTCATTTATGCCTTCAACATCTTTATTTTTCCCTAAGAAAGAATCAGGGACAGCGCTCGGCATCCAGGCTGGTGTCGGTAATTTCGGAGTCAGCCTCGTTCAGCTGGTTTCGCCACTGGTGATCAGTTTAGGTATATTTTCATTTATGGGCGGCGGACAGATCATCAAGGAAACCGGAAAAACCATTTATCTTGAAAATGTAGCATTCATCTATATTTTACCTCTGTTCATCATAGGAATCTGGGCTTGGTTTTCTCTAAAAAGCATTCCCGTAAGAGCTACTTTTAAAGAACAGCTGGATATCTTTAAAGACCGGCACACCTTGTACTGTACCATGACATACATTATGACTTTCGGGATTTTCGCCGGATTTTCAGCAGCTTTTCCTTTAATGATAAAAAACCTGTATGTTCCTTTAGATAAAAACTTGGACCCACTTCAATTTGCTTTTTACGGTCCGCTGATCGGTTCAGCTTCAAGAATCATTTTCGGAAAGGTAGCGGATAAGATCGGCGGCGCGCTCCTTACCCATATTACCGGGATATCTCTGATTATTTTAATTTCCAGGCTGATTCTCGGCGGTTATCTTACGCCCACTTCTCCGGATCAGTTTCAGGGATTCCTGTTTATTGTTTTAGCCATCTTTTTCTTTACGGGAATCGGAAATGCAGCTACTTTCAAGCAATTCCCGACCATTTTCGCCGAATCTCCGAGAAAAGCAGCCGGTGTGATCGGCTTTACATCAGCAATCGCGGCGTTCGGTCCTTTCGTATTTAATGTTCTTATTACACAGTCAAGAGCAATCTCAGGAGATGCAAGGCTGTTCTTCTGGTTCCTGGTTCTCGGATGTGTAATGGCTACGGGAGTCAACTGGTATTTCTACACGAGAAAAGGTTGCGAAAGGCCTTCCTAAACCATTAAAATGAATATAAAATGAAAAAAAAACTGACAGGTTCCATCCTTATTCTTTCACTGCTTTTAAATATCGGGCTGATCTACAAATTCTTTTACCAGGGCGAAAAAGTAACGGTAAAGGAAGACGGAAGATCTGAGATCAGAATGAGTGGGCAAAACCGTGAATATGTAATGTCTGAAATGCGCAGCTTTCTGGAAAGTGTGCAAAAGATCAATGAGGGAATTGCTAAAAATGATCCGGACCTTATTGCAAGTGTCGGCCAACAGTCTGGAACCTGTAAAGTGAATGCCGTTCCGCAGGGATTGGTAAAGTCGCTTCCATTTGAATTTAAACAGATGGGGTTCGGAACGCACGAACTTTTTGATGAAATGGCTAAAATGACAAAAGAAAAATACAACCGGCAGCAAATTCAACTGAAGATGAACGAACTTCTGAACAACTGTGTGGTCTGCCACAAAACCTATAAAATAACCGCTGAAATTCAATAAAATGATAAAGTATAAAGTGGCAGCCGTCTGCGTAACATTCGCTTTCGGGATGACCAACGCGCAAATAGACAGCCTGAAGATGAATATTGACCTGCGTACGAGAGGCGAACTGGATAACGGGGCAAGAACACTGTCGTCAAAAGGAAAATCTGCTGAAACCACGGTGTTATCACGCGCGCGTTTCGGAATCGATTATTATTACAAAAAGCTTGAAATGTATATCAGCGCTCAGGATGTGCGGACCTGGGGAGAAACCGGAACTGCATCAGGAAAAAACCAAAACTTCATTTTGAATGAAGCCTGGGCAGACTATCATTTTTCAGACCGTTTTTCAGTAAAGCTGGGACGGCAAATCCTTGCTTACGATAACGAACGTCTTGTGGGTGGGTTGGACTGGGCCATGCAGGGAAGAAGCTTTGATGCATTGAAAAGTACGTACCACATCAGTCCAAAGTCCCGGATTGAGGCAGTCGCAACATACAATAATGATGATAACGACGCAAATGATCTTCCTGAAAAAGAAATCTACAGCATTGCAGAAGGAGGAGAAATAACGAAATCACTACAAATCATCCACTATCAGTATACAGGAAACCGTAAATTCCAGTTTTCAGCCATTGCTATGAACAATATACTGCAGAATCCTTTGGGTACGCATTACGATATGCTGACCCTGGGAATCAATGCTAAAAAGTATTTCGAAAATATGGGCTTTTTCGGTTCTGCCTATTATCAGGTCGGGAAAAACACGCTTGCTCAAAGTAAATCTGCTTATCAGTTTTCTGTCAATTCCGATTTCCTTCTTCATCCGAAATTCAATATCGTTGCAGGAACGGAATGGCTTTCCGGTAAAAGTTTTGATACGGATCCAGGAACTAACAGATCTTTCAGTCCATTGTACGGAACCAATCACCTGTACAATGGTTTTATGGATTATTTCTACCTGGGAAACAGTTACTTCAACAGTTTCGGGCTGAATGATTATTATCTGAAATCAAATTTTAAGTTCAATTCCGATTCCCAGATTCAGGCCAATGTTCATGCTTTCACTTCTAACGGTCAATTGGGATTCGATGGTTCAGGAACAAAATATTCATCGTATTTGGGAAGCGAGCTGGATTTTGTGTTCACACACAAATTCGGAAAAGTAATAACTGCCAATCTTGGACATTCATTTATGTTTGCCGGTGAAAGTATGAACATCATTAAAAACATCCCGGATCCTAAAAGTATGCAGACCTGGACCTGGGTTGCCGTAAAAATAGCTCCGAATTTCAGGCTGAAATAAATGACGAGATCATATATTTCTATTTGACCACTATTCTTATTAGTGGTTTTTTTTATGATTTACAGTCTGCAAAACATCAGGTTATATAATATTCAAATTTCATTCAGGATTTCGTATTTTTACATTCTCATTTGGCTGGAAATATTCACATTTTAAGCCTTCATAATTTACAAGCAGATGCTGATATTTTCAAACACATGCCAATATGCGATCAAAGCCTGTATCGTACTGGCAATGGAAAGAAGAAAGATAGGGATTATTGATATTGCCGAGCAGATCGGTACCCCTACGCATTTTACTTCAAAGATTCTCCAGCAGCTCACCAAAAAGCAGCTGATCTCTTCCGGAAAAGGAAAAGGCGGCGGTTTTTATCTTAGTGACGAGCAATTTGAAAATCTCACGATCAAAGACATTTACGAAAATTTTGAAGGAAAAGGAGTGCTGACCTCATGCCTTCTGGGCCTTAAGGTATGTAGTGCAGATAATCCCTGTCCGATCCATGACCTTGCCTTTGCTGTGAAAGAAAAAGTTAAGATCATGTTTAAATATAAAATAAAAGATCTTAAAGACCTGGGAAGCGTGATGAAAATGATGGAATATCCCGGCTAATCTTTATAGAAAGTTCTATCATAAAAGTACGAAATTACCTTAGCTTTAGCGAGCGTATAAAACCTGCGATAGAGATCACAATCACAACGGAAATGAAAAGCAACCAATATTTAGACGTTGAAAAAGCGATATTTGCCACTGAAAAAATCGCTGATAAGAATAAGATGACTTCATTGCATACAATCGCTGATATCAAAATTAAAGTACTTACTTTTAATGTTTTTGTCATCTGAATATTTTCTGACTGCAATAACAGCCAAATCAAAAAAATGCTTATTCCCATCAGCAAAACCAGATGCAGATACGCAATCACCACATTAATATTACTGAACGTAACAGCACCCAATGCCGGAATCACAGACAGACTCTGAAGGACAAATTTTGCTAAAAATACAAAGCCAAATACGGTAAGAAGCAGCTTCTGAATCTTCTGCTCGCTTGGAAATTTCTGATTTCTCACCCAAATAAAAAGTCTCACGCCTCCAAATAGCTGCATAAGGGAAATCAGTATAAAAAAAATACGAAGGCTCCAATATATATTCAACCACAATATCGAAAGGCAGTAGCCAAGAAAACAGCCTGAAAATAAAAGATAGAATACGGTTCGGTTAAGCTTTTCCGGAATTTGTATTCCATATTTTTTTAATGAGATTAAAAACAGTCCGACACATGAAAACAGGAAGAATCCGTTGTACTGATAATGAAGATAAAAATAAGTAGATGCCCTGAAAAGAATCTCAAAATCATCTTTTCTTGCTGAAAAGTACGATAGTCCGAAAATTCCAAGCGATGAAAATACGGCAAAAAAAGCTCCTGATTTTAACCAAACGGTTTCAGGACGCTGATCTGATCTTAAGTCAATTAACAAAAAAGCGAAATAAGCAAAACCTGTAAATAAAGCTACCGATGCAAAAACGATCGATAGCCAGAAATAGCCTCCATACAGAAAAGTCAACAGCATGCCATAAGCACCTATCAGATTGGAAATCATCAAAAAACGATATTTGGAAATCATGATCCGCATTGAAGTTTCGTCCAGATATCGGGTAACAAAAAGATAAATCGCTGCACTCACCCATCCGTAAAAGGCAAAGTGAGAATGAGATTCCTGCATAAATTTATGGGAAAATCCCGGTAATGAAAATGCGATATTATAGCGCATCATCGTTCCAACGACTGATACGATAAAGAAATTGATGAAGCACAACTTAATCCAAAAATTAAATTTTCTCATGGGGACCGTAATTTTTTGAAATTGATTAGACTACAGAAACACAATGTTTCCGTTTTGTTAAAAAATGAAGAGCTAAAAACAATTACTTAATCATCAACTTAAAATGTCTGATATCCTTAAATTCATCCTCATTATGGCTGATTACAAATGCGGTTGCTTTGCTATTCTGAACTTTTTTTATAAGTTCATTCTTCATGATCTTCCGAATCACAGGATCTACAGCAGAGAAAGGTTCATCCAAAAGAATAACAGATGCATTCTGAACCAGCGCTCTTGCCAGGGCCACTCTTTGCTGCTGTCCGCCTGAAAGTTTTTCGGGCAGAATATTTTCAAGGCTTTTAAGGTTGAATTTCTCTAAAAAATCATCAATTTTGTCTATAGCTTTTTCTTTTCCGGCAAATGCAATATTCTGCTTCACAGTCATATTAGGAAACAGGGCATAGTTCTGGAACATGAATGCCATATCCCGTTTCTGCGGAGGCAAAAATATTTTCTTTTGGGTATCCGATAAAATTTCATTCCCTTTTTTAATCAATCCGAAATCCGGCAATACAAGCCCCGAAAGGATTTTAAAAAACGTAGTCTTTCCAATCCCTGAATCACCGGAAACATGCACAATACTTCCCTCTTCGATTTTCTCTTCAACTTCAAGAAACGTGTTTCCTGAAGAAGTGAAAATCCGATGTCTGATGCTGATGTCTATCATCTAAATGTGGTAAAATTAATTTTACGATTAATACCGTAAATCAGCAGCAACGTAAAAAATGAAAGAATAAAAAGCACAAAGGCGTACCGGTTGGCGGCTTCAAAGTTAAGTGCCTGCACCTGATCATAGATTGCCACCGACGCAATTCTTGTTTCTTTCGGAATATTTCCTCCCACCATAATCACGATGCCGAATTCGCCGATACAGTGGGCAAAACTAAGAGCAATTCCGGTAATAACCGATGCTTTTATGTTGGGAAGAAGAACTTTAAATAGAGTAACCAGTCTGGATTTCCCCATCGTATATGAAACCTGCCTCAGTTCATCCGGCAATGCAGAAAACCCGTTCTGCAATGGCTGGATCATAAAGGGTAAATTGGCAATGATACTGGCAATCACAATTCCGTTAAATGAAAAAGCAAGCCTTACATCAAGATATTCCTGAAGAAAATTCCCGAATGCATTATTTGGGCTGAAAGCCACCAAAAGGTAATACCCCATTACGGTCGGCGGCAAAACCATAGGCATACAGATAAGGGTCTCTGCTACAAACTTCAGTTTAAACCGAGAATATGTAAGCCAATACGCAACAGGAATTCCGATTATTAAAAGAATCGTGGTCGTCACCAACGCCAGTTTGCCGGTGAGCAGCAACGTATAAATGAAATCCTGATCCGGCATCAACGTTTTATTTCAGGTTGGTAACCGTACTTTTTCCAGATAGGAACTGCTTTTTCGCTTCTGATGAAATGTAAGAAATCTCCGGCCCCAGCTGTATTTTTCCCTTTCAGAACAGTACCGCTCTGCGGGATGGGAAACGCTTCTTTTTCCGAAAGTACATAATATTTTCCTTTGTTCATCATTTCCTGGCTCATTGCATTGGAAAGAGCCACAAAAGCAATGTCGGCATTTCCTGTTGAAGCAAACTGCGCTGCCTGACCGATGTTTTCTGCCCAAACAATTTTATGTTCGATGGATTCATATAATCCTGATTTTTTCAAAGCTCCAACAGCATTTTTTCCATAGGGTGCCAGTTCCGGGTTTGCGATAGCTATCTTCTTAACATCAGGATTCAATACCAATTTTAAACCTTGTGAAACATCTGATGTTGCACTCCACAAAGCAATTTTTCCATACGCATATGTTTCAGGATTTCCTGAGGCTTTATTTTTCTTTTTAAGAATTTCAGGAAATGAAGCATCTGCTGAAAGAAACAGATCGAACGGTGCGCCGTTCAGGATCTGCTGTACCATTAATCCGGATGAAGCAAAAGTAATGTCTATTGTTCTGCCGGAATTTTCTTTGATGTAGACCTTCTTCAGCTCTTCCAGCACATCCCGCAGATTTGCTGCCGCTGCCACAGAGATTCTGTGACTTTGACCGCCGTTCTTATGGGTACCTTCGGTCTTTTTGCATCCTGATATTATGAATGAAGCAAGAACTCCGATCAGGAAAAGTTTTAAGTGAATCAATTTATTCATACATCTAAGGGAAAGAAGGCTTATTAACTGAATGTCTTACCTATTCCAAAGATAAAGCTATAACTTGACAATTCAAAATGCTTTGAAACCATTGATTATTTATATTTTTCCAAAGTTCTGCTTTTTTCCTTCTCACCGGTTTTTACCACTGAAATATCAATGTATTGCACAGCTCCGTTGCTTGCTGATTCAAATTCTTTTGCTTTTTTATCGGCGTAATCGCTGGTATATCCAACTGCCATTACCACTTTATGCCCGTTGCATTTTCCCATGGCCAGATACAGGTATTCTTCTAATGCCGGCTTTATCTCCACATTCATTTTAATAGTTGATTTAATTTTTATTATGATGTTTATTTTTTCAGGTTCATCCTTATTATTTCCAGAATTCATCCGGATAGTCATCCTGTTCTTTATGGTGCAGCCCATCAAGCTGTGCTCCGATCTCACTTAACTGATCTGCTGAAAGATGCTCTTCAAGATGAGGGAAAACCGTTCTTTCTTCAAAACGAATATGCTGATAGAGCAGATCTGCAAAATCTGCCAGCAGTTCTTTATTATCTGACTGTTTGATATTATTGATGAGCCTGTTGATTTCCCTATGCTCATTTTCCATCTGGATCTGAAGATTATTGTTCTTTACCTCAGGCAGTATGGTATCTTCAATTTCAAAATGTCCGCTGAGGTTTTTCTCCCAGTAAAAGTTGATATATTTCCTGATTCTTTCATAAGAAATATCTTTTTTGATTCCCTGCCTTATTTTCCAGCAGCACAACAGTCCAAAGTGATGGTCGCGTGATAAAGGCACGAGGTTTTCATTCCTTTTCATATTATTCTACTTTGTTAGTTTCTTCCTTTTAAATTTTAGGAAAAAGAACTGCCAGTGCATTAAGACAGTGACAGTTCTCATCACACACATTGGTTATCTTTCTTCTTTTAATGACCATCCGGTTTTAAGACCGATAATAAAAATCACCAGCAGCAGTTCTCCTATTGCCAGTAAAATATCACCGGGCACACGGAGCCATCTTAAGGTATGCATCATGTCGGTCTGCATAAATTCTGCAGAACGGGCATACCAGTACCCTTCTTTAATGGAAGCCACCGATTGCATGATGCCTATCGGCAGCAGGCTGATGGTTACCATCACCAAAAGACCTATGTTAGTCAGCCAGAATGCCCAGCCGATTAGTTTATCATTCCATTGCCTATCAGGATAGAGACCTCTGAGAACGAACATCATCAGACCGATTCCTAAAATCCCGTACACCCCGAATAAGGCGGCATGACCATGAACAGCAGTTGTATTCAGTCCCTGAATATAATACAAAGCAATCGGTGGGTTGATGGCAAAACCGAAGATCCCTGCCCCCAGGAAATTCCAGAAGCACATGGCGATGAAGCAGTAGATTGGCCATTTATAAGCTTTGATCCATTTGGTAGATTTACTGATCTGGTAATTCTGCCATGCTTCAAAACCGATGAGTACCAGCGGGACAATCTCCAGAGCACTAAATGTTGCTCCCAAAGCCAGAACCGCAGTCGGTGTAGCACTGAAATACAGGTGATGGAAAGTTCCTAAGATTCCTCCGGCGAGGAAAATAATAGTGGAAAACAATACGGCATTCGTGGCAGATTTGAGTCTCAGCAATCCTAATCTTGTAAACAGGAAAGCAGCAACCACCGTGGCAAAAACCTCAAAGAAGCCTTCTACCCACAAATGAACGACCCACCATCTCCAATATTCTGCAATAGCCATATGCGTCTGCCTGCCATACATTAGTCCGGCTCCGTAGAACAGGGCAATTGCCACAGCTGAAAGGGTAAAAAGCAGCAACAAATGCCTGTCGCCTCCTTTTTTCTTCAATGCAGGAAGCAGTGCCCTCACCATCAAAACCAACCAAAGAATCAGCCCGACTAAAAGCAAGATCTGCCAAATTCTTCCCAGTTCCACATATTCGTACCCGGAATGTCCCCAAAGAAAATTATCCACATAGCCCAGCTTCTGCATGACACCCAGCCATTGTCCTGCCAATGATCCGAAAACTACAATCAGTAAGGCACCGAATAATACATTGACTCCCAGCACCTGATATTTGGGTTCGTATCCGGAAACAGCGGGAGCAATATACAAGCCTGTAGCGAGCCACGATGTGGCAATCCAGAAAATAGCCAGCTGAACATGCCAGCTTCGGGAAATCGACTGGGGAAGTACTTCATCCAGCGGAATTCCGTAAAAAGCACTTCCTTCCACTCCGTAATGGGCAGTAATTACCCCGGCAAGCATCTGAACAAGGATCAGTAAGGCTACAACCCAAATATATTTTAAGGTGGCTTTCATCGAAGGGGTTGGCTTCATGCTTCTCAGCGGATCTTCCAGAGGAAGCTTTTCACTGATTTCTTCTTCTTTGTTTCTAGCGTGATAAAATACAAGCAATCCAACACACCCGAGCAGCATCAGAACACTGAATCCTGACCATAAATGCAGGGAAGGCGGCGGAATGTTGCCGATCATCTCATCGTGCGGCCAGTTATTTGTATAGGATACGGTGTCTCCCGGCCTTTCAGTAATACAAACCCAGGCTGCCCATGAGAAGAAAGCATTCATCTTAGCCATTCTTTCAGGGGTTTTCACGGTGTTTTTAGGAATGGCATACTGATCACGAAGCTGATTCATCTCAGGAGCATTCATAAATATTTTAGCGTAATATTCCGCCAGCTCTGCCTGAACTTTAGCCCTTTCGGGAGAGATCACGATGGTTTTAGTGGCTTCATCAAGTGTATTACTGCGAAGTTCTCGTTTAAGCAAAACTTTATATTTAGCCTGCTCATCGTCAGCAAGATCTTTGTATACTTTCCCATCCTTTTTAGCAAGCTCATCCAGTAAAAGAAGCGATTCCCTGTGAAGGTAATCTGCGCTCCAGTCGGGTGCGATGTATGCACCGTGTCCCCAGATACTGCCCACCGTCTGCCCGCCGATAGACTGCCAGACGTTTTGACCGTCTTTGATGTCCTGCCCGGTAGCGACCGTGATACCTTCGGTGGTCACCACTTTATCCGGAACAGGCGGAATTTTCCGGTAGATCTCAACGCCGTAGAAAATAAGGACTGCAAACGAACCGATAATTACTGCTGCAAGCCAGATCCATAACTTTTTAGGTGTCATATTTTTTTATGTTTAATTTTAATGATATTAAGAAAACTCTTTTTCCAGCCTGATGGCTTTTGGAAAAAGGATGTTATTTTCCAGATGAATGTGTTTGTGGAGGTCGTTTTCAAAGTCCTGTAACATGGAGAATGTCACTCTGTAGGTATTGCAGGCATCGGCAGGCGGGTTATACTCGTCAGTAAGCTCTGCTATTTTTCTAAGACGTTCACCTTCCACAGTATGCTCATGCTTCATCATATTAACCGGATTTTCTACGGTTCCGAAAGGGGGCTGCTGAATAGCATTTCCGGAGATCTTTGCATTGACCATATTTTTAATAAAAGGAAAAAGCATAAGCTCTTCTTTTTTCATATGTGCTCCCAGGTCCTGTGCAGACGATTCAAACAGATCCCTGATCTGAAAAAGCTCGGGATGGCTTCCGCCATGTACTTTACACAGCTTATCTAAAAATGCCTGAAGAACAGGAGTCTTTTCTTCTACATAACGATGGTGGGTCTTCTCAACATAATCCGCAAGCAGATCCAGCGGCCAGCTGTTGAAATCGATGGAATCGCCACTGCTTTTCGGAAGGTTCTCAATATCTTCATATACCTGTTCTTTACCTAATTTTTTAGAATCGCAGGCTTCTTCTATAGTTCTTCCCCCTTTGCAGCAGAAATCGATTCCGTATCTTTTAAATACTGCAGCTGTTCTGAAGTCTTCAGCTACAATGTCTCCTATAAAGTCTCTTTTTATATTCATAATATAATACTTTTTTATCTTTTATTGTTTTAAAATTTTTTATTAATATTCAATGTATGCATGATCCGTTTTATGAAAATATACATGATCCGCTATTGTTTGAAACAACATTGTCTTAATCCATGTCGTTCCCGACAATGTTGTTTCAGATTTTCTAATTTGCTTGTTTAAAGGGTAATCGTTGGATTTATTTCTTAAGAGAAAGAATATACTTTACCATTTTCTGTGCATTTTCCTTGCTGAGTCCTGCGTGTGGCGTCATTGGAATATCTCCCCATACACCTTTACCACCGTCAATAATTTTTTGTGCAAGGTGATCTACATCCGCTTCGGTATACTTAGCGGCTACATCCTGATAAGCAGGGCCTACAAGTTTTGCATCCACTTTGTGGCAGGAAAGGCAGTCTGTTCCTTCTACCAGAGACTTTCCTTCTGCAATATCTGCTTCTGGACCTGTAGCAGCGGCTGATGCTACGGCTGCAGTATCTTTCGCTTTCGGTTCTTCCATCATGATATTGGATTCTGTAGCAGGAACCGATTCTTCAGCAGATTCTTTTTTTTCTGAACAGGAGATCACAGCGAGAGATATCAGCATTGCTGTTAAAAATAACTTTTTCATTGTTACATTTTTACGGATTATAATTCTATTTGTTTTCTAATTTCTTTTACAATGGCATCGTCGTCAGTACCAAGACCTTCTTTCTGAAAAGCAAGTGTTCCTTTTTTGGAGTATACACTGATGATGTTGGAATGTGAAAATTCTATGGGTGTAATTTCTTTATATTTAACAGCCATAATATTGGCAAGTTCCCTTGTATCAGCTTCATTGCTGCGGATAAAAGTCCATTCCTTGTAATTAAACTGATGGGCATTCAGATAGGCTTTCATGACCTCCGGAGTATCGGTCTTCGGGTCTATGGAGATCAGGACATACTGAATGTCGTCAGGATCTGCCTTTCCTACTTTACGGGAAATATTTTTCATTTCGGCGGTCAGCCTCGGGCAGGCAGTCTTACAGGAAGTAAAAATCATTGCAGTTACGATTACTTTGTCTTTTAAATCCGGAAAGGTAATTTTCTTACCATTCTGGTTTTCCCACTCCGATCTTACGTTGTAAATGGAATCGGGACTTATTTCTTCATTTTTTTTGCTGCAGGACAACATCATCATTGCGAGCAAAATGTATAATATATTTTTCATTATTTTAAAATTTAATATCCTTCGCACATCTGAAACCCAGGTTATTGAGGCAGTAGTCTGCTTTTAAGCTTCCTCTCAGTGCATATCGTACAAATGCCGCGTAATTCCTAAGGTCTGATGAGGTAACTGCTGCTCCCGCACAGAACAAAGATTCATTAGTAGTATTGTCTTTTCTGGACTCTCCGCTCATCATGACCGAATTGAAATCATACGTCCACTCCCAAACCATTCCGTACATATCGTAGACCCCGTAATAATTAGGCTCTGACTGTTTAATGAGCTGTTTGTTCTTATCTGTTTTTTGATACGATTTTAATATGAAATCTGTAAACTCCGGATCGTGGGAAGCATTTGCTGAATGCTGGTCTGCAAGGCCCGCATATTCCCATTCGTCTATCGTAGGAAGTCTCTTCCCTACGCTTTTTGCATAGGCTTCTGCGGCATACCAGGAAATATTGGTAACGGGAGCATCCACACTTACATCCTGCGGAATTTCATAATCGCTTTTCCAATGCACGAGATAAGTGCTGTCCGCATACAGCTTCAATACTTTGCTTTTAGCCCACTGAGGATTTTTTTTAAGAAACTGAAGATACTCTCCATTGGTAACCGGACTGTCATCCAGGTAGAAAGATGCTACTTTCACGATTCTTCCCGAGTCCTTACCAATAAAAGCTTCATATTTTCCCCCATCGATCTTTACCATTTTTTTTAAGCTGGAGATCTTTGTTAAATGGTTCTGAGCGATGGGTTTTACATTGGAAACATCACAATGACCAGAACAGGAAAGCTGGCAGATCACCATTATAAAACACATTACTAACACACTTTTCATGATTCCTTTTTTAAAACCCTCAATGCGACCTAAGCAATCACCTTTTCAATTGATTTCTATATAATCTTACTGGTTTTTCTTATAAACAGCTGGATTTTCAGCACCTGACACTTTTAATTTTCCTAAAGCTCCTTTATTGAAAGCCCTGAAAATTGCATGATCCACAATCACATATTCTCCCGGAACCGTTGCTTTAAATTCAACAATTGATGCTCCACCCGGCGGAATGACCGTGGTCTGAACATTTTCATTAATCTTATTGCCGCCTTCCATATATACTTTATCAAAGATTTCCCCGATCACATGGAATGATGACGTAAGGTTCGGACCGCCATTTCCTACATAAAAACGTACTGTTTCACCAACTTTAGCCTGAAGTTCATTATCTCCCAATAAAGCTCCCGTGTTCCCGTTGAACACAACATAATCCGGGTGTTCTGCAATCGCTTTATCCATATCAAATTCCTGCAGACCTTTATCTCCGAATTTTCCTTTGGTGTAGAAATCGCCCTGCATGATGTAATATTCCCGATCAACCTTAGGAAGACCTCCTTCAGGTTCAATGAGAATAAGCCCATACATCCCGTTGGCAATGTGCATACCCACAGGAGCGGTAGCGCAGTGATACACATAGAGACCCGGATTCAAAGCTTTAAAATTGAAGACTTTTTCTGTGCCGGGTGCAACAAAAGTAGCTTCTGCTCCACCTCCCGGCCCATTGACTGCATGCAGGTCTATATTGTGGGGAAAAGTATTGTTTTCATTATTTTTAAGGTGGAGTTCAATGTCATCTCCTACTCTGGCGCGGATAAAACTTCCTGGAACCGTTCCGTTGAACGTCCAGAAATGGTATTGCGTACCGTCAGCCAGCTCACCGGTTTTCTCTATCGTTTCCAGCTTTATGATGACTTTTTTTGCAGCCCTTTCACCGACAGGGCCAGGCAGAAAAGGTGGTGCGACCAGTTTTTGCACTTCAGAAGAGCCATCGGCTACTATTTTTTCCGTATCAGCCGCAGCACTGTTCCCGGCAGAAGGATTTTGCCTGCAGGAATTCATACTGATAACTGCTGATAAAAGCGCCGTGATGAAGAATGATTTTCTCATGTTAAAATTGTTTTACAAAGTTCATGGCTTAAACAATCTTTGAAACAACACAATAAGATATAAATACCTTTTAGTATTTTATTTAACTGTGTTTTTTAAATTATATTAAGTCTGTAACTGATTTATTAAAAGGTTTTATTGTTTCAGAAAAGTTAACTTTAAATCTAAATTTTTAACAAACATGCTGATTTTAGAGTTTTCCAGCATATTTTTTATTTCCTGCCTGATGTGTTTAAAATCATTATGTATAGGACACGGATGTGTTTCCGAACATTCTTTAAGCCCAAGGCCGCATCCCGAAAAAAGCTTGTCTCCATCAATCTCTCTTACAATATCTGCCACAGACTGCTCAAGATTAACCGTATCCATATAAAATCCGCCGTTCGGACCTTTCGCAGACTGTACAAATCCTTTTCTGCTGAGATCCTGTAATATTTTCGCAATGAAATATTCCGGGGAATCTATTCCTGATGCAATATCTTTAATACCGATCCGCCTGCCGTCCTTAGACTGCTGCGCAATGAAAATCAAAGACCGGATGGCGTATTCGCAGGTTTTAGAAAACATTTGCTCTTTTTATATGACAAAGATAGAGATCAGAAATGAAATAAAAGACCATTTAGTGTTTTATTTTAATGATTAATATCATTCCCATTCCAGCAGCCTTCTTTCCCCTTCAATTTTTTTGGTTTCAGAAATATCCTGGGACATTTCTATAACGCCACGGTAGTTCTTCTGATGATCCCTAACCGCAAAATACCGAACATAGATCAGCTTTTCACGGTAATTGAACCAAAATGATGCTTCGTTCTGCTCGCCTTTACGAAATGCTTCCAGGATTTTAAGAACGGTATCCACGCTTTTCGGAGGATGGCAGAACCTTACTTCACGGCCGATAATTCCTGCGCTCCTTGGGAAAACACGTTCTTCTCCACGGTTATAGAAAATAACCCGGTCGTTTTCATCCACGTATGTAAGATCAAGCGGCAAGGTCCTGAATAACAGATTCACCTGCTCAATGGTCATATAACCTTCGTCAAAATGCGATGCACTGTCATCAAAAATGACATCGGTTCTTAAGACTTTATCATCTGAAGGATGCACATATCCGTTTTGAGCGGGATATTTCGCAGGCGCTTCGCTCAGCATCCAGCCGATTTCATCTTCTCCTTCCCGCATCTTGATCCATTCCTCATCGGTGAGGATATCAATCGCATTCGGGAACAGAACACTTTTTTCAACTTCCATCAGGTTTTTAAGATTATGTCCGGCATACTGAATGTTCTGCCTGGCGGAATCAAGATCTTTTTCATCTATATTCTTCCGGATGATCCTGAAAATGTCACGTATGGTGTCATGAAAAGACCACATATTCCGGGAAGGGCCTGTCCAGCCTTTCTGTTCCAGAAAAGGGAAAAGCTGATTTTCTTTTCTTTCAAATCTTCTTTCGACACTTGCGAGATGATTAAACATATTATAAAATTTCTGAAATTCTTCATGAGGATCTGTTGTATTCAATTCGTCTAACAAGGACAGGATAAGCTCCTCTTCCATCAGATACGTGTGAACAGGATGCCCGGCCTTCAATTGATTTTTATCCATTTTTAAGTAAAATAAAATATTAATATCTTTTTGTCTTTTATTCTATGAAGAAAATCCTTTGGTTTAGGTTTTCTTAGTTTGATATAACAAATGTAAGATTTATACTTTCAAATAAAAGAGTTAAATATCTTTTATTTTACTGATTTATGTCATTCATTTCTATTGATGCTGACCTCCGTTTATAATCTTATAAATGTGCAGTATGCCGGGGAAAACTGCATCCATGGATTCCTCTGCTCCTTTTGTGGATCCGGGGAGCGCCATCACAAGGGTTTCACCGATCATGCCTACCAGGCTTCTGGAAAGCATCGAATATGGCGTTCGCAATTGTCCATAGCTTCTGATCGCTTCTGCTGCTCCAGGAATTTCACGATCCAGTAAAGGACGGATGGCTTCCGGAGTAATATCTCTTTTTGAAAGTCCTGTTCCTCCGGTGATTATCACTAATTGTATACCCTGCTCTACATCGGATTTTACTTTACGCTGAATGTCTTCTATTTCATCAGGGATAATTACATACTCACTTACCGTTACCTTATTCTTTTCCAGCGAAGCAATGATTGCTTTCCCTGCTTTATCTTCTTTTTTTCCTGCAAAAATACTGTCTGAACAAACAATTACGGAAGCATTGATTCCTTCTCCGGAATCTCTGAGGTCCGATTTTCCGCCTTTTTTCTCAAGCAGCCTGATATTCCTGATCTCAATTTTTTTATCAATCGGTTTCAGCATATCATACATTGTGAGCGCCACCACAGATGCAGAATGCATCGCCTCCACTTCTACTCCGGTTTTATAAATGGTATGGATTTCCGATGTGATATGAATATCCAAATCCCTGATCTCAAACTGAATGGAGGTATATTCTATAGGAAGCGGATGACAATCCGGAATAACATCACTCGTTTTTTTTGCCGCAAACAATCCTGCCGTTTTTGACATTTCAAAAACATTTCCTTTAGGGACTTCATTGTTCAAGATTGCATCGATTGTTTCCTTTGAACTGACACTGAGAACGGCTTCCGCTATCGCTTTCCTGAGTGTATTATTTTTATGGGTGATATTGACCATTAATTAATATTTAAATTATTTGAATGTTTTTGATAAAAAAGACGTGTAAACTCTGCTTCAAAATTTATTTATTTTCTTTCCATGCATGCGACTCGTCTTCCAGAATTTCTTTTCCCCAAAGTGGAATTTCTTTCTTGATTCTATCCACCATTTCGTCACAGGCGTTTATTGCTTCTTTTCGGTGCGGTGCAGAAGTGAAAACAAAGAGGCAGATTTCTCCGACTTTGATATTTCCCAACGAGTGATATATATGAGCACAGGTCAGATTATATTTCGTAATGATTTCTTCCCGGATGTCGTGAGCTTTTTCGAGCGCCATTTCCTGATAAGCCGTAAATTCTATCGACAGGACTTTTTTATCATTCTTTACATCTTCACGAATCTGTCCGAGAAAGATGCTGTGTCCGCCAATTGTTGTCTTCACGGTATGCTTGCTGATGCTTTTGGCAATAAATGAAGGATCGATAGGACCTTCGATAAATATATTTTTTATTTTTTTCATTGTACGATTGATTTTGCTCCGGATGGAAAATGCCTGATTTCTTTTTCCGGAAAATGGTTTTTTATAAGCTCCATTGCCTTTCTGCTGCGTATTCCCGAAGCGCATACGAAACAGATATTATCATACGGTTTTAAAGATTCCAGATGCTGCCCAAGAGAAGCCAGCGGAATTTCCAAAGCCTGTAAAGACTCGAGTCTCGGCTGTTCATCGGGCTCCCTGACATCGATCAAAATACTTTTTTCCTGATCCAGAAAAATTTCCAATCCGGTTAAGGATGTAATCTCATTGCTTTTATAGATATGACAGAATTCCTCATAATTGAAATTTTGAAGCTCTTCAATTGTATTGGGTCCCGACTTTTTTTCATTTCCGTTAAAATTAAATACCATCGACTGATAATTTTTAGTATTAAAAGTCAGCAGTTTATGGATTAAAATATCACCTGAACCTGTTAATAATTTGATCACTTCATTCGCCTGAAATGTACCGATTACGGA
Organism: Chryseobacterium sp. SSA4.19; assembly: GCF_022601875.1. Lineage (GTDB taxonomy): Bacteria > Bacteroidota > Bacteroidia > Flavobacteriales > Weeksellaceae > Chryseobacterium. The sequence goes on from NZ_JAKVIP010000016.1 coordinate 23,229, forward strand.
TGAATGCGTTGGCAAAACTCCTGCTTCATTACAATTCGGCACTTCGTTCTGATTCGGCGGCACCGGAAAAAGATCACGGTAATTGGTTATCTGATTTTCTTTCTCTACATTAAATACTGCAACCTGTCCTTCATATCTGAAAATAGAGGCATACACCAAAGGCTTTTTCAAAATAAAGCAGGCGTCGTTCAGCAAATATCTTGTCGTAAAATTATCGGTGCAATCAGCGACGACATCGTAATTCTGAATAATTCCAATACCATTTTGCGCAGTCAGTTTTTCATTAAAAATTTCAATTTCCGTTTCGGGGTTTTTACTTTTTAAATATCGTTCTGCTACAATTACTTTTGGCAATCCAATATCTTTTTCATCAAACAAAAACTGTCGATGAAGATTCTGAATTTCAACAAAATCAAAATCAACGATTCCAATTTTTCCAATTCCCGAAGAAACCAAAAGCTGCAATGCCGGACAGCCCAAACCGCCTGCTCCAACCACCAGAACGGAAGAAGCAGCTAGTTTTTCCTGTGCAGAAATCCCAAAGTCCGGCAGTATTACTTGCCTGCTATATCTGTTTACATTCATATCTTCAGTATTAGCCTCCTGAATACGGTGGCAGCAAAGCAATTTCTGAATTCTTATTAATAGACGTATCATCATCCGATTTTATACCGTTGACAACTACTAAAAAAGTAGACTCTTTTAAAGCCGGGAATTTTTCATAAAGCCTGTTTTTCAGATCCGAAACAGAACTGATATCTTCAGAATCCAAATCATAATCATTTCCGTTGAAAAGGTCTGTGAGTTTGCCGAATATTTTTAGTTTCATATACTTACATTTAAAAGTGATCATTCAATGTGATAACGAATGACCTTCTATTTAGATAATCATTAGACAGGTAGTATTCTGTCTAATACATGCCGGATAATCATCAAAGTTAATACCTTTCCCATGATAATCGATAATTTTGAATTTAATCATGCCTATTCAAAGCCTGATCCATTGTATTTGTTATATTTTTCTTTATTGTCAGATATCCAAAATCAAATTCATAGCTGCAGATAATTGTTTTATAATCTTCAAATTATTTATAATGTGTTTTTCATAATAACTTCTGCATTCCGTAAATTTTCCGGTGTATTGATATTTAAAAACTGATTTTCAAACTCATCATTAAACGGTATGTAATATGCATTTTGCTCTTTAAGAAAGCTGGTCATTTTGAGATTTCCGCTTTCAATGGCATTTTTCAGATTATTGAGAACAGAAAAAGGATAAATTCCTAAAACCGGATACATTTTATTGCCACATTGTGCAATATTAATTCTACCGTCTTCCTTTCTGTGATGCAAATTTTTAATTAATTCTGATGAAACGAAAGGCATATCGCAGCTGCAGACAAAAATATCTTCCCCGAAAAACTCTAATGCGGAATAAATGCCTCCCATCGGACCTTTACTCAAAATGATATCTCTTATAATTCCATCTGAAATCGGATAATCAGAGTGGTTTCCGGAAATATATACTTCATAAAAAACCGGTGACACGGCATCGATAACATATTGTATCAACATTTTTTCACCCAGTTTCATCATTGCTTTGTTTTGCCCCATCCTGGAACTCCTGCCTCCTGCTAAAATGACTGCTTTCATTTTTTTAAATTTTTTCTTCAGAAAACTGGGTAAAATAATCTTCTGCTGTTTTGAACTTTTCCACAATGAGTTTTCCATAGTCTGTGAGGAAACTCTGACCACCGGATTTTCCACCGGCTTCCCTTCTTACGATTTCATGGAAAGCGTTGGTATTAATGTCCTGCACCATTCCCCACGCTTTTCGGTAAGGAATCTTTAGTAGTGCTGCTGCCTCAGAAATACTTCCCAAAAGATGAATCTGTTCGAGAAGCCGTGCTCTACCAACACCTATTTTTAAGCCCGATTCGGTTTCAATCCAGATTCTGCCTTTGACTTTCAGACTCTCCATATTGTTACTTTTTCTCCGATGTTGATTTCAGTTGCTTTTTCAGGAAACTCGACAAAACAATTGGCCTGTGCAGCAGAATCCATTTTGTAGGATTCTTGTGCGTTGAGAATTCGCACTTTCCCTTTAGAATAGCAGGCTTTCAGAAACTGTGTTTGGTCTTTGTTTTTTTTCTTTGCAAAAGATTCTGAAATGGCAAAGTCTTTTTCTTCCTCAAAATCTTTACGCCCAAAACACCCCAGTAAAAAAGGCTTTATATATTGATGATAACAGGAAAAAACGGACGCAGGATTTCCGGGCAGTGCAAAAATCATCTTCTTGTCTAACTTACCGAAATACAAAGGTTTTCCAGGCTTTTGCCTGATTTTATAAAATAATTCTGAAACACCTGATTTCTCTAAAGCAGGTTTCACATAATCATAATCTCCTACGGAAATACCACCGGTAATCAGTAAAACATCGATCGTTTCTAAACTTTTTTTTATGGCAGAAAAAGTAGCTTCTTCCGTATCTTCGACATGATTGATGAATGAAAACCCATGATTAATTTCAGCCAAAGCTGATTGAAGCGTGTAAGAATTAGAATTGTATATTTCTCCATCCAGAAGCGGTTTCCCGCTTTCCACTAATTCATTTCCTGTATAGAGCAATCCTATTTTTATTTTATTATAAACAGCTATCTTGTCAATTCCAAATCCCGATAAAAACCCGATAACGGCATGGTTAATAAACGTGTTCTCTTCTATAATTTTCGTCCCGAGTCGGGTTTGAGATCCTTTCAAACGGATGTTTTCTCCTTTTAAAATTTCATTACCATTAAATTGAATTCGGTCCTCAATTCTTGTTACTTTCTCCTGCATAATAACAGTATCAACACCATCAGGAATTTTTGCTCCTGTAAAAATACGCACTGCTTCTCCCCGGCCAAGCTCAAAATTATTTTTTGATACTCCGGCAGGAATGATATGCATAACTTTTAATTCTGAAAAATCTGCTAAATCATCAAACCGAAATCCGTAACCGTCCATCGCAGAGTTATTAAAGGAGGGAACATCTAAAGTTGCAAAAATAGGTTCCGAGGTAAAGAATCCTTGAGCTTCTAATAATGAAACCGTTATTTTCTCTGTCCGGAAAATTTGTGATTCAATAATTTTTTTTGCTTCGGAAACGGGGATAAAGTATTTCATTTTGAAGACGCTTTTAAAGTTTAAAATCGGGGATGAAATTTTATCTGGTTTTACTTTTTCTTATTTCACTCGGTTTACTTCAATGCTTTTCAGCCACTTTACATGTCGCGGACCGGTTTTGGTATCGTTAAGGCTTACCATAATCATTTCTCCTTTTTCTTTCAAGGGCCTTCCGTTTTGCTCAAATACGACATACGCTTTTTCGCCAATCGGGCTATTGAAGAATTCTGCCCAGGAAAATGTAGCTTTGTAATCATCTGAAGCTCTTGTAATGATATAGAAATTACGGTCTTTATGCTCCTGTTGGGCGATCTTTGCTTTTTCCAAAATGTCAGTCAGTAAAACTCCTTTTGTAGATTCTACGCTGTCTTTTGTCAAACCGGTCTGGCAAACAATTTTAAAATCTTTGAGTTCTATCACCTTCATTTTTTTTAAAGAATCTACCGTTAAGGTCAATGGTGTTACGACATCTCCTGTTACTTTTACTTCTTTACTTACATACTTCAAATCTTCTTTTTCGTCATGTTTGTGGCTTTCCTTTTCTTCTGAATGTTTTTGAGCGGTTTTTACAGAATTATCAGGTACAGGATTGATTGTGTCTGATTTTTTACATTGTAACATTGTCAATGCAATCATTACAACTGTAATTAGATTGGTTAATTTTTTCATTGGTATTATTTATTAAGAAGTTTATTTTATAAAAACACAGATATTTTATTATTCATTTATTTTTAAAAGACATATTCGCCATTATTTCTGCTATTCAATTGTTTTATTTTTCCCATAAATCTACTCCACTACAGCAAGAGCCTACAGCATTAACCGTTTCATATCATAAAATCTGCCGTTATGTATTTTTCAGCCTATCGGTGTTCAAATAAAATCAGCCCCCTATTTTTATCATATTTCTGTTGACAATTTCACTTTTTTTTATATTTTCCATTTTTGAGAATTGTCCACCTTTTTCTTTGTGCTTTTGAGCGATCGCAAATTGTATAATCTCGTTCAGATCTTCATTATTTCTTATAGATTTAATTAAGTCAAACTCATCTGCACCGAAAAGACAGTTTTTCATTTTCCCGTCGGAAGTAATCCGGATCCGGTTGCAACCTGCACAAAATGAATTACTCATCGTAGAAATAAATCCGAAAAGGCCTTTGCTTTCCGCATTAATTCTGTATTTTCTGGATGTATCATTTTTGTGGTCTTCCACCTTTTCATAGGGTAAATGTTCTGAAACTAAAGTCAGCATTTCAGATATCGGAATAACTTTATTTTTCTCCCACGAATTTCCGGTAAAAGGCATGAATTCTATAAATCTTAACTCGATGGGGTAATGATGTGAAAGTGCTATGAACTCAGGAATTTCGTTTTCATTGAAGCCTCGCATTATGACAACATTTAATTTTACATTAAATCCCCTTTTGATACTTTCTTTACTATTTTCCCAAACCGTTTGAAACAAATCTCTTTTAGTAATATATTTAAATTTTTCGCGGTCGAGAGAATCAATGCTGATATTGAGATTTTTTACACCACATTCTTCAAATAAATCAAAATATTTATGAAGCAAAACGCCGTTGGTTGTGATTCCTATATGAGCTCCCAGTGTTGAAATCTGACGAATGATGGATTCAAAACCGTTTCGGACCAAAGGTTCACCACCCGTAATTCTGATTTTATTGATATTGAATTTCTGAACGAAAATTTTAGAAATTTCATAAATTTCCTGATTGCTCATCAACTCAATTGATGGTGTACTTTTGAACGGCTCATCGGGCATACAATACAGGCAGCGGAAATTGCAGCTGTCAGTAATCGAAAGCCGGAGATAATTGTGTTTGCGCCCGAAAGAATCGACTAAATCAGTAGGATTTGCCATCGCTTTCATCTTGTGAATTTTTAACTTGCCCGGTTGGAATATCAGGTACATATCTCAAAAAGAAAACCGTACACATAAAAATAATCACCGAACCAATTGCCGAATACCAGGCAAAATCGATGTGCTCTTTGTCTAACGCTTTGTTGATGGTTCCAAACAAAAGCCACATCTGCAGACTGACCAGCAAAATATAAATACTGATAATAGCAACCAACATCTCGTTGACGCGGAAGGTTACTTTTTTTATGGGTTTCTTTCGTACTGACATTTTTTCGGTTTTTAATTAATTTTTAAATGCTTAAGCCCGCAAACTTTTTATCCGTGTCCGTGAGTATCTTTCGATTCTTTGATAAAATCTGTCACGTAGATTTTGTCTTCTTTTATTACAACCGTCAATTGCGGTAGCGGTCTCGGCGGTGGCCCCTGTATCACTGAACCGTCATCCGGATTGAAAAAACCGTGGTGGCAAGGGCATTCTATCACTCTATCTTCATGATTGTATAAAACAGAACAGGATAAGTGGGTACATTTCTGCTCAAAAACCTTCCATTTGTCTTCAGCTAACCTGATGAGCATGTATGGCGTTCTATGGTTCTCGTTGATGTAGAAAGTCCGCATGCTGCCGACTTTAAGATCGGTGGTCAGTCCTACGAAATATTCTCCCAGTGTTTCTTCTTTTTTGAAATGATTGAATACCGGAATTCCCAAATTCGCTAACGCTAAAGTACCTGAAAAAAAGGTAATCAGCTTGATGAATTCTTTACGTGAAACATAGGCTGCTTCCCGTTTTTTAATTGGAAAATCGGATTTCCAGGCGGGAATTTTTTTATGATCTTCTGACATGGTAAGAGGTTTAAAAAACTTTTAATTCTTCGCTGCCTTTCGGCATCATGATATTTACTTTAGTATTGACGATTTCTTTCCCGAAAATAAAACGGTTGACCGGTGTACTGTTAGGTCTTTTCTTCGCCACATTATCTCTGGTATCAAACGTTAAGGCTCCGCTTGGGCAGACAGTAGCACACATGGGTTTTAGGCCTGTGCTGGTTCGGTCGTAGCACATATTACATTTCATCATCAGCATGGCACTCTGATCCGGGATTTGCGGAACGCCGAACGGGCAGCCGATAACACAGTTGGCACAGCCGATACATTTTGAGGTATCTGCAGTGTGAACAATTCCATATTCGTCTTTTGTAATTGCGTCCGCCGGGCAAACATTGGCACAGATCGGGTCTTCGCAGTGCATGCATACCTGAACGGTTGTCTGAATGGTTTCGGCTCTGTCCACGTAATGAATATGGATCATTGAGGTTTCTCCGTTGGTTTCGCACTCAGCACACGCCATCTCACACGAGTGACAGCCGATGCACCGCTGCATATCCACAAAAAATTCCATATCGTTAAATTTTTCAAACTGTTCCGCCATAATTTTTAAAATCTAATATTGAATATCTCTACTTTGGTTGGCAAATTCTACTGAGTTTTCACCTTTTTTCCGTCCAGTCTTTTCAATTTTACAGGAGCAAACTTTGAACTCGGGTATTTTTGAAACCGGATCCAAAGCATCAATCGTCAATTGGTTCGCGGAATTCACACCACCCCAATGATAAGGGATGAAAACCGTGTCCTGTCTTATGGTTTCAACGACATTAGCAGGAAACAATGCGCTTCCTCGCCGGGTAGAAACTTTGATTAAATCATTTTCTTCAATGCCGTATTCTGCTGCCAGTTTAGGATGAATTTCCAATAAAGGTTCCGGATAAAGGTCTACCAGTTTTCCGATTCTTCTGGTTTGTGAACCGCTTAAATATTGGCTTACAACCCTTCCTGTTGTCAGCACGATCGGATATTCTTCGTCCGGTTCTTCAGTTGGTTTTTTGTAAGGAGTCGGGTTAAAATGTGCTTTTTTATCGTTTGTATTAAACTGTTTATCTTCCCAAAGTCTCGGTGTCCCGGGATGATCTTCGGTTGGACAGGGCCAGAAAATCCCCAGATTTTTTTCTACTCTTTCGTAGGTAATCCCGTAATAATCGGCAGCACTTCCTCTTGATGCAACTCTTAGTTCATTAAAAGTTTCCTCGCTTTTTTTATAATTGAATTTGTCGCCTTCCCCTAATCTACGGGCTAATTCCATTAAAATTTCGCTGTCACGTTTTGCTTTTCCGGGTGGATCAACAACTGCCCTGATTCTAATCACACGACCTTCTGAAGAAGTTGTTGTTCCCTCTTCCTCTTCCTGCAAAGAACCTGCAAGAATAATATTGGCGTGTCGCAGAGTTTCAGATAAAAAGAAATCGATTCCTGCATAGAATTCCAATTTTTCCAATGCTGCGCGGACATTGTTGTTATTCGGCAGGGAAACCAAAGGATTGAAACAGATCGACAGCAAACCTTTGATTTCTCCCCTATTGATCGCTTCAATAATTTCATAGGCACTCAATCCTTTTCGAGGCATATCTTCTTCCTTGATTCCCCAGATATCCGCGACTATTTTACGGTGCTCCGGATTTTCAATATCTCTGTTTCCGGGAAGCTGGTCGCATTTATGACCGTGTTCCCGACCGCCCTGTCCGTTTCCCTGTCCGGTTATCGTTCCATAGCCGCAATAAGGTTTTCCTATTCTTCCGGTTGCTAAAACTAAATTAATACAGCTTGAAACGTTCTGCACACCTTTAGAATGATGTTCGATGCCACGAGCGTGCATCAGGAAACTGGTTTTTGCTTTCCCCCACATTTCTGCAGCTTTGAAAATGAGCTCTTTCGGAACTCCTGTCACTTCTTCACCCCACTCGAGGGTACAATCTTTTACCGCTTCGGCCGTTTCTTTAAATCCTGAGGTATAATTATTTATGAAATCATTATCCAGCCAATTGTTATCAATTAAAACCTTCAGCATCGTATTCGTCAGTGCTGAATCGGTTCCGGGTCTTAACGGCAGATGAATATCGGCCGTTCTCGCAATCGGAATCTGGCGTGGATCAATAACGATTAATTTGGCTCCGTTATCCCGGGCTTCCCAAATTTTATGTGTTAAAACAGGGAAACATTCGCTCACATTCGCTCCGGTAATAAGGATAACTTCTGCATGAGCGAGGTCTGCCCAGCTGTTGGAAGAGCGGTCCATTCCGAATGCTTTCTTATTTCCCGCACCAGCACTCACCATACACAACCGTCCATTATAATCGAGGTTAGCGGTTTTCAATGCAACTCTTGCAAATTTTCCGACCATATAACTTTTCTCATTGGTTAGAGAAACGCCTGACAGCATCGCAAAAGAATTTTTTCCGTATTTTTCCTGAATCCTCCTGATTTCCTTAATCACCACATCGTATGCTTCCTCCCATTCTATCGGGATAAAACCTTTACCTTCAATCCTTTTATAGGGTGAAAGCAGACGATCCGGATGATTGTCCTGCATGTACCGCTGAACTCCTTTCGGACAAAGTCTGCCCTCATTAAAAGGAAAGTCATTCCACGGTTCGAAACCCACGACTTTTTTATCCTTCACTTTTAATTGAATCCCACACTGCAGGCCGCAAAAACAGCAATGTGTTTTTACCAAAGCATCGGGATTCTGAGGATTTGACCTTACGGTTCCTTTGTTTGGATAATGTTGATGCGGTCCGAATACATTAATGATTTCGTCGGCTGTTACGGGTAATCTTGCCATGTTTATTTTATTTTAACCAAAATAAGTTCCTGATTCCTGTCTTGCTTTGAGGTGCGCTTTGGCGAGCATTGCTCTTTTTCCTTCCGGGCTATAGTCTAAATAACTTTTTCCTTCTTCATTTTCTAAATCGAATCCCATTTCCTGAGTGATTTCTTTTAAATCATCGATATGCATTGAGGTAGTATATTCATCGCCGGTGTGCGGGCAAATCTGCATCCCGCGCCGTTTCCCTTCAATTTTATAAATATTTGCGCCCACCTGAGCAGGTCTCTGAAATATGTGAAAGAATTTTCCGAAAGGGATCCACATCAGAAACATTGCAACGGTAATCGCATGTATAATGGCCATAAACTGGCTCATTTTTCCTTCGAGATAGGTATAATCAAACCAAATCCCCAAACCTGTCACGGAAACAGCAACCAATAAAATTAAGGGAAGCCAGTCGCGCTCAAACCATTGGGTCGCGATTAACCCTTCATCAACAAATCTTCTGTGCATCATGATCAGACATCCTATGATTACCATGATTGCCGTCCAGACCAGGATGTGGAAAAAGAACATCGCAACAAAGGTATTCAGAGGAAAGGTCATCACGGTAACTCCCATCATATGAGTTTCGTACTGATCAATCGTTCCGGGCTTCAATGTAAAATGCAGCCATCCGAAGGTAAGACCAAACGTAACCACAAAAGAGATGAGGCAGCCTGTTGCTAAAAGAAAATGACCCAGCCAGCGCATTCTTCCTCTGGAAACAATAAACTTCTGGAAAAGAATGTTTCGTACGGAAAGGCGGATCACTTCTTTGATATAGATCGGATAATCTTTGCTGAAAATAAATTCCCACGTACGTTTCCAATATTTCTGCGTTGCCGGGCGCTGCTTCCATACTGAATGATGATACACTACTCCGAATGTCATGCTGATGGTCCCGAAAAAATAAATGATTAAAGCGGCATCAAAATTCTGAAGATTAACAGAACCTGCTACCGTAATAGCGATCACTACGAATGTAGCAATAATTGCATTAATAAATGCTTTCCTGTTGATATTGGTGAAAATGCTGAACATCCCGTTTAAATTTAAAGGTCACTCATTTACTGTATGAGGGATCCTGTTTTTCTTCAACAAAGATACAGCAATACATTTCTAAATAAGACACAATTATCTTATTTAAAATTATTCAAAATAAATGATACAAATTATATCATCTATCAAATTGAAATACAATTAATTGCAATAAATATGATTTACATCATGCTATTGAACTAATATGTTCATCACCGCTAAAAAACTATATGATTATAAAGTAAAATTAAATAGAAGCACCAATCTCAGTGCTTTACACAGATTTTCAGACATGATGATTCAACTCAGGGCCTGGGCCTGCAGCTTTGTAAGACTGATAATTTCAATCTGTTTACCGGAAAATGTAAGGATATCAGCGTTTTCCATTTCTGCTATTACCCTGTACATGGTTTCATATGTAGTTCCTATATAAGCTGCCATCTCAGTTTTCGACAGTTCGATCTGAAGTGTATTCGACTCATCAAGCCCAAAATGTTTAATGAGATAATTAAGATTAATGACAAAACGTTCTTTAACGGACAAATGGATAAAACTTCCCATTTTTTGCTCAGACCATTGCAGTTCATCTGCATAAAACATCATCAGCTCATAGGACAATGAAATATTGGCTTTTAATAAAGTTTTAAAAAAATCCAGCTCTACAAAGCACAGAACGGAGTCCTGCATGGCCGTTGCCGAAATGGGTGAATGCATATTTTCAGCGGAAATTCCCCGGTGGCCGACGATTTCGCCTTTTTTAGCAAAACGGACAATCATTTCACGTTCACCCCAATGTTTATGTACTTTAACAAAACCATCCTGAATAAAGAAAACACCCTCTCTTTTACTTCCCTCTTCAATGAATTTCTGCCCTTTCTTAACTTTGATAATATCTCTTTTAACATTAATCACTTCCCACCATTCAGGCAATATATGCTGACACATAAAGCAAGTATGGCTGCATTCGGTTATTTTTTTATTCATAGTTAAGTTCCTCGATCAACGACAAATGTAATTCAATACCATTAAAGTTACAAGATAACCCTTATGTAATTCTCCCGGACAAGTTTATGCAAAAACCACAAAGTGAATAAAAAATCCGAAGAAATCATTCCTCGGATCTAATTTAATATCGTTTAATGGGCTTAAGCCTTTAAAAACGCTCAGCTTATCTTTTTATAAATTTCTTATTGATTAACCGATCTTTTATTTTTACCGTTAAAAAATAAGTTCCAGTTTGCAATGATGTCACAGCGACCTGATTTTTTCCGGACAAGTCCTTTAACACCAGCTTACCTGAAACATCATAAATTTCCACAGGTCCAATCTTATCCTGAGTTTTGATATTAATATAATCTGATGCAGGATTAGGATAAATATATATATCGGCATCATACTGAGTATCAGAAGTTGCCAGAAGATTTGAGTCTGCTATTTTAATATTATCAACAGTAAAGCCTGTACCAAAGTCGGCATACCCAAAATCAATAATACTGACATTGGTTGCTGTACTTGAGATGCTCTTACTGCCTAAAAGTGTGTTATTTACAAAATACTGCACCGTATTGGTGGTTTTATTGATTACCATTTTAAAATTGTACCATGTATCTGGTGAAATATTAATGGCAGTTTCATCTGTATCTTCCGTTATCCCATTATAAACAGCAAGATTCCCCTCCTCAAAATCTATTACAAAAGCCCCTATGATAGAATTGCTGTTATCGCGGACTGCCATAAAATAATCTGAGCCATCAATACCTTCGATCTTGTAATCAAAAGAATATTCGGTCATATTAAAACCAGTAATCGTTTTTCTGATACTTCCATCGTCGGTTGTATTGTTACCGGATACCTGTAAAGCATTTGATCCTGTTGTCGCAGCTGTATTGCTCACCATTCCTGTATTAGGTGCTAAATTTCCCAAATAATTCCACCCTTGCTGATTGTTAATATCCCCTAATGTATATCCCTCTGAAGTTTCGAAAGATATGGTTTGGCTGAAAGCCAACAAACAAAATGAAATTGTTGCAATTAATGAAAGTAATTTTTTTATCATAGTGTTATAATTTTTAATGCGCTAATATACATAAAATTAAAAATGTGTATTTACAATAAGAGAAGTACCGATTATAACAGAATATTTTAATGCTGTAATAAAAACTTTAGAGGACAACTTTATGAGTAAGAGGTAGAGAACTTTTTGCTTAGTCAACAACTTTTATGCATGATCTATGAAAAACTTTTTGGAACCGTATTTTTTTCTTCAAAGTAAATATGGAGCAGCTTTTCTTTCTCTTCAACTGACAATATCAAAAATGAAAAATTTAATATTCGGGAAGTAATAATTCAAAAGTTCGCTCTCACTGGACATTCAACAAAAATAAAGCTTTATCTTTTTTCTCCAACTTTTGCACTTGATCCCTTTAGTGCATGATCCTACATGATCCTTCTTTTTTGATTTTCTTTGATATCATCGTTAAAACAAAAAACGCTGTAAACATTGATGTTTACAGCGTTTTAGCTTATTTTGGTTTCCCAACTGGCGGAGAGTGAGGGATTCGAACCCCCGGACCTGTTACAGTCAACAGTTTTCAAGACTGCCGCAATCGACCACTCTGCCAACTCTCCTTAAACTCCGATAGCATCGTCGTTTTCAGTGGTGCAAATATAAAATGTTTTTCACGATTGCCAAAATATTTCGGCATAAAATCTCGTAAAGTGCAATAATCAGTTAAAAATCAGAAAGATTAATTTTACGGATCGATATATCAAGGAAAATATATAAAAACAAAACGCACCAAAGGGTGCGTTTTATTCTATATGAGATTAAAAATTTAGTCTTCTAATTCAGCCAGGTACTTTTCTGCATCCATAGCGGCCATACATCCGCTTCCTGCAGCCGTGATTGCCTGTCTGTAGATATGATCCTGTACGTCACCCGCCGCGAAGACGCCCGGAAGATTGGTTTTTGCAGTCCCTTTTTCAGTAGCAATATATCCGTTCTCATCCAGAGTAATTTGTCCGACAAAAACATCGGTATTAGGCTTGTGCCCGATCGCTATAAAAATACCGTCCACCTCAATTGTGGATGTTTCATTGGTCTGATTGTTAATGACCACTGCCCTTTCAACCAAATTATTTTCCCCTTCAATGCCAATCAGCTCATGATGGAATTTTACTTCAATATTCGGAGTATTATGTACCCTGTGAATCATTGCTTTAGACGCTCTGAAAACATCTTTTCTTACCAACATAGTTACCTTTCTGCACAGTTTTGCAAGATAAGTAGCTTCTTCAGCTGCCGTATCTCCTGCCCCTACCACTACAACATCTTTTCCTTTATAAAAAAATCCGTCACAGGTTGCACATGCTGAAACACCTCCTCCGGCATATTTTTTCTCATCAGCAAGACCTAAATATTTTGCCGTTGCCCCGGTAGAAATAATAACGGTTCTGGCAAAAATTTCTTTATTCCCGGCATATAACTTATGTGTTCCCCCAACTTCTTTAGAAAATTCAACCTTCGTGATCATCTCATAATGTACTTTGGTATCAAATCTTTCTGCCTGCTTCTGAAGATCCATCATCATTTCAGGACCCGTAATCCCCGAAGGATATCCCGGAAAGTTATCCACTTCCGTGGTGGTGGTTAATTGTCCGCCCGGTTCAAGACCTGTATACAGCTCAGGTTTCAAGTCTGCCCTTGCCGCATAAATAGCTGCTGTAAAGCCGGAAGGTCCGGATCCTACGATCACACAATCTAAAATATTTTGCTCCATAATCTGCTTTTCAAAGATTTAAAATTTATGACCGCTAATTTCGTAATTTTTAATATTTAATTAAAGTTATTTTAATGATACTTGTCAATATCTAAGATGCCGGTTTTCGATTATGCCGTAAATAATACACTATCAGATTAAAAATATTGAAAACAACGCTTATCGGTCTTAACGGTATCAAACTTTCATCTTGATTTTATCCACATGAATGATTTTATAAACCAGTTCTTTAATCAGCTCTGCTTCATTCATGTTGACGGCTCCCAGCCCTTTTCCTTTCATATCGAATTCCCGTAGCACTGAGATCACTCTTGTGGCATGCTTTAACGGATACAGCCTTGCCGATTCTGAGTAATCTTTTATAAAATACGGATTAACTCCCATCTGGGAAGCAATTACCTGCGGAGGCTGGCCCGCCATGGTATGATACATGATGACATTGGAAAAATAGTTATACAAGCTTGAAAGCAGCATCACAAAAGGATTGTTCTTAGGGTTCTTCCCCATATAATGGGCAATTTTAAATGCGGCATTGGCATTTTTAGTTCCCAGAGCCTTCTGCAGTTCAAAAACATTATATTCTTTACTGATGCCGATGTGATTTTCTATAAGGGTACCGTCTAGAATTTCTCCCGGCTTAAGAATCATTTTAAGTTTATTCAGCTCATTGGCAATCCTCGAAAGATCGTTCCCGAGATATTCTGCCAGCAAATGAGACATATTAGGTGCCGTTTTCATGCCCAGCCTGCTGCATTCATCCGCAATCCATTTCGGAAGGTTATGTTCTCTTACCGATTCACTTAAAAAAAGTGCACCGGCTTTTTCCAGAGACTTGGTTACTTTTTTCCGGCTGTCTAATTTTTTATGCTTGTGCGCAAAAACAAGTACGGTGGAAGGAACCGGATTTTCCACATATACCTCCAACGCTTTGCTCTCGCTTTCGGTTAATTTTAAATCCTGTGCTTCCTTTACAATGACCAACTGCTTTTCGCCCATCATCGGGAACTGCCTGGCAAGAGAAAGAACTTCCGGATAGCCGGTATCTTTTCCGTAGACCACGGTTTGATTAAAGGCTTTTTCATCTTCACTCAGGAAATCATGTTCCAGGGCCTTTACGGCAAGATCAATAAAATAAGGTTCTTCTCCGTGAAAAAAATAAATCGGCAGAACTTCTTTATTTTTAATATTTTTGAGGATTGTATCTAATTCTTTCATCTTATAAATGGAACTTCCAAAACTGAACTTTCAGGAAACTTTTGATTTTAAATTCAAGCAGGACAAAGATAAGTTTTTTATTTATGACTTAGTTCGTAAAACTTACCTTTTGCTTACGCCTGAAGAATGGGTAAGGCAACATTGGGTTCATTATTATCTTACCGTGAAGTCCTACTCTACATCGGCTTTAATTACTGAAAAAAAGATTGTTCTGAATGGTTTAACAAAACGTATTGATCTTTTAATTACCGAAAAAGCTCAGCCAAAAATTTTGATTGAATGCAAAGCTCCACAAATCAAGTTAACTGAAAAAACGTTTGAGCAAACTGCAAGATATAATTCTATAATTGGTGCTTCTGAAATTATTTTAACAAATGGGTTGCAGCATATTAATGCGTTTTACGATGGCACGCAATATAGGTTTCGTAGATCTTAATCTCCAGATAACCAATGATGAAAAATATATCTGTTTTTTTATTCCTGTTTTTCTACGTATTTACTTTCTCACAGTCAAAAGTTCTTGTGAATAATAATCTGAATATTGTAGAAGATTCATTAAAAAGACAAAAAATCATTGAAAACTTAAGTCAATTTATTTTAGATAAAAATATTGAGAATGAGAATTTAAGAATTATAAATCCAAAAAACAAATTAGAAACCTGGCTGTTTTTAGATGAACTTAGAAAACTGCAGAATAGTAAAATATTTACAACACAATACAATCTGATGTATGAAATTATATCGGCTGAGGTTAGTGATAAAAATAATTATATTGTTTATCTCAATTGCTATTTTAAAGATAAAGAAACAAAACATTCAGTTGCGAATATTCAAATTTCAGTACAGGAAATAAACAACCAGCATTTGCTTTCATCGACAATTAAAAACAATTTAAATAATTGGAAATCAAAATCAATAGAAAATTACACTTTTTACTTTGAAAAGAATATTGATGAAAAAAAAATGAAAGATTTTATCTCAAAAAATAATCAGCTGAGTTTAAATCTAAAAGAACAAAAACTTCCCACCACAGTATATTGTGCAGATGGAATTTTAAAGGCTAACAAACTTTTGGGAATTGATTATAAAACAGATGAATCCGACGCTGGCAATTTTTTTTAGGAATTGATTATGCAAACAGCAACAACCACAGTGTATTATTTGTTTCTACGCAAAAAGGAATGCTGGATGATTTTTCTTTCGGCAGTCTCTGGAAAGCAAGAATTAATAAAAAATATCCACAAAAAAATTTGTATTTGCCAGTTCTCGAAGGATACTCCTACATTAACGACGGTCATCCTTTTTATAGATGGGAACAAATTTGGATACATTTTAGAGATGCATATTTAGGATCTAAAAAAACAGATTGGCTTTCACTATATGGTAATAAAGAAAACTTCAGTCTCCCTTCTACACCCATTTATTTTGAAAATCTCATCAATGGAATCATTATAAAAAAAATTGAAAAGGAAAAAGGTTTTGGCAGTGTTTTACAACTTTTAACCTGTGGAAAATTCAATCCTGAAGACCAGGAAAATTATTTTAAAACCTTGGAAAAAGTATCAGGAATTACAAAATTGAATTTCAATGAAAAAGTTGATGAATTAATCCGTATCGAAATTAAGAACAATCAATAATCTTTTTAGCCTTAAATTTGATTTAATGATTTTAAAAATTTACTTATGAAACGTTTAATCGTATTATCAACACTTCTATTAACTTCCACCGCAATTTTCGGTCAAAATCTTAAAAAAATTTCTTACCAGGACGGAGCTCAAAAACTGAACGGTTTAGTAACATCCAATGCAGGAAAAAAACTTCCCGGAGTTTTAATTCTTCCAGCCTGGAAAGGAATCGATGATGAAGCTAAAACCGCAGCAGCGGAACTTGAGAAACAGGGATACATCGCTTTTATTGCAGATATTTATGGGGAGGGAAATATTCCGGCAGATAATGATGCCGCAGCAAAAGCTTCGGGCTCTTACAAGAAAAATTATGAAGCGTACCAGAAAAGGATTTTTCTGGCTCTGGAACAGCTGAAAAAGAACGGAGCGCTTCCAGGTAAAGTTGCTGTTATCGGATATTGTTTCGGCGGAGCAGGCGCTCTTGAATCTGCAAGGGGAAACCTTCCTGTTGCGGGTGTGGTTTCTATTCATGGAAGTCTCGGAAAAGACCAGACGAGAAAAAACGGACCGATTTCCACAAAAATCCTGGTAGAAAATCCTGCTGATGATAAAAGCGTCGGTACAGAAGACTACAACAACCTGATCAAAGAAATGAATGAAGGACATGCCGACTGGCAGATTATTACCTATGCTCATTCCAAACATACTTTCACCGATCCGAAATCACAGGATTACAATGCCGTGATGGCCAAAAGAGCCTGGAATCATACGCTGATGTTCCTTAAGGAAATCCTTAAATAATGACTTCCTTCTCTATTCATCAGGTTGACACAATATATTAATCTTAATAAAAAACCTGGCAGATTTTAAATATCTGTCAGGTTTATATTTTAAAATGTATTTTTGCCAAGAAAGCTTATTTTGCTTCCAGCTCCACTTTGTATTCTTTCGGGGAATATTTAGTAAGAGAACCAGTCGCAGCATCGATTCCAACACCAATAGCACCACCCAATAAGATATTGACTAAAGTTACGGGATTGAAGGTCTTGGTAAGTTTAACTTCTTTGCTGGTAAAGCCTTCTTTTTCAAATGTTACCATTTGCTTACTCAAAGATCTAGGAATCTCTGCAGTGCAGGGTGTCGTACATTTTTCAACACCTTTATGAAATACTTTTGCTCCTTCGGGAGCTGAATTGAATGTGATTTTATCTTTTGTTCCCGTAATAATGGTAGCACAAGATGTTGTTGAAAGCGTAATCCCTAATAAAAGAGCGGCGAATAATTTATTTCTCATATGTATAAAAATAGTTGTCAGTTTTTACAGCGGCGAACTTACAAATAATTATACAATGATCAAATAACAATTTCTACCGTTAAGATGATTTAATTTTCAATAATTTCACTTTTACAGCTGAAGCACCACCAGTATACAACTTTATCGTCTCTTAACCGACTTTTAGCTTTTTTCCCGCATTGGCTGCAGACAGATTCATCTTTTTCATTTTCTTCCGCACTGTAACCGCACTGGTAACATCCCCAACTTAATAAGTCAGAATCTTCATCCATCTGATGCCAGGTGAAGGTATCTTCTCTACATTTTGGACAGGTTTGAGTGGCCATACTTAATCTACTCCTTCCTGCTCCCTGTTCACCAGTTCCATAGAAAACGCAGGAAGACAGATGGAAACATATACACATTCTTTGGGAAATGGGTTGCTGTAACGCACTCTTGCTCCTTTTTCAATCATAATGCTCTGGCCTTTTTCCAGAATTACGGTTTCCCCGTCGATCTCAAACTGTTTTTTACCGGAAATAATGAGGGTGAATTCGTCAAATTCCGGGGTCTGGTGCGGTTCGCTCCAGTTAGAGGGGGCCACCATATGCGCTATGGAGATATTTGAATTCTGTGTCGATTTTCCCCAGTGTTCTTCAATCAGCTTTCCGTCTGTAGTGGGGACAATAAACGGCGACTGCTGGATTTTAAATTTTTTCATATTTTTTTCTTTTTTGATTTCGTATACAATATTGGTTCTTGAAGGTTCGCCAAAATAGGCCACTTCCTGTTCATCAATCTTCCTGGCACCCAGTCTTTCCATCGCTTTCCGTGAACGGATATTATCTTTTCCTACGTGAAAGTATACCTGGTCTACAAACTGAAAAATATAATTAAGCATCAGCTTTTTGACTTTGGTATTAATACCTTTCCCCCAGGATTTCGTTCCGTAAAAAGTATAACCTATAAAAATACGGTTGGTGGTTTCATCATAATCATAATAACGGCTGCTGCCCAGTATTTCTCCTGAAGCTTTTTCTACAATCTTGAAAGCCCCCTTACTTTCCATGGCACCCTGGAAAAAGTTCTGAAAAACCTTTCTCTGGTAACGGTCCTTATTCGGATGCTGTTTCCAGACTTCCGGGTCGGAGGCCACCTCGTATAAAGACTCAAAATCCCCTTGCCGTAAGGGGATTAACTGATATTCCTGATCTTCCAGGATAGGCTGAATTGAAAAATGCATGGTTAGCTTTTTGTTTTGGCTGCTTCAGCTTCTATTTTTTTAATTTCTTTAAGCTTGTCTGCGATCTTAACCACCGCTTCAGGCTTAGCCGGTTTTATAGCCACTTCTGCCTGGGCCATATCCCATTTAATAGCCAGATTCCCGGAATTCTCATCTGTCGGGTTTAAAGTGATTTCAAACCATTCCTGCTTATCGGCCAGTTTATTAACCGGAACGGTAACATCTACAACATCCTGTTTTGCATCATAGGTATAGGCTCCCCACTGCTGGAAATCTTTATTTAAAATGACTTTCCATTCTTTTTCAGTCGGAACAATAAATAATCCGTATGTACCTGCCGGAACAATTTTCCCTCCGAAGTTCACGGATTGTCCGAAGGTAATTTTAGTGGATGAATTGGCACCTGCTCTCCAAACCTGCCCGTAAGGAACCAGATCTCCGAAGATTTTTCGGCCTTTCACACCCGGTCTTCCGTAATCAATCGTGATTTTAGACATTGAGAACTGCTGTTCTACCTTTTGTCTCGGACTTGCCGCCGGCACTGAATAATCTTGGGCAAAACTTAATGCTGAAGCTGATATACAAACTGCAAATAGTAACTTTTTCACTTTTAAAAATTTTATCTAAAAATACAAAATCGGGATGATAAATCAATTTCGGGTTTTGACAAATTTTGTTAAATTAAATTATAACCAGAATAACAATTACTCATATATACATTCAATTAATGAGCACAAGGCCGATGATAACATTTAAAGTAGTGACAGCGATAAGTCCGAATGTTTTTTAACACAATCTTAATTTTCAATACAGAGTTAGTTATCCGATTTTTTTTGCCTGCTCAATGTGCCGGAGACTATGATACTTTTTCCCTCTTTGACATAACAAATATGGCTGTCCGTATCGCCTTCCACTGTAAGAAAAAATGCCTGTTGATTACTTTCTCCTTTGGAATAAATTTGTATTGAGTAACGTCTGAATAATATTCTTATAATTGTCATGAGCAAAAATCTTATAAAAATATGAGAGATAAGATGTATAACAGTAATCTTATTCCGGCATGGCTTTCCATTTTTTAAGGATCACCGTATAAAAATACATAAATACAAAACCTATAACCAGAATAATATAACTTAAAGAAAAATCTAAGGTCTCAATGATTGTTTTGCAGTCGCTATATCCATTAGAACTTATCAACTCCCTGCATGTTTCTTTCTGATGAAGACTTATGATAAAGAATATCAGGAATACAAACAGCACAAAGGCATTGATGGAAACCGTAATGAATATGGATGAAGCAAGTTTTCCGAATTTTCTCATCATACATAAAGGAACCAATAATATCAGCAGCCCAATACCCAGCAGCAGATAAGAAATAAAAAACTCTTCATTTCCCCTTCCTCCTGATACAGAATATAAAACGGTAATAAGCACCACGGCGAGAAACAGAACGCCTGCACTGATCATACTGAACAGTAATGACCGTAAATCCGTTACTCTGAAACTGAAGATAACAGAAGCCAGAAAGAATGCAATCCAAAGGTAGATATGGATATTTTCTGAAAAGAAATCAGTCGATTTTATGACATCCACATTTCCCAAAAAATTCCGGAGGTCACTGGTATTGTAATAGTAATCGGTGAGGTTTTTCTTAAAATAATCTTCCGGAGAAATTTGTTTGCTGATATCAGGATTAAAATCCTTGATCTGGACGGATTTATTAACAATATGTCCCTCAACAACTTCCGTTCTCGCATCTGTCGCTACTGTAGTCGTTCCATAGTCATCATTATATTGACCGTTAGGATCGTATGCTTCATTCGGCCTGACCTTATATTTCTTAATAAAATAACGGACATTGAAATCTTCAGGCTGGTATACCATTTTTGCCCAGTTTTTGGAATCCAGGTTATGATCAATTCCAAATTCGCCTGAGATTCTGAGGAAATCTTTCATCAGCTTCTCAAGTTCTGCCGGATTCTTCTTGTTTAACAATTCTGCCGTGAGCCTGTTTACTTCAAATCTTTCTTTCCGGTAAGAATTTTTATAATCATTGAACTGGTCATTATAATATCCTCTCTTTAAAAACATTTTCTCTTCAAGATTGTTCCGGTAAAACAGACTTGAAAAATTATAAAATGTAAGGCCTGTGGTTTTGATATAGGGTGAAAGATCCACTACCTCTTTTTTAAAGTAATAGGTTTCAGAATCATCATTCTTTTCCGAGTAGGCAAATCTATTTTCCGGCTCCGTTTGAGGATAGGAATAATTCCCCGCTGCATCCTTCTTATCTACTGTTTTTGAATACAAGGTATAGAATTGATACACACGGTCATAATACACAAAGTATTTCTTATTGCGGTCTATTTTTTCAATATTTGTTTCACAGAAGAGATCCGGATACTGCGGAAATACTTTATTGTCGAGGGTGTAATTCTCAATGTCCTGAGAAAAGAAAGGATACGTCCTGTTAATGACCGCTACCTTTTCCGACATTTCATTGTCAGGATACGTATTTTGCACAAAGAGCCTAAAGCCCGTCATGTATGAAAAGAAGAATGAAGTACAGGCGAAGACGATGATAAAATACTGCAGGAACTGTGAAAACAGTTTCCATTTCGTAGTTGGATAAAAGTTTTTGAAAGCATTGTTTTTAAACATCAAAATCAGCCATCCTACGATCATAAGGATAGAAATAATCAAATGAATAAAAATCATCCCGTCTGCAAAATAATCATCCCTTACATCAAACTTCTGAAGCGATTTAGGATCCGAATGTGAAATATAACCGATAATAAAAAAGACAATATGAATGATAAGACTCGCTAGAAGCATCCATACGATCTTTGTGTTCCAGATTGTAGGATATCTTTCCAGCAAATACTGATTAAACTGCTTTATTTTTTTCTGCATTTTTATAGATTAAAATGAATTTAATTTACGAAGAACCGTCTGGTGGAGGATGAGATATTCCTGAGATATACAATATCTGTTTTGGCATTCCCAAGCGCTGTCATAACCTCATAAAACGCTGTTTCTGAAGAGAAATAAGCTACATACACGCCTCCGTTGAAATTCAGTTTTTCAAGACTGAAACCTTCAAAAGCCTTAATCAGATCTTCTCTTGAACTGTCGGTATCGATCTCTATAATCAGCTTATTGTTAATTTCATCTTTCAACTCGGAATTGTCCTTGTATTGTCCATTTTTCAGGAAAATAACCTTATCAGACACCTTTTCCACTTCATATAATTGCTGTGAACTCAGAATAAGTGCAATAGGATGGTTAACAGAACCGGCAATCGACCTGAGATCTTCCAAGATTACCTGCTGAGCCACTACATCAAGATTTGCCAGAGGCTCATCCAGCAGAAGGATTTCAGGTTTTCTCAAAAGCGTTCTGGCCAATTCAAACCGCATTTTATATCCGGAAGAAAGCTCACTCCACTTCAGGTGCCTGTAATTCCAGAGACCAAGCCTGGCAATCATCATCAGCGTCCGGGTTTCATTTTCCTCCGGTCTGATCCCGTAACCGGAAAGGACAAATTTTAAATTGTCTTTTACATTTCCATACCATTTGGCTGTTCTCTGCGGAATGTACACCAATTTTGTACGAAGATCATAATCGTCTTCAGATTCTTCATTGAAGGAATATTGCAGCTCTCCTTCATGGTAAGAAATTTCTCTAGCCAAAATCCGCAGCAAAGTGGTTTTGCCATTGCCGTTTTCCCCTACCAGTCCATATACCTGGCCTTTGTTGATCTCTATGGAAACAGGCCCCAGAGAAAAGCGGTTGTGTCCATAAGATTTCACAATATTCCTTGCCAGAAGTACTGATTTTTCAAGTGAATATTCTTTTACCGGGATTTTTTCGATTCTTTGAAGCAGAACTTTAGATTTCTCAATCAGATTACCTGCGTCTTCAGGATGTTTTTCTTTCCAATCGGTCAGATCAATAGCTTCTCTGTAAATTCCCATATCCTGGGTATCCATTGCACAGTCCAGCAATCTCCTGAATCCTAAAACAGTATCTTTATTATTGAAAAAATGATAGACTTCTGCGACTCGCTGCTGATGTTTGGTCATGTGGTGTTTAATATTATTAATTCTTCCTTAAAGATATGCATTTGTACGCATCCGGATTCTTATTTAATTAAAATATGATGGTAAATTTTCTTACATTTAACCTTGCATATCATCAACAATCATGAGCAATAAGATCATTTTTTCACTGAGCTTCTTTCTTTCATTGTGTATCATTAAAGCTCAGGACACCATTCCTTTCAGGATTACAAAATACAATAACGTTATTATAAAAACTTTGGTAAATGATAAAGATTCGCTCGATTTAATGTTTCAGATTGCCATGGAGGACGCTTCAATTTCACCCGAAAGAACCAGAAAAGCAGATCACATTATTTTTAAAGATGAAATCAGCGATGGAAATACAATAAAAATCGGAACTAAAAAATATGAAAACATCAGATTTTTCGACAATGAAATTACCGGTCATGAAGCCGACGGAAAATAGGAACCGGAATTTTTAAAGGAAAAACGTTTAAGATTGATTATAACAACCGTCAGTTTGTAATTTATGATAAAATGCCTGACCTGAAAGGATATCAATCGATTCCACTATTTTCAAAAAACGGATATTTCTCTATTGTTGCTGATAACATCATCGAAAATCAGCAGGAAGAATTGTATTTTCTTTTGCAGTCGGGTTATTCGGGCGGCTTAATTTACTGCAATGAATTTTCTGATGGGAAAGAATTGGATAAAAAACTAAAAATAACAGGTGAAAAAACAATGAAAAATTCAGCAGGAAGAAGCGTCACAACCAAACGGGGAATTTTACCTTTTTTGAAAGTCGGAGATTTTATTCTGAAGGACGTTTCAGCAGGATTTTTTGTCGGAGAATTGAAGACTCAAACGGTAAATTATTTCGGAGCCGATTTACTGAGAAGATTTAATTGGATTTTTGATGTGGAAAGAAATAAAGTTTATATAAAACCCAGCAAATATTTTAATGAGTCTTATTACAAAATAAAATAAGTCCATTCATTCTATAAATAAAATTCAGACTTCTTAAAAATTACTGGTCCGAATGCATTGCTCTTATCTGAAAAATCTTCATACAACGGGACAGCTGATTCATGTGGATGGTTGGTATATGCATTTAGACAGGAGTTCAGGTTAGAAATAATATATCGGTCAATAATTCAAGTAGCTTAATTACGAATAATTCTTTTGTATTCGAAGGTAGTTTTTCCCCTATATTTAAACTCTTTTTCACTTAAAAATCTACCATATTGTCTTTTTTCGATTAAAGAATCATTTTTATCGTAATAATATTTATCAATGAATTCAACATATTCATTTGGATTTCCAGAATTAGTAAGAGCACTATCTCTTTTATATATAGGTTTATTGCGAGAATTGTATTTAAAATATGTTCTTAACCTTTGGTTTTCTTTGAACTCCCAATCTTCGATTAACTTATTTCCTATACTATCATAAATAAATTTGGAGTTCTTAGAAATACTTTCATTTTCTGATTCCCTTATTTCAGAAATTTTATCTTTAACATATTTATATTTTATTGATAAATGTCTTAACGGATAATCCTTTTGAATCAATTGATTCGATTTATTATATCTGATAATCTGAGTTGTATCAACTTCATTAAATTGATAAGTTATAAATATAAGGTTTTGCTTTTCATCATATAAATATTTATCAATCAGTATATTTGTTTTACCACCACGACGATATATAGATTTAATTTCTTTGAGTTTATTATTATGATCGTAAAAGAAAAATTGAGAATTGTTTTTATTGATTATCCGATTTCTGGAATCGAATACCACAAATCTTTTTTCTTCAAAATTCAAAGAATCATTTTTAGTAAAATCTCTCTTGATTATTTCAAATTTTACCTTACCATTTTTTTCAGAATAATCCAATAATCTTTTTTCTTCAAAATCTCCTTCACAAGAAATTATGGACAAGAATGATAATACACCGAAAATTTGTTTCAACATAATAGTTTCTGTAACGTTTCAATAAATTTAGTATTTTCTAAAAATATCCATTAAAAAAGCGGAAGAAAATATCTCCCGCTTTTATTATATCTCAATCCGGAAACTACATCGTTTCCATTTTGAAAGTCATACTTTCGATTACTTTCAGGATGGCTTCCACCGTATCCATTGAGGTTAAGCAAGGAACGCCGTTCTCCACACTCATTCTCCTGATCTGGAAACCATCTCTTTCGGATTGCTTACCTTTCGTCATGGTATTCACTACGTATTGAACTTTTCCTTTCTGGATCAGGTCGATCAGGTTCACGCTCTCTTCTCCGATTTTATATCCGATTTTGCAAGGAATTCCCTGTTCGCCGAAGAATTTTGCTGTTCCTTCCGTCGCCCAGACCCTGAAGCCTACTTCATGGAATCTTGCTGCCAGATCAGCCGCTTCCTGCTTATGCTTATCTGCAACCGTGAACAAGATCGAGCCGTGCATCGGAACTTTTCTTCCGGCTGCCACCAATCCTTTATATAATGCTTTTTCCAGAGTGGTATCTTTGCCCATCACTTCTCCTGTCGACTTCATTTCAGGCCCTAAAGAGATATCAACTTTTGCCAATTTTGAGAAAGAGAATACAGGAACTTTTACAAAAACACCTTCTTTATTGGGAACCAATCCGTTTTTACAACCTAAATCCGTTAGTTTCTGACCTAAAATTGCCTTCGTAGCCAAATTCGCCATCGGAACTTCCGTGATCTTAGACAGGAAAGGAACCGTTCGTGATGATCTTGGGTTTACTTCGATGACATACACATTACCTTCAAAAAGCACATACTGAATATTCATCAATCCAATCACTTTCAGCCCTTTTGCCAATCGCTGGGTATAATCTACCAGGGTTTCCACTTCACTTTGTGAAATATTCTGTGGAGGATATACTGCAATTGAATCTCCGGAGTGAACTCCTGCCCTTTCAATGTGTTCCATAATTCCCGGGATTACGACCGTTTCCCCATCACAGATGGCATCCACTTCAATTTCTTTTCCCACCATGTATCGGTCTACCAAAACCGGATGTTCCGGACTTGCGTCTACCGCAAACTCCATATAGTGAGCTAATTCTGCTTCGGTATATACAATTTCCATGGCACGTCCTCCTAAAACGTAGCTTGGACGAACCAATACCGGATACCCGATTTCATTGGCAATTTTTATCGCCTCTTCCTTGGAAGTTGAGGTCTTTCCTAAAGGCTGGGGAATCCCCATTTCCTGAAGGGCTTTTTCAAATTTATCTCTGTTTTCTGCTCTGTCTAAATCTTCAAGGGAAGTTCCCAGGATCTGAACGCCATGAGAAGCTAATTTATCGGCTAAGTTAATTGCTGTCTGTCCGCCGAACTGAACCACAACGCCTTTTGGCTGTTCAAGTTCGATGATGTTCATAACATCTTCTTCCGTTAACGGTTCGAAATATAATTTATCCGATACGGAGAAATCCGTAGAAACCGTTTCAGGATTGTTGTTGATGATAATGGCTTCGTAGCCCATTTCTTTGATGGCCCAAACTGAGTGAACGGTAGCGTAATCAAACTCAACACCCTGCCCGATTCTGATCGGTCCTGAACCTAAAACAATGATTTTATCTTTGTCTGAAGCTGCACTTTCGTTTTCTTCTTCGTAAGTTCCATAGAAATATGGAGTTTCGCTTTCAAATTCCGCAGCGCAGGTGTCTACCATTTTGTACACCGGCATGATTCCGTTTTCTTTTCTGAAATTGAACACTTCACGTCCTTTTACATCCCAGAGAACCGCAATATTAATATCAGCGAAACCTAATTTTTTAGCCTGTAATAAGGTTTCTTTATCAAATTTATTATCAGCGATGATCTTTTCGAAATCAATCAACTTCTTAATTTTCCAGATAAAGAATTTATCGATTTTGCTCCATTCTACAATCTGCTCCCAATCGTATCCTCTTCTTAAAGCATCGCCGATGATGAAAAGCCTCTCATCGTCACAAACTCTGATCCTTCTTTCGATTTCTTCTGCAGTAAGTGCTTGCGCCTGTTTGGTCTTTAAACCGATATGTCTAATTCCAGTTTCCAATGAGCGGATGGCTTTCTGTAAAGACTCCTCGAAGTTTCTTCCGATTGCCATTACTTCACCTGTCGCTTTCATCTGGGTTGACAGTCTCCTATCTGCCGTTTCAAATTTATCAAACGGGAACCTCGGGAATTTCGTCACCACATAATCCAAAGCCGGCTCAAAACAAGCGTATGTTTTTCCCGTCACCGGGTTCATGATTTCATCCAAAGTCAATCCGACTGCAATTTTTGCTGCAATTTTAGCAATCGGGTATCCTGTTGCTTTACTTGCCAACGCCGATGACCGGGAAACCCTGGGATTTACCTCGATGATATAATAATCAAATGAATTAGGGTCTAAAGCCAGCTGTACATTACATCCGCCTTCAATTCCTAAAGCCCTGATGATTTTTAACGAAGCGTTTCTCAACAACTGATATTCTCTGTCAGAAAGGGTCTGGGAAGGCGCCACCACAATTGAATCACCGGTATGTACGCCAACCGGATCGATGTTTTCCATGTTACAGACTACAATGGCGTTGTCGTTTGCGTCACGCATTACTTCGTATTCAATTTCTTTGAAGCCTGCGATGGATCTTTCGATCAGACACTGCGTTACCGGGCTGTATTTTAATCCCAATTCTGAAATTTCTTTTAATTCAGCTTCATTGGAAGCAATTCCGCCACCTGTTCCTCCCATGGTAAAAGCAGGTCGAACGATTACGGGATAACCGATCTCTTCAGCAAAACGCAATGCTCCTTCTACTGTATTTACGATGTCGGATTCAGGAACGGGTTCGTTCAGCTCTCTCATTAATTCACGGAACAAATCCCTGTCTTCTGCCCTGTTGATTGCTGAAAGCGTGGTTCCGAGAACCTCAACTTTACATTCCTCAAGAATCCCTGATTTTTCCAATTCTACTGCCATGTTCAAGCCGGTCTGTCCGCCAAGCGTCGGTAAAAGTGCATCGGGACGCTCTTTTCTGATGATATGACTTACAAACTGAAGGGATATCGGCTCGATATACACTTTATCGGCGATTTCCACATCAGTCATAATCGTTGCAGGGTTTGAATTGATCAGAATGACCTTGTAGCCTTCTTCTCTCAAAGATAAACAAGCCTGTGTTCCTGCGTAATCAAATTCCGCCGCCTGACCGATGATGATAGGCCCGGAACCGATTACTAAAATTGTTTTTATATCTGTACGTTTTGCCATTTTCTAATTTAGATATGAGATGCCAGATGTCAGATTTCAGACTTCCGGTGTTATGTTATTTTTTTAGATTAGATTTGAATGTATAAATCATTCTTTGGATTTCATTGAGATCTGATATTAAACTATTCACTTTTCTGTATTCAATAAATTTAATTCTCTTGTTAAGATAAATTGTGTCTGCAATTCAAAAGAAGAAGCATTTGCTATTCCGAGAAAGTGGTAGAATTCTCTGTCATTATTTCTGCCCGCTCCTTCTGCAATATTTGAAGGGATTGAAACTATAGATCTTTTAATTTTAGAAATCAAACCGAATTTTTCATCTTTCGGTAAATCAGCACAAATAATATAAACTTCTTTTGCAAGCTCTATTGATTTCTGCCAGAAAATTAATTTCTCAAAATTATGCATATTAAAAGTCTTTTATCTGATGTCTAATATCTGAAATCCAATTACTTTTTAAAATTCTCCATTAAATCTATGAAGTCATCAAACAAATAATTTGCGTCTTCAGGACCCGGACTTGCTTCCGGGTGGTACTGAACGGAGAAACAAGGATGAATCTTGTGTTTCAGACCTTCGTTTGTCCTGTCATTCAATGCGATGTGTGTTTCAATTAAATCTGTATTTTTCAAACTTTCCTGATCCACTGCATAACCGTGGTTTTGAGAAGTAATAGCCACTTTGTTTTTTTCTAAATCCAATACGGGATGGTTTCCTCCGCGGTGTCCGAATTTCAACTTGAACGTTTTTGCTCTACAAGCCAACCCTATTAATTGGTGACCCAAGCAGATTCCGAAGATCGGAACTTTTCCTAATACTCCACGGATCATTTCCAAAGCCTGTTGGTTGTCTTCAGGATCACCGGGACCATTGGAAAGCATTACGCCGTCCGGATCCATCAATAAAATTTCTTCTGCAGTAACATCCTGGGAAACTACCGTGATATCACAGTTTCGTTGGGATAATTCTCTGATAATCCCCAATTTGGAACCGAAATCAACCAAAACCACTTTCAGCCCTCTTCCCGGATTGGCGTAGGACGTTTTCGTAGAAACCTGTTCCACCTGATTGGTTGGGAATGTTGTAGATTTTAATTCTAAAACTACAGTATTTTCATCCGCATCAGCATTGACGATTTTTCCTTTAACCACTCCATGGTTCCTGAGAATCCTTGTCAGCCTTCTGGTATCGATTCCTGAAATACCCGAAAGATCTTTCTTTTTAAATAATTCATCTAAAGTGATCTGAGTACGGAAATTAGATGGCAGGTCACAAAGTTCTTTTACAATAAGACCTTTGATGGCAGGCTCAATACTCTCGTAATCATCTCTATTAATTCCATAGTTTCCGATAAGCGGATACGTCATGCAGACAATCTGGCCGCAGTAAGACGGATCTGAGATCAGCTCCTGATACCCTGTCATCCCGGTATTGAAAACCACCTCTCCCACAGTTTCCGATGCTGCTCCAAAACCCTCTCCATGAAATACTTCACCGGACTCCAGTATTAATTTTTTCTTCATTTTCTTTATCTCTTTATTCTATTTTATTTCTATTACTCTTGTATCATGTCGGTTGTAAGAAGTATAATGTATTTAAAATGATACATTTTACATCTTATTTACTTAAAGGTATGCCCCTGTTTCTCCAGGGCTTCTTTCAGAATGGCCATTCTTGCAAACACTCCGTTTTCCATTTGTTTAAAAATTCTTGAACGTCCGCATTCTACAAGTTCCGTATCAATTTCCACACCTCTGTTGATAGGCGCAGGATGCATGATAATCGAGGTTTCTTTCATGCTCTTCTCTCTGGCCTTAGTCAATCCGTATTTCCTGTGGTATTCCGATGGGTAAAAACTCATTTTGGCATCGTGGCGTTCATGCTGAATTCTTAACAGCATCAGAACATCTACTTCCGAAATAAGCTGGTCTACGGCTATATAAGTACCGTTGATTAAAGCTCCTTCATCAAACCATTGTTCAGGTCCTGAAAAATATACTTTTGCGCCTAACCTTCTTAATGCTTCAGCATTTGAATTGGCAACACGGCTGTGTTTTACATCTCCTACAATTCCGATTTTCAGGCCTTCAAACTTTCCGAATTCCTGGTAAATGGTCATCAGGTCCAGCATACACTGGGAAGGATGGTTCCCCGTTCCGTCTCCTCCGTTGATTACAGGAATTCCGATGTTTTTCAACTCATCAAAATAACGGTCTTTCTTATCTCTGATCACGACCAGGTTTACTCCCAGGCTTTCAATTGTCTTTACAGTATCATATAAACTTTCACCTTTGTTCACAGAACTGTTGGAAGCATCAAAGGAAACAACCTGCAGGCCCAGTTTCCTTTCAGCAATATCAAAGCTGGTCTTTGTTCTTGTACTATCTTCGAAGAAAAGGTTTGAACAAAAAACTTCTCCTTCAATTTTAGCCGTTTTCCCATTTGCAAAAGCCATGGCTTCTGTCAGTATACTGTTGATTCTCTCAGTGCTCAGTTCTGTAATCGTAAACATAATAAATCAAATTTTTTGCAAAAAAAAAGCGAAGAAAATATCTTCGCTTAAAATAAATAAATATCGTAAAGGGCGTCTACGCCAGGTAATTCTAATGATATAAATACTGTGTTATTCATTAGGCGCAAAGATACAACAATTTTGTAAACCTCCAAAGAAAATCTGACTTAGTTAAAATACCACAATTATATCCTGATTTCATTTTTAAATATTATTTTTGTTACAATTCAATCATATTCATATGGATTTCAAAGACAAAATGATTCTCAGCATCATTCAGGAAAATTCTACTCTATCCGTAAAGGAAATTTCAGAGAAGATCGGGCTTACTTTCACACCGACCTATGAACGGATCAAGCAGCTGGAGAAAAACGGAACCATAGAGAAATATGTCGGTCTTCTGAACCGTGAAAAGCTGGGATTGAATATCGTTGTTTATTGCAATGTCCGCCTGAAGGAGCAGTCCCAGAAAGTTTTAGAAAGCTTTGAAAAGAATATCGGAAAATATGATGAGGTTCAGGAAATCATCAGTCTTTCCGGAGAATATGATTATATGCTGAAAATTGTTTCAAAGGATATTAACACCTATAATGATTTCACCGTTAACGTTATTTCAAACATTCCTAATATCGGGCAATATCACAGTTCCATCGTACTGCACGAGGTCAAAAAAACCACGAGTTTTAAGATTGATCTGGAATAGTGTATATTATTGCTTTTTCACTGAATGATTCCTACCATTAAAGGAGCATGTTATACATCTTATGAATTAGTCAGCTCTTAATATCTTTAGTACTAAACGGTGCAGGGCTACAATCTTATTTCATAAAATATATCTCGATTCCGCAGGTGGTTGATATGAAATAGCCTTAATGAAATTCAGAGGAAAAATCGCCAACATACAACGTTATTCAATAATTAAACATACATTTAAGTAACCATAATTTAAAGATGAATAGGATATGAGGAATTACCTGATAGAAGATTTACCACATTATTTTGAAGAATATAAGAAATCAATTAAAAATCCAAAGAAATTCTGGGATAAGATCGCCGATCAGAATTTTGTCTGGTACCAGCGCTGGAGCAAGGTGGTGAAATATGATATGAATGAGGCAAAAATAAGCTGGTTTAAAAATGCCAAACTGAATATTACCAAAAACTGCCTGGACCGCCATCTTTCCGTACGGGGTGAAAAAACAGCAATCATCTGGGAGCCTAATGACCCGAAAGAGGAAGCGCAGCATATTTCGTACACCGAGTTATATACAAGAGTCAATAAAACAGCGAATGTGTTAAGAGAAATGGGCATTGAAAAAGGTGACCGCGTCTGCATTTATCTTCCGATGATCCCCGAACTTGCCATTACCATGCTTGCGTGCGCAAAACTGGGGGCAGTACATTCTGTGATTTTTGCAGGATTTTCCGCTTCTGCCGTTGCTTCCAGAGTGAATGACTGCGGTGCGAAAATGGTGATTACGTCAGATGGAAGCTACAGGGGAAATAAGGTTTTAGACCTCAAAACGATCATTGATGAAGCTCTTGAAAAAACACCTACGGTAGAACATGTCCTGGTGGTAAAAAGAACCCATAACGAGATTAATATGAAGCCCGGCAGAGACCACTGGATGGCTGATGCATACGAAAAAGCTTCACCGGATTTCGTTACTGTTATTATGGATGCAGAAGATCCGCTCTTCATTCTATATACTTCCGGATCTACTGGCAAACCTAAAGGGATGCTTCACACGTGCGCAGGATACATGGTATACACTGCTTATACTTTTAAAAATGTATTTAATTATAAAGAAAACGATATCTACTGGTGCACTGCTGATATCGGCTGGATCACGGGACATTCCTATATTTTATATGGTCCTCTTTTAAACGGAGCCACCACCGTCATTTTTGAAGGCGTACCGACCTATCCTCAGCCCGACCGTTTCTGGGAGGTTATTGAAAAACATAAAATTACCCAATTTTATACGGCTCCTACGGCTATCCGTTCCTTAGCAAAAGAAAGCTCGGAATGGGTAGACAGACATGATTTAAGTACCTTAAAGGTGATAGGTTCTGTTGGAGAGCCTATTAACGAAGAGGCATGGCATTGGTTTAATGATCATGTAGGCAAGAAAAAATGTCCGGTTGTCGATACATGGTGGCAAACAGAAACCGGAGGTATCATGATCTCACCGCTTCCTTTTGTAACCCCTACGAAACCAACGTATGCTACCCTGCCGCTGCCTGGAATACAACCGGTACTTATGGATGACAAACGAAATGAAATTTCAGGAAACCAGGTTACCGGAAACCTTTGCATCCGTTTTCCATGGCCGGGAATTGCCAGGACCATCTGGGGTGACCATCAAAGATATAAAGAAACCTATTTTACTGCTTTCCCAGGAAAATATTTCACAGGGGACGGTGCTCTGAGAGATGAAGTAGGTTATTACAGGATTACAGGCCGTGTGGATGATGTGATTATCGTTTCAGGACATAATTTAGGAACGGCACCGATTGAAGACAGTATTAATGAACACCCTGCCGTAGCCGAATCTGCTATCGTCGGATATCCTCATGACATTAAAGGAAATGCATTATATGGTTTTGTTATTTTAAAAGAAACCGGAGAAAGCCGCCAGAAGGAAAACCTCAAGAAAGAAATTAACCAGCTGATCTCAGAACAGATCGGTCCCATTGCCAAGCTGGATAAAATCCAGTTTGTTTCAGGGCTTCCCAAAACACGCTCCGGAAAGATCATGAGACGGATTTTAAGAAAAATTGCAGAAGGCGATTTCAGCAATTTCGGTGACATTTCAACGTTGCTGAATCCTGAAATTGTTGACGAAATTAAGAATGAGAGAATAGATTAAAATCATTTATACTAAAAATGAAAAATGCGCAGAAAATTTCCGCGCATTTTTTTATTTAAACTGATTTTGAGATGACAACATTTCTCTCAGTTTGTGTATTTTTCACAATCAAAATGGAGAAAATGTATCAAAAACTTTTATCCTGAATTTAAGTTATTTAATAATTTTAATTGATTGTCTTCCTAAATTAGAATGAATATCCAACAGATAATTTCCCTTTGGATAATTAAATTCCAAGGAATATTTTTTCAGCCCTTTATCACTGACATCATCTTTCAGAATATTTTTAATAAACTTTCCGGAAGCGTCATATAAACCTACGATAATATGATCCGAATGCGTGTAATTTACATTTAAATTTAATTTATCTTTAACAGGATTCGGAATAACTTCAACTTTCAGCTTCCTTTCCTGTTTTTCTACAGAAATTTCCT
Organism: Chryseobacterium sp. SSA4.19; assembly: GCF_022601875.1. GTDB lineage: Bacteria > Bacteroidota > Bacteroidia > Flavobacteriales > Weeksellaceae > Chryseobacterium. Next base: position 57,297 of record NZ_JAKVIP010000016.1, read on the forward strand.
GAGTCGCCAAATTTCCGGTTGTCATTTTGTAAAGATTTGTGCCTGCTGCATACGCAAGATTATTATTAAGAATTAAAATTCTGTTTAAAGAACCTCCGATCCCGGTATTTGTCCAGGAATTTCCACCATCAAAAGTTTCATAAAACCCTGTGTTATGACCGCCCATCCAACCGTGAGTCGTTGATGTAAAGCCAACCGCCTGCACGTAATGATCCGGGAAATCTTTTGTTTCCCACGTAAAACCTCCATTTGTAGATTTCAGTAATTTTCCGGTGTTAGGAAGCTCAGATTCTATGGAGCAGAAAATATTATTATCCCAAAGCTGCATTTTCCAAACGTATTCGTTTTCAATATTGCTATTATAAACCTTTAGCCAGCTATTGCCACCATCCATTGTTTTAAGAATTACAGCTCCATTCTGATCATTTCCTGCTGCAAAACCTACATTTTCATTGATAAAAGCAACTTCAACCAATGCTTCAGCATATGCTGACATATCAATATATTGCCAGGTATTTCCACTATCGGTTGATTTGATAATGTAAGCAGGATAAAACCATGCTCCACATCCATAAACGGTAGAAGTTCCTACACAATCAAGACCGCAAATTGCCTGTGGATAAGGTGAAATATTATTAACCCGCTGCCATGAATTTCCGCCGTCCACAGTTTTATAAAAATTATTGTTTAATGTTCCTAAAAAACCAATATTTTCATTTAAAAATTCTATATTTCTATAATATTGATTCGTGGCAGGACTTACAATTTGCTGTGTCCACGTTGTTCCGCCGTTTGTTGTTTTAAAAACCGCTCCGTTTCCACCTCGTGCTGCCCATCCCAAATTTTCATTTAAAAAAAAGACATCATCATATCGACCTGTACCGTTTGAAGGCGGATAAGAAAAAACAGACCAATTATATTGTGCCTGTAAAAGAGATGTAAAGAAAATAAAAGAGAATATAATTTTTTTCATACGTTATTTAATTGAGTGACAAATTTGAACTATTTAAAATAAGTGTACAATAATTTGTGATCAACTTTTATTTAATATCTAAAAAATAATTCTACTATCAACAAGACATGGATCTGAAGTGAAATTGTAAGACTTAAGATAAAATCTGACAATCATCGGATAAAAAATTCTGAGGATTTTTCTTATTTGAAAAGTGTGAAAAATTTCGTATTTTCGTTTACATATAGGCATTAGCACAAATGAGTTACGACTTAGAACAGGAAAACAAGGAGATCCTTGCAAGGTATAAGGATCTGATTTCAAATACATACCGCACTTTGGATGAGGAAAACAACAAGCTCATCCGAAAAGCTTTTGATATTGCACTGGATGCACATAAGGAGCAAAGAAGAAAAACCGGTGAACCGTATATTTACCACCCTATTGCCGTGGCAAAAATTGTGGCAACGGAAATCGGGTTGGGTGCCACTTCCATTGCCTGTGCGCTTCTGCATGATGTAATTGAAGACTCCGACTACACGTATGAAGATCTGAAAAAAATTTTTGGGGAGAAAATTGCGGATATCGTAAATGGCCTTACCAAGATTTCGATCATGAATCATCAGAACATTTCTGTACAGTCTGAGAATTACCGCAAGCTTCTGCTTACTCTTTCTGAAGATTTCAGGGTTATTCTGATAAAAATTGCTGACCGCCTCCACAACATGCGTACGCTTGAAAGCATGGCTCCTGATAAACAGAAAAAAATTGCTTCCGAAACGGTCTATATTTATGCGCCTATGGCACACCGCCTGGGTCTGTACAATATTAAATCTGAACTTGAAGACCTTTCCCTGAAATATAACAATCCTGATATTTACAATGAAATAACAGAGAAATTAGAACTTGCCAAGGAAAACCGCGAAAGGTATATTGAAGAGTTTAAGACAGAAGTATCAGAAAAGCTGCATGAGGAAGGTCTTAACTTTAAAATAAAGGGACGTGCTAAAGCCATTTCATCCATCTACAGGAAAATGCTGAAACAGGGCGTTTCTTTTGAGGAAGTTTATGATAATTACGCAATCCGGATCATTTATAAATCAGATGCAAAAAATGAAAAATTCCTGGCCTGGAAAATTTATTCCATTGTAACCGATGTATATCACAGCAATCCTTCAAGAATGCGTGACTGGATTACACAACCGAGATCCACCGGCTATGAAAGCCTCCACCTTACCGTTTTAGGCCCCGACAAAAAATGGATTGAAGTACAGATCCGTTCCGAGAGAATGGACGAAATTGCGGAAAAAGGGGTTGCCGCGCACTATAAATATAAAGAAGGCTATAAACAAAGCTCGGAAGACAGGAATTTTGAAAACTGGGTTACCGAAATCCGTGAAGTGCTGGAACAGCAGCAAAACCTTACGACCTCCGAGCTTCTGGATAATATTAAACTTAATCTTTATTCCAAAGAAGTTTTTGTATTTACGCCGAAGGGAGAAATTAAAATTTTACCCACCAATGCCACTGCCTTGGATTTTGCCTTTTCAGTTCACTCTGACCTGGGCATGAAATGTCTCGGCGCTAAAATCAACGGGAAGTTAGTTCCGATTTCCTATATTCTTCAGAATGGAGATCAGATCGATATTTTATCTTCCCAAAATCAAAAACCCAAATCCGACTGGCTGGAATTCGTTGTTACTTCCAAAGCCAAGTCTAAAATCAAAAGTTACTTAAACTCGCAAAAAAACCAGCTGGTGGAAGACGGAAAAGAAATTCTTCAGAGAAAACTCCGCCATGCTAAAATTAACTTTAACGACGAAGAAATCAACAAGCTTCAAAAGTATTTCAATCTTAAAAGCTCACAGGAACTGTTCTTAAAATTCCAAAGCAACGAATTGGATGCCAGCAGCTTGAGGAAATATATTGAAAGTAAAAACGTATTTAATAATTTACTTTCGAGATTCAGGAAATCTCCAACTAAAAATACGGCCTTCATAGAACCCAAAGAGCAGAACCTGGACATGATTGTCTTTGGAAAAGATGAAGAAAAACTGAATTATACCTATGCCAAATGCTGTACGGTAATTCCTGGAGACAAGATCTTCGGGTTTATAACAATTTCCGAAGGTATTAAAGTGCACAGCGACAGTTGCCCGAATGCCATTAACCTCCGTGCACAATATGATTACAGGGTAATTCCTGCTAAATGGGTTAATGCAGAAAGCTTTAAAAACAGGATAAAGATTGAAATTGAAGGGTTAGACAGAATGGGGATGATTAATGAAATTACCACAGTGATCAGCGGAGGAATGGGAATGGATATGAAAAGCCTTTCCATTGAATCCAATGACGGCATGTTTACAGGAACCATCAATCTTGAAGTCAAAAATAAAAGCCAGCTGGAACAGACCTTTAAAAAACTTACGGATATCAACGGCATTTCAAGAGTACGAAGATTATAATCCTTAAAAATGAACCTGACATTATATTTTAAAAAATTTTTCAGCAGCAGCCAGACTTCAGGCATAATTCTGATCTTTTGTGTCCTCATCTCGCTATTAATCGCCAATTCATCTGCTGCCGAAGGTTTTCAGTCGGCTTTAGACCAGGAAGCAGGAACAGATTTTTTGGGTTTGAAATATCCGGTAAGCATATGGATTAATGACGGCCTCATGGCGATATTCTTTCTTCTGGTAGGCCTCGAAATCAAAAGGGAAATGGTAGGAGGAGAACTCTCATCCTTTAAAAATGCTTCACTGCCTATTTTTGCAGCTGTAGGCGGCATGCTGGTTCCGGCGGTTATTTACACCGTTTTTAACTTTGGAACAAAATATGGGAATGGCTGGGGAATCCCAATGGCCACTGATATTGCATTTTCCTTAGCAATTATATCCCTGCTGGGAAAAAGTATTCCGAATTCCATTAAAATTTTTCTTACGGCATTGGCTATTGTAGATGATCTGGGCGCTATTGCCGTCATTGCGGTATTTTATACAGACCAGATCCACTGGACCTATTTATTGTTATCTTCAGCAGTTGCCGCTTTGTTATTTTTACTGAATTTCTTAAAGGTTACAAAAATTATTTTTTACCTGGTTCCCGGTCTGTTTTTTTGGTATTTCCTTCATCATTCGGGGATTCATGCAACCATTGCCGGTGTTGTGCTTGCCTTCTCTATTCCAACGAATGTATCCACAACAGAAATTTCACCTCTGGAAAAACTGGAGCATCAGCTGCATATTCCTGTGAGCTTCTTCATTATGCCTGTTTTTGCATTAACAAATACCAATATTACCTTTAACCATGAAATGGTTTCAGGAATTACAAATACTTTAGGCTTGGGGATTATCTGTGGTTTGGTATTAGGTAAGCTTATCGGAATCAATATCTTCTCATTTATTGCCATTAAATTCAGATTGAGTTCATTGCCTCAGAATGCTTCATGGAAACAAATGCTGGGTGTTGGTTTTCTGGCGGGAATCGGGTTTACCATGTCTATTTTTATTGCACTGCTTTCTTTCAAAGGATCGGATGACATCCAGGATGAAGCAAAATTTGCAATATTAATAGCTTCTGTATTATCCGGCATATTAGGTTTTACCGTATTGAAACTGAGTTCAAAAAATCATATAATCGGGGAAGAGAATTAAACTGCTTTATATTTTAATTTTTAATCATGATCATTATCCATGTTCATCATTTTTGTCCGATGTAATGTCTTCAGATTCTTTTTTCATTTCATCAGACAATATTTTTTTAATTCTTACTTTCCTGATTGCCATATTCAGTTCATTCCCGAAAAGCAGCAGGTAGACATTAACATTCACCCATACCATGAGAAGGATCATGCTTCCGATGGAACCATATAAAACGTTATACCGCGCAATATTTTTAACATACAAAGCAAAGAAGTAAGTGGTTACCACAAACAAAACCGTAGTTAAAACCGCACCCGGAACAGCCTGTCGGAACCTTGTGATCTTGACCGTCCCCAACCAGTAAAAAAGGGCCAATAGAATAAAATAAAATATCGGGAATGAGACAAAACCGATAATTTTACTCAGGTTGCTGACGAGCCACGTAACATCATAAACCGGAGTAAACAGCTTAAGCACGACTTCTGAATAATAGACCCCGAAGAGCGCCAGAAAAACAATCAGTATAAAGCCGATGGTAATAAAAAACGAGAGGATAAATTCTTTCACATCACTCATTTTTTCATCATTGTTTTCATTAAACCCATTGATCAGGGAAAAGGTTCCGTTGGTGGCAAACACCAGAGCAAGGACAATTGTGAGATTGCTGATTCCTTTCATGTTGGGAACAATGCTCTTTTCAATATAATTCCTGACATCGCCTTCAATATTGGACGGAAATACATTATGCATCAAAACTTCAAAAATATAAAACTGGAGTTTGTCATAATGCGGCATATAGGGAATAACAGACAGCAGAAAAAGAACAAATGGGAACAAACTGATCGTGAAACTCCATGAAATGGCAGCCGCTTTACGCCCTATCTTATCTTTAAAAACCCCTTTAATGTAAATCTGGAACATTTCCCAGATTGAGATCCCCAGCAAAGGGATGTGTATATCTGTAAAAAATGCCTGAATTTTCATGATAAAACGAGGAACTTTCATGCCCATATTATGTCTGTTTATTAATGGTTCTGCCTGCAAAGGTAATGGAATTTATTTTCCATCGCCTAATGCTCTCATTACAGGATTGTTAATCTGAACATTAGCTGCGTGGGAAATCGGAAAGAGATGAGCCGTATGCTTATAAACAGATCCTTGTAAAATAATTATTTTTAAAACTTAGAATTTTCATAAAAATACAAATATTGATTGTATTTGATTTATGAATACCTTTGTCGCTTCTAATAAATAAAAAGATCACATGCAGATTAATTTAGTTTGTATCGGTAAAACAGATGACAAGGAAATCAGTTCTTTAATCAACTATTATATAAAACGTCTCCCGAAGCACTGGAATTTTGAGATTATTGAAATTCCTGATGTAAGGAATGCCAAAAATCTCTCCCCCGATCTTTTAAAAAAAGAAGAAGCAAAACTCTTTATGAACCATATTGACCGAACCGATCTGGTCATGATTCTTGACGAAAAGGGAAAGCAGTTTACAAGTCGTGAATTCGCTCAGAAAATAGACGGCTGGATGAATTCCTCAGTAAAAAAAATTCATTTTCTTATTGGAGGAGCATATGGATTTTCAGAGGATATGTACAACAGGGCCAATGAAAAAATGTCGTTATCCAAAATGACATTTACCCATCAGATGATCCGGTTATTCATCGTCGAGCAGGTATATCGTGCCGATCAGATTCTGCAGGGAAAACCTTATCATAACGATTAAATTACAGGTTTGCTTTTAAACCAATCTGCCTTTTTGCTTCACCAACCACAAAAGCAACGGAATTCGCGATATTGAAACTCCGGATCAGCTTAGACATGGGAATTGTTACATGGTTTTCAAAACGGTCTAAAATATCTTTGCTCAGCCCGGTACTTTCTTTCCCGAATACCAGCCAGTCCCCATCCTGAAAAGAAACCTCAAGATAAGATTTTTCGGCATGTGAGCTCATCAGCATCACACGGGAAAAATCCGGAATGACTCTTAGCCATTCATCCACATTTTCGTATTCGGTAACATCAAGATGTGTCCAATAATCCAGTCCGGAACGTTTCAGGTTTTTATCATTGATGACAAATCCGAACGGATGAATTAAATGCAGCCTACTTTCCGTTCCTACACATAATCTTCCGATATTTCCGGTATTATTGGGTATCTCAGGTTCTACGAGAACAATATTTAACATAAATAATGTATAACTAATTTTAAAATTTCCGGATTAAGTATTGCTGTAAAATATTTTAGATTCGATCATTTCATAGAATATATCAGTTTATTTCTTTTCACATTTAGCATAATGCTCAAGCAATAAAGGTTTTTCATAGCCTAAACTCACCGCCTTATCCAGACTAGCGCAGGCTTCTTTGGGTTTAGCCGATTCAAATAAGATCAGCGCTTTGTTCACGTGGGCCTGAGCGAATTTCGGATCAATAGAAATCGCTTTATTAACGTCTGCCAATGCTTCTTTATATTTCTTCAGTTTAAAATAAACATCTCCCCTGCCGCTGTACAACAATGATTCCGGCTTTTCAGAAATCAACTGGTTATAATCTTTCAAAGCACCCGGCAGGTCTCCGCTATTCTTCTTCAGGTTCGCCAATCCTGTTCTTGCATAAATATTGTCAGGAGCAAAGCTTAAAAGCTGGTTTAGATCTTTTGAAGCCAGGTCTTTTTTACCCATATTTTCATATACCTTCGCACGTGTAAGGTACATCTCTGCATTTTCTGGCTGTAATTTAATTCCCTGATTTAAATAATCAAGTGCCGCCTGTTTATTGCCTTTCTGCCCGTGGATAGAACCCAGATTAGCATATACTGTTGCAGACATCGGATTAGCCTTCAATGCTGATTCATAAGACTTAAAAGCAGAAGTTGTTTTTCCCAGTCTTCGCTGTGCGGTCCCGAGATAATTATAATACTCAGACTTAATCTGCTGGATTTTTTCATTTTGTGCTAATTTTGAATATTGTTCTTCAGCGCATTTATAGTCCGCTTTCTGAAAACATTCTTCAGCTGTTTTTTTGTCCTGGGCGTAAAAATTTAATGATAAAAATGCTAATGTAAGAAATGATAGATGTTTTTTCATGGAGTTATTTTTTGTTTATTGATTACTTTTTTGGCGAGCGCAGCAAAAATCACTCCCAATAAAGTTCCAACAAACGCCCCCACCAAAATATCTATCGGGAAATGCACTCCTAAATATATACGGCTGTAAGCTACTACTGCCGCCCATACAAATATAGCATAAGGAAACCATTTAAGCCTGTCTTTTAATAAAATACTTAAATAGGTTGCTAAAAAAAATGTATTGGAGGCATGGGCAGAATAAAAACCAAACTGGCCGCCGCATTTTACAATTCTCATGTGATGCTCTAAAGAAGGATCATGACAGGGTCTTAACCTGGCCACACCATATTTAAAAATTCCTGCTACCTGATCCGATACCGTAACTCCGATCGCAACGAATATTAAAATAAAAACCAAAGATCTCAGCTTATAGCTTTTAAATAAAAAATAACATAGAATAATATAGAGCGGAATCCAGATCCATGTGCTGGAAATCAGCATCCAGAACTGGTCAAATGAAGAATTTCCCAGATTATTGAGCAATAGGAAAACCTTTTTGTCTTCCCTGATAATCTCTTCCATCGTTATCTGCTTACAGGTCCTTCATAAGTATCATCATCGGAAGGTTTCGGCTGTATAGGATCCTGCGATGGTTTAGGTTCTGTTACAATATCTTTTTCAATATCTTTCATCGGATTATACTCTTTCGCCGCATCCTTTACTTTTTCGATCTCACGTTTAATTTCAGAAACAGGGTTATCCGTTTCTTTCATGATCTCGGTTTTGATATCTTCAACTGCACCGCGCATTTTTCTTACTCCTGATCCTAAGTCACGCGCGATTTGAGGAAGTTTATCCGGTCCGAATAATACAACGATTGCAACGGCAATGAGTGCCATTTCTCCTATGCTTAGTTCCATTTGGTAAAATTACGAAAGATTATGTACATGAGAGACAAATGTACAGGATTTTAAATAAATTTTAAGAAACGAAAAAATCGGAGTTTTGAATTTTTTAATATTGAAGTTGTTTAAACAAACAGGAATGCCTGATAGATATCCCGACTCTGTTACTCCAAAAAATCCTTTTTTAAACTCTTTTTCTGAAAATTAAAATAGGTAATGACAACACTTGCTGCCATTAAGATAAAGGCTAAAAAGAAAGGGGCACCCGAAAATTCAAATGGTGCTTCATCATGGGTAAAATAGTAAAACAAATTAGTCATCAACGGCGGACCGATAATAGAAGTAGCGCTCATCAGGCTGGTTAATGCCCCCTGAAGCTCACCCTGTTCATTAGACGGGACACTTTTTGTGATCACCGACTGAAGCGCAGGCCCGCAGATTCCCCCCAGGCAATACGGGATTAAAAAGACAAACATCATCCAGCCCTGTGTTGCAAACGCAAATAGCAACATTCCAATGGCGTATAGTGTCAACCCATAATAAATACTTTTCTGTTCACCAAACTTGGGTGTTGTCCATCTGATCAACACTCCCTGAACCAACCCTACCAGCAACCCGACAACGCCTAAAGAAATTCCTACCATCCTCTCATTCCAGCTGAATTTATACATAGTGAAAAAGCTCCAGTTGCTCTGAACAGCATGGCCTGCGATATAAATTAAAATCAGTGAAACGATCAGTCCGGAAATTTCAGGATGCTTGCCCAGGAATTTAAATGACCCGACCGGATTGGCACGTTTCCAGTTGAACTCTCTTCTTTTTTCCTTATCCAGGCTTTCCGGCAGGATAAAATAACCGTACAGGAAATTCAGGAGACACAAACCTGCCGCCGCATAAAATGGAACTCTTGCGCCGTAATGCCCCAGCAAGCCTCCTAACACAGGACCAATAATAAATCCAAGGCCGAAAGCTGCACCAATCAACCCGAAGTTCTTAGCCCGGTCTTCATCGGTTGAAATATCGGCAATATAAGCGCTTGCCGTTGTAACGCTTGCACCAGTAATACCTGCAATGATCCGTCCCAAAAACAGCCATATGATAGTGGGAGCCAAAGCAAGTAAAATATAATCCACAGCAAATCCGAAAAGTGAGATCAGAATAATCGGCCTCCTTCCGAATTTATCACTAAGGTTTCCTACAACAGGTGAAAAGATAAATTGTGTAAAAGCATAGGCAAAACCTAGCCAGCCGCCATATTTGGCAGCCTCGCTTATATCGGCATGAATAAGCTCCTCAATCAGTTTAGGAACTACAGGGATAATGATTCCCCATCCTGTAATATCAATTAACAGCGTAATGAATATAAAGCTCATCGCAGCTTTTTTCCTTGCGTTTTCCATAATGGTGCAAAATTAAAAAAATCAAAAAATAACATTGAAAAATTATAAAGAATAAATGAGATTCCTGGTAACCTGAATCATTAAATTAAAATTTTATAATAAGCACAACTGAATAATTACCCAACCACTATATCAAACAGCTTCCATTAAAAAAGCCTTTCAGAATCTGAAAGGCTTTTCTCTTATTTATTGTAGTTTACTTATTTTGAGGCAAGTACTTCTTTGCTTGTGGTTGTTTTACCGTGAACTTCGTCTTCTTTTCCTGTTTTAAGGAAATCGTAGGCAATTGCCGACGCAATGAAGATGGATGAATAGGTACCGAATCCAATTCCGATTAACATCGCAAACATAAATCCTCTCAGGTTGTCCCCACCAAAAATGAAGATAGCCAAAATCACCAATATGGTAGTAAATGAAGTGTTGAATGTTCTTCCTAATGTACTCGAAATAGAATCATCAAACAATCCTGCCAAGGTCAAGGACTTTTTCTCTTTCAGATATTCCCTGATTCGGTCAAATATAATTACCGTATCATTAATTGAATATCCTAATACCGTAAGAATTGCAGCAATGAAATCCTGGTTGATCTCCATGTTGAACGGCATGAATTTATGAAGCAATGAATAGGCTCCCAAAATAATAACCGCATCATGGAATAAAGCAGCAACCGCACCTAATGAGAACTGCCATTTTCTGAATCGGATCAGGATATATAAGAAAATTCCTCCCAAGGCAGCAACTACTGCAAGAATGCCGTGCTTCTGGATATCATCAGCAACAGTAGGCCCTACTTTTTCGGAAGAAATAATTCCGGCATGTTCTTTATCTGCAGATTTGAAGTCTTTTAAGGTAGTTCCTGCAGGAAGATTAGATTTCAACCCTTCAAATAACTTCTGTTCAATAACCTGGTCAGCGTTCAAAGATTCATCTTCAATAAGGTAATCAGTAGAAATTTTCAGCTGGTTATCGTTTCCGAAAGTTTTTGCTTCCACAGAAGAATTTTTCCCGTCTTCTGTTTTAAACATGGCTACCAATTTGCCTTCGATATCTTCCGCATTGACTGGTTTATCAAAACGCACCACATAATTTCTACCTCCGGTAAAATCGATCCCATATTTAAATCCGTGGATAGCAATTGATGCAATACAGATTACCGTTAAAACAGCGGAAACGATATAAGCATATTTCCTCTTACCGATGAAATCAATCCATGTATTTCTGAATAGGTTTTTAGTCGGTGGCGTCCACACAGAAAGTTGTTTTCCTTTATTCAATCTTGAGAAAATCATAACCCTGGAAAGAAGAACCGAAGTAAAGAAGGTCATTAAAATACCAATTCCCAATGTTAAAGCAAAACCTTTAATTGGTCCTGTTCCGAAAAGGAAAAGTACACCGGCAGTTAATAATGTCGTTAAGTGACCATCAACAATCGCACTTAAGGCATGCTTGAAACCATCTTTATAAGCTTCAAGAATACTTTTTCCTGCAAACAGCTCCTCTTTTGTTCTTTCGTAAATAATTACGTTGGTATCCACAGCCATTGCCATGGTCAATACGATACCTGCAATACCAGGAAGCGTAAGTGTGAAGTCTCCGGAATCCATAATTCCGAAAATATAGAATAAGTTGATAATCATTGCAATTACAGCATATACTCCTGCACCGCCGTAATAGAAAATAATGTAAGCAATGATAATTAAAAATGCGATAGCAAATGAGAGCATACCGGCGTTGATCGATTCCTGGCCAAGAGACGGTCCGACTACCGTAGCCTGAACCACTTTTGCCCCTGCAGGTAATTTACCGGCTCCTAAAACGTCTACCAGTTCTTTAGCTTCTTCCTGAGAGAAGTTACCTGAAATCTGTGTTCTTCCGTTAGGAATGGCGCCTACTACGTTTGGTGCCATATAGACTCTGTTATCAAGGGTTACAGCTACCGGCTTCCCTACGTTTTTCTCCGTTAAGGTTTTCCATTCTTTAGCACCTTTGGAATCCATCTGCATATCTACCACAACTCTGCTTAGCTCATCATAGCCGATATTGGCTGTTTCAACAGCACCGTCTACCGGAGCTTTCTGGTTGATGTTTCCTCTGATCGCATATAATACAAGACTTTCAGCATCCGTTGCTTCAGGTTTATATCCCCACATGAATTGGGTATACTTAATGTTAGCCGGACGTAAGGACTGTCCTACTTTGCTGTTTAAGATTTTATTTACGGCAGCGGTATCAGACAATTTTACATTGGCAACACCGTTAGTTCTTAATTTGTCAAGGTGTAAAAGGTTCATGAAGTTGGTGGTCTTGGCAACTCCCATAGAATCACCTTTTGCAGCAACAATTGAAGTCAGTGTCTGGAAATAAGGTGCTATTTCAGGAACCTGCTGCACTTCCCAGAACTGTAGTTTTGCAGAAGTCTGAAGCATTTTTTTCACTTTATCGATATCCTTCATACCAGGCATTTCAACAGAAATCCTTGCAGTTCCGGGAACTCTCTGAACGTTCGGCTGCACAGCTCCCATCTTATCGATTCTGGTTCTGATTACTTCAAAAGCCGTTCCTACAGAAGCATCGATTTTTCTCTTAACAATACTTTTCACCTGGTCGTCCGGCGTATTATATTTCACCTCGGTCAGTGTAGTATTTCCGAAAAGTTCAGGATCGGCAAGCTTAAGGTTGGTCCCTTTTGCTTTATTGATCGCATCGAACTGCTCAAAGAAGTTGTCAATATAAGACTTGGTTGAATTCTTCTGTACTTCGTCAGTTTTGTTTAAAGCCTCGATAAGGACCGGGTTGGTGGAATAATTGGTAAGATCATTCACAAGATCTCTCTGGTTGATCTCCAAAAGAACATTAATCCCTCCTTTAAGGTCAAGACCAAGTTTCATTTCCTTGTCTTTGGCTCTGGAATAATAAAGTTTTGTAAAGCCCAGATTAAGAGTATCTTCCTTCAACCGCTTGATCTCTTTCTCGTTTCCGTTTGCAGCTTCGATCTGCGATTCAATTTTGCTGGCGTACCAGGTTGGCAATAGCTCATTTAAGCAAATCAACCCTAGTACAATAGCAACAATTGTAATAAGTCCTTTTCCTTGCATTTTGTTATAACTACGTTAAATTAAGTCGGCAAATATAATCATTTTCTTGTATTTTATAAATTTTTAACAACAGAAATCATTTATTTTCAGATATATCGGTAATTCTGCCAATTTAAGATTTAATAATTTTTTCATGGTATTATGACAAATTTTTTAAAGATTTATTGGTATGAAATTTTCATATGATTTTAATAGACTAAATATCAAAATATTATGAAAAAACTACTATTTTCTGCCTCTATTATTTTTTCCGTTCTCTGTAATGCTCAAAGCATCAGTCTGGAAGAATTTGCCACTGGTTTTACGGCCCCTGTAGAAATTGCACATGCCAATGACAGCAGGATGTTTGTCGTTCAGCAAAACGGAATCATTAAAATTGTCCAGCCCAACGGAACTGTGAATTCAACCAACTTTTTAAATATCAGTTCTAAAGTCACCTATGGCGGCGAAAGAGGACTGTTAGGTTTGGCCTTTCATCCGCAATACGCCACAAACGGGTATTTTTTTGTTTATTACAATGACACGAGCGGAAATATTACAGTAGCCCGTTACACCAGAAGTTCATCAAATCCGGATGTAGCGGATGCCACGACTGAAAAAATTATTCTTAACCAACCGAAACCTTTTGACAACCATAACGGAGGAAGCATCCACTTTGCGCCGGATGGATATCTGTGGGTAGTAACCGGTGACGGAGGCAGCGGCGGCGATCCGAATAATAATGCACAGAACAAAAACTCCCTTCTGGGAAAATTATTGAGACTGGACATCAATTCTACAGGACCTTATAACATTCCGGTAGGAAACCCTTTTGTTGGCGTTGACGGTGCTGATGAAATCTGGGCGTACGGACTGAGAAACGCATGGAAATTTAATTTTGACACTGTTTCAGGAAACGTGATGATTGCCGATGTAGGACAAGGGCAGATTGAAGAAATCAACAGAATGCCTTTGACACAGTCCGGAATAAATTACGGGTGGAGATGCTACGAAGGGAATTCAGCATATAATACTACCGGATGTGCAGCCCAGTCCACCATGACTTTCCCGGTAGCAGCCTATAATCACAGCGGAGGAAAATGTTCTATAACCGGAGGGTATGTATACCGCGGAACCCAATTTCCGGCATTACAGGGGAAATATATTTTTGCAGATTACTGTTCGACACAAATCGGAATTTTAAATACGGATGACTCTATTACCTGGACTTCAGCATTCTCCGGAAATAATTTTGCGACTTTCGGCATAAACAACCAGAATGAAATGTTTGTAGCAGCGGTGAACAACGGGAAAATTTTTAAAGTCACCACCACTACACTGGCCACTCAGGAAAATGACCTTTCCAATCCGATAAAAGTATATCCGAATCCGGCCTCTAAAAAAGTTTTTGTTGAAGGGATAAAAGATAAAAAGAATACCACAGCTGAAATCATCAGTATTGAAGGAAGAAAAATCCTTGAATCTGCCATCATTGAAAACGACAACAGTGTTAATATTTCAGGAATTCCTGCAGGCGTTTATTTTATTAATATCAATTCAGGAAATACGAAAACTTACAGCAAGAAATTAATTATCAAATAAAAATTTATCAATTCTCATTTCAAATAGATTTCCGAGTCTCAACCCTTTAGGATTGGGGCTTTTTTTAAAAAATACAACATCATCAATACCGGCATTATCATAATCAATCTGGTCATTATGGTAAACCGTTCCGTTTGGCCATCAAACAATACATTTGGGACTAAAGTGATTAAAAGAAATGAAACCATAAAAAAGACCGTCTCCCTTGTGGATGCATTTTTATATCCTTCCTGATCCCTCGGAGCAGATACTGAGCTTAAAATCCAGAATCCTAAAAACAGAATCATAAAAGGAAACGACCAGATCCTGTAAGTATCATATGCAACAGCATGCAGCAGCAATGGAATGAGAGCAATGACTGCAAGCAAAAGAAATACCCGGATATTATTTTTCAAACCAAATTCTTTAAAAATCATCCATAAAGAAAAAACCAGAGGGATCCCGTATAAAAACGTTGCTTTTGAAATCAGCAGCCGCTGGATAAAATGTCCGCTTTCCTCTTTAAAATAATAACTGAAACTTTTGGTGTATGCTGAGGAAACGGAATCCGCTGTTTTATCAGTGATAAACGATATTTCTTTTAAGTAATTAAATAAAGTAAGGAAATAACTCTCACCACTTATCTCCTGATAGGCAGAAATAGAAAAAACTGCCACTACCGGTAATAATAAAAACAAGGCCAGCTTTTTTATAATATAAACAGACAGAACAGGTTTCTTTGAAAAGTTTTCAACATTGTTCATGATCAAAGCAAAACAACTGACTGGCAAAAGCAGAAAAAATGAAATTTCGTGAATAAAAATACTGATCGCAGCAATCACAGACGCCCAAAATATTTTTTTTTGCTTAATCATAAAAATACTCAGAATCGTCATCAGAAAAACAACATGATCCAAATATCCGATCAAATGGGCAGAAAATATGATATACTGTGAAAGGAAAAAAGTAACAAAAAACATTATGCCGTATACGCTGTTTTCCCGCTTTAAAGTTTCTCTAACGGCAATACCAAAAATCAAAGTATACAGCAAAAACAATATCCCGCCTGAAAGAAGCAGAATATTGAATTCATTCTTCTTAAAAAACCAACCGAAAATTTCTCCGGCAAGCCCTCTTTTGATAAACCCGAACCTGTAATCCAGCATCCAGTGCGCCTCAGACCAGTCATTGGGAAAACGTAACGTTTTTAAAACACTGAAGGCCAGAGCACAGAGGTAAAGCAGAATCAAGAGGGTTTTCCTTCTCATCCACTAAATCGTCATGGAGAAAATTCTGGTTTCCGGTTTATTCCTCATCATTCTAAGATCGAAAACCATCGCTACGTTCCGGGTAAATGCTCTTCCTTTTTCTGTAATCTGTATTCTATGATCATGAATTTCGACCAGCTCATCTTTCTCCATTTCCTTCAGCATTTCAAATGCATGCTCCAGTTCAGGGAAAGAATTATTCATATCAAATGTCGTTTCAAGCTGGCACATTAAATTTAAAATATGTCTTCTTACAATAAGGTCTTCATCATTGAGAATGTGCCCTTTTACCACAGGGATCTCACCTGTTTCAACAATTTTCTGATATTCTTCCACGGTTTTTACATTCTGTGCAAAAGCATACCAAGAATCGGAGATGGCAGACATCCCCAGGCCGACCATCAGCTGGGTTTTACTGGAGGTATAGCCCATAAAATTCCTGTGCAGCTTTTTCTGAATCAGAGACTGGTACAGATCATCATGTTCCAAAGAGAAATGATCCATGCCCACTTCGATATATCCTAAATCTTCAAGTAATTTTTTCCCGTCTTCATACAGGCGCCGTTTTTCTTCACCACTCGGGAGATCGTTTTCATCAAAACCGCGCTGTCCGACCCCTTTCACCCATGGAACATGAGCATAAGAATAAAACGCCAAACGGTCAGGCTTCAGTTCCATTGTTTTACGGATCGTATTTTCCATAGCTTCCCAACTCTGATGCGGGAGCCCGAACACCAGATCATGGCTGATTCCTCGATACCCAATCTCTTTTGCCCATTCAGTTACTTCTTTCACTTTTTCAAATGACTGGATCCTGTTGATGGCTTTCTGAACTTTCGGGTCATAATCCTGAACTCCGAAACTTACTCTCCTGAATCCAAGACCGTATAAAGTCTCAAGATGTTCTCTTGTGGTATTATTGGGATGGCCTTCAAAAGAAAACTCGGGATCTTCTGCCATTTCAACGGTTTCGAAAATGCCTTCCAGCAACGCTTTAAGATTCTGTGGTGAGAAAAATGTCGGTGTTCCTCCACCCAGATGAAGCTCCTTTAATTTAGGTTTTTCATTAAAAAGACGGAGATATAGCTGCCATTCTTTCAATACACTTTCCAGGTACGGAATTTCAACGCTGTGCTGCTTGGTGATGCGTTTATGGCAGGCACAAAACGTACACAACGCTTCACAGAAAGGCAGGTGAATGTAAATAGAAATCCCTTCCTCCGCATTGCTTTCTCTGAATGACCTGATGACACTTTGCTTCCAAAGCTCCGGTGAGAAAGAACTTTCTTCCCAATAAGGAACAGTAGGATAAGAGGTATAACGAGGTCCGGGAATATTATATTTATCTATTAAAGAATTCATTGTTGATCTAAAATTTTATATGAACTTCAAGATTGAAATTCATTATGCAAAATTAAATATATCTTATGGATTTTGAATCATGAAATATATTAGGGTTTTTTTTCGGAATTTATAATGAGTCTAAATACTTCATCGGCAAATTTTTCTCCTAAATCAATATACCCTTCACTGTTGTAATGCCAGGGATCATTACCATAGCCATAATTTTTAGTCGAACGTACAATGGACGCATTTTTATCCGTTTTCACAAATTTTTCCTGGGCATACTGGACAAGTTCTCCCATTTTCCAGACTCTTCCTGAAGCATCCTTCCCTGAATCTGAGATCTTTCCAATGACAACAGGAAGATCATCTGTTAACAGCGCCGCCCGCATCTGGTTCATTAATATTTTCAGATGGCCGTAATAAGCATTGGCAATTTCTTCAGTGTAGCTTGCATCACCTTCACCCTGCATCCAGATAATTCCGGAAGGAACAATCCTGTCTTTTTGGCCGTCTTTGTCAATATCATGTTCTGATAAAGCGTTTTTTACGGTTATTAAAAAATTATCATACTGATTGAGTCCATTCTTTCCATTAAAATCAGCATCCCAGCATCCGAAATTTCCTGCCGCCGCGCTGTCAATTGAAGTTCCTTCCCTGGCGTATTTTATTAAGGCTATTTTGTCATTGGGAAACAATTTTTTCATTTTTTTCGCAAAAGATAATTCCGGTCCAAACCGATCTGAAAGTATATTTGTTTTTCCATCCGTTTTAAAACCGGTTCCGTTTCCGGGCTTCAGGACATCCCATTTTCCTGATCCACGTTTAATTCTCCATCAGGGACAGAATTTCCCTGGAAGATATACACATCTTTACTAATTTTCAAATCGTCCGGAAGATCTTTATTATAGCCAAAACCATTCATATTGGATTGTCCAGCCAGGATGAAAACTCTGATCTGTTGGGTATAAAATAAAGAAGGGATTAATAACAGCAAGCATAATTTGAATCGGTTCATTTGTAAAATTTAATCAAAGTTAATATGAGGAGAATCATAAATGAAACTTATTAGTAACATATACTCTATAAAGTTCATTCAAAATTTCAATTTCATTACCGAAATTTTATCTTTTCCCGCAAAAACAACTGTATTTCCATCCACCCATTTACAGACAAAAAATCCTCTTTCATTAGAAATCTTTTTCCAGGTTTTCCCGAAATCTGACGAATAGCTGATGTGTTGATCACCAACAGAAATTATTTCTTTCCCTCTGGAACCAGGTTTAATTTTAACATAGGTCGTATACCCTGCATTTTTTCCGGAAGCCTGGATCTGCCATGTTTTTCCATCATCACGGGTGGTAGCGATGTTATTAACATTGGCATCCTGCTTTGTATAATCTCCCCCTACAGCAATTCCGAATTTATCTTCATGAAAATCTATGGAATATATCCCCTGAGAAGATTCTCCCTGAATAATCGGAGTGTCGAAAACTTCAAAATCAGCTGTCTTAAGATTGAGCCGTAAAATTCTTGAAGCTTTTCCGCCGGTAGCTATCCACAGATATTTTTTTGTTGAGACCATATTGGTATTACTTGCTGCAAATGCGGCCTCTCCCGTTTTCAATATAATATTATTCTTATTCGTTTCCCATTTACCGTTTTTAAGCTCAGCCAATTTCAGCTTGTCATCTTTAGCAGCATCACTGAATGCAAATGCATATTGGTCATCCACAAAATGCAGAGCGTCGTAAAAAGCTGTTTTAGCAGTATCTGAAAATACGACTTTAAAAGTAAGGTCTCTCTTATCAATTTTAAAAAAGTAAGCCGGACTTTCAATATTAATAGCATAAAACGATTTTTTATCCTGTGCCAAAGTTCGGAACTGAAGTTTTTTGTCTGATAACCTGACCTGCTTTTGTTGCTGAGGATTTTTTAAATCTACATATCCAAATTTTGAATCGGTCCCGCTGTACCAGACTTTATTATCATAGAGTTCTAAAGCTCGGATGTTTATTTTATCGTTTAGAATCGTTTCAAAACTTTCGATCTTTTGAGAAAACGTATAAATTCCTAAGAAAGTCAATAAAAATGGCAGAATTTTTTTCATACTCACAAAAATAAAAAATCCACAGCATGCTGTGGATTTTATTTGATATATATTTTGATTATAAATTTAAATCTGTTTTCTGTAAAGGCTCCTGTTCTGCTTTCAACGTTTCACCGTATCCTGGCTGATGAAGTCTACTGTTTCTGATGCTGTACGTGAAGTAGATGATTACTCCCAAAGCCAACCAAGCCATGGAAAGATATTTCGCTTCATGGCTCAGGTTCCAGATAAGGTAAACATTAATGCAGATTCCCAATGTAGCGATAACAGGCAATGCAGGCACTTTAAAGGTTCTCGGCAGATTCGGTTCTTTCTTTCTCAGGATCCAAACGGCAACACATACCATCGTAAACGCAAAAAGAGTTCCGAAACTGGTCATATCCGCCAGTTTACTGATTGGAGTCAGAGCTGCTATCGTAGCAATAACAATTCCAAGCAGCATAAGGCTTTTCGCAGGCGTTTTTCTTACCGGGTGCACATCGCTGAACATTTTAGGGATCAGTCCGTCTTTGGACATTCCAAGAAAAATTCTTGACTGTCCCATGATCATCACCATCAGTACGGAAATCAAACCTACAGTAGCGGCGATGGTAATAATATAACCTGCCCATCCCTGTCCTGCAATTTCAAAAGCATAAGCCACCGGTGCCTTGATTGCATCAGGATATTGGCCTTGCGGATCAAAATTCCCATAGTTCATCATCCCCGTAAGTACCAGAGAAACTAAAATATATAATACAGTACACACCAAAAGCGACACGATGATCGCAAAAGGAACGTCTTTTTTAGGATTGATGGCTTCACCGGCCTGTGTAGACACTGCGTCAAATCCTATATAAGCAAAAAATATAGCCGCAGCTCCGGAGACAATTCCCTGGATTCCATAGGCTTCCTTCATTTTATCTCCTTCCATTACCATTTTCTGAGCCGGAATAAACGGATCCCAGTTAGCTGTATTGATAAAAAATACACCTGCAATAATAACGAATAATACGGCGGAAACTTTCATGATTACGATGAGGTTATTCGCTTTGGCCGCTTCTTTTGT
The DNA here is from genome assembly GCF_022601875.1 of Chryseobacterium sp. SSA4.19. Taxonomy (GTDB): domain Bacteria; phylum Bacteroidota; class Bacteroidia; order Flavobacteriales; family Weeksellaceae; genus Chryseobacterium. Next base: position 77,702 of record NZ_JAKVIP010000016.1, read on the forward strand.
TCCTTTAATCAGGATACCGATGACGAATAAAACGATGACGAAAGCCGGCAGATTCATGGAAAAACCTTCTCCCGTATAGCTTGCCGGATCAGAAGTAAGATAGTCAGGTAGATGAATTCCGAACATTTTCAACAATTTATTAAAATAACCGGACCAGGAAACAGCAACGGTCATGGAACCCATGGCATATTCGAGGATAAGTCCCCAACCGATGATCCAGGCAAAGATTTCTCCAACAGTCCCGTAAGCATAGGCATAAGCAGAACCTTCCACAGGAAGGATGGAAGCAAATTCAGAATAGCATAGTGCGGCAAAGATACAGGCAATCCCCGCAATAATGAAAGAGATGGCCAATGCAGGACCTGCATGATAGTAAGCTCCCGTACCCGTCAGTACAAAGATTCCCCCTCCGATGATCGCCCCGATCCCGATAGCAGTAAGACTCCATTTACCGAGCACCCTTTTAAGCTGACTGCTTTTAACATCATTCTCAAAAGCACTCATCGGCTTTTTCGTCCAGATTTTTGACATATTTTATTATTTATTAAAGATTTACGAAAATATAAAAAATTTAGAAACCTTAACGTTTATTGACAAACTTTAAACAATTATTTTAAAAACAAAAGATAAAATTCTGATTTTCATATTATTTAAATCATTACTAAATCTCTGTTTTTTTGTTTATTTTTGAACCGATGAATCTATATGACCTTTTCGTAAAGCCCTACGAAGCCTATACCCACCTTCAGATTTTCATGGAAGCTTGCGCCACGGTATTCGGAATCCTGAGTGTCTATTTTTCAATTAAAAAAAATATCTGGGTTTATCCCACGGGCATTATTTCCACCCTTCTGTACGTTTATATTCTTTTCACCTTTGGACTGCTGGGTGACTGTATGATTAACGTATATTATACGGTGATGAGCATTTACGGCTGGATATTGTGGTCAAAAAATTCAGAAGACCAAATCCATGTTCACGTTTCATGGGCTTCACAAAAAGAATGGCGGTATGGGATTTTACTTTTTGCCTTAAGTTTAATCTTAGTAACAGGAGTATATTATTACAAGCCTTATATTGATAACGGATTTTCAACGCAGGGAGCCAGTCTGGGGCTTTATCACCTCGACTGGGCAAACTGGCTGGATGTTGTTACCACCTCCATATTTTTGGTCGGAATGTGGTTTATGGCAAAACGACGTATTGAAAACTGGGTTTTCTGGATCATAGGGGATTTTATCTGCATTCCGATGATGATTTATAAAGGCCTGGGCATCACTTCGGTTCAATATTTGGTATTTACTGTAATGGCAATCTTAGGATATATCAGTTGGAAAAAAAGTTTAAGAAACATTTATTAAAAAGTCATGAAAAATTTATTTAAAATAGCATTCAGTGTAATTACGATAACAAGCTTAACGTCCTGTGCACTGTATTCGGATCCTGCCGTAAGCGGATATGGGGATCCGTATTATGATAACGGATATTATTATGCGCCTCAGGCATATTACGGCAACGGCGGATATTGGGGAAATGACGGATATTATTACAGAAATGATGTCAATTATTATTATGATAACGGCGCTCCCTACTACTACCAGAATTACAATAATTCCAGAAGAAAAGTGTATGTTGACAGGAGATCATCATCTGGTCAGAGCGGTGCTACCCGTTCGCAGAGACCTGATAACGGATTTAGAGGAGGCGTTAATGACGGACCTGTAAACAATAACGGCAACAGCGGATTCAGACAGAATAACCGGCAGAACAACAGCCAAAGACAGAACAGCGGTTTCAGGAACCAACAGCGAAGCGTACCAAGATCTCAGAATAACAACGGCAGCGGCTTCAGGAACAATTCGTCTACCGATACAAATTCGAACAGCGGATACAGAAATAATTCTTCTAACAACTCAAACAACGGAGGATTTAGAAGCAATTCAGGAACAAGTACCCAGCAAAACTCGGGATCTTCTTCTCAGCAAAATTCTAACCGTAATACGAACAGCGGCGGATTTAGATAAAATGATTATAAATACGTAAACGAGCAGCTAACACTGTTCGTTTTTTGTTTTAATTATAGTAATTTTGCCTGTTTAATTTTGAAAAAAGTATGATACTCGAAAATATAGAATTTTATAAATACCAAGGGACAGGTAATGATTTCGTTATGGTGGATAATCGTGATCTCCAGTTTCCGAAAAATAAAGAAATCATTGAAAAACTTTGTGATAGAAGGTTCGGTATCGGTGCAGATGGTCTGATCCTTCTGGAAAATGATGATCTCTACGATTTTAAAATGGTATATTATAATTCTGACGGCGGCGAAAGTACTATGTGCGGAAATGGCGGCAGATGTCTGGTAGCTTTTGCTTTTTTTCTTGATATTTTTGAAAGCAGATGCCGGTTCATCGCTATTGACGGTGAGCATGAAGCAGAAATCCATAGTGGAATTGTTAAATTAAAAATGATTGATGTTGACCATATTCTTGCTGAAAATGGAGATTCTGTTTTAAATACAGGATCACCCCATTATGTAAAATACATTGAAAATTTGGTTAACTATAATGTGTTTGCAGAAGGAAAAGGAATAAGAAATTCTGAAGATCATAAAGAAAACGGTATTAATGTCAATTTTGTAGAGAAAGTAAGAGATGATGAAATTTTCGTAAGAACCTATGAACGAGGTGTGGAAGATGAAACATACAGCTGCGGGACAGGTGTTACGGCCTCCGCTTTAACTTTTCTGCAAAACAGCCATCTAACTTCAGTAAAAGTTAAAACTTTAGGTGGCAACCTTAAAGTGTATGCTGAAAGAGATGGGAACGCTTTCAAAAACATCTGGCTGGAAGGCCCGGCAAAGCAGGTTTTCAAAGGAAAAATCAATCTTATTTAAACAAAACCTTAATCGATAGTCAATGAAAAAAACTATTCTCCTGATCATCCTTCTTATTTTTGTTGTAGGTGGATTTTTCGGCTTTAAATTTTATACCAAATATTACGGGAACAATATTCAGAAAGATGGTTATGTACTGATTCCACATGATGCATCATTCAGGCAAATTCTGGATTCGGCGGCAAAGTATGTTGATAATAAAGAATCTTTTGAAGCTGTTGCTAAAGAAAAGGATCTTGAAAAGAATTTCAAGGCCGGACGTTATCACTTCCGTAAAGGCTTGGGAAATACACGCCTTGTAAATATGATTAAGGCAGGCAATCAGGCACAGAACAGTTTTAGAATCGGAGATTTCGGAGACGTCTACCAAATGCTGGGTAAAGTTACCAGAAAAACAGAACTGGATTCTTTAAAATTTGTAAACGATCTTAATGCCATTGCTACAGAAAAAGGCTATAATAGTGCAGAGGATCTTAAAAAATATTTTTTCATCGACACCTATAATTTTTTCTGGACGGTAACTCCCAAGGATTTTTTTAACCGATTTAATGACCAGTATAATGAATTCTGGAATGCAGGCAGAAAGGCAAAAGAAGAACAGTCAGGTTTAACAAGAGATCAGATCTATGCATTGGCTTCCATCGTGTATAAAGAATCCGGAGGAAAGAAAGATGAAATGAAAACAATTGCCGGCCTTTACCTGAACCGTTACAGAAAAGGAATGAAACTGCAATCCGATCCTACCGTAATTTATGCCATTAATAAACAGACGAATTTCAAAGAGCCGCCTATCAAAAGGGTTTTTTATAAATATCTCTCAACACCCTCTCCGTATAACACCTATGCAAATAAAGGTATCCCGCCGGGACCAATCTGTATTGTAGATAAAAGTTCAGTAGATGCCGTTTTAAATGCAGAAAAAAATGATTATATATTTATGTGTGCTGATCCAGCCAGATTTGGCTACCACAAATTTACCGCAAGTGCCGAACAGCATGCCATCAATGCAAAGGCATATCAGGACTGGCTAAATTCAAAAAATATAAAATAAGAAATAAATTTAACTTTATTTTAACAATTTAATAATTAACATTTCGCATTTTAAAGCGACATATAGGTTATAAATAATAAATTATTACTCAATATTGTGGTATTACCTTAATTAATAATTTCACAATATTAAGTAAGATCTTTCACGATATTTACACAAAAAATACCTTATGAATCAGACGGAAATCATTAACATTTTTACAAAAAAAACCTTAGGGCTTACTTTTGTACTTTCGGCAGCGGCGTTTGCTTTTGGACAGGAGAAGGTAGGTATTTCCGGGACGATTGTTAGTAAAAACAATCAGTCCGTTCCTTATGCTTCTGTTACGTTCAGTAATAAAGCAAACAAATTATTCAGTGATGCAGCACTTACCGATGAAAAAGGGCAATATAAGCTTGACCTTGCACCCGGAGCTTACGATATTACTGTAGAGGCTATCGATTACAAAAAAAGCGTTGTTAATAAACAAATCACTGCTGCCGGCAATATCGGAGCATTCTCTATTGACCCTGAAACCAGCTCTACCAATCTTAAAACAGGAGATATCCAAGGCGTTGTCATTACCGCACCATCCACCAAGCCTTATAAAGTAGAATTGGATAAAAGAACGTATGATCCGTCTCAGGATATCGTGAGCAAAGGCGGAAATTTACAGGATGTGTTATCTAATGTTCCTTCCGTTTCAGTAGATACGGACGGTACAGTCTCTATGCGCGGAAGTTCCAATGTAAGGTTTTTAATTAACGGAAAGCCTTCTGCGCTTCTTGGAATTGATGATGGCGCCAATGCTTTACAAAGTATTCCGGCTGATCAGATTGAAAGAATTGAGGTGATTACCAACCCTTCCTCGAAATTTGAAGCGAGCGGAACAGCAGGTATTTTGAACATTATTTTGAAGAAAAGTAAAAAGACAGGTTTCAACGGCAGTGTAACCGGAACTTTAGGATATTTGCCACAAACGAACCTTAATACCAACCTCAGTTGGAGAAAAGGAAACCTTACATGGTTTCTTAATGGTGGCGGTGGTTATAGAGAATCTAAATTTACCAATAGAAACAATGCAACTTATTTTAATGCTGTAAATCCCAAAGACCGGTTAAAAGCAGACCAAGAATCAATTACCAATAGTAAAAATGATAACTATAATGCTTCTACAGGTTTCGTATACGATTTTTCTGACAAAACATCTTTCAATGCATCGGGAACGGTAAGAACTTTTGACAGCCAAAATAACGGAACCGTTGATTATAATTACCTTTTATTAAACGGAAGTGCTCCTTTTACATTAAGAAAAAATACGGGTTCTAACAACAACCTTGCCTTCCAGGGAGATTTTGGTTTAGATCATAAATTTGATGATAAAGGACAGAACTTATCATTATCATTAAGTTTGCAGAGAAGCAGATCATATAATGATACGGATGTTTTACAGACAGACAACAACATTTTTACGCTACAAAATATTATTGATCAAAATACGATTAATAAAACACTAATCGGAAAGGCTGATTACGAACTTCCTATTGGTGAAAATTCTAAGTTGGAAGCTGGATACAGATTAGATATCAATCAGAATACCTATGATAATGATGTTTCTCAGAGAACTGCTATTGCAAATGCCTTTTTCTTCTTGCCTGATTTTACTTATGATGCTCTTTATAAAGAAACATTTAATGCAGGCTATGTTCAGTTTAAAAGTAGAATAGGTAAATTGGGTTATCAGGTTGGTTTAAGAAATGAAAACTCCCAAGTAGATATAAAATATCAGAATTTAAATCCTCTGACACCGATTATCGATAAATCTAAGAATTATAACAACTTATTTCCAAGTGTTTTCTTAAGCTACGAAATTGCAAAAGATAATCAGTTCTTGGTTAATTACTCAAGAAGAATTGACCGCCCAAGATCTTTCTTCCTTATTCCTAATCCCAGTTATACGGACAACCAGAATATCTTTGATGGAAATATTGATCTGAACCCATCTTATGTAGATTCTTATGAGTTCGGATACAGTATTTCTAAAAGTAAATTTACCGTTAATCCTACTTTATACTTCAGACATTCAACTGATGACGTAAAGATGGTAGTTTATACTGATGCTCAGGGAGCTTTCCATACAAAACCTGTCAATTTAGGAACAGATGACCGTTATGGTTTAGATCTTAACTTTAACTGGGATGCTACAAAATGGCTGAAATTATTAGGTAATGTTGATTTATTCGGTTATAAAACAACAGGTGTTTTCGATGATCCGCAACTTGTATCTAAACCACTTTCTTTTGAAGGTTCCGGATTTTCTACAAGAGCAAGATTAACCACAACCTTTAAAGTTGACAAAACATTTAGCTTCCAGTTTCAGGGTAATTACAGAGGAGCACAGAAATCCCAGAACCAAGATAGAAAAGATATGTATTCTATCAACTTCGGAGCTTCAAAAACCGTGTTAAATGGTAATGGAACAATCAGTTTTAACATCCAGGATATATTTAACACAAGAGCAATGAGAAGCCTTACAAAAACAGCTGATTTTGATCGAGATTCTTATATGCAATGGCAGCCTAGACAGTTTGCTTTATCGTTCACCTACAGATTTAAGCAGGGAGAAAAGATTGAGCAGCCAAAAAGAAAAAAAGACGTTAATGCCAATGCTACAGGTGATGATCAGCAAGGACCGATGTAATTGTAATAGATACATACCAATAAAAAAATCCCGAAAATATTTTCGGGATTTTTTTTATTTTTCAAGTTCAGCAGCTTCCATTCTGGAAAGCTTTGCCAATTCCGCTTCGTAAATTCTCTTTCTTAGGTCGCTGGAAGAAAAACGGTGGTCTCTTTTATTGTAAAAAATTTCGATTCCTTTTTCCTCACAATATTTTTTCCCGGTAAAATCCCTGTCAAGATAATCATCCCCGATAACTCTTACATCAATAACAAAAGACTTCAGGATATCCAGAAGATCTTCTTCCGTGTAATAAGGAATAATCTCGTCTACAGCATTTACTGCGCGCAACTGAATATACCGCTCTACAATAGTCTGTGTGGGTTTATTTTTATTAGGACGGTCGTGGGACGGATCAATCTGTAAACCTACGATCAGATAGTCGCAGACTGTTTTTGCTTCCTCAAGCATTTTGATATGACCGGCATGTAATAAGTCAAATGAGGAAAATGTTATGCCTATTCGTTCTGTTTTCATATAATATAAGGATGTTTAGCTTCAAATCCAGCTTAAAAATAAAAAGCATTATTGGCAGCTGAAATTCATTTTTTTTAATTTAAGCGTCAACTTTTAAATAATGCTGCCATTGCCAAACGGTTTTAAGCGCTTCTTCCAGAGAAGTTTCAGACTTCCAGCCAAGCTCTTTCTCTGCTTTATCGACATTGGCATAAGCAATAGTAATATCCCCTTCCCTTCTGTCGCAAATCTGATACGGAACTTCAACGTTATTTGCCACCTCAAAAGCTTTTACGACTTCCAGGACAGAAGATCCTTTTCCGGTTCCGAGGTTGAAAATATCAATTACAACTTCGTCAGAATCATTTTCTATTAATTTTTTTAAAGCTGCGACATGCGCCTTGGCAAGATCGACCACATAAATATAATCTCGTACTGCCGTTCCGTCTGCCGTAGGATAATCGTTCCCCCATATGTTGAGCTTTTCGCGGATTCCTGCCGCTGTCTGCATCACATAAGGAACTAAATTATTAGGTACACCGATAGGCAATTCTCCGATTTTTGCGGATGGATGGGCACCTATTGGGTTAAAATATCTCAATAAAGAAATTTTACGGTGGTAAGCTTTTGCAAAATCAATCAGGATTTCTTCTCCCATCTGCTTTGTTTTGCCGTATACGCTTTCAGGCATTTTTAAAGGAGTTCCTTCATGAATCGGCATTTGGTCAGCCTGTCCGTAAACGGTACAGGATGAACTGAAGATAAAATTGGAAATTCCTCTCTGTTTAAATTCCTGCAGAATATTAATTAAAGTAAACAGATTGTTTTCATAATAATCAACAGGCTTGAGCTGACTTTCACCTACCGCCTTCGAAGCCGCAAAATTAATACAGCCATCAATATGATGGGCATCAAAAACCTGTGAAAGAAGCTCTTTTCTTTTTAAATCGAAAGGATAAAAAACAGGTTTTTTTCCTGTAATTTCTTCAATATTTTTCAAAATGAACCTTTCTGAATTTGATAAATCGTCTATAATAACGACTTCAAAATTATTATTCAAAAGTTCCACTACTGTGTGTGAACCAATATATCCAAGACCTCCGGTAACGAGTATTGCCATATTTAATTTTTATGACTTTGTACACTATAACAAAGCCTGTGTTTAGTTTTTGGTTATATAATATCGAGTTAATCTGCCAAACTGACGGATATTAAGAAATATCGTAAATATTCAATATCAAATCAGCATTATTTTGTACAGAAAAATTAAAAAATTACGTGATGATATGATCAGAATAATAAATCCTTCTTCAATCAGCAAACTTTATTTCAAACGGAATTCAAAAAACGGGCCGGTTTATTGTAATTTCATTATAATTTTATAATATACAACATAAAATAAGCCCATAATTCATTTATCATTGATTATAAAATAAAATTTCATAGAAATAATTGCTATTTTCACACACCATCGCTAATAAAATGGTATGTATAGGGTATAAAAATAATCTTAATTATTCACTAAAATCAGAAGCTTATTAATTTTGATTTGAAATTACCTATTTCATAAATTCCAACACAGCATCCGTGATGTATTTTAGCTGTTCCTCATCAAGCTCTGTATGCATAGGAAGAGAGATGACCTGATCCAGTAATTTATCAGTATTGACAAAATCCGCATCGTTGCTTTCCTGGTAATATGCTTTTTGCTTTCTCAGTGCTACCGGATAATAAATCATAGCAGGAATTTCTTTTTCTGTCAGGAATTTCTGTAAATCATTACGTTTTCCATTTATAATCCTTAAAGTATACTGGTGAAAAACATGGGTGGAATTCCCTGCTCTCTCAGGTGTCAAAATATCTGGATGGTTTGCAAATGCTTCATCATAATAATCAGCAGCTTTTCCTCTTGATTCGTTATAATTATCCAGATGTGGAAGTTTTTTCCTTAAAATAGCTGCCTGAACACTATCCAATCTTGAATTTACACCAACTTCATCATGATAATACCGTTCATACATGCCATGATTTACAATGCCTCTTAAACGGTGGGCCAGTTCATCATTGTTAGTAAAAATAGCACCTCCGTCTCCGTAGCATCCCAGATTTTTAGAAGGAAAGAAAGAGGTGGTGCCTACCGTAGACATGGTTCCCGCTTTTTTTACTGTTCCATCTGAAAAAGTAAATTCAGCACCAATGGCCTGCGCATTATCTTCAATCACATATAAATTATGCTCTTCTGCAATCTTTAGAATCTCTTCCATATCTGCACACTGTCCAAAAATATGCACCGGAATAATTGCTTTTGTCTTAGGCGTAATCGCTTTTCTGATGGCTTCCGGCGAAATGGTAAAGGTATTATAATCGACATCTACCAAAACAGATTTAAGCTTAAGCAAATGAATCACTTCCACCGTAGCGGCAAATGTAAAATCTGCTGTGATGATTTCATCTCCCTCTTTAAGATCAAGAGCCATTAAGGCAATTTGAAGGGCATCCGTACCATTGGCACATGGAATCACATGGTTTACATCTAAATAAGATTCCAATTCATTCTGGAAAGACTTTACTTCCGGGCCGTTGATAAAAGCCGCAGAATCCATTACATTTAAAACCGCATTGTCCACATCATTCTTTATTTTGTAATACTGACTTTGTAAGTCAACCATTTGAATCTTTTTCATAGATAAATATTTCTGTAAAAATAAGGATTTTAACATCCTGTCAAAAATTTTATTGATTTTGTTTTATCTTTATACAAAATAAAGATATGAAGAAAACTATACTTTTTTGTCTTTTAGCGGGTTACTCTCTAAATTCTGCACAAACATCCCTTGTTTTCGTATTTTTTAAGGATAAGCCCAACAAGGCTGCTTTTTATGCAAATCCTCTGTCCGAACTTTCCCAGAAATCCCTAAACCGGAGAACAACTTTGGGCATCGCACTGAATGATCAGGATGCACCGATCGAACAGTCATATATCAATACTATCCAGAGCATGGGATTTGCTGTTACGGATTATTCAAAATGGCTGAACGGTGTCGCCGTGAATGCAACCCCGGCACAGATATCCATACTTCAGGCACAGACCTATGTTCAGTCGGTAGAAAGCTTTGCCAAAAATTCTGCTGGAGTGCCCAAATATAAAAATGTTAATAAGTGGGAAAACCATTCAATTGTTCCCACAAATAAAACCTTAACTACATTTGATTATGGTTCCGGCTCTCAACAGATCGATCAGGTGAATCTCCGCCCGCTCCATCTGGCAGGATACACAGGAACGGGTGTAACCATAGCGGTGATTGATGCAGGATTTCCTTATGTTAATACGGGATCGGCTTTTTCCAGATTATGGATCAACGGCCACATCAAAGGCGGATATGATTTCGTCACAAAGGGAACTGATATTTACAATACTTCAATCAGCAATCATGGCTCAGTGGTTCTGGGAGCCATCGGAGGCTATAGTCAGGCTAGTTTTGTGGGAGCTGCCCCGGATGCGGATTTTTATCTGTACCGGAGTGAAAATGCAGCCGTGGAAATTCCTGAAGAGGAATTATACTGGATTGAGGCCGCTGAAGAGGCAGACAGAAAAGGGGTTGATCTTATCACAACTTCTTTAGGATATTCTACATTTGACGACCCAAAATATAATTATAGCTACGCTAACCTGAACGGAACCACTTCTTTCATTGCAAGAGGTGCTGAGATTGCTGCTGATAAAGGAATTTTCACATTATTCGCTGCCGGAAACTCCGGAGCGCAGCCATGGCATTATATTCTGACCCCAGCAGACAATGCGAAGGTGTTTTCGGTTGGCGCAGTTAATTCTACAGGGACTTCCTCCGATTTTTCTTCATATGGCCCTAATGCTTCAGGAGTGGTAAAGCCGGATGCGAGCACTAGAGGCTCCATTACTACTTCCGTTGACAACAATTCTACGGTACTGGTGAACGGAACCTCAATTGCCACACCGATTGCTGCAGGAGGCGTTCCCTGTTTGCTTCAAGCTTTTTCCGGTATGAACCGAGAGATGATGAGAAACAGGTTAAGACAAACTGCATCTCTATATCCAAATCATACCGATCAGATGGGTTATGGTATTCTGAATTTCGAAAGTTTTTACAATACGGTATTGAACACTTCAGAATTGGTCAAACATGAAAAACTTTCCATCTTCCCGAACCCGGTTAAAAATATTGTGAATATTGCTACCGAAGCAGAAATTCTTTCTTTAGAAATCTATGATCATTTAGGCAGACTGATTACTAAAATCAACCACCAGAAATCTGTAAAAGCAGATGGTTTTGCGAAAGGAGTTTACTACCTGAAAATCCATACGAAAGATAAAATTTATTACGAGAAATTTATAAAAGAATAAGAGAAAGAGTTGAAGTTGTTTAAACTTATTTAGGAAAAAGAGTTCCGAGAAAATTAGCAATTTTGGATTGCAATTAAAAAAGACTAA
>NZ_JAKVIP010000017.1 GCF_022601875.1 Chryseobacterium sp. SSA4.19
GAAAAATTTTTTGAGCTGTAAGGGCTCAAAATTTTCCAGAATAACTTTTTAACTTACACAGTTAGTGAGACACTACCAAGTTTCTCTTTTTTACATTTATTTTCTATCCAAATTTCTTCTTCCTCAACCAGAAGAACAATCCTCCCAATAAACCAATAACAGCTAATGGCAGCAGCAAATTAAACCATTGCCAGTAGTTTCTTTCTTCGTTGATCAGGTATCTATCAAGAAGCCTTTCTTCGATATTCCGGTTTCTGAGTTCCATCAAATTACTGTCGTCTAACAGATAATCTAAAGCATTTTTCAGGAACTGTTCGTTTCCGAAACGCTCCTGCGTAAGGACATCCATTCCCAGAGGAAGCGGTTTCCCGTTTACCACTTTATTTCTGGCAATATCTCCGTCGGCAATCACAATCATTTTATTTTCAGGGCTTGAGGCTTTAAAACCGGGATATGATTTCCGTTCAATTCTTGAAGCATACGCTGAAGTAAATTTCCCTTGTAATGCCACTGCAAAAATCTTAGGCGTGCTCGGCTTTTCAAGCTGTCCCAAGCTGTCGACACTATTGATTTCTTCCAGGCTTACATAATTAGGAACCTGTTTTAAGGATGTTCTTTCACTGGATTCAAAAAGGACATCGGTTTTAATATTTTTTCTTCCTCCCAAAGTATCAATCGAAGTCGGGAACTCGAACTTTACGGGATTGATATTTTTGGTAATGGGGTTTTCATTTTCAGCAATTCCCAAAGGAAAGTACGGCCATGGCTGTGTAGAATACTGGGCGTTCCCAGCCACTTCACCGGCTACAAATTTCAATTTGGCAAACTTTTTCACGTCTTTAACCAAAGCAGGATTGATTCTTAATCCGTAGTTAAAAAAGAAGTCCGTGAGGTTCAGGTCAACCGGATACGGCATCAGCTTCTCAGACCTCATTAAAGTATCCATTTCAGCATTTACGGCATCGATCATCCACAGGGTTTTCCCACCGTTCATAATGTATTGGTCCAATATCACTTTTTCCTCATCGGTAAACGCTTTTCTCGGCTTTGCAATCACCAGCGCGCTCATCTGCTTCAGCAACGGAACATCGGCTAAGCTCAATTCTTTTTGATTTTTGGGAATAATCGGTCCGGCATCATAATTTTCCAATGCGAGGTTCATAAACCCCTGGAATTCTCCCGGGCTTAGTTCATCCTGGTTGACCAGAACGCCTACTTTTTTGAAGTTTTCACTGGTCGCCATCTTCAATTTTGAAATAAAATTGTATTCCAGGTTTTCAATGGATTTATTAAGAAGCTCGGCGTTATCGGTATAATTCTGTTCTACAACCAACGGAACAGTTACTTTAGTTTTCCCGTTTTTAACTAAAGCATATGGGTAAATTTCAATCTGAGAGGTCTTTCCGCTTTTGCGGTCATCTAAAACGGATGGATAGATTCCATGGGAAAGCAAAGTATCTTTCGGAATCTTTGTTTTAATGGGATCAATAAATTTAAAATCAATATTTGAATTGACCTTCCTGAAATTTTCCAGCATGAATTTCGTTTCGCTCTGAAGCTGCTTGAAATCTGCGGGGAAATCACCTTCCAGATAAACCTCGACCATGATCGGTTTTTTCACAGATTCCAGTACTTTAATGCTGCTGTCAGACAGCGTATACCTTTTCTCTTTTGTCAGGTCCAGTCTGATTCCTGAAACGGCCAGGATAATGACCAGCGGCAACAACACAAAAAGTAAAATTCCTAACGGAGATTTGAATTGTATCTTCTTCATGCTTTTACTTCTTTTTATTAATAAAATGATTGGACAATACTAAAGTAACACCGATGATTAAAACAAAATAGGCCACGTCTTTAAAATCAATCAACCCTCTTGTAAACCCTAAGAAATGCTGATAAAAGCCTATATTCTGCAAAATAAAATCCGCACTGCCCAAAAGTTTGTAGCTCGCCAACTGCTCAATTCCGAAATACATGATAAAACACATGAATACCCCGAGCATATATGCCATAATCTGATTCTGGGAAACCGATGATGCCAAAATTCCGACACCTGAGAAAGCAGCGATCAGAATAATCAGTCCGATATAACTCCCAAACGTCATTCCTAAATCAATATTCCCGGCGGGAACACCCAATACATACACTGTATAAAGATAAATTAACGAAGGAATCAGGCATAAAATCCCCACAATCCATACAGACAGGAATTTCCCCAATACCAGATCCGATATTTTTAACGGTTGTGAAAACAGCCAGTTTAAGGTTCCGGTATGCTGCTCTTCGGCAAAAGTTTTCATCGAAAGTGCAGGAATGATGAACATTAAAAACCAAGGAACCAACACAAAATAGCTTTGTAAGGATGCGATCCCGATCTCAAAAATATTGGAATCGTTGTCGAAAAAAAACAGAAACAGCGTTGCGATCAGGCTGAAAGCGGCAATGATCAGCCATGCACTCCAGTTCCCGAAGTAGCTCCAAAGTTCTTTTTTTAAAATTGCAAACATGTTTTTTAGTTATGAGTTGTGTAGTATGAGTCATGAGCTTAAAGTGGTGTATTAAACATTCAAAAATGGTTAACTTATCACTTATCATCCATAACCTATAATTCTATTTTCTTTTTTTATTAACCAGCTTTACCGTCATCATAATTAGAAATACCAGAACAAAAAATCCGGTAATGAGCTGCCACCAGTATTCAATGACCATCGATTTTAAAATCACGGTAAATACGACAAGAAATAAAATGAAAGTCGCGATTTCGTTGGCCTGCCTTAATTTAATATTAGCAGTTTCAAGGGTATTTCCGTTCAGTGCTTTTAACTGCCTTACTTTTTTCCAGCACCAGTAATGGTAGGCAGCCAGACCGATGAGGAAAGTCAGCTTTAAATGGAACCATGGCGTTTTCATTAATCCCGCATTCAGGAAAATCAGCATAATTCCGCATACTGCCATAATAATTCCGGCAGGCACAGTGATGATGTTCCAAAGCCTTCCCGCCATGAAAATATACTGTTCCCTTAAAATTTTCTTTTTTTCTTCTGCAAAGCCATCCGTATCTTTATAGTACACGAATATTCTAACGAGATAAAAAATTCCCGCAAAATAACTGACCATAAAAATAATGTGAAGTGCTTTTATTATTGTGTAAAGCATTTTACCTATTTTTTGAAAGAAATACTGTCGGTCTTATTACCGTTAGAATATTTCTTAATGTATAAAAGTTCCCCCCTGTCATTATAAAATTTCCAGTCGCCGAAATAAAACCAATGGCGTTCATTTTCCGAAATTTCAAGTTTACTCTGACCTTTTTCCATAATTTTTCCATTGGGAAAATATCTTTTGGTTTTTGTAATATCCCTTCTGATTTTATCCTTCTGGAAAAGTTTATCATCTGAAAATATCTTCCAGACCCCAATTTTCTCTCCTTTTTTATATTTTCCGGTGGCAATCAGGACACCGTCATTTGAGGAGTATTCTTCTCTCCATTTTCCGTTTCTTTTATTCGTGTTGTGATCATCTTTTACATATTGATTGAGTTTAGTTTTACATGAAACCAAAAACACACAGCACAGTAAAAACAATAATCTTATTTTCATACCTTATTGTACAACCGTAACATTAGATGTATCCGGTTTTAAACGAATCTTTTTTGCGCCTAAATTGGTATAATATTTTTCAAGTTTGTTTAAGTGATCCTCACTTGTTTCCTTACCTTTTATATTATAGCCGTAGTCGCTCCAGATACGGATACAAAATAAATCTTTAACCAAAATCCTATAATTGTCCTGTTCAAAATTCTTGGCAAGGTAATGATCCAGATCTTTTTTCGTATTAAACTGATAAACATAAACACCTCCGTCGTTCAAATCATCTTTGGGATCATCATAAGGAAAAAAGTAGATTTTTTTTACTTTAGAAGCCATTTCTTTACCTGCAACTTTAGAAATAATATCAGGGTTATCCGTTACAAAAGGAACCTGTGTAATCCCGGCAGATTTCATTTCTTTATTTATTTTAACAGGTTGCATGCCTTGCAGTTCCACATTTTTAAGATCAAAATCCATAATATTTTGTGCAAAAAAGTTTTGGAAGCAGATAAAACCTATAATCAAAAATATTTTTTTCATACGGATGTATTCTAAGAAATCACATTCAGTTCCTTTCCTACTTTTTCAAAAGCAGCAATCGCCTTGTCCAGATGTTCTCTGGTATGAGCTGCAGAAAGCTGCACCCTGATTCTTGCTTTTCCTTTCGGTACGACCGGGTAGAAGAATCCGATCACGTAAATTCCCTCATCCATCAACTTTTCCGCCATTTTCTGAGCCAAAGGCGCATCGTAAAGCATAACAGGAACAATGGCAGCATCGCCATCCGGAATATCAAAACCTCTGTCTTTCATTTCCGTTCTGAAATATTCTGCATTTTCCATCACCTGGTCACGAAGCGAAGTGTCTTCAGAAATCATATCTAAAACTTTCAACGCAGCCCCTACAATTCCGGGAGCCAGTGAATTGGAAAACAAATACGGACGTGACCGCTGTCTCAGCATATCGATGATCTCTTTTTTACCGGAAGTAAATCCGCCGAGTGCACCGCCTAATGCTTTGCCTAAGGTGGATGTAATGATATCCACTCTTCCCATTACTTCATTGGCTTCGTGGGTCCCACGGCCCGTTTTTCCAATAAATCCGGTAGCATGGGAGTCATCAACCATTACCAAAGCATCATATTTATCTGCCAGATCGCATACTCCTTTTAAGTCCGCAACAATTCCATCCATAGAGAAAACCCCGTCCGTAACGATAATTTTAAAACGGTGATTTTTTTCAGAAGCCGCAATCAACTGGGCCTCCAGATCTTCCATATTGTTGTTTTTGTAACGGTATCTTGCCGCTTTACAAAGACGTACCCCATCAATGATGGAAGCATGGTTCAGCTCATCAGAAATAATAGCATCTTCATCGGTAAACAAAGGTTCGAAAACACCTCCGTTAGCATCGAAGCATGCCGCATACAAAATAGTATCTTCCAGTCCTAAGAATTCAGCAATTTTCTGTTCGAGCTGTTTATGAATATCCTGAGTTCCACAGATAAAACGAACGGATGACATCCCGTAACCATGAGATTCAATCATATCCTGTGAAGCTTTCATCACTTCAGGATGGTTGGATAGTCCCAGATAATTGTTGGCACAGAAGTTCAGCAGCTTTTTTCCGTTGGCTTCTATTTCCGCGCTCTGCTGAGACGTGATGATCCTTTCTTTTTTATAGAGACCTTCGTTTTCAATATTTTGCAGTTCGTTCTGTAGGTTTTCAAGATACTTTGTAGAGATCATTTTCTGATAATTTTTATGATTGCTAATTTAATAAAAAAAGCCGTTTCCCACTTATGAAACGGCTTTGTTATTTACGGATCGTAATTTTTGTTACTTTTTAATAAATTTAATGTTCTTGTCCTTTATTTTAAAAACATACATTCCCGGAACCAGTTCTGAAATATTGATCGGTCTTTCAGGCTGAAAAGTCCCTTTTTTCACCAACTTTCCGTCGGTAAAATAAATGGTAAAATCTTCAGGCTTATTAATTCCTTTAAGGTACAATTCATTTTTTGCAGGGTTCGGATACAGTGCAAAAGTTTCTTTACCTACTTCCGATGCACTTAGCGTATTATCCATTGCTACTGTAGAATTCCGTTCCAGAATCTGATATTCATAATTAAATTCCACACTTGCCACCGGAAAAGTCACCGACTCTACAAAATATTGATTGTTGACGGTGTTATTTAAAGCAAAATAAGCAACCTGCCCTCCTGTTCCATTCACTTTTATTGGTAACGGCATTTCAAAGAAGCTGACTGAAGGATCACTCTGCGTCTGGGAAGCCCTGAACGTTAAAGTATTCCCGGTCTGTTTCCATCGGATATCGTATTCAGGATATCCTTCACCATAAATCCAGTCATTAAAAAATCCTGTAAAATCCTGTCCTGTGGATTGTAATAATGACGCATTGAAATCCTGTGTTTTTACATAATTATAGGCAAGGGCAGGTCTCGAATGATATTGTTGAAGGGCCTGGTAAAAAGTCGTATCCCCTAAAATCCATTTCAGTATTCTCAGTACATATGCTCCTTTCGAGTATGACAGCCTCCCATTAAAAATAGCTCCGGTATTTACCAGATCCGAATCTGCCACATACACGCTTCCTTCAGGTGATCCCGTAATATAATTTTTTTGAATTAAAAGATAATTTAAAAATTCACTATTGGACATTAACAGTTTTTCATTGGCCAGATGTTCACCGAAAGTTGCAAAACCTTCATTCAGCCAGATATCATTCCAGGCTCCGCAGGTTACTTTGTCACCGAACCATTGGTGCGCAAGTTCGTGGGCAATCAGACCTCTTCCCCAGGATCCCATTGAGGTCATCGTCTGGTGTTCCATTCCGCCTCCGGCCTGGAATTCCATATGCCCGTACTTTTCATTACGGAAAGGATAAGGCCCGAAATAGGTTTCAAAAGTATTCATAATCGTTTTGGTCCACTCAATATTGCTCATACTGGTTGAATTTGCCGCTGTTGAAGGAAACACATAGTTGACAAACGGGAAAGGAGGATTTCCTATCGTATCGTTAAGCTTTACAAAATCGGTAATTGAAAGAGCAATAAGATAAGCAGCTGTTGGATACTGTGTTCTCCAGAACGTACGTTTCTGGCTTCCCGGAAGAATGGTTTCGGACATCAGTTTACCATTTGAAGCAACGTTATATTGAGAAGGGGTGGTAACCTTTATATCAACTCTTTCAATTTTATCGTTAAGACTTTGTTTGGTCGGAAACCAGTCCTGTGCACCGTAAGGTTCATTTAAAGTTGATAAAACTGCGGTTGCACCCTGCGTTCCGTTGAAAAAAGAATTGTTTCCCGTTGGTGGAACTCCCGAATACGTTATCGTTAAAGAATCCAAAACATTGGCAGCAAGTGCAGATTGAAAATTTATCTTAAGTTCTTTAGTCCCCATAATTTGCTGAAAAGCAAGTGTATTTCCATGATACTGGACCTGAAAAACACTCATTTGACTATCTAAATCAAAATAAATACTGCTCATACTTTGATTAGGTTTAAAATGAGAAGTAACAGATCCGGCAATACTTCTTACCGAAGGATCTATGGTAACATCAAGCCTTTGATACTGAAGGTCATAGTTGAGTGTATTCGGATTGGTATTTCCCGCTGACATTTTATGGGCAAAAGATTTCATTTCCTTTGCAATTAATCCTTTATTTTCAATATTATCATTCTGAGCGTAGAACTGCTGAAAAGCAAACAGACTCAAAAGCAAAAAGTAAATTTTTTTCATGCTTAATTATATGTATCAAAGATATAAAAAACCTTCTAATCATTGATTAAAAGGCTTTTATATTAATTATTTTTTAATTTTTCTAAAGATCGAGTGCAGGCTCGAGAATTTTCTCCATTCTTTTCTTCACCATATCCACTGATCCTGCATAATTGTTCACCATTAAAGAAAATACCAAAGTCTTTCCTGAATTCGTCTTCATGTATCCAGCGAGCGTTTTTACCTTGTTTAATGTTCCCGTTTTGGCAAAAACCTGTCCGTTTCCTGTCCCGATGAACATTCTCTTCAATGTCCCAGACTGTCCTCCTACCGGTAATGAGCTGAAATAAGTTTTGTAATATTTTTCTTCCATGAGAGCAGTCAAAAACTTAGCCTGTGCAATCGGAGTTACATTATTGCTTCTTGATAATCCGCTTCCGTCGATATAATTTAAACCGATCATATCAAAACCTTCATTTTTAAGATGCTCCGTCACTACTTTTCTGCCGGATTCCGTAGTCTGGTCTCCCAAACGCTGAAAACCTACTGTTTTTAACAGGGCTTCTGCCAGACCGTTGTCACTGTGCTGATTGGTATAGTATATAATATCACTCAGGGTCGGAGATTTATATACCGAAACCAGTTTTCTATTTTCCGGATTGCCATCTGCCATCTTCGGTGTAACCTTTCCTGTCACTCCGATTCCGCTTTTTACCAATGCTGATCTGAAAGAATTCGCAAGATAAGCAGGAGCGTCCGGCAGCTTGGTCGTTAAAGTTCCGTTCCCTTCATATACATCAGCATATACCATCTGTTTATTGTATGGAGAAACATAGAAGAACTTCTTGTCTGCGGAGAAATTGTTAGTCTTCTTTACGATCAGCTTTTCATTGGCCGGATTGATTTCACGGGTAGTTCCTGCAGGTAAATAGTAATTATTGTTTTCTAACCATACAACATTTTCCGGAAGCATCGAAATATTGCCTTTGAAAAGCGCTGTCTGAATAATGATATCACCATTTACTTTTTTGATGCCCTCACGGGAAAGTCCGTCTTTGAAATCCGAAACAATATTACTGTAAGACCAGGCTCCTGCCTTATTGGTTCCCAAAGAAGGATCTCCACTTCCTACAATGTAAAGGTTTCCGTTCAACACTCCATTTTCATCAATAATTCCCGAGTATTCCAATTGGGTATTCCACCGGTAATTTTCACCCAGCAGACTCATTGCCGTCTCTGTGGTTAATAATTTTGTAGTAGAAGCCGGAACCAAAGGAGTATTTTCATTATACGAAGAGATCACCTTCTTCGTTTTCGGATCGTACACTACGAATCCCCAGGATGCGTTTTTCAGCACCGGATCGGTCATCATCGTGTTTACATTAATGTCTACAAGTTCTTTAGGCGACAAAATAGCTTTCTCCACCATTGCCGTAATGGGAGAAGGCAGATTTAAGCTGCTTTTCTGATTGTCATAAGCCTGAGAATATAGAACTGTAGAAACAGTAGACTGAGCAAGGATAAAACCTGAAGCCAGCACCGCAACACCTGAAATATACTTTCTGAAATTTACCATCAATTTTTTCATTTTCTTATAGTTTGGATCAGCTAAAAATCAATTGGTTAAAATTGGTTATTGCATCCCAAACATATAATCAACGGTCAAATGTAGAAAATATTGCTGAAGAGAGGTTCGCACTAGTCTTATAAAATCTCCATAAAGTTTGTTAAAAAACGTTAAAAGTCCACAAAGATATCTTTTCTAATGCTTTGGTAAGCCGTAATTTCTGAAAATTCATTCAAACTTAACAGAATGAGTTTTTTGTATTCTTCATACTTTTTACCACGCGGAAGTTTCAGCATAATCTGAAACTGATATAAATTATTAAGCTTTCCGATCTGGGCTTTTTCAGGACCCAGAACACAATCTTCCGGAAGGTATTTTCTCAGAACCGAACCTAAAAACTGGGAGGCACGGTTGACTTTATCTTCTTTACGGTGTTTCAGCTCAATCATAATAAGCTTGGTAAATGGCGGATAATGGAATTTTTTACGCTCCGTTAAAATATATTTATAGACTTTTGCCGCATTGTTCATTTTAATCAGCTGGAAGACAGAATGCTCGGGGTTAAAAGTCTGAATCAGGATTTTTCCTTTTCCTGAAACCCTTCCTGCTCTTCCGGATACCTGCGTAATCAGCTGATAAGCCCGTTCTTCGGCCCTGAAATCCTGTACATATAATAAGGAATCTGCTTTTGGTATTGCCACAAGCTCAATATGATCAAAATCCAGGCCTTTGGATATCATCTGGGTTCCTACTACGATATCTGTTTCCCGTTCTTCAATTTTTTCATACAGTTTCTCATAGGCAAATTTCTTCCGCATAGAATCCACATCCATCCTGTCCACTTCATGATCAGGAAACAACCTGGACACTTCCTCATGAATCTGTTCTACGCCTACTCCTCTTTCATTCAGGTTTTCAGAATAGCATTTCGGGCAGGTTTTGGGTTTGGAAGCACGCTGTCCGCAGTAATGGCATTTCATTTCATTGGCTGCTTTGTGATAGGTCATCACCACGTCACAGTTGGAACAGTAATTCACATATCCACAGGTCTCGCATTCCACTACATTGGCGTAACCGCGGCGGTTATGGAGTACAATAGCCTGGTTTTTATCTTCAAGTGTTTTTTTGATCTCATCAATTAAATGTAAGGAAAAATTACCGTATACTTTTTTGGAATCCTGGGCTTCCTTGAAATTGATCAATACGTATTCGGGTAAGCTCACATTACCGAAACGCTCATCAAGGTAAACATATTTTATCTTATCCTTTCTGGCATTATAATAACTTTCAACAGATGGTGTGGCGGAGCCTAAAATTACTTTCGCATGATAAAAACTTCCGAAAACCAGAGCCGCATCTTTAGCATTGAAATAGGGTGACACTTCTCTGGGTTTATACGCAGAATCATGCTCTTCATCCACTACCACCAATCCTAAATTCTGAAACGGCAGAAACAGAGCATTTCTGGTTCCGATCAGTATTTTGATATCATTCTGCCTGATCCTCCGCCAGACCTCCACCCTTTCAAAATCGGTAAGCTTCTGGTGATAGAAACCCAGATGCCTGCCGTATTTTTTCTCTAATCTCTGGGTAATCTGCTTGGTTAAAGAGATTTCAGGAAGCAGGAACAGGACGTTTTTCCCTTCGCTGATACACTCTTCAATTTTCTCTAAATAGATATGTGTTTTCCCTGATGATGTCACGCCGTGAAGCAGTACATTTTTACCTTCTTCGAAAGCTTCATCCACTTCAGCCTTTGCCTGTTTCTGTGCTTCTGAAAGTTCTTCTATGGCTTCAATTTCTCCTTCATAACTTCCAAGGCGGTCTTTCTGCACATAGTATTCTTCCACCAGCTTTTTGTCTGCAAGCGCTTTAAAATGTGAACTGGCAAAATATCCGTCTTCAAAAAGTTCCGATTTTTTGATGGGCAGGTCCGGCTGTTCCGTCTGCTTTTCAAGGATATGAAGTAAAAGTTCTTTCTGCTTCTGTGATCTTTTTAGCTGTAATAGAATTTCCGTAAGGTTGTGGTGATGTACAATCTCGTCCCTGACTTTAACATACGCGACCTCTTTTGCCTTGTATTTTTCAGCAATTTTTTCATCAATTTCGATGTACTGCAGATCAATCAGCGAATTGATCGTCTTAATGATCTCCTTTTTCGGAATGAATGCTTCAATATCCGTCAGGTTAATCAGCTGCCGTACTTCCAGTGCCTGAACAAGGTGCATTTCATTGATATCAAGATTTTCGAAATCTACTGTGATGTTGGGTTTTAATTTTAAATAGGTTTCACTTTCCAGTTTCAGGGAAGAGGGAAACGCAAAACGGTAAATTTCACCCAATCCGCACAGATAATAATCCGAAAGCCAGTTCCAGAACCTGATCTGTTCCTGTGGAACAATCGGTTTATCATCCAGAATACTGATGACCTCTTTGGCTACAAAGCTTTCCGGTTCATTGCCATGAAGCTCAAATACAATCCCCGTATAAATCTTTTTTCCTCCAAAAGGTACAAGAACCCGCATTCCCGGCTGTATTTCAGACTGCAATTCTTCCGGAACTTTATAGGTAAAGGATCCTTTTAAATTTAACGGTAAAACGATTTGGGCGTACTGCAAGGAAAATTTTTTTAAAGTGTAAAATTAGAGTATTCTTTAGAGAACTGCAATTTTTTATATTTTTACAGATCTCATAACAATTAATTCATCAACCATGAAAAATACTTTTTCCTTATTCCTTATTTTATTTACTGTTATCATTCATGCTCAGGAAAAGATCCTGTTGAAAAAAGGAGAAATCACTATTCCTATCGGTAAAAAAGTAATTTTAAAACCTGAATTTAAAAATGATAAAATAGTAAACTTTGAGATGATCTCAGAAGAAAACAGAACAGAGAGGAAAGATATGTTCGAGATGCTTAAAAGCTTCAAAAAAGATAATATAAAAGACAATACGATTGAGTTTACATTTTCCGAAGCAGAAATGATGAATAATCCCCTTTTCATCCTGCTTACTATCCAAAAGACAGGAAAAAAGATGAATTTCAAGGCAAAAATAAGACTAAAAGGAAGTTCCATATATCATTCAACGTCAATAATGCCGGCTCACAGTAATGTTACTTCCATAGAACAGTGGAAAGATACGATAGATTCTATTTTCCTGTATGATTTTGAACTGATAAATTAAAATAACACTTCAAGAATCCGGTACCATAACACTGACGTAAGAAATCCGATCACAATGCTGAAACCAATTGTTAAATTGGTGAGCTTGGTATTCAGCCTGAACTGCTCTGCAATTATGCTTGACGTAACTACTGTCGGCATGGCGGCTTCAAATACAGTTATTTTCGCAATATTCCCTTTGATTCCCAACAGCAAAGCGAGTCCCAAGACAATGGCCGGAGCAAGAATTAATTTATAGAGCATTGAGACTGAAATCTGAGGGATTAGTTTTTTCCAACCATTAAATTTCAATTGTAATCCTACTGAAAACAGAGCTAATGGACTCACTGTTGCCGCCAGTTTATCAAAAAACGGTTCAGCTGATGCAAGATCTATGAATTGCGATAAAAGCAATGCTGAAATACAGCCTATCAATGGTGGAAACGTAATGAGTCTTTTTAAAATAAATGCTGCGCTTACTTTTCCGGATCTCCCTCCTCTCACAGCGGCAATAATCCCCAGTGTTGAAAGGGCAAAAAACATAGTCTGATCACAGATAATGGCAATGCTCAGCAGACTTTCTCCATAGAAAGCCGAGATCAGTGGAAACCCGATGAATGAAGTATTGCTGTACCCACCTACCAATTCCAATGTGCTTCTTGACCGTCTTGAATATCCTTTGCTTTTGCTGTACAGCATCATAAGAAAGAAGCAGGCAACCGTAATCAGCAAAGTGCCTGCAATCGGGAAAAGCATTTCCGTAATCCACTTTACTTTAGGCAGGTATTTGAATGAAACTGCGGGAAGCGCGAGATACAGAATCCATGTATTGATGCCTTTGTGTGCATCAGGATGAATTGATTTGGTTGCTTTAAACACCATTCCTGCCATAATGCATACTGCGATCAGGACAAAATTTGCCATAATATGTAAATGTTTTGCAAATGTAAGATTCCCATTTCAGAATTTGAATCTCCGTAAAACTGCTGATGGATATTTAAAATTTTATATTGGTTATTCAATATTATTAGTTCATCGTATCCCAAAGGCTCATCACCTCAATTTTTTCCAATGGTTTGGAAAGGGTAATTCTCACTGATTTTTTGGGAAGAAGATCAAAAAAATTATCACTGAAGTGTGTGTCTCCTATTAAGTAAATATCTTTTGCTAAAACATCGGTTGAAAGTTCGATTTCTGTTGAAGAGATCTTCCTGATTTTAATATTTGGTTTTGATAATTTTAAATCTTTTGGCTTTGTGAAGAAATAATTACTTTCGGCAATGACTTTTTCATCTTTTCCTCTAAGAATTAAATTCAAAAATAATTCATTTTTATTTGAATCACCAACTAATTCAGCGACTGACGAAGCATCAAATGTTATAATTTCATCTAATTTCTGTTTCTGAACAGAAACTGCCGTAAGAATATTTTCACCATTAAATTTATTAACTTCCATTTCTAATTGTACTCCCTCAAACTTTTTAAGTTCGTCATTAACAGCATAAAAAAATAAAACGCCATCTTTTTCCTCCGTCAAAATCACCTGATTCTTAAAACTTCTTCGGATCTGATAATGTAATGCTTTCCAGTTCCCCAGATAATCAATGGAGGACCAGGAAATTACCGGCCAGCAATCATTCAGCTGCCAGTATAAAGTTCCCATGTTATACGGTTTTGCACGGCGGTGTGCCTCAACAGCAATCTGCATTCCACGGGCCTGGAGCAACTGGGAAACATAATTATATTTCACAAAATCTTTCGGAACGGTATAATCCCGCTTCATGTATTCATTAATAATATGAAAACCGCGGGCATTTTTTTCGTGCGCCTTTATTGTTGGACTTTCCAGATTTAAGTCCGGTTTTTCCGAAAACATCGATTTTACAGCTCCGAGACCGGGCATTCCCTGAAAACCATATTCCGAAGCAAATCTCGGAACTTTTTCATTATATATTTCAAAAGGAAATTCTCCCCACCAGACGCCCCAATAGTGGGAATCTCCTTCTGTCAGGCTTTCTTTATGTCCCCAGCCGATTGACGGCGAACTTTCCCAGTAAATTGATCTATCTTCTGCTGCAACTTCCCGAATTGCATTAGGGATGACTTCGTGGAAAAGTTTTTTATAATCTTTCCATACCTGAAGAGAATCTTCTTTTGAATAGTTGAATTGCTTTTGATACCCCCAATTGACAATTGCTTCATCAATTTCGTTGTTTCCGCACCACAAAGCAATTGAAGGATGGTTCTGAAGCCGATTGACCTGATTTTTTACTTCTTCTTTTACATTGGCTAAAAAGGCTTCATCAGACGGATAAAAACTTCCAGCGAACATAAAATCCTGCCAGACGAGAATTCCGTTCTCATCACAAGCCTTGTAAAATTCATCATCTTCGTAAATTCCGCCACCCCAGACGCGTATCATATTCATATGGGCATCTTTACAGTCTTTGATGAGTTTCTGATACTTCTCTTTTGTAATTCTTGGGGTAAAACTGTCAGAAGGAATCCAGTTCGTACCTTTTGCATATATTGGATTTCCATTCACTTTGAAGTAAAAAGATTTTCCCTTTTCGTCTTTTTGCTGAACAAGTTCAATGGTTCTCAGGCCAATTCTCTCCTTGATATTGCTCAGAACCTGCGATTCTTTTTGTAAAGAAATTTTTATCTCATACAGATTGGGATCACCCCAGCCATTCGGCTGCCAGAGTTTTGGATGTTTAACGGTAAAAGGCAATCCGATGGTATTTTTTCCTTTTTTTAACTGGATATTATTGATTTTATTATTAATTAAAACTGAATATTTACCGTCTTTTTCAGCGATAATTTCAGTGTAAATATTTAACTCTGCTTTTTGTTTCGTTATAATTTTCTGTTCGACTTTTACATTTTCTATTTTAGCCTGATTCCAGAAAATTAATTTTACATCTTTCCATATTCCGGCTGTCACTAATCTTGGTCCCCAATCCCAGCCAAACTGATACTGCGCTTTTCTTACGAAGCTTCTCGGAGATTCAGGCATTGTAAACGGAACTTTTTTGGCTAATTCTTTTCCTTCATTTACCGCAGATTTAAATGTAATCTTTAAATGATTTTCACCAATTTTCAAATATGCTTTTACAGGAAGAGGCCATTTTCTGAACATGTTATCCGTTTTCCTTAATAATTTACCGTTCAGGTAAATTTCAGAAAATGTATCCAATCCATTAAAAATCAATTCAATATTCTGATTCTTTAACTCTCCCGGTGAAATTGTAAAAGTAGTTTGGTATTCCCAATCTTCGTTTTCTATCCATTGTATTTTTTTTTCGTTTTCATCTTTATAAGGATCAGGAATAATTTTGTTATTCATCAAATCCAAATGAACGGTTCCCGGCACGGAGGCAGAGAACCATTTTTTTTCTTTGGCATTTTTGAACTGCCATTTTTCAGATGATAAATTTCGCTCTGAAGATTGTGCATTAATTAAAACTCGAATGAAAAGGAAAGCAAAAAGTATAGATTTGTTCATTTTGTTTTTATGATTCGATAAGATGTGCCTATGGATGAATGTAAAAATATATTTATTCAATTTTATTTTTTTTAACGCAAAGTTTTATTGGTTGGTTTTTTTATTTTAGTGGGCAAAGAACAATCAATTGAAATTGATTTGACGAAGCGGATGTTATGAACAAGCTTCATCAGCGACTTGTCGCAACTCTTTGCCTTCTTAAATATTTAATTTAACTCTAATAATTTTGCGTTAAAATTATTAATCTATAACCTTAGAACATTTGCTTATTCAATTTTCGTGTAATTTATTTACAATTCTATGAATCCCGTTTCTGATCAGCAATGTATTAAAATTAATAAGAAGCCCAAGTCTTATATTGGTCAGCTTTAAATATGTCAGTAACTGAGCATGAAAAACAGGATGCAAATCCAAGACTGATTTAATTTCAACTATGACTTTATTATTTATGATCAAATCAACTTTATATGCATTATTAATATTTATTTCTTTATATTTTAAAGGTAGATAAACTTGCTGTTGCACAATAAGACCTTGTTTGTTTAATTCATAGACTAATGCTAATTCATAAGCACTCTCTAATAAACCTGCTCCAAGATTTTTATGCACCTCAATAGCTGAACCTATAATTTTATAAGATAATTCATTCTCTGTCATTCACTTATGTTTAATTACTGTTTTTAACGCAAAGTTTATTGGTTGTTTTTGTTCATTTTAAGTCGGCAAAGAGTAATCAATTGAAATTGATTTGATGAAGCGGATGTTATGCATATGTTTCATCAGCAACTTTGTAGCAACCCTTTGCCTCCTTAAATATTCTATTAACTCTAATAACTTTGCATTAAAAATCAATACTATTTACGTTTCAAAGCAATAACTTCATCTGCATTTGCAAAAGCTCCACCATCCGTAATTGCGGAAGAATGGAAATATCCTGCTTTTGTATAAACTCTTAATTCTTCAATATTTGTCGAACGCAGGCCGCCGCCAACAAGAATTTCTATTCTTCCGTTTGATAAGTCAACCAGTTTTTTCAGATTTTCTTTGCCTTCTGAAACATTTGGTTTCTGACCTGAAGTTAGGATGGTTGTAAAGCCACATTCTATGACTTTTTCTAAAGAAATTTCCAGATTTTCTGCTCTGTCGAAAGCCCGATGAAAGGTACAGGGAAAAGGTTTTGCTAATTCAACTAATTCTTTATTCTGCTCAACATTAACCTCGTCATTTTCATTCAAAATTCCGAAAACGAAGCCATCAACGTGTAACGATTTCAATTGAACCAGTTCTGATTTCATCTGTTCGAATTCTGTATCGGAATAGGTAAAGTTTCCGCCGCGTGGCCGGATCATGACAAAAATCGGGATGTTTATTTTTTCTCTGAGCTGTTTTGTGATTTCAAAATCCGGTGTTGTTCCGCCTTCGCTTAATCCGTCACATAGTTCTATTCTGTCTGCTTTGTTTTCAAACGAAATGATTGCGGATTCAGGGTTAAAGCAGGCTATTTCTATTTTTGACATTTGAGTTTAAAGGAATTAATTGATAATTGATAATTGATAATTGATAATTGATGATTGATAATTATTTTAATGCAAATCCCGGTTTTTCCAGGCGGTTTCCTTTTTGGTCATATACGGCAAAACTAAACCCGTCCTGGATACAATAGGACCCATATTCTCCTTTTTTATTGATTGCAATAAAGCCAACTTGTATATCTTTCAGGTTCTTGTTTCTTCTTTTTGTAATGTTTACAATTCTTTCGACCGCTTCTTTACATGCCTGCTGAGGGGTCCTGCCCTGCCGCATCAATTCGACCACCAAATGTGTTCCGACTGTTCTGATCACCTCTTCACCGTGACCGGTTGCTGTGGCTGCACCGATTTCATTATCAACAAATAATCCCGCACCGATGATTGGCGAATCTCCTACCCTTCCATGCATTTTAAATGCCATTCCGCTGGTGGTACAGGCTCCGGAAAGATTTCCATGAGCATCTAAAGCAATCATGCCGATGGTGTCATGGTTTTCAATATTGACAATCGGTTTATATTTACTGTCTTTCAGCCATTCTTTCCATTCTTTTTCAGATTCTGCAGTCAGAAGATTTTCTTTTTTAAATCCCTGTGAAAGGGCAAACTGTAAAGCACCGTCACCAACGAGCATTACATGAGGTGTTTTTTCCATCACATCTCTTGCAACCGAGATGGGGTTTTTAATATGTTCAAGGCAGGCCACCGATCCGATGTTGTAGTTTTCATCCATAATACAAGCATCCAGTGTCACTCTTCCATCCCTGTCGGGACGTCCGCCGTAGCCTACGCTTCTTTCAGAAGGGTCAAGTTCAACGAGACGGACTCCTTTTTCAACGGCATCTAATGCTCTCCCGCCTTTTCCTAAAATTGTCCAGGCCTCTTCATTGGCTTTCAGTCCGAAATCCCATGTGGAAAGAACAATCGGTTTTCCTGTACCTGCACTATTCTGAGAAACTTCTCCTGCAAGCAAATCTAATGGATTTACCACAAATGCAAGGGAAGCAATGGCAGACTTTTTAATGAACTTTCTTCTACTTTGCATACTTGATTTATTAAGCTTCCAAATTAGCGATTTTCCCGTACGTACGAAATACAAAGACTGCAGATTATTCTCTGCAGTCTTTTTCAAGAGATGATTTTGGAAAAAGATTAATGTGGTAATCGGTCTCTGAAATATCCGTATATCCATGTTCCCAGGACAGCACTTATTAAAGTTACCGTTACGGCAAAAGCTCCGGTTCCGATTTGTGCAAAAAGAGGTCCGGGACATGCTCCGGTAAGAGCCCAGCCAAAACCGAAAATAAGTCCGCCATAGATATGGCCTTTGTTAAATTTTTTAGGCGCTATGGTAACAGGCTCTCCGTACATTGTTTTTATATTAAACTTCTTAATGAGCCAGACGGAAATCATTCCTGTAAGGATCGCACTTCCGATGACTCCATACATATGAAATGACTGCAGACGGAACATTTCCTGAATTCTGAACCAGCTGATGATCTCCGCTTTCACAAAAATAATCCCGAATAAAATACCTGTCAAAAGATATTTAAAATTGGAATACCATTTATTTTGCTGATGAAATTCGGTTTCTGAAGTAGAAACCATTTTCTCATGATTTGTATCTTTCTCTTTCATCATTGAATTAATCTTTTACTTTAATTATAGTTTAAAATTTTTAACAGGAAAGAATGATGGGAAGGATAAAATTTGCCATCAGAAAACCGCCGGCCATAAAACATAGGGTTGCTACCAGAGACGGCCACTGTAAATTAGACAATCCCATAATAGCATGTCCGCTTGTGCATCCTCCGGCGTAACGGGTCCCGAAACCTACCAGAAATCCCCCGACAACCATTGTCTCAAAGCCTTTGATGGTCAGTAAGCTTTTGAAATTCATCAGCTGAACTGGCACCAGATTGCTGTAATCGGTAATGCCATAACCGGCGAGTTCTGTTTTAAGGGTCGGATTTATTATAATTTCATTCGAATTCATCATAAATTGACCCGCAATTATCCCTCCCAGTAAAATCCCAAGTACAAAAACCAGATTCCACATTTCTTTTTTCCAGTCGTATCTGAAAAAGCTGATATTGCCTGGAATACAGGCGGCACACATGTGCCGCAACGATGAGCTGATCCCGAAAGACTTATTTCCTAAAATCAACAATGCGGGAACCGTAAGACCGATCAGTGGGCCTGCTACATACCAAGGCCAGGGTTCTTTTATTATTTCTAACATCTAATAGTATTTTCAGTTAATGTTTAAAATCCTGCTCTGGCATAGAAAGTCACTCGTCGGAATAGCGGTTTCGGCAATGGCTTTAAAACCACCTTCAATTTCGGTAAAATTTCTGTATCCTCCTGCCTGAAGAATACTGGCAGCCATCATACTCCGGTAACCTCCTGCACAATGAAGATAAAAATGTCTTTCATGACCAGCTTGGTTTATCCAGTCGTTGATATAGGCTAAAGGTTTATTGTATGCCTCATTCACATGCTCAGCCTGATATTCGCTTTCTTTCCGTACATCTATAATTTTTACCTCACGATCTTTAATTTCCTGTTCAAACTGTTGCGCAGAAATGCAGTGAACGGTATCAATTTCTTTACCGCCGTTTTTCCATGCTTCAAAACCACCTTTCAGAAATCCCAAAATATTATCAAATCCTACTCTGCTCAGTCGGGTGATGGCTTCTTTCTCCTGATTTTCATCAGTAATTAAAATAATAGGCTGATTTACATCAACAATAAGCGTTCCTACCCAAGGAGCAAAATCTCCGTCCAGCCCGATATTGACAGACTGCGGCACAAAACCTCTGGCAAAATTCCTATGGTTACGGGTATCTAAGGTTAAGGCATTTGAAATTTCTGCCATTTCTTCAAATTTTTCAGGAGACAACGCCCGCAGACCGTTAGATAAAACCTGATCAAAATTGCGATATCCTTTTTTATTCATGGTAACATTCATCCCAAAATATGCCGGAGGAGGAAGAAGTCCGTCAGTCACCGATCTGATAAAGCTTTCTTTATCTTTCTGATTTAGCGCATAATTGGTTTTCTTTTGGTTTCCTAAGGTATCCATTGTTTCTTTCTGCATGTTTTTTCCGCAAGCTGACCCTGCTCCGTGTGCGGGATACACTATGATTTCATCATTCAATGGAATGATTTTCTGATATAAACTGTCATAAAGAAGTCCTGCCAGATCCTCCCGGGTCATGTCCTCTGATTTCTGGGCGAGATCCGGACGGCCGACATCACCCAAAAATAAAGTATCACCGCTGAAAAGTGCCCTTTCTGCTCCATACTCATCGATTAAAAGATAAGACGTGCTTTCCATGGTATGCCCCGGAGTATGGAGAACCTTGATTTTAACATTTCCAATCTTGAAAATCTGATTATCATAGGCAATCACGGCATCAAACTCAGTTTTTGCAGTAGGCCCGTAGACGATAGCTGCTCCTGTCTGTTTGCTAAGGTCGATATGCCCGCTGACAAAATCTGCATGAAAATGGGTTTCAAAAATATATGTAAGCTTTACATTGTCTTTTTCAAGCCTATTGATGTAAGGCTGCGTTTCCCTCAAAGGATCTATGATAGCCGCTTCGCCGTTTGAAATGATATAGTAGGCACCCTGTGCCAAACATCCGGTATATATCTGTTCTATTTTCATTTTAATTAATTTTAAGGTGATACAAATTTCTTTATTTATTATTCTCGCTACCGCTACTTTTGTTACATAAGACTTTTACAGTAAAAGTTCTTTGACAATGATATACATTCCCATCGCAAGGATAAACCAGCCAAAAGCCGGTTTAAGCTTTTTCCCATCAATCTTTTTTGAAAGCTGAGTACCGATAAGAATTCCGGCAACTGCAATAACAGATACAGAAATCAAAAAACTCCATTCTACTGTAATATGATTTACGGATGAAAAAAAACCGATAAGGGA
Organism: Chryseobacterium sp. SSA4.19; assembly: GCF_022601875.1. Taxonomy (GTDB): domain Bacteria; phylum Bacteroidota; class Bacteroidia; order Flavobacteriales; family Weeksellaceae; genus Chryseobacterium. The sequence continues at coordinate 21,051 of NZ_JAKVIP010000017.1, forward strand.
ATTACATGAAATAATAACTAAGGATGTTCCTATAGCTACTTTCATAGGAGTTTTCAGGAGATTAACCAGCGCCGGAATAATCATAAAGCCGCCTCCGGCTCCTACAAGACCCGTTAAAATTCCTACCACAGAACCTTCCCCGACTGCCAACAGCCCTGCATTTTTTTCCTGGTGAAGCATTCCCGTTTCAAAAGCCGTACTTTTCTGAATCATTTTATAAGACGCGATAATCATCAGACCTGCAAAAACCAACAACAGGAAAACATCCTTGGTCACAATGAAATTCCCTATCCTGAAAACCTCATCGGGAATTAAAGGCAGAAGATAATTACGTGTCAGAAAAATAGAAACAATAGAGGGGATTCCGAAAATCAAGGCTATTTTGAGATTAACGAGTCCTTTTTTAAAATAAGATACGGAGCCGACCATGCTGCTGATGCCGACAATAAAAAGTGAATATTCGGTAGCCAGAAAGGCATCAATCCTAAAAAGGTAAAAAAGAACCGGAACCGTAAGAATACTTCCGCCTCCTCCGATTAATCCTAAAGAAACACCAATTAAAACCGATGCAATATATCCAAAAACTTCCATATCTGTTCAAATAATTTCTGAAGCAAAAATGGAAATATCCTGAACATTCTACAGCTACTTTTGTTACATAAGGAATCAGACGGGTTCGGAAAGATGTATTTTGTTTCTTCCCAGCTTTAACTTTCCGGATTCTTCAAGCTGCTTAAGAAGCCTTGAGACCACCACTCTGGCGGTTCCGAGCTCATTGGCCAGTTGTTCATGAGTGGTAATAATGAGGTCAGACTGTAAAAGTTTTGATTTTTTGTACAAAAGATTCAATAATCTTTCATCAACTTTTTTGAATGCAATGGCATTGATAATGTCTAATAATTCTTCGAAACGTTTATGGTACAGCCTGAAAATATAATCCAGCCATTCCGGGTATTCTTTTATGAAAAGTGAAACTTTATCAACCGGCAGAAACAGGATTTCAGCATCTTCTTCCACTTCAGCCTTGACGACGCTTTTTTCATTATGCATTCCACCCAAGAAAGACATAATACAGCTTTCTCCGGCTTTTATGTAATACAATAAAATTTCCCGCCCGTCTTCTTCCGTCCTGATCACTTTAATCATTCCCTTCATTACAATAGGAATAGAACGGATAGAAGCATTTTCGTCCAGAATAACATCACCTTCGCTGTAGGTCCTGGTGATTCCGTTTGCATATAATTTTTCTACCAGTTCAGGAGAGGAAGTAAATTCTGAGTTTAAAACCGAATGTTCCATATTAAAACGAGTTTCAGATTAATTGGCTCTGATCTCATCTACGAAAAGCCAAGCTTTTGAGTCTGCACTGGGATTTCCTGCAGGTATAATTCCTGCATTTTCTATTTTAACTTTTAAATATCTTGAGCTTTGGCTTCCCACCCTAAGATTTATTTTTCCTTCTGCGCTGAAGATTTCTTCTTTTCCGACTTCTTTAATCGTTTTAAAATGTATTCCATCGTCAGAGACAGAGATCTGTGCAGATTTTGCCAGGTGAATCCAGCTTCCTTTATTGTCCAGCGTATTAAAATAAACTTCTGAAAACTGCATTTTCTGACCCAAGTCGATCATGGCTACTACATCTTTCCCCTGAAAGCCCAGCCATGTTTTCCCTAATTGCTTCTGGTTCCCAAGAATTCCGTCAACAAGTGTCAACGCTCCGCCGAAAGAATAATTTTCACTTGGCTGCTGTTCCAACGTTATTTTTTTACCGGTAGTCTGTGATAGGATAAAGTCCTGTGAAGAAACGGCACTTTTCAATTGTCCGTTTTCAAAATATGCTGATTTTAATGTCAATGATTTGGTAACCGGAACCGGATTTGTATAACACTGAGAATCAGCTGTAGGATTTGTATTATCTAGAGTATACCGTATCCCGCCCGGGTTCTGAGAAGTAGACAGTTCGTAGGCAATGCCGTTTGCTGCAGGAATTACCTTTCCGGTGATGTTATAAATACTTTTTGCATAATTTACATTCATTTTATCCAGTACTTTAAACTGATTGATTGCTCTTGCTTCAAATTCTTTATAGTTTCCGGGATCTGCCGTGCCCCATCCCACTTCGGAAAGCGCAAATAACCTTGGGAAAATCATATACTGCACCTGCTTGAAATCAAGGATATATTCTGTCCACAGATTAGCCTGCACACCCATAATGTATTTTACCTGTTCAGCATTCAATTCATCGGGAACCGGATTGTATGAATACACTTTATCCAAAGGCGTAAACCCTCCGAAAGCATTCGGTTCAGTCTGCGGATCCCCCTGATAATGATCAAAATAACAATAGGCTCCGGGCGTCATGACGGCAAAATGGCCTGATTGGGCAGCCTCCACACCACCTTTGATTCCTGTCCAGCTCATAACAGCAGCATTCGGAGCTAATCCGCCTTCCAGAATTTCATCCCATCCGATAATTTTCCGGCCTTTGGAATTTACATATTTTTCTATTCTGTGGATGAAATAGCTCTGCAGTCCGTGCTCATCTTTCAGGTTATTCTTTTTAATTAATTCCTGACAATGTGCACATTCTTTCCATCTTGTTTTAGGGCATTCGTCACCGCCGATGTGTATGTATTGCGAAGGAAAAAGGGCTATCACTTCATCCAAAACATTTTGTAAAAATGTAAACGTTTCTTCTTTCGGACAAAATACATCATCAAAAACGCCCCATTTGGTTGCCGATTCAAAAGGCCCTTGTGTACACGCCAATCCAGGATACGCAGAAAGAGCAGCCAATGCGTGCCCGGGCATTTCTATTTCCGGGACTACCGTAATATGTCTCTCCTGAGCATATTTTACGACTTCTTTAATCTGGTCCTGCGTATAAAAGTACGGTCCGTAAGGTTTTCCGTCAAAAGTATTATCCACATATGCTCCGATCATGGATTCCTTACGTTTTGAGCCGATTTGTGTCAGCTTCGGATATTTTTTAATCTCAATCCTCCAGCCCTGATCATCCGTTAAGTGCCAATGAAAGGTATTAAGCTTATACATCGCCAGATAATCAATATACTGTTTTACCTCAGCAACCGTAAAAAAATGGCGGCAGACATCCAGGTGCATTCCGCGCCACGCAAACCTGGGCTCATCTTTAATTTTCATGGCTGGAATTTTACCGCCGGGCGAATCCTGAATGAGCTGAAGTAAAGTCTGAATTCCATGGAAGAGACCTTCACTTTGTTTTGCCTTTACCGAGATAGATTCTTTTGTAACATCAATCTCATAATCAGCATCTGTGTTCATTTTTTCATCAACATATATAAAAATAACATTATCTCCGCTGCGCCTGTCATTTTTTGAGAGATCCAGATGATAACTTTTATGTAAAGATTTTAAAAAAAACTGATATTCAAACGATTTTTCGTTTCCTTTAACAACGGTCTGATTATTTAAAACAAATTCTCCCTTTGAAAATTCAATATTTTTAGGATACGGAATCAAATTTAATTTGCTTTGTGAAAAAATCACACCTGAGAATAGCATTGAAAAAGCCAGTAGGATACGCAGCATCTTGTTGAGTTTATATTTTAGCGAATATAATTCTTTCCTTAAAAACTTTTAACTTACTAAAATAAACATTTACTGTTTGAAAAATATAGAAAATATAGATTTGAAAGCTCCTGATTCCGATGTTTATTAAAATTTAAAACAAGAGCTTACATTAAAGCTAAAAATCGGTCGTATGAGTAGTCTGATTCTTATTAAAATATGATCTGTTCATTACAAATTTTAGAAACTCAGATAACTTTTATTTATGATTTCACTCATAAAGGAATATATTTTGAATAGAAGAAGCTACATAATTCTATTGTATGGAAAACAATGACACAACGATTGCGCTTATAGGCGGAGGCCCCGCGGCACTTTTTGCCTTTAAGCACATCCTTCTTCAGAATATAAAACCTGAAACCATTTATATATTTGAAAAAAATGAACGGCTTGGAGCCGGAATGCCGTACAGCAGACATGGGGCAGACCATGAGCACGTAGCCAATGTTTCCGCCAATGAGCTGCCGGAACTGTATGAAGACTTTGTCCATTACATCAAAAAACATTACCCTGCAGATTTCCCGGAATTTGTAGAGAACGGGACCGTAAATGAATATGAGGTTATCCCAAGGCTGCTGTTGGGAAATTATCTGGAAGAGCAGTTTAAAAATTATATCCAGCTTGCCAGAAAAGAGGGTATCAACGTTCACATCCATACCGGAACATCCGTAAAAGATATTGTGAAAAAGGAAAATGAAGATCATTTTACTATTGTAACGGAAGATCAGTGGTATACAGTTTCCGTTACTATTATCTGTACAGGACATTTCTGGCCTTTAACCTATGAACAAAAACAGCCCGGATGGTATGATTCACCTTATCCTCCTTCAAAATTCAGCTATCCGACTGATTATCCTGTCGCAGTACGCGGAACTTCACTGACCGCTATTGATGCAGTGAAGACTTTAGCGCGCAGAAACGGGAAATTTGTGCATGCAGGCAAAGAATTGAAATATTATCTGAACGACGGCAGTAAGGATTTTTCCATCAGCCTGTTTTCATTACGGGGGTTTTTGCCGGCTCTCAGATTCCATACGGAAGAAGATGCTTATTCGGAAGACTGGATCATGTCAATAGAAGATATTTACGAGTACAAGAAATCACACGGTGGCTTTGTTGATCTTGATTATGTTTATGACCTCCATTTCATGCAGCCACTCAAAAGAAAAAATCCTGATTTTTACGAGAAAATCAAAGATTTAAGTATGGAAGAATTTGTAGAAAAAATGCTTACAATGCGGGATGAGCTTGACAGTTTTGAACTTTTCAAAGCCGAATATGCAGAAGCCGAAAAATCGATCCGGAGACACGAATCGATAGCATGGAAGGAGGCCCTGTCAGCATTCAGCTATGCGGTTAACTATCCTGCCAAACATTTTTCTGCTGAAGATATGCTGAGATTACGGAAGACTCTTCTACCTCTGATTTCCGTAATCATCGCTTCGTTGCCCCAATCTTCTTACCGTGAGGTTATTGCTCTTTACAATGCCGGACTGATCCGTCTGGTGAGTGTCGGTGAAGACAGCCACATTGAACCGCATCACGACCAAGGTGCTGTTTATCATTATACCGATAGTAACGGACAACAGACCTCTGAACACTATCAATTATATATTGACGCTATAGGTCAGCAGCCGATCCAGTTTAATGATGTCCCGTTTGAAGGGCTCAAACAAAACGGCCTCATTAGTTCGGGGTATTTGAAATTTAAAAGCCCTGAAAATGCGAAAGCTGCTTATCAGAAAGACCATAAAAATATTATAGAAACTGACGCGGATCAGTATTATCTTAAAGTTAAAGGGTTAAACATCAACGACCATTTCCAGGCGTTGGATTATTACGGAAAAAGGATCCCTGATCTTTTCATTATGGCAGTGCCTTACATTGCAGGACTTAATCCTGATTATTCAGGTCTTGATTTCTGCGACACGGCGGCTAAGAGAATTGCCGACACGATTTTAGATATAAATAAGATACGTGATGCCGGATGATGATTAATTACATGCAGTTTGAATTTAAACTTCTATCAGTAAACATAATCAGACTTGTAGGATTAGAATATGTAAAATGTACCCAGATTTTTGGGTACATTTTTTATAATTTACTGCTCTTCAGCACATTCCACACTTTGGAGTTCTCCAGAGCGAAGATCAAGCACACAGCCTTCTGCCAGGATATGCACGATCAGGTTTTCTGCGAATACAGGAAAACCTTTTTTAACATGCCCGCTGTTGGTCTGGGTAATTTTTTTAGGGTTAATGACAATGACCATCCCCGATCCTTTACAAGTTGCTTTGTCTCCGTCTTCGATCAGCAAGGCAGTATCCTCTCCTAATCCTAATCCCAGAATATCCTTACGGATAATCGCAGCGTGTGCCATCCTGTCGAATCTTCCACGATGAATGAAATGCGTATCCACAAGACAGGTTGTTAAAAACCCAAGTCCGTGATTCAGTTCAATATTACCCTGCAGCATCGCTTTATCTTCTTCCGCATCACTAATCATCATTTCAGGTATAGCCATAGCTCCCGCACTGGTTCCGGCAATGGTAAAATCATCTTCATGAAGATACTTTTCTTTCAGCAATGCATTAATCGGGGTTTCATTCAGCTCTTTACAAATGCTGTTCTGATCGCCACCGGTAAAGAATACCGACCGGGCTGCCTTGATTCTGCTGATATCATCATCATTCTGCTCATGGGAAAGATGCATAAAACCGAAATTGGAATATCCGATTTCAGAAAATGTTTTCCTGTACGTCTCGTGCATGCTTTCCGGCTCCGAACTTGCAGTTGTAATGATTTCAATACGGCTATCTTTATCCGTTGCAACAAGTTTAAGGATTTCATGAGATACAAACTCCCTGTTTTTATCTTTCATGTCGACATCAGTACCGTCACGGTCTTCTTTTCCTCCTATAATTAATAATTTTCCTTTTGGGCTCATATTTTAATTCATATTATCTGTTATCGGTGTTTTCTATACAATCAAAAATAGTAAACAATACCAAGAATAAAGTTGATGCAAATCAATCCTCACCATTTGTGGTATGAAAAATAGTTTATCTGCAATACATATTTCAAGAACCTTTCAAAATTACCAATCAATGCAAAAAACAAAACATAGTTTTATGATACAAATCATAAAGATACGTATACAATAGTGGTACCTTACATATAACAAATCCGGTAACATTAAACAATTTTCTATGTTGATTTCAGAAGAACTTTTACAGTCATATGGTGCGGAAACTGAACAATTGCAGCCTTCAGACGTTATTTTTAATGAAGGAGATACGCCCCGGCAGTATTATCAGGTTAAAGATGGCAGAATCAAGCTGAACCATTATGATGCGGATGGCAAAGAGCTGATCCTTGCTGTACTTCATTCAGGATTGAGTGTCTGTGAGCTGATGTTGTTTATCGACAAGAATTATCCTGTGAATGCAGTAGTCATGGAACCTACTACTATTATCAAACTTCCTACCCGGAATTTCACCAGGCTGCTGGATGAGCATCCCCTGATTTCCAGAGATATCAACAGGTTCTTATCGGAAAGGCTGTATTTCAAATTCATCATGCTGCGAAACAACACCTCACTCCGGCCGGAAATAAGAATCAAAGGAGCTTTGGAATATCATAAAAGTTTCAGCTATAACCCGGAAAAATTTTCTTTTGAAGTACCTTTCACCAGACAGCAACTTGCCTCTATTACAGGGTTAAGGGTGGAAACGGTAGTCAGAACAGTGAAAAAACTGGAACGGGAAGGCTATCTGAAAATCATCAATAGGAAGATATATGTATAATCTGTAATAATAACTAAATTTTCTCAGAGATTTAATCCGTAAATTTTTACTATTGTTAAAGTATTTCTGTTCATTAATTGCAAATCACCGTTTCTTACTGATATTTTAATTCTACTCATTATGAAAAAGCTGGAAGCCGATTATTATCAGAATCCGGATGTGGTATTCCTCGCTCAGGATTTATTAGGAAAAATACTTTTCACCCAAAAAGACGGCCAGGTAACTGCAGGAATCATTGTAGAAACGGAAGCCTATTTTGGCGTTACGGACCAAGCTTCCCATGCTTTTGGCGGCCGACGCACGGCACGCACCCAACCTATGTATGAAGAAGGTGGGTGTGCTTATGTATATTTATGCTATGGCATCCATCATCTCTTTAATATTGTAACCTCCGGTAAAGATGATCCCAGCAGTATACTGGTAAGAGCAGTTGAGCCGTTTGAAGGTCTTGACATCATTGAATCCAGACGGCTTATGCCTGTGAGCAAAAGCACAGTAACTTCCGGGCCGGCTTCCACGGCAAAAGCTTTAGGAATTGATCTGACATTCAACGGAAAAGACATGACCGGAGATGAAATCTGGCTAGAGGACACGGGCATAAGCTATACACCGGATGAAATTACTGCTGTTCCGCGTATCGGAGTTTCCTATGCCCGCGAACACGCGTTGCTGCCATTAAGATTCTACGTTAAAAACAATAAATATGTAAGTAAACCTGTGCATGACTAATCATATCATCAGGTTACCCGTTTACAATTATTCCTCCGTTAGGATGCAGAACCTGGCCGGTCATCTGTGCAGACGCCTCTGTTGCCAGAAAGAGAAAGCTCGCTGCAATTTCTTCTGTCGAAGCATTACGTTCAAAAGGTGGCTTGCTGTTATCTTCCTCTTCTTCACCAAATGTTTTCTCCGTAAGCGGAGTGGCTACCGGTCCGGGTGCAACGGCATTTACCCGTATGCCTTTCGGTTTTAACTGAAGGGATAAAGACCGGGTAAAAGAAACAATAGCGCCTTTTGTCGCTGAATAATCAATCAGCTCCTTATGTCCCTGGTAGGCAGTAGCAGAAGTGGTATTGATAATGCTGCTTCCCTGTTTGAGGTAAGGAAATACGATTTTCGTCAGTAAAATCATTCCGATGATATTGGAGTCGAACGTCTTCCTGATATCCTCTTCTTTCAGATTTTCTATGCTGTCACAAGGAACCTGGGTACCGGCATTATTGATCAGAATATCAATTCCTCCAAATTCAGAAACCGTCTTAGCGACAATTTTTCCACAAAATACCGTGTCGGAGACATCTCCGTCAAAGGCCAAAGCTTTCCTACCCAATGCAAGAATCTCTCTTTGGGTTTCTTCGGCTTCTTCATGATCATGATAGTGGATAAACGCGATATCCGCTCCTTCCCTGGCAAAAAGAAGGGCTACCGCTTTGCCAATACCGGTAGCCGCACCCGTGATCAGTACGGACTTGTTTTTTAATTGTAAATTTTCCATATTTAATTTTATAGTGGTTAGTGTATTATTATCTCAATCCTGCTTTTCCTGCTTTTTATCCAGTTCCAGCTTAAAGCACCCTAAGATAAATTCGCTGTAATAGAGCTGGGCATTGGTAGCTTTGGTTCTCGTATGCAAGTCGAGTTTTTCAGACAGAAGAATATTGCCTTTATAGGCAATTGCAAAATATGCATACAGTTTTCCGTCAGATTCTTCTACAGAAGTGGCATATCCGGTTACACCTATTGACCAGTCTGATGTAAAAGTTTCTGCTACATTAAGTGCCATTGTTTCGGCGATATTACCTGATACGCAGTTGTACATGGTGGCTTCTTCATCATCCACATGAAGCAGGTCTACTTTTCCTTCCTGGGTATATGCTGTTATTCCCCCTTTGTAAAATTGGGAAGCATCCTTCATCTGTGAAAAGGAAAACTGAAGAAATCCTGAGGTCACACTTTCAGCTACTGAAACGGTTTCACCCGAAGACAGCAAACACCCTCCAATGTAGTTGAACAGGTTTTCCAATTCCATTATAAAATGAATAAGAGATCTGACAGAAGTAGGATCGGAACTTACACCGATCCCTGAATGTTTTAAAATCATTATTTTGTTTCTGATGTTTAACTTTTACGATCCGTTGAAACAGTTAAGGTTTCATAGCTAAAAGCTTCGATCAAAGAACTTTTTACCAATATTATTCATATAATAATATAACCGCAGACATATCTGTAGTTTCAACATTATCGAATTTAATGAATCTATAGTCCAGTTTTTATGATTTGGGTCAATCTGGCTGGCAAAAGTAGAATTTGGGAAGAAATTTCGATTTGATTAAGAAATGAATAAGGAGAAGAAATAAAACAGCTGGATTTGTTTAAAGAATCTGTAGAAGAATATTCCAGTTCAAGAATATGTATAGAAAGTTTTGGTTTGAAATTAAAACCCGGCTAAACCATGCTGTTCTCAACAGCATGGTTATATCCCGTATAATAATGATTTGGCGGTTGTTTTCCTGATTATGCAATATCAATTAAGTAATCTGGAATGGTCGGGAGCCGGAATTGATCTATTGCGTTTTAAATAAATGGATGGTATAATCTAACAATTTTTTATTCCCGTAATCTCCGTGGCCCGGAATGACCACTTGCACATCCGGATATTCTTCTTTAACTTTTGCAACGGTGCCTGACCATGCTGAAACATTAGCATCTCCAAGATATCCTTTTCCAGCATCTATTTCTTTGATCAGGCAACCACCAAACATGATATGGTCAGCAGGAAAATATCCTACCACATTATCTTTGGTGTGCCCTTCCCCAAAAAATTTGGCAGTTACCTTTTTGTCTCCCACTTTTAAGGTTAGAGAATCCCTGAAACTATTCTGAGGAATGATATATTTATTTTCCCTTGCAAAATCAATGGTTTTAAAATAAGCATAGGAAGGAATATGATGATCATGAAATGCTTTTAATCCTCCCAGACAGTCATTATGAAAATGAGTCGGAATAATGGCGTTGACTTTACAGTGAAGCGTCTCCATAATCCATTTAATCAGGGCTTCAGAACCCTGATCATTCGTAGGTGTATCAAAAATAATGGTTTCATTTCCGTTTTTCACAATTAAGCCATTACAGGGAACATTCCCGAAATCATTAGTCTGTAAAAACGAAGTGTGCTCAAATGAGTTTGGCGAAACCTGAGTGATGATCAACTGATCCGATTTATACACAACTTTAGGTCTGAAGGATAAATCTTTTTGAGAACGGCAATTGAATAGTATTAAGGATAATAAAATGATAAAGCCTGCTTTCATGATTAATTTTATTGTTATGTGTTAATTCTCTATGGATTTCAAATTTACAAAATGCAGATCACTTACATCAGATCAATGCTTATCCGGTGCCTTGCTTTGGGCATTTTTTATAATCAGTCCAAATTTATAAAGATCATTGTAGATGTCAAAGAATTTATCCTCTTCACTTTCAGTGAGCGAAGTATTTGAAAATAGGATGACAGCTACTTCCTTATTCAGGTCCGAAAGCATAAAAGTTCTTACCCCGGGATCAGATCCATTATGCCCTATCCGGGTTGCACTCATTTTGGTTGCCCAGAACAGCCCTGAGTTTAGTTTATCCGGATTTACATTTCCCGGTGTATGGTCTTTTGTAAACTGGAACCTCATCATCTCCTGAATACTCTCTTTTTTGAAAATTTGTTTCCCTTTGTACTTTCCGTCATTCAACAGGAAAATAAAAAAACGTGAGAGATCGTCCACAGTAGTCCGCACACCACCGTCAGGATAGGTCACAACGCTATACAGCGGAATTTCTTTAATAAGATTTTCTTCTTTTGAATAGAGTTTTGTATGGGTTTTCAGATTGACTTCCGAAAAAAACCAGCCTGTATGCTTCATCCCTAAAGGTTTGAAAATGTATTTCCTGCTATACAGGTTCAGTTTCATGCCGGTTTGCCGTTCAACAATATATCCGGCCAGCCCTGCTCCGATGTTTGAATAGTCCCGGTACGTACCCGGTTTATGATTAAGGAAGTTATCTTTTGAATAATGCTTCCCTCCCGGCACAAAATAATCTTTCAGGAAATCCCCAAGCGGCTCGCGGGCATCCTGTGCATAGGTATACAGGCTGTCCGTATAAAAAGGATAACGGTCGGCAAGTCCCGAAGTATGGGTGGCAAGATTTCTCAGGGTAATCTTTTCATCAGGGAAATAAGGATTGATAATTCTGAACGGCAAATAGTTGTTAATATCCGTATCCAAAGAGACTTTATTCTGCTCTACAGCTTTCATAAGGCACACTCCGGTAATGGTTTTGGAAATGGAAGCAATATTCATGACTGTTGAAGGAGTAAATGCAATTTTATCTGTTCTGCCTGCAAAGCCATAGCCTTGATGCCAGACCTGTTTTTTATCAACTATCACTGATGCACCCAATCCCACAATACAGTTTTCATTCATTTTTTTTATGATGCTGCTGTCTAATATATGCTGAACAACATGCTGTGAAGCAATCTGTGCACAGCATTGATTTGATGACAGCAGGATAAAAAAAACAGCTATCTGAAACCATACCTTCATAAGTCAACTAATTATTGTGATGTAAAAATAAGACAGGCCTGGAGATCCGGATATATATATGATTATTGTGTTTTTATTACTTTCCGGATCTGTAAGTCTGCAGGCGGCACCAAGAATGTTTCTCGATTTTCATATTACCATAATGCCATGGTATAAAAATTTTTCGTTGCCGAAAGTGTGAATAAATTCCTTCCGCTACTTTTTGATTATCCAGACAGACCGCCAGCTTTTAGCATTAATGGAGCCGGACTTTTACGATCTCTCCGTCATTTTTTACTTCAACAAATTCTTCAATCCTGTCTTCATGGTCTACCGAGTATTGTTTCTGCTGATAATAATTGGTTTGGCCTCCATAGCTGTTGTATCCCGTTCCGGTATATTCATTGTAATAGCCATATTTGGTATAGCCCAAAAAACCCTGTAAAAAATAGGTCCCCGGCTTCATCTCAGGAAATGTGAATTCACCGTTGCTATTGGTGATTGCTTCCAGCCTGTAGCGGTAAGCAGCGTTTGAAAGATAAACATACCTTCTTTTTCTTATACTCTCTTTTTCTTTTCTCAGTTCAAACCACTCATTAAAATAGGGAGTCACAGGAAGCAGCACAACTTTAATCTGATTTGCGTAAATACGGTTGCCGCCTTTAATGCCCAAATTATTCTTGGCTTTTGTAAAGGCCACTCCTTTTATAGTTGCTTTTCCTTTGGCCAGCATTTTTTTAGCCAGAAGAGAATCAAAGGCAATTTTTGGATAGTACACTTCTTTCTTATCCTTTCTTTCGGGTTCTTTATACTGTGCAGACAGTGGAATTGCTGCCGTCATCATAAGCCATACTGAAAGAATTATTTTTTTCATAATCATAAAGTAAATACTGTAATTGTGTTGATGTGTTCAGATTAGGTATATACAAAGCTATGGCAAGTCTTCCCAACACGAAATACCGGTTTTCAGGTCTTTTTTTCTACTGGTTTTTCAGTAGTTTTAAATATGGAGCAACTGAAGTGATCGTTCATAAGATTTTTTTGACGGATATTTACAGAAAATTTAGCCTGATATCCACAATATAGATTAACGGCCATAATCAATGAAACATCTTTTATTATTTATCTTTGTATGGTACCCGCTGCACTTGTTTGCCCAACAGCAGATTCCGCTTGACGAAAACCGGTATGTGGACAGCCTGAATCATGTACTTTTATCAAAAAAGGCCGACAGCTCGAAAGCCGATGCCAGCTTTTTACTGACCGACTACTGGAAATTCAAAGACACAACGAAAAGCGGAAATTATCTGGCTATAGGGAAAAAACTGGGAGAAAAATACTCCTATTACAGAGCCCTGTCTTATTTTTATGAAGGACAATATTACTACATCAGGAACCGGAAAAAAGCATCAGCAGCTTTTAAAAAAGCCATTGAAGCATTGGGTCGTTTTAAAGACAGCAAGAGCTACCAAAAACTCTCCGCTGCCTGGTTTAATTATGGCTTAATGAATAAAGATAAAGAAGGATATGATTTTGTTACGAAGATTATCCTTGAAAAAGCAATTCCATATGCTGAAAAAGCACGCAGCCCGATAACAGTTGCGCATTATTATACCCAGCTTTCAACTATTCTGATGAATAATTCCCGGTTTGACAAAGCCATTGACTATAATCAGAAAGCCATTGATATCCTGGAAAAGGCAGATCCTAAATCCAGCACGATGCTATTTGCTTATTTAAGCGGTGTAAGCATTTATTGCTATAAGAATGAGCCTGAAAAAGCATGGCCTCTTCTCCGGCAGGCTAAAAACATCTTACAGCCTTTTCCAGGATCCTTGAATAATACCCTGTATTACTATAATGAAACTTTGTATTATATTACTTCAGGGGCCTTGACAAAGGCAATCGTTAGCGCAGAAAAAGGAGCTTTGCTCGCCAGGAAATATCATCAGCAACAGCTTCACCAACAATTTTTATTTCGGCAGAATGAAATTTACAGGCAACAGAAAAAATATAATAAAGCCAGACAGCTGCTTCTTCAAATAGTGAGCGAAAAAACACTTACTAAAGATATCAATGATAAAGCTGCCATTTATGGTGAACTGGCTAAGACAAGCGAAAAGCTAAAAGATTACAAAGACGCCTACCAATGGCTGAGCAGGTACCGTATGGTGAGTGACAGCATTAACAACAGTCAGACCAAACTGAAAATCAGCGAACTGGAAACCAAATTCAGAACGGTAAAGAATGATCAAAAAATTACTGCTCTGCAGGCAGAGAACAGACAGGCAGCTTTGAATGCTGAAAATAACCGACTGAACAGCTGGTTTTTAGGTCTTGGATGTATTTTTCTTCTTGCTATAATTGGCTTTATCTTTCTCAATGCACGCAGCAACCGAAAACTGGCCCGACAACGAGAGATCAATTATCATCATCAGCTTAGCGAAATGGAACAAAAGCAACAGCTGAAAATAGCCAAAGCCATGCTGGATGGTGAAGAACTTGAACGGGAACGGGTAGCCCGCGACCTTCATGACGGACTGGGCGGCATGCTGGCCGGAGTAAAAATCAACCTTTCCGGCTGGGCAAATGCACATCCTGATATTTTGGAAGACAGAGACTTCAAAAGAACCGTTGACCAGCTCGACGCTTCTGTTACCGAATTGAGGCGTATTGCCCGCAACATGGTTCCTGATACATTGCTGAAGTTCGGACTAGAGACGGCTTTAAAAGATCTTTGTGAGTTTTACATGCGGGAAGGACTTCAGATTTCCTGCGAATCATTTAATATCCAAAAGAATATCCCGCTTAATGTACAGCTGAATATCTACCGGATCATTCAGGAACTGATTTCCAATTCAATCCGCCATTCACAGGCAGAGAATATACTGATGCAGTGCAGCCAGAATGAAGATATAATTTTTATTACTTTCGAGGATGACGGGCGTGGATTTGATCCTGAACTGCTCAGTGAAAATAAAGGAATGGGAATCAATAATCTTAAAAACCGCATCGCTTATCTTCAGGGACAATTTGAGCTTTTGTCTGCTCCTGGTGAAGGAACAACCGTTAATATTGAACTTAATACCATTACTACAGATGAATAAATTACGTACCGTTATTGTGGATGATCATCCTATTGTGATTGAAGGGTTAAAAAATCTGCTTTCCAATGAAGAGAATATCCAGATCGTAGGTTCATGTTATAACGGACAGGATTTGCTGTCCTATCTTAAATATCATCCTGTGGACCTGATTTTACTGGATATCACCTTACCTGATATTAACGGTATGGAGCTGTGCAAGCTGATCAAAGCACAATCCGTAGAGACTATTATTTTAATCTTAAGCAATCATACGGAAAGAAGCATTATTTTACAAACCATCCAGAATGGAGCCAGCGGTTATCTGTTAAAAAACAGCGCACTTGCAGAATTGAGGCACTGCATCGCAGAAGCTTTAAAGGGCAATATCTGTTATAGCCGTGAAGTAGTTGAAATTATAAGCCGTCCTTCTAAAAACGGGTCTTTGGCATTACCGAAACTTACCCGCAGAGAACAGCAGATTTTAGCCTTGCTTGCTGAGGGAAAAACAAGCCAGGTGATTGGCCAGGAACTTTTCCTGAGCCCACTTACAGTCGATACCCACAGAAGAAATCTTATCCAGAAATTCCAGGTGAAAAATGTGGCAGAACTGATTATGGCTGCCAATCAACAGAAAATTTTATAAACTTCTTCCTTATTGCTTGGCTAAAATGATCTGTAACAAACAAGTTAAAGATATTATGCCGATGAAGAGTCCATAAAATTCTTTAATACACCTTCAGAATATAAAAAAATCAAAGGTTATTTTGAAAAACCGGTCTTAAAAAACCTGTATCATTCAGAATAACCTTTGTAATAATATGCGGGCTAATTAAAATAGTAGCCGTAGTAATTTTCAGCTTAATCTATTTTACGGCTGCTTTCGCTTTCTCAGATTCCATCAAGTGGTGTTCAAGTGTAGGAAGTGTAGTGCTGGCAAAAGATTTTAATGAAGCTTCAGAACCTCCTGATGCCTGTTTTTTAAATTCTGCGATATCTTTTTGGTGGTCAGTTACCATAAGATCGGCATACATACGGTCAAACTCAGCTCCTTTTTTTGCTTTCAGTCCATCGTATTGTTTCTGCTGATCGGCATCTAAAGCGGTAGGCAAAGTATAGCCCGTTGCTGAGGCCCATTTTTTAAGCTCATCATTAGCTTTACCGTGATCTTTAACCATCATTTGTCCTAGCGATTTCACAGTTGCATTTGTTGCATTTGTTGCTGCAAGCTGCCCCATCATAACTTCCATGATTCCTCCTTTTGCTGCCGCATCTGCAAATTTCTTATCCTGATCGCTTAAAGCGGTTTTTGTATCAGTTGTTGTAGCCGGAACAGCGGTGGAATCATTGTTCATCATCCCGGAATCAGCGGCAGGTGCCGTCATTGCCGAACTGTCTGCAGACTTATCAACATCTGTGGTTTCATTCTTTTTACATGCTACCATAGAAGCAACTGCTAAAATGGCTAAAATTGAATTTTTCATACTATAATTTAAAATGGTTAAAAAAATAAACAGCAATATTATTTTGCTCAATCTACCTGTAACAATTTATCTGCCAAAATGTAATAAATCAGCTTATTCTTCATATTATTATTGAAAAATAGAATATAACAGCAGAATATTAATAGTGTATATAAAATCAGGAATGTACTTAAGATGATTATTTAAAAAAAGTGAATAAATATGATACGTTTTGATGTTCAAACTTTGTATTTAAATTTCATATCGCTTTCCGCTCATCCCTTACTTTATCAAGTTCAAGTTTCAGACAACCCAATATGAATTCACTATAATATAACTGGGCTTTTATGGGTATTGTACGGGAATGCAGATCAAGCTTTTCCGAAAGAATAATCTTGCCATGGTATGATATGGAAAAGAAAGCGTATAATTTTTGTCTGGATTCTTTTACAGGAAGAGCATATCCCGTTACTGCAACCGACCAGTCGCTTTTAAACTTTTTTTCAACCGCAAGCGCCATTTCTTCAGCAGTATCCGGTGATACCGAATGGCAAAAAAGCACTTCATTTTCAAGGTTATCAGAAAGACTGATGTTATCATCAGCTGTATACACAGTCATTCCGCCTTTAAAAAATTCAGAGGCATTTTTAATCTGTGAAAATGAAAACTGTAAAAATCCTGAAGTTACATTTTCAGCAATAGAAACCGTTTCATTGATCTCTGTCAGTTGCTCCCCTATATATTTCAACAGGTTTTGAAGCTCAACAAGAAAATGGATGAACGATTTTACGTTCAGCTGTTCAATGGTCAGATCAATTTTTGAAGATTTTAAAATCATAAAAACGGTTTTTCCTTTTCATTTAAATCTTTCACTCGACTGGTTCTATTTTGAGATCCTGGAAGTTTTATTATTGCCAAACTTCTGTAAAAGAGGGAGGTAATTTTATACCTGCAGTACGCATCATCTAAAATCAAGCCAATATAGAAGCCATGTGTCTAATATAGGAATTCAGGAATACATAAATAATTTTAAGCAGGTATTTTTGATAATCGGACAATTAGATTTTCGAGACAAGTCAGAAGTGAAAAACATATCGGAAAAATCAACATTTTACCTCACACTAAAAATCACAATAAAGTGGAGTTATTCTATAATTCCAGTTGTTACCATATAACAAATCACTATTAAATTTGGAATTTTATTGTCTAATATGAAACTTAGATCCTATCTTTTTTATCAGATTGCACTATTGTTTTGTTTGCATTAGTAAATCAATAAAAAAGTACATTTAAAGCCATTAAACCTATTTTTAAGCTCTATAAAGCCCATACCACATTTAAATTAATAAAAATAAAATTAAATTCAGTCTCTCATTTTAAAGCTTTGTCCCCATAAACAGGAAGGTTCAGCGTAAAGATGTAGATCTTGTAAAAATATTTTTTTAAATAAAAATTATATTTATAAAAAAATATAGTAAAAAGTAGAGTTATTTATGTATCTTTGCAACTGATTCTCATGTTTAATTTGAGTTTTCATGGTTATTAGTTTTTATCCTCGGGACATCCCGGGGATTTTGTTTTTATAATATTCATTGCTAATTCCAATGTAAAAGCTACCTTCAGATCTACTGCGTATTCTGCCTGCTCAAGTATGTTATTAAAGATTAGACTTAGTAGAACCGTTGTTTCTCATTTTAACTTATATACATATCCAGGAAAAGCTAAATTATATCAGAATCTGATGATGATCATACCTTTACGATTTTTCTGGCAACCCAGTATAAAAAAGTAAATAATAATGCTGCACACAATATAATAATCCACCAGTCCGGTAGCACCCAAAGAATAAAATATGTTAAAGAATTAATTACATATGCGATTATATTGTCTGAAATATAAATTTTTCGGAAAGCACTATCTTTAACTCCTAACAGATAAACAATTAAGGAGAGAAGTGTAAGATTTAAAACAAATATTTTAAAATATACATTTTTCATCATCTGTTTACATTTTGAATACAAATAGTATAGGTAAAATAAGCAATTTCAGATTGCAAATCATTACAGCCTGGAATTAAAAAGCATATACACAGTTTGAAACGGGAATCACCATTTTCTACTACAAATGATTTGCTCCAATATTTGAGTATTTGAAAAGTGTGCCCCTGCATTTACCATTTTACAAAACTGACTGTTAATCAGTTTAAAAAGAGGGTATCCTAAAGTAAGAAAACCTCTTGAAAACGGATATTTGAACATACTTCCTGTATGGGGTACGAATAAAATCACCAAAAAAGAGAGTGTCCAAACTTTTGGACACTCTCCGGTTTATCAGAATTGCATCTCAGGGATCTCACCTTCGATGATCAGATCGGCTTCTGTAGATTGTATGATATGTTCTACGGAAACACCCGGCGCTCTTTCCACAAGCCTGAAACCTGCCGGTGTTACATCCAGGACAGCCAATTCCGTAACGACTCTTTTGACACAATTGACTCCGGTTAGGGGAAGCGTACATTTTTTAAGAATTTTGCTTTCTCCGGCTTTATTAACATGCATCATGGCCACGATAATGTTTTCTGCAGAAGCCACAAGATCCATCGCACCCCCCATTCCTTTAACCATTTTCCCCGGAATTTTCCAGTTGGCGATATCTCCGTTTTCTGAGACCTCCATTGCTCCGAGAATGGTAAGATCTACTTTCTGGCCACGGATCATCCCGAAGCTGAATGCAGAATCAAAAAATGAACCTCCAGGCAGAATGGTGATGGTCTGCTTCCCGGCATTAATGATGTCAGCATCCTCTTCCCCTTCAAAAGGAAAAGGCCCCATTCCCAAAACTCCGTTCTCGCTCTGGAATTCTACGGAGAAATTGTCGGGAACATAATTGGCTACCAAGGTCGGAATTCCTATTCCCAGATTTACATAATATCCGTCTTTCACTTCTCTGGAAATACGTTTTGCTATATCTTCTTTACTTAACATATTTTTAATTTAGAAAATTTGACAACAGGCCAAGTTTACAACGGCCAGTTATGTGTTTATTTTGAAATAATTGTCAAAACCGAAACTATTTTTCAATCTGATCTTTGCTTCTTACGGTTCTCTGTTCAATCCTTTTTTCAAATTTCTCACCCTGGAAAATTCTCTGGATCATAATTCCGGGAATGTGAATCTGGTTGGGATCCAGTTCGCCCGGAGCTACCAGTTCCTCCACTTCTGCGATAGTGATTTTTCCCGCACCAGCCATCGGATGGTTAAAATTTCTTGCCGATCCTTTAAAAATAAGGTTTCCTGCATGATCGCCTTTCCAAGCTTTTACAATAGAAAACTCTGCTTTGAATGCATGCTCCAGGATATGCGGTTTTCCGTCGAATTCTTTTACTTCTTTCCCTTCTGCCACTTCAGTTCCGAAACCCGCCGGTGTGTAAAAGGCCGGAATTCCTGCCTGCGCCGCTCTGCATTTTTCCGCCAGCGTTCCCTGTGGAGTCAGTTCTACTTCCAGTTCTCCGGAAAGCATCTGTCTTTCAAACTCTGCATTTTCCCCTACATAAGAAGAAATCATTTTTTTTATCTGTCTTTTCTGAAGCAATAATCCTAAACCGAAATCATCGACTCCCGCATTGTTTGAAATACACGTAAGATATTTTACATTGCTATCCACCAATGCATTAATTGAATTTTCAGGGATGCCGCAAAGTCCAAATCCTCCTAACATCAATGTCATTCCATCTTTAATTCCTTCAATGGCTTCCTTTGCATTTTTTACTCTTTTATCTATCATGAAATATCAGATTTTTCTGTTGGCCTAATTTAATACTTTTTCTTTATTCGGAAGAACTGAGAACCATTTTGACAGGATAAAATTTCTATTTTTAAAATGCTGCTGTATTTAATCTGTATTTAAGCAGCTGATACCGCCCTACCATATGATGGTCTGAATTTTGGTTACTGCATGTAATACCAATATCACAATTAAATAGAATATTATGGAAACGAAAGACATTTCAAGAATTGCTCTCGGTGCATTTCTTATTACGGCAGGGATAGGACACCTCACTTTTGCAAGAAAAGAATTTCAGGCCCAAGTCCCGGAATGGGTACCGCTGGAAAAAGATGATACTGTAGTGTATTCGGGAGTTGCAGAAATTGCATTAGGTACAGCCATTATTGTTACACCAAAAAAGTACAGGAAGACGATGGGGAAAATTGTAGCAGGATTTTTTGCCGCCGTTCTTCCGGGAAACATTGCCCAATATAAAAACAGACGAGATTCATTTGGCCTGAATACTGATAACCAGAGGTTTGCCAGGCTTTTCATGCAGGCACCTCTTATTGTCTGGGCGTTAAAATCCACAGATGATTAATTCATGATAAACAGAGAGCCGGAACATTAATGTTCCGGCTCTCTGTTTAATTAGCCTGTACCAAGTTTTCATTACTGAATAATCAGTTTCAGTGTAAATAACTTTCTGGTATGCACTTTTACGAAATAGACTCCTTTCGGAAGGTTTTCGTTAACCAGAGAAAAACGCTGATTGTTAATATTTTTAGATTCATATAATAAATCTCCATTGGCTGACAGCAATTCTATTTTTTCAATCGGGTAATCGCTTTTGATGAACGTAGGCTCGCCCGGCTTGCTTGGATTCGGATATAGAACCACATTTTTTTCTGTATTTTTAACCTCTCCCGTTCCCAGTGAAGTCCCTGAAACCTGAAACTGAACCCTGTTTGAAACTTCCGTATAAGAATCATTGGTAAACATCACCATGTAATAATTACCCGGCGTTGCAGGTACTGCGGTTCCCTGGATTGTTTTGGTACCCTGTGTAACGCCGTCAAAATAAGTGTACGAAACAAAATTATCATCCGGTGTTGCAACACTCTGAGGATAGATCCCGAGCCAGTCTTTAATAATCCCCGGAGAATCCGTCCAGGAAGCCGTAATGTTTTCACCTAATGTGTAAACAGGCTTGTTGGTCCAAAGTTCGGTAACAATGTCGCCCACTTTAAAGAAAACCTTTTCACCCACTGTGGTATAGCCATCCTCAAGAAAATATTGAGCATAATAATAGCCTTTCGGAAGTCCTGTAAAATTAAGTGTTCCTGAAGCCGTGGAAACATAGCTCCATTTTACGGAAGGCGTAGGTCCCGGAACCTGTCCCATTTTATAAATCCCGATCCAGTCTTTTGTTAAGTTAGGACCATTATTGAAATTAACAACTACGGTTCCGCCAACAGGATAAGCATCTGCGGATGTATTTAAAACAACTTTGGGGCCTACATAAAAACTTTTTTTAGGAGCAATATCCGTATACCCGTTATCGGCAAAAAAACCGGCAAAATACTGACCTTTATTTGGCAATCCGTTGTTAAATGTAACTGTCCCGGAGGTTTGTCCGTTGGTATACACATATGCCTGCGAAGTGACAGAAGCCGGATTTTGACCTTTTTTGTATAATCCTACCCAATCCTGATTATTTCCGGGGCCATCTGTAAAATTCGCTACAATAGACTCGTTTTGTGCATATTCTGTTTTATTTAAAGTAAAAGAAGGGTTAGAAACCACACTTCCGGTTATTTCAAACTGCTTGGCATCGCTCCAGTCACTCCATTCCAGATTCCTGTCCCTGTATCTAACTTTTACATAATATATTCCATTGGTAATGGAATTGGCTGCAATATCTGCCTTTGTAATATCAATGTTTGCATTCAGGTTTTTTGTCATATCTGGGGTTCCGTTTCCGTCTTTTCCGAACCAGTTTTCATAATCACGGTAAAATTCCTTTTCAATGATAGAAAAGTCTGCCGCCTTGCTGATTAAAAATTGCGTGGTATTTAATAATTCTCCGGCTGTTGTTGAAAAGCTACTGCCGTTTAACGTTAAAGGCAAAGTAACCGGAGCTGTAAAAGTATTGGTAATGGACGGTTTAGCAGGTTTCGGCTGATTTTTATACCGGTGAAAAGTATCAACCAGTTCATTATACTTTTTATGGTAAATTCCTCCTATTGAATAGGATTCAATATCAACTTTTCCGGTATTGACATCCACTTCAACAATCTGGTACGTCCAGTCAGTCAATGTTTTTTGGACATCATCGAAATCCTGTTCATTGGACATCCCCCAATATTGATCCCAGGCAGTTCCACCGGAAATAATCTGATAGTTCGGACTGTCCTTTAACTGACCTCTGTGGTACAAATGATGATGTGCGCCTACATGCATTAAATATTTATTGGAAGTCGTTAATAACGGCACTGCGGTATTTCTTACCCAGGTCGAAATATCTCCTACATATTGCTCTGCCTGATAAGGCCTGTGACTTAATGAAATAATCCAATCTACCGTAGGATCATTATTCGCCTCATTTAAAATCTGCTGAAGCCAGGTTTGCTGAGCGGCGCCTGTATGCTCTGAACTTAAACTTACAAATAAAACATTTCCGGCCTGCTGGGCATAATAATTCTCATTTCCTGAAGAGATGTTCTTATATTTGATTTCATCGATGTAGAAATGGGCGTAGTATGAATTCATTCCCAATGTCCCGTAGGTTTCGTGGTTCCCAACAGTTGTCTGGATCGGAAGATAAGGTGAAAGTTTGATATTCTTCTTAAAGTGTACATTTTCATAATGATCCAGCGTTCCCACATCTACCTGATCTCCAACCATAAATGTGAGAGCAATATTGTCGGAAGGATCAGAGTTTACACCAAATTTTTCCTTTAATTTTTTATAAGCATTCAGGGTAAGGGTATCATACCTCGGTTCTGCCTTAATCTGGTTATCTCCCATAATCAGAAAACGGATTTTTCCGTTTGCTGTTGCTGCCTGTCCCGGCAAAGGAAGTGTACGGAAGTTGTACACTGCAGATTCGTTGGCACCTGTTTTAATCTTATAATAATATTTTGTATTCGGCAGCAAACTGGTGATTTTTGCCGTGTGATAATAATAGTTATTATTATATCCTGTATCTGAAAAAATATTGGTCGTGCCGGTAACAGTAACGTTTAAATTTGTTGGCGAAGTTCCATAGGTTACCGTGGTTTCATTATTGGAAGACGTTTTCCAGTTGACAATCATGGAATTGGGTGTCGGGTTTTGCAAATAAGGAAACAAAGCCTGCCCAAATGCCATCTGGACGACAAGAAAGAAAAGAAAGAAGTAATGTTTCATAAATTTCAGTTTTAAGTTGTGTGTATTTTAAAAGGTGAATTAAACAGTAAAATGCCTGGACCGGCCGTTTTTTATTATCGGGCAAAAGTAAAATTGGCATATAAACTGAGCTTCATGATAACTTAAAGAAAATGTTAATTTTCATTTGAAATTTCATCTCAAATTTTATCATTTTTAACAAACAATTGTTTTGAATATTTAAAAAGTCTTCATATATTTGCAACCTGTTATTCAACCTCTGACGAAGTCCGTGTAAGTTGCTTAGCCTAAACATTTTATTTATTAATAATGGATTTATTAAAGTACGTACAAGACAAGTACATTACAAAAAAAGAATTCCCTGAATTCAAAGCTGGTGATACCATCACTGTATATTACGAGATTAAGGAAGGTCAAAAAACAAGAACTCAGTTCTTCAAAGGTACCGTTATCCAGTTAAGAGGTAGCGGATCTACAAAAACTTTCACCATCAGAAAAATGTCTGGTGATGTAGGAGTAGAAAGAGTTTTCCCTATTAACATGCCGGCCCTTCAAAAAATTGAAGTTGACAGAAGAGGTAGAGTTAGAAGATCAAGAATCTATTACTTCAGAGATCTTAGAGGTAAAAAAGCGAGAATTAAAGACGCTGCTTACAAGAAAAAATAATTCAGACAACAATACATACGAAAGAGACTGTTCATATTTTGAGCAGTCTCTTTTATATTTTCAGAAGCTGTTTCCCGCTTTCCGCTGCAATCTTTTTTTTCAAAAAAGGATTTACACTGCAATCGGGGCTAGGAACTCAATCACTATTCTAAATAAATATCGATTTAAATCTATCCTATTTAATAAAATCATATAAAGCATTCCGGAATTGACCATACGCTTCAATATGCGGAAGATGCCCCGTATTTTCAATCTCGACCAATTTTGATCCGGGAATCTGTTGCTGTGTTTTTTTTCCCAATTCCTGATACTGTCCCATTTTAGACTGCAATGCTTTCGGTGCCCTGTCTTTCCCTATTGCCGTTCTGTCTCTTGTTCCTATAATGAGCAAGGTAGGGGTTTTAATATTTTTGAACTCATAACATACCGGCTGGTTATAGATCATATCGGATGTTAAGGCTGCATCCCATGCTATTTTCGGGTAATCGGGATGTAAAGTCCAGCCTGCTATCAAATCCAGCCATGGCTGATATTCAGCTTTCCATTTGTTATCATAATAGAATTTCAACTGATAATTTTTATAGGTCTCAGCGGTATTTTTAAGCTCTGACTGATACGCTTCATCAATGGTCTGATACGCCGCAAAAGTCTTGTAATCCTCCAATCCTATAGGATTTTCCAAAACGAGCTGCTGAACTTTTTCAGGATACAACAGCGTAAATCTGGTCGCTACCATTCCCCCCATAGAATGCCCCAAGATGATGGTTTTATCAATTTTCAGTTCGTCTAAAACTGCTTTTGTATTTTCAGCCAGCTGTGAAAAAGAAAACTGATAATTTTGCGGTTTTGAAGATTTTCCAAATCCGATCTGATCCGGAATAATTACTCTGAATCCTTTTTTTGAAAGATCATCTGCCGTCTGTTTCCAATAAGCCCCATTAAAATTCTTGCCGTGAAGAAGCACTATATTCTTTCCGTTGGATATCTTTGGCTTTACATCCATGTAAGCCATTTTCAGATCATTATTCTGAGATCTCAAACTAATAAAATGCACTTTGTAGGGATATTGATATTGGGTTAGTTCCGCATCTAAGGGTTTTATCTGTGAAAACAATATATTGCTCACGGACAAGGCAATTATCACAACAGCATTTTTTACATATTCCATAAGATTATTTTAGAATATTAAAATTAAAAAAACCGCTTCAAAAAAAACGATTATTCATATTTATTTATTGAAATTCTTAAGATATTTTTTCAGCAATAACCTCTTTTCTGGATGGTAGATTCATAAGAACAATAGCGAAAAGTATCAAAACAATTCCTACCCACTGAATAAATATTACTTTTTCTCCCAACAGGATAAAAGCCATCGTTACAGAAACCGGAAGCTCCAGTGAGGAAACAATACTTCCCAATCCCAATCCTGCGTTTGGGAAACCGATATTAAACAAAACCGGAGGTATTATAGTCCCGAACAAAGCCAGAACAAAACCGTATTTCCATAAAATTGAATACCGGAAAGCATGAATATGCTCCGTATTATCTGTAAAACTTAAATATACTGATTTTAATCCGTCAAAGTGCAAAGGTCCGAGCTGAGCAAAAAACAGAAAGGCAAAGATGACTACAGAACCTCCCGAAAGCATGATGATGCTTTTCCTTAAAACAGGTAAATGCGTAGCTAACGTATTGGAAGTAAACATGGTCATGGTGTAGGAAGCCGCTGCCATCAGTCCCCAGAAAATACCTTTTATATCAAGTGTAATTTCTGTATTGATAAGGTTAGTTGCTAATACAGTTCCTGTTAAAACAATAATTACAGATATGATTTTCCTGATATTCGGAAGCTTTTTAGTAATAAAACTTTCCACCACTACACTGAACCAAACCGACTGCATCAACAGAACGATGGCAATGGACACATTGATATATTGTACTGAAAGGTAATAAAACAGGCTTGTACAGCCGAGTGAAGTCCCTGCCAGCATCAGGTTTTTTATTTCTTTTGAAGTCGGTGAAGGCAGTATTTTTTTTGATGTGATTGTCTGAATGAAATTCAGTATCAAAAGGCCAGTCAATCCCAAGGCAAATTGAGACGTTGTCACTTCGGAAGTGGTATATCCTTCCTGATAAGCGAGCTTGACAAATGTCGCCAACATCCCATAGATACTTGCTCCAATTCCTACAAACAAAACCCCTTTCAGTATGTTCTTCTTCATAATTCTTTTTTTCAGCCTGCAAAGGTACAACATTTTCAATAAGAATTATTTTATACCATATACTTCAAAAAAGAAACCCGGCGCAAGCTTCGCTTGCGCCGGGTTTCTTTTTTGAAGTATATGTAAGTTATTTTTTAATGATCACTTTAGAAGCAGCATCAATTCCAATACCTTTTACTTTCACAATATAGGTTCCGTTGATCAGCTTATCAGTAGAAATGGATTTCTTTCCATCAGGTGAAATTTTGTCTTCAGAAGAAACCAGTTTCCCGGACATATCATAAATCTCAACGCTCGCTTTCCCTAATGTTTCTTCAGGGAAATTAATAAAGAATTCATTCTTCGCCGGATTTGGATAAATTGAAATACTATTTTTCACGACCTTTACTTCATCTGTAGCCAATACACAGTCTGCCGGTACGTTACGGTCCTCCACCTGGTCATTAATATTTGTTTTAGATCCTGCAGATGCATTCACTCCTAGTCCTCTTTTTGCAAAAGTTCTCCAGATCATACAACGGTCTGCGCCTTGTGTTGTCGCTAATTCAGCAGCTAATATTGCATCTCTACCATTAATAAAGGTCGGATTACAAATCTGTAGTTTTAGTGCATCCGTAACCAACTGCAGGACTCTTGAACTTCCATTGGTTGTATTTGCTGTAACATCTGAAGAATATCCATACTTCGCAACATACTGCCAGTGAAGATCCCATAACATAGTAGCCCAGACAAAACCTATTGAATGTACATTTGGAACAATAGCTGTACCATTGTTATATTCCATGCCGTTGGTATTTCCATAAGTAAAACCATTAATTGCAAAATCAGGTGAATATTTTGCAGGCCTGATCCCATCGCCTGTAATTGCCTGACCGGAAGCATAAGTAGCCATTCCTCTAGGAACAGATGCATCGTCACCTGCTTTATTGGTAAGCATTAAAGCGAAGAAGTCTGACCACCCCTCTCCCATCTGCTCTTTATCTGCATTAGAGTTTAAGCAGTTATACCCTGTACCAGTCATTCTATTGGAAATTCCATGTCCATATTCATGAGTAACAATTCCATTGTCAAAACTTCCGTCATATTTTGTATCTGCTCTTAGATTAACATTTACAGTAGTAGCTGCAGCTAATTTAGTTTTGATAAACTCTCCTTCAGCATTGGTAATTAATATTGAAGGTATTGTGATAGTAGGGTCATCACCTCCCATATTACCTAAAGCGGAACCGTTTGCTGTATTGTTATAAATGATTGCCCCAATTGCTCCTGCATTTTGTGCATTTTTGACTTTCACAGCAAAACCACAATTTGCACCGCCACCTCTTTCTATAAGTCCAATTTTACCGTTCATTTCACCAGCGGGTAATGCTATACATCCATCAATAATGCTCGCCAGCTTTACATCTCCATTTACCCCAACATCATTTAAAGTAGGTCCAAACTGTGCCACCCCTGCATTAACAACTCTTGCAACAGCATCAGAAGGTGCGCTATAGAACATTTTACGATTTGAAGCAAGCCATAAATACATTTGCATCACAGGATTGTAATTATCCGGATATGAAGCAAAATTGGCATTATTAAATCCTCCACCATCTTGTGACTGTGCGAAAACCTCATCATCATCTAAACCTCCATTACCAAAATTATTACTTTGGAAATTTCTTGCAGATTCAGTAAATCCAAATTTGTAGAAAATATCATGAACCTTATTACTTATATAGAATAAGTTGGTCGTAGCAGCAGCTAAATTCGTATAAGAAAGTGCTGTTGGATCGTATGGAAAATTGAAATTTCTTGCCGCTCCACCATCCGGAGATACTCCGTAAGTTGCCTCATCATCATCTCTATCATCATAAGCATATACATTGTTCCCTCTTGTAGTAGTATAGTGTGTAGTTACATTAGAGTGCCATCCTTCCGGTGAGGAAGAGAGAATCCAAGGATTGTTTACTACAGCTCTGGAGCCAAATGTAGGTGATTCTATAGGTAGAGGAAATACATTATAGGAAGCATTATCAGGTGATAAAATAACAAGATTGTTATTAATGGCAGGGTAAGCACTTTCATTTTGTGGCAATGGTACCATTATATTTTCACTATGAGCATAAGCTTCATTATGGAAATTACATGAAAGATTTAAATTAAGCTTGCTTAAAATTTTCCCTGTATTGGCATCAACCACTATATTCCAGTGATTCACTGTTTTAGGCTCATGTAAAAGATATTCATAGGCCAGTCTCAGGTTTTGACTTTCATCTGCAGTATAAACCAATCGTTGTTTTGCAGCGGTAAGTTTATCAGTTCCTTTTTCGAAAAAAGCCATGATCGGTAAGGTCGAAATATTTTCAGAACCTAAATCAGCGGCTATCTTCTGTAGTGCTACTTCTTTGGTTATGCCAGCAGTAGTTGAAGTAGATAAGTTATAATCCTTAAAAAAGTTGTCTGAATAATAGACGATTTTATTATCCTTAACCAGTACGGTTCCTACAGAATTATAAACGGGCAATCCGTTATAGGTCTGCTGAAATTTTATTACATTCCCATTCAGCGATTTTGAAGGATCTACATTATCAACAATAAACCCAGTGAGATCGGACTTCTTATATTCCCTGATTTTATTCTGAGAAATATAATCTTTAATCAACTTCTCATTATCTTGTCCGAATAAAATGGAAGGAAATACCGTAGATATTGCAAATACAAGAGGTAAAGCTACTTTTTTCATATACACTAATAAAGCCGCTAATCTACAAATATTTAATAATAAAACAATATTTTATTTGACATTATTTAAAAATAACTCCACTTTATATTGTATAAAAATATTTGCATGAATTTAAGGATTGTAATTTTCTTTTTTAAGTACTACAACCTTAAATACCTTTTTTCAAAAATAAAAAGCCACTCAAATTGAGTGGCTTACTATCATCAAATGGATTAAGGATTATTTCCCCTCTTCCATTTTTCTTTTCAATTCTGCTAATGCATCGATATCTCCAAGAGTTGATCTTTCTTCATTGTTTGAAGAAGACGACATATTATTGTTGTTAGATCTGTTGTTAGAAGCTTCTCTTGAATTTTTCTTCTCTTCGTCTCTGAAGATTCCGGTGTGAGAAACCACTACTCTCTTAAATTCTTTGTTGAACTCGATTACTTTGAAGTCAGCTTCTTCACCTTTTTTGATTTTAGATCCGTCTTCCTTCTCTAATAATCTTGAAGGGCAGAATGCTTCAACCTCAGCATCTTCGAACTGTACAGAAGCACCTTTATCATGTACTTCTACCGCTTTACCAGCATGGATTGTTCCTTCAGCATATTTAGTTTCGAATGCATCCCAAGGATTATCTGTCAATTGTTTGTGACCTAAAGATAATCTTCTTGCCTGAATATCCAGTTCAAGAACGATAACATCTAATTTATCACCAACGGCACAGAACTCAGAAGGGTGCTTAATTTTCTTAGTCCAAGAAAGATCAGAAATGTAAATTAACCCATCGATTCCTTCTTCCAATTCTACGAATACTCCGAAGTTTGTGAAGTTTCTTACCGTTCCTATATGCTTAGATCCTACCGGATATTTAGCTTCGATATTTTCCCATGGATCTTTGTTCAATTGCTTGATACCAAGTGAAATTTTTCTATCTTCTCTGTCTAAAGTCAATACCTCAGCTTCTACTTCATCACCTACTTTTACAAAGTCACCTGCAGATCTTAAGTGAGTAGACCAAGACATTTCAGAAACGTGGATTAATCCTTCAACACCAGGAGCAATTTCTACAAATGCACCATAGTCAGCAAGAACCACTACTTTTCCTTTTACTTTGTCTCCAACTTTCATATCAGCAGAAAGAGCATCCCAAGGATGAGCCTCTAATTGCTTCATACCCAATTGGATTCTTGTTTTCTCGTCATCAAAATCAAGGATAACTACTTTCACAGTCTGTCCGTCCTCAAGGATTTCAGATGGATGGTTCACTCTAGACCAAGAAAGGTCTGTAATGTGAATCAATCCGTCTACACCACCAAGATCTACGAATACACCGTAAGAAGTAATATTCTTAACAGTACCTTCAAGAACCTGACCTTTTTCAAGCTGAGCGATGATTTCTTTTTTCTGACCTTCGATATCTGCTTCGATCAATGCTTTGTGAGATACCACTACGTTTTTGAACTCAGGGTTGATTTTCACAACTTTGAACTCCATAGTTTTACCTACGAACTGATCGTAATCTTTAATTGGCTTAACGTCAATTTGAGAACCAGGTAAGAATGCTTCGATTCCGTGTACATCAACGATCATACCTCCTTTAGTTCTTGATTTTACAAAACCGTTAACGATTTCTCCAGTTTCGTGAAGTTCGTTTACTCTATCCCAAGCTTTAAGCGTTCTTGCTTTTCTGTGAGATAACTGTAATTGTCCGGTTTTGTCTTCTCTTCTGTCAACCATTACTTCTACCTCGTCACCTACGCTTAGGCCTTGGTTGTAACGGAATTCGTTAAGAGAAATAACACCTTCAGATTTGAAGTTGATGTCTACGATCGCTTCTTTGTCAGTTAATCTTACTACTCTACCAACTAAAACGTCATTGTCGCTCAGGTTGTTAAGAGATCCGTTGTAGATTTCTTCTAAATCGCTTTTTTCTTTTCTCGCATCTGCATCAAGTCCGGATTCGAAAGAATCCCAGTCAAATTGTTCCGGTGCTACGTTTTGGTTTAATAAAACCTCTGCTGAATTTGTCTCTTTTGACATTTTCTAATAAAATTTGTATTCCTTCTCTTTTAATTGTCTGAATGAATGTGGGATTTAAAAAATACGGAAGTAATTAATTTATACTATTTTACCTTTTCAGACCTTTACCACAAAAAGTTTTGCAAAGATACGAATTAATTTATTACTAATAAATTTTCTTTCCTATATACTATTTAGAAGGATAAAATTTTCAATAATTTCACCAATTCACATAAGAATATTTAACAAAACTAAATTTCTATAATCAAAAGTTCAACATTTAAAAACTATAACATGTATAAATATTTCCTTTTAATCTTTATTAGTATGACTTCTTTGGGTATAGATACGGTAAAAGCATGTACTATATTTTCCTGTTCTAGAGGTGGCAAAACATTTACTGCAGCTAATGAAGATGACATGACTCCTTTTACAAGAATCTGGTACAGCCCTGCTACCAAAGACCGTTATGGATCTGTAAGTTTCGGAGCTGCTGATATGCAGGCCGCCGCCGCAATGAACGAATACGGCCTATTCTATGATTTTGCAGCAGCCAACTACGATCTGAGCAAGCTGAATCTGAATAATCCTTATAAAGGAGATCTGATGTGGGAAATATTAGGAAAATGCAAAACTGTAAAGGAAGCCATGGTATTTCTAAAAAAATATGCCTATGCAATATCTGCAAAAGCTCTGCTGGCAGATAAAGAAGGAAATTCCATCGTGATTACACCCGGCGGAATCATAGAAAAAACCGGCGACTTTCAGGTAAATTCCAACTGCAATATGATCGATGGAAAACTTTCCTGCAGAAGACCGGACATCGCCAATGAAATGCTTGCTGCCTCCAAAGAAAATAATGTCGGGTTTTTAAAAACCATTTTAGACAAGACTCATCAGGAAGGAGAACTGAACACGTTATATTCTACTATCTGTGATCTTAAAAGAGGAATTATCTATATCTACCTTTTCCATGACTACAATACAGTCTATAAAATCGATTTAAAATCTGAGTTAAGAAAAGGACATCATATAGAAAATCTGGCCGATCATTTTCCTGCTTCATTTGCATATGAGAATTTTTACAAAAATCATGATTTATATCTTTAAAGAAATACTGGATAAAGGAGCAGATGCTACCATCAATCATTATATTGCAGAAAGCGAAAAATCTGATCCCAAAAATAAAAACCTCGATCCTTCTCTGCTTGAAGTGGCCTTACAGCTCATTAAATACTCATGGAACGAACATAATAACGGTGACATGTGGAATTATTGGTTCAGCAAACCCAACGGATACGATATCAAAGCATATAAAGACACACGCCTGGCAGCCGCTGAAAAACTTTTAAAATACCTCTCCGATAAGGAAGAAAAAGATATGAAGCTCCGCAATTTCATGTACGAAATATCCGGATTTATTAATGCGTTGCAGGGAAACACAGATATCGCCAAAGAAATTTTATAACAAATCCATTTCCAATCCGAAGGAAACCTATCCGGTTACTTTATTAAGAGGAAAGGAGATGCTAAGCAGGCTGCATTAGGTTTCATTTTAAGAATATTATTGGCTTTAAACATAAATATATTAAAGCTTTTTAATCGTTGTTTCTTTCACGCTCACGCTTAGGTTGTGTACTATGAAACTTAAAGGCCCAACTCACACTTGCTTTCTAAATTCACTACCTTTGCAACATGGAATTACAATCAATCTACGACAAACTGCAGATTCAGGATATGAATCAGATGCAGAAATCCACATATAAAGCTACGGAAAACCAACAGGATGTTGTTCTGCTTTCGCCGACCGGTTCGGGGAAAACACTCGCTTTTTTATTTCCAGTTCTCAGAAATCTGAAAAAAGAGGCTTTGGGAATCCAGGCTTTAATCCTGGTTCCGGCAAGGGAACTGGCTTTACAGATTGAGCAGGTTTTCAAATCGATGGGTACGGATTTTAAAGTTTCCGTGTGTTACGGCGGGCACGATAAAAAGATTGAGGTTAATAATTTAATTGAAGCTCCTGCCGTTTTAATAGGAACTCCGGGAAGGGTGGTTTATCACCTGAGAAATAACAATTTCAATCCGGGAACCATTCAGACCTTAGTGCTGGATGAATTTGATAAAGCATTGGAATTGGGTTTCCATGAAGATATGGAATTCATTTCCAATTCTATGAAAGGGCTTTCGCAACGAATTCTGACTTCTGCAACAGCAATGGATGAAATTCCGAAGTTTACCGGACTGAAAAATGAAAAGCTTGTAGATTTCCTGAAATTAAGTGAAGTAAAACCGGACATCCAGCTTAGGAAAGTGATGACGATTTCTGAGGAAAAATT
Organism: Chryseobacterium sp. SSA4.19; assembly: GCF_022601875.1. GTDB lineage: Bacteria > Bacteroidota > Bacteroidia > Flavobacteriales > Weeksellaceae > Chryseobacterium. The sequence continues at coordinate 54,694 of NZ_JAKVIP010000017.1, forward strand.
AGATACCCTTTTCAATCTGATCTGTAAAATAGGAAATAAAAGAACGTTAATCTTCTGTAACCACCGTGAAGCGGTTGACCGTATTTCCGAACTGTTGCGTGAAAAAGGAATTGACCGGGAAACCTTCCATGGCGGTATGGAGCAGGATGAAAGAGAACGCGCTTTATTAAAATTCAGAAATGATTCGGCAAGGATCTTAATCACCACCGATTTGGCATCAAGAGGTCTGGATGTTCCTGAAGTGGAATCGATCGTGCATTATCAGCTGCCTCCGAAAGAAGATGCTTTTATCCACAGAAACGGGCGTACCGCAAGAATGAATGCAAAAGGTTTTGCCTACCTGGTCATGACCGAAGAAGAAAACTTCCCGTTTATTAAAAACAATACTCCGGAAGAAAATGTTGTAGGCTTTAATAACATTCCTGAAAAAACTCCGTTCCAGACCATCTACATCAGTGCCGGAAAAAAAGATAAGGTTAACAAAGTGGATATCGTAGGGTACCTGATCAAAAAAGGTGAACTTCAGAAAGAGGATATCGGCCTGATCGAAGTTAAAGATACCACTTCTTATGTTGCAGTTTCAAGAAACCAGGTACATGCTCTTTTAAAAAAATTAAGTCATGAAAAACTGAAAGGCAAAAAAGTAAAAATGGAGGTTGCCTATTAATAAATATGTTGACTTTTATAGTTTTTAAGCTGAATGACTTTATAACAAAAGCAGGCCGTAGCCTGCTTTTCTGCATATATTATTCGTAAAAAAGTTAACGCTATTTCACTCCCTTCACTTTTGTCGGTAAAGTATATACTGATTTTGATGCCGTGATAAATAGTATATCATGATGTTTTCCTCCAAAAGTGACATTGGAAGTCCAGTCTTCTTTGATAGGAATGTGGTAGATCTTTTTCCCTTCAGGGTTAAAAACATGCACTCCATCCCCTGTTAAATACAGGTTTCCATGTTTATCCAGTGTCATTCCGTCTGAACCCATTTCACAAAACAGTTTCTTTGCAGAAAGTTTTCCTTCTTCCAAAATATCATATTCATACGTTTTTCCGGCATCAATATCCGAAACATAGAGTTTTTTGAATTTTTCGCTGCCTACAATACCGTTGGGCTGGGTAAAGGTTTCAATCTTGGTTACATTACCTTCTTTATTTCTGTAATATAGGCTTTTATGCGGAGTTTCCTGTTTGAAATCTACCCAATAATCTCTTTCATACAAAGGATCCGTAAAATACATTCCGCCGTGGGCATCATTCCAGATATCGTTGGGACCATTCAGTCTTTTGCCTTCAAAATGATTCAACAATACTTCTACCTTTTTATCTTTTGAAATTCTCCAGATTTCCCCTTTATTATCCGAACAGGTAATAAGATGGTCATCTTTGTCAAAATGCATCCCATTGGCACGTCCTGTATTGTTCATAAACTCATTTACAGTATTGGTTTTCCAGTCCCAGTAATAAATTTTATCATTAGGCTGATCGGTAAAATAAACATTTCCCTCTTTGTCCGATGACGGTCCTTCCGTAAATTTAAACTGGTCCGAAATTCTCTCCGGCTTTCGATCTTCATAAAACATAGCATTGGTATTTAGTGATTTGCAGTTTACCAATGCTAAAACCAAACCAAGACAGCCGGCTTTCCAGATATTTTTCATTGTCGCTTATTTTATATCGACTGCAATTTACAATATGCCTGGTGAGATTCAAAGTGTAATTTCTTTTTTAATCAATCAAAATACAATTATTAAAATGTCCGAATTATCCTATTTAAGAAGAAGATTATATTAGTAAAAAATGCCATTATTGATGAGCTTTGCAGGAGTCAAAGAGTTAATCTTTTGAAATTAGTCAAATACCAATACGATGAGTATACTATCCAAAAATATAGAGTCTGCAGGAACAGATGACGAAAGTTTCAGAAATTCAGTGGGTACCATGGACGAGTCAGGAAGAAGAAAATGGGTGTATCCAAGAAAGCCGAAAGGGAAATACACAAACTACAGAAATTATGTCAGTTATGCCTTATTGGCTGTATTTTTCGTATTGCCGTTTATAAAAATCAATAAAAATCCTTTTCTGCTTTTTAATATTATCGACCGAAAGTTTTTCATTTTCGGACAGCCTTTCTACCTGCAGGATTTTTTTATTTTAGCTTTGGGAGCCGTAACCTCTGTTATTTTTGTCATGCTTTTTACGGTTGTATTCGGAAGGATTTTCTGCGGATGGCTGTGTCCGCAGACCCTTTTCATGGAAATGGTCTTCAGAAAAATCGAATTCTGGATCGAAGGTGACAGAAACAGGCAGATGAAGCTAGACCGACAGGAATGGGATAGTGAAAAAATAAAGAAAAGGCTGATGAAGTGGTCTGTTTTTGCTTTGATTTCCGTTGTCATCACCAATTTTATGTTTATGTATATTATCGGGTATGAAGAAGTTTTTAAGATTATCCTTGAGGGTCCCGCTGATCATTCGCTGAAATTTATAGGGATGATCGGGTTTGCACTCACGTTCTATTTCGTTTTTGCCTGGCTTCGTGAACAGGTTTGTACCCTGGTTTGTCCGTACGGAAGACTTCAGGGAGTTTTAATCGATAAGCAGACCATCAATGTTTATTATGACTTCAAAAGAGGAGAAAACCGCTCGAAATGGAGGAATAATGAGGACCGGAAAGCTTCCGGGAAAGGAGACTGTATCGACTGCCATCAGTGTGTGGTGGTTTGTCCGACAGGAATTGACATCAGAAACGGCCAGCAACTTGAATGTATCAACTGTACCGCCTGTATTGATGCCTGTGATGAGGTGATGGAAAAAGTAGGTCTTCCTAAAGGACTCATCCGTTATGCTACTGAAGCGGAAATCGAAAGCCGGCAACAATTCAGTTATACCTCAAGAATGAAAGCTACTACTGTAATTCTTGCTTTATTAATAGGATTTATGGGTTTTCTGATGTATGACAGAGGTTCCATGGAAGCAAAATTCATTAAGCCAGCCGGCTCAACTTATTTTATTAAAGATGGGAAAATAACAAATACTTTTATTTATACGCTCTTAAATAAATCCAATGAACAGAAAATGCTGACGATTAAAGTCATTCAACCCGGAAATGCGGCAATAGACTTTTTCGGTTCTGAAAAAATTATTCTAAAAGGCGACCAGATTCTGAAAGGAAATATCAATGTTTCATTTCCTGAAAAAGATATCCCGTTTTCCAAACAAAAAATGACCTTCGGGATTTTTGATGAAAAAGGAAAGATGCTTGATTCTTTTGAAACGGTCTTTGAAGGACCTTTCAAATTGATGCTTTAATATTCAGGACCTGTATTTTTAATAAATTGAGTGGGCGTCATGCCGGAAATATTCCGGAAGACTCTCACAAAATAAGAATATTCTTCATATCCCAGTCGAAATGCAATTTCCACAAGGCTTTCGTCCAGATATATTAACATTCTTTTGGCTTCAAGGATAACTCTTTCCGTAATTACTTCAGTGGCAGTTTTCTGAACAACAGCCTGAGTAATCCGGTTTAAATGTTTTGATGATATATTCATCGCCGAAGCATAAAAACTCACTGATCTCTCATTTTTAAAATGCATTTCAACGCAATCTTCAAAATCTTGATAGTGCTTAATATATGAAAGACCAGCTGATGCAGCCAGAGGATCAAGATCCCTTGAAAACATTCTTGCTGAATGAATAAAAATCTGCGATATCAATGAAAGGATCAGACCGTTTTTCATAAACTTCTGAGTAAGATATTCATCCTGGATCTTCAGAAAAAGCATAAGGTTCATGTTCAATTCACGGGAATTCAACTGAAGCTTTCTTGAAAAGGTAACCGACCCGAAGAAAGGAAACGCTCTAAGCTTCTGGTTTACATAATGCATTTCATAAAACTCCTGCGAGCAGAAAAAAATATAACCGTCAATATCATCGGTAAGCTCCCAACTGTGGATTTGCCCGGGAGACATGAAGAAAATACTGCCTGCAGAAACATCATATTTCTGGAAGTCTATTTCATGGATTCCCGTTCCCTGTGTAAAAAGTATAGTGGCATAAAAATCATGCCTGTGCGGTTTTTCCAAATGCCTGTGGCCTACCTGAAAATGGGTTTTTAAAGTACTGAAATAAAAATCCGGGGTATTTTTACCTCCCTGAAAAAGATCAATATTAAGAACCGAGATTGAATCCAACTGAATTTTTATTTAACCCAAAAATAATGAAATAAAAACATTTTCTTCGAACACCGCATCATATTTCTTTCTTTGCTTCTCAAAAACAGAGGCAATTTTAGCACCTGTATTTTTGATGCATTTTAAAAATTATTTATCTTTGAAAATTAGGATTCTGACAATGAAGTTAAATTTACCCGATAAACTGTATTATTCCATAGGTGAAGTAGCCAAAGCATTTGACGTAAACGCTTCATTAATACGGTATTGGGAACAGGAATTCCCCATCATCAAGCCTAAAAAAAATAAAAAAGGAAACCGTTATTTCACCCCGGAGGATATCAAAAATCTTCAGATGATTTATCATCTGGTGAAAGAAAAAGGCTACACGCTTGATGGCGCAAAGGTTGCCCTTACCACCAACAGCAAAATCTCCGAAACCATTACCCTTATTGACAGGCTGGAATTTGTGAAAGCCGAACTGCTGAAACTGAAGGATTCACTTGTGGAAAAGAACACCGAATAATTAAAAATATTCGTTAATTTTCATTTTACCGGTTTATTTTTTAAACTGAATAAAACAAATGTATAGAGTAAAATAATTCAATTCATATTGACTTATTGCAAATACCTGATTTTATGAGTAGGTTTAAGCATGAAAAAGACCTATTACCAAAAGCTGGCATTCATGGGAATGATACTGGTCATTCTTTTTGCCTTTCAAAACTATACAGGCTCTGAAAAAGAAGATTTTTCCGGAGTGAAATTCATAACATCCAATTCCACCCTGCCGCATCTTACAGAATTTGATCCTAACGAACTGAATGAAAAACAATGGAAGAACCTGGGATTCACGGATAAGCAAACCGCCACTATTCTCAATTATAAAAAGATGATCGGCGGAAAGTTTGTGTCTAAAGAACAGTTTAAAAAATGCTTTGCCATTTCAGAAGAAAAGTTCGGCGAGCTGCAAGCCTATATTATGCTTCCGGAAACAAATAAGGAAGCAAAATCCAAAAATTTTACCAATTATAAGAAAACTTCCATCAGTATTCCCGGGAAATTCAATCCTGATTCCTATGCTGTTCATGACTGGATGAAAATAGGATTCAGTGAGAGACAGGCTGAAGCGATTTTAAAATATAAAAAATTTTTGGGAGGAAGTTTTGTCAGCAAAGAAAAGTTTAAAGAGTGTTTTATTATTAATGAAGAAAACTATAAAATGCTTTCACCTTACTTGTTACTTCCTGAAAAAACACCTGATACCTTCAGACATGATCAAAAAACTTTTGAGTTTAATAAAACAAAGGCCCGTTACCATGCTTTCGATCCAAATACGACAGATCTTGAAGGATGGAAATCTCTTGGCTTCTCAGACAAACAGGCTCAGACCATCATCAACTACAGGGATAGAAACCTTAAAGGCAGCTTTAAAAGCATGGAAGACCTTCAGAAATGCTTTGTGATTTCTGCAGAAAAGTTCAACGAAATGAAACCGTATATACAGCTGAGCCAGGCAACGATTGTTCAAAACAGGAATAACAAGACAACTGAATTTGAACAGGAAAAAACAGATTTCTCAAAGACCGATATAAACAGCATCACCTTCAGACAGCTTCTGGAATTCGGTCTTGATGAAAGAAGTGCCGGCTCCATCATCGGTTTCAGGAAAAAACTTGGCGGATTCGTGAATAAGGAACAGATTCTTACGACTTATAACATTGATACGGAACTGGTGAAAAAACTTCTTGCCACAGCTCCACTGAATACAGCCAATGTCCCAAAATATAATTTAACAGATGCTCCGGAAGAATGGCTGAAAAACCATCCTTACTTTAAATACTCTGCTGATAAAATTATTTTTTACCGGACCAGCGAAAAGGATGAAAATAAAATCTGGAAACTTCTTAAAGTGAAACCGGAATACGAAGCAAGAATGAAACTGTACCTGAAATAAAATAGGTAAAAGGTTATAAGTGATGAATTGGCTTTTACCTGAATATATATATAAACTTTGTCAAAGTTTTCCTGGGAAACTGTTTAATCAAATGTTTTACTTGATCCTTCAAGCATTGTATTCAAAGCGGCAAGCTCATCTTTGGTAAGATCCCTCCATTTCCCGACAGGAAGATCAAGTTTAATATTGAGAACACGGATACGCTTCAGTTTTTTAACATCATAGCCAAGGTATTCGCACATTCTACGGATCTGACGGTTTAGGCCCTGAGTCAATACAATCCGGAAATTCATCTCATCAATCTTTTCCACTTCACATTTTTTAGTAACCGTATCCAAAATCGGAACGCCATTCCTCATCTTCTCTAAAAATCTTGGAGTTATGGGCTTATCCACTCTCACAATATATTCTTTACCGTGGTTATTTCTTGATCGGAGGATTTTGTTTACAATATCACCATCACTGGTTAAAAGAATCAGCCCTTCGCTAGGCTTATCCAGTCTCCCGACCGGAAAAATCCTTTTCGGATGGTTAATATACTCAATGATATTATTCTGTTCACGCTTGGTGTCAGTAGTACAGACAATTCCTACAGGTTTATTGAAAGCAATGTACACATGATCTTCTTCGGGCTCACGGATGGGCTTGCCGTCTACTTCAATGACGTCTTCATCAGAAACTTTCGTCCCCATTTCCGGAACCACACCATTGATTTTTATCCTTCCTTCTTCCAAAAGCTTGTCTGCTGCTCTTCTTGAGCAGTATCCCACTTCTGACAAATATTTATTGATACGTGTTTTTTCCATTAATCTTCTCCGTAGGCCGTATAATTTTTATTGCTGAAAATCGTGATTCCATAACTCAGCCCAACAAAAACGGCACTTGAATTTTCAAATTTATGACTTTCCAAAATAATTCCTCCTTCCTGGCTTAATCTTTTTGAATATGAAACCTGCATTCCTATTTTTAAACCATAAAACTGTGAGTCAGAAACAACAGAATTATTGATCTGCTTTCCGTAGCTAAGGTCAATAAATATCGGTTCGTCTCCGGCATTGAATATAACTTTAGGCTGGATTACCCAATACAGCAGATGAAAATTATCATCGATAAAACTGTACTTCAGTCCCGAGCCCAGAGCCAGGTTCGGTATGAAATTATAACCTGCAACAGCAGTAATTCCATAGGTGATTTTGTTAGGGAGATAAGGGGAAATGTATTGCTGATAATATTGAGAATCTTTATTCTGACTGTCTTTGATACTGTTGCCGAGATTGTATCCTAAGTTCAGGGTAGGATTTACATATAATCCCATAGTCTGTTTTTTGTTTTGCTGCTCTTGGGAAAAAGCAAATGCCGAACAATATAAAAACGTTAATAAAAATATTTTTTTCATTGTTTTCAATGGTTAATTTTCAAATCTGAAATCATTTTCCAAAAAATCCACGGTTGCATCATCAATAGAATAATCACCTATTTTCGTTCTTCTCAATTGGGTCAGATAAGCGCCAACCCCCAACTCCTGCCCGATATCATGGGCAAGGCTACGGATATACGTTCCTTTGGAGCAGCCAACGGTAAAACTGATCAGTGGCAGATGAATTTTAATATCATTAATATAATGAATGGTTGTTTTCCTCGGCTTCATTTCAACTTCCTGCCCTGCTCTAGCCATATTATAGGCTCTTTTTCCATCAATTTTTATAGCCGAAAAAACAGGTGGCGTCTGATCAATCTCTCCTACAAATTTTTCTATTGCCGCATTAATATCTCCATCTGTAATATGGGAAATATCCTGGTGAAGGATTTCCGGCTTTTCGGTGTCATAGGATTCGGTCTGGACTCCTATTTTGATCTCTGCCCGGTATTCTTTTGGGGCATCCTGAATTTCAGGGATTTTTTTGGTAAATTTTCCGCAACACACAATTAAAAGCCCGGTAGCTCTCGGATCAAGGGTTCCTGCATGGCCTATTTTAAATTTCTTGGGAAGATCAAATTCTCTTCTGAGCTTATATTTCATTTTATTGACCGCCTGAAAAGAGGTCCAATCCAAAGGCTTGTCCAGTAAAAATATGTGTCCTGATTGTAAGTCTTCTGCCGTCATTAATTGGTAGGTAATAAGTAATGATTAACCGAATATTTATTCAATTAAATTTTATTTGAAAAAATAGAAATAGATGAGCAAAGCGATCCCAACAAAAATACGGTACCATCCCCAAGGTCTAAAGCCGTACTTATTCAAAACTCCGATAAAAGCTTTGATGGCAATCAGAGCCACAATAAATGCCACGACGTTTCCTACAATAAAAACAGTAATATGTTCCTGCGAAGCCATAATCATCTCGTAGCCTTTCTGAGGGTTCGGGGTTTCCTTGCCCCAGGTCTTTACAAAGACTGAATACACCGTTACGGCAAGCATCGTTGGCACAGCCAGAAAGAATGAAAACTCAGCTGCCGCTTTTCTTGTTAGGCCTTGAGTCATTCCCCCAATAATAGAGGCTGCACTCCTGCTTGTACCAGGCATCATCGCCAGACATTGCCAAAAGCCTATCGTAACCGCTTTTTTTATGGTAATTCCTTTTTCATCATCAATTTTGGGATTTTTAAACCATTGGTCCGCAAATAATAAAACAACTCCTCCAAGAACCAAAACTGAAGATATAGCAATCTGGTTTCCTAAAACCGCTTCAATTTTATCATCGAACAGATATCCTAAAACCAAAGCCGGTAGTACTGCAAAGGCCAGCTTAAAATAAAACTGCAGGTTTTTTAAATCAAAGAATTTTTTCCAATATGCTACTACCACTGAAAGAATTGCCCCAAACTGGATAGACACCTGGAACATTTTTAAAAATTCAGTTTCTTCCAGCCCCATTAAGTTCGCTGTAAAACCCATATGTGCAGTCGATGAGATCGGAAGATATTCCGTCAACCCTTCCACAATGGCAATGATAATTGCTTTGATTAAATCCATAATTATTTAAAAGTAAAAGATTAAGAAATTGAGAGATTCAGACAAAAGCTCTAAATTTCTCAATTTCTTAATCTCTAATAAAAATTTATTTTCTATTTTCTTTTTAAAATCGCATATACTTCAATTGCGAAACCGAGAACAACAAACATTGGTGCAATTCTGATTCGGCGAATGGAAAAAATTCCGTCATTCCAGGAATTCGGATCAAATTTTCCGTTTACGGTATTTGCATCAGACCCCATCATCAGCAGAAAACCTACAACGATGCATGCGAAGCCAATCAGCATCCACTTAAAATTCTGTTTTCCAAAATAAAAAGTATTTTCTTTTGGAACTTCAGTGGTTTGTTTTCCGAAGTTGTCAGCGGAAAATTTATTTGTTTTTTTGCTCATTTTGTTAAGAATAATATAAGTCGTCGACGTTTGATCTTAAGAATCTCCAGGTTGCTATAATCGTACTGAGAACCGTAATAAAAATACCTATTCCGATGATCAGCAATACCAGCCAGAAATATTGGTTGTTATCCTGTACGAATGCAGAACCTATCTGGCTTGTGAAATAATACCAGACTCCAAACAGTGCCAAAAGCCCGATCGCAGATCCGATAGCTCCTAAAATAACAGCTTCCGTAATAAAAGGCTTCAGAATAAATCTTCTTTTTGCCCCTACCAGCTGCATGGTTTTAATGATAAATCTCTTTGAAAATATTTTAAGCCGGATGGAATTGTTAATCAACACTACAGCCAAGATTAAAAATAATATAGAAAATCCCAGAATCCATTTAAGAATCCTGCTTAGGTTGTTATACACATCTACCATTAAGGTACTGTCGTTTTTAACATCAATAATTCCAGGGACTGCCTTGATCATTTTTAGAGCTGCATCAATTTTTGCAGGATCCACGTATTCAGGTTTCAGGGCAATTTCTATAGATGAAGGGAAAATGTTTTCTTCAAAAAGTGCATCCGTATCAATACCCATGCTTTTCTTAGCTTCCTGCGATGCCATTTCCCTCGTGATATAAGTTGCTTTCTTTACGGGAGCCAGGGTCTGAATCTCTTTGTAGACTTCAGCTTCCATCTTCGCAATTTTTACAGAATCCTTTGCATCATAGTTCTCATCAAAATAGGCATTCACGACAAGTTGTTCTTTGATGTAGTCGGAATATTTCTGGGCATTGATCAGGATAAGTCCCATTAATCCTAACAAAAATAACACTAAGGCAATACTGATTACTACCGTAATATTGCTAGACCTAAGCCTTTTCTTATTGAATTCATCTACAGATTTAGCCATTAATATTAAAATTTTTGGCTAAAATAGAAAAAAACTTCCGAAATTTGGGAACGAAAAAGATAAAATCACTGTTAATAAAATCATAAAAAACATTGAGTGTAAAAGCAAAAAAACATCTTGGTCAGCACTTCCTGACAGATGAAAACATCGCAAAAAATATTGTAGAAGGTCTCAGTTTTGAAGGCTACAGCAATACCATGGAAGTAGGTCCGGGAATGGGTGTTCTCACAAAATATCTTCTGGAAAAAGATCAAAAAATCTATCTTGCAGAAATTGATAACGAATCTATTGATTATCTGAAAAATAATTACGCTAAAGTAACAGAAGAAACTTTCGTCGGAGATTTTCTTAAACAGGATTTTCAGTTTACTCATGGGGAACAGATTGCTATTATCGGAAATTTCCCCTATAATATTTCTTCACAGATTCTGTTTCGGATTGTAGATCATTATGAGCTGATTCCAGAAATGGTAGGGATGTTCCAGAAGGAAGTTGCCGAAAGAACCGCAGCTGTTCCGAGAACGAAAGATTATGGGATTCTTACCGTATTGATTCAGGCATATTACGACACTGCATACCTGTTAACGGTTCATGAAAACGTATTTAACCCTCCACCAAAGGTAAAGTCCGGTGTTATCCGGCTGACACGCAATCCAAAAGAAGGGCTGAAAGGCAATGAGGTTTTATTTAAACAGATCGTAAAGGCAGGTTTTAACCAAAGAAGGAAAAAACTTTCAAATGCTTTAAAAATCTTAAATATTCCTGAATCTTTAAAAAACCATGAATTTATGGATAAGAGAGCGGAAGAGCTTAGTGTGTCTGACTTCATTTCCTTCACGCAGCTTTGGAAGGAAAATCAATAATTTCATAAATATACAATATCGTAATTCTTCCTGTTGAAATGTAAATATGGTGATCACCCACATTTAACATAAAACAAAAGCCCTTCAGTTAAACTGAAGGGCTTTTAATTTGCATTATCGGAATGTATTATTCTCTGTTTTTAAGCATAATCCATCCGGACTGGCTCATCGTGGTTTTTGATTTAGGGTACTGGAAATTGAATTTATACCAATACGTAGCCGTAGGTAACCTCTTCCCTACCAGCGTTCCATCCCAGATAGGCTTTTCTTTTGAGAAACTAAAGATTTCCGCACCATAACGGTCATATACAGATCCCGTAAAATTATTAAACGCTCCAAGAGCCGTAAGGTCTAACGTATCATTAACACCGTCCTGATTAGGCGTAATAACATTTGACAGGTGTAAAGTGAAGAATTCAAGCGCTCCGACACAGTGCGTTCCTACTGATCTTACCTGAAGCTGATACGTCGTATTGTTCTGAAGACCTGTAAATACATTTGACTGCTGCCATGAGATACCGCCGTCAACGGAATATTCTGCCGTCTGCGGAATATTATTGATCATAGGAACTTCTGCCGTAATGGTTAATGTGTTATTGCTGTAATCTACATTGCTAATATACGGAGACGCTGCCCCCATTACTTTTGCCGTAAATGTTCTTTCACAATACCCATTTTTAACAGTTACCGTATAAATCCCCCATTTGTCAACATTAATTGTCTGGGTGATCGCACCTGTGCTCCATAAATAAGTATAGTTAGGACCGGCACCCGCATCAAGTGTTACACGGTCGCCTTCACACATTTCAACATCCATTAACGGAGAAGTAAGGTCAGGAACAACCTCCACTGTTATTTTAGCCGGCTGTAAAGATTTACACCCTTTAGGTCCTAAAGCATATACCGTGAAAGTAGTGGTATTATAAACGGTTGCAGACTGAGCGTTTCCTGTTCCTGAAAAATTAGCCCATTCGTAAGTAGTTCCTCCGGTAGCGGTTAAGTTTACCGTGTCTCCGGGACATACTTTTATTTTTGATGCCACCAGACTTGCTGTAGGAGTAGCCTCTTTTAACAACTTCAGTTCTACCATTTTACTACAGAACCCTCCGTTTGAAACCACTACATAGAGTGTCTGACCGTCATTCCCGTTATAATGTAAAATATCCTGAATAAAATTGTTATTCTGTGCAATAGCATCTGCCTGATTTACATAAAAGTGGAAGATTGCACCCGGAGTTGTGCTGATCGATGGGATCGCATCACTGAGATCAAACCACGTGATGTCCGGTGTTGTACATAATAATAATGTAGCATCAACTGCCGAAGGCGTTGTTCCTCCATTGATCTTGATATTTGCTTTTCCTGGACATGGGTTCCCCGGAAATAATACCTGAATTTCATAATTACCCGGCTGAGTAGCCGTAATGGTAGGAGTTGTAGCTCCGGGAATTGCCACCCCATTGAAATACCACTGGTAGTTCAGGTTGGGATCACTTACAGAAGCTGTAATTACCTGAGGTACATTGTCACAGACATTGATTTCTTCTGGTAAAGTACCACCTGAAGGGTCTAATAATTCTACCCCGATATTAAAGGAGCCTCCTTCAAGAAATACGGCAGAGTCATAGTTGCTGTCTATTGCATCAGCCAAAACCATTTTAAAATGGTATGACTGTCCCGGAACTACCGTAGCTGTTGCCTGTAAAGGCACTGTTCTTCCATTAAAGTTGGTCTCGATAGCTGCAGCATTGTATCCTGCGAAAAAAGAAACGTTAGGAGCACCACATCCCATATCAAATCCGGTATCACTGTTCTGAGGATGGATGTTGGTTACACTCACAGGGCCTGTACCCGGCGCAGGTAAAATAGCCATATTCACATAAGGCCCTCCAGCTGTAGGCTTCAACAGTAATGCAAAAGCATCTGAGAAACCGCATGGGAATGTGCTGGTATATTCTTCAGAGGCAAAGAGATAATTAAATTTAACCTGAGAGGAAGTAGGTACAAAATCGAATTCTAAAATAACAGCATCATTAAGTGTTCCTGACGGACTTGTAGCCGCTACAAGATCAGGATCACTTCCTGTTGACAAATCATCACCAAGTGTAGAGCCAATAAAGTTGTTACCTGCTTTATTTACATATCCTGTTGAAAGAACGATTCCATCTTTGAACGGGAAATTCGTAGTTCCTTTATGAAAATATCCCCATGATCTGTTAGCATCACTTGCCGGAAGATTCGGACTTATCTGCACATTTGATACGTTAGGCGTAACGCATGAATTGGTGCCTGATGAAATTAACACATCCTTCACCAATTGAATGGGTGTATAAGCGGATGGCGCATAGCCAGGAGCATTCACATCAATGAAAGCCCCTGCTTTCATTGTTAATGATGATGCTTTTTCTTTCTGAGGTTTTCTGGGATTATTTTTCTGTGCGTAAAAGAGACTCGGCGAGGAGGCCATTAATAAGGAAAATAACAGTAGATATCTCTTCATAATATTTTTGTTTCAACAAATTTAATTTTTTTTTATAAATACCATATAAATATTTGTTCTTTTTATACAGAAAAAGTAAAACCTCCCGGGTTGAGAGGTTTTTACAGAATAATTAATTTCTGTTTTTTAATAGTATCCAGCCGCTACGCTGCTCAAGTTTTTTACTTGCGGGGTTTTCCCATTGTACCCTATACCAATAAGTGGCAGTCGGAAGAACAAGACTTCCCCTCAGCATTCCGTTCCAGAATGTTTCATTTTTACCAGCTTTGAACACCTCCTGACCATATCTGTCAAAAATAGAAGCTGCAAAGTTATTATACTTACTGATGCCTGTAAAGTCTACAGTATCATTTTTACCGTCTGAATTAGGTGTAATAGCATTGATAACAACAAACGTAAAATATGATAAGGAAGTGCTGCATTTTGCATCTTTCACTCTTACCAGCAGATTATAATTGATGTTGTCCATTACATTATAGAATATGTTGGAAGATTGCCATGTAACTCCTCCGTCTACAGAATATTCCAATACACCACCCGTTGGGTTGCTTGTTGTTAAGGTCAGCACATGATTATCATAAACCACATTTGTAAACAGAGGTAACGCAGGATTGATGAGCTGAGCAGAGAATACTTTAGAACAGGTTCCATTACTTATGGTTACCGAATAGGTTCCCGGAGTGTCTACAGAGATGGTCTGTGTAGTTGCACCTGTATTCCATACATACGTGTAATTCGGTCCTGAACCCGCATCTAAAATTCCGAAATCCCCGGCACAGACATATACATCTTCTAATGTTGATACGATTGTAGGCACAACTTCAACGCTAATGGAGGTTGGATTTTCTACTTTACATCCGTTTCCGCCTAAAGCAAAAACAGAGTAAATCGTCGTACCAACCGGCGGAGTTACGACTTGGGTATTTCCATTCCCCGGTAAGCCTACCCATTCATAGGTAACACCACCTGATGCAGTTAATGTTACGGATTCCCCTGCACAGATTTTAGATTTTGACACTGCTAAAACTGCCACAGGAGGTCCTACAACAATATTAATAGTGGCAGGATTCGCGGAAATACAGCCGTTTGCCCCTACTGCATATACTGAATACGTCGTGTTCTGTGAAGGAGAAACAACCTGTGTATTCCCATTTCCAGGAAGACCGCCGCCCCAGTTGTAACTTGCACCACCAGACGCTGTTAAAGTAACAGATTCGCCCGGACAAATTTGTAAAACAGGAGCAGTTAATGCTGCTACCGGAAGTGTGGTATTTTGAGTTACCGTAACATTTTCTGTATATGAACAGTTTAAGTTCCCTGGCTGATTGACATTTGTTACAGTTAGTGTATAAACACCGCCTGCATTAACTACAGGAGTCAGCGTATTGGCCCCTGATACAATTGTTCCGCCAGTGGTGGTCCATGCAATGGAAGAACCTGGAGGAATTACTGATGCTGAAGCATTCAGAGTGATACTTGGGGTTGTACAGGTGATCTGTTGCGGAGATGCGATCGTCAGTGTAGTGGTTGGCGTTGATAATAGCTGCAGGTTCACCACATATTTACACCCTCCATTTGAAACCAGCACATAAATGGTCTGTCCTCCTGCACTGTTAAATGAAGTAGGGACAGCTATGGTATTCGTATTTCCTGCGTTGGCATCCGCCAAATTTAAATAATAGGCAAAAGTAACTCCTGTAGCAGAAGTAATCTGTGGCTGGGCTTCTGTCAGGTTATAAATAATTCCACCTGACTGGTAACATTTAAACAGCGTTGCATTCTGTACCGTAATCGGTTGGGAAACCTCAATAGTGATGCTTGCAGGTGTCTGGGATACACATCCGTTTGCACCGACTGCATTCACGGTATAGGTGGTTGTAGCTGTAGGTGAAACAGTCTGGGTATTTCCTGTTCCGGTTAAGCCTGTCCAATTATAAGTAGCACCACCTGAAGCGGTCAGGGTAACGGATTCTCCTGAACAGATTGTTATTTTCGACGCTGTTAAAGTGGTGGTTGGCGGTGCACTGTTTCCTGTAACCGTAACATCTGCAATTCCTGTACAGGTTAAGTTTCCGGGTTGGTAAACATTTGAAATGGTTAAGGTATAGGTTCCTGCCGTATTGATCACAGGATTTAGCGTATTGCCTCCTGATACGATATTCCCGTTTGTGGTAGTCCATGCAAAAGTAGCTCCTGCAGGATAAACGGAGGCAGATCCGTTTAAAGTAATTTGTGAATTGGTGCAGGTCAGCGTATTGGGAGGAGCAATAGTAGCGGTGATTTGCGGAGCTTTTATCAATTGTAATTGTGCCACCTTCGAACAAAATCCGGTTTTTACCAAAACGTAAATGGTTTGTCCCGCACTCTGGAATGTTGTAGGAGCAGCAATCGTATTTCCGTTTCCGGCAAGCGCATCTGCCTGGTTGATATAGTAGGTAAAAGTAGCCCCCGGTGTTGAGCTGATTGAAGCTTGTGCCGATGTCAGGTTAAAAGTAGCATTCCCCGGTGCGTAACAAGCTGTAAGTGTACCGTTCTGTACGGTTGGTGAAGTTCCTCCCACGATAGTCACCGAAGCTGTCCCCGGACATGTATTTCCCGGTAAAAAAACCTGAACCGTATATACTCCCGGTGCTGTGGCCGTATAGCTCGCCCCTGTAGCTCCCGGTATAGGATTTCCTCCCAACAACCACTGATAAGTCGCTCCTCCGCCCTGAACCGAAGCTGTAAAAGTCTGAGGCGCATTATCACACACATTAATAGATGAAGGAAGCGCAACACCTGCCGGATCTAAAACCTGAACCCCAATATCAAATGATCCTGCTTCAAGAAAAACAGCAGAGTCAAAATTTGAATCCTGATAATCTGCCAGTACCATTTTAAAGTGATACGTCTGACCTGGAATTACTGTTGCCGTTGCAGTTAAAGGAATGGTACGACCATTAAAGTTTGTTTCAATCTGGGGATTATTATATCCTGCAAAATAAGAAACGTTGGAAGCAGCACAGCTTCCTGTAGAGGTTGTGATTACCGGACGGATATTGGTAACACTTACCGGACCTGCGCCTCCAGGCAAAACTGCTAAATTCGTATATGAACCTCCCACCGGTTTCAGTAACAATGCAAACCCATCACTGATATTACACGGGAAATTCGACTGGTATTCTTTGGATGCAAATAAATATTTGAAAGTTACTTTAGTAGAGGCCGGTACAAAATCAAATTCAATATATGTAGCGTCATTCAATTCTGAATTCAGAACGGATAAAGCCGTTGCCAGATCCGTATCTCCTCCTGAAGACAAAACATCACTTAAGTTTGCCTGAAAGTTATTCCCAGCCTTTCTTGCATATCCTGTGGTTAGAACAATACCTTTGGCAAAAGGAAAATTGGTGGTGCCCTTATTAAAATATCCCCAGCTTCTGTCTTGATCGGTAACTGCCAGATTAGGAGAAACGACAACATTGCTTACATTGGCTGCAGAACAGGTAGAACCTCCACTGATCAGTACATCTTTAACCAATTGGGTAATACTGTAACTGGATTCCGGGTAGCCCACAGCATTAACGTCGATAAAAGCACCTGCCTTCATACTTTCAGCTGCAGGCTTTCTTACAGTCCCTTTGCTCTGCCGATCCTGAGCAAAAACGAAACATCCTGCAAAAACTGAAAATAAAGCCAAAAATAAATTTTTCGTCCCCGTGTTCAACATTTTATATTATTTTAAACAAAAATACTATTTTTTTTGATTCATTATTATATTATCCCGTATACAATCCATTCCTATTATATAAGTATTGTTTTCAATTGTATTAAAAATAAAAAGACCGACAAATTGTCGGTCTTATGGTAATATTAAAATTTTCCTATTCGATATTCTTCAGCAATATCCAACCTGTTTTTAAGGTAGGTTTCTTGCTGGCCGGATCTTCAAAAGTTATCTGATACCAGTAAGATGCGGTAGGCAGTCGTTTTCCCTGGAAGTATCCGTCCCAATATGGCTGCAAGTTGCTGGCTTTATACACCTCTTTTCCATAACGGTCAAAAACAGAAGCTTTGAAATCTTTATTTTTAATAATTCCTCTGAAATCAATTATGTCATTGATGTTATCTCCGTTCGGCGTAATGACATTCTGCATAATAAATGTAAAATATTCCAAAGATCCCACACAGCTTGTCTTTCTCACCCTTACCCTGATGGATACAACGATATTTCTCGGCACATTGGAGAAGGTATTCGAATTCTGCCATGTCAATCCGTTATCTATTGAATATTCCAGAAGTCCGTTGCTCGGATTGCTTGCCGTCAGAACCATGGTTCCGTTTTCATTGTAATTTACATTAATGATTTCAGGGATAACAGCCTGAATAACCTGCGTGGTAAATACTTTTGAACAAACGCCGTTACTGATCGTCACCGAATAGGTTCCAGGCGTTCCTACCGATATGGTTTGTGATGTATCTCCTGTATTCCATAAATACGTATAGTTTGGCCCTGTTCCGGCATCAAGAGTAATCTGATCACCTACACAGATGAATCCTCCTGTAAGATTTGAAGTAATAGCAGGAACCACTTCCACTGTTAAAGTTGCAGGCTGTAAAGATTTACATCCCTGTGCTCCGATGGCATACACTGAATATGTAGTGGTTTGTGTGGGTGATACGTTATGTACAGCATCAGTCCAAGGCAATCCTGTCCATTGGTACGTTACTCCGTTGGCAGCAGTTAAAGTAGTTGATTCTCCTACACAGATTTTTACTTTTGTTGCGGTAAGTTGTGCTACAGGAGTGGCTTCCTTTTTTAAAGTTAATGTTACCATTTTACTACAAAAAGCACCGTTCGAAACAACAACATATAAAACCTGACCATCCGTGCCATTATAACTGTTTAAAAGTCCCGGAGCAATATAGTTTCCGTTTTGTGCAACGGCATCGGCCTGATTAATATAATAACGCACTACAGCGGTGGCAGAGGTAGTAATCAAAGGGGTTGCATCGTTTAGATTAAATGTAGACACAGAAGGAGTTGTACAAAGCTTTAAGGTAGCATTCTGGGCAGGAGGCGTTGTTCCTCCTACGATCGTAATAACTGCAGATGCCGGACACTGATTTCCGGGAACAGCCACTTTCACTTCATAAGAACCCGGTGAGGTGGCGGTGTAAGAAACATTTGTTGCCCCATTGATCGCCGCACCGTCTTTATACCACTGAAAAGTCATTCCAGGAACTACTGTAAGCTGTGCCGTTAAAACCTGAGGGGTATTATCACACATATTTACCGTATCCGGCAAAACCACTCCATTGGCATCTACAATTTTGATCCCGATGTCAAAAGATCCTCCTTCAAGAAAAACAGCGGAATCTAATGTCTGGTCATTATAATCTGATAATACCATTTTAAAATGATACGCAACTCCAGGAGTTACATCGGCAATTGCCGTCAAAGGCACAACCCTTCCGTTAAAATTGGTCTCGATACTCGTTGTATTATATCCTGCAAAATAGGTAGGATTTAAAGCGCCACATACAAGTGGATCACCGTCAAACTGATTATCCGGTCGTATATTAGTAACACTAACAGCACCTGCAGTTCCGGGAAGGATGGCAACATTGGTGTAAGGACCGCCGGCTACCGGTTTAATGAGGAGAGCAAACGCATCTGAATAATTACAAGGGTACCCACTTGTATATTCTTCTGATGCGAAAATATAGTTAAATTTCACCTGATTGGAATTTGGAATAAAATCAAATTCCAATGCTACGGCATCACGCTGATTTATAATATTAGTTCCGGTAGCTGCTGCAAGATCAGCATCGCCGTTTTGCGAAATTGTCCCGTGTAAATTGTCGGATATCGCTGAATTACCGGCTTCCCGGGCATAACCGGTTGTTAAAACAATCCCATTAGCAAAAGGGAAATTTGTGGTTGCTTTATTAAAATACCCCCAAAACCTGTTATCTTCAGTTACTGCCTGGTTGGGACTTATGGTTACATTGGTTACACTTGGCGTTGCACAACTGGATTGTCCGTTAATAAGAACCTGCTGCACCAACTGTTGGATAGTAAGGCCTGACTCCGGATAAGATGCAGTATTTACATCAATAAATGCCCCGGCCTTCATACTTTCAGATGTTAGTTTTACTTTCCCGTTTTTTCTGGAAGCAATCTGTGCCGATGCAGATCCTGAAATTAAAAGTAACACTAAAAATAAGAAGTAGTTTTTCAGTCTATAATTTAACATTTTTTTGTTGTTTGTCCAAAAATACTAAATTTTGAATTAGAATTAAATAAAAATAGCGGATATTTCAATGAAAAAATTAATTTATTGTGAATATTCACAAATATCAGATAATATATCTGCATTAAGGAGAAACACTAATAAAAAAATAACTTCATTAGTGAATTATTTATCAATTTAAATGCATATAGATACTGTATTATCATTCTTTTATAAGCTCGTCTATTTTATTCTGAAGTTCTTCAATTTTATCTTTTAAAGCCTTTATTTCATTTTTATTTGAGCTCACATTGCTTTTAAGCATTACATTTTTTGCTCTTTCGCTGTGATCCTCATCATCTTCATCCTCGTTAATTTCTTCAATATCTTCCTGAATATCTTCAATATCTTCAGTAATCTCTTCAATATCTTCACTGATCTCCTCAATATCTTCACTGATTTCTTCAATGTCTTCCTGAATATCTTCAATATCTTCCTGGATATCTTCAATTTTCTCGTGGCTTTTATTGACAGACATCTGAATAAAAATAGCCAAATAAATAGCTTCAAGAGAAACCACTGTCGTAAGGATCAACAACATTTTATCAAATTCCACAATATGAAGCAATGGCAGCAAAAATGAAATCATAAAAAACAGAGTATGGGCAATTAATGACGGAATAGAGCCTATCCACCAGGTAATGCCGTTGGCAATTCTCTCTAAAACCGCTGTTTTTTCTTCGTGTTTTTCCATAGTGTTTATTTTATAGTATTTCTTTAGTGACTCCCAGGCCAAACAACGCAAAATCATACTTTGCAGGATCTTTATCATCAAACTTCCTGATCACCTGATCCAGTTCCTCTACTGTTTTCCAGTCATTCTGGGTTCTTGAAATTAACCCCAGTTTTCTTGAAATATTTCCCGTATGCACGTCCAGCGGGATAGACAAGTACCTCGGATTTATATTCCCCCAGATGCCAAAATCTACACCGCGCCTGTCTTTACGCACCATCCAGCGAAGAAACATTATGATTCTTTTGGTGGAAGAATTTTTATATGGTGAACTTACATGCTTATGACTCCTGTGTTTTTCAGTACCTAAAAACTGACTTCTGAATCTTTCTATAGCGTGAATGAAATTAGTTTCAGACTCATTTATTTCAAATAATTTTTCCAGACTTTCGTTTTCCGTGTATATTCTATTAAATTGTTTTATAAAATATACAAAATCTTCACCATTAAAAGTTCTGTGAATACTTTTCGCCTGAATTTCCTGCAGATCTTTTTCAGAATGATTCATTACAAAATCAAATGGTGAATTGCCCATGATTTCAAGCATTTTCTCTGCGGATTTTATAATGGCTTTTCTGTTTCCCCATGAAATGGTGGCCGCAAGGAATCCGGCAATTTCAATATCCTGCTTCAGAGAAAAACGGTGTGGAATCTGTATCGGGTCATTTTCAATAAAGTCAGGACAGTTGTACTGATCAGCTTTTTCATCTAAGAATATTCTTAATTCTTCAAACTTCAACATCATTATTAAATTTTCACAGGCTCCAGGGCCTTCGGTAAAAAAGTATTCGGAAAAACCGTTCTGGCTTCATCTGTAAATACCGTTAAATCTCCATACCTGTTGGAAAAATGTCCTAAAATAAGTTTTCCCACCTTTGCTTTTTGGGCAATTGTTGCCGCTTCCAGCGCTGTTGTATGGCCTGTATAATCCGCCATTTCCTTCAGGTCATGCAGAAAGGTGGATTCATGATACAGAACCGTTACATTTTTAATAATGGGAATTACATTTTCAAGATACCGGGTATCACTGCAGAATGCATAAGAAACAGACGGCGCAGGTCCGGTAGTGAGGATTTCATTTTTAAGAATATATCCATCACTTAAAACAAAATCTTTTCCTGCTTTGATATTATGGTAATCACAGGTTTCTATTTCATCATACTTTGCAATCTCCTTTATATTAAGATGCCTGTCTTTCGGTTTTTCTTTAAACAGATACCCATTGCAGTAAATCCTGTGATCCAGAGGAATTGTGTACACCTCTACCCTATTGTCTTCATAAATTTTTTCAGATTCAGTTTTATCCAGCTCATGATACACCACTTCAAACCCGCGATGGGTTTCCGTAATGGTAAAGATGGTTTCCAGCATCTTTTTAATACCTTTCGGTCCATAGACGTGTAACGGATTTTCTCTCCCGAGCAGCCGGAAAGAAGCAATTAATCCCGGCAATCCGAAACAGTGGTCCCCATGAAGATGTGAAATGAAAATATGATTAATTCTAGAAAATTTTGCTTTTGCCTTTCTCAGCTGCACCTGTGTCCCTTCTCCGCAATCAATCAGAAAAGACCGTTCTTCCATTTCCAGAAACTGTGCGGTAGGAGAAGAGTTTACAGTAGGAATTGCTGAATTAAAGCCTAATATTGTTAAATAAGTACTCAAATCAATAGTTTATTATAAAGACAAATGTACGACAGAAAATCTGAAGTTAAATTTACCTTAGATTCGTATTAGGAAAACAAATAAAAAGCCAGGCTGTGATATTTATTCTTTAAAAGATTAAAGTTGAATAATCAATTTCAGTCCTAATAACATTTAGGACATCTCCCTATGAATATTCGGTATTAATTTTTAACTTTCAAAAAATCCAGGAAAAGATCCAAAGCCTGCTTTCTGTGGCTGATTTTATTTTTATCTTCGGGATTCATTTCTGCAAATGTCCTGGTATGACCTTCAGGAACAAAAACCGGATCATACCCGAAACCTTTAAAACCTTTATTCTCTTCCAACAGATTCCCATGAACCCTTCCGTCAAAATATTTTGCTCCGTTTTCATCATAGTAACATAAAACGGTAATAAAATAAGCCTTTCGGTTCTGCATGCCTTCCATTTCACTTAATACTTTTTCGATATTCTTTGCAAAATCATGATCGCCTGCATACCGTGCTGAAAAAATTCCCGGTCTTCCATTCAAAGCTTCAACCACCAGGCCACTGTCATCACCAAGACTGGGAATTCCCGTTTTTTCAAAGCAGTATTTGGCTTTAATTAATGCGTTGGCATTAAAAGAATCGCCGTCTTCCACAATTTCTTCATGAATATTATAATCGGTAAGGCTTTTTATGACAAAACCTTCACCCAGGATCTGCTGGATTTCTTCTTTTTTATTTATGTTGTGGGTAGCGACAAGTAACTCCATTTTGTTATAAATTTTATTTTATTCTAAAGCACAAAGAATGCCTGAACTCAGATTTCGTTATAATGCACTTTGTATTTGGTCATGAATAAATAACAAAACAGCGAAAAAAGTACGATTCCTACTGCCAGTATTATCCACTCTGAAACTTGAAAGGCTTCTGCAAAACTTTCCTTTTTGGTATAGGTAATCAGTAATGTGGAACATAGATTATTAAAACCGTGAAGCAGCATCGGCAGCAATAGTGATTTGGTTTTTTCATATACCAGTCCCAGTACACAGCCTAATAAAACGGCTCCTACAAACTGCCATGGATTCGCATGAACGAGCCCGAAAATAACAGATGCCGAAACAATAGCTTTCCATGGTTTAACCCCTTTATTGATCAATCCTTTCTGGATAATTCCCCTGAAAATAATTTCTTCAAAAATCGGTGCACAGATCACTGCCGTAATAATCATAACAACAGGATCATCAGTCAGCTGCTCCATTAATCTGGTGAAAAATTCATAATATTTTCCAAAGAAAGGTCCTGTTGTAGGAATCTGCGCTGCAATAAATTCTGCAATAAACATCATCCCGGCCATCATAGGAAAAATCAGCAGATACGTGTAAAAGTTAGTCGGAGAAAAATTAAAATTAAGCTTCTTACCCGTGGTCTGCCTTACGATAAAGAAATCAAAAAAAGCGATTGCCACCAAGAATCCCGAGGCATTGGCAAGCATGAAAAACCAATCTTTATACTGAAGGCTCTCCTTAAAAATAAACATCCAGAAAACATTAAAAAGTGAAGTAATCATTGTTCCGGTAAATAATCCTGCCAGCAAAACAATGCCTCCAATCCATGTAAAGGTAAATTTAGGATATCTGCTCTCCATTATTTTCAGTTAAAATTAATAGCGACAAATATAAGTATTTTGTCCTATTGGCTCTACATAAGTCATTGGTGAATCCTTAAGCAATCAATACCTGTTGGTCTTTAACGGCTTAACATGATGCTAAAATTTCAAACCGGACAATTTGATTTTTAATTTCCATTAAAAATCACGATTTTTGCAACTTCAAAATACAATATGTCAGACTTAATCAAAGAAATAGAGAAAAGAAAAACTTTCGGGATTATCTCTCACCCTGATGCTGGGAAAACCACCCTTACGGAAAAACTACTGCTTTTCGGAGGTGCAATCCAGGAAGCGGGTGCAGTAAAATCCAACAAGATAAAAAAAGGAGCGACCTCCGATTTCATGGAAATTGAAAGACAAAGGGGAATCTCGGTAGCAACTTCAGTACTGGCATTTGAATACAGAGGTCACAAAATCAATATCCTGGATACTCCGGGTCACAAGGATTTTGCCGAAGATACTTACAGAACATTGACTGCCGTTGACTCCGTTATCGTAGTGATAGATGTTGCCAAAGGAGTAGAGGAACAGACTGAAAAACTGGTTCAGGTATGCAGGATGAGAAACATCCCGATGCTGGTCTTCATCAACAAACTGGACCGCGAAGGGAAAGATGCATTTGACCTGCTGGATGAGGTTGAGCAGAAATTAGGATTAACGGTTTGCCCGCTTTCTCTGCCGATCGGTATGGGAAGCGATTTCCAGGGAATCTATAACATCTGGGAAGATAATATCCAGTTGTTTTTAGAAGAAAAAAAGCAGAAAGTCGGGGAAGCAATTAAATTTGATAACATTAATGACTCTTCCATTGATGAAATAATAGGTGAAAAAGCAGCCCATACATTAAGGGAAGAACTGGATCTTGTACAATCTGTTTATCCTGAGTTTAACCGGGATGATTATATGAAAGGCGATTTACAGCCGGTATTTTTCGGTTCGGCCCTTAATAATTTCGGAGTTCGGGAATTGCTTGATGCATTTATCGATATCGCTCCGATACCGCAGCCCAAAGAAAGCGATACCCGTTTGGTAAAGCCTGAAGAAAATACTTTCACAGGATTTGTTTTTAAAATCCATGCGAATATGGATCCTAAACACAGAGACAGGCTGGCGTTCGTTAAAATTGTTTCCGGGACTTTTAAAAGAAATGAGAATTACCTGTTGGTAAGAGAAGGCAAGAAAATGAAGTTCTCTTCTCCAAATGCCTTTTTCGCAGACAAAAAAGAAGTGGTGGATGAAAGTTTCCCGGGAGATATTATAGGCCTTCATGATACAGGAAGCTTCAGAATTGGTGATACACTTACAGGCGGTGAAAAGTTAAGCTTTAAAGGAATCCCGAGTTTCTCTCCGGAACATTTCAGATACATTAATAACAATGACCCGTTGAAAGCAAAACAACTGGCCAAAGGTATCGACCAGCTCATGGATGAAGGAGTTGCCCAGCTGTTTACACTGGAAATGAATAACAGGAAAATTATCGGAACAGTCGGCGCACTTCAGTACGAAGTGATCCAGTACCGCCTAGAGCACGAATATGGTGCAAAATGTACATATGAGCCTCTTTCAATGCATAAAGCCTGTTGGGTGGAAGCGGATGAGAAATCAGAGGAATTTAAAGAGTTTGCAAGATTAAAGCAACGGTTCCTGGCCAGGGATAAATATAACCAACTGGTATTCCTGGCAGATTCATCGTTTACAATTCACATGACGCAGGAGAAGTTCCCGAATGTAAAACTTCATTTCATCAGTGAGTTTAAACAAAACTAGATATAATGTAATATAAAAATAGACCGTTCTATATGAACGGTCTATTTTATTATGTACGATAACTGAACTTCGTTATTCCTTAATCCATTTAATTGTTTTGTTAATATCCTTAGCTTTAACAGTAACCAGATAATCTCCTTTAATTAAATGAGTCAAATTAAATGTTCCCACTTTTTCATGATCTAATTTATTATTCGATCTGCTAAATACCAATCTGCCGCTTACATCATGGACAGCAATGTCATAATTATCATTTTGTCTGCCAAATTTAACATTCAGAATTCCTTTGCTCGGATTAGGATATACTACAAATACGTCTTTGCTTCCATTTACTTCATCAACAGCCAATGTCTGGGTAATGGTAAAATTAACAGGATTGATATTGTAAAATACATTTCCTACTCCTGCCACCATAATTCGGGCCTGTGTTGTACTCACATTTGGAAGGGTAACCACTTCCGAACCATCGTTTGGAGTAGACGCAACAATAGTAGTCGGATACGTTAGACCTCCATCAGTAGAAAGCAAAATACTTACATTGGCACAATTGACCGGAGCAGCGGTTGTATTGGCAACATTCCATGTTATTGTTTGGGTCGTATTACCAGTCCAGTTAACAGCTGTGGCGGGGGCCGTAACGATAAACGGTCCTGAATTACCGTCAACCGTAATTGCCGCGTCATCATTGGCAACACCTGCACAACCCGCATTGTTGTCTCTCACGGTCAGTCTGAATTGCATAGTTCTTCCGTATGAAGGTAAAACTTCCCCTTTGGATACCGTATTATTGATAACACTTGTAAGTCTTGGGAAATATCTGTAAGGAACGGTTACGGGTAAAAATGATCTGAACAGAGGGGCATTTCCAGTCGCAGCATTCCAGTTTCCTGCCGGACCTGTATCATTTTGCTCCCAGCAATAGGTTAACCCGCTGTTTTCAGCATCTGTTGCAGAGCCGGTTAATCTAAAAGGTGTGCTTTTAGGTATTGTGTAATCATTCCCCGCATTTACAACAGGAGCCGTATTGGGAACAGGAGTAGTAACCTGGCAGCTTGTCGATTGAACTTTTGTTGTAATAGACTGAAATGAACGGGTGTGGAAAATGGCAATACTGTTTGCTGCCAAATTATTGGTACCGCCACAAATACCGGCGTAAGCCATAATGGTGATTCCGCTTCCTGGCTCTACAGCAGTAGCAGCATTACGATTTCCCCCTCCACAGTTAACTGTAGTGGCATTAAAAGTATGCGGCCCTCCAAACTGATGCCCTACTTCATGCGCTACATAATCAATATCATAAGGATCACCTACAGGATTTGGCGAACCGGTAATACCACTAGCCTTGCCTGAAGCATTACATATAACACCCAAACCGGCTAAGCCCCCACCGCCCGTACTGAACGTATGCCCGATATCGTAATTAGCAGTTCCTATGATGGCATCAATCTGTTCCTGGCTTTCATCAATTAATGTACCGGCATCGTCATTACCGTTAAAAGGATCTGTAGCAGGATTTGTAAAGATAACAGAAGTTTCATTAGCTACTAATATAAGCCTTACTGCTACTTCCTGTTCGTACACTCCATTCACTCTGTTTACAGAGGTTACAATTGCTGATAAAGTTTGTGCCACTGTAGGAGAAGACAATCCTGTTGCAGCCTGCGCATATTCACCTGTACAGGCAACTACAAAACGAAAAACTCTAATCTGGGTTCCTACGCTTGGAGTAACCGTTTTTTGAACGTTTTTGTTTTCTGACTCAGATTCGTCGTCCTTCGTTCCGCAAGTTCTCGGGGTTTTGTTTATTAAATCCTCTTTTTTATAGATAATATAATTATCAATAGCATTCTTTGCATACGGATCAATATACAAATCACCTGTTACCACCGATTTTATCTGAGCATGAAACCCCAATTCCGTAAAATCCATTTTTAGGGTCGCATATCGGTCATCAATTCCTTGCCCCGTAAAGGTAACCAACTGGGGAAACTGATGAGCCAATTCCGGAGCCATTACTGAAGATTTCCAGATTCTGAATTTTGCTTTTGTTCCATCAGGCATAGGTAGGACGATAACGGGAGCCTGATCTTTGGGATCACTGTCCCTCAGTTCAGGAACTGAGTTAAAATAGCTTTTCATTCCGGCCACATCCAAAGTATATGTAAGAAACTTTTCAGGCTGAACCGTTCTGTTTCCAGGCTCTGCTTTGATAGATTTTTCATTGGTTATCCTGAAAAAATCCTGCGCTTTGCCTGAAGAAAAGGATAAAATAAATATCCCCAAATAAAGTAGTTTTTTAATATTCATATAATGTTTTTAATTTTCGCTGTAAATTCATTTTATCAAGTATACCATGATGAAATGATACTCCTTACATAATGAAATCACATACCATGATTCACAATTAGCAAATATATAAAAAAGACAGATACAAATTCATAAATTGCAAATAAGTACTTAACCCAGATGTTATGTAGTATGCAAATCGCATTATTTCTTACATAAAAGCAAATCAGAAATCTGCTTGATTCTAGTGTTGCAGTGTGATAAAATTTAAAAGATTATCTTTTTAATATATCCCACTTACTTTTCCAGATTTTCCAGATTATATGCGTTAAACTTCCTGAGTACATTAAATATTAGAAATTATTTTATAGAATAATCTTAATAGCTCTTTACTTTATCATATATGATAAATGATCCATGTAAAATAAAAACATTTGCAAAAAATATAACATAGAACCGAATTATCTATTTAAAAAATTTAGCTAACCTTTTGTAAAATAATTGTAAAATAAAATTAAAACATTATTTTTCAAATGATTACACATTTACCAGCACAATACATCCCTTTTACAGTCTTTACAAAAGCTTCCCTCCTAATTTTACTTCATTAAAATTAACATTATGAAAAAGTTTTTATTAGCATTAACGGTATCAGTATCGTGCATCATGTGTAAAAAAGGAGAAGCCACCGCATCCGGATTGGAAAATACTCTAAATTCAGCCGACAGTACGGTTTCTGCAGCATCTGAAAAAATCAGGCAGGTGGATGATCAGGCAAATGCTGCTCTTGATTCTGCAAATGTAAGAATCAAGGAGTTTGAAAATATTAAGAATGATGTGAAAGACAAGATGGAAAGCACATCTAAAATAGCAGACTCTTTATCTGATAAAATATCATCGGTAAGGCTGGAGACAAAAGCCGAGAAGAAAGATTCTGTAAAAAAAAGTGAAAAAATCATCGTTAATGTTCCCGCTCCGAAAGTAATCAGGGAGACCAGAATCGTTTATAAAGACAAACCTAAAAAAGAAAATAATGAACTGAATATCCTAAAGAATAAACTCCTAAAAACCGGAGTACTGGAACTGACCGTAGAGGATGCGGACACAGCAAAAGAAATGGTAAAAGAACAGGTTGAAAAATATGACGGACTGGTAAGAAGCGAAAATATTTCGTTAAACAACAATGATTATAAAACAGCCTATCTAAAAATTAAAATTCCAATTCAGAAATTTGATTACCTGATGGATGATCTCAGCCACAATATTGGAAAGGTTGAAAGTAAAAGTGTTGAACTTTCGGGGCAGGATTTTATTCAAAATACAATGTGCGAAATTGACATCACGCTTTACGGAAAAGATGCAAACCTATCTGAAAATAAAAAAACTGAAACTTTTGGTGAAAAATCTTTTGCGGCTGTTTCTTCAGGGTGGAACGTCATTACGTCGATATTCCTGTTCATTCTTCCGCTATGGCCGCTATTCTTAATCGCAGGAGCAGGGTATTATTTTTATAAAAGAAAAACTAAGAATATAACAAATAATGATCAGGATTAATTTTGAAATGATTAAACTAATCAGCTTATTTTAATAATATTTTAATGAAAATCCCGTTTTCTGAAAAATTATTATTTCTAATTTTACATTATCACTTTATTCAAAATAAGAATTTAACTCTGGCAGGAAAATACCATCTAAATAACAGAAATGCCTGTTCAAAATAAAATAAAAAGATATATTATTAATATTTTGTGGTTCGTGTGAAGTAAAAAGGCTCTCAATTTGAGAGCCTTTTGCTATTTGTGTATAACAAGTAATTACTTTGCAATACTTCTGGAAATAACGATCTTCTGAATTTCAGAAGTTCCTTCATAGATCTGGGTAATTTTGGCATCCCTCATCATTCTTTCTACATGATATTCTTTCACATACCCATATCCGCCATGAATCTGCACCGCTTCAATTGTGGTATCCATCGCTACCTGAGAAGAATATAGTTTAGCCATTGCCCCGCTCTCGGAAATATCTTTTCCTGCATCTTTTTCTACCGCTGCCTTAAAGCAAAGCATTCTTGCTGCCGTAATCTGGGTTGCCATATCTGCTAACTTAAATGCAATGGCCTGGTGGTTTATGATTTCAGTTTTGAATGCTTTTCTCGTTTTAGCATATTTCAAAGCCAGTTCGTAAGCTCCTGAAGCAATCCCCAAAGCCTGGGAGGCAATACCTATTCTTCCTCCGTTTAAAACAGCCATCGCAAAATTAAATCCAAAACCGTCTTCCCCGATTCTGTTTTCCTTCGGCACTTTTACATTGTTAAAGATTAAAGAATGAGTATCACTTCCTCTGATTCCTAATTTATCCTCTTTCAATCCGATTTCAAAACCTTCCCAGCCTCTTTCCACGATAAAGGCATTAATCCCTTTATGTTTTTTCTCAGGATCCGTCTGTGCAATAACAATATAATAGGTTGCTGTTCCACCGTTGGTGATCCAGTTTTTAATTCCGTTCAAAAGATAATAATCTCCTTTATCTTCAGCAGTGGTTTTCTGTGAAGTTGCATCAGAACCTGCTTCAGGCTCTGATAATGCAAATGCTCCGATTACCTGGCCGCTGGCAAGAGGCGTGAGATATTTTACTTTTTGCTCTTCAGAAGCAAATTTTTCAAGACCTGCACATACCAATGAATTATTTACGGACATAACAACTGCTGCAGAAGCATCAATTTTTGCAATCTCTTCCATCGCAAGAACATAAGAAACACTGTCCATTCCTGCTCCGCCATACTGAGGGTCCACCATCATTCCCAATAGGCCCATTTCCCCCATTTTCTTTACCTGCTCTGCGGGAAATTTTTGATCGCGGTCTCTTTCTATTACTCCGGGTAATAGTTCGTTTTGTGCAAAATCCCTTGCTGCCTGCTGAATCATCAGCTGTTCTTCGGATAAATTAAAGTCCATAAAAATTGAATAATTAGATGGTCGCTAATTTACACTTTTTGATGAAACCTGAAAATAGAATTAAGGGCCTCTCATTAAATTCTGAAAATCAACGATTAAACGAAATTCAACAGATTATAAAATAGATTGAGATATTGTTAAAATACAGTCAACACCAATATTAAGCATCCTACTGAGCAGGCCTATATATTACAATATACTAATTTTCAATTTTCACCCTCACAATTGAAAAAAATGCTTATATTTAAAATCCTTAACTATTATTTTAAAAGATCATGACCATTAAAAGATTATTCGATATACCACATTATGCCTTGGAGAAATATCCTAAATCGGATATGTTCGTTACAAAATATCAGGGCGAGTGGAAAAAAACCTCTACTCAGGAATTTATCAATGAAGCGAATAAAATATCAAGAGGCCTTCTAAAGCTGGGTATTAAGCCCGGTGATAAAATTGCTATGATTACTACCAATTCACGTACGGAATGGGCGATCATGGATCTTGGTCTTTCGCAGATCGGAGTGGTCTCTGTACCAGTATATCCCAATATTTCACCTGAAGATTACGAATTCATCTTTACCAATGCTGAAATTAAATACTGTTTTGTTTCTGATAAGGATCTTTTACAGAAGGTGATGAAAGTAAAGCATAACATCGTATCTCTCCAGGGGATTTTTACTTTCGACCAAATCAGCGGTGCTGCTAACTGGAAAGAGATTCTGGATCTTGGCGAGGATGATTCCACCCAGATTGAAGTTGAAGATCTGTCAAATGCCATCAATGCTGAAGATCTGGCAACAATTATTTATACTTCCGGAACTACAGGCAAGCCGAAAGGCGTGATGCTAACCCATCATAACATTGTTTCCAATGTTTTAGGTTCCGTTCCGAGAATTCCCAAGAAAAAAAGCCTAGATTATAAAGACACAAGAGTCTTGAGCTTCCTGCCTATCTGCCACATTTTTGAAAGAATGCTTTTCTATCTTTTCCAATACAACGGGTTTTCGATTTATTTTGCG
Source organism: Chryseobacterium sp. SSA4.19 (assembly GCF_022601875.1). Classification (GTDB taxonomy): domain Bacteria; phylum Bacteroidota; class Bacteroidia; order Flavobacteriales; family Weeksellaceae; genus Chryseobacterium. The sequence goes on from NZ_JAKVIP010000017.1 coordinate 86,815, forward strand.
GAAAGCATTGATAAGATGGGAGAAAACGTAAAAGAAGTGAAACCTCATTATATGAGTGTGGTACCAAGGCTGGTAGAGAAGGTTTATGATAAGATTTATGCTACCGGTTCATCAGCAGGAGGTTTGAAACAAAAAATATTTTTCTGGGCATTGAACCTGATTTCCAAAAAGAAAACCATTTCAAAACCATCGGGCTTACAGGAAATTATTGCTGATAAGCTGGTCTTCAAAAAATGGAGAGAAGGTTTAGGAGGTGAAATCATCACATTGGTTTCAGGTTCTGCCGCATTATCTACAAGGCTCAGCCTAATGTTTCAAAATGCAGGTATTCCTATTCTTGAAGGTTACGGACTAACGGAAACTTCACCTGTTATTTCTGTTAATTCTTTTGATAAAATGAAGGTCGGAACTGTTGGCCTTCCTTTGGATAACCTACAGGTAAAAATCCAGGAAGACGGTGAAATTACTGTAAAAGGCCCTTCCATTTTTAAAGGTTATTTTAAAAATGACGAGCAGACTAAAGAAACCTTTACGGAAGACGGGTTTTTCAAAACCGGAGATATCGGGCATCTTGACAGTGACGGGTTTTTACAGATTACGGACCGTAAAAAAGAAATGTTCAAAACTTCCGGAGGAAAATACATTGCACCACAAACCATAGAAAATTTAGCCAAAGCGTCCAAGTTCATCGAACAGATTATGGTGGTAGGCGATGGTGAAAAAATGCCCTGTGCCTTTGTACAGCCCGATTTTGAATTTGCTAAAAACTGGGCCATGAGAAATAACCTCAACATCGGCTCTACTCCTCAGGAAATTGCGAAAAGCCCTGAGCTTAAAGAGAGAATCAAAAAAGAAATTGAAGGAATCAACGAACATCTCGGCAACTGGGAACAGATCAAGAAAATAGAACTGACACCGGAAGTATGGAGCGTTGATACCGGACTATTGACGCCTACGCTGAAACTGAAAAGAAAAGCCATTAAAGAAAAGTTTATCGATCTTTATAATAGAATGTATGATCATCATGAGTAAAGTAAATCCCGCTTCAGTTTTGAAGCGGGATTTTTAATGGTGGTTATATCAGGATTGAAAATACTATTTCTGAATGAACAATATTGATGAAACTTTTAAATTTGGTACAAATAAGGTTATATACGATTGTTATTTATCTGAAATAAATTTATAATTTTAAAGCGGAAAAGAGCTTAAATAAGCTTCCTTTTGAACCCTAATAGCTCATCCTA
>NZ_JAKVIP010000018.1 GCF_022601875.1 Chryseobacterium sp. SSA4.19
ATTTTTGAAGAAAGGCTCAGATTATAAAATCTAAGCCCTGACTTTTTAACTTACACACTTTGTGGGAGAGTGTCGTATGTAGGTGCCTTTTTGATAATCTGCTATCTTCTTCTTACAATTAAAAATATCATTTTGATAGCCTTGAATTTGCCTTTCTTTACTCTGCAGAGTAGATATAGAAGTATTTTTATTAATAGATTTATTCACAGAATCTATTTGTTTATTCTTATCATTCTCTTTTTTACTTTCATCAGCTATTTTTTTCTGAAATTCTGAAATTTCTTTCTCTAATTTATTAATCTGACTCTGATAATAACTTGGATTCATTTTTACACATTTTTCTTGTTGAATATTTTATAAATTGATCAAAATATTATTATTAATTCTTACTCTAATTATTAACAATAAATTTTCTCATTCTGTCTAATAAAATTTTATGTATACATTAATTACCAAATGTAATAATAACAAATTATGCCTGTTTACGGCAATCCGTATTTATACTGAATTTTTATATCCTATATTATCAACCTCCTTCAGTTCAAAAATCACCATTTACCCAAAATTCCCTATCTTAGGCCTTAATTTCGCAACATGAATATTCTCCTGGTAGAAGATGACGAAAGAATCAGCAGGTTTCTGGTGAAGGGGCTGGGCGAAGCGGGGCATCAGGTGAGCCTGGCCGAAAGCGGTGAAGCAGCAAGGGAGATGATTGGAACCTATGATTTTGAGATGATCCTGATGGACATTATGCTTCCCGGCCTGGACGGGATCCAGCTGACGCAGCTGATCCGGTTTAAGGAAATCCACATCCCGATCCTGGTCTTGAGCGCGCTGAACAGCCCCGACGACAAGGTGAAAATGCTGGACCTGGGCGCCGATGATTACCTGACGAAGCCTTTCCATTTTGATGAGCTGCTTTCGCGGATCAATGCGCTGACCCGCCGCAACCGGCTGTCCTATCAGAAAAGCCCGGAACTGCTGCACTGCCGGAACATTACCCTCAACAAAGACCTCCACATCGTGACGCAGGACGACCGGCCGCTGAACCTCTCGCCCACGGAATACAAGCTCCTGCTCTTCCTGCTGGAAAACAAGAACAAAGTGCTGAGCCGCACCCAGATCCTGAACGGCGTCTGGGGCATCAATTTCGACAGCACCACCAACGTGGTGGATGTCTACATCTCCTACCTCCGGAACAAGATCGACGAATCCGGGGAGCAGCTGATTTACACCGTAAAAGGGGCCGGCTACCTCATCAAAGACTGACCGGTATGACGCTGAGGAACCGCTTTACCCTGATTTCCAGCCTGTCGTTCGGCATCGTTTCGGTCATTACCTTTGTGGTGATCTTCATCGCCTATTACGACAGCACGAAGCTGGCCTATTTCGACCGGCTGAAAAATACGGCGCTGATCTCGGCCATTTATTACCTGGAAAAGGACGAGCTTCCCAAACCGGCGCATACCCAGATCAAGAAAGAATACAACCACCTCATCCGCAACAGCCAGGTCGCCGTCTACAATCCCAACAACGCGGTAACCTTCGGAATGAACCTCGACGACCCGAATATCAAACCGCAGGACCTCCGGAAAGCCCGGGCCGACGGAAAGGTGCAGTTTATGGCGGACAACAACTTCTATTACGGGATTTATTACCCGGACAACCAGGGAAATTTCGTGGTCTTCGTGAAGTCGTCCAGCGATTCGTTTTCGTCGCAGATCATCCGCCTGCTGATCATTATGCTTTCGGTGCTGGCGGTCGGGCTGCTGGCCATTTACCTGCTGAGCCGCTATCTTTCCAAAGTGGTTTACAAACCGGTCTCGGAAGTCATCCGGCGCATCAACAGCGTCAGTGAAACCGATATTTCCCAGGCCATCACTTCCACCAACACCCATGATGAAATCGATGAGCTGATCAAATCCTACAACCGCCTCCTCGGAAGGATCGGCGAAAATATGCTGCTGCAGCAGAACTTTATCAATTACGTTTCCCATGAGTTCAAGACGCCGCTGGCCGCCATTTCGGGCAGCCTTGAAGTTTTCGCCCGGAAGGAACGGTCGCCACAGGAGTACAAAGAAGTAGCCAAAGAAGTGCTGGAAAACGTCTATGAAATCGAAAGCATCCTCAACAACCTGCTGCTGATGTCCGGCCTTTCAAAAATCGAAAAACCCCGACAGCTGTTCCGCATCGATGAAGTGGTCTGGAAGGTTCACGAAAAGCTGCAGAACCACCGGAACTGGAACCCTGCCGTGATTTCCGTAAAGCTGGAGGTCACCAATTTTTCCCTGCTAGAATATCCAGGCAACGAAACCCTGCTCTACCTTGCCCTGTACAACATCGTTGAAAATGCACTGAAATATTCGGACAACAGCCCAGTGATCATCCGGATCTATGAGAAAGAAGGGCATCTGGCGATAGATGTTGAGGATTCCGGCGTCGGGATCGCACCGGAAGATCTCCTGAAAATCACGGAGACCTTCTACCGGGGAAAAAACGTAGGCGCGGTGAAAGGAAGCGGCATCGGGCTGTCGCTATCGGAGAGCATCCTGCGGCATCACGGTATTGAGATGAGTATTGTGTCTGCGTTGGGGAAAGGGACGACGGTGTCGTTGGTTTTTAACGGGGATTTGAATTGAAGCGGGTTTGGATTGGAAGCTGGTTTTACAAAGGTTCAATGGTCTTACATCAACCTTTGTCTTAAACCACCCCTTCAAAAATTCCTTGAATTTTCGACACCCCTCCGAGGGAGGGGAATTTTTAGTCTTTTGATTAACAGTAGTTTATCACCTACCTATTTAAGTTAAAGATTGAACATTTAATATGCAGGTGCATAATGCTGCGTTGTTTTTTTAACGCAAAGGTTTTATTTTTATAACGTATAATTTAAGGAGACAAAGAAGGGATCAGCGAGCTGATCTGATGAAGCGTATGCATAAACGTGCGCTTCGCAGGCGGCTTTGCCGCTTTTCTCTGCTCCCTTGAAAATACGCGGAATCTTTATTAAAACTTTGCGTTAAAATTTATGCGTTTTTAAGATCAATAGGAATGAACTTTTTTATCCTGAGCCAGTCGAAGGAAGCCCATTTACCTTATGACGCATGACGATCGGCTTCAGCCGGAACCTATCCTGCATTTCGGCTGAAACCGGTTTTAATTTAAATCACCTTATCCATCCCTCGGGTTGAAACCCGACGCTATTGATAATCAGAGAACAACCTATGAATCTTACGATTAAATTCATACCGAAGAAGATGAAACCTAACCTACGTTTCGGCTGAAGCCGGTTTTTAATGGCAACCATACCATCCATCGGGCTAAAGCCCGACACTATTGATAATCAAATAATAAACTATAGATCTTACGATTAGATTTATGTCAATAAAAAGACGATTGACCATACTCTTAACCGCAAAAAACCTCCATCACCCGACATCCCGCATCCAGCCTATCAACTCTTCATACCCTAGCCTAACCCACACCAAATCAAAAAACCGTCAATCCTGCCATTAACCGCAAAAACTTCCAGCACCCAGCATCCCGCATCCAGCCTAACCCACTCCCTCTAATCAAACTCTAATGTTGGATTAACCGGATCTTAATCCGGCTTGACATTCCCTCTAATTTGTCGGAAATAACTTTGCAGCCTAAATAGAAAGCTTTGAAGAAAATTATTTTTACGATACTCTGCATCCCGCTTTTTGCGTACGCTTCCGCACAGGTGAATGACACGATTAAAGTCAGCAGATCCGAAGTAGAGGCTATATTCCTTGAACGAAATATCGACCTGATGGTACAGAAACTGGAAATTTCCCAGGCGGAAGCCCGGGTGCTGCAGGCGAAATACTGGCCGAATCCGATCTTAACCGTGGATGAGGTGAACCTCTGGCGGACGTATGACATTGAAGCACAGCCGGCACTCATCGGCAACTGGGGGAAAAGCTCCCAGGTTTCGGTGCAGGTGGAACAGGTGATTAAAACCGCCGGCAAGCGGAGGAAAAACATCGAGCTGCAGAAGATTGAAGTGGACGGTGAGAAATACGAATGGCAGGAAGTGCTGCGGGAACTGAAAAAGCTGCTCCGCAATACGATGACGGAACTGGCTTACAACCAGGAACTGCAACGCCTGTACGGCAGCCAGATTTCTTCCATCACGAAACTGACGGCCTCCTATAAAAACCAGCTGACTTCCGGGAACATCAGCAAAGCCGAATACATCCGGCTGAAAGCGCAGGAGGTGGAATTCCGGAAAAAACAGGTTTCCCTGCAACAGGAAGCGGAAGAACAACAGACGGAACTGAAAGCCCTGCTGATGCTGCCGGCAGACCGTTACATCATGATTAACGACCCTTTGAAACAGCCTCCGGGAGATTTCTCTGAGCTTGATCTTCAACAATGGATCATCGAATCCGCCGAAAACCGCCCTGATATCCTGCTCGCCAGAAACCAGGAAAAGCAGGCCCTGAAAAATCTGGAACTGCAGAATGCCCTGAAGACCCCGGACCTTACTTTTTCCGTGGGCTATGACCGAGGCGGGAATATCATGAAAGATTTTATCGGTTTCGGTGTTTCCCTGGATCTGCCGGTTTTCGACCGGAACAAAGGCAATATCCAGGATGCCCGGATTGAGGTTGATAAAAAAGGCTATGAGACGAGGAAGAATATCGTGAAGTCGCAGAATGAAATCAGTTCCGTTTACCAAAACTACCTGAGGACCAAAAAAATATCCGCTGAGCTGGACAACGACTATGAAAATACGCTGGATTCCCTGCTGATCAGCCATGAGAAAAATTTCAGGCTGAGGAACATCAGCATGCTGGAATACATGGATTTCCTGGAAACCTTCATCGACAACAAAACCATCATCCTCGAAACGAAAAAGGAACTGAACGAATATTTTGAAAACCTACAATACGTCGTAGGAAAAGACCTTTAAGAAAATGAAAACAAAAAAATATATGGCCGCTTACGGCTTTCCCCTGCTGCTGGCACTTTCGGGCTGCTCGCAGAAAGAAATCCGGGAAAACAAAGAACCTGCAGCCTACTGCATCAGCCCCGAGCTTAAATCCAATCTGAAACTGGCAACCGTTGCCCTGCAGCCCATCGAAGAAAGCATCACGCTTACCGGTGAGGTGGAAAGCAATTCCGATAAGACCGTGCCATTCGTGAGCCTGGTGGACGGGGTGGTGACCCAGACCTATTTCTCCATCGGCGACCATGTTTCCAAAGGCCAGGTGCTGGCCAGCGTGAAAAGTGTTTCCCTGAACGAAATGCAGGGCGATACCCAGACCCTGGAAGCCCAGCTTGCCGTGGCCAAAAGAAAGCTCGCCTCGGTGGAAGCCATGTTCAAAGACGATATCGCTTCACAGAAAGACCTGGAAGAAGCCAGGTCGGAAGTCCAGATCCTGAGATCCAACATTTCCAAGACCCAGAAGAACATGAAGCTGTATTCGGCCGGGAAAAGCGATTTCCTCATCAAGTCTCCGGCAGACGGATATGTGATCGAAAAAAACATTTCCAACGGAATGCCGGTTTCGGCGGGCGGCGACAAGCTTTTCACCATATCCAACCTGGATAAGGTCTGGGTGATGGCTAATGTCTATGCCACCAACATGCGCCACATTTACGTCAACCAGCCGGCGGTGATCAAAACACTCGCCTATCCCGACGAAAGCTTTACCGGAAAAATCGATGCAGTATCACAGGTTTTTAATGAAAATGAAAGGGTCTTAAAGGCTAAGATCGTGATGGATAACAACAACATGAAGCTCCGACCGGGGATGTCCGCGGATATTGTCCTTCCCATCAATTCCCAGAATGTAAGCGCCCTCGCCGTCCCGACCAAGGCACTGATCTTCGACAACAATCAAAGCTATGTGCTGGTCTACAAGCAGGATTGCGATCTGGAAGTAAGGCACGTTACCGAAATTGTTTCCAACAACAGCACCACCTATGTAGAAGGTTCCTTGAAAGCAGGCGAACGCGTCGTGGCGACCAACGGCCTGATCATTTATGAAAACCTGAAAAACCAAACCGTTAAATAGCTGATAGCCATTCGCTTCTTGCTATTGGCTTTAAAGCCAGAATTTTAAAATTCAAAAACCCATTGTTAAATTATTTCAAGTACTTAATTCTACCCCATAATGCGAAAATTCGTTCAGAATATAGTCTCCTTCTCCCTTAAAAATTCCCTGATCGTCCTTCTGGGAACTTTTCTGCTGCTGGCCGGAGGCATTTATTCTTATATTCATACCCCCATCGAGGCTTTTCCGGATGTTACCAATACCCGTGTGCGGGTCATTACCCAGTGGCCGGGAAGAAGTGCCGAGGAAATAGAAAAATTTGTCACCCTGCCAATTTCCAAAGAGATGAACACCATCCCAAGCAAAGCTTCGGTGCGTTCCATTTCCTTATTCGGGCTGTCTGTGGTGACGGTGACCTTCGACGACCATGTCGATGATTTTTATGCCCAGCAATATGCCTCCAACCGGCTCGGCAATGTAGACCTGCCCAACGGGGCTGATTTCAGCATCGAGCCTCCGTCCGGGGCCACCGGTGAAATTTACCGGTACATCATCAAAAGCAAGCTGCCGATCAAAGAAGTGACTTCCATCCAGGATTGGGTGATTGAAAGGGAGCTGCTGGCGGTTCCCGGCGTGGCGGACATCGTGAGCTTCGGAGGTGAGGAAAAAATCTATGAGATCAGGATCAACCCAACGGAACTCCAGAATTACGATCTCTCCCCTCTTGACGTCTATGAAGCGGTATCGAGAAGCAATGTAAATGTCGGAGGCGATGTGGTGTCCAAAGGCGACCAGGCCTATGTGGTCCGTGGGATCGGTCTTCTGGAAAGCAAAGCGGATATTGAAAACATACAGATCGAAGTGAAAGGTTCGACGCCGATCCTGGTGAAGCATATTGCGGAAGTGAAAGTTTCGGCAAAGCCAAGGCTGGGCCAAGTGGGCTACAACAAAGAGGATGACGTGGTGGAAGGCATCGTGATCATGCTCCGCGGAGAAAATCCGAGTGATGTGATCGCCCGGCTGAAAGACCGGATTGCCGGACTCAACGGCGGCGAGCTGCCCGGCGACGTACAGATCGTCCCGATTATCGACCGTACAGAACTGGTGAACACGACTGTGCATACCGTGACCAAAAACCTGATCGAGGGAATCATCCTGGTGTCCATTATCGTTTTCATTTTCCTGTACAACTGGAGAACGACATTTATTGTGGCGTCGGTCATTCCGCTGGCTTTCCTTTTCGCTATCATTATGCTGAAAATACAGGGCCTGCCGGCCAACCTCATCTCCATGGGGGCGCTGGATTTCGGTCTTTTGCTGGAAGGAACGTTGGTTATCGTCGAGCATGTCTTCGTCGCCCTGGAACATAAAGCCAAAAAAGTGGGCCTTGAGCGGTTCAATAAAATGTCGAAATTGGGAATCATCAAGAAAAGCGCAGGAAGCGTGGCCGGCTACATCTTTTTTGCCCTGCTGATCCTGATTGTTGCGCTGATGCCTATTTTCTCTTTCCAGAAAGTGGAAGGGAAAATGTTTTCGCCGCTCGCATTTACCTTAGGATATGCCCTGCTGGGCTCACTGATCCTGAGCCTGACGTATGTTCCAGCGATGTGCAAGCTTTTGCTGACCAAAAATATCGAAGAAAAAGAAAACGTGATTTCCCGGTTTTTCAGGGTGAATGTGTACCGGCTATATACCTTTGCAGACCGTCATAAGAAAGGGTTTATGATCGGTTTCGGTGCTTTGCTTGTCATTTGCGGTCTTAAATTTTCCAACTACGGTTCGGAATTCCTGCCAAAGCTGAACGAAGGAGCGATCTATGTGCGGGCTACCCTTCCGAACAGCGTCAACCTTGACGAATCCGTGAGGCTGACCAAGGAAATGAAAAAGACCCTGGAAAATTATGATGAAGTGAAATTCGTCATGACCCAGACCGGCCGTCCTAATGACGGAACCGACCCTACCGGATTTTTCAATATCGAATTCAACATCCAGCTGAAACCGGCCGGCGAATGGAAAAATAAAGGTTCCAAAGAAGACCTGCTGGAAAAAATGCGGATCTCGCTGGAGAAATACCCCGGCATCAATTTCGGTTTCAGCCAGCCCATCCAGGACAATGTGGAAGAATATGTCGCCGGTGTAAAAGCCCCTCTGGTGATCAAGATTTTCGGGAACGACCTTTTCGAACTGGAAGATTATGCCAACAAAGTCGCTAATTCCATTAAAATGGTACCGGGGATTTCGGACGTAAATGTTTTCAAAAACATCGGGCTGCCGGAGTTAAGGATCCAGCTGCACGATTCCAAAATGGCTAAATACGGTATTTCCACGGCGGATGCCCAGGCAGTGATCGAAATGACCATCGGCGGACAGGCTGCCACGAAATTTTATGAGGAAGAACGGATGTTTGACGTCACACTCCGTTTCGAGAAACAGTACCGTGACAATCCTGAAAAGATAGGCAACATTCTGATTCCGACCAAAGACAGCAAGAAGGTCCCGCTGAAGGAAATCGCCACCATCGATTACCATACAGGTCCGTCCTTTATCTACCGTGAAGGCAGCAGCCGGTATATCGGGGTCGGGTTCAACATTGAAGGCCGCGACCTGGGAAGCACGATTGAAGATGCCAAAGCCAAAGTTGCCAAAGATGTCCATATCCCTAAAAAGCACAAAATGACCTGGGCCGGTGAGTTCGAGAGCAAGGAAAGAGCCGCGAAACAGCTGATGATGGTGGTTCCGATATCGCTGATCCTGATCCTGATGCTGCTTTACTTCAACTTCGGAAATATGAAAGATACGCTGATCTCATCGGTCACCCTGGCGTTTGCCTTCATCGGCGGGTTTTTATCCCTATGGTTTACCGGGACCATTTTCGGAATCTCTGCAGGGATCGGCTTTATCATCCTCTTTGGGGTGGCGACCATCGACGGGATTGTCCTGATCGGCGTGATGAAGGAAAACCTGCAGCAGAAAATGCCGTTAAGAAAAGCGATTTCTGAAGGCGTTAAAAGCAGGATCCGCCCGGTAGTCATGATTGCGCTGATGGGCTCGATGGGACTTTTCCCCGCCGCCATCTCCAACGGAATGGGATCTGAAATCCAGAAACCCCTTGCCATTATGATTGTCGGCGGACTGATCATCTGCATGGTCCTTTCGTTTACGATCCTGCCGCTGGTGTTTTATTTTGCCTACCGGAAGAAGTATGCTGTCTGACCGTATTACTTTTACTTTTCTTAATGTGTTTAGGCCGGATACTAATATATCCGGCTTATTTATTGTCAAATGGATTTCTGTACGCAATGCTGGAATATCTTGAAGATAAAACTTATTGTTTCTGATAAATGAAAAACAGGAATCTAAAGAAAAAGATCTTAATTATATATTGATGAAAATAAATTCAACGGTTATTTCCGGGCTAATTGATAATAAATTCGGTACATTTATTAAATTAGTAAAGTGCGTTTCATAATGAAGGATTACAAATACAGAAAATTTACAGATGAAATTGAAAAAAACCATTACCAAAGGACTGTTAAAACCTGGTGATCGGCTACCTTCTGTCAGAAAAATCAAAAATGAATATGAACTCAGCATCAGTTCCGTACAAAATGGCTATGACTACCTTGTATATAAAGAACTTGTAAAAAACATTCCCCGCTCTGGATTTATAGTCGATGATCAACTGAAAAAAACATCAGTTTTTTCCGGATCTGATCTCAAAGCAATTCCGAGAGATCCGGTCTTTAGAAAAAATGTATTTATCACCTCACACCAACGGCAACATCATGAAATAACTCACTTGCATGCGGCCGTTCCTTCTGATTTTTTAATTCCTCAAAAATTGATTCTTACTACAATGCAGAAAATTATTCGTGAGAAAGGGGCGGCTCTATTGCGATATTACCCTTCTCATGGAGCAGAAGAACTTCGCAGACTAATTTCCAAACGTTCAGCGTTGCATGGCGCACTGGTACAACAGGAAGAAATCATCATCACAGACGGAGCTTTGCAGGCTTTATATATTGCATTAGCTGTTACCACACAACCGAATGATATTATTGCCATAGAAAGCCCCTGCATTTTTTCAGTTTTGGAAATCCTTGCTAATCTTCGCCTTAGAGCTGTAGAAATCCCTGTAAGAAATAACACCGGTATTGACCTGGAGATCGTTAGGGAAGTGTGTAGAAAAAATGATATTAAAGCAATTGTTGTAACACCCAATTTCCATAATCCGACCGGCATACTGATGACTGATCAGGCGAAGGAAGAGCTTTATGATATTGCAGCTTTTCACAATCTTCCCATTATTGAAAATGATATTTATGGAGATCTCTATTTTAACGGAGCACGACCGTCAACAATCAGAAATTTTGATAATCAGGGTCTCGTTATAACGGGTATCTTCGTTTTCGAAAAGCCTGGCTCCAGGCATCAGGTTAGGCTGGCTGTCGGCAGGCCGTTACTTTTCTGAAGCAGAACGTTTGAAATTTGCCCTGGGCAGATCCGTTTCACCCATAAATCAAGAGCTTATAATAAAACTTTTATCTTCATCAATTTATGACCGCCACCTTAGAACGATTCGCCGGCAGCTGGAACTTCAAGCCATTAAACTGGTCAATCATTTTAATCAATATTTTCCGGAGACAACCTTAACAACAATTCCAAAGGGAGGATATAGTGTCTGGACCCAGCTGGAATCTGACAGAGATATGGCGCTATTTTATAAAACCTGTGAGAGATTTGGAGTTTCCTTCACACTAGGTCATCCATTTTCGTTTACCAATACCTATTATCATAACTTCCGAACCGTATTTTCCAGCCATTTAACACCGGAAACTTTTGAAGCTATAGAAAAAATCGGAAACTGGATGAAAAACTAACTGTACCGTTTATTTTTCAATAATCTGTATTGTGTACTGCTTTGAATCATCCCTTAAATTTGTTGGAAAATTCAATACTCAATGAATATCATATCAAAATTTACCGTAGGATCAGAAGAAGGAATTGATCGCTTTTTAGTGTTAAAGCAGGCTCATTTAAATGAAATATATGATAACCTTATTGATCCTCTTACTCTTAATACTTATATTGAAAATGAGCTCGACCGGAGAACCGCAATTAATGATCTCAATGACCTCAGAACCCAGTTGATCATTGTATTTGATGATGAAGAAGCTTTAGGTTATGCCATGATCAGGAATACTTTCAATCAGCCCACCGTTCTTGAGGACAAAAGAGCAGTCTGCCTATCGTTTTTTATTCTTTCCGGATATAACACTCAGGAAATATGTTTATCGTTATGGCATAAATGTCTGTCTGTTACAAAAAATTATTCACACTGGGTAGAGTTACCTGCAAATAGCGCACTGATTCCTTTCTTTGAAAATGTTGGATTTACATTGGCTGGACAATCTAAATTAAAGCCCTTTAATTTATCTTCCCAAATTATGATCCGTCAAAATAATTGATAAGATCATTCTAATTTTATATTAGTATTACCTTATGGTGATGACAAAAACCAAAAATAAAGCAGCCAACAGCTGTCGGATGCCTTAAAAACCATACCAATAAATGATCCTATAAAGGCCTAAATGCTATGGCATCGACCTCGATGAGCATTCCGTCCAGCGCAAGTTTCGGTACCGGAATCAAAGTACTGGCAGGAAATTGATTGTTCTTCCATACCTTTTGCATTTCTTCTGTCCAGATTTTAAGTTTCTCCTGATCGTGATCAACAATCAGTATGGTTATTTTAAGGACGTCATCAGTCGTCAGATCTGATGTTTTAAGAACAGTGATCAGGTTTTGCAGAGCTGCTTTAACCTGCATCCTGAAATCATCCGAAAGCTGATGTTTTAAACCCTGTCCACCGCTTTGTCCGGAGATAAATACATACTGTCCGTTGACAGAAGCCATTGTAGAATGGGAAAATGCATATGGTGCAGGATCGAAAAGCCCTACAGGATTTTTATATTGGATGTCTGACATATCTTTTTGATTTGGGATTGGTTTATTATTATTTTTTAAACAACCTGTAAACAATAAAATGAATATCGGTGAGATCAGAAAACTTTTTTTCTTATCCGTAAAGTATTTAAAATTAATCATAGTCTGCAAAGAACTGATAAAGTTGAAATATTTGATTAACAGCAGCCTTGGACCAATATGCTGCATCGTGATCACCCGGACGCTCTTCATAGATATAAGGGATACTCATCAAAATTAACTGGTCGTGAAATTTTCTGTTTTGTACAAGCAGGGGATCACTGGTTCCGCAACTGATCAGAATTTTTTGCCTTGTATTTTTAAACTTATCTATTTGCGAAACAGCTGTGTAAGAAACCCATTTTTCAGGATTTTCCCCTAAAAGTTTGGGAACATCATATTCTTTTCCAAAAGGAACAAAATCTATAACGCCACACAAACTTCCGATTGCGGTGAAAGTTTCCTGATGTCTTGCACCAATATACAACGCGCCGTGCCCGCATATACTCCATCCCATCAGAGTCGTCCTCGATTGATCAGACTTATAGTTTTTCTGAATATAGCCGGTCAATTCTTTGACGATAAAGGTCTCATACTTTAGATTCGGGCTGTCTATATACCAACTATTATAATCTCCGTCGGGTAACACGAATATCATCTGCATTTCTTCACTAAGCTTTCCTAAAGCCGGAATATCCTGCATTAATGTTCTTTTGGGATATCCGCTGTAACCGTGCAGGATATAAACCGTTGGCAAATTCTTATTCCTGTTTTTTGAAGGATGCACGACAAGGGTTTTAATTTCCTTGTTCATCGATTCACTGTAAATACTCAATGAGTCTACTTTTTGAGAAAACATTTTGGCTGCAAGACAGGTAACGATCAGGACAAATAATGATCTTATCATTGTAATTTATTTTTGTTGAGACAAAGTTATATACCTGCATTTTCAAAATTCTATACATATGTTGAGAGATCAGAAAACATGTTAATTTTTTTAAATTTTGTTACAATCTTTGTATTTTGCTTTATCTTTATATGATGACAGCATTTTGGGAATTTATCGATCGTTATTCCTCGATCTCGGAAGAATCGAAAAAGTTGTGGTCGGTTTTATTGAAAACATCCTCTATCGTTAAGGGAAACCATTTTTTAGATCAGGGCGTAATTCCTAAGGATATTGCTTTTGTCAGAAAAGGACTGCTGTCCTATTATTATCTTAATGAAAAAGGTGAAAAGATCATTAAAAGATTTTTTCCGGAAGACTCACTGGTAGCTTCCACCAGTGCTTTGTTAAAACAGGAACCCGGGTCTTTTTCCATTGAAGCTTTGGAAGATACGGAACTCATCAGTTATTCTTTCAGTGATTTCAGAAATCTGACAATAAAGTATAATGATATCGCCAATTTCTATATTACTTATCTGGAACGCCATTGGGTCGTTGAAAAGGAATTTTCAGAAATCACCCTTAAATCAGCTACGGCCAAACAAAGATATCTGGAGTTTGAAAAGAATTATCCACAATTGATCTCTCGTCTGAAGCTTAACCAGGTAGCTTCCTATTTAGCCGTTACTCCTACTCAGCTCAGCAGAATCAGGGCTGAACTTTAATCGTTATAAACAGTAAAGGTTTTTCCATTTTTTACGGATAGATTTGTTAGCTGTGCTCATCTTGAAAAGGATATGCAATCGCTCCGTCAAGCACAATACCTTTGCAAGTATTGATGGATACTATATAGTCTTTTATCGGAGAATGCAATGCTAAATTTTATTAAATTCCTAAGCTAAATTACTGGTGTATTTCTTTTCAAAACATCTACAAGTGCTCATGAGATTTGCTAACATTAAAGTTAATTTTTCACAACAAATAATTATAATGAAGATAACTGTATTTTACTTATTTTTGATACTGTCGCTTCATTAAATTTATATCCATACAGAGCCCAGTGAAAATTATGAAATTATCAAAAGTGATTACATTCAGCAGATGGAAAGAGGTTTTAGCAATTGTTGTTTTGCTATTAGCTTTTGTTTTTTTCAGGAGCGAAAGACACGAACTTTCAGCAATCGGTCCACAATTAAAAAATTCAAATATTGAGTGGGTTTTCATTGGAGTTCTTTTGGTTTTTGTTTATGTTTTTCTTCAGGGTCTGATGTATGTTACCAGTTTTAAAAGTGTAAACCTGAATATTAAGCTTGCAGACTCCATAAGCTTATTCCTGAAACGTAATCTTCTGAGTATTTTTCTTCCTGCGGGAGGAGTAAGTTCACTCGCCTATCTTCCCCGCAATATCAGAATCAAAGGATATAAATCTTCAAAAATTCATCAGGCCAGTGCCATCTATGGTTTTGTCAGTTTTCTAACTGTCCTTATTGTAGGTGTTCCATTGATTGTATATGCAGTTTCCGTAAACAAAGCTTTTGATAACAGCTGGTTTGGCATTATTTCATTATCGGTTTTATTAGTACTCCTTTATGGGATTTTTATATCATTTAGAAGAAAGAATTCTCTTTACCGGTTCATCGGAAAAAGATTCCCGAAGATCATCAGTTCTGCTGATGAAATATTCAATAACGAAATTGATAAAAAATACTTTTGGTATACTGTTGCAGTGTCGATAGCTATTGAGTTTTGTGGTGTTTTTCATTTGCTCATTGCGATGTATGCTTTTGGTGTGGAAGCATCGTTTACAGCAGCAGCAATATCGTATGTTATTTCCATCTTACTGATGATCGTCTCGCCATTTTTGAGAGGATTAGGAGCCGTCGAATTTTCACTGACGTACATTCTGGCTAATTTTGGCTATCATCACACAGAAGCATTAGGCATCACCTTACTGTATCGTTTTTTTGAATTTTGGCTGCCCCTGATTTTAGGAGTTATCGCTTACCTTTGGAGCGGCAGGAAGTTGTTTGCCAGGCTGTTACCTGTTATGATGATATTCTTTCTGGGTATTATCAATATCCTATCTGTCATTACGCCGGCATTAGCCAATCGTTTATCTATCGTAAAGAGTTATCTCTCACAGGATTTCATACATATTTCGAAAATGTTTACGCTTTTGTCCGGCGTACTGTTACTGATTACTTCAGCGAATTTATTCAAAGGAAGTAAACGGGCCTGGTATTTTGCTCTGATTCTTACAATAAGCTCTGTGATCTTCAATCTTATAAAAGCTTTAGATTATGAAGAGGCTCTTTTTGCGTTGTTCACTTTTGGATTATTGATTTACAGTCGGAAAGAATATGCATTCAGGGTTAACAGAACATCGCTTCAAAACGGGTTCAGTTGGTTTCTGGGAATTTTCGTCAGTATCTTCATCTTCAATTACCTCAGTTTCTATTTTATAGATCCATCTCATTTCAGAATAGATTTCACTAAGACAGAAGCGCTCTATTACACGTTACAGACTTTTCTTTTATTCAAAAATTCCGGATTGACGTCGCACACGGGTTTTGCAAGAGATTTTCAACAATTGAATCATATTTTGGGGGTGGTTTCCTGGCTGGTGCTTATTTTCTCTTTTTACAGAACAAATAAATTGATTGAGCAAAGTGATATGCAAGACCGTGATGATGCAGAAAGCCTTGTGGAAGAATATGGTGTCTCATCCCTGGATTATTTTAAACTGACTTCTGATAAAAAGTTATTCTTTGCTGAAAACCGTGAAAGCTTTTTGGCATATAGAATTGCTAATGGATTCGCAGTGATTTTAGAAAGTCCTGTTTGTGAAGAAGGAGATAAAATAAGTTTAATTGAAGAATTTGAAGAGTACTGTAAAAATAACAGCCTGAAAACAACCTATTATCGGGTTGGTGAAGCAGAACTGAATTATTTTAAACCTTTCCGGAAAAAGCAATTATTCATAGGTCAGGATGCCATTCTTGATACTGAAAAATTCAGCTTATCGGGCAAAGATAAAAAGTCTATCCGGAACGGAATCAATACCCTGGAGAAGTCAGGATTTACTACGGAGATAAAATATGCACCACACAAGGATGAAATCCTGGATAAAGCCGAACTGGTTTCGAATGAATGGTTAAAGGAGTTCGATAAGAAGGAAATTGTGTTTGCAGAAGGTATGTTTGAAAGAGAAGTTTTGAAAGAGCAGGATTTAATCGTTATTTCTAATGCAGAAGGAAACTACGTTGCTTTCCTGAATATTATCCCTCATTGTGCGCCGGACGAATGCAGCTACGATATGATAAGAAAAACAGCAGATGCTCCCAATGGCAGTATCGATGCTTTGATTGTAAAACTTGTCGAATATGCAAAAGGGAAAGAACTGCAATTCATCAATATGGGAATGACACCCATGGCTGGACTGGATGAACCTAATAATACGGCAGAAGAAATTTTGAAGTTTGCGTACCAGAGAGTCGGAAGCTTCAAACATTATCAAACCCTTAGAAATTTTAAAGAAAAGTATGCTGATCTCTGGGAGAATAAATATCTGATTTACAATAACGACCTTGAGCTATTACAAATTCCAACCGCATTAAATAAAGTGATGAAACCATGAAACGAATTCTTAAAACAGTAATCTACTTCTCCATATTCGCCCTGTTTTTGGGTTGTGATTATAAAAAGGATTTTCAGATTACAAAATGGAATTCTCATTCCGACGAACCCATTATTTTCTACCTCAGCGGTGATGCCGGCTTCAATACTTTCTCAAAAAGCTTTGGAGAAAATCTTCATGCGCTTGGTTATGATGTATTTGCTTTGGATACCAAAACTTACTTTTGGGAAAAGAAAACGCCTGAACAGACTTCATCCGATATTGAAGACTATATCAATCATCAGTTAAAAAGAAGAAAAAATAAAAAAGTGATCCTGATCGGATATTCATTCGGTGCAGATGTTACTCCTTTTGTATATAACAGATTTTCGGGTGATTTAAAAAATAAAGTTCAAAAAGTATTTATTATCGGGCCTTCAAAAAGCAACGATTTTAAAATTCATCTGAAGGAATATTTTGGCGAAGAACCGAAAGGCAGCCTTCAGGTAATTCCTGAGATCAATAAAATGGTCAATATCCCGTTGATGGTCATTCTGAGTGACTTTGAATTTGTAAACTTTCCGTATAAAGACATAAAATTGGGCAATAATTACCAGTTGAAGCACATTGCGGGAAACCATCATTATAGCGGAAACACAAAGATGCTGGCAGATTTTATAAATACTAACCTAAAATAGTTTATACAATAACAGATCAGCATCCTGATCATCCAACTCTATTTTTATCAAAGCTGATTTTATTTTTTCAGCATATACAGAAGAGGTTTCCAGATCACGCTCGAAAATTACTTTTCCGTATGTTTACGGATAATCTTGATTTTGACAGGTTAAAAGTCTGTTTTATAGAATCATATTTACTGTATTAATCTACTTAATGTTAATATGACTCCAAAATATAGATCATCTTCTCTCCTGGTTTTTAGACAATATAATTCAATCACTTATTATCCTGAACCGAAATCATAACAACACCTGCCCTATCCCGTTTTTCACTATTGTTAAAAGTAAGTTTAATTGATCTCTTTGGGGAAATGTCAATATACTCAGGAAGAGGCTGCTTTATAATCCCGATCAACGGCTCTTGTTCTCTGATATCTCCGAAATAGTCCGTAAAATCACCAACAGTTAAAGTTTCTGTCATGGATTCAGGAATCAGGAAAATCATTTCTGAATTTGTTGTGAGGTTTTCTTTTTTACTATAGTGATATTGCATCACTATGTTTTGCCCTTGTGTTTCTTTCAATGAATCATACATCACCAGCGGCAGTTTATTTAAAAATTTTTTATTTAAAGATCGGATACCAGCCTCGTTAAATTTCGCGTCAGGAAGTTTTGCTACAGAATCGATGTAAACCAGTATAATCTTCGGACGACTTGCTTTCATTTCCTTCACTTCCGGAAGTGACGATTTATCTTTGCGGTTTTGAGGATGGTCTCCGCTGCAGTTCAGGAAAATACCAAGCATCAAACCACACAGAATGAAATAATTGCTTTTCCATTTAAAAATAACCATTGAATTTTTCATTTGAACATTAGTTTTAATCATTTCGACAAAGGTTCCATGTCTATATATTTCATAATCAGATATCGTAAACTGTGAAACGTTATTTTATAGTTTATCATCCGATTAAACAACAGTTAAAAAAACATTATTTTATGGTATTAGCAGCTCCTTTTTCAGGCTGTTATTCTTGATTGCTTTCCTGCAACGCTTAACCCGCTCAGGATTATCTTGACTGGCCAGCCCTAAATTAAGAAACAATTCATCCTGCAGTTTACCATCTCCCCTCCGCAGTTTCCTGTCTACTTGTTTTGCTCTTTCAAACAGGATTTCAAAATCGTCATCGACCGGTAATTTTCTGATTTTCGCATTTTCGTAAGCAGATATTAACATACTTAATTCAGTTTCCAGTTCATGCTGCTTTAGCTCCGGATACTTATTAAAAACTTCTTTAAGTTCCTGATATTTACCTTTCACTGCGTAAGTGATTATCGCATCAGAATGATATTTAGTGCCCAGGTTTTTATGTCTGCATAAGTTTATGGCAGCTTCTACCCCATGAGCATCTGCGTAAGCGGTGACTAATGATTGCTTGGCATCATTTACTTCTGATCTGTTAATTGAAGGCTTGCAAGCCGTAAAGTACTTAAAGAAATTCTTCTGATCTCCTTTTAATGCGTAATAGGTCAGGATGATTAAGAATCCTTTATCAACATTGTCATTCTCCTTGAAAATTTTTGTTTTTCTAAAATATGCGGTATATTTTTCAGCTTTTTCAATTTTGTCCCTGATCACAAGATTCGTAATGATATGTATCAGGATATGATTATAAATGATATCATCATACGTAATCTTTTGCGCAGAGTTTAAAATTTCTTCTTCCGTATAATCAGCAAAATCATACAACAATAAAGCTGCGGTACACCAATCTAAAGGGTGCGTAATCTCTTTTTTGCCTTCAAACCTTTCATATATATCCTTCCATGAGCTGCGGTAGCCTTTATATCCCAGTGCCCCTATTCCCAGACCTCTGCCTTTGTAGGGAATGTCAGCAATCTTTTTAATCACATCCAATACTTCTGCATCATTGCCCAAAGCTTCCTGTCGGTTATCATTCGGAGTACTTAGTGCATCAATACAAAAATCTATAGCCTTGTCTATTTCTTTTTTCATTACTGCTTTTTTTAAGCTGTTGCGTAAACTTTATTGTACGTCTTGGACTTCATTTGACGGGTCTATAAGATACAGTTTATTTTCTCAACAGTAAAAACTTTTTGCCTTCTCAGAATTGGTCTGTACTGAATACCTGGCAGATATTCACTGAGCATGGTTTTATTTGGATCGGAAGATATTCCACCGTGTTCTTTATTGTCTTGGAAAAAGCATAGTAGATTTTTTTGTTTATCTGCAGAAGTCCCAGTAATTGATTTCCTGATAACAACAAATTAAAAAAAAGAAGAAGCACTTATAAAAGTACTTCTTCCTTAAATGTGACCCCGGAGGGATTCGAACCCCCAACCGTTGGAGCCGAAATCCAATATTCTATCCAGTTGAACTACGGAGCCATTTCTGCAATCGATACACAATTAATTTATTTAATTATTACGTATCATCAATACATTAGAATGTAATTTTCACGCCTCCCAAAATTTGTGCACCCAAGACTTTATAGCCTTTGTACGTCTGGTATTTTGAGCTCAGAAGATTATTTCCGAGAGCAAAAATACTGAAATTTTTGTGAACTTTGTACTCTGCAGAAAGATTTAAATCGGCGTAGCCCCCAACTTTATCATTGGTGTCTTCGGTTGGCTGGTACATGAGAGGACTCCCAACTCCTTCAAGCACAAACGAATTGGTCGTTCTGTCGCTGGCAAAAAGTCCCTTGAAACCGAGTAATAATTTTTGATCCAGCATGGTATATTTTGCTCCGATGGTAGCATTAAACAGCGGCACATTGTAAATATTTTCGTAATTTTTAAGATCAAATTTGGTAAATTTCACCTCTGCATCCAATATTAAATTTGCCAACGGAAAGTATTGCAGGCTTCCTTTAACGTCACTCACATTTCCGTCATCATATACGGTGGAAAATGTGTTTGCATAATTATAGGCAGCACGGTTGAGGGTATAATTGTTATCAAACAAGCTGTTTGCCTTAAAGAACATGATATCTCTCATTTTTCCGTATCCTGCTGAAAAATCATATTTGAATGTTTCATCGATATCTCCTCTTAATCCAGCATAGAAATGATATTTTGTTTCAGTAGGTTTAAGATACTGGTCCGATACGATGAATGGGTTTTGCTGAAGAAGATCTGCATACGTGTTCAGCTTGAGGCCTCCGTCTACCCCACCGTAAAATTTAAATGCATCCCCTGCGGCAACCTGGAACTCAGCTTTTGGAAACCAATATGTCTTGTTTGCTTTCAGCTGTTCTGCCATCAGGCTGTTTGTATTTTTTGAGTTCAGGAATGAAAAAGAAGAACCGAGCATTAGATAAGATTCTCCTTTTCTGAATGTCACTTCAGGTGCCAAACCTATGTTGACGAAGTTGGATGAATTCTTATCGACGATGGCAAACTCACTTTTTACAGCTTCCAGCCCTACTCCCAAATCCGCATTCAGGTTGATTCCTGATTTTCCGATTTCAACAGCGTGCTTGGATAAATTGGCCAGCACGGAAACCTGGTTTTCCTGAGCATCGAAATGGTCTTTTAAGAATGATGATTTTACCCTGATATCATTCAGGATCTCATTGGAGTAAAAATCATAATAGCCGTTTACTTTAAACTGATTTACCCGCTGGTCCAGGTCAACATCTACGGGCTCCAGTGCATAAATACCGTAATAATTGTAGCTGTTTAAGCCGTATTCGGCATTTAAGTTAAATTTCCCCTTGTCTCCGTAAGAATTAAGGAATGCACCCAATGTAGTCGAGCTTTGTTTTGAATCCCATGGATATTCTTTTTTAAGGCCTTGTGTCGACAGGAAATGTACATCCGCGCCTACCTCAATTTTATTTTCCAGTGTTTTTGAAACGTTGGCATCACCGAGGATCTTCCCGTAATTTCCCATTCCAAACTGAATATAGTTATTCTGAACTGAACCTTCAAATTTCGGTGTTACATCCTGTCCCTGAATTGTAGAAGTTTTAAAGTCGGACACTGCGGGAACATCCGTGATCTTGTACTGTACAGGATTCTGGGATTTTTCTTCCGGCGGATAATTTTTGATGGTTTCTACAGAAGTTTTCTTTTTTTCAATTTTCTTTACTTCCGGTTCTCTTTTTTTATTAAGAATCAGCTTTTCTTCTTTAATCTGGGAAAACGCTGCGGACGAAATCCCTAAAAATATGATGGATAATAATTGAATTCTTCGGTTCATATTATTTGTATTTAAGTATGTAATCTGTATCAATGCTTTCCGTACATTAACACATTTTACGCTAACATGACTACTCTTTTACTTTTTAATCTGTTTTTTAACCTCTTTTGCTTCTGCTACGACATCAGGAAAATCCTTGTAGTTTTCAATAATCTGATCACAGGTATAGCTTGCCTGGTAATTGTCTTTTAAACCGACATAGTTTTTAGCCATCAGCACCAACGCTCTTGCACCCCAATATTCTTCGGAAGCATAGTTATTGGCCAGTTTAAAAATAGTTTCGTTGGAGGACTTAAAGGCTTTTGCTTTATTCTGATAATAAGCTTTTGCATAAATAGCTTCTGCTGCCACCGAAGTGTTTGAGGATTTCTCAAGCGAAGCATATGCCGTCTGCGCATCCTTATCTTTTCCGGAATTCATCAGACTCCTTGCCTTAATTACTTTTGCCGTTTCAATAACAGCTACTGAGTTTTTAGTATTGGCAATAACAGCATCCGCCAATTTTTCGGCCTGTGGGAAGTTTCTTTCTTCAGCATACAGCTTCATCAGTTCTACATTGGCGTAGTTTTTAATGTTGACGTCTGAGGAATTGCTGATATTTTCCAGATAGGTTCTTGCTTGTGCATTATCGCCCTGAGCAATATAAATCTGAGCAAGACGGGTTTGCGCATCATCCTGGTAATCATTAGGAACAGCCGCTAATTCCTGTAGCACAAGAAGTGCTTTGGTTGCATTTTTGGTCTGGTAATAACTTTCGCCAAGTTCATATTTAGCCTGATATAAGCCTTCTCCCGTTGGGTTCTGGGTCAAATATTTTTCGTAATAAGAAATGGCGTTCTTGTAGTCTTTTTTAGTGAACAGCTGTTTCGCTGTTGATAAATTAATTTCATCAATTTCAGCAGCATCTATATTAACTCCTATATTTCTGGCAAAGCTCTCGTATCCTGCGACATCACCGTTCTTTGTAAAGATAGGTTTCGCAGCCTGAACTATTTTCTCTGCATACGCCGTATTTTTGTACTGTTCGCCCAGAGATTTCAATTCGGACAATGCTTTATCATTCTGGTTCTGGTCAATATAGTTCTGTGCCCTGTAGATGGAAGCATTTGCTACCAAATCTTTATCGGAAGACGTCTTAATGACTTTATTAAAGAAATCATTGGCATTGTTAAAATCATCCTGAGCCGCATAAGCAGTCCCGATCTCATATTGGGCATCATCGTAATAATCGGAATCCGGATATTTCGACAGGAGATTTTTAAGATTGGTTATTTTTGCCTGTGTGTCTCCTTTAAACCCTAAAGCCATGGCTTTCTGGTATAAGGTATAATCTGTCGCATCTTCATTTTTGTCGTAGATAGCAATGGCTTCATTCAGGTTATTGTTGGCATAATTAATATCTGCCAGACGAAGTTCAGCATCATTTTTAAACTCAGGCTTCGGATTCTTCAAATACTGCCTGAAATAGGTTTCTGCCTGGTCAAATTTCTTGGATTTAAAATAAGCATATCCGAGGTCATACGGCAGCTGCTGTTTCTCAGGGAAGTTTTCGGTAAGCAGCTTTTCGTAGCGGGCAATGGCTGACGGATAATTCCCTTTTTGGTAATACACCTGTCCTAACCAGTATAAAGCCCTGCTGTTAAATTCTTTATTGATATTGAATCCTAAACTTCTCAGGAAATACTGTTCTGCCTCATCATAATTTCCCTTGTTGAACTCTTCAGTCCCCAGCAGGTAAGAAACTTCCTGGTCTATCTTATCAATGTCCGGAGAGGAATTCTGAAGCCTGTCGATAGCATTAAGCGTTTCCTTGTAGTTTCCGGAATACAGGTAAGATTTCACCAAAAGCGATCTCATTTCTGCTCCGTTCGCCGCATTAGGATTTTCATTAATATAATTCTGGATAACTGTCGATGCACTTTCAAACGGGTTTCCGATGTCGTAACTTAATTTGGCATACTGTTCATGAGCCAGCTTTTTAACCTTAGGATCATAATTCATCTGGTAAGATGAACGGAAAGCTGAAAGGGCCTCCTGTTTTTTATCAACCGCCAGGTAAGCATTTCCAAGCTGATAATAAGCATTTTGGGCTAACGCTGAATTGCTGTTCAGCAACTGGTTATAGTAAGAAACGGCTTCGTCATATTTTTTAAGCTGTGCAGCGACAAAACCCATTTCATACAGGTCATTTTCAGACGGGTTCTGCTGAACGCTCAGATAATCTTTAAGATGCGGATACGCAGAAGCGTAATCGTTTTTCATAAAATAACTTTCCCCTATAATCTTGTGAACTTCGGCTTTGTAAGCTTCTGAAATATCTTCATTAAGCAATACGGTACCTTCAGAAATTGCCTTATCGTAATCTTTGTCATTATAGTACATCTGAACATAATAAGGACGCACCAGTTTGGCATATTTCGGCTGGTCTCTCACCGAATCAAAATATTGGAAAGCTTTATCATTCTGCCTGTCCGAATAATACAAATGGCCCAGCATGTAGGCAATATCTCCTTTTTGTGATTCATCCGCTGTTTTATAAGCTTCTTCCAGTGCATCTGTTGCGCCTTTGGAATCTCCCATCATAAATTTGGCATACCCCAATTTCAGAATATACTGTGTATTTTCTTCTTTGGAAAGCTGATATTGATTAATCTTTTTCAGCGTTTCCAAGGCTTTAGGGAAATCTTTTTTCGCTAAATAATAATCTGCTAACGGCAGGTTCGCCTGAGCAAAATAGGCCGAATTCGGATATTCCTTGATAAAAGCGGTCAGCCCGTCTTCCGCATGATTCTTCTGAAGAATTACGCCGATCACATTATCGAAAAATTTCGCTGCTTCTTTTTTTGATCTGGACAGGTTCTCATTGTAGAAATACTGTCTTGCATATTCGTACTGTGAAGCATTATAGATCTTGGTCTGATAAAGGTTTTCTGCCAGATTGAACCTGTAGTTTTCTTTATGCGTAAAATATTGAGACTGTTGGGCATCGGCAATACCGAAATACAGAACAGCAGTCGCCAGGAGTATTTTTTTCGAGTTCATTACTTGTAAATTTTAAAATGGGCAAGCCTGAAAACCAGGTCTAAATATTTAAAATTCTGTGGAAATTATCCACAATTGGTCAACGAAAATATCGAAAAGATATTGCATAAACAAGCCTTTTAACACATTGTTAATAAGTGATTCTGATTTTATGACTTCTTAACTTTTTATAAGAAACCTTAAGAAAAACAAAATTATTTGAGAGAAATAATTACATTTGCTTTTTTCAAATAAAATATAGTATTGAATGGGTCAGCTTTTTAGAAGAAAAATTTATTCAGATTCAGATACATCCACAGGTTTATTGAGAGTCTTGGGTGTTTGGGACATCGTTTTTTTTGGTATTGCGGCCATCATCGGGGCAGGAAGTTTCAGCAGTTTAGGAGAAGCTGTTTTCAGGGGAGGTCCCGGCGTTATCTTACTATATTTGATCTGTGGTTTCGCTTGTGGTTTCACTGCGCTTTGTTATGCAGAATTTGCCAGCAGAATCCCGACAGCCGGCTCTGCCTATACGTACGCCTATGCAAGCTTCGGGGAATTAATTGCATGGATTATCGGCTGGGCTCTGATTATGGAATATTCGTTCGGAAATATTTATGTAGCCTTTTCCTGGTCAGATTATTTTACCAGCTTTCTTGAACGTCTTGGCATGCACATCCCTGATTATCTGACCTGCAGCTATACCGAAGCTAAAAAAGCCTTTCTCAACGGCTCCGAAAATAAAGAACTCATTAACGCGTGGAGCCATGCACCCCTGATCGTAAACCTGAAATTCATTGTGGATGTTCCGGCCCTGGTTATCAACGGGCTGATTACGTGGCTGTGTTATATAGGAGTCAAAGAAAGTAAAAATTTCAACAATGCTTTGGTGATTTTAAAACTGGCAGTTATTGTTCTGGTTATTCTGGTCGGATTTTCTTACATCACTACAGATAACTGGACCCCTGTTAATCCTGAAACCCATGTGGCCTCTTTTATGCCGAACGGTTTTGCCGGAGTCATGAGTGCCGTTTCCGGGGTATTCTTTGCATACATCGGGTTTGATGCATTAAGCGTATTATCCGAAGAGACAAAAGATCCACAAAAGACCCTGCCAAAAGGAATGATCATCTCATTGGTGTTGTGCACCGTTATTTATATTGCACTCACACTTGTATTGACGGGAATGGTGGATTACAGAAAGTTTGATGGTGTTGGAGATCCTCTCTCTTTTATTTTTGAAAAATCAAATGCCAACGTAGCATGGATGGAACTTACCGTTTCTTTCGTTGCCATTGTCGCCATTACTACGGTACTTTTGGTTTTCCAGATGGGCCAGCCGAGAATCTGGTATGCTATGAGCCGTGACGGTCTGATGCCACAGAAATTCCAGACGGTACACCCTAAGTATAAAACCCCTTCGTTTGCAACCGTTGTTACCGGTATTGTGGTGGGAATTCCCATTTTGTTTACCGATAAGTCCTTTATTCTGGACTTTACCAGCATCGGAACCATTTTCGCTTTCGTACTGGTATGCGCAGGGGTACTGATGTTGCCTGCCAAAGAAAAGCTGAAGGGCAGGTTTCACCTTCCGTATATCAACGGAAAATTTATTTTTCCGGTTATCTTTATCGGCGGACTGATTGTATTCTATCTTTGGCAGCCTGAGTTTTTTGATACGTTAATGAATTGGAAAGATCCTGAGCAAGGCGAATTCAGAGCATCCATCTTCTTTTTCATACTGATTAATCTAGGGCTTTGCATCCTGACTTTTATTAAAAATTTCTCATTGATTCCTTTAATCGGATTAAGTTCCTGCCTGTATCTGCTTACGGGGATGAGCCATGACAACTGGTTTTGGTTCGGGTTATGGTTTGCAATCGGCCTGATCATTTATTTCTGTTATGGCTACAGGAACAGCAAGCTGAAAAAAGCATAGTTTTACTGCTATATAAAACAAGTCCGGGCTGCGATCGCAGCCCGGACTTGTTATTTCAGATTGGCGAACTTATTGCTCTAGGTTTTAGAGTTTAAATCACAAATGCCATGGCTGAAAGAATTAAAAACTTTAAGGAATTTTATCAGTTTTATCTGACAGAGCACAGCAAATCCGGGACCCGGGTTTTCCATTTCATCGGAACCCTGCTGGTCTTTTTTGTTATCGGATATGTTATCGCCTCAGGAAAAGAACGTTTTTTATGGTATGTCCCGATCTTTGGTTACGGATTTGCCTGGTTGAGTCACGCTGTAATCGAAAAAAACAGGCCTGCCACCTTTAAATATCCTGTTTGGTCGCTCCTATCTGATTTTAAGCTTTTCTTTGAGCTTTTGATCGGGAAACAAAAATTCGGTGGAAAATCCACTTCCAAAAACACAGAACCACAAAATCATTGATGATCTGCAAATAATGATTTTTATTTTTACATTTTTTTAATACCAAAAAAGGAATTAATAAATATATATTATCCTTAAAAAATGACTTCGGGCTTGCATAGCAAGCCCGAAGTCATTTTCATATTAATTCAGAATAATTAAATGATATTTACATAAACCGCTTTTTAAAATTGAACTTCAGCATATTCATTAACCCGGGTTCGACAATATCAATCCCCAGACCGAAATTACTGTCGGCCACCGTATGATGGTCTGTCCTGAATTTTTCAAAATCATTTTGCGGTATTTCAAGATTTACCAGAGGATTATATTCAATAGTAACCGTTGCACCGTTCTTGGTTACTTTTTTACGGCTGATAAAATCAAAATACGGATTACGGATGGTACTTTCCTGAACAGTGTACTTTTCCTCGGTATCGATTTTCTGGTCGGTATAAAGATTAATCTCATACTTTTCACTGTCGAAATTATGCCAGAAAGAAACATCTTTATGCATAAAATCCCGGGCACTTGCCTTGACTACATTCCGGTCAAAATACATCAGGAAGCGGTTGTTTTTTGCATCTACAAAATAAGGGTTTTCTATAGTGGATTTGTACTGGATTTTAAATTCATTAAGCCTTTTATCATCGCTGATAACATCGATGGACGAATCTTTGAAAACATTCCTGATATCGGTTCCGTTTCTGTCATTGGAATAGTTCAAACTGTAAAAAAGGAAATTATTCCAGCTGTCGATCACTTCTCTCTTGTTCGTATTTTTAAAATACCTTCTCATTGCATTGGCACGGTTTCCTTTATAAGTAGTGGTTAAAACTAAAGTTCCGGAATTTCCCCGGACGTTAAAATCCACTTTCTCATCCACACAGAAATAAGGATAACGGTATGGTTTTCTTTCCTTTAATTCCTGGTCCGGTTTTATTTCAAGATAATGCATGAAATAAATGAAGCCACGGTTTTCAAGAAGCCCGAATTCTTCACGGGTCGTAGCGTCAACAAACACATCTTCGCCTTTATAGTTAATTTTTACAATTGCGTGATTAAATGTAAGCAATGAAGGCAGGTAATATTTAATGTAAAAATCAGTATGGAAATTTACCAGAACAACCGAAGATTCCACACCGATATAATCTAAGATTACTTTTAAGAGAACCGATTTCGCTTTACAGTCGCCTTGTTTATTTTCATACGTGACAGCCGGTTCCTGCGGCTTGTGCCCGTTCATTTCATCAGCATTGAAAATATAATAAATATTGTTCTGCACATATTCTACAGCGAACTGTACTTTTTCGTCTGCATCTGCAATACCATCCAACTTTTCAGCGAGATCCGGAGCAAAGCTTTTTAACGGAGCTTCATTGAAGATTTCATCATAAATCGGGGCAATATAGTTAGAAAGATCTTTCCAGTCAGCAACGGTTGCGAAATCGATATAAGGGAAAACTTCGCGGTTGGCATCAACAGGATTGATGTAATTTTTCTCTTCAAATACAAACCGTTCCCCTTTATCCAGATAACTTGCTTCAGGCTCAATAACATTTCCTTTTTCATCCCGGAAGAATGTTTTTTTACAGGCGATTTTCTTGTCCCTGTCATTAATAAATGTAAACGAATAGCTCCCGTACGCCCAGTAGTTATCCGGACTTACCCAAACGTATTTTGAAAACTCTTTTCTCAGGAAATCACGTTCTGTAAAGGCTTTTACTCTTGAATCTTCCATGATGAGAATATCATATAACCGGAGGTCTTTTATTGTAATATTGATTTTCTTATTGCTGCTTAAAATCCCTCCGCTGCTTTGGCTTTCACTGTCCAGCACCTTTATTTTGGCATCTTGGATCTTATCGATTAATACGCCATCTCTTAATACACTGATCCTGTGAATATGGTATATTTCATTTTCTTCAACGATAATATCAGAAACCGAAGCCCTTTCAAGATTTGCAGGCTCGTTAAGAGTATAGGCCATACAGATATACTCACTGTTTTCAGTATTGCTCGTACGGTATTTTTTATCTAAAAAATAGCAGAAGTCTTTTCCGCTATCAATTTGTTCTTTAGAAAATTCAGACTCCTGTATCCTGTTTATAAGCTCCTGATCATCAATATTCCCTGCCCATGACTCCGATTTCTGGATTTTGTAATTTTCAATTTCAATTTGATTGTCCATATTTATATTTTACTGTGTTCTGTGAATGTGGTATAAAAGTAAGGTCAAATTAGGAATTTAAAAACTAAAAAACAACAGTTCCGAATTTAAGATATTTGTTTATACTTAAGACGCATGCTCAAAATGGGATCGGAAAAAGATTTAGAAACATGAAAAAATCCTTCCATTAAAATGAAAGGATTATATTTTTAATAAACAGTTTTACTATTAATGGTTTTTGGGTGGATCGGTGATGATTTTACTGTACTCATCCATTTTCTGAGTGGCTGCCATCGAAACGACTAAGTCATTCAGCATTGAACTGGCTGCAGTAGGCGAATTCGGTAGCAACACCAGGTTACTTCTGTTGTTTGCTCCGATAGAGTTCAAGGTGTCATAATGCTGCGTCACAACAATTAATGCAGAAGCTTCCTGTGCATTGATATTGGCGGCATTCAGCATTTTCACAGATTCTTCAAGGCCTTTTGCGATCTCTCTCCTCTGATCGGCAATCCCCTGCCCCTGCAGTTTTTTAGATTCCGCTTCAGCTTTCGCTACAGCTACAATCCTGATTCTCTGTGCTTCGGATTCGTATTCTGCGGCCGTTTTTTCACGTTCTGCAGCATTGATCCTGTTCATCGCATGTTTTACCTGCTCATCCGGATCAATATCCGTAACCAATGCTTTGATGATATCGTACCCGTAACTCTGCATCGCATCCTGAAGTTCGCTCTTTACAGCAATGGCAATATCATCTTTTCTTACAAAAACATCGTCTAGCTTGGTTTTTGGAACTTCTGCACGAACGACATCAAAAACATAGGATGTAATTTGATTTTCAGGATTTTCCAGACGGTAAAAAGCATCCTTTACATTTTCCCTAATCACCTGGTACTGGACGGAAACTTTCATTTTAATGAAAACATTATCCAGCGTTTTAGTATCAATAATCACATCCAGCTGCTGAATCCTCAGATTCAAACGTTTGGAAATCTGATCCAGAAACGGAATTTTCAAGTGAAGGCCGGCGTGGCTTACCTTCAGAAATTTACCCAGTCTCTCTACTACGGCTGCAGATTCCTGCTTCACCGTAAAAAAGGATGCGAATAACGTAATAAGTCCGAAAAAGACGAGAATACCTAAAAAAATCATACTTTTTATTTTTCAATGAGCTGATAAGATACACATTTATAAGATATCAGTCAAATAAAACGTATGATTAAACGGTCATTCCGATATCAATTCCTTTAATTTTACGATAAAGATCAGTGGCATAATTATCAGTCATTCCCGAAACGAAATCAATGACACCAAGAACTTTCTGGTAATCGGTTCCGTTTTCATAGATGAACTGTTTCGGAATTAATTTTAATGCTTTTATATCGTAAGATTTAATTTTTTCTTCAGATTTAAGAATGGACGGAATAAAATGATCCAATAACTCATACATCACGTTATATCCTGCATTTTCAATTTCCACTACGGCTTTGTGGTTATAAATCTTTTCGACTGAAAAACCTGCAATATCCTGCAATGCTTTATTTTCAGCTTTATAAATATCCAGCAGGCCGTTACTGAGGTTTCCTTCAAGAATCGTTTCAAAATGGCCTTTATACATTTCAATAGATTTATTGATTAATGCATTGATTACTTTCGCTCTTAAATATGAAATTTTTTCGTTTTCATTGCCGATAGAATCCAGTTTTCTCTTCACCCGGTCTACATCATCGGTTTCAGATTTCACCAGTTCAAAAAACAGGTTTTCACAGTCAGCAGTTGAAACAATCCCAAGCCTGTGCGCATCTTCCATATCGATAATATTGTAACAGATATCATCTGCCGCTTCTACAAGCCATACAAAAGGATGCCTTTTAAAGATATACGGGTCTTCACTTTCTGAAATCAAATCCGTCCCCTCTGCGATCTTAAGAAAAATGTCTTTTTCATTCTGAAAAAAACCAAATTTCTTCCTGTGGATAACCCCTTTTTTCTTAGCCACAGACTCACATGGATATTTCGCAATGCTTGCCAGCGTAGCAAATGTTAGCTGAGTACCGCCTGCATCTTTGCCCTGCTGCTGCTGGGCCAAAACCCTGATTGCATTTGCATTCCCTTCAAAATTAACCAGGTCTGCCCATTCTTTATCACTAAATTTCGGTTTTAAATCCGTTTCATTCCTGTCAAAATAGCTGGCAATGGCATCTTCGCCCGAATGCCCGAAAGCAGGGTTTCCAACGTCATGGCAAAGGCAGCCTGCGGCAATTACATTTCCTAAATTATGGAGGTAAAAATTTTTAGAATCTTCGTTTAAATCATTTTTAAACTGATCGTGAATAAATTCCCCAATCACACTTCCCAAACTTCTTCCCACCGAAGAAACTTCCAGCGAATGCGTTAAACGGTTATGTACAAAAACACTTCCTGGAAGCGGAAAAACCTGCGTTTTATTCTGCAGCCTTCTGAAAGCCGATGAAAAAATAATTCGGTCAAAGTCCCGCTGAAAATCAGTTCTCGAAGCTTTCGTCTGTGGATTGTTTCCCGTTCTCTGATTGGTAAAAATCCGGTTTAAGTTCATCATTTTTCAAAATTACTTCAAATTTTATTTTCTATGAACCAATCGGACAATTTTTTATGAAAACCCACAAATATTCTTCTTTCTGAAATCAACTTTTTCAGTTCATCTGCTTTTGCTTTTCCTGTCAATGGTTCAGTCAAGTCATAATAATGGTTATATTATTTCCTTACATCCTGTAAAAAATTTACCCGACAAACCTTTTTTTCATGGCAGAATTATTGTTATTTAAAAGCCTAAAATACACACCATGCCTGAAGGTCCATCTATTATATTAATGAAAGAAGATCTGCAAAAATTTGCAGGCAAGAAAGTTATCGAAGCTGGCGGAGATGCCAAATTCGGGAAAGATATTTTTGAAGGAAAAGTTTTAAAAGAGATCCGGACTTTTGGAAAACAGACTTATCTTGTTTTTGACGACATTGCCATAAGAATTCATCTGCTTATGTTCGGATCTTATGAAATTGATGAACAGACAAAACCTGATCGGCAATTAAGACTATCATTGATCTTCAAAGATGGCGGAATGTATTTTTATACCTGCAACGTAAAGTTGGTGGATTTAGAATTTTTAGCTGCAATTGACTGGGAAGCAGATGTGATGAGTGATGACTGGGATCCTAAAAAAGCAGAGAAAAAATTAAAAGCCCATCCGGAAATGTTGGTTTGCGATGCTTTAATGGATCAGACTATTTTTTCCGGGGTTGGAAACATTATTAAAAATGAAGTACTGTTCAGGATTGGTGTCCAGCCGGAAAGTATAGTGGGAAATATGCCTCCGAAAAAGCTCAGAGAACTGATCACAGAAGCCCGAAACTACAGTTTTGATTTCCTGAAATGGAAGCGCGAAAACACCCTTAAAAAGCATTGGCAGGCTCACACAAAGAAAATATGTCCTGTTTGTGGTGAAAATTTCATTAAAAAACAGACAGGTCTTGGTAAAAGAAGAAGCTTTTACTGCGAGAAGGATCAGAAATTATATTAAATAAATACAACCATGAAACTCATGTATCTTTTATATCTATCTTTCATTATTTCCTGTAAACAGTATAAGATAGAGAAAAACTGAAGTTGGGGAAGAAAAGGATATTACGTATAAAGAATTTAAACCGGATACTCATAAAGCCATTTTAAAAGCGAATCCTGCTCATATAAAATTCATCGCTGATAAAACTTAAGCAAGAATATAACAATGCTAACAGTACACATTCTGATAACAAAGATATTACCTGGATTCCGATTATAGATTTGGGTTTGTTTCATTACTCTATCGGAAAAATCAAAAAAGATAAAGACGGAAAAAAATTTTTATCTCTTATGGAAGCGGTTCAGGCCGAGGTTATTCTCAAGCGGTTTACAAAAGTGGAAATGGAATGTAAAAAGCATTTCAACTTATAGTATCTAATTAGATAATAATTTCGTTGTGACTTTAATCTTGACTATATATATAAAACTAACACCTAGTTTTAAATCTGGTAATTCACTATTTATTTAAAGTCTTAAGAATACTCAAAAAATAATAACTGACTGTTATTATAACAGTACAATATCTGACAGAAA
Source organism: Chryseobacterium sp. SSA4.19 (assembly GCF_022601875.1). Classification (GTDB taxonomy): domain Bacteria; phylum Bacteroidota; class Bacteroidia; order Flavobacteriales; family Weeksellaceae; genus Chryseobacterium. The sequence goes on from NZ_JAKVIP010000018.1 coordinate 33,112, forward strand.
CTCATTTCCAAAACAGTCAGATTTAAAAAATCTTTTTAAATAATCCAGGCCAGATCACAAACAGTATAATATATTTCATTTTGTAGTGTAAAATTAAGCTACAAACGAAATAGATCTTTCACATGTCCTGTAGGCCATCCGTATAATAAAAAACCAATGGATCAAATCACTAATAATAAATTTTATTAACATTAAAAAATAAAATATCAAAATAAAGTGATTTAAAGTTGAATCGATTTCTATTATTATGCAGAGCATTTTTTCTTCTTTGTATTATCAACTTTTAATTACAAAACGTAAAACTATTGAAGGATTGATAAAAATTTACAGATAACATAATAATAATACATATTAATTCTTAAATTTATATTAAATTTATGTAAACAAAAACCAACAAAATACTGAACTAAAAACACATAACATACTGATAAACATCATAATTATTTCATTTGGAGACTCATTTTAAAGTTGTAATATTGCAGTATAGAATTAGCAATAAATAATCAAATAATTAAAAATACAATAAAATGTTAACTTACATCGGAATCGCAACATGTTTAGTAGTTTTCTCTTCTTATTTCGCAACAGTAAAGAGAGAAGAAAGAAACTAACCGTAATTTCCAAAGCTGAATATAGTTCAGCCAGCAGAATACACAAATGAATGACACGGTTTATGTTTTTATTGAGATGAACATTCCCTTTTATTAAAATTCATCAAAACATAAGCAACAACACTAAGGAAATCTTTAATTTTTATTATAGCCGATAGGGTCGAACTTTTTTGTTCGGCCTTTTTTTGTTTTAATACTTTTGTGTTTACACTTAAAAGCCATCATTATTTTTAAATCCAGATGAGTTTGTTGGTACTGTAATGTAGTAGGTTATGGGTGAATAGAGACATAAAAGCAAGTAATAATCTGTTTACTTATAAATCTGTAAGCGTATATCAAATGAAATCTAATCTGCTATAAAATTCTATAATTATAAGTTCTAAAACAGGAAATTATAATCAAAATGTTAAAATCATGTTAAAACTAACTAAATCCATTATTTAGTTAGTTATCCTAACTATATTTGTACCACAAACAAATAAAATTATATACAATGAAAAAATCAGTTTTTTATCACGCAGGCTGTCCGGTTTGCATTAGTGCAGAACATGACATTATCGATCTTATCGGAAGAGATTCAGTAGAAATCGTTCATCTTAGTGACAACAGGGACAGAATTAATGAAGCAGAAAATGCAGGGGTACAATCGGTGCCGGCTTTAGTAACGCCTAATGGAAATGTGCTTCACATTAATTTTGGAGCTTCAATAGAAGATGTAAAAGGCTAAAAAAATTTGCTTCACATAGTTAGGACTACTACCTTTGTGAAGCAATTTATTGTTTAATGTAAAATTATCATATGAAAATTGCAGTTTGGGATACTTATGTCACTAAAAAAAACGGAACCGTAATGCATTTCGACATTATTGCTCCTGCACATATTAAAGATGAACACCTTATCCATCAGTTCGGGAAAGACTATCTTCGGACAAAAGGGCATGAACAATTAAGACTTACGGCAAAAGAATGTAGTTTCTGCCATACGGAAAATGTGCTGCCGGAATGGGAAAACGATATCGGCAAAAAAGGGTACTCCATCATTGAAATGGAAAATTGTAATGAATAATGAATGAATCAGATTTTAATCTAAAACATCAGAACCAGAACACGGAAAGCAAAATTGTGGCCTCCTTAGAAAGGATTTCACAGGCTTTCCGTGTTTTGCTTTGGCAGGAAAGCAAGGAACATGCTCTGAGCCCGATCCAGGTTCAGGTCCTGATTTTCCTTCTTAATCACAGTGATGAAAAAAGAAAAATCAGCTATCTCGCCGATGAGTTTAATATGACCAAGGCAACCATCAGCGAAACTGTAAAATCTTTAGAACAAAAAGGCCTTGTTACGAAAGATTATGAGCCTCACGACACCCGCAGCTATATCATCCATCTCAGTGGTAAAGGAATGGAAATTGCCGGTAAGACATCGTATTTTACTCAGCAGATTGGCGCTCCGATTCAGGTTATGGATCAGCAAGCAAAGGAGAAATTCCTCCAAAGCCTTTTTGATGTGATTCACTATTTGAACAGAACCGGAATCATAACCATCCAGAGGATGTGCACTACCTGCACGCATTTCCGGCCCTCAGCAGAAGGAAAAGAACCGGTCTGCAGTCTGTTGGAAAAGGTTTTATATTCCGAAGACCTGAGAATCGACTGCCCGGAACATATGATGAAAATTTAATTAAAAAAACAAAAATAATGAGTCTGTACAACCTTATAATACAGGATAAAGAAGAGGTTTCCCTTAATGATGTTTTCCTTGCCCCGCAAAATAAGGAACAGTTTGCCCAACTGATCAAAGAGCACACGTACAGCAAAGAACTTCAGGAATACGGGCTTCCGGTGAATAATAAAATCCTGCTGCAGGGAAGCTCCGGCTGCGGAAAAACCATGACGGCAAAAGCGATTGCCCATGCGTTGGGCAGGAACATCATCATCCTGAACTTAAGCAATATCGTTTCCTCAAGGATTGGTGAAACCTCGCAGAATATCAAGATGATTTTTGATAAAGCGGCAAGGGAACGTTCAGTTCTTTTCCTTGATGAACTTGATCAGATCGGCAAATCAAGAGGAAGCGATGATAAGGATGTGGGCGAAATGAGAAGACTGGTGAATACCCTCTTGCAGCTGATAGATTATTATCCTGACAATGCCCTGCTGCTCTGTGCCACGAACCATGCAGAAATCATAGATACGGCTTTACTGAGACGTTTCCAGTTAAAAATCAACTATGGAATGCCTTCTGCAGATTTCCTGGATACGTTCTATGATAAAATTCTAGCTCAATTTCCTGAAGACCTGAGAAATATCGAAAAAAAATACGGGATTTCGTTTGCAGAAGCAAAAGATTACGCTTTCACGGTGGTGAAAGGAAACCTGATTAAAAAACTTGAAGCCGGACCGATTAAAAATAATGGTCTGTTATAAGAAAACGCTTATTCTTCATGCCATTATACTGTAACAATCTTCACGGTCATCCAACCCATATTTCAAAACCCTTATGAACAAAAATCTTATTCTTTTACTGTTCCTTATTACTTCTATTACTTGCTTCAGCCAAAGTCATCAGAATGTATCGATTCAGCCGTAAGGAAAGAATTCAGCAAATTCCGGATGATGGATTGGTAATTACCGGCCTGAGAAAATTTACAGACAAAACATATGATGAAGATTCACGTAAAAATATCGGGCTTGGCTGGGAAATCGGAAATGGTTTTATTGAAAAAAATGGAGATACTTTCGGCAACTCCAGCTTGATGCGATATTAACCTGACAGACAGGTTGTCATCGTGGTGCTTTCCAATCATCAGAACGGAAAACTGGTAAGGGATCTGATGAGTGAAATCTCTATGGAGATTATCAAATAAAACGTATACAATAATTTGATTCTCCGTATTAATCCTAAGATTCATCGTAAACTGCAAAATATTAAATCTTACGTGATCCGATTTATATCTGTAATTTTGCGGACAACTATTGTAGAAGAATGAAAACATTATTTAATTATTTAAAACCTCATAAATGGCTACTTATTTTATCACTGGTTTTAGCCACCGTGAATCAGGTATTTTCCTTATTCGGCCCTGCGATTACCGGGAATATTTTAGACCAGCTGGTAACGCATCCTAATTTTTTTGATAAACAAAAGACCTTACCCAGAAACCTGGATCAGTATCTGTACGGGACTGATATATACCATGGTGTATTTTACTTTTTGGGATTATTAATCGGAACGGCTATGGTGAGCCGGATTGCAAAGGCTTTCCAGGATTATGTGGTCAATGTCATTACCCAGAAGTTCGGGGCCAGCATCTTTACCGACGGACTTCAGCATTCAATGGCACTGCCCTACCAGGAATTTGAAGACCAGAGAAGCGGGGAAACCCTTTCTGTTTTAACGAAAGTACGGGAAGATTCCGTGAAATTCATTACCAATTTCATCAACATTTTCTTTGGGATCCTGGTGAGTATTATTTTCGTTTCCGTTTATGCCATCCGCCTTCATTGGTCGATTATGCCGGTGTATGTTGTCGGAATTTTTCTCATTGCGTTTATTACGAATTTATTAAGCAAAAGAATTAAAAATATCCAGAAAACGATCGTTACAGAAACCACAGGCCTTGCGGGAAGCACCACGGAAAGTCTGAGGAATATTGAGATCGTGAAAAGTTTAGGCCTGACCAAACAGGAAGTCAAGCGGCTGAATAACAATACGTATAAAATCCTTGGACTTGAGCTCAGGAAAGTAAAAAGCATCCGTTCTCTTAGCTTTATCCAGGGAACGATGGTAAACTTCTTACAGCAAATGATTACCCTTACTCTGCTGTTCCTGATTTTCAGGAATATCGTAACTCCCGGACAATATCTTTCTCTGATGTTCTACGGATTTTTTATTTTCGGACCCATGCAGGAAATAGGAAACATCATCATTTCCTACCGTGAGGCAGAAGCTTCGTTGAATAATTTCGATAAGCTGATGAAAAAACCGGCTGAAGAAAAACCGCATACGCCAAAATCTATTGGTGCTATTGAAGAGCTGGAATTCAAAGAGGTTTCCTTTAAGCATCAGACTGCTTCTTACAAAGCCCTGAACAGTATTTCATTCGGTGTAAAAAACGGGGAAACCATTGCATTTGTCGGTCCCAGCGGTTCAGGGAAAAGTACACTTGTTAAATTATTGGTCGGATTGTACCGTCCGAAAGAAGGCTCTATTTATTACAACCATATCAACGGAAATGAATTTGATTTTGATGAACTGAGAAACCAGATCGGATTTGTAACCCAGGATACGCAGCTTTTTGCAGGGACCATTAAAGAAAACCTGTTGTTCGTAAATCCAAACGCAACAGAAGAAGACCTGAGATTAGCTTTAAAAAAGTCCAGCAGTACGGCACTTATCGAAAGGGCGGAAAACGGTATAGATACTGTGATCGGCGAAGGCGGCTTGAAATTAAGCGGCGGCGAAAAACAGCGAATCGCCATTGCCCGGGCGTTGCTGAGAAAACCGCACCTGCTAATTTTTGATGAAGCCACTTCCGCTTTAGACAGTATTACTGAAGAAGAAATCACCACTACCATCAAGGAAATATCAGATGAAAAAGACCAGATCACTGTACTGATTGCACACCGTTTAAGCACGATCATGCATGCTGATAGAATCTACGTTCTGGAACGAGGGAAAGTGATTGAAACCGGCTCACACGAAGATTTGCTGGCATTAAAAGGACTGTACTATGCCATGTGGCGCCAGCAGATCGGAGAACGGAAGATAGTAAAACCCGGCTTATAATAAATAATACTCTACCATGAAAGAAGACTTGATTCACAACCTCAACCTCATCAATAACAGAATTAAGAATGCCTGTATAAAAACAGGCAGAAATCCTAATGAAGTTAAATTGCTGCTCGCCACCAAAACGGTTTCTGCAGAGAGAATAAAAATAGCACTGGAAAACGGAGCGACTTTAATTGCCGAAAATAAAGTCCAGGAGCTTAAAGAAAAATACGAGGATTTAAAAGATGTTTCGCACGAAAATCATTTCATTGGCCATCTTCAGACCAATAAGATCAAAGATATTTTAAAATACGGAGTCAGCTGTGTCCAGTCTCTCGACCGCCTCGACCTTGCAGAAAAACTTAATCAGAGACTTCTCCAGGAAGGAAAAACCATTGAGGTCCTGATCCAGGTCAATACATCTGGTGAAGAAAGCAAGTTCGGTGTTCATCCTGATCAGGCTGTTGATCTTGTTAAAGACGTGGCTAAACTTCGTGCTCTAAAAATCAAAGGACTTATGACAATCGGCCTGTTCAGCGCAGAAACAGAAAAAGTAAGAGCCTGTTTCAAGCTTCTGAAAAATCTTCAGCAGGAAATCATTTCTCAAAATATTCCGAATGTACACATGCAGGAACTTTCCATGGGCATGAGCGGTGACCTGGAAACTGCTATTGAAGAAGGTTCCACGATGGTGAGAGTAGGAACTGCTGTTTTCGGTGCGAGGATGTATCCGGATTCTTATTATTGGGATGAAAATAAAACGGTCAATTAATTCGTATGTTTATATAACTCAACAAATTGAATTTCAAAATCCATATGTTGAATGATTCATGAAATTGTCGTCCGTTATACTATTAATAATTTTGACTCCTGTTCCAAAAAATATACGGGTAAGGTAAATTTCAAAACATGTATTATCCATTATCCTCTTCATGATGAAGAAAAGGAAAGAAAGCTTTATCGAGATCATCACATTCCCAATAAATGTGAATATGAATCTGCAATACAAAAGCTAGTTCTTTGCCTTTGCGAAAAATATATTCAAAAACCCGATGAAGAAATTAAAGGAAAAATTATAGAAATCTATGAAGCCAATTTTGATTATTATCATAGAGAAGTTTCCTTTAAAAAAGTGAATTTTGATTCTATTTTAATCAACAGAAAAGAAATTTTTAATTCTAAAATTTTAGTTGATTAATGTCATTGCGAATACTTTTAGTGAAGATTTGAAATTCATACTCGCTACTCTAAACTAATATAAACTTACTGTATATTAACAATGTTAAAACTAAAACTTTATTCCGTATAAATATGCCTGACAAAAACGAAATTGGACGACGAAAACAAATCAAAAGAGAGCTTATAGAAAAAGCAAATCTTGAATTTGAGCAAAGTCTCCCTATTTCACGTGAACGTTTTAAAATGCTTTTTGATTTTCTGGATGAACATTTGTCAGAAAATGGATGTGATGATACACTTACGCTAACCAGAAATTTTTTGGAAGAGAATCAAATTATAAATGCAGAAAAAGTTATCGGTTGGCTTAATGAAAATGGTGGATATTGTGACTGCGAAGTTTTGTATAATGTTGAAGAACAATTTGAAATTTGATTGCCTATTAATTCTTTTAGCATTATCAGAATAATCTGACCTATCAATAATTCCCCACTTCATTTTGTGAATATTTCATATCTTACCACAAAGTTATAGAAGTACTTATTTTACAACATTTAAAAATGAATAACAGTGGCTTTTATTTTAATAATTTAAAAAAATGAGAATAAGATATTTGGTTATGAATTGATTTCCTGAAAAAATTCTGATCAGACCATGCGTTTTAAAACTGGCCGTCCTTTTGCGGCAGGAGCCATGTACTCTATGTTTAGGTTCTATAATTATCTCAAAACCAATCTTTAAATAATGACTGGCCTAATAGCTTAGGAATTAACAATGATGATAAAAGCATATGTTATGAAGGCTACAATATGCCTTTTAAAAACAATGGTTTTATGATGTTGTGTTAGACATAATCGTCAAAAGTACACCTGTATGCAGTATCAAATTGTCTGATAAATAAAAAACTACAAATGCTAAACAAAAAATCCCTTTCATCACTGAAAGGGATTGATTATATCTTAGAACTGATACTTACATATACGCTTCAATCGGCTCACACGTACAAACCAGGTTTCGGTCTCCGTACGCTTCATCCACTCTGGAAACGGAAGCAAAAAACTTGTGGTCTCTTACCCACTCCAATGGATAGGCTGCTTTTTCTCTGCTGTATGGCTTATCCCAAGAATCAGAGATGACCAATTGCTCAGTGTGAGGAGCATTTTTCAATACGTTATTGGCAGTATCAGCTTCCCCGTTGGCAATCTCATCAATCTCATGTTTGATTGCAATCAATGCTTCAGCAAAACGGTCGATTTCTGATTTGCTTTCAGATTCCGTAGGCTCAATCATTAAGGTACCTGCCACCGGGAAAGAAACCGTTGGTGCATGGAAACCGTAATCCATCAATCGCTTCGCTACATCAGCCACTTCAATACCTAATGACTTGAACTGTCGGAAGTCTACGATACATTCGTGAGCTACTTTCCCATTTTCGTTTGAATATAAAATCGGAAAATGTTCTGCTAAGATTTCTTTTAAATAATTGGCATTCAGGATCGCATGCTCAGTCGCTTTCTTTAATCCTGAAGTTCCCAGCATTTTAATATATGCATAAGAAATATTCAGGATCAATCCTGAACCGTAAGGCGCCGCAGAAATTCCGTCAATCGCTTCTTTCGCACCGATTCTGATATTGGCATTCGAAGGTAAAAAAGGAACTAGGTGTTTCGCAACACAAATCGGGCCTACTCCAGGTCCACCGCCTCCATGAGGAATGGCGAAAGTTTTGTGAAGATTCAGGTGACAAACATCTGCCCCGATATTTCCAGGACTTGTATATCCTACCTGAGCGTTCATATTGGCACCATCCATATATACTTGTCCGCCATGTTGGTGGATCAATGCTGTAATTTCTTTAATGTTGGCATCAAAGAACCCGTACGTTGACGGATACGTGATCATTACACAAGATAAGTTTTCAGAATGCTGTTCGGTTTTTGCCTTTAGGTCTTCGAAATCGATTTCTCCGTTTTCAAGGTTCTTCACCACTACAATTTTCATTCCCGCCATGGCTGCAGAAGCCGGATTGGTTCCGTGTGCCGACTGAGGAATCAATACGACATTTCTGTGGCCTTCACCTCTTGAAATGTGATATTCGCGGATCACCATCAATCCTGCGTATTCTCCCTGTGCTCCAGAATTCGGCTGAAGAGAAGTTCCTGCGAAACCTGTAATCTCTGCCAGATCTTTTTCCAGTTCTCGGATCATTTCCTGATAACCTCCTGCCTGGTCTACCGGAACAAAAGGATGAATAGCTCCCCAGTTGTCCCATGAAAGCGGAAGCATTTGAGTCGCTGCATTCAGTTTCATTGTACAAGATCCTAAAGAAATCATTGAATGTGTCAATGATAAATCTTTTCTTTCCAGACGCTTGATGTAACGCATCAGCTCTGTCTCCGTATGGTATTTGTTGAATACCTGCTCTGTAAGAATTTCGTCTTTTCTCAGATTTTCTTCAGGAATGCTGTATCCTTCTTTAATTTCAAGTTTAAAAGTCTGCTTATCAATAAACTGAGCGAAAGAAGCCATCAGATAATTCAGTTTATCCAAAGTCGTGCTTTCGTTAATGGCAATGCTCACCACACCTTCCGTGAAATAGTTCAGGTTCAATTTATGATCAAGCATCATTCTCATTAATCTTCCTTTTTCATCCTCGCTCAGCATAATCTTTACCGTGTCGAAGATCGGCTCTTCTACTGTCTGATATCCTAATGCTTTAAGACCGTTTTTCAAAGCATTGGCTTTAAAGTGAATCTGGTCAGCGATATAGTTCAATCCTTTCGGACCATGATAAACAGCATACATTCCGGCCATTACCGCCAAAAGAACCTGTGCTGTACAGATGTTTGAAGTTGCTCTTTCCCTTTTAATATGCTGTTCTCTGGTCTGCAAAGCCATTCTTAATGCACGTTTTCCGTACATATCCTGGGAAACCCCGATGATTCTTCCCGGAATATCCCTTTTGTAATCTTCTTTACAAGAGAAAAATGCAGCGTGAGGACCTCCGTACCCTAATGGAATACCAAATCTCTGCGTCGTTCCAACGGCACAATCAGCGCCCATGGACGCAGGAGATTTCAGTTTAACCAACGCCATAGGATCACAGGCGACAACCACCTGAAGATCCAGCTTTTTGTATTCAGTGATATCTTCCGTATAATCTAAAACAATTCCGTTTTTGCCAGGGTATTGTAATAAAACACCATAATAAGAACCGTCCAGCTCATGGGTTTTATGATCTCCTTCCACGATTTCTATTTCCAACCCTTCAGCTTTCGTTTTTAAAACAGAAACTGTCTGAGGCAATACCAAATCGGAAACGAAGAATTTATTGGCACCTGCTTTCTTCTGGTCTTTTGTTCTGTTATTGAAGAACATGTGCATGGCTTCTGCAGCCGCTGTAGACTCATCCAACAATGAAGCGTTTGCCAAAGCAAAACCCGTCAAATCACACACTACAGTCTGGAAATTTAGAAGAGCTTCCAGTCTTCCCTGTGCAATTTCTGCCTGGTAAGGGGTATAAGCAGTGTACCAGCTTGGGTTTTCAAAGATATTTCTCTGAATCGCTGACGGCAATAGCGTATTATGATATCCAAAACCGATATAGCTTGTATAATCAGTATTCTTGGATGCCAGTTCCTTTGAATGGATCAGCATTTCGTATTCCGAGAGCGGTTCTGAAATTTTAAGATCCTTTTCTAAACGGATAGAAGAAGGAATGGTCTGAGAAATAAGCTCTTCGATGCTTGAAACGCCCACTTTCTCCAGCATTGCCTGTTTATCGGATTCACTCAGGGAAATGTGGCGGCTCACAAACTGTTCTGTATTCATTTTTTATATTAGATTTTATTGTAAAAAAGATGGGTAAAATTACGATTTTTTAGAAAAATCTGCAAGCAACATAAAATCATAAACAATTCAGTATATAAATTATGTACATCTTACTATTAACAGGTTTTTATTATTATTTTAACTATTAAAGCAGTTAAAATAACTTTTTTTAATAAATAAAGATCAATTTAGAAATATGTTTTTTTTGTTAAAATGATAATTGTTTTAACTGATGGAATTGATTTTCACCTCAAAGATTTTACAATTTTATATGAAATATTTGAATCATAAACGTAGCATCAAATTCCTGATAATCAAAATATAATTATTTATACCATTTTATTATCTGTATTTATTCTAAATTAATATATTTGCAATATGAATATGATCATTCCTTTCAAAGTCCCGCCTTTGGCTCCTGCATTTTCTATCCATACTGAAGAAATATACTGTGGTGAAAAAAAATCCTGCTGTAAAAAATTCAAAAAAGGAAAAAGGTGCAAAAAATGTCCCGGCAATAAGAAACTGTCGTAAGACTATAGAGCTTTCAGTAGAAAATATATTGCTGCCATAAGCAATACAACAGCCACAAAGATTCGTATCATTTTAGGCTGCCCTTTCGGATTTGCCATAGTGCCCGGCTGTGGTTTAAATAACTCTTCTGCCCTATCTTTAAATTTTTCTGTCGTACTGTCAAAAACTTCGGTAATCGTGATTCCCTGAACAGCTGTTTTATGTAATAATGAGTTGGTCGCGTGGAGAAGAACCTGAAATTTCCCGTCTTTAAATTCAGTAATTTTAAAAATTCTCTCACCATATGGTTTTTCCAGCCCGAAAGGCAGTACTTTTACCACATCTGCATTCTGGGTCTGCCAGCTGATGATAATCTCCTCGCCTTTTTTCGCATGCACTTTATTCGCCGTAAAGTTCTTTATAGAAGGCGGGATATTGTATCGAAAACTTTTCTGATGGCTTTCCAGGTTCTGGTCGTAGGAATATCTCCTGCTTTTATCACTCAGCGTTTCATAGGCTTCCTGAATCTCCCGGAATCGGTCCGCAAAAAAGTCATCATTTTCATTCTTGTCAGGATGATATTTCAGAGACAGTTTCCGATAAGCTTTTTTGACGTCTTCTTCCGAAGCATCATGCGAAATACCGAGAAAATAGTAGTAGTCTTTCATTGAAGATGACAAAAATAAGGATTTTATTTTTTGTTCTTTACGATCCACTAAAATAATGTCGTGATTTTTGCTATGATGGTGTAAATACAAGTATCAGAGCTTACTGATAATAATGATATGATTGTTTGTAGAATTTAAAAAAGTCCGGGTCAGGAAGCTTCGCTTCCTGACCCGGACAAACAATTTCAATTGATTTAATTCTTGTGGTTACGCTTCCACAATATTTTCCTTTTTATCAAACCTTCTGTGACATCTGGAAGCAAATTCTTTTTTAAATTTTTCTCTCAATTCCTGATATTGGTTTTCATCCATTTCGCGGATTTTATCTGCAAGTCCGAAAGGCGATTTTTCCTTGATTCCGTATTCTTCGAAAATTCCTTTTACAAATCTTTTTCTTTGTACCGCTTTTTTAGCAATCATTGCTATGCCTGCTACGGCCAGTGCTCCAAGCGCACCCTTTACTACTGAATTTTTCATTTTTTCAAAATTTTAAATTTTACTACTTTGATTTTTTATAGAGACGAATACCTGTGGTTTTTACTTTACTACTTCTAAAACGTCCGGTTATTCGTTATTTTTTTTATTCCTGTTGAAGAATCCGTTTTCGCACCTGTTTCTCCATACTTCTTTGAATTTTTCTTTTTCTTCATCAGACATCCCTTCCATCTTATGTCTCAGGTGTTTCTCTTTCATGTCACGCATGCCCTGCCCGAATTTCCCATGGAAACCTCCGAAAAGAATTTTACTCAGCACCAGGATTCCCATCGCCTGCCAGAAATTAATGCTTTTTACGCCTATAATTTCAGGAAGAATGCAGTTCCAGAGTGACATCACAATCCATGTGACCCCGAGAAAGATGAGCGGTGGACAAAGAATGAAAAAAATCCAGCTTTTTTTATGTTTATGATTGTTCATATCTTATTTTTTACTAACTGTTTAAATCTTCGTATAATTTTCGTAATCTGTTTCTTAAATGCTTGACTGCGTAGTTTTTCCTGCTGATGATGGTTTTGATATTCTCTCCCTGTTCATCGGCAATTTCCTGGAGGGTCTTATCATTCAGTTCATTTTCAACATATGCCAGACGCTGTTTTTCAGGAAGCTCATCCAGTGCTTCAAAAAGCTTTTTCCAGATTTCATCTTGAAACATTTTTATTTCCGGGCCGGCACTTTCATCCATCAGAAGGATATCTTTAATGGAAAAATCACCGTCTTCATCTTCATACACAAAGTCTTCAAGATTCTCAGTTTTCTTTTTGCGGTATTTATCCGTGATTTTATTTGCGGTTACCCTGTACAGCCAGCCGCCGACATTCACAATCTCAGAAAGATTGGTAAGACTACTGAACTGATACCACACTTCCTGCAAAATATCTTCCGCATCTTCCGTATTCTTCACTTTAGGGCGAATATACGACATCAGCTTTCCCCCGTACTTTGAAACGGTTTGTGAGATGATATTTTCCTTCTCTTTCTGTGGCATTGCTATTTTTTCGACAACCTCCATATTGCTATGACGATTGTATTTTTTGTTTTACTTTAATAAATTTAAAATATTTTTCAAGAAGTCCGTATTTTCTTTTAATTATCATGTTTTAAGATAGGAATATATGTTTTAAAAATAAATGGGTTACCACTTTTTTGTTCTTGAAATATCTTGATCAGACCAATAGACCAAGCTTTCCCAAAAATTAAGAAAATTTTGATAATCCCTACAATGAAAAAAATTTAAGGATGCTACAAAGTGTTGGATCAGCTTAATTTATTCCTTAAAATAATGCGTACATTAAAAAACGGAAAGCAAAAACTTTCCGTTAATATGAGGTTGATAAATCAATATATCAGTTAAGATAGATCCCGAAATACCAGGTCCAGGCAATCAGGATGATCTGCATCGGGATTCTTTCTTTATAAAGATAATCCATTCCAGGCCCTGTATAATCCGCTTTGAAAATATTAATTTTCTTTTTTGAAGAATTGATATTGGCCAGAAAAACCAATACGTAGAAAATAATCAGTAAAACAGCAGTTAATTCACGGATGAAAGGAATCATTAATCCAATCCCTGCTGCTATTTCAATAATTCCGGTGAAATAAACCCAAAATAAGCGTGCAGGAATAAAATCAGGAATCATCATGGCCATCCCTTTTTGAAACTTAAAATGCGAAAGTCCGGTGAATACAATAAAAACAGCCATTCCCAGGTTTCCGGAAAATAAAAAATTCCATTCGCCATGAAATACTTTGGTTCCCAGTAAAGCCAGAATGAATGTAGCGAAAAGAATTGTTAAGAGTTTCATATGATATTTTTATTTCCTCAGTGTTTAAAAAGTCACGGAGATTTTGCGACATCCTAAATTAAATAAAAGCGGACGATTTCTGTTCCATTTCTGGAAAATACGTTATTCATCTCCTCTTACTTTCCTTCAGCCAGACTCTTTATTATTTCCAAACCTTTTGTAAAACCTTCATCCATATGTGCACGCCAGTTTTTTTCGGTCTGGACTTCGACATGCAGTTTTGTCCGGCCATCAAAATCGATCAGGATATATTTTTCGAAAAAGCCGCTCCATTCCATCACTTCTTTGCTCCGCATATCTTCATTTCCTTCCTGGTCTAGCGTGCCCAGATGCTTAAAAACAATCTGATTTGGCTGTTCAAGACTGTCAATGGTTGAAACCATTCCTTTTCCTTCAGCATTCAGAAAATAGGTTTTACCTCCGACTTCCCAGTCAGATTTCATTACCGATCCGGGACTAAAAAACTGAGTCCATTCACCATAGGTTTCCGGATTCCAAAGAATATCCCAGATTTTCTGCTTCGGTGCATTAATTACTTTTTCATAAGACAGTGTTTCCATAATTCTCTATTTTAAGTTGATTAAAGACAGCCATACAACAGTATCTTAAAACTATTATATTACAACTGGTTTTCTGAAAGATTTTTTATAATTCTTAAAGCATTGGGAAACTTTTCCTCAAAAAAACTTTTAAACTCTTCATTGGTCTGAATTTCAACATTTAACATTGTTCCTTCTTCATTCTCTTCCAAGATATATGCTTCCGTAGCTTCTCCCCAATCCTGCGGCATTTCTATCCCTTCAATAATTTCTCCCAGATGCAGAAATTTCATAATCTTTTCCGGAATGTTCTTTTCAACCCTGCTGTACATACCGTTATTATGAGGATCAAAAAATTTCATAATACTTCCTTCTTCCCATGTTCCCTGATAAAAAGAACCTTCTGTAAATGCAGTCGTCCACTGCCTGTAAGACATGTCATCCCATAATACACTCCAGACTTTTGCCGGTTCTGCACTGATCTGTATTTCAAAATGTAATTTTTCCATAGCTGTATAAAGTTATTAAAGTCTGTTTAAGATATAAACAGACTTTACGTTGTAATTTTTCAAAAAGTATTATCCGCCCACAAAGTCACCTCCGTTGATATGAATTACTTCGCCCGTAATGAAACTTGAGTCTTCTGACGCCAGAAAAACGTAGGCCGGTGCGACTTCAGAGGGTTGCCCCGCACGTTTCAGAGCGGTATCTTTTCCGAATGTGGAGAGGTCATCAAACGTCTCTTTTACCAAAGGAGTCCAGATAGGACCGGGAGCCACACCGTTAACTAAAATTTTTTTCTCTGCCAGATTCAGATTGGTTGATAATGACCTCATAAATGATAATATGGCTCCTTTTGTTGCTGCATAGTCAATAAGATGATCGCTGCCACGGTACGCCGTAACGGATGTGGTACAGATGATTCTTCCTCCCTCACGGATTATCGGTAAAAGATCTCTTGTGAGAGAAATCATTGAAATGATATTCGTATTGAATGTTTCCTGAATCTGCTCATCGGAAATTTCTTCCAGTGCATCTTTAGAAGTATGGATCCCTGCATTGTTCACAAGAATATCCAGCTTCCCCCATTCTTCTCTGATCTGACCGGTACAATTTTCCCGGAATTCTTTTTTTCCCAGGTCGCCCTTAATCAAAGTACATAACCGGCCTTCTTTTTCAACCAGTTTTTTTGTTTCTCCGGCATCATCGTCACTTTCTTTATAAACAATGGCAACATCTGCTCCTTCTCTTGCAAAGTGAACTGCCACTGCCTGCCCTATACCGCTGTCTCCGCCGGTAATCAATGCTTTTTTATTCACCAGCTTCCGGCTTCCCAGATAATTTTCACGGATGATTTCAGGCAATACTCCTTCATTCGGAACTTCTGATCTTGAATCTGACTTGTTCTGTGTTTTCATATGCAAATCTTTTCTACACTATATCAAACAGTAAGCCGAACAGGTCCTCCGAAGAATGAGAAATGGGTGGTTGTTACTGAAACTCCAAATTAAATCAGATATTTTTTCAGGCCTTCCATAATTCCCTGCCATAAAGTATTAAAGAAGCTTTTGTTGGGATCTCTTTCGATATTGACTTCCACATAGCTGGGCTCACCCTTTGAATCATTTTTAACAAAAATATTGGCAATCGCACTCAGCAGTTTCCTTTCCTTACCCGTATTTTTATTCATGAAATTAACATTCATATCGCTGTACTTGAAGTAGAAGTTACCTCCGATATTTTTACTGTTTCCTTTATAATCAAATTTCAGGTAATGAATTTTACCGTCCAGGCTTACATTAAGGTAAGGTCTTACGAAGAGATTGGCATTGTCCACGGAAAGATCATTGATGATCCCGTTAATGGCATAATCATCATTTTTATTGGCAACATCAAACTGCCACTGCACCTTGGTATCGGCGTCTCCGAAAAGCCTGAACTGGGAATCTACCTTTACCAAAGTAGGCCTGCCTTTCATTTTTGCACTGTTCAAATTAAAGATGGACGCATTGAAATTTTCTAAGGTAATTTTGCCGGGAATCTTCGCTTTTTCAGCAACTTCCTCATAGGCAAGCCGTGAATTTTTGACATCGACTTGCTTAATGAACAAAGGAAATTTTACATCACGGAGCTTTTTGCTGAACATGTATCGGACCCCAATGTCATCCGGAGGTGCGAGATCATGGAAAATGTTACAGTTGACACCGTCAAAAACAATACGGTCAAGATCAATGGCTGTACTTTTTCCGAAGATGGAATTTCTGTCGGTAATGTTAATGGACTTTACTTTTATTGTGTACAGATCTTCCTCCACTGCAATCATCCGGTTGAACTTTTCTCTTGAATATTTAGGAAGAAAACCAAAATTGGTAATCTGTGTTATTTTACCGGTGTTTTTTATCCCATGTATTTTCAGCCTGTAATATTTCCCGGCATCCACATCGATCTTACCTGCTGTAATCATTTGATTTTTAACATGAAAGGGAATGGATTCTTTCAGGATATTCCTATCTGTTGTCACCGAATTCAGTTTAACATTGAAGTTTCCGACTTTTATTTTATTGATACCTTTTGATTGCTGTGAGAACATTCCGTTAATAATATTTACAGCTCCCAAATTAGCAAGGAGATCAGGAACCGCTGCTTTACTTTTACCGGAGGTTTTCTTTTTATGATCAGCAGCAATAATTTCAATATCCGGCCGGTAAATATTAACGGCAGCAAATTTTAACTGAAACTGCTGGCCGGCAAACCGCGATGTATTTTTCAGAAATTCAATTTTAGGTGTTTTTATGTTGAAAACATCTTTTGTCCTGCTTTTTCCGAGCGCTTTGAACTGAACATTATCCAAGAAAATATCATCATTGTCTGAAGAAATCTTTTTGATACTTACCGCCTGCAGAGGATCGGTCATAAAATACATATTTTCCAATTCAATATGGTGTCCTGAAAAGGCAAAAGGCACTTTTTCTTTTACTGTATTTTTATCAAAAACAATATCATTTAAATTCAGCCGGAAATTATCAACTGATGCGGTTTTTACTTTATTTTTCTGCTGCACCAACACAGAACCCTGTTGGATATCAAAGTTTTTAATTCCGATTTTCAGGTTGACTTCTTTCGGGTTTTCCTTTACCGTTTTCTTATTTGTAGAGGTAACAATTAGCTGTGGTTTTGTAAACCTTGTATTTTCTATAATCAAAGAATCCTGATTGATGATAAAGTTCGCCGCCAGAAGCTGGCTGACTTTCAGATCAAAAACATTTTTTGCATTGTAAAGCCCCGGACTTTCAATTGGCTTCAGGTGAAAATTTGTAATGGTAAGCTGTCTATTTTTTGCATCGATCCGTTTGGCAAAGATCTGGCAAAAGTCATTAACAGTAACCATCAACTCATGGGCTTCGATTTTAAAATCTTTAAAAGAAACGGGTAATTTTGAAGCATCTTTGCTTTGACGGATCTCCGTAAGATTAATGTTTACGTTCTTCCCGGTAAAAATATCTCTTTGTGCAGCGTCTTTTACCGAAATATGTCCGTTGGTTACAAAAATATTTTCAACTTCAAAGTCTGCTTTCTTTTGTCCCGGATTTTTCTTCTTTTTTGTTTTGCCTATCCTGATCCGAAGATCTGGGTCAATAAGCTGAATATTTTTCACATGATAGGATTTGCTGATAATGGCCTTCCATATCCCGAAATCTTCGATTTTCAGGCTTTTCAAATTCCCCTCAATCTTCGTCACAGCCGGATCTTTAGTCGCTTTCGTCCGGATAGATACTGAATGTGCGGAAATATTGCCTTTGTAAAGATCAAGGTCAAAATCTTTAAGTGAAATCCGGTAAGGTGTCTTTTCATTAACCAGTTCCGGAAGTTTATGCTTAAGATAAACCGTAAGAAAAAATGGAGAAACAAGTGCCAGAAAAACCAGACTTCCTAAAATAATCAGTATTGTCTTTTTCCATTTTGCAGGTTTTTGTTTAATTTTCGTTTTCATGCAAGCAGCAGCTGATTATTTTAAATCGGAAACCAGCATACCTTACATTATTTTCAAATCTTATTCCAAATTCATAACAAAATGGTTTTCTCCTTAATTTAGCTTTTTTTTGTGTTCGTATAAATTATTAAGAATCACAAACCAGCAATCTCTTGCGTATCTTTTGTATTTATCAAACCAGGAATTATGCTGATCTCAATCATCTATGAAGAATATGCTTTTTCCAGTTCTTCAATATTTATTTTCTGCATCCTCATCATGGCCTGAACTACTTTATAGGCTTTTTCCTGATCCGGATCATTCATCAGCTGGATTAGCCTTTTAGGAACAATCTGCCAGCTAAGGCCATAAGGATCTTTCAGCCAGCCGCACATACTCTCTCTGCCTCCATTTCCTGTGAGTGAATTCCAGTAATGATCTGTCTGTTTTTGATCATCAGTCATTACTACTATTGAAATCCCTTCATTAAAATCAAATGCATGGTCATAAGAATTATCCATACAAAAAAAACTGTACCCGTCAATTTCAAAATGGGCATGCTGGATGTGTCCTGCTGGCTCATCGCCCGGATGGCCCTCACTTCCATCTCCATACCGTAAGATATTTCCTATTCTGGAATCCGGAAATGTTTTGGTGTACAGTTCCATGGCTTCCATGGCTTTCCCGTTATTCTGATGTATAAACATCAAAGTAGGGATGAGCTTCTGTTCAGTCTGTTTTTCTCCTAAGAAAATCTGCCATGTCACGTCATAGCGGTCTCTGATCCAGCCATATTTCCTGCTCCATGAATAAGAATCAAGCGGCATCAATATGGTTCCTCCTTCCATCAGCTGATCCCAATACTTTTGCACTTCTTCTTCCGTCTCACAAATAACCATAAATGAAACCGAAGCATTTTTCTTGAATTGCGGGCCTCCGTTCAGAAGCATGAACTTCTGTCCGAGAAGGTCTATGTTTATCACAACAGGTGTATCTGCTGTAATCTTGCCGTCAAATACATTGCGGTAAAATTCTGCAGCTTCTCTTGCGTCTTCGTCATACCACAGGCATGGAAATATATCATTGTTCATATTGTTTACTTTAGATGGATTTATTTTTTTTCAGTCATTTGCTTATGAAAACTGAGATCAATATTTTAATCAGAACACTTGACTTTTAAAAGAAACCTGATGTTTTTTCATATAGGTTTTCAGTTTTTTCATGGTCGTTTCCCCAAAGCCATGAAGTTTCATAATTTCATCTTCAGAATATCCTGAAAGCTTTTCCAGGGAATCTATTTTTTCCTGTTCCAAAGCCTTTCTGGCAGGAACGGCAATGACATTTTTCAGAAAATCTCTTTGTCCCATGTGACTCACAGCGCAGACTGAGGTGAGACACTTTGCCATTATAATTAAATTGATCATGGCTTTAAAGGTGTTGATTTAATTAATTGTTTTCAACGTATTTGTGGAAATTATTGAATATGGCATACCATCCTTCCCGTTGCATCTCTGGAGAATTCTGTTTTTCGGGATCAAATATTTCGATCACTTTTGTTGTATTTTCATCAACAGCTTCAAAAATCACTTCCACTTTCCTGTTATCTTCCAGATGATATTGTATTTTCTTATACAAAATGATTTCATCGTAAATGCCTTCAAAATCAAAACCGGAACTTCCGTCTTTCGCTTCCATTCTTGTTTTAAATTTACCTCCGACTCTTAAGTCATTTTCCGACGACGGGCATTGCCAGGACTCATGGGCAAAATTCCATTGGGTAATATGTTCCGGGGTGCTGAAATATTCCCAGACTTTCTGTACGGGCGCAAGAATCGTGATGTCAATTTTTATCGGTTCCATATTTTATCTTGTGATTAAAGTGAAAGGGCAATCAAAAAAACTGCCCTGTTGATAATTAAGGTAAAGATAATTATTTTAAATTCTCTTCGTTATAATTAATCATCCAATATACACCGAATTTATCCTGAAAGCTCCCAAAATAATCTCCCCAGAACTGTTCTTCCATCGGCATTTCAATAATGCCACCTTGTGAAAGCCCGTTAAAAAGCCGGTCTGCTTCTTCTTTGGATTCAGGGAAAACAGAAATATAATTATTGTTTCCCACCGTAAGATGCTGTCCAAAAGACGGAACAATATCAGATGCCATCAGGAGGTCACTCCCGATTCGCAATGAGATGTGCATCATCCTGTTTTTTTCTTCATCGGATAAATTTTCGGTTCCGGGAGCGTTTCCCATTTTGTGTGCTCCGACGAATTCGCCGCCAAAAATCGATTTGTAAAAAGTGAATGCTTCTTCAGCTGTACCATCAAAATTCAGGTACGGATTTAATTTTGCCATGATTTTATTTTTAAATGTTAGTATTTGGTTTGTCAGCTTGAGGAGTCTGGAACAAAGCCCTCATGTATGAATGTAAAGAGAAACAGATTTTTGAAATACTTGAAAATTTCAGTTTGCCTTTTTCCGATATGATTTATTTTAATATTTTAAATCATCATCGAAGTCATATTTCATTCCTTCATAACCAAGAATTTTTCGCATCAAACCGATTTGTCCGCATAAATAATCTTCACGCCCGATGCACATTCCGATAAAACTTAACATATTTTCAGGGAAGAAATCGATATTCATTCCCATAGGAAAAGCTTTATCAAGATCATCATCTGAAACATCCAGCAAACTTCTATATACTAAGGGTGAAATAGCATGAAAACTGTCTTTCAACTGTTGCAACTCCGGATAGTTGAAATTTTCATCCAATGTCTTACCCTGAAAGAAAAAATCTCTGTACTCAAATTCTTCATGCAAACCGAGAACATTTCCCATGGCATAGCGCATATCAAGGAAGTTTCCGGCCATCCAAATGATGTGATTGGTTCTTCCGTCAATCCTTTTTAAAGCATCTTCTTCTGAAATGCCATTGAGAACCATCAGGAAATTCTGACTGTGGCCGCGAAATGCGGGAATAATAACCTCTAATTTTTGTGATTTCGGTGTATCCATAAAACTTGATTTAAAATTGATCCGGCATTTGAGATACATCGGTAAACATAACATTCCAGCCATGGCCATTGATATCCCAGAACGAATTGTGATACATCCAGCCATAGTCTTGTGGTTCTTCATGTTGAGTTGCGCCATTTGCAACCGCCGTATTTACCACCTGATCCACTTCTTCACGGCTGTTTAAACCAATTGCGACAAGAACCTGGGTGGTATCTCCTTTCGGAAGAGGCCGTTCTGAAAAAGTCTGAAAATGCTCCTCTGTTAAAAACATAACGTACATATTGTCACTCATCGCCACGCAGACTGCTCTGTCGTCAGTCATTTGATCATTGATAGAGAAACCGACTTTCATCCAGAACTCTTTGGTTTTCTGAACATCTTTTACGGGAAGATTAACATAGATCTGATTGATTTTCATTTTTTAATTTTTAGGTATTTGACTTACATCAAAAATACCAAGTCCAAATGAAAACCGGCTTGCCATAAGACAAGATTTAGTTTTTCCTGGGATGCGAAACCAATTCCTTGCGAATCCGGCTTAAAGAAGTGTCCGTAACTCCGAGATAAGAGGCAATTTGTTTTAAGGGAGCAAACTGTATCACCCGAGGTTTATCCTCCAACAGTTTTAAATAGCGGCTGGTAGCGGATAAGGTAAACATTTCCACAGATCGCTGCTTGTATACAAAAAGCTGCTGCGACATCCACGTCCTGCCCCACTCTGCGAGGTTTGGAATCTTATGGAATAAATTCTGGAATATTTCAAAATCCATTTTCCAGCATTCGCAATCTGAGATGCAGACAATATTTTCCTGCGTCGGGATCCTTTGAAAAATAGAAGAAACTTCAATAACAATCTCTCCTTCTGTAAAAAAGTTTGTGGTTACGTCATTTCCGTTAAAATCATTGACAAAAGAACGCGCCATTCCTTTCTCCAGAATATAATATTCGTTGGCCGTTTTTCCTTCTTTCAAAATAAAATCGCCTTTTGAAAAAAATACTTTTTCATGCGCCTTAAATACTTCTTCAAGCTCTTCATCCAGAAAAAAGGGAAAATCATAGCATATTTCAAGAACTTTTGTGTCCATTCTGTTCAATGTTTAACTGAATTTAAAAATAGAATTTTTATGGCAATCCGAAGTGAATTATTTTAATACAAATCAATTTTAATTATTTTCGTAATCAGTACACATTTTTTACAGCTTTTAATCTTCAATTTTACAGACGACCGTAAACCTTTCTCTTGTTTGATTTTAAAATAAAGAAAGCTGTATGGGCTTGGGAGAAGAAGGTTTTTCTGCATCACCGAAGACGGTTTTTCCGCCGAATCGCCAGGAATTTTGACGTTCTTCTTCAATAACATTATTGATGTCAAAATCAGGGGTGAAGTTTTTCTCAGCTTCAGCAATGATGGTGTGAAGCTTATTAATAGACTGTAGTTTATCTGAGTTTCCCAACTTTGATTTTTCGATTCCTTTTTGAATAATTCCAATCGTTTCATCATAAACCGTTAACGGAACCGGAAACGGATGCCCGTCTTTTCCACCATGAGCGAATGAAAATCTTGCCGGATCCCTGAATCTTGCCGGAGCTCCGTGAATCACCTCGCTTACTAATGCCAGGCTTTGCAAAGTCCTCGGCCCTACTCCTTTTAACAGCAGCAACTCTTCAAAGTTCTCCGGCTGGTTTTCTCTTGTCATATAGAGAAGCGTTCCCAGCTTCTTTAAATCGACATCGGAAGCGCGGACATCATGATGATTCGGCAAAATTAAATTTGCGAAATCCTGCATGATTTTTTCTGAATTGGTGTGTGAAATTTCAAGAATTCCTTTACGGTTTTCATGAGCTGCACTGTCAGTAAGATTTAAAATATTTCCACGGTTGATGCCCTGGATTCCTTTGTGGGGTTTATCGACAAAAGACTGCATACTCTCAGAATGCCAGTGATAACGTCTGGCTGTTCGGTCTGAATCGTTCATTCCCTGCTGGACAACCGACCAGTTTCCTTCATCCGATACTATAAAATTGTGAAGATACAGCTGATAACCATCCTGAATGGCAGTATTATCGACCTTGGCAGACAATTTACTTGCGCGCACCAGTTCATTTCCGTTTAACCCTGTTTTATCAGCAATGACCAGGAGCTCGTTAGGGGTTTCTTTTGAAAACCTTCCTTTTCCGCCACAAATGTAAATTCCCAATTCTTTAGAATTCGGATTAATACTCCGTTTCAAAGCGCCCATTACAGAGGTGGTAATTCCTGAAGAATGCCAGTCCATCCCCATTACTGCCCCAAAGCTTTGGAACCAAAAAGGATCAGCGAGCCTTTTCAGCACCTCATTTTTTCCGTAATCTGAAAGAATCACCTCAACAATTGAAAGCCCGAGTGTTGACATACGTTCATACAACCACGGCGGTACTTTGCCGTAGTGAAGAGGTAATGTAGCGGTTCCGGAGTGTTTCATTATGAGATGTTAGATGTTAGATGTTAGATGTTAGATGTTAGATGACAAAAGTAAAGCCTTATGAGGAAATATCATAAGGCTTTAAACATAATTTTATTTTTAATGTAAAGTTTGTCTTGATTTAATATCCTAGATATATAACCTGCAAAGACTTTTTCATTGCAAGATGCAAATATGTCGATAAATCAATGTTTTATAATTTCCTTTACGATTCCGCCCTGTGGTTCTCTGACGGTTTGTGTAAAAATGAATGCTTTTGGATCAATGGAACGAACGATATTCTGTAATTTCCTGACTTCCAAACGAGTTACAATCGTGAAAATAATATCTGCATCGCTGCTCTGCTCAAAAGATTCTTTCATAAAACCTCTTTCGCCTTTATAAACCGTAATTCCACGGTTCATGGTTAAAACCAAAGCTCTCTTGATTTCTTCACTGTTTCCTGAAACAATGGTTACTCCGGTATACGCTTCAATTCCTTCAATCACATATTTGGTAATCTGGCTTGCGACGAGATAAGTCATTATGGCGTACAAAGCCGTTTCCACCTTCAGGAATACTGCAGCAATGATAAAAATAACCACATTCATTCCTAAAATAATCTCCGTGATGCTGAAACTGCTTTTTTTGAAAGTCAGCAATGCAAGAACCTCCATTCCATCAAACGTTCCGCCGCCACGCATGGAAAGTCCGATCCCGATCCCTAAAAAGAAACCGCCGAACATAGCCACTAAAAGTTTGTCGTGGGTAAGTTCCGGAAAAGGGACAAAATGCATCGTCAATGCAATTAACAGAATAGTAAGACTGCTCCGGATGGCAAAATGCTTTCCGATCTGAAAATACGCAAGAACAATAAACGGGATATTTAAAACCAATAGAACAGCACCCAGATTCCAGTGATAAACTTCATGTAACAAAAGTGAAATCCCGGTCACTCCGCCATCTAAAAAGTGATTCGGAACCAGGAATGATTTTAAAGCAAAACTTGCAGAAATTACGCCCAGGAACAGATATATAATATCTGAGACAGTAAACAGCGGGCTATGTTGGGTTGAAGCTGAGCTCATAAAATAATCAAAGTTTTTTTAGTTTTGTTTTGATAATATCCAGGTTTTCCTGTTTTTTTTCTTTTCTATTGTTAATAGAGGTTTCTGTAAAGTAATGATGGCTTTCTAAAAATTTTTCCTGCAGTAAATTCCAGTCGCGTTCAGAATTGACAATCCCAAACATGGATAATTCTTCAAATAATTTATCTCCGATTATAAAAAAATCGTCCCTTCCCAAATAGTCCAGATCGGCATCAGCAACAATTTCTTCCAAATGATTATGCGGTGTCTGAGGGATCTTTGTCGCCATGATCATGCCTTTTATTTTATCCAGCTGCTCTTCGGAATACCCGTACTCCAAAAGATATTCTGCCGCTATGTCGCATGATTTTTCCTCATGGTTTTTTGAACCGAATAAAAAGCCTGTATCATGAAATAATGCAGCCGTTTTCAGCAATATCAGATCTTCTGCGTTAACTCCTTCGGAGTCTGCAATTTTTTCGACAGATTCAATGACGTCCTTAACATGCATTACACTGTGATATGAAAGATGCTCAGGAAGATTTTCCTTTAGCCTTTTTAATATTATTGTATTTAATTTTTCGTATTCCATATTTAAAATAGGATCGGTTTTTAATTTTCGTTTTTCCTTTTGTGAGTTCTGATTTCAAAACAAAGTTTAAAGATTAATCATCCTGTATCTCCATGGTTAATTATTCTTAGTTCCAATGGCAAAATACATGTCCATATCCCCTTTTCCTTTGGTATGGATTTTTCCTCTGTATTCGCAGACTATTTTTTCTTTTACCAACTGGTATGTTGACTCAGAAATATTTATTCTTCCTTTTTCGCTGTTCTGTTCCATTCTGGCAGCGGTGTTTACGGTGTCGCCCCAAATATCGTAAGCGAATTTTTTCACGCCGACAATTCCTGCAATTAAAGAACCTGAATTAATTCCGATCCTGATATCCAAAACACCCGGATTGGTTTTCTTTCGTTCTTCAATAAAATCAATAATATCCAAAGCAACCAAAACAGTCTGGTACGCATGATTTTCATTTTTTATCGGTAGTCCGCAAACGGCTAAATAAGCATCTCCAATGGTTTTTATCTTTTCCAAACCATGTTTTTCCATGATCATATCAAAAGCCGTAAAACATTCATTAAGTTCAACCAGCATTTTTTCAGCGCCCATTTTTTCAGAACTCTGTGTAAAATTAACAAAATCGGTAAATAAAACACTTACTTCATCATAATACTTCGCTTCGGAGCTTCCGTTTTCCTTCAATTCTTCGGCTACTTCATGGGGAAGAATATTCAGCAGTAAATTTTCTGTTTTCTGTTTTTCTTTCTGCAATTCAAATGTTCGTTCATCAACTTGTCTTTCAAGTAAATCATTTTGATCCTGAAGAATTTGCTGTCTTTCCTGCTCCTGTTTTAAATTGAGATCGGAAAGGCGTTTAACTTCATCCAGCTGTTTTACCAAACTTAAATTAGTTGACGCAAACTGCCATCCCAAGTAGGCTGAAATGGAAATAGGAAAACTGATAAAAATAAAGATAAATATGTAGCTTATAAAATCATCACCAAAAGTATCGCTTATATCAATCGTATTCAATTTATTTAAAAACATAAAAATAAGAACCATGACAATGAAAAGAAAGAATACCAGAATACCTCCTCCTACAATGAAAGCCGATTTTTCTTTTCTGATCATTGCCCTGACAATTAGATAAAAGGATTCAAAGGCAACAAAACACAGATAGAAAAATGCGAAGCTGGCTGCAGTGGTTGCGCTGAAATAATAAAGGATTAAAACTGAAGCAGAAATAATCAGCATTACTTTCAGTCTTTTTTTAGTTCTTCCAAATAAAGTATTGACAAATCCTGTGAGTGAAGTCCCAAACGCCATTAATGAAAGAAATGAGAAAAAAGTATACGAGTCAAGTTTAAGAGGATCAGTCATTTCAGAAAACAGCAATACCATATAACTCATCAAGGAAATTGAGAAATTGTAGGTAGAGAAATACAGATTATACACTGCTTTTCTGTAAAAAATAAACAACAACAGATGAATAAATCCTAACGCGCCGAATATCCCACAAATAAGCATCGTGTAAAAATTGAAATGCTTCCACAATTCCGTTTTTTTCCTGATAAATTTATCCGCAGAAGCCAGCTCTATGCTAATTGAAAAAGGGCTTAGATTCACTGTCTTTTTTTTGTTGCCCACTAACGGTAAAAATCTCACCGCCACTACATTTACCTTCGTATTATCTAATGTAAACAGACCGGGAATCCTGTTTTTAATCTTAAATTCCCTAGATTTTCCATCTCTTACCTTCCCAATGCTCTCAATTTTTTTACCATTCAGATAAATTTCAGAAGCACCCAACTGACTGATGTCAAAACACAACGATTGACCCACCATTGCAGAATCAATCTTAAAATAATATCTAATCCAATAAACCTGATCTTTGGTATAATTTTTTTTAGATGAAAATTCAATATTTTTCCAATGAGAATCGTCAAATTCAACAGAAGCAAAAACAGGATTGTCACCTGCAGAGAATTTACTTGCTTCATCGATTTCTGCTCCGTCCTTTATTTCCTTTACGGTAAAGATTCTTGGTTTCTCGCGCGAATTTTGGGCGAAACAAAAATTTTGTAAAGTGATAAATACAAAAAGCAAAAATGTAAAGAGTATACTTTTTTTCAAATTTTTTAAAATTAAGATTAAAATTTATTTACAAAATACATCTGCATGGCACCTTTACCTTTGGTTTCTATCTTTCCGCGATGTTCAAAAAGAAAATCTTCTTTTATTAAGTCATACGTAGCTTCTGAGACATTTAATTTTCCGGGAGCGCTGTTTTGTTCCATTCTTGCGGCCGTATTTACGGTATCTCCCCAAATATCATAGGCGAATTTCTTGACACCGACAATACCCGCAATCACCGGTCCGGAATGAATTCCGATCCTGATATCCAGAGCATTCGGAGTATTCAGTTTCCGCTGTTGAATATAAGAAAGAATTTCCAATCCTGCACTGACGGCATTTTTAGCATGTCGTTCATTGGAAACAGGCAGACCGCTCACGGCCAAATAAGCATCACCTATGGTTTTTATTTTTTCCAGGTTATATTTTTCCATGATTCTGTCAAACTCCGTAAAACAGATATTCAGTTCATTAAGAACTTCCTGAACACCGATTCTTTCGGAATTTGCCGTAAAATTGACAAAATCGGTAAATAAAACCGAAACTTCATCAAAATGCCTGGCATTTGTTTTTCCTTTCTCTTTCAACTCCTCTGCAACTTCATAGGGAAGAATATTCAACAGCAGATCATCTGATTTCTTTTTTTCTTCAGCAATCCTTTTATTATCCTTCCGTTTCTGGTTGTAGGAAAACCCGGCAAATCCAAGTAACAGCAGAGAAAGTCCGGCCCCCAAGGCCCACATATTTTTTTCGGTTCTGGAGCTTTCCAGATCGGCTTTTGCAATTGCGTCTTTTTTCTCCTGATTGATCCTCGCAAGATTTTTTTCCTGGTCGTATCTTAAGGCAATTGCTTTCTGTGCCTGATCAAACTTAATCTGTATTTCTTTTCTCTTCAGATCTTCTTCAAGGGCCAATCTTTTCCGTTCTTCTTCTGTTTTCGCAGCGGCCTGTTTTTTTTCGTATTCAAAGCGGAGCGCTCTTAATTCTATTTCTTTCTGAAGCTGGATGCGTTTGGTTTCCTCTTCCAGTTTTATTTTATTCCGTTCTGCAGCAAGTTCATAATCAGACTGCTTTGAGACAAGCTCTTTCATTTTATCCAGCCCGAAAACCTTGTCATTTTCCTCTACATATTTTTTATGATAAAACAATGCGTGTTCATGGTTTCCTAATTTTTCGTGCACTTTGTACAGGTTCTGATAATTTTGAATAGTAAGCTGCGGTACAATCAGTGATTGGGTCGTTTTTATAAATTCAGCTTCTGAATTCAAATCTTTTAAAAGCTTTTCAAGCTCGTCCCTGTTTACCGGTCCGTTTTTATCAGACAACAATTTGACAACATGAATATCATTCAATACAGACTGGTACGTGAACCTGGTGGAAGCAATATCCTGACCAGGAATAAGTGCCATTGCTTTTTTAATATAGTCTTCCGCAACAGCATAATTCTTCTCCTGCTTATTGATTAAGGCAAAGCCATAATATACGGTAGAAAGACCTGATGAATTTCCATCTTTGAAATAATCGTACCCTTTATTAAGATAATATTTTGCAGAATCTATCTCCTTTTTATCTTCATAGCAAAGCGCTATCATCACATAGGCATTGTGAATAAATTCCTGATCCTTTTTATCGGTAGCTTCAATACTTTTTTTAAAGTAATGTATGGCCTTATCATGGTTTTTGGTTCCGATGTGAAAGCTTCCTAACACCAGGTAAGCCTGATTAAGCTTCTCAGGATAGTTCTTTTTCACAAAATCCAGATAGGTATTGGATGCTTCAAAGCTATCGATGTATTTACTTTGAGAGAAATTATTTGAAAACAATCCCTGATAAGCGTACATCACTAAATGGTTGCTGATCTTTTTCCCTTCTTTGTAATATCGGATATTCTTAAGAAAATACCGGGCAGCCTCTTCATTATTTTTTTTGAAAAGGTAGAAATAGGCAAACATATGATTCAGCATGGCTTTGCTGTTATAGTCTGTGGAATTTTTAAGCAGCTCTTCCCCTTTTTTTAAATGATGATCCAAAGCATTGAAATCAGCTTTTCCTAAATATAATTCGGCAAGGATAACATGGGTTTCACCCTGCTTATTAACATTATTTACTTTTTCATAAAGCGGAAGAAGATTTTTTAAATACGCAGCGGCACTGTCTGTATTTTTTGCCAGATAATAGGTGCTGAAAAGCTTTTTATTTCCCTCAATTCTTTCATTATCGCTTTTAGCTGAAGCTAATTTCTTTTTCAGGTCAAGAATTTCGTTTGATTCCTGCGCATTAATATATGAACCTCCTGAAAGAAAGAACAGCAGAAGAAAAATATGAGATGTTTTATTTTTCAAGGATTAGTTATTACGTTTATTCACAAAAATAAAAAAATCATTCTATTAACCTAACAGAATGATTCAAATTGACAAGAAATATCTATTTTTATTTCAATACTGACAAAGCAGCTTCATAATTCGGTTCTTGTCCGATTTCCGGCACCTGCTCGGTATAGATAACATTCGTTTTTTCATCCAAAACCACAACAGCTCTGCTCAAAAGGCCTTTCATAGGGGAATCTATAAGGGTAACACCGTAATCTTCACCGAAATTACCTCTGAAGTCCGATAATGTTTCAACATTATTCAGACCTTCCGCAGCACAAAATCTTGATAATGCGAACGGCAGATCCCTGGAAACATTAATAATTACGGTATTGTCAAGCGTGGAAGCTTCTTCATTAAATTTCCTTGCCGAAGCTGCGCAGATACCGGTATCTATACTCGGAAAAATATTCAGGACAACTCTTTTTCCCGTATAATCTGCAAGATGTTTTTCAGACAGATCTGAAGAGACCATGGTAAATTCCTGCGCCTGTTTTCCTACTTCGGGAAGATCTCCTATCGTATGAATCGAGGTTCCTTTTAATGTGATTGTAGACATAATTTATTTTTAAAAAGTTATTCAAATTTATTCAAATTCCTGAGGATTTTTACTGAAATAAAGGTTAAATAATTCTTAAAGTGAAAAATCTCATTGATTATTAAACGGAAAAAAATTAAATTTTAACTAAATTTGTGAAACTAAACTTTAAATAATAAATAAAAGTATAATGTCAGAAAAATCAAAAATCTATTACACCCTTACGGATGAGGCTCCTATGTTGGCTACACACTCGTTTTTACCGATTGTAAAAGCGTTCACCAAGTCGGCAAACATAGAGATCGCAGTACCGGATATTTCTTTGGCAGGAAGAATTTTAGCGAACTTCCCTGAATTTTTAAAAGATGATCAGAAAATCGGCGATGCTCTGGCTCAACTGGGAGAATTGGCTACCCAACCCGATGCAAACATTATTAAATTACCGAATATTTCAGCTTCCGCTCCTCAGTTAGATGCCGCTATTGCTGAATTACAGGGAAAAGGATTCGCAGTTCCCAACTATCCTGCAGAACCTAAAAATGATGAAGAAAAAGCGATCAAAGCGAAATATGCCAAAGTTTTAGGAAGTGCTGTAAATCCTGTATTAAGGGAAGGAAATTCTGACAGGCGTGCTCCAAAAGCGGTTAAAAATTATGCAAAAGCAAATCCCCACAGAATGGGAGATTGGTCCTCTGAGAGCAAAACCGACGTTGCTCATATGAACAGCGGAGATTTCTACGGTACAGAAACTTCAACTACTCTTGAGAATGCTACACAATATAAAATCGTTTTCAAAGGAAATGACGGTTCCGAAACCCAATTAAAAGATTTCGCGGGTCTTCAGGCCGGAGAAGTGATCGATTCTTCTGTCATGAATTTAAATTCTTTAAAAGCTTTCGTTCAGGAAGCCATTGAAGAAGCTAAAAACAGAAACGTGCTTCTTTCTGCGCATTTGAAAGCGACGATGATGAAAATCTCCGATCCTATTGTCTTCGGAGCCATTGTTGAAACGTTCTTTAAAGACGTATTCACTAAATATGCTGAAACGTTCAGATCTTTGGATGTGAATCCCAATAACGGTCTTGCCGATCTTTTCGATAAAATAAAAGGAAACGCCCAGGAAGCTGACATCAAAGCTGACATTGAAGCTGCATTGGCAAACGGGCCAAGAGTGGCAATGGTAAATTCCGACAAAGGAATTACAAACTTCCACGTTCCTTCTGACATTATTGTTGATGCTTCTATGGCTGCTCTGGTAAGAGGCGGCGGTAAAATGTGGAATAAAGACGGAAAAGAAGAAGATACCGTTTGTATCATTCCTGACCGTTCTTATGCAGGTTTCTACCAGTCGGTAATTGATGATATGAAAACACACGGAAAATTGGATCCTACCACCATGGGTTCTGTTCCGAATGTAGGTTTAATGGCTCAAAAAGCTGAAGAATACGGCTCTCACGACAAAACGTTCCAGGCTTCTGCTGACGGAACCATAGAAGTTCAGGACGAAAACGGAAACGTTCTTCTTTCTCAGAAAGTGGAAGCAGGTGACATTTTCAGAATGTGCCAGACGAAAGACGCTCCGATTCAGGACTGGGTAAAATTAGCGGTAAACAGAGCAAGATTATCTGATACGCCTGCTATTTTCTGGCTGGATAAAGGAAGAGCACATGACAGGGAAATGATTAAAAAAGTTGAAAAATACTTAGCTGATCACGATACCAACGGATTGGACATCAAGATTCTTGACGTAAAAGATGCGATGACGGAAACATTGAAAAGAGCAAGAGAAGGAAAAGACACGATTTCTGTTTCAGGAAATGTATTAAGAGATTATCTGACTGACCTTTTCCCAATTCTTGAGCTTGGAACTTCTGCTAAAATGCTTTCTATTGTCCCATTGATGAACGGAGGCGGTTTATTTGAAACAGGTGCCGGAGGTTCCGCACCGAAGCATGTTGAGCAATTCCTGGAAGAAGGGTATCTTAGATGGGACTCTTTAGGTGAGTTCTTAGCTTTACAGGCTTCTTTAGAGCATTTGGCACAAACTCAGAATAATACAAAATCACAGGTTTTAGCGGATGCATTAGATGAAGCCAACGCCAAATTTTTAGCAACGGATAAATCTCCTGCCAGAAAAGTAGGGCAAATCGATAACAGAGGTTCTCATTTCTATCTTGCCCTGTATTGGGCTGAAGCATTGGCCAACCAGACTGCTGATGCTGAGCTGGCGGCACAATTCGCCCCTGTTGCGAAGGCTATGCAGGAGAATGAAGACGTTATCAATTCAGAATTAATCGGTGCTCAGGGTAAACCTCAGGACATTGAAGGGTATTACAAGACCGATAAGTTTAAAACTTATCAGGCTATGAGACCAAGCACTGTGTTGAACGAAATTATTGACGGGATTTAATTCCGGACTTTATTCATACAAAAAAAGCTCCTTAAAAAGGAGCTTTTTTTGTATGAATCTGCTTTAGCTAAATTATACGTGCGCTTTTCTCAGTCTAATCATACTTAAAATAAACAATCCCAAGATACCCAGTACAAAATATCCTTCTGCTACTTCCAGCTGAACGGTCGGCTTGATTACCGCCACAATTCCGTAGCTGATCGCGGATGTGATGATAAAAGCAACGCCGCCTGTAAGTCCACCGGCGATTCCTGCAGAATTCGGAAATCTTCCGATACAGTAAGAAAAATAATTATTGAAAATAAATCCGGCCGTGATGTGAATTAAAAAGGCAAATGCCACCAGGCTGTAAATGTTATTTGAAAAATAGGAAGCAAAAAACATCAAGACAATTAAAATTATTTGAATGAAGTTGGCATAACGAATTTTAGGTAAAAATGCTTTGTTGATCAATGCTTTTCCTAAAAACCCACCGGTCATCCAAGCAAATCCAAGGATCAGCGAAACGTATCCGGCAACCACTTCGGAATAACCCATCTTATGCTCAATAATAAACGACCCGCACAGGTTGAAGAACATAATCATTGAATAGCTGAGCCCGCACATGATCATTCCGTAAAAAAAATCCTTTGCTCTGAACATCGAATCATATTCTTTCAATAAAAATTCAAGATGAAAAGGATTTCTTTTTTTCAGGGTTTCCCCGGAAAATATAAACTCCAGGATAAAAAGCAGCAGGCTGTATCCGGCCAATACATAAAAGTTGGACTGCCATCCGAAATTCTTCTGGAGATACCCTCCAATAAACGGGGCAATGATAGGTCCGACCGACCATACAATGGTCATAATGCTGAGATAATGCTTCCGCTCTTCCCCTTCATAGACATCAACGAAAAAAGCCCGTTTTGATACGACAGCAAATCCTGAGAGCATTCCCTGCAATACCCTCATGGCATAGATCACAAAAATATTCTGTGTAGTAGCCGTGATCAGGAATGAAACCACAAACAACGCCAGCGAGATCATGGAAATTTTATACCTGCCGAATGAATCAACAATACTCCCTGCAAAAAACTGAGTTAATCCGTAACTGATTAAAAATATAGATAAGGTAAGCTGTATGCTGCTTTCCGGCTGATGCAGTCCGGTTGCCATACTCGGCATGGAAGGAAGATAAATATCCGTTGCGAGACCCGACATCGGAATAACTGCAAATGCTAAAAGAGTAGCAATAAATTTATTTTTTTCTTTGAGTGTAACCATGTTGTGAATAAAAATGTTCATGAGAAAATTTAAATTCCCGAAAATAAATTCAGAAATTTAAATTGTTAATTGTCTTTAGTTATTTACCAATTTCATAGAACCTTCGCTATATCTTTCACCAACATCCGGATATTTATTTAAGATCGAATCTATGGTTTCTAAGTCAGAAGGAGAAAGTTCAATATGGGAAACTGCTATATTTTCTTGTAAATATTTAATACGTTTTGTTCCGGGAATAGGAATAATATCTTCACCTTGATTAAGAACCCAGGCCAAAGCCAATTGCGTTCCTTTAATCCCTTTTGAATCTGCAAATTCATTAATTTCCCTTGCCAGATTGCGATTATTCTCGAGATATGTTTCCTGATATCGCGGCAAAGATTTCCTGAAATCATCGTTTCCGAAATGCTGAACTTCATTGATATTAGAAAACAATCCTCTCGCTAAAGGAGAATAAGGAACCAGAGTGATTCCAAGCTCACGGATAGTAGACAAAATGTCTTTTTCAACATCCCGCGTTAATAGGGAATATTCAGATTGCAAAGCAGTGATCGGATGAACCGCATGCGCTTTTCTGATTGACTCAGCCGAAGCTTCCGACAAACCCAGGTATTTTACTTTCCCTTCTTTCACCAAATCTGACATGGCCCCGACTGTTTCTTCCACAGGAATATTCGGATCAACTCTGTGCGCATAATATAAATCGATCTCATTTATTTTCAGCCGCTTCAGGCTAAGATCAACTGCTTTCCTGATCCATTCCGGCGAACCGTCGAAATAGGTTCCGGAAGCACCACTGTGACCGGCTTTTCCATCTTTAAACCTGAATCCGAATTTGGTGGCAATAAAAATCTTATCACGGTTGGGGACCAATACTTTTGAGATCAGTTTTTCATTTTCTCCGTTCGCATACATATCTGCCGTATCCCAGAAATTCACGCCCAGATCCAAAGCCCTGTGAAGAGTCTGTACACTTTCGTGTTCGTCTGCAGGCCCGTACGCAAAACTCATTCCCATGCATCCTAAACCAATGGCAGACAATTCTTTTCCTGTATTTCCTAATTTCCTGAATTTCATAATGGGTTGTGATTTAAATTAACATGACAAAATTATAACAGAAGTCCTCAAGTTTCAATATAGAAATCAAACGAAGAATTATAAAAATCAAACAACCACAGCCCTCACTGCATTTGGAGTCATTCCGGTCTGCTTTTTAAAATAATTGGTGAAATAGGCAGGCTCTTCAAAGCCTAGCCCGTAAGCAATTTCAGAGACATTCCAATCCGTATGTTTCAGCAGTGCATGGGCTTCCTGAATAATCCTGGCAGCAATCTGCTGAGAGGTTGTTTTCCCGGTAATTTCCTTAACGGAACGATTGAGCGAATTAACGTGAATGGAAAGATTCGCTGCATAATCCGTAGGAGTTTTTAGCTTCAGATAGCTTTCCGGGCTGTCAATCGGGAATTGCCTTTCCAGCAATTCCATAAATAAAGTTGCTACCCTTTGGGAAGCATTGTGATAAGGCTCAAAATTATCTGCAGGATGCATCTTCATGGTTTCATGAATCAGCAGATGAAGATAGGCCCGCAATACATCATATTTATGCGGATAATCCGACTGTATTTCGGACATCATTTTATGAAAAATATCATTAACGGTTTCCTGTTGCCGATCATCAACAAAAAACACCGGTGTTGCACCCACTTTAAAAAGCTTAGAATCATAAAGGGCTCCCAGACGGCTGCCGTTGTGCAGGAAATGATCGGTAAAAAGACAGAAAAAACCTTTCTGATTTTTATCTTCCGCTTCCCATGAATAAGGAACTACAGGATTTGAAAACAACAATGCAGGCCGATCTACATGAATCCATTTGTCTGCATAATGAAGTGTTCCCTTTCCTATAATGAGCGAAATTTTATAGTAATCTCTCCTGCTGTAAGGTGTAACTGATGAACAATGATCACGGGAAAATACATTAAAATGCCCCATGCCGGGAGTTTTAATGCATCCGAAATGATCCGCATTGCGTTGATAAAATTCTTTTATTGTTTCTCCGGTTTCCATGATTCAAAATTATAAAAATCAAACCAAACCGCATTGAAAAATTTATGCTTAATAAAAAAACCGGCGGCTCTTATGAGTCGCCGGTTTTTAGTATTTAACAAATTTTTAATTACCATTCATTACCGATGATTTTTTTTGCCATGTTTAGGGTGATGGGTCTTTACCTTTTTATGCATATGCTTATAACGCTTGTCCTTGTTTTTGTTGCTGTTATACACAGCCACCGGATTTTGGCCTTTGTAGTATTTATTTTTAAACTTTGCATATTTCTCTCTTCCTAAAATTCTTTCCAGTTCCATGTACCGGTCTTCTCTCCACCGGTCAGGATTATTTACATATACCGTGTTCCAGGAATTATAATCACGGTAACAGTCATTTAACGCATATACCTGGTTGGCCTGGGTTGTTGTCAGCAGAAGATCAGAAATTACATTCTGCCAATTGACGTCCGAAACACTTCTCCTGTAATCATTATAATACTCAGATTGTGCATACGCCGAGCTGAATATCCCTAAGAATACAGCCGTACATAACAACTTTTTCATATTCTCCCTTTTTAAATTAACTTAGGAATCATACACAATTAAAATGCCAAATCGATTTCAGCAGACATGACCCTCAAAGATAAAAAGCAAATTATTGTTAAAAATATATTTCAGAATGCTATTTTATGTTAATACACCAAAAAATATTGAGTTTAATTTTTAATTCGTAATTTTAGGAGACCGGTTATAAACCAATCATTAACATCAAAAAACAATATTATGGAAAATATAAAATTTGAAATTTCTTCCTATCAGGATGAATTACAATTACTGGTTGATGGAAAAAAATCAGGCTATATGTCTATAAAAATTGATGGCAGGCTCCTGATTGTCTATTATACAAAGATTGATGAAGAACATGAAGGTAAAGGGTATGCCAAAATGCTGCTTGATGAATTGGTAAATTATGCCGAAGAAAAAGATTTACTTGTTGACCCAGAATGCGATTTTGTAAGGCAACAGTTTGAAAACCATCCTGAAAGATATAAAGACATTTGGCATGCTTAAGGCTGATCTTTCCACCATATTTTAAAATGATGATCAGTCTGTTTTAAATTAACGGGTTCGCCGATCATTGGAGTCAAAATATTTAATCCGTAATCTTTTCCCAAACGGGTTATCTTTTCCAGCGGCTCATTCCAGGCATGCAGTGCCAACGCAAACTTTGATGAATGTACCGGAATAATATTCTTTGCATTCAGATCCATACTGGCCTGGATAACATCTTCAGGCAGCGCATGGATATATTTCCATGCTTCATTGTATTGCCCGTTCTCAATAATGGCATAATCAAAAGGCCCGTATTTTTTGCCAATCATTTTAAAATGGGTATCATAACCGCTGTCGCCTCCCAGAAATAATTTCTGACCAGGAGTTTCCAAAACATAAGAAGTCCATAAGGTGGTGTTTCTTTTTATTTTCCTACCGGAAAAATGCCGTGCCGGAGTAAAAGTAATTTTGATATTATGTTTTAAAAGAACCTCACTTCCCCAATCTTCTTCGATCAGCTGTTCAGGTTGGTATCCCCATTTTTCGAGGTGTGCACCGACTCCCAAAGGAAGAATCACTTTTCCTACTCTTTCCCGGATTGCTTTTACCGTCGGATAATCCAAATGGTCGTAATGGTCATGTGTAATCACGAGATAATCCAGATGAGGAACATCTTCGGGTGTAAAGACATCTGCCCCGGCAAAAGATTTGTTAAAAAAACTGAATGGTGAACCATAAGAACTCAGGACTGGGTCTACCAGAAAAGAAACACCCTCGATCCGGATGTAATAGGATGAATGTCCCAGCCAGATAAAAAAATCCTGATCTTTAGGCATGTTCTTTATATCGGTATGAACCGCCGGAATACTATTTACCGGTTTTAAGAGCGGATCTTTCTTCCTGAAAAGGAAATCAAATATCACTTTGGACATGGAATATCCCTCTGCGAGCTGTGGCGTGAAGCGGAGATTCTGAAACTGCTTGTTTTTATAATGTTCCGATTGCTGCATTCTTTCCAGTCTTTTCCCTTTCGCTTCCGCACCGAAAACTTCGCGGCTGGTAATCAGCAGATATAACAAAACGATTATTATGGCTATGGCAATAATTGTATATATCATTATTCGTAAGGTGTTAAATATAATAACATTATATAATATGACGATCTTTATACCATAAACCTTTAAATTAATTAAAATTATAAAATAATTTTTTCCAAAGTAACGGCTAAACTGTTTAATTTTGAAACCCAATAACAATAAAAGTGCAGAAAAATTATTTCCTTATATTCCTCCTTTTCATTCTAACTTCCTGCGGATCAACACGGAGACACAATGAGCAAAGATCATCTTCACTTCCACCTGAAAAACTCAGAAGAGATGTAGATTTTGCCTATTCCCGGCTGAAGGAACTCCATCCGCAGCTTTATTGGTACATTTCAAAGGAAGACCTGGATTATAAGTTTGACAGTATAAAAAAAACAATTCGTGAACCGCTTACCCCGCTTCAGTTTTATTTTAAATTACAGCCTGTTATTTCCGATATCCGTGAAGCTCATCTTTCTTTGAGGATCCCTATGAAAAAACTGTCCAGAAAGGAAATCAAAAGATTGGAACATAAAAAGGCCATGTTCAGCCGTTTCGGATATTTTGTTCAGGGCAATCACCTGTATATTACAGAAAATAAAGATTCTGTTCAACATATTAAACCGGGAACAGAAATCATCTCTATCAATGAAGTTAGCGTCTCTGCTTACCTGAAAAAATACAGTAAACTGACAAACAGTGACGGTTTCAATACAACCTTTCAGCCTTATTTCCTGAAGGATTGGTTTTTTTATTTTTACGTGGCTGAAAACGGATATGAAAACGAGGCAAAACTGGAAACGGTGTATAAGGGGGAAAAGAAAACATACTTCCTGACCCGCGAGACCAAAAGCACCACTGATCTTGAAAAAGATAAACAGCAGGAAAAACGCACTCTTGAGAAAAAAATTAATGATTACGTGGCTTTCAATGATTCCTATAACCGGAATTTTAAATTTCTTGATCACGACAGCACCATGGCTTATATCAAGGTAAAGAGTTTTTCAAGAGCTTATTCTTTACAGTTCTATAAAAAGGCATTCAGAAAAATCAAAGAAGCTAAATCTTCCTACCTGATTATTGATGTCAGAAATAACTATGGCGGTTCGCTGGCAGAAATCCATAATCTGTATTCCTACCTAAGTCCTGAGCCTTATGTTCTGATCAAGCCTTCGGAGGTTGTTTCGGGAACATCTCCCCTGAAAACCAATTATTTCTGGAAAGGCAGTTTTCTGGAATATATTTTTAAAGGTCTTACCTACCCCGCTTTTTTCCTGGCACAAACATTCAGTACCTATAAAAAAGACGGGAAATTTTACTATCGAATGAAAGCGGATAAAGAATCAAAACCTAACGACGACGTTTTTACAGGAAAAGTTTTTGTACTCATGAATGGCGGTAGCTTCTCAGCCTCTTCTATTTTAACTGCTAAACTTAAGAATGACAAAAACGCCGTGCTTGTCGGTGAAGAAACCGGAGGTGCCAATGACGGGACAGTGGCCGGCTTTTACTCTTATCAGCAGCTCCCGAATTCTAAAATAGACCTTCCTATCGGACTGCTGCTGGTACAGCCCAACATCACTTTCACCTATACTAAAAAAGGCGTGCTTCCGGATGTCACAATAAAGGAAACCATGGATGATATCATCGGCAAAAATGACCCTCAACTGGAGTGGATCCTAAAGGAAATCGACAGAAATAAGAAAAACTCATCCCAGTAGTATCATTATATTCTATAGTGAAAAATATTTTTTACATTTTAAAAATTGCAGCCTCATTACTTATCATTTGGTTTGTTATCCATTCTGCCTGGATTATCATTGAAGGTATTTCTGATGAAGGTAAAAAAGCAGATTTTGCCGTTATTTTGGGAAGCAAGGTTAATGAAGACGGAACCTTATCGGAAAGACTCGAAAAGCGGCTTACCACAGGAATTGATTTATACAAAAAAACCACAGGATTAAAAAAATCATTGTTAGCGGAGGACTGGGAAAAGAAGGATTCTATGAAGGTTCGAAAATGAAAGAATACCTCATCAAGAAAAACATTCCGGATTCTGTTATTATGGTTGACAACAAAGGAAATAATACAAGACTTACTGTTGAAAATGTTTTAGAAATTCAGAAAAGACATCCTTTTAAAAGCCTTATTGTTGTTTCACGGTATTTTCATGTGACACGCACCAAAAAACTATTTAAAGACAAAGGGCTTAAAGATGTAGAAAGTGTAAGTCCCGTATATTTTGAATGGCGGGATTTATATTCTATTCTAAGGGAATTCCCAGCCTATTACACCCAATAAAAAATAATTTCGGCGGACCTTTGGCCCGCCGAAATTATTTTTTCAACGCTGCGAGAAGATCCTCTATTTTGGCAATATGAACACCGTACAGCTTTTTAAACCACCATTTCCCAAATACGAAT
The DNA here is from genome assembly GCF_022601875.1 of Chryseobacterium sp. SSA4.19. Taxonomy (GTDB): domain Bacteria; phylum Bacteroidota; class Bacteroidia; order Flavobacteriales; family Weeksellaceae; genus Chryseobacterium. Next base: position 73,924 of record NZ_JAKVIP010000018.1, read on the forward strand.
AATACCGGAATTACGGTGATTACCGTTCCCAATACGACGGCTGCCGTTTTTAGATCAGATAAAGAAGTGCGCCGGGGAATAAATTCCAGAACAATAATCAGTTCACAAACTAAAAATGGTACAAAACTTAGGTAAAGCGAAAGATAATACTGCTTGTTCAGATAAAACTGATTCAGCAGGTCCTTTAAGCCGTCATACGTTTTCATCATGGGATCGGACATGTCTTTATACAGTTTAAAAAACTGGCTGAAAAAGAAAAAAGTTACAAAAACCATTGATGCGATAAGAAGGGTAATGTAAAATTTAAACTTAAATGAACCTTCACATACCGCTATGAGGGCAAAAGCGAAAATAAAAACTCCGGCAGTAGACCAAAATTCCATGCGCATGTTTTTACGCATTTTTTCAAGAGGCAGATGTATTTTTTTCTTCTGTTCGGTATTGATTTCAGGCGTATCCAGGGAATCGTCTTCATTCCATACATTTTTAAGTTCATCTATATTCATAACGGTTGATTTTAAAGTGAGTAGGTATTGGTTTCTAAGATATCTTTAAGTTTATTTTTTGCGCGGTTCATTTTTACCCTTACGTTTCCTTCAGAGATTCCCATCTGATCTGCAATCTCCCTTCCGGAAACATCTTCCAGGTAATAGAAGATAAAAGCTTTGTCAATCGGGTTCAGCTTATGGATCGCTTTATACATCATATTCAGTTTCTCTTCTTTTTCAGCATCGAATTCTTCCTGTGGGATTCTATATTCAGAAAAATCTTCGCGGCCGATGAAACTTCTTTTCTTTTCATTTTTAAGGAAAATAATTGCTGTATTCAGGGCAATTCTGTACAGCCAGGTGGCAAATCCGCTTTCGCCTCTGAAATTAGGATAGGCTTTCCAGACCTGATAGGTAATCTCCTGAAAAAGATCATCACGGTCTTCTTTGTGATCCATATACATTTTGGAAATTTTAAAAATAATTCCTTTATGCTTTTCGATTTCCTGTAAAAATTCCTGTTCTGATGAGGCCATGATTGAAATGCTCTGTAAAGTTAGTTTCATGTTTAAAAATTTGTTACACTTTTTTTGAAAATAATTTAAAAAGCCCATAGAATTAATGCTGCTTTTTCAGGAGTTACGCATATCCTGATGACATGGCTTAATATTTGTGACCCCTCAGTAACATCAAAAATTATTAATATGCCTTACATTACAACAAGCGACCATCAGAATGTCGAACTTTATTATGAGGATTTCGGATCCGGACAGCCTATCATTTTAATTCACGGATGGCCGTTAAGCGGGAAATCATGGGAGATGCAGGTTTCCTTTCTTTTACAATCAGGATACCGTGTCATTTCGTATGACCGAAGAGGCTTTGGGAAATCATCGCCTACTGCGGACGGATATGATTACGATGGCTTAGCAAAAGACCTGCATGAAATCATTTCACAATTGGAACTGAAAAATGTAATTCTTTTCGGTTTTTCAATGGGTGGTGGTGAAGTAGTACGCTACCTGACCAACTATGGCTCAGACAATGTCGATAAAGTGGCTTTGATTTCATCTATCATTCCTCTTGTAAAACAAAAGGAAGATAATCCTGACGGAGTTCCGCAGGAAAAGCTGGATACCATTATGGAAAACTTAAAAACAGACCGTGTTACCTTTCTGGAATCCTTCCATAAAGATTTTTACAATTACGGATTGCTTTCCAAATCGGTGAGCCAGAAACAACTGGATTACGATTGGTCTATCGCCTCATGCGCAAATCCGATTGCCACTATTAAATGTGCAGAAAGCTGGGCCAACACTGATTTCCGTCCGGAATTGAAAAATGTAGATGTAAGAACACTGATCGTACATGGAGATGATGACAAAGTGGTTCCTATTGAAACTGCCGGGAAACAGGCAGCAGCGGGTATTGCCAACAATGAATTTATAATTATTGAAGGAGCGCCGCATGGGTTGAATGTCACCCATGCAGACGAGCTGAATACCATCATCGGCAGATTTTTAACCGCTATATAACTGCTGTTAATATTTATAACAAGTGGCCGGTATTGAGATGCCGGCCACTTATTTTACATGACTTATTTTTGTAATATTTTTTCCGAAGCAGTAATTTTCAATAAAACCCGCCACTTAATTATCAAATGTAAAATCTGCTTTAAAATATTGCTTTCCATTTTCGCCGATATAGACATCCTGTGATTGATGAAGATCATAATTATTAATTGTAGCCTTGAAGATATCAAAGTTTTTACCTTCAACAGTCAGACTTTTTACAGGATCAAATGAAGAAAATTTATTTTCAATAATCACTCCTGAACTGATGATGAAATAATGCGTGACACTTTTTTTAGAACTTGAATTTTTGTCCTTATAGCCAATATAATTTTTAAAAATATAGAGTCTGTCGTATTCTTTTGCAGGAAAAACGGTCTTTTCATTTTGGTCAATTACATATTCTTTTGTTCCGCTCTTCACTAAAATATAATACATGGATGTGCCAGGATTCCAGGTAACATTATGATACTCTTTCTGTTCATCACTGATTAAAAAAACAGACGCTTTTGGGAGAAATACGGCTAAAGCAGTACATTTTCCCTTATCATTTTCTGAGCAAATTCTATAGTACGTATTATTGGCCGACACCACATGATATTTTCCTTTTCTAGGATATTTTTTTTTAAACAGTTCAAGAACTTTCTCATTGGTAAAATGATCACGCTTATCTGCAGCATAATCTGTTGTAACAGGACCGTAAGAATCAGAAGTCTTTTCCAGCATTCTCTTTTTTAACAACTGATAGTTTTTAGAATAATAATGCAATTCATTTTCTGAAAAATAAACGATATAGCCATCGTCAGTTCCTATGACTGGATTGATAGAAATGAAAGGAATGACAACTTTAAGGTCTTTATTGAGCAAACCATATTTACCCTCTTTTTTAACAGAATAACCATTGGTTTTTACTGAGAAGAAATCGGTATCCGAGTAGATGGGTTCTAATAAAATTTTCCCGTTGATATCACAAAGTCCATATTTCCCTTTATCATTATAAGGGACCAAATTTTGTGCAGTAAGAGAAAAACTTACCAGGACAATCAGATAGGTGAAGCAGCGTTTCATCATGAGGCATGTATTTTTTATAAAAATAATAATTTGAAATGAATACAACAAAAAAACCTGCGTTACAGCAGGTTCTGTTTTTTTAAAGATTTTCAGATTAAAAAATATAATCCGTACTTAAGAAATTGGAATCGTGATCCCTGACAATGGTATTCAGAAGATTTTCGTTGGAATCTGTTATTTTTGCAGCGACCAGAGAACGGATAGAGAATGAACGAAGCGCATCAAACACTGACAATGTACCTTCCGCACTGTCTTTTCTTCCTGTAAACGGGAAGACATCCGGTCCGCGCTGGGCCTGGCAGTTGATATTCACCCGGCTTACCAGATTGACAAAAGAATCGATCAGCTTTGAAACCTCCATCGGATCTTCACTGAAAATACTTACCTGCATTCCATGGGAAGCATTGACCTGATAATCGATCGGCTCTTCAATATTTTCAAAAGGAACTACAGGAATTACAGGACCGAACTGTTCCTCATGGTAGAGCTTCATCTCACTGTTCACCGGATAGACTACGGCAGGAAAAACAAAGGATTCTTCAGTCAGTCCGCCGTTTTCATTAAGCACTTTTGCACCTTTGGAAACCGCATCATCAATACATTCTTTCAGATAAATGGGTTTATTCAATTCCGGAAGCGGAGTGATCTTGACATCTTTTTCCCAAGGCAGCCCTGCCTTCATGGCAGAAACAGCAGCGGTCAACTTCTGAGTAAATTCTTCTGCTACGTCTTTCTGAATAAAGATCAGCTTAAGTGCCGTACATCGCTGTCCGTTGAATGAAAGAGCACCTAAAATACATTCGCTTACGGCCACATCAAGATTGGCGTGTTTCGTTACGATCGCCGCATTTTTTGCATCTAAGCTTAAAATTGCTCTTAAACGGTTCACTTTCGGATGTAGTTTTTTAAGTCCGTTGGCTACTTTACTGGAACCGATGAATGCAAGGACATTCACTTTTCCGCTTTCCATAATCGGCGTGATGATCTCTGCGCCTTTTCCATATAACGTATTAACTGTTCCTTTAGGGAAAGCTTCTTTAAATGCTTTTAGCAAAGGATAATGTGCCAGGACACCATGCTTGGGAAGCTTAAACAAAATAGTATTTCCCATGATCAGTGCCGGGATCAGTGTGGTGAAGATTTCATTTAAAGGATAATTGAACGGTCCCATACTCAGTACCACGCCAAGCGGGGCTCTTCGGATCTGTGCAATGGTTCCTTCGGCCTGCTGAAACCGTGATGATTCCCGGTCAAGATCTTTTAAAGCATCAATGGTCTGGTTGATGTAATCTACCGTCCTGTCAAATTCTTTGGTAGAATCAGCCAGTGTTTTCCCGATTTCCCACATCAGCAGTTTAATGATGAGTTCGCGTTCTTTGATCATCAGGTACACGAACTTCTGCATACACTTGATACGTCCTTCCACGGACATCGTCGGCCACTCACCCAACCCATTAGTATAAGCTTTTACGGAGGCGTCCAAAACGTCCATTGCCTCTTTCGGGCTGATGTTCGGGATGCTTCCCAGCAGTTTCCTTTCCAGTCCGTTTTCCGTACGGATGCAGACCGGGGAATAAATTTCCGTTACTTCACCGTTCCACTCTACCAGTTCTCCGTTGAGCAGATACACACGTTGGTGGATCTCAGGGACTTTATATTCTTCAGGAATTTCGTTTTCAGGTTTAAACAGGTCATGAAATGAAGTCGTATTTTCTGAACTCATAGCTCTTTTATTTTTTAATAATAGTGAATTGATATTTGAACAGAATAAAGGTAGCCGTAAAATTTGATTTTAAAAAGAGCAGTTTAATAGATTTCCTCTATTTACAGGGTTTTTGAATGAGAATTAATATGGAGTCAAAATTTTCATCGATAAGTTTTACGATGTTTATTATATTTGAAGATAATTATAAAGACATTTTCAAATTAGGCTAAATTAAAATATCCCATCCATGAAGGAAGAAAATATAAATAAACTCAACATGCTGTTCTCAAATCTGAAAGCCGAGGAACAGAAGCTGAAAGAAAGCCAGGAAAAGAAAAAAAAGTGAAGAAGATCTTTTTATGGAAGGTTTTAAAGTTCTGTGCAAAAACTTCATAGACCCGAAAATGCAGGAGCTAAAAGGATGTTGAGAGAAAACGGTTTCGGAGGCAAGATCACCTTAAGTGAGGAAAACAATAACGGATCAGGCATTCATTCCCACGCGAACATCAAGCTTCAGGTGTCAAGAAACATGAACTCTAACTTTTATGCCAACGACAAATTTCCGCACATCATGTTTACAGCAGGCAAAAATTTAAAACGAATCGGGATTCATATAGATACCATTTTCCAGAACAGCACCGGAACGGCAGCCATGAAAGCACAAACCTATACCCTTGAAAATCTTGATGAAGAAACCATAGAAAAAGAAATCGTTGATTCTATTGAAAAAATACTGGTGAACCGGTAAAAAAAGTGGTAGTGTCTCACTAACTGTGTAAGTTAAAAAGTTATTCTGGAAAATTTTGAGCCCTTACAGCTCAAAAAATTTTT
>NZ_JAKVIP010000019.1 GCF_022601875.1 Chryseobacterium sp. SSA4.19
CTTATTTTTGAAGAAAGGCTCAGATTATAAAATCTAAGCCCTGACTTTTTAACTTACACACTTTGTGGGAGAGTGTCAACCGAATAAGTGAAATTGTGAGGTTGGAAAAATTAACTGCAAGAAATTCTAAAGTTATGACAAGGGCCAATTAAATAGTGAAGTAAAGATTTATATTGATATCATTAACAGAAAAAACCTTTTGTACAAGAATCTAAGCCATAAAAAACGGCCATTTCATCCTTGAAACAGCCGTTATTTATTATCAACTATATAGGTTAAAATTCTATATCAACTTCCAGTTTCTCAGCTAAGAGCTTTGAAATTTTTTCTTTTAGAGGTTCGATGTCAATGTTCTGCATCGCATCATTGGCAAAAGCATACAAAAGCAACGCCTGGGCTTCTTTTTTAGAGATTCCTCTTGCCCTCAGATAAAATAAGGCATCTTCATTCAATTGACCTACCGTACAACCATGGGAACATTTTACATCATCAGCAAAAATTTCCAGTTGGGGTTTCGTATCAATAACAGCACCTTCACTTAATAAAACGTTGTTGTTCTGTTGATACGCATTGGTTTTCTGAGCCAATTGATCTACAAAGACTTTTCCGTTAAAAACTCCATGGGATTTTCCGCTGAAAATACCTTTATAGTTCTGATAGCTTTCACAGTTCGGGAAATTATGGTGAACTGCCGTATGGTGGTCTACCAGCTGATCTTTTCCGATAATCGTAATTCCGTTCATAAATGAATTGATATTCGATCCGTTATGAATAAAATCCAGATTGTTCCTTACCAGCTTACCTCCGAAAGAAAATGTATTTACAGTGGTTAAACTGTCTTTTTCCTGTTTGGCAAAAGTGTTGTCGATAAGATATGAAGTATCATTGTCATTCTGTACTTTATGCCAGTCTGCCTTTGCATTTGGATACGTGAAAATTTCTGTCACGGAATTGGTCAATACATAAGTGCTGTCAAAATTATGATGACTTTCGATAATTTCCACTTTAGAACCTTCCTCAGCAATAAGTAAGTTTCTTGTATTATAGAACGTGTTTTCTTCCTGGTTCTGAGAAATATAAAAAATATGGATCGGTTTTTCGATCACTACATTTTTAGGAACTTTCAGAAAAAAACCATATTTGCAGTATGCCTGGTTCAAATTTGTAAAAGCAGATTTATCTGAAGCAATCGTATTAAAATAGGTGTCAAAAACGTCTCTGTGCTTTTCATCATTCAAGGCATAATTAAATGAAAGAAATTCAACATTTTCAATGGAAACCTTTGACAGCTCTTTGCGAAGCTTGCCGTTTACGAAAGTAATCCGGTCAAAGTTTTCTTCGCCCAGATGAAGCTGGTCCAGCTGCTCTTTGGTGATGTTATGATTTTCTGTAGGGAAAAAATTATATTCCTTTTCAGTAATTTCCTTAAGGCCGGTATATTTGTATTCTTCGTCTTTTTTGGTTGGAAAACCTATGTTTTCAAATCTTTGCAGAGCCAATTTTCGATCTTCATCCAAAAACCTATGACGAAGGCTCTCCAAAAAAGCATAATGGTTTTCTGTAATCTGTTCTTTTAATGCCATTACTGGTATATCTGTGGTTTGCACCATTTTTTTCTTTTTATTAGGCTGAAATCGGTCATATCCGGGAATTTTTTAAGCAGCATTAAATATCTGCCTTTCATCCCTGAATCTTTTAATTAATTTAAAAGCCAGTCGTATCCTTTTTCTTCCAACTCCAGTGCAAGGGACTTGTCACCGGTTTTGATGATTCTTCCGTTGGCTAAAACGTGTACAAAATCAGGTTGAATATAGTTAAGCAATCTCTGATAATGGGTAATTAAAAGAACTGCGTTTCCTTCGCTTTTGAAAGCGTTTACACCATCTGCAACGATTCTTAAAGCGTCAATATCCAATCCCGAATCTGTTTCATCAAGAATAGCCAGCTTAGGATTCAGCATCATCATCTGGAAGATCTCGTTTCTTTTCTTTTCACCTCCTGAAAATCCTTCGTTAAGCGATCTTGAAAGGAAATCTTTTTTAATCCCTAATTGTTCAGATTTTTCACGGATCATCGCAAGCATTTCTTTTGCGGGCATATCTTCCAATCCGTTGGCCTTCCTGTTTTCATTCAATGCCGCTTTTATAAAGTTGGTCACAGAAACACCCGGGATTTCTACCGGATACTGAAAAGAAAGGAAAATTCCTTTGTGCGCTCTTTCTTCCGGAGCGTCTTCAATGATATTTTCACCATCAAATATAATTTCACCTTCTGTTACTTCATAATCTTCTTTTCCGGCAATGATGGAAGAGAGTGTAGATTTTCCGGCTCCATTCGGTCCCATAATGGCGTGAACTTCACCCGGCTTTATTTCAAGATTAATCCCTTTTAAGATTTGTGCGCCGTCTTCAATTCTGGCGTGTAGGTTTTTTATGTTTAACATAGTTTTGATATGATAATTTGGTAATGATTAAATCGAAATTATACTTACCTCTTTATATTTTTTATTTGTCATTTCGAAAGAGAAATCTGTTTTAGATTTATCGTTCGTATTATTACGCTTAGAATGATAATTATACCTCATACTAAACTTTAAGATCTATCCCACAGAACCTTCCAAAGAAATTTCAAGCAGTTTCTGAGCTTCAATAGCGAATTCCATAGGCAGCTTATTAAGAACCTCTTTGCTGAACCCGTTTACAATCAAGGCAATAGCTCGTTCTGTATCGATGCCTCTCTGGTTACAGTAGAAAATCTGGTCTTCCCCGATTTTCGAAGTGGTCGCTTCATGTTCCAGCTGTGCTGTCGGATCTTTGATCTCAATATAAGGGAACGTATGAGCTCCGCATTCATTACCCATCAGCAGGGAGTCACATTGTGAGAAGTTTCTCGCTCCCTTGGCAGAAGGCATTACTTTTACCAAACCACGGTATGAATTCTGAGATTTTCCCGCAGAAATACCTTTTGAAATAATCGTTGATTTGGTATTTCTTCCGATATGGATCATTTTTGTACCGGTATCGGCATACTGATAGTTATTGGTTACAGCAATAGAGTAGAACTCACCAATGGACCCATCACCTTTCAGGATACAGGAAGGATATTTCCAGGTTACGGCAGAGCCTGTTTCAACCTGAGTCCAGGAGATCTTTGCTTTTCTTTCGCATAGCCCTCTTTTGGTTACAAAATTAAAAACCCCTCCTTTTCCTTCTTCATTCCCCGGATACCAGTTCTGTACGGTAGAATATTTAATTTCAGCATTATCCAGGGCGATCAGCTCAACTACTGCTGCGTGCAGCTGGTTTTCATCCCTTGATGGTGCCGTACATCCTTCCAGATAAGAAACATAGCTTCCTTCATCCGCAATTACAAGCGTTCTTTCAAACTGTCCTGTCCCGGCCTGATTGATACGGAAGTAAGTAGATAATTCCATCGGGCATCTTACGCCTTTCGGAATATAACAGAAGCTTCCGTCAGAAAACACAGCAGAATTAAGCGCTGCGTAAAAGTTATCACCTCTCGGAACAACCTTTCCAAGATGTTTTCTTACCAGATCCGGATGATTTTTAATAGCCTCGGAAATTGAACAAAAAATAATTCCTTTTTCTGCCAATGTATCCTGGAATGTTGTTTTTACAGAAACTGAGTCAATTACAATATCCACAGCTACCCCGGAAAGTCTTTTCTGTTCTTCGATGTTAATCCCTAATTTGGCAAAAGTAGCCAGTAGTTCAGGATCTACTTCATCAAGGCTTTCCAGCTCCGGTTTTGCTTTTGGTGCAGCATAATATCTGATGGCCTGAAAATCAGGCTTAGTATATTTGATATTTGCCCATTCCGGCTCTTCCATTTTCTTCCAGATTCTGAAAGACTCCAGACGCCAGTCTGTCATCCATTCCGGCTCTTCTTTTTTAGCAGAAATAGCACGGATAATATCTTCATTCAGACCGATTGGGAAATCTTCGTAATCGATTTTCGTTTCCCAGCCGAATTCGTATTTTTTATTTTCTAGATCGACCCTTAGATCGTCTTCAGTATATTTATTCATTTTTGTAGATTATAGAGCTCAGGGATTAGTCCTGCGAGACGCTGAATGCTAACTTCTGATTTCTAATTATAAGGAAAAGCTTTCTCCGCACCCGCAAGTTCGTGATGCATTCGGATTATTAAAAACAAATCCTTTTCCATTTAAGCCTCCTGAATACTCAAGAACGGTTCCTGCGAGATAAAGGATTGATTTTTTATCGATAACAATTTTAATGTTATTGTCTTCAAAAATTTGATCTGTATCTGTTTTTTGGTTGTCAAACTTCAAAACATATTCTAAACCAGAACATCCTCCGCTTTTTACGCCCACTCTTATATAATCTTCAACTGCGTTAAAGCCCTCTTCTGTCATCAGCTGGATGGCTTTTGCTTTTGCTTGATCTGATACTTTTATCATTGTATTTATTTAGAATGATTTAATAGTGCAAAAATACGAACAATAATTAGTATATAAAAATTAGCAATTTTATTTTATCAATTTTTATGATTGATGGCTTTAACTTTGCTGGCATTTCAAAATCAAAACCATAAATCAGCCACATAATGAAAAAATTAAGCATGCTTGTTTTCATATTGTTTTTGCAGACCGTTTTTGCACAAACCAATAGATTTGTCTATCAGGTTACAATGAAACCAGACGCTTCCGATAAAAATGATGTCAAAACTGAAAATGCATACCTGGATATTTCTCCGGAAAAATCGTTGTTTTATTCAGAGAACAGGATTAAAAGAGACTCTATTATGCAGGCTAACTTCCGGAGTGGTGGTGCAAGAGGATTTAACAGGGAACAAATGGAAGGCTTAAGGTCCAATATAAATTACACGATTGAAAAAGATAAAGCCAGTCAGAAAACCTCTTTCAAAGACAGGATTGGCAGAGATTTTTACCTTTACGAGGAAGACAGGCCGATTAACTGGAAAATTACTTCTGAAACGAGGAAAATAGGAGAGTACAAGGTACAAAAAGCCGAAACTGACTTTGGAGGCAGAAAATGGACGGCCTGGTTTACTACCGACCTGCCTTATCCTGACGGACCTTATAAATTTAACGGGCTTCCGGGACTTATCGTGAAAGTGGAAGATGATAAAGGGGAATACTCCTTTGACCTGATGAAAAATTATAAAATTGCAGAACTTCCTGCCTTAAACCAATTCGGGAATACGGTTAAAGTAAAACGTATAGATTATCTGAAACAACAGAAAAAGTTCATGGAAGATCCTATGGCTTTTATGTCTCAGGGTGGCGGACCAACACCTCCAATGAGAATGGGCGGAAATGCAAATCCTGCCGATATGAGAAAACGTATGGAAGAGCGGATAAAAGATGAAGCAAAGAAAAACAGCAATCCTATTGAATTGCCGTAAAATAAAATCCCTGAAGAAATTTCTCCAGGGATTATTTTTTATAAAAGGTAACCCTATTTCAAAAGCTGATTAAAGGTATCCCCTTGTCTGATGTCTCCTGTATTGTAACCTTTCATGAACCATTCTTTACGCTGGGCAGATGAACCATGGGTAAAACTTTCCTGATTCACATATCCCTGAGATCTTTTCTGGATATTGTCATCGCCTACTGCTTCTGCAGCACTGATGGCTGCATCAATATCTCCGGGTTCCAGAATTTTCTCTCTTGCATCGGTCTGCTTGGCCCAGACTCCGGCATAGAAATCCGCCTGAAGCTCTGTGGCTACGGAAACCCGGTTCATTTCTTCTTCGGAATATTGTCCGCTTCGCCTTAATTCATCAACTTTCTGCGTGGTTCCTATAAGTGTCTGGACGTGATGACCGATTTCATGTGCCATTACATAGGCAATGGTAAATTCACTAACCTGCGCCCCGAATTGTGTCTGAAGTTCTTTAAAAAAGCTCATGTCCATGTATACTGATTGGTCTGCCGGACAGTAAAACGGACCCATTGCTGCTTGTGCTGTGCCGCAGCCAGACTGCGTGGTATTTTCAAACAGAATTACCTTTGCCGGCTGATACTGCATTCCGTTATCTGCAAAAATCTTGGTCCATGTTTCTTCATTTTCAGCCGTAACCATTTGTACGAATTCCCTTATTTTAAGCTCTTTTTCACTGAGTTGTCTTTGTTCGGTTCTTGGTGAGCCTGAACCAGATCCTGAAGATAGGATAGCTGAAGGATCACCTCCAAGAAAAAATACAATGGCTGCAATAATAAGGGTCCCAAGTCCACCTCCTACAACGGCTCCGCCACCAAGTCCGCGGCGGTCTTCTACATTGCCACTTCTATCGTCTGTCCATCTCATAGTTTGTTATTTATGTAAATTTAAAAATTTAAAATAGATAATCTATGAATGGATGATAATTTTTATTACTAAATTACCGGTTAAGTTGATTTTTTTTCAGCCAGAACGATGTTGACTGATATGCAGAAACCGTTTCTTCAATAAGTTTTCTATTCTGGTCAGCTTTTTTCAGGGGAGCCTCATCAAAATAGATGTTGAATACAGGGTTCAGCTTATTTTTTTGCTGTGACAAAGCATATTGCTTCACTTTTCTGACCGGAGAAACTACTGTTAGATAATTATCTTTTATCAATCCCAGGTCTTCATAAGTGGCAATATATGCTTTAGGCTGGAATTCTTTTATGAGTACATCCTGTCCTAAAAATTTAGATTGATAATTAAAATGTAATAATCCTAAAAGAGTCGGCATGACATCAATCTGCGACATGGTTTCTGTAAACTGCTGAGGCTCGATAAAACCTTCTGAGAAAATCATAGCAGGGATTCTGTATTTGTCTAATGGAAGCTCAGTGTCCCCCGCACTTGAAGCGCAATGATCGGCAATAATCACAAATACGGTATTTTTATACCAGTTCTGTCTTTTTGCCATTTCAAAAAACTTCCGCAATGCATAATCTGTATATTTTACACCGCCTTCACGTGATTTTGCATCTCCGGGAATATCAACTTTCCCGTTAGGGTAGGTGAAAGGACGGTGATTGGAAACCGTCATCCAGTGATTGAAAAAGGGTTTTCCTGATCGGTTCTCCTGATTCATGGTCTGAATTGCTTTTTTAGCCATATCTTCATCTGCAACGCCCCAGACATTTGCAAAGGTAATTTCTTCAGGCTTAAAGTTATTGCGGTCAACAATTCCATAACCATTTCCGGCAAAGAAATCCTGCATATTGTCAAAATAGCTGTAACCGCCGTATAAGAATTTTACATCATATCCCTTGGATCTGAAAATGCTTCCTGTTGTGAATTTATTTTTATTATTTTCTCTCTTAATAATGCTTTCCCCTGCAGTGGGAGGAATACAAAGCGTCAATGCCTCCAGGCCGCGGACGGTCCGGTTTCCTGTCGCATAAAGGTTGGTAAACATCAGGGAACGGTCTGCCAGGCTGTCCAGAAAAGGGGTGAGTTTTTCCGTATTTCCATAATGTTGCATAAAATCTGCAGAAAGACTTTCAATAGAAATTAAGACAACATTTTTCTTTAATTCAGGTTGATCTGAAGTGATCAGTCTCTTTAATACAGGTTGAGAAAACTGCCTTAGGAAAGTTTTTTCCGCCAGCTTTTCATTTATTTTAGGATAAAACTGGAAATAATCTAATTCGTTATGGGTGAATGCCCAATAAAATTTGGGTAACCCGTTGGCCTGGATTTCTTCTTCAAAAACAGTAGAGGCTGTTATCTTTGTCGTGAGCTGCAAGCCGAATACACTGATTCCTACTAAAATAAAAAATGACCCAAGTAAAATAAATTTTTGTTTCAGATTCGGAAGCGCCAGCAGTTCAGGTTTTGTTTTTTTATAAATAAAAAGAGTAACTGAAGCGGCGATGGCAAAAATAATCAGGAATAACGGCACAACAGGGTAACTTTCCATAATATTGCCAATCACTTCATTGGTGTAGATAAGGTAATCTACTGCAATAAAGTTGTATCTCAATCCGAATTCACTGTAGAAGAAATACTCACTTACGGCATTAAAAACGATCAGCACAACATATAAAAAAAGGGTGATGAAATATAATATATTCCTAATCCTGGGCCTTTTTTCCGGTAAAAAAAACATCAGCCCGAAGAAAAGGATTTTTAAGCCGATAAAAGCTAATGCTATTTCTGCGATAGAACCGCCATATTGTTTGAAAATATTATTCGGGATAAGAAGGATATATAAAAAAAGAACAGCCAGTAATCCGATAATTATCTGGCCATAAGGCTTTTGATATTTTGAATTGGATAAAAACAAAAAATAAAGTGCCAGAAAGGGACATGTTAAAATAAAGACAAAACAGTCGTTTATAAAACCTACTGATAAGATTTTTAATATTTCAAGAATCCCGAAGCTTGCTGTTGTAATAGGATTAAATAAAAATACAATTCTTAAAATTAAAGAAACGGCAAGGTAAAAAATACCTAAATATAAAAAAGGTTTTATTTTCTGCAGAAACATAAGATTAACAGACTATTAAATTTCTGCAAATATAGTTTTTGTACAGAATTCTTCAATATAAAATCCTAAAATACCACATTATTTAGAAATTTTATAAATATTTAAAAAAATATTAAAAGTCTAAAAAGAGATCAAATTCATTTTGAAAATGAAAAAGAGCTATAAATTTTATAGCTCTTTGATTTATATAGATCCGGTCAAATTATGAATGCCCGAAGCCGATATTCCCCTTTTTATCAGATAAACTTTTTTTGAAGCTGATCATTCTTAAAGCTGTTACGGCTGCTTCCACACCTTTATTGCCAAAGTCTCCGCCGCTTCTTGCGATTGACTGTTCTTTAGTATCATCTGTCAGAACACAAAAAATAGTAGGAGTATCTGTTAAAATATTACAATCTTTTATTCCCTGGGCAACTGCAGAACAAACATACTCGAAATGAGGCGTTTCTCCACGTATTACACATCCGATCGAGATAACTGCGTCGTATTTGCGTTCTTTACAAAGCTGCATGCTGGCATAATTCAGTTCAAAAGCTCCGGGAACCGGAAAAAGTTTAATGTTCTCAGATTTTACACCTTCTTTTTGAAGGATTTCCACTGCTGCATCACGAAGATTATACGTTACAAAATCATTCCACTCAGAAAAAACAATGCCGATTGAAAATTCATCGGCATTGGTTATATGAAGTGGCTTGTAATCAGAAAGATTAACTGTTGCCATTATTTAGTAATATTTAGTCATTTCAATGTAAGAATCGGACATTCCGTTGTCATAATCCTGGTATTTTTCGTCAATAGCAGAAAAATATTTCTTAGCATCTGCTTTTTTATTTAATCCTAAAGCCAGGATGCCTGCTTTTCTTGTAAAATAATAGGTAGTGTAAGGGTCATCAGAAGCTGAAGCTGCTTTGTCTAACAGCTGTAAAGCATCGTCATTTTTATTAAGCCCGGATTGCGAGTCTGCCATAGCTCCAAATTTCATGGCCATCATCGTCTTGTTATCAGACGAAAACTTATCTAAAAGATCATATGCCTCCTGGAATTTCCCTTCTTTAAATTTTAAAATTCCTGCATTGTAAGCTGAAAGTTTACCGATATTAGTTGCGGAATATTCGTTATAAGTTCCTAAGAAACCGGGGTTTGCAGCAGATTTACCTCCCAACGCTTCTTTCTCTTTGCCTTCAGCAAGATTTTTCTGAGCAGCCAGAAAACTTTTTACAGCTTCAGCGTTTTTAGGAGCTACAACGAACTGTTTGTAACCGAAGAATCCCAGAACGCCTAAAATCAGCACTCCAAAAACAATACCTAATGGTTTTGAATATTTCTCAAGGAATCTTTCTGTGTTTAAAGCCTCTCTGTCAAGATCTTTAAAAAACTCCACTGTTTCTTTACCTTCTTGCTCGTTATGAGCATTCTTTGTAAGTTTTGCCATAAATTTATTAAAAATTGAAATGCAAATTTAATTGTTTCTGAATGATTTACAAAATACTTTGTAAGGATTATTGATAAAAAAGAAACAAATGTCAAGCTTGCTGTATAATTTATTAATGATCAGTTATTAAAAATGCTTTGTAAAGGAAATTTACAAAGCATTTTTAAATATAATTTTACAGTTTAATATAAATATAATTTTACAGATTAATATTCTAAAATATGATATACTTCTGCATTGAATCTTTTCAATCTTTCTTCCCCGTTTAAATCTTTTAAACCGATCAGAAAACTGAACTGTGCAACTGTTGCTCCCTGTTTTTCCACTAATTTTGCAGCGGCTTCTGTTGTTCCTCCTGTCGCCAGAAGATCATCATGCACCAGTATTCTTTGCCCCGGCCTGATCTGTCCTCTGCGGGTTTCAATAACAGCGCTTCCATATTCCAGATCATATTTTTCTGAAATAACCGGCGGCGGCAGTTTACCGGCTTTCCGTATTAAGATAAAAGGAACTTCCAAAGCTACTGCAATGGCGATTCCGAAAAGATAGCCACGGCTTTCAATTCCACAGACTGCATCAACTTTTCCCTTACTGAAAGAAACCAGATCAGCAATAACGTCTTCATATAGTTTCGGATCTAGAAAAATGGGTGAAATATCTTTGAACTGGATTCCCGGAACAGGAAAATCCGATATGTTTTCAATTTTTTCTTCGAGCCTGTTGATGAGTTCCTGTGACGCCATACTGTTTATGGATTAATTTTATAGCTGGAGATTTTCCATTCTCCGTTTACGTTTTTAAGACCGAAAGTAGCTCTTAGCGAAGTTGTTTTCCCGCTTTTATCGGTTACATCATATGTAGCGCTGACACTGGCTACATTCGCATTTGCCAGGTTTGAAGAAATATTCTTTACACTTACATTTTTTACAGCACCGAATCCTGAGTTGGGATTAGAAAAAGATTCATAACTTCCCCAGCTCGGGTTACTTGCCGCTCCGTATGCCGCTTTCAGGTTCTGGGAACTTACGTTATTCAAAAACCCGGATACGACATTTTTAGGATCTACAACCGGCTGTTTTGGTGTTGCCGGAACAGTTGTCGTAGCATTAGGATCTGTAGTTGCCGAAGGTACGGTTGCTCCCGGATTGTTCGGATCAATTACAGCGGGATCCTGAATGACAGCGGTTGAATCTACTACCTGCGGAACCGGAACTTTCAGTAAAGAAGGATTTACATCCAACCCGATTTTTGTCATTTTGAATGTTTTTGCCGTTGTTTTTACTGATACGGTGATGTCAATTTTATTATCGACTACTTTAGCTGCGGGAATAGAGGAGAATTTTAAATTAAATCCCTTAAAATTATTGTCCTGCATCAGGTTTTTGGCAGTCGATAACTTCACACCGTTGCTGAATACCTCAAGGGTTGCTTCTAATCCGGCCCCCGTAAACGCTACGGGCTTCCCTGAATTGTCGATCAGTCTTGGAACGATCTGCAAAGCGGTCGGTGCTCCGGCTCCATCGTCTCCGGTAGGATTGATGAGAATGCTTAATGAGTTGGCTTTTATATCATTCGGGTCACTTTCTTTTGCTTTGTCATCGCCAAAGATGTTCATTTCCCCTAAGGATGGCGGCGCATTACTTGCCCATTCAATGCCGTTTTTCTGTGCAACCTGGTCAGCCATTGCCATAATTTCAGGAACTTTCTTTCCGTTAATAAGCTGTCCGAGGGCTTTTAGCTCTGCAACATCTCCGTCTGCCTCTACGCCAAAAGTTTTAAGAATATAGAGTGCTTCATTGAATTTAATCTGCTTAATGGTAGAAAGGCTTGCCGTCATATCATTGATACTCGACTGCAAAGTTTTGGTATTGGTAGCATCTACATGATCTTTTTTGCATGCTGTAAAAAGCAATAAGCTGAAGATGAGTAGAAAAGAAAATTTTTTCATTTTTTTCCGTTTGCCACAAATTTAGTAAAAACCCTTTATGTGTAAGTGTTTTTATTTTTTTTATTTATTTCTGCCGGGAAGCTCGATGCTATTATTATTTCTTGCAAGGTTTTCTTTCATTTGTTTTTCTGCTGCTCTCATCTCTTTCGACAATGAAAATTCATCGGATAATTTTACGTCTGAGGGAATCTGTCCCAGCATCTGTTTCATCCCTGCAAGAGGATCTTTTTTATATTGCTCATATTTTTCTGTAAATTTTTCTTTTGTGATTTCCTTGGAAACAAATAATCCTGTCTTACTCATTAACCCTTCTACAAAAGAGGCTTCTGCGATTTGATCTATTTTTCCGTTGCCTTTCAGTTCCCAAGAATAATTCCCTGCTTCATCACCGACTTTTACAATCAATCCCGGTAGTCCATAAAATTTATAAGGCCCGTCCGGGAAAGGGATTTCTGTGGTAAACCAGGCGATCCACTTTCTCCCGGCAAAATCGGCAATTGCTTTCTGTGCATTATATGTTCCGATCTTCTGTTTTTCATCTGAAATTTTCCACACCAACTCCGGATTTTCGCGGTAGGAATAATAATCCATGGAAATGTGGTCCTTATACAGCACCTCACGGATTGGGTATCTTTTTGAAATCTGATGCGTAAACTGAGTACGTCTATTACCGATTTTCTTGAAATCCGGGAATCCAGTATTTGAAGATTCTTTTATCATTACACTTGCTATCGAATCAATCTGAATGTTTTTATAGGATTGATAAAGGGATCTGTTCTGATCAATATCCAATACCATCATTTCTTTTTCCAGTTTTGCAGAATCCTTATTAGGTTTATAGGTTAATTCGTAGAAAAAACGGGTTGCCGTGCTCTGCCCGTTGATAAGAATAACAATTACAGTGAGTGCTGTTTGTAGTATCTTTTTCATGCTTCTTTTAATTTAATAGGTTTTTAGATTTAACGAATGATGTTCTGGCGCTCTTAAGATCACCTTTAAAGAACGAACTGAAAATAGTCCGCAACGGGATATTTCTCCGTTTACAAAAGACAGAATATGGAGAACTGATTTACTTATCATTTGGCTTTTCTTTTAAATCGCCTTTGAAAAAGTTGCTGAAGACCGTCTGCATATTGGGAAAGGACGGATCCTGCCAATAAGAGGTCTGGTAGTTGCTGCTGCTCTTGTTGAATCTTACTTTTTTAATGTCATTATCATTACTGAAACTGAATTCTGTAGTGTAAAAATTATTATATAAAGCCAATTGATTGTAGTCGGGCTCGCTTTTGTGTTTAAGTTTCATAAAAATTACCTCGTTATATTCCAGGAAGTCTTTCAGGGTCTTCTCTGAATCCTTTTCAAATGACATATTGTAAATTCTTCTGAAATCATAAAACCTGAATCCTAAAAATCCTAATTCCTCATCCTGAGCCATTCCATGAGAAATTTCGATCTGGTCCTTAAGGTCCCCTTTTAGCTCTTTAATATTTTTATTTTTTATCTTAAGCTCATCGGGGTTTCCTACATATTTAAGTTTTGGAAGGTCCAACGAGTTTGCATAATCCCAGAAGGATGTTTTCTTTTTATCTGTACTTGCATCTGATAATGAAAAGACCCTGTACTGTTCTACATTCGTACTTTTCAGCTTTTTTGTTTTATTGTCGAAAATATAGGTTATAATTCCGTCAGCATAGCAATTAGGTTTGTTGTTAACGGTTACATAAGCATTAAAGTTCCCTTTGATAAGAATATACTTTGCGGGTTTATTATTTTTGATAACCACCGTTTCAATATCTTTGATCCGATCATTAATTTTGATGACATCTTTATCGATATCAGAATACGATAAAGTGGCTACCGATATATTATTATAGACCAGTTGGAATTTTTCCTGATCTGGCTTTATGAGTTGCTTGTCAATTTTACCATCAATATCCGAAAATGCCAAAATGTTTCCGTCCTTCCCGAACACAGAAACTTTTGGAAGCGGCTGGTTCGTTTTTTCTGAAATAAAAGTAATGGTTTGTGCATGGGTAATGCTGAATAAAAATACAAACAGTAGCGTTAGAATTTGGTGCTTTTTCATGACTTATTATTTTAAAGTTTATTTTATCTATAAGACAAGATGTTTTTCAAAAGGTTGCCTAAGGGCCAAAAAAAGACCGATTATTTTAATCAGTCTTTTAAAATTTTATCGCTTAATAAGAATACTAGTAAATATAAGATTCGTGTAAATGCATGTTGCGTTTAGGAATCAATATCTAGATAGAGTACATTTAATACATTTAATAAAAATTATTAGCAGAGAATTTATTTTTCTTTTAAATCATCTTTAAAAAATGAACTGAAAACGGCCTGCATATTAGGGAATGTTTTTTCCTCCCAATATTTCGAGGTGTAATTACTTTGATTTTTGTTGTACTTTACTCCCGGAATATTATTGTCATTGCTGAACTCAAGTTCGGTTGGATAAAAGTTTTTATAGGAAATGATTTGATTGTATTCCGGTTCAGTTTTATGTTTGAATTTTGAAAATACAATCTCATTGTATTCATTAAAATCACGAAGCGTTTTTTTTGAATTTTTTTCAAAAGAGAAATGAGCCACTCCACGAACATCAAAAAGTCGATAGCCAAAAAAAGAAAGTTCTTTATCCTGAAGGTCTTCGGCACTGATTTCTATTTCATCTTTAGCCGGTGTTTTGAGCTCTTTTACCTTAAATTTGCTGTTGTCATATTTTTCAAGGTTTCCTGCATGTCTTAGTGCAGGCAATTTTAAAAGCGTATTGTAGTCCCAGGCTCCGGCCTGCTTCTTTGCATTATCTGCATTTTCCAGCCTGAAAATACGATACTGTTGTATTTTTATCTCTTTTACTTTTTTGTTCTTATTATCGAAAATATAGGTGGCTATTCCGTCTATATAACAATTAAGCATATTGTTTACCGTAACGTAAGCATTAAAGTTACCCTTAATCAGAAGATATTTTGCGGGCTTATTATTTTTGATTACGATAGGTTCGATATCTTTTACCCTGTCGTTTAACTGTACGATGTCTTTATCAAGTTCAGCGTAAGAAAATGTTCCCAGCAAGATATTATCATAGACAAGCTGAAATTTTTCCTGTGAAGGGTTTAATAATTTTCGTTCTATTTTTCCGTCAATATCAGAATAGGCCATAATGCTTCCGTCTTTCCCGAAGACTGAAACTTTCGTCATCGGCTGCTCTGTTTTTTCTGAAATGAAAGTGGTGGTTTGTGCGTAAGCGAAACTAAATAACAATACAAACAGTAAAGTTAGGATGTAATTTTTTTTCATTGGATATTATTTTAAAGTTATTATTCTATTCATAGGACCACAGATTTTTTTAAAGGTTGCCTACAGGCACAAAAAAAGACTGATTATTTAATAATCAGTCTTTTAAAATTTTATCTTGTTACAAATTCCTTAGAAAGGGTACTCATAAATTTCAGATTCATGTAAGTAAGGGTTTCCTGTAGGAATCAATTTAAGTTTGGATAATGCTGAAAGCACGGTAAACATAAATAATCCTGCTACAAACAGGACTGCCCCTGCAATTAATAAGAAAACTTCAGGAGTTTTCCAGTAAGGTCCTACTGTTCCAGGCATTACCATATTGAAGTAATCCAAAAGGTGTCCGCAAATTACCACTACTGCCATAATCGTTACTACTTTGTAGTTTCTCTTAATGCTGCTGCTTACCAACACCAATAATGGTAATAAGAAATTAACGATCAGCATCGGTAAAAACGTAGGAGAGTAGTGCTGGAATCTTCCGAAGAAGTAATTTACCTCTTCCGGAATATTGGCATACCAATAAAGCATGAACTGAGCAAACCATGTATACGTCCAAAGCATACTTGTTGCGAATAGGAAAACACCTAAATCATGCAAATGGTTGTCATTAAACTGAGGAAGGAATCCGTTTTTCTTTAAGTAAACGCTTAGTAAAATAATTACTGCGATACCACTTGAAAGACAGCTTACCATTGAATACCAGATATACATCGTAGAATACCAGTGAGGGTCAATAGACATCAACCAATCCCAAGCCCAGGCTGCAGAAGCAAATCCGAAGAATGCGATATACCCTACTGCCCATCTGTAAAGCATTTGATATTCGGTTCTTGATTTGGTTTCATCTACTTTTTTAGACTGTGATTTTAATTTCCATGCAAAGAACGAAGCTCCTAACACATAGATCAATGTTCTTACCGCATAGAAAGGGATATTTAAGAATATTCTTTTTTCAAATAAGATCACATCAAAATGAGCAGATTCAGGGTCTGTCAATTCCGGGTCCATCCAATGGAAAAGGTGTCCGGTATGCGTGATATTAAGAATCATTAAAATGATAAGAATTGCTCCTCCATAAGGAATATAAGAAGCAATAGCTTCCATTACCCTTGTGATGATAATTGGCCATCCTGCATGTGCAGCGTGCTGAATAGAATAAAAGAATAATACGCAGCAGCTTACTCCAAAGAAAAATACAGCTACAAAATGTATGGCCGCTAAAGGCTGATTGTGTATCTGAAGCTCAGCGTGCTCAAGGTGAGCTGCATGATCCTGAGGACCTACCATTTCACTGGAGTGGGTAGGAGCGGTATGACCGGAAACGTGAATCGCTTCCATCATGTGTTCTATTTTTTCAGTGGAAATTCCTTTGTTTAAGAAGAAACCTACAGCAAATAGAACTAAACCTACAACAAGAAGGATTATAGAAGTTGATTTTAATTTTGGTGAAAAACTATACATTTCTTTTCTTATTTTTTAGTTGCGGTAGTGGTTTCAGTTTTTGCTTCTGATGTCGATGCAGTAGCTGCTGCCGGTGTTGTAGTTGTTGCTGCCGTAGCGGCTGCCGGTGCTGCTGCTCCTTTTTTAAAGGCATTCATCACATACATTGCCACCCTCCATCGGTCTCCCGCGTTCAATTGACCCGCATAAGATCCCATTGCATTTCTACCGTTTGTTATTACATAATGAACAGATCCCACAGTAATTTCTCTGTCAGCATAGTTCGGAACACCGGAGAAAGCTCCGGTCTGTACGATTGGTCCCTGTCCGTCACCACCAACACCATGACAAGCTGCACATGTTTTATCAAACAGCAGTTTTCCTCTCTCAATATCCTTAGCCGCATTGGCAGGGTTCAAAGGAGAGGATGTCATGCTTTTAGATGCATCATAGCCTGCATTATATTCATCAACATTTTTTGGAAGCAAGCCTTCTTCAAAAACGCCATCTTTATTTTGTGCTACTGATCCTTCTACCGGAGAAAGCCCTGTCGCTCCGTTATTTCTTACGAAAGCGGGAATTTCATTTTCATGATCTGAATAGGCATCCTGAGCTTTCATCAAAGGATCATAAGCTACCGGAAAATACATATCAGGGAAATATACTAACGGTGTATTCTCTTTCGGTCCGCAAGAGTTAAGTAAAACCATTGTTAAACCTAAAACTGCTGTAATTTTTAGTACGTTCTTTTTCATTCTAAGCATCTTTAACAGTTATTTCCTCAACTCCGGTTTCAATAAGCAGCTGCTTTACAGATTCTACATCTTCAGTTACGAATTCCATCATGAATTTATCATCTGTTGTTCTCGGATCAGGGTTTTGTGCAGGTGCTCCGGGATACATTTTATTTCTTACCAGGAAAGTCAATGACATCATGTGAGCAGCACAGAATACCATAAGCTCGAACATAGGAACTACGAACGCAGGCATATTGTGTGCCCAGTCAAAAGCTGGCTTACCGCCAATATTCTGAGGCCAGTCGTGATTCATTACATACCAGGTTACTGTAGAACCGATGGTAACCCCATAAAGAGCGTAGAGAAAGGCAGCATCAGAAATTCTTGTTTTCTTTAACCCCAAAGCTTTGTCTAGCCCGTGAACCGGAAACGGAGTATACACCTCGTTTATTGCGATTCCTTTATCGTTAAATGCTTTCACGCCGTTCATCAAATCATCGTCGTCAGCATAAAGTCCGTATACAATTTTAGTGGTGCTCATCTCCTTCTTTTGCTTTATAAGTTTCACCTGAGATTTTCAAAATCGATTTTAATTCAGCCTGTGCGATTACAGGAAATGTTCTTGCATATAGTAAGAATAATACAGAGAAGAATCCGATAGTTCCTAAATATACGCCTACATCAATGATCGTTGGCTTAAACATCGTCCAAGATCCAGGTAAATAATCTCTGGAAAGGTTGATAACGATAATGTCAAAACGCTCAAACCACATCCCGATGTTAATGATTAATGCAATAATAAACGTTGCAATAATGTTGGTTCTGATTCTTTTAAACCAGAATAGTGCAGGGATGATCAGGTTACACGTAATCAATGCCCAGAAAGCCCACCAGTAAGGTCCTACGGCTGCACCTGGAGAAAGATAAGTGAAATCTTCATATCTTGATCCTGAATACCATCCGATAAAATATTCAGTGGCATAAGCTACGGTTACCATACCACCGGTAAGAATGATTACAATATTCATAATTTCGATATGATACATTGTAATATAGTCTTCAAGGTGACATACCTTTCTTGCAATTAACAATAGCGTCTGTACCATTGCAAATCCTGAGAAGATAGCTCCCGCAACAAAGTATGGAGGATAGATCGTAGAGTGCCATCCTTTAATAACCGAAGTGGCGAAGTCAAAAGATACAGTAGTGTGTACCGAGAATACAAGCGGAGTTGCCAAACCTGCCAAAACCAATGATAATTCTTCGAATCTCTGCCAGTGTTTTGCTTTACCACCCCAGCCGAAGGCAAGGAATGTATAAATCTTTTTTGTCCAAGGTGTCTTTGCTCTGTCTCTGATCATAGCAAAGTCAGGGATTAATCCCATAAACCAGAATACCGTGGATACAGAGAAATAAGTAGAGATCGCAAATACGTCCCAAAGTAGGGGAGAGTTGAAGTTCCCCCAAAGAGAACCGAACTGGTTTGGTAAAGGGAATACCCAATATCCTACCCAAACTCTACCCATGTGAATTACCGGGAAGATTGCTGCCTGTACTACTGCAAAGATCGTCATTGCTTCTGCAGAACGGTTTACAGACATTCTCCATCTTTGTCTAAATAATAATAATACTGCTGAGATTAGGGTTCCGGCGTGACCGATACCTACCCACCATACGAAGTTGGTAATATCCCAACCCCAGTTAATAGTTCTGTTAAGCCCCCATGCTCCAATACCTGTCCCGATTGTATAGGCGATACACCCGAATCCATAGATGAAAAGAACTAAGGCTGCATATAATGAAATCCACCATAATTTACCTGCTCTTTCTTCGATAGGTCGTGCAATATCTTCTGTGATATCGTGATAAGTTTTGTGACCAATAATTAGAGGTTCCCTTATCGGAGCTTCGTAATGTCCTGACATTTTTTACCTATTTATTATTTAAACTTTATTTTTCTACTCTGTTTCTTACTTTGGTATGATAGAACACGTTTGGCTTGGTTCCGATCTCTTCAAGTAAATAATATCTTCTGTTGTCAGCATATAACTTTCTAACTTCAGATGCTTTGTCATTCATGTCACCGAACTGGATAGATCCCGTAGTACAGGCTTTTGAACAAGCTGTCTGGAATTCACCGTCTTTTACCACTCTGTTCTCTTTCTTCGCTTCAAGAATAGTAGTTTGAGTCATCTGGATACATAATGAACATTTCTCCATTACCCCTCTTGTTCTTACCACTACATCCGGATTCAATACCATTCTTCCAAGATCGTTATTCATATTGAAATCGAACTTATCATTCAGGTTATACGTAAACCAGTTGAAACGTCTTACTTTATATGGACAGTTGTTCGCACAATATCTTGTACCGATACATCTGTTGTAAGCCATATGGTTCTGGCCCTGCTTACCGTGCGAAGTAGCCGCTACCGGACATACTGTTTCACATGGCGCGTGGTTACAGTGCTGACACATTACCGGCTGGAAAATTACATCAGGATTGTCCGCAGGGTGGTTTAGTGCTCCTCCGTCTCCGAATGCAGTACCGTATAATTCAGGTACAGCCATTCCTTCTTTTAATCCTTCATATACCTCTACTTTCTGTCTTGAAGAATAATAACGGTCAATTCTCAACCAATACATATCCCTGGACATTCTGATCTCTTCTTTTCCTACAACAGGAACGTTGTTCTCTGCCTGACATGCAATGATACATGATCCACATCCTGTACAGGAGTTAAGATCAATAGACATGTTAAAGTGAGGGCCATCAGTATCATCAAAAGCGTCCCAAAGATCAATTTTTCTTGCCGGAAGAGCTCCGCTGATGGTATGATATTCTAAAGGTCTATTCCACCCTTTATGCTCGTCATCGAATGCAACGTTTAAGAATTCAGCCAAAGGAACTTCTTTAGCAATCTCGTAACGTCCCATTAAGGTGTTCTGAAGCTGGATTCCTGCAAATTCATGATCTTCACCGGTCTTTTCCAATTTGATATTGGAAACTGCCAGGTTGGAACCATCAAACAGAGGATAAGCATTTACTCCGGTATCAGCCGTAGCTCCTGAGTTTTTCTTTCCATATCCAAGCGCAAGACCTACTGATCCTTCTGCCTGACCAGGCTGAATAAATACAGGAACATCTTTTACGGTAACTCCGTTTACGGTAAGATTCACAATAGAACCATCCAGCTGCATTCTTGCATTAAGATCGTTTTCAAGTCCTAATCTTTCCGCATCTTTCGGTGAAATGGTCAGGTAGTTGTCCCAAGACATTCTTGTCAGTGGATCAGGAAGTTCCTGAAGCCAAGGATTGTTTGCCTGAGTTCCGTCTCCCATTGCCGTTTTGGTGTATAAAACAAGTTCAAGATCAGAAGACTTGAAGTTTCCTAATTCGGCAACTGCCTGTGCTCCGTTGCCTCCTGCATAAGACAATGTCGTAGCATTTGAAGAAACATTGATACCGTTATATAAAGCTTTATTGAAAGAAGTCGCTCCTAAAATAGAAGAAGCACTTGCTTTTAAATAATCGTAATAGTTATTGGCAGCATTGTTTTTACCATTTTTCCAAACCAATAGAGATTCTTCAATCTGTCTTGATTTGTAAATTTTCTGAATCGTAGGCTGCATTAATGAATATACTCCTGTCTGAGGTTCAACATCACCCCAAGATTCCAGCCAGTTAGCTACAGGAATTACAGCTTTCGCTGCTTTGTACATTTCGTTTTTCTTATCCGCAACAGCAATTACATAAGGAACTTTTGCCAAAGACTTTTTAAAGTCTTCACCTTTGTGATAAGAATAAATAGGGTCTACATTATTGGCAATTAATACGCCAACCTGGCCTCCATTTACCCATCCGAGAAATTCTTCAAATCTTGCCTTATCGAAATCTTTTAAGAAATTAGCTTTACCTGTGAAAGCAACGGATCCTAATTTTTGGTTAATTAAATGAGCTAAAACCTGAGCTCCTTTTGAACCGTCTGCAAAAACAACAGCTTTGCTTCCTTTTGTCTGAAGTTCTTTGGCAATCTCAGAAGCTGCTTTGTCAGAAGTGCCTCCGCCAACAATAGCATTGTACACTTCAACCAAGGTCTTGTTAACCTGGCTTGGCTTTAATCTGATTCTTGAGTCAGCATTAGCTCCGGTTAATGACATGTTGGATTCGACCTGGATATGTCTCAACATATTGGCTCCCGGTTTTCTGGCTGCAGCATAAGAAGATTCAAGGCTTGCTGCATTGTAATCTCCTAAGAAATCAGCATGGAATGCCACTACCAACTCTGTCCCTCTAAGGTCATATACCGGTAATGCTCTTGTTCCGAAAACTTCCTGTGCGGCATCTAAAGCTGCAGCATAAGGGAAAGCATCATAGGTTACTAATTCTGCTGTTGGATATTTTGCTTTGAATTCTGTGAATAGCTTTTTGAAAGTAGGAGAGGCAAAAGAGTGTGATAATAACACAATTTTTTTACCTGCTGCATTAGCTTCCTCCAATCCTTTAATGACAAAACTGTCAACCTTATCAAAAGTTTCGTCCTTACCTTCAAACTTTGGCTGCTTTACTTTATCATTATCATATAATGAAAGTACGCTTGCCTGAGCCCTTGCGCTTGTTTTTCCCAAATCGCCGGCAGCCGGGTTCGGTTCGATTTTAATCGGTCTTCCTTCACGTGTTTTTACCAAGACACTAGCAAAGTCAAAACCATCGAAATATGTTGAAGCGTAATAATTAGGGATTCCCGGAATAATATCGTGTGGCTTTACCACATAAGGAATTGTTTTGATTACCGGAGCTTCACACGCAGCCAACGTTACGGCTGCTGTAGAGAATCCTAATAATTTTAAGAAATCTCTTCTTGAAGTACCGGATCCGTTCTGTTCTGCATCCCCAAGAAAATCTTCTACCGGAATTTCTTCCTGGAACTCTTTCTGAGCCAACTTATTGTTTAAAGCCGGATCTTTAAGTTCATGAATACTTCTAAATTGTATTTTGTTTGAAGCCATTTATACTTCTAATTTTTAGTTATTAATAATGACATTTACCACATTCAAGACCTCCAATAGCATCTACCGTAATCTTACCACCATCTTTAGGGTATTGTTTTTTCAACTTGTCATGTAGATTCTTGAAGTATTCTTTATTATAGCCGTTGTTCATATCAACTTCAGTAGTTCTGTGACACTCGATACACCATCCCATGGTAAAGTCATTAGCCATCTGAACAACATTCATGGTATCTATTTTTCCGTGACACGCTTTACAAACAACGTCGATTTTGTTATTAGGGTTCTTTTTATTGAAAGAATTGATGATTGCCTGTTCACCGGCTACCACATGCTGTGAGTGGTTAAAGTAAACAAAGTCCGGCATATTGTGAATTCTTGTCCATTCCACCGGCTGGGTTTTTCCTGTATACTGTTGTTTTTCAGAATTCCATCCTGTAGCAGCATAAATTTTCTGGATTTCCCCGTCATAGAATGCTTTATCTTTTCCTGGCTCCATGTAATGCTCTGCATTATATTCAGAAATTGTTCTGTGGCAGTTCATACAAACGTTCATAGAAGGGATCTCAGATACCTTACCATATTTAGCACTGGAGTGGCAAAGTTGACAGTCAATCTTCTGTTCTCCTGCGTGTATTTTATGTGAGAAATAAATAGGCTGTTCAGGCTTGTATCCTTTGTAAACTCCGATCCACATGATCCAGTTCCAAACCCCGTAAGCAGCCAAAAGTGCAAGGATAGCAATTAAACCTTTTCCTACATAATGGTATTTCGCATAAATCTCGCTGAACGATTTTACTCTTGATTCATTAAGCCCTGCCAGATCTTCGGATTGGCCTAGTTTTACCAATTGTCTAAGCTTAACCAATATCCAGACCAGTAATGCTGCAATTGCTAAAAGAGAAATAATTACGATGTTTGTTGTGGAGCTGCTTGCCGGAGCTGCTGTTGCATTTGCATTATCAGCAGTCGTTGCTTTTTTATCATCAGCGACAGGTGCTGCCGGCGGATTAGTTGTATACGCTAAGATGTCGTCAATATCCTTTTCCGTAAGATTTGGAAAGACCTGCATCTCAGTCTTGTTGTATTTTTCGAAAATTTCATTTGCGTATTTGTCTCCTGAAGCTCTCAAAGACTTATTGTCTTTGATCCACTTGTGAAGCCAGTCTCTGTCTACACCACCCTCTGTTTTTACGCGTTCTACAACCCCTTTCAGAGGTGGTCCTACAACTTGTTTGTCTAGTGCGTGACATGCAGTACAATTCGCTTTGAAAAGTTTCTCACCATTGTTCGGATCGCCTTCTTGCCCGTAAATTGAAGCACTTGTTGATAACAATAAGCCTATTGCAATCAACGTTTGTCTATAATGCTTTCTCCAACTAATCATTTAAATTATCTTATGTTAGTAAATATTGAACATTCAATCAATCCCGCAAAAATAATATTTTTAACATCAATTTAACGGTATATGCAAAGGGGAAAATGTCATTTACGTTTAATTTGTATCGATTCTAAATAACTCTGTTTGGTATAATTTTTTAAATTGCCTAAATTTGCGGAAACAAGTTTAAATGAAAAAGTTTATTAAAATATTTTCAATACTCGCTCTGTTGTCATTTTATAATATTGATGCCCAGCAGGTTGTAAAAAAAGATACTTTGGCGGGAACCGAACTTACGATTACGATGGATTCCAAAGTAAATACAGCCATGGAAAGTATTGAAGACAGATGCTCAAGAACAACTACAGCGGTATCTTCAAGGGATGATGATGACGATTTTAGTGCTCCCAAGCCTGCAAAAATTTTTGTTCCCAGCAGAGGGCTTACTAATGCAGAAATATGCAGGAGAAATCCAAGGATTTTAGGATATAAGATTCAGATTACAACGGTGAAAAGTAATCAAGAAGCAAATGAAGTAAAGTCGTATTTCAGGAAGAGATTTCCTAATCTGAAAGTAGAAACGGATGCTTCCCTGAGGCCCAATTATAAAATTTTAGCAGGAAGCTACTTTACCAAGCAGAGTGCATCATCAGACCTTGCAAGGGTAAGAGAATATTTTAAATCTGCAATTCCTGTACAGTACAGAATTTTTTGTGCAGAAGCAAAATAAAAAACTGCTAAATACAGAAACCACTAATAGCTGAGACTTTGTTCTCGGCTTTTTTGTGTGTAAAATGTTGGTTAAATCAGTAAAAACTGACTTTATTTACATAAAATTCAAAATTTTTAGGGTCCTGAAAAAGTAAATTAAATAGGATATACTGAATATAAAATTATTAAATGAGCTTTTCTTCTAAGATTAAAAGACTAAAATCCTTTGTGACGAATTAAGATCATCCTGTTTGCTCCGAATTAATACAACTGTAGATGTCCTTTCTTAAATCTTAATTTTAGTAATATTGGTTTAAAAACCAAAAAAATTCCGTCATTCTTAAATAATTATTTGTTGCCAGATATACCCATAAAATGCATAAAATTACACTCAGAAAAGACAGTATTTTTGGTGATTCTTTGTAGGCATAAAACAGCCATCCCAGTAAAAGAGGGTAGACAAAAACAAAGTGTCCGCCATAAATATAGGAAGTATGGATGCCAAATCTCATAATGCAGTGAATGACAATATCTAAAAAAAATGAAATCATCAGAACCTGTACAAGTTTATTATTGAAATTTTTATAATAACTCCAAAGGATAAGGCCCAATAATACAGCTATGAAAATGTAAGGGACCCATGATGAATATACATCCATAATAATACCTTTATAATCGAAGCCTTTCATGTTATGCTTGTCACGAATCAAAAAGTTTGAAAAAAGTATATTTCCACCAAAAAAATAAGAAGAAATCATGTCCCACATGGGCGTGGACTTCACGTTTGAAAATTTTTCGTACTGTTCGCTGGTTTTGCTGAAAATATTCTGATATTTAAAATCAATCCGGTTTAAATACAGCAGGATAAATGAAATGCATACAAAAGCGACTCTCAAAGCAGCATGTCCAAATTTTTTCCAGCTTCTGAACAAATCTTTCTCAAAAAGAACAGGGATAAAAACTTTAATAATATTGGTTACCGTTAAACCACCGATTGTAATTCCTGAAAAAACCAACGCCAGTGCCGGAATTTTCTTTTCTTTTTTCAATTTTATCGCTGAATAATAATTGAATAAGGTCAGCAGAAATAAGGTATAAGTGAAATTTTCAGGAGTAAATGAAAGTAATATCGGCGTTGAAAAGGATCCGAAGAATAAGACCAATAAAAGCGTAACAGCCAAAGGCAATTGAATAATATTTTTCAGGTATTTAAAGATCTGGAGAATACTGAGACTTACTGCAATATTGCTGAACCAGGCCAAAGCAAATCTGAAATTTCCATCCATTTTACCGTCTGAAAATAATAATGCCAGTTCACGGATCCAATTGAAAAAATAATAGGAGAGCGGATGTCTTTCAAAGCTTCCACCAGTCATTACAATGGATTTATTATCAAAGCTGAAATAGGCATCCCAGGGAATTCTGCTGTCAAAAATAATCTTATGATGAATGGCAATATAAGAGCCTAAATATCCGTAAACTACCAGAAAAAAAAGGAAAACAACCAGCTCAATGCCTGTTGAAGGAAATAAAAGTTTAAGAATATTGATAAATTTCGATTTAAATTTTGACACCATTGATAAGTTTGTGCAAAAATAAAATAAAATCTGAAGCGATTTTGATACATCTATAAATAAATGCGTCTGTAAAACAGCTGTAGATTTATTCTTCTTATAAAAAACGGATGCTATTTCTATATAACATCCGTTTTCAACTTTTTCACTATGTTAATCTCCGAAGATTGATAGCGTAAGAGAGATTTAACTTGATTTATGAGCTGCAGGAAAGTGTGGAACATCCCGAAGTATTATCATATTTTGAAGGTCTTTTTACTGAAAATTCAGGATAAATTTCTTCATATGGATTTTCTAATGCATGTGTTAATTTATCGAACATTGCCATTCTGCCTTCTTGAACCTCTTCGATACACTGATAAAGCAAATAATTTCTCAGGATAAATTTCGGATTTGCTGTCCTCATTATTTCTGCAGATTTCTCCTTTGAAACAATATTTTTTTCCAATCTTGAATGATAGGTTGTTATAAAATTTTCAAGTTTTGAAATTTTCTCATCGTCCAGAAAAGTATACGAAACATTTTCAAACTGATTTTTCAGATCTTTCAGATCATTAAATTTTTCGAGCTGATTAAAGAATAGGGTGTAATCAAACTGAAGATCCTGCATCAGTTCCTGCCAGCCTGTAAAGAATTTTTCATCCTGGGTAAGCAACTGATCAAACCCAAATTTTTTGCAAAGCATTCTGTCGTGGGTTTCCCAAAAGTAGCTTCCGAAATCATTCAGGATATCTTCCAGAAATTTTTCATCTTTGATCAAAGGATGAAGCGCATTGGCCAGCTGCCAGAGATTCCACTGGGCAATCTGTCCCTGTTTTCCGAAAGCATATCTTCTTCCCGGGAGGTCAGTCGTATTGGGCGTGAAATTTAAATTATATTCATCCATCATGGAATAAGGACCATAGTCAATTGTTAAACCCAGAATTGACATGTTATCAGTATTCATCACTCCATGAACAAATCCTACTCTGTACCATTCCACCATAAGATCAGCTGTCTTTCTGCTTACATTTTCAAAAAAGTCTTTGTATTTCTGTACGCCTTCTGAAGTAATTTCTTTAAAGTAGTTTTTAATGGTATAATCAGCAAGTTCCTGTAAGGTTTTGTATTCTCTTTGGGCAGACATCAATTCAAAATG
The DNA here is from genome assembly GCF_022601875.1 of Chryseobacterium sp. SSA4.19. GTDB lineage: Bacteria > Bacteroidota > Bacteroidia > Flavobacteriales > Weeksellaceae > Chryseobacterium. The sequence goes on from NZ_JAKVIP010000019.1 coordinate 27,162, forward strand.
TCCGAACCGAAGAAAGCTTTCGGCTGTTCTGATGATCACAGCTCCTTTTTCATATTGCGGATTTCCGTTGTACATCATATCCCTGACAACGTCTTCTCCTGTAAGAGCCAGGCTCAAAGCACGGGTTGTTGGAATTCCCAGATGAAACATCGCTTCACTCATCAGATATTCCCGGACGGATGACCTTAATACCGCTCTTCCGTCAGCATGTCGGGAATAAGGTGTCGCTCCGGCACCTTTCCACTGGATCTCACTTTTTTTTCCGGAAGCATCCGTAATTTCTCCGGCAATGATCGCTCTTCCGTCGCCTAGCTGTCCTGCCCAGTTTCCGAACTGATGTCCTGCATAGGCAGTAGAGTAGCTATTAATATTTTCCGGAAGATGGTTTCCAACCAGAAAATCAAGATCTTTTTCTTCAAATTTCCCCATGCCTATTTCTTCTGAAAGCTGCTCGTTAAAAGCGACAAGTTTAGGATGGTCGAAGCCCGCAGGCTTTATGGTGGAGAACAAGACCTTTGGCGTGTTTCTCTGCATGGGATTGTTTGACAGATCTCCGGGAAATATTTTTATAAAGGGCTGTTGTATGTTTTCAGTATTCATAGCTCAAAGATATTGATTATAAAAGAAAAGACCTTTCAATCACTTGAAAGGTCTTGTATATATCTGTAAGAGAATTTATTTATTATTAAAATCTATGTCTTCCCCTGTATTCAGGTTTTCATTCACATTTTCTTCTTTTTTGCCTGAGTTTTTAGGCCCGGAAGGTTCTGCAGGCCTCGGATTCTTAATTTCATCAATCGTCTGCAGGCCACCGTCGTCCCCATAGCCGGCACCTAAACCTTTAAGGTTGGAGCAGCCGTCTTTCCATTCGGAAGGTTTTACAAATTTATCTTCCGGGGAAATTCCTAGCGTTTTATCTGCCCATACTTTTTTCATAAATATAGCCCAGATCGGCAACGCCATTCTTGCTCCCTGCCCTTCACCAGTTCCGTAAAAGTGAGTGGCTCTGTCTTCCCAGCCTACCCATGCACCTGTGGCAAGCTTTGGAACAATTCCCATAAACCATCCGTCAGAATTATTCTGTGTTGTTCCTGTTTTACCGGCAATTTCTATATCTTTTGAGATCCCTTTTCTTCCTAATTCCCCCGAAGCAGTACCATATTGTGCTACACCTTTCATTAATTCTATCATGGTGTAGGCATACATCGGGTTCATTACCTCTTTCGGTTCTACATTTACTTCTTTAATTACTCTTGAATTCGCATCTTCAATTCTCCAGATCATTTCCGGTTTATTGTAATTTCCATAATTTGCGAAAGTACTGTAGGCTCCCACCATTTCGTAAATCGTAATATCTGATGAACCTAAGGCCATTGGTAAACTGGTAGAAATATCTTCCGTAACCCCAAGATCCCTTGCTGTTTGAATAACGCTTTGTGTTCCTGTCATTTCAGCAAGGCGCAAGGCTACCGGGTTCTGAGAATGTGCCAAAGCATCTTTCAGAGTAAGCATACCACCTCTTCCGGGAACGTGATAGGTTCCTTTATTGAAACTTGCATTAGAAACTACAGAACATGGTGTCATTCCCAGTTTCATAATGGCTGTTGCGTATACAAACGGCTTGAATGTTGATCCTACCTGTCTTTTTCCCTGTTTGATATGATCATACTGGAAATGCTGCCAGTCGATACCACCTACCCAGGCTTTAATTTCACCTGTCCCGGGAGTCATAGACATCAAGCCTGCCTGAGCTACTTTTTTATGCCATCTGATAGAATCCCAAGGTGACATTTCTACTTCTTCTTCGCCTGCCCAGGTAAAACGAGAGGTTTTTATTGGTTTTTTAAATTCAATCATGATAGAATCTTCGGAAACCCCTGCTGCTTTCAACTGCTTATAACGGCCGGTTCTTTTCATGGCCTGAAGCATCAGGCTGTTAATCTGTTTGTCATTCAGATAGTAGAACGGCCAGTTTTTTCTTCCTCTCTGTTCTGCATCAAATCTTTTCTGAAGGTCTGTCAAGTGCTCCCTGATTGCATCTTCAGCATATTTCTGCATTTTAGAATCAAGCGTTACAAATATTTTTAAACCGTCTTTATAAAGATTCAGTTTTTTACCGTTTTCCTTTTCATAATCTTTAAGGTAACTGTCAATTTCCTTTTTCAGATAAAATTTATAATAAGCTGAATAATCATCATTTATATTTTTAATCGGATGATAATCCAGCGTAATAGGAGTTCCAACAGCTTTTTCAAAAGTTTCCTGGTCAATATACCCTGTTTTTAGCATCTGATCCAATACAACATCCCTTCTGGTTTTTGCTCTTTCAGGATTTCTCATCGGATTGTTCTTTACCGGGTTTTCAAGCATGGCTACAAACATAGCGGCTTCCGGTAAGGTAAGCTGTGATGTTTTTTTGTTGAAATAAATCTTGGAAGCCATTTCAATTCCGTTTGCATTATATAAAAAGTCAAACTTATTGAAGTATAAAGTGACAATTTCTTCCTTGGTATATCTTTTTTCCAGACTTACGGCAACCACCCACTCCTTCAGCTTCTGGAAAGCTCTTTCAATTTTATTCTGAGAAACTCTATTTGTAAAAAGAAGTTTTGCTAACTGTTGGGTAATTGTGGAACCGCCACCTCTTCCCCCGCCATATACCACGGCTCTGGCAACGGACTGTAAATCGATTCCCGAGTGCTCTTTGAAACGTTCGTCCTCTTTAGCCTGAAGGGCGTAGATTAAGAAAGGAGGAAGGTCCTTGTAAATAATAGGCTGTGTTTTTTCTTTTTCAAATTTCCCTAACACGACTCCGTCTGAAGAGATAATTGTAGAAGCCACATAGATGTCCGGGTTTTCAAGTTCTTTCACATCAGGCATTTCTCCAACGAAACCTTGGGAAACGGCAAAGAAAAGTCCTGAAATTCCTAAAACAACAGCAATGAGTCCTACCCAGATGATTCTTACCCATTTTTTCCAGGCAGTATTTTTCTTTTTGGGAGGAAGCGGGAAGGTTTTCCCTTTTTTTCCTGTATTAGATCTGTTTTCTTCCATTGATGATTACGGTTTATCCGTTTCTAATTTTACTCCAATGTCTTCAATTCCCGGTAAAATATCATTTCTCATAGCCTGAGTAAGGCCTATTTCATATTTGCCTTTTGCCGGAAATCTGTAATTCAGTTTATACTGAAACAAAGTTTCCTTCGTATCACCGAATCCTGTTCCCAGCCAGTCTCCGTTTGGTTTGGCCAGGATGTAGTTTAACGTGTCGGTTTCCTTTTTCTTATTCTGAAGATTGGTGAAATTGACAATTAAACGGATATTGCTGTAAGGATACTCGTTATTGTTTCTTACAACAAATATAATATTTTTAGGATGTTCAGGATCTGAAATTTCAAGATTAAATTTTTGTTCGCTTTTCTTATTCCATTTACTGTCAACAGAGTGCATCATTACGTCTCCTTCTGAAGAAGAATGACAGCTTAAGAAAAGAATACATGAGAATAACCCTAAAATTTTACGCATTGTTATCTTTTTTTGGAGGAAATTTCTTTTTAAACTTTTTCTTATTCTGAGTAGCCGGCTTCTTTTCAGCGTCAGGCCCAGTCACTATTTCTGCTTTTTCCATCTGAGGCTTTGCCTGTTGGGATTTCTGCTGTCTTGGATGACCTGCAGAATTATCGTTTGGATTAGCCTGTCTTTGTGGTCTTTCGGTTTTTTCATTCCTTTCAGAACGCTCGGGACGGTCTTGTCTCTCAGGCCTGTTTTGATTTCTTTTTTGTCCCTGATTCGGTCCATTCTGATTGTTATTCGGCCTGCTGTTCTGATTTCTGTTCCTGTTGTTGCCTCTGTTTTTCTTTTCAAAACGGTCCACATTGTTTTCCTGAATCAGATCAATACTTGCCAATGGGATATCGGGCTGTTTCAACTCTTCAAGAGGAAGTGTTTTTTCGCCGCGTTTGTTTTTTGCGATCAATTTTTTAATCAGGTCAATATCAAAATCATACCATGCCATAGAGCTGTCTACATACGCAAACCACATTTTCTTTTTGAAAACATCGATTTTAATACAGAATGCTCTTCCTTTTTCGGTGTCTAAGGTAGTTGAGGAAGATGGGAAGTGGCTTAACGCATCAAGATAGCTGTCCAGCTCATAGTTCAGACAGCATTTAAGCTTACCGCATTGTCCGGCCAGTTTTTGTGGGTTGATGCTTAATTGCTGGTATCTCGCAACGTTGGTATTGACAGATCTGAAATCCGTCAGCCATGTTGAGCAGCACAGCTCTCTTCCACAAGATCCGATTCCGCCGACTTTTGCCGCTTCCTGCCTGAAGCCGATCTGCTTCATGTCAATCTTCGTCCTGAAAGCTCCCGCATATTCTTTAATCAGCTGTCTGAAGTCCACACGGTTTTCTGCGGTATAAAAAAACGTAACTTTTGAAGCATCTCCCTGGTACTCTACATCGGTAATCTTCATTTCAAGACCGATCCTGTGAGCAATTTTCCGGGCTTCTATTTTTATTGTATCTTCTTTTTTTCTTGCTTCCTGCCATACCTCCAGATCTTTCTGGTTGGCCTGTCTGTATATTTTTAGGGTAGATTCTTCTGAAAATCTTTTCTTTTTCATCTGAATCTTTACCAGTTCTCCGGTGAGACTTACCACACCTACATCATGTCCGGGACTTGATTCTACTGTAACTACACTACCTATATGTAACGGAATATTATTTATATTTTTATAAAAAGATTTTCTGTCATTTTTAAATCTAACTTCTACAAAATCGCATCGGTTCGGCGCGGGATTGTTGATGTTGGAAAGCCAGTCAAAAACACTTAATTTATAACTATTACCACAGGTATTTACATTTTCACAGCCATTCGCGGTTTTCTTGGGTCCGCAAGAATGTGCAGAATCGCCGGATGTTTTACATCCACAACTCATATAATATATATTTAATCTTGCAAATTTATGATTTTTATCTTTATCAGGTCTAAAATAATCAAATATTCAGAAATAACAGTGTTTGGGATTAAACAAAAAGAGAAAAGTTGAGTAATATTCTTTTTAAAGCGTTGATAACTATATAAATTAGCCTTGGATTTATCATGATGCTATTTTAAACATAATTTTCTTTTTATATATCGTTTAAAAATTTATGATTTATTAACAGGCTTAGCCAAAATAATTTTATATTTGACTTATATAATAATAGTCTATGAAAAAAATAGTAGTATCAACTGCATTACTGGCAGGTGTTCTATCTTATGCAGGAGGCTTCAGGGTTTCTCTGCAAGGGGTAAAACAATTGGCAATGGCGCATACCAGTGCGCATGCTGAAGATGCAAGTGTGGCATTCTTTAATCCTGCAGGAATGTCATTTATTCCCTCAAAACTAAGTATTGTTGCCGGAGGATTTGGAGCAAGCAATAAGGTTACTTTTCAAAACCTGAATACCTTGCAGAGTACGGAAACCGATAATCCTATCGGGACGCCTATTTATGCGGCAATAGCTTATAAGCCAGTCGATAAATTGTCGATCGGATTCAGTTTTTCCACTCCTTTCGGTAGTACGATTGAATGGCCGGAACAGTGGGAAGGAAAAGAAATGGTTCAGAGGCTTGAGCTTAAAAGTTATTATTTCCAGCCTATGGTTTCCTACAAATTCAATGACTGGTTGGCTTTTGGAGCAAGCTATATTTATGCAAGAGGTACTGTGAATTGGGATAAAGCCGTTACTCAGTTCGGGGGACAGCTTAATCTGGATAGTAAAGCCAGCGGGCATGGTTACGGCTTCGGGTTTTATTTCAGACCGGATCCTAAGCTTGATGTAAGTGTTGCTTACCGTTCACCTGTTGATATGAAAGCGAAGGACGGAATAGCAACATTTAAATTCCCTTCATCTTCTGTGTATCCTTTATTAGGCCTCGATGCCGGCGGAAAAGATGGTTTTACGGCAACATTGCCTTTGGTAGAAGAATATACAATTGGTTTAACCTACAAGATCACTCCAAAATGGTTAGTTTCTGCAGATTTTAACTATCACGGATGGGAAAGATACAGCAAGCTGACCTTGGATTTTGCTACTGCTCCTGTCGGGAATCAAGCAGATCCTACAGTTTCGGTTTCTCCTAAGAACTTCAGAAATTCCAAAACATTCAGATTGGGAACCCAATATGCATTCAGTAACATGATTTATGGGCGTTTGGGAGCTTATTATGATGAATCTCCTTATTCTGACGAACATTTTATTCCTGAAACACCATCATTCAACACATATGTTGTGACAGGTGGAGTAGGCTTCAAGCTGAAACAGTTTGGAGTTGATGTGGCAGGAGGATATGCAATGCCTCAGGCGAGAGATGTAAACAACTCAACTCTCGGTTTTTACGGACAGGCTAAGGCTAAGGCATTCTATTTAGGTTTAGGTTTATCTTATAACCCTTTTTAATTGAAGACTATGAAAAAAATTATAATTTCTACATTCGCAATTTCCGCAATGCTTTTTACAACGAGCTGCGAAAATGATTTTGATACTGATGTAAATGATGTAGTTGTCACTAAAGGTGAGGCTGATTTCTCCAAATATGTTGCGCTTGGAAATTCTTTGACTTCCGGATACAGAGACGGGGCACTTTACAGTTCCGGGCAGAATGAATCTTATCCTAATATGATTGCCATGCAGATGAAGCTTGCCGGCGGAGGACAATTTAAACAGCCTTTAATGCCAAATAATACCGGAGGTTTTACCAATTTATTTAACCCGACTACCGGGGAATTTGCAGGAAAATATGTTTTAAGCCTTGTAAACGGTTCACTGTCTCCGGGACCAACTGCTCCGGGCGCTCCTCTCGATATTATTTCTTCCGGCGGACCTTACCAGAATATGGGTGTTCCAGGGGCTAAAGTTTTCCACTTGCTTGCTCCGGGTTATGGAAATCCTGCGGGACTTACTCCGACTAATCCAACTGCAAATCCGTATTTTGTAAGATTTGCAACATCAGCATCAACATCAGTTGTAGCTGATGCATTGGCACAAAATCCAACCTTTATATCTTTATGGATAGGAAATAATGATGTTCTGGGATATGCTACTTCGGGTGGGGATGGCTCTAACCCGATTACTCCGGTGGACGGAGTCCCTGGTGTAGGCTTTACCAATTCCTATACAGCATTAGTAGGATTGTTATTTCCTGCGGGGACAACAAGAAAAGGAATCATAGCCAATATTCCTAATGTAACAAGTGTACCTTATTTTACAAGAGTTCCGGCAATGCCTTTAACGAATCTTACCGCTGCCCAGGTTACTCAGCTAAACGGAGGTTATGCAGTATATAATGCAGGGTTGGCCCAGGCTAAAAGTTTAGGAGCGATCAGTGATGCCGAATACCAAAGAAGGCTTATAAAGTTTACGACTGGTGCTATGGCAAACGGAGCTGTAATTGTTGATAAGGATTTATCAACTGTTCCCGGACTTCCGAAGTACAGACAGACCACAGCGAAAGATTTCATTTTATTACCTGCAAGTAAAGTGCTTACTCCGCAGGCGGGAGGTGGAACTTCTGTTCCTTTGGAAGATAAGCTTGTTTTGACAGAAGCTGAAGCTGCAAAAGTGGCAACGGCAACAACGGCATTTAACACAACAATTAAGAATGTTGCAACAGCCAAAAACCTTGCATTTGTAGATATGAATGCTAAAATGGAAGAGCTTAATTCCAAATCCGGAATTGTTTGGGACGGTGTAAAATACACAGCAACTTTTGTAAGTGGCGGGGCATTTTCACTGGATGGAGTTCACCTTACCGGCAGAGGATATGCAATCATAGCCAACGAATTCATTAAAACAATTAATGATAAATACAAGTCCACATTACCACAGGTAAATCCGAATACATATTCCGGTGTTACTTTTCCGTAATTATTGATAAAATAAAAACTTAGAAACCACAAGAGTAATTCTTGTGGTTTTTTTTTAAATTTGCAAAATCTTTTAAAAAGTAAAAATGGCCGATCAGTTAAGTTATCTATTTTGTACAAGGACGAGTAAGGACTTGGCAGAGAAAATTGCCCAATATTACGGGCAGCAATTAGGGAAAATCAACTTTCAGGAGTTCAGCGACGGAGAATTTGAGCCCGTTTTAGATGAATCCGTGAGAGGAGGGAGAGTTTTCCTGATTGGATCTACATTTCCCCCGGCAGATAATCTTTTAGAACTTCTTCTAATGATTGACGCTGCAAAAAGAGCTTCTGCTAAAAGTATTACAGTCGTTCTTCCTTATTTCGGGCTTGCCAGACAAGACAGGAAAGACAAGCCAAGAGCACCCATCGGAGCTAAATTGGTAGCAAATCTGTTGACTGCAGCCGGAGCAACAAGAGTAATGACAATGGATCTCCATGCAGACCAGATTCAGGGGTTCTTTGAGATTCCGGTAGATCATTTGTATGCATCTACGATTTTTGTGGATTATATCAGAGATCTGAACCTGGAAGACCTTACCATTGCTTCCCCGGATATGGGAGGAGCAAAAAGAGCAAAAAATTATGCCGGCCACTTGGGGGCAGACGTTGTAATTGCTTATAAGGAAAGGAAAAAAGCCAATGTAGTGGAGGAGATGTTCCTTATCGGGGATGTGGAAGGTAAAAATGTGATCCTTATCGACGATATGATTGATACGGCTGGAACGCTTTGTAAAGCAGCAGATATCCTGATAGAAAAAGGTGCAAAATCTGTAAGAGCAATGGCTACTCACGGGGTACTTTCAGGAAAGGCGTACGATAATATTGAGAACTCAAAATTACTGGAAGTGATTGTAACTGACTCAATTCCTGTAAAAAATAATTTGTCAACTAAAATAAAAGTGCTATCTTGCGCCCCATTATTTGCGGACGTTATGAAGATGGTTCATGAACACCAGTCAATTAGCAGTAAATTTATTATTTAATTGATATTCAATAGTTTGCAATTTTGATTTAAAACAATTTTTAAAATTTTATAAATGAAATCTATTACAATTCAAGGTACAAAAAGAGAAAGCGTGGGCAAAAAGTCGACAAAAGCTTTACGTGATGCTGAATTAGTTCCTTGTGTTGTTTACGGAGGTGGTGAGCCATTGAATTTCTCTGCAGAAGAGAGAGCATTCAAAGGTTTGGTATATACTCCTGAAGCACACACGGTATCTATTGAGGTTGATGGTCAGACAATTCCGGCTGTTCTTCAGGATATTCAGTTCCATCCGATCACAGATAAAATTCTTCACGCAGATTTCTATCAATTAGCTGATGACAAGCCGGTTGTTATGGAAGTTCCGGTAAGAATTACGGGTCGTTCTAAAGGTGTTGTGGCTGGTGGTGTTCTACGTCAGTCTTTCAGAAAATTAAAGGTAAAAGCTATTCCTGCTAACTTACCAGACGAAATCGTTGTAGATGTTACTCCGTTAAGAATCGGTAACAAGTTATACATCGGAGGAATCAAAACTGAAGGATATTCTTTCATGCACCCTGACAACGCGGTAGTAGTTGCTGTTAAGATGTCTAGAAATGCAATGAAAGGAGGGGCAGCAATTGAAGATGATGAAGAAGAAGAAGTTGCAACTGAAGAAGGAGCAGCTCCGGCAGCAGAAGAAACCACTGCAGCAGAATAAGAATTACTTATTTACATTATATAAAACCTGTCATTTTATGGCAGGTTTTTATTTTTAGATTACATCTATCATGATTTTATGCATGACACTTTTCAGAAAAAAGCCGTAAATTTGAAGGGTTCTAAATAAGGACACGTTAATTTAAAATTTTATAAATGTTTGACATTCAGGAAGTAAGAAGTCAGTTTTCTATATTAGACAGGCAGGTAAACGGTAAGCCGTTGGTTTACTTAGATAATGCAGCAACATCACAGAAACCGGATTCTGTTTTAGAAGTCTGGAATAGGTATTATACGGAAATTAATGCCAATGTACACAGGGGAATTCATACCTTAAGTCAGTTGGCTACGGAAGAAATGGAGCGTTCCAGAAGGAAAATTCAGAAATTTATTAATGCTGAACATGATTTTGAAGTCATCTTTACCAAAGGGACTACAGAAGGATTGAATCTTATCTCTTATATTTTAACACAGAAACTTAAAAAAAATGATGAGATTATCATCTCTTATCTGGAGCACCACTCCAATATTGTTCCCTGGCAGTTGCTTTGTGAAAGAACAGGCGCGCAGTTAAAAGTGATCCCTATCGATGAAAACGGGATTCTTGACCTTGACCAGTTTGAAGGATTTTTAAGCGAAAAGACAAAAGTAGTTTCTTTGAATCATGTCTCCAATGCATTGGGAGTCATCAATCCAATTGAAGAAATTATAGCAAGAACCAGAAAACATACGGATGCCTATATTGTCATCGATGGCGCCCAGTCGGCTCCGCACTTTACCGTGGACGTCCAAAAAATGGATTGCGATTTTTTTGTTTTTTCCGGACATAAAATGTATGCTCCGATGGGAACAGGAATTTTATACGGTAAGCAACAGCTTCTTGAAGAATTACCCCCGTTTCATGGAGGAGGAGAAATGATTGCTACCTGCTCGTTTACCGGAACCACGTATGCAGCACTGCCCTTTAAGTATGAAGCAGGAACCCCAAATGTAGGAGGAAATATTGCTTTGGGTGCAGCGGTAGACTTCATCCTGAAGGTGGGGCAGGAAAATATCCGCAATCATGAGAATGCCTTACTTGAATATGCTCAAAAACATCTTTTGGAACTGGAAGGAATCAGGATCTATGGTGAAAAAGCGAACAGAACAGGTGTCGTTTCTTTTAATCTTGAGGGAATAGGAATTGCTTCTGATGTCGGGATGATTCTCGATAAATTGGGAATTGCTGTAAGAACGGGGCATCACTGTACGCAGCCGATTATGGATTTCTTTAAGATTGCCGGGACCGTAAGAGCGAGTTTTGCCGTTTATAATACATTTAATGAAATTGATCTGTTGGTCGAAGGTGTAAAAAAAGCACAACGGATGTTAACCTAGGATAGTTTTATCATCATTTTACAATAGAGGCTCCATTCAGGAGCCTTTCTGTTTAAGTAATGAAATTTTTTTAAATGATAAGTGTGGTATCAGTCAAAATTAAATATTAAATTTATAATACTTTTAAATCACTTAATCATGAAAAAATATGTATTCTTATTTATTTTCGCTGCCGGATCGAGTAATGCGCAGCTATTTTCTGAAAGTTTTGAGGGTGGAGTATTACCCGTCGGCTGGGTAGCCAATAATCCCGATACATCGGAAAACTGGACAGTAGGAACTGGAAATAGTTTTGCAACATTTCCGAGTGGCGCAGCATTCTTTGATGACAATAATTCAGGCGAGTCAGGTGTTAATTCCAATGCAACATTAACTTCACCTGTAATTAATCTGACAGCCGCTGCAGGTCTGAAATTATCATTTAAATATGCCAATATGATGTATAATGATGATTCTACTTTAAAGGTTGAGGTTTTTGACGGGACTTCATGGGCACAGGTGTTTATTTTTGCCGGTGAAGCCGGAGACTGGGGGCTCGATCCTGGTGCTTTTGTATTTTATGTCGATACTTATGCAGAAGCAACAGATATTGACTTAACTCCTTATATGAGTCCCAACTTCCAACTCAGATTCATATATGATGATGCCGGTGATTACTCGTATGGCGCAGTTGTCGATGATGTGGTGATTTATTCAGATCTTTTATCAACATCTGATGTCTCGGTCAAAAATATATTTGATATTTATCCCAATCCGGTAAAAGATCATCTTTATATTATTAGATCGGATTTAAAATCAAAATATATTATTTCTGTAATCGATATGTCAGGAAAGATAATAAAAACTTTTAGGGAAAAATCAGATTCTTACAACCTGTCAGATCTTTCAAAAGGTACTTATATGATTCAGATTACGACTGATCATTTAAAAATAAGGAAAAAAATCATTAAACAGTAAACATGGAAGCTTCTGAACTTCAGGAGCTTTTTCTATTTTATAATTAAATTTTTTAAAAAATATTTTACAAGTGTAACTTTTTCTATATTTCTTTGTCTTAGTAATAGAAACAATAATTATGAAGCTTTTGATCGGAAATAAAAAAGAGGATTTGCTGAGCCGCCTGAAAAAACAGGATCCGGCAGCACAAAGAATCTTTTATGATCAGAATGTAAAGAAATTTCTGAGTGTAAGCAGAAGTTACATCAGTGATCTGTATCAGGCAGAAGACTGTCTGATTAAAGCATTTTGTAAAATTTTCAAAAATATAGAAAGCTTCCGGGAAGAAGGCAGCTTTGAAGGCTGGACGAGAAGGATTGTTGTGAATGAATGCCTTAACTTTATTAAAAGCCGTAAAACCGTTTTTTATCTTGATGAGGTAAGCTCCTCCTATCTTGAAGAAATTCATGAAGAAGAACAGGATTTTAATTTTAATGCACAGGAACTGCTGGATCAACTGCCGGATAATTACAAAATGGTTTTTAACCTCTATGTACTGGAAGAGTTTTCACATCAGGAAATTGCTGAGCTTCTGAATATTTCTACGGCCGTAAGTAAAACACAGTTGTTCCGGGCAAAAGAGAAACTAAGAAAACTTTATTTTAATCAACAAAAAGCACTAGCAAATGAAAACTGCTAAACCTATAGAACGTTATATAAAAAAACAAATTGATGACAGGGAAATAAATCCTTCAAGAGATTTGTGGTCAGAAATTCAATCCCAAACAGTTAATACAGGCTCTGGAAAACCTGTTTTTAACAGGTTTTTATTTGCGGCATGTTTTGTTTTGATATTTGGTTTGGGATCGGTTTTATTTTTTAATAAAGATGAAAAATCCGAAGCACCTATTGTAAATTCAGTTAAAAGCCCATCTTTAGAAACAGAATATTCTGACCAATCTGAAAAAATAAATTCTGAGACCGTAATGGTACCCCGCCTTCAGAAAAAACTACCTCAGAATAAAGATAATTTTGCAGAATCAAAACCCGAAGAAAAAGTTTTTCTTAAAAGTGACCGTCCTCTGATTAAAGAGAACTCTCCGGAAATTATTTCTGAAATTACGCAGAATCCGCCTTTGAAAATCATTGCAAAAACAGATTCGGTAAAGGTTCAGAATAAAAAAAGATATGTTGATCCTTCTACACTGCTTTTCTCCGTTGAACATAAAGATGTCATTGAAAAATCGAAGGATGGAAGTAATGTAGCCACCATCGATCTGAATACAAAATAATCCAGATTAAACTAAAAAATAATAAAACTATGATTAAGAAATTTATCATCACAGGAATGTTGTGCCTTATTATTACGTCAATCAATGCACAGAGAAGGACATTGAGTTTAAATCTTCAGCCCAAAGAAGATACTACAGTAAGCCCGATTGTAAAGGAAAAAGTAGAGGAATATGCAGTAAAAATCAATGAAATCATTCAGGAAGAAAAGAAACTGATGGAAGCTGAATTATCGGTTCTGCAGGCTAAAAATTTAGACAAATCTGAATTCAGTAAACAAAAAGCGCAGATTGCAGATGCTTACTCTCAAAAGATTGATGCAAGAATTGCAGGACTGGGATTCGATTTGGATCAGATGATTCAAAAGCAGGTAAGATATTCTCTTCTAAATTCTGATGTGAGCTCAAACGAGGAATTAAAAGAAAAGCTTTTGAAAAAATTTCAGCCTAAGAAAAGTTTTGACGGGTATATTTCTTACGGAATCATGACTTTAACGAATGATAAACCAGACAACGACCTGGATAAAAATTTAGGGTATGCCAACAATTTTGAATTTGGCTTGAAATTTAATTATCAGTTCAGCAGAACCAGCCCGTGGGGATTGATCTCAGGTTTAGGATTCTCATGGAGAACTGTTCGTACAGACAACAACCTGGTATTCGCAAAACAGAACGAAAATGTTTTTCTTGCAAAATATGAAGGAAGTCTTGATAAAGCTAAGCTGAGAACAGGTTACCTGATGGTTCCTTTTGGTTTTCAGTATAATTTTTCAAAGCTGCAAAATGCAGGAATGGATGTACAGTACAGGCCTTATTCGGACGGGCTGAGAATGAGTGCCAATGTCTATGGCGGAATTAAAATGTCAACGAATAATATTGTGAAAGGAGATAACCAAAGCTTCCGTGACCGGTCAAATTATCAGGTAAACCCTTTTGTATACGGTGCGCAGGTTACGGTTTCTTATGACAATATCAGCCTTTTCGTTAAAAAAGATTTCAGCAATTTCTTTAAGGATTCTTACTTTGAAAATGACAAAGCTTTGGTTTTCGGAATTGCTTTGGGATGGTAATCCAGAAAGATAATTTTGATGGGTATCCCATTAAGTCAAACATTCAGGAAAACATAAAATTATTTTAAAGACCATTTATTAAAATAGAAGAATTTAATTGGTATATGAATTGAGGTAAGATAATCAACATTCAAATTAACAAACAAAACACTCCGCAGAATTTTCTACGGAGTGTTTTGTTTTTATGGGGTGAATTCTATTTCAGGCTGCCTACCATATCTTCCGGTTTTACCCATTCGTCAAACTGCTCGGAAGTTACAAAACCAAGATTGATCGCTTCTTCTTTCAAAGTTGTCCCGTTCTTGTGGGCTGTTTTTGCAATTTTAGCAGCATTTTCATAGCCGATATGCGTATTCAAAGCAGTTACGAGCATCAAAGATTTATCAACCAGCTCTTTGATTCTTTCATTATTGGGTTCAATGCCTATCGCACAGTGATCATTGAACGAAATACAGGCATCTGCAATCAGCTGTGCAGACTGTAAGAAATTATAAGCCATTACCGGTTTGAATACATTTAGTTCGTAATTTCCTTGGGTTCCCGCAAAAGAAATGGTGGTGTCATTTCCTAAAACCTGTGCGCAAATCATTGTCATGGCTTCGTTTTGAGTAGGATTTACTTTTCCTGGCATGATGGAAGAACCCGGCTCATTTTCCGGAATATGAATTTCCCCGATTCCCGAACGCGGCCCTGAAGCCAGCAGCCTGATGTCCTGGGCAATTTTATATAAAGAAACGGCAAGTTGTTTTAAGGCGCCGTGAGATTCTACAATCGCATCATGTGCAGCCAGAGCCTCAAATTTATTTTCAGCCGTTACAAAAGGGTGATTTGTGAAGCTGGCAATATATTCCGCTACTTTTACGTCATATCCCTGTGGTGTATTTAAGCCAGTTCCTACTGCAGTTCCTCCTAAAGCCAGCTCGGAAAGGTGAGGCAGTGTATTTTTCAACGCTTTGATTCCGTAATTCAATTGGGCCACGTATCCTGAAAATTCCTGTCCTAAAGTTAATGGAGTAGCATCCATTAGGTGTGTTCTGCCGATTTTAACGATATTTTTAAAAGCTTCCATCTTTTCAGCTAAAGTATCTCTCAGTTTTTCAACTGCCGGGATGGTTACGTCAACTACCTTTTTATAAGCCGCAATATGCATTGCAGTCGGATAAGTATCGTTGGAAGACTGGGATTTGTTCACATCGTCATTAGGATGGATTTCAGATTTACCTCCTAAAGTACCTCCATTGTTGACGTGGGCTCTGTTTGAAACAACCTCATTTACATTCATATTGGATTGCGTTCCGGAACCCGTCTGCCAGATCACCAATGGAAACTGGTCGTTCAGCTTGCCTTCAAGGATTTCATCACAGACTTTAGCAATCATATCTCTTTTTTCAGCAGGAAGAACTCCCAGGTCTGCATTAGCGAAAGCTGCAGCTTTCTTTAAATACGCAAAAGCTTCAATGATTTCATGTGGCATAGAACCTTCCGGCCCTATTTTGAAATTGTTTCTTGAACGCTCGGTCTGTGCGCCCCAAAATTTATCAGCAGGAACCTGCACTTCACCCATGGTGTCTTTTTCTATTCTGTAATTCATTTTATTTATTTCTTTTTATTAATTCAGTGTTATCCATATCGTCCATATTTATTGATACATCATCCATTATCCAACACGTTGGTCCTACAGATTTTAAGTTTAAAGTCATACGGCTTTGTGATAAATTGGAAATCGTAATAATTCCTGTAGAAAAAACACATTTTTCCCATCTTTCCGAGGAAAATTTTGCTTCTTTTATTTTGATAACAATTTCATTTTTTTCATTTGTTGTAATATCAGATTTTTTTATAATAAACTTTTCATTTTGAAAATTAATAAATGAAAATGTAAAAGATTTTGGATTGTTCTCTAAAACTTCAAATTTGACTTGATTTTCATCAATCTTTCCTGTCCAAATTCCTGTAAGATTAGAAAAATCTGATTTTTTCTGAGCAAAGCTATTGCTATAAGTAATAAGAAAGAAAAGTATGATTAAAATATTTTTCATTAAGTTTCAATTAAAATTATTGTAAAAATTAAGATTAAAAAATGTTTTATAAAATTAATCATAAACTCACAACCTCACAATTTATAACGATTATAAATATCAATCTAAATGAATGATTTTGTTCTGCATTTTTCACGAAGTTTTATTTTTGCACCCAAATAAAAAGAAGAATGGAATTTAGATATCAGGATCCGTACCCGATTCAGAAAGACAATACGGTATACAGGAAATTAACTTCAGATTATGTGAAAGTTGAACAGTTAGGCGATAGAGAAATTGTAACGATTGATCCAAAAGGCCTTGAGCTGCTGGCCGAAGAAGCTATGGCTGATGTTTCTTTTATGCTTCGTTCTACCCATTTGGCAAGTCTTAAAAGAATTATTGATGATCCTGAAGCTACCGATAACGATCGGTTTGTGGCTTATAACCTATTGCAGAATGCCGCAGTAGCTGCAGAAGGAGCCTTGCCATCCTGCCAGGATACCGGGACGGCCATTGTGATGGGGAAGAAAGGTGAAAATGTATATACCGGGGTTGATGATGGTGAATATTTAAGCAAAGGAATTTACAATACCTATCAGAAAAGAAACTTAAGATATTCTCAGGTCGTTCCATTAACCATGTTTGATGAAAAGAATTCAGGATCCAATCTTCCGGCACAGATTGATATTTATGCTAAAAAAGGAGATTACTATGAGTTTTTATTCTTAACAAAAGGCGGAGGTTCTGCCAATAAAACTTTCCTGTACCAAAAGACAAAATCTTTGCTGAATGAAAAATCATTGGAGGCTTTTGTAAAAGAAAGAATTTCAGATCTCGGGACAGCAGCTTGTCCTCCATATCATCTGGCTTTGGTGATCGGTGGCACTTCTGCGGAAGCAAACCTCGCTGCAGTGAAAAAGGCATCAGCAAAATATTATGACTACCTTCCGACACAAGGGAATGAAGCCGGTCAGGCTTTCAGGGACCTGGAGTGGGAAGCCAGAATCCAGAAAATCTGTGAGGAGAGTTCAATCGGAGCACAGTTTGGCGGGAAATACCTTACCCATGATGTGCGGGTAATCAGGCTTCCTCGCCATGCTGCTTCCTGTCCGGTCGGGATGGGGGTTTCGTGCTCAGCAGACCGTAATATTAAAGGAAAAATTACCAGAGAAGGCATCTTCCTGGAGCAATTAGAAGAGAATCCGAAAAGATTTTTGCCTGCAACTCCACCACACCTTGAAGAAGCTGTAGAAATTAATCTGAACCAGCCAATGGCAGAAATCTTAGCTGAGCTTTCTAAATATCCGATTAAAACAAGGTTAAAACTTAACGGAACCCTGATCGTGGCAAGAGATATCGCCCATGCAAAAATCAAGGAGCTTATCGATAGCGGGCAGCCTATGCCGGAATATTTCAAAAATCACCCGATTTATTATGCCGGCCCGGCAAAAACACCGGATGGAATGGCTTCAGGAAGTTTCGGACCTACAACGGCAGGAAGAATGGATGTGTATGTGGATGAATTCCAGAGCCATGGCGGAAGCATGGTCATGCTGGCAAAAGGAAACAGAACGACAGATGTAACCAATGCATGTAATAAATATGGCGGTTTTTATCTCGGATCAATCGGTGGGCCTGCCGCAATTTTAGCTAAAGACAATATCGTTTCTGTTGAGGTTGTGGATTTCCCTGAATTGGGAATGGAAGCCGTTAGGAAAATTGAAGTAAAAGACTTTCCGGCATTTATTATTACCGATGATAAAGGGAATGATTTCTTCGCTGATCTGTCACACTAAAAATGTAAAATAAATACTACTTTGTATTGCATGGTACTTTTTTAAACTGTACTTTTGCAATACAAAGTAGTAACTATGAAAAATTTTCTTTTAAGCTTATTATTGTGTATTTGTGTCTCTAATCAATCCTATGCACAGCTTATTTCAAAGATAGACAGCCTCATCAAAACTGAATTTAGCGATCCAAACGGTCCCGGCGGAGTTTTCCTGGTTTCAAAAAAAGGGAAAATTGTGTATGAAAAGGCATTTGGTAAAGCCAATATAGAACTTGATGTCAATATGGCCCCCGACAATGTTTTTCAGATCGGATCGATGACCAAACAGTTTACTGCGGTTGCCATTCTGATCCTGGAAGCCCAGGGAAAGCTTAATATTAATGATCCTGTTTCTAAATACATGCCGGATTATCCGGCCGGCAATTCTATTACCATTCATCATCTGCTTACACACACTTCCGGAATCAAGGATTTTACTAAAATGAAATCACTTTCAGAAATAGCTCAGAAGGAAATGTCTCCTGAGGCAATGGTCAATTTTTTCAAAAATGAGCCGGTTGATTTCAGGCCGGGAGAAAAATTTGATTATAACAATTCAGGATATGTAGTATTGGGCTATCTTATTGAACGGGTTTCCGGTGAAAAATACGACGACTTTATCCAGAAAAATATTTTTGAAAAGGCAGGAATGGATCATTCTTATTATGCAAGCGACAGGAAAATTATTAAAAATAGAGCATATGGCTATCACCAGAAGAGTGACGGATATGTTAACAAGACTGTCATTAATTTCAGTGTTCCTTTTGCTTCAGGATCTCTCATGTCTACCGTAGAGGATATGGTGAAATGGCATAATGCCCTGAATAAAAACCTTATTCTTGATGCTATACATACTAAAAAAGCTTTTACAAAATATAGACTTAATAGCGGAGAACCGTTCACCTATGGGTATGGATGGCACCTGAAAGATATTGGCGGAATATCAATAAGGGAACACGGCGGAAGTATTTTCGGTTTTAAATCTATGGGCGTCTATATTCCTGATGAGGATCTATATGTGATCGGGTTGAGCAACTGCGACTGCCATTCACCAACTCAGGTTGTAAAAGATATTGCAAAAGTGGCTCTGAATGATCTAAAAAAATAATTTAGCCTTAGCAGATTAGTTTAAAATCAAAATAAATAATAAATTAGGATACATATCTTTTGTATAAAAAAATAAAAAGTCCTATTTTTGCCTAAAATCTTTAAGAAATGATAATGATTTTATCAGCATTTTGGCCATTTTACCAGTTCCTTTGGACCGTATTCTTCATTATAATGTTCCTAGTAGGATTCTGGTGTATTTTCATGTTTTTCGGTTTTGTCATTCCTTTATGGTTAACCGAAGGCTTAAAAGAATATTTCGGAAAAGTAAAAGCTTTTGATCCGGAAGATGTCAGAAGTAAAATGGTATATGAGCAGGAGGGTGCAGAGGTTATTTACAATGAGCCTAAAGGTCATGGTCCATTCATCCATGATCATAGCCACGACAGTCACGGACATCATCATTAATTGATTTTGTCATTGTTTTCTCACCTGAATTCTGAGGAAGCAATATCAAAGCAAAACAACATATATAACCACTTATTTATTAAGTGGTTTTTTTCGTTTATTCATTTCTTAATTTTTCAGGAGAGATACCGAATTTCTTTTTAAACGCTCTGGAGAAATTCTGTACATACTCATAACCGCATTCTATAGCAATTTCTTTAATCATCATTTCTTTATTGATGATCAGCTTTTTTGCTTTCAGCATTCTTAATTCAGCCATATAATCGCTTACCGTCATATGATAGTGTGCTTTAAATGATTTTCTGATGGTATTTTGATTAATTCCTATTGTTTTTCCTATTTCTTCAACCTTAATATTTCTTTGATAATTTTCATCTACAAACCTTCTGATGATTAACGGGGTTTGAGGCATTGCAGTAAGTGTATTTTTTTCATTGAACTGTTCGAATATGAGTATCAAAAGTTTGATGATTTTAGCTTCAACAAATAATTTCTGCATCATGCCTTTTTTAGAATAGCTGATGATTTCTTTTAAAATAATATGCATTTCAACAGTCATGTAAGGCGGAGCCAATTTATTGAGAAAGATGTATTGGTTATTAACCATACTTGCCAGGATTTCTGCATTTTCATTACTGACTTCAGGATTGATAAGGTTGAAAATATAATTGTAATTGATCTGGATATGAAAATATTTTAAAGTTTCCTGATGTTCTGTCCACAATTCCGCATGACTTTCTGACGGACAATAATGAAGAAAATACTGGTTTTTCTTAAATAGAAATTTCTTTTCACAATCGGTTCCTATCAGATAGATATCAGGGCTCAACAAAAAGATAAGGTCAAAATTTGCTTTGCTTTGAATACTGAAAGAAGCTGAGAGTTTATTAGGATGAGGATCGTCCTGAATTACAATTTTAATTTCTTCTGAACTGAATACTACTTTTTTACTGGCTCGCTTCATATACAAATCCTTAATATAATTTAAGTTATATCAATATCCGATAACAAAAATGTTGAAAATGATAACTTTAAATTCTAACAGACGTTTACTTTTGCACAAAATTAATTATAATTTAGAATAAATAAAAATAATATTTATGAAGTTTAGAAAAATATATTTTGTAGCACAGAAAATGATTCTGTTGATATTTATAATCTGTTTAAAAAATTCTACCTATGCTCAGCAATGGGAAGATGTAGGAGGTGTACCGTCTGTATCTGCAGGCGGAACCAGTTACAATAATCTGGTAATCTATGGAGGGAAATATTTTATTTCCTATTATGATGTTTCTGTGGCAAAAGGTTCTGTTCAGATGTTTGATGGAAATGTATGGTCATACGTTGGAGGCAGTGCAGGAATTACGACAGGTACAGCAACTTATAATTCATTGTCAATTGACGGGTCAGGAAATCTTTATTATACCAATCAGGCAGGATATCCCGATACAGGTTTGGAAGTTCGCCGGTTTAGTGGTTCAGTCTGGACGCAGCTTCCGAAGCCTACTATTTCACAGGTTAATTATCAGGCTTCTGCAGTTTCGCCTGCCAATATTTTGTTTACTTATTCAACGCATAACTCAGGTACCGTTCAGCGGTATGTAAATGGAACCTGGGAACAGGTGGGCAATACCGGGTTTTCTAACGGATCAAGTTTTGCGGAAATGGTCATCGGAACCAACAACAAAGTGTATGCCTGCAGCACATCCGGCGAAGTAAAAGTATATGAAAATACCACTTCAGCAACAGTTTCTGACAGCTGGTCGCTGGTAGGAGGAAGTATTGTCGATGCAGCATCGTCCGGTGAACAGTATACTTCTGATCTTGCTATCGATGCGCAGAATAACTTATATGTAGCGTATGTATCAAGTTCGGCTAACGGAAAAAAGCTAAACGTTAAAAAATTTGACGGTACCAGCTGGCTGCAGGTGGGAAATAACAATTTTTCAACAGGTAAGGTCCAGCATGTCGCTATAGCTGTTACTTCTGAAGGAATTCCTTATGTAGTGGCAAGCCGCTGGGAAAATGATGATTTTTTACGGAACACAGTATATAAATTAGATACAGCCACACAAACGTGGGGAAGCTTCGGAGGAGATTTTATTTCAGACGGGCAGGCAAAGTTTAATGACCTTGCCGTAGATGAAACCAATAATTATTTGGTTCTGGCCTATTCCCAGGATGGTACAAAAGTAAAGAGAATATCCCTTACAACACCTTGTAACAATGTGGATCCTGATAGCAATACAGGTGATCTCGGATGTGTCAAATTTAATTACCGCGGCCAGCCGGTATCTTATACAACCGTAAGGGGAGCAGATGGTAAGATATGGCTCCAGCAGAATTTAGGAAGTTCCCGGGTCGCCACATCTTCTGATGATGCCAGTTCGTATGGAGATCTGTTCCAGTGGGGAAGATGGGATGACGGTCATCAACTGAGAAATTCTGCGACTGCTGGAACTCCTTCTCCGAATTCTCCTGACGGTTTAACAGGAACAGGCTCATTTATATTAGGTTCAGGAACAGGTTCGTGGTGGGCCACCAATGCAACCAGTGATGCGTGGAATGCGACCTCAGGTTCAAGTGTTACCTCCACGATCGGTGCTGATCCTTGCCATGCCATAGGACAGGGTTGGAGACTGCCCTCTCAGGCAGACTGGACCGGCTTGGTAGCTGCAGAAGGAATAAATAATCCGGCCTCGGCCTATGCAAGCTACCTGAAATTGCCTGCTGCAGGATACAGAAGCAATACAAATGGTCAATTTACGTACGTGGGAACAAGAGGATATTACTGGAGTTCAGGGACAGCGAATTCAGGAGGAAAATATTTATACATAGGTTCTTCTATTGTAACACCGGGTTCGGGAGGCCCAAGAGGACAGGGAGAATCGGTGCGGTGCACGAAGGACCTTGCCGGACTGTCTACTTCCGAGAATGTACCTCTTTTTAAACTTGTCGGGATCTATCCTAATCCTACTCATGGAGTTCTGTACCTTAAAACAGATTTAGCTGTTGAAACGGTAACAGTAAGCAATATTTTAGGACAAAATATGTCAGTTCCTTTTTCTGATCATCAGATTAATATGCAGAATCTTTCTAACGGAATCTATATTGTGGAATTAAAATTCAGGAATGGTCAGACTTTGTCTAAAAAAGTAGTTAAAAACTAATTTTATGGTAATAATGATCAGTAAAGTTTGTTGAGGCTGCTATTTAAATGATAGCTGGTTCAGGCGCGGGCAGAGCCCGCGCCTGAACTTTTAATGAGATAAAATAGATCGCTTATTTACAATCATAAAGAGGATTAAAACAAATGATGGTTTAATTTATAAAATTTATCTTTTTCATGAAAAGCCGGAAAGATTGCTGAAAATGGATTATTTTAGTCATAAATTAACGATATGAAAAAATTTTATTCCGGCACACTGTTATTTCTCATCACATTTGTATTTGGACAGATAAGCTATACCATCACTCCGAATCCGTTTAATGAAACAGATGCCATTACATTGACAATACACGGGAATCAGATCGATGAAGCGGCATGGGGAATTTCAAACAATGCAGTGTATATATGGTCCTTGTCACTCGATGTTAACTATCAGAACAGTCAGGATTGCCCGACCAACGGCAGTTGGAACAATTCTAATGAGACGAACAGGTTACAATATAATTCCGCAACGGATACCTATTCGCTAACCTTTACACCTACTGCCTTCTATGGCAGAACCGGGATCGGAAGATTCGGTTTTCTGCTGAAAGATAAAACAGGAAATCACCAGACCTCACCCGATATTTTTGTGAATGTCGGAGTTTTAAACTTGACTCTGACTAATCCGGCACCCAATAGTCTGACCTCTGTGGCAACAGGAAATTCTGTCAATATTACAGCGGCTACCAATGTAAATGCAACCTTTCAGTTAAAGGCTAACGGAACTGTTGTGCACTCCACATCGGTTCCTGCTACCTCATATGCTTACACTTATACGGTTACGGAAGATGCGAATATGGAATTGATTGCTACGCAGGGTTCAACTTCGAAAACTTCCACATTTACGGTACAGGTTCCGAGAACGGTAGTTTCGGAAGCAATACCGGGCTGGATCAGGCAGGGAATCAGCTATCACCCTACAGACAATACAAAAGTAGGCCTGGCCTTATATGCACCGGCTAAAAATTTTGTTCATGTCATTGGAAGTTTCAATAACTGGATGGTGAATGATGCTTTTCTGATGAAACGAGATACTACAAATCCGGATTTATACTGGATTGAACTGAGCGGGATGACACCACAGCAACTGTATACTTTCCAATACAGAACCAATGACCTGAGAAAAGTGGCAGATCCATATTCTCCACAAATTTTATCTTCCTACGATGATCAGTATATATCATTGACAACATATCCGAATTTACCTCCGTTTCCTGCAGGACAGGGTTTTGAGGTTTCCATGTTTAAAACAGGGCAGGCCGCTTATAACTGGCAAGTAAATAATTTCCAGCGTCCGGCAAAAGAAAATCTGGTTGTGTATGAATTATTATTGAGAGACTTCACACAGGAGAAAAACTGGCAGTCACTGATCAATAAAATCAATTACCTGAAAGGATTGAATATTAATGCAATCGAGCTGATGCCGATCATGGAGTTTGAAGGAAATCTTTCATGGGGCTACAATACTTCTTTCCATTATGCCCTGGATAAAGCGTACGGAACTCCGGAAAAGTTTAAGGAATTTGTTGATCTCTGCCACCAGAACGGAATTGCTGTGATTTTGGATGTCGCTTTTAACCACGCCACCGGACGTTCGCCATTGGTAAGGCTTTGGAATACAGATCCTGATGGGGATGGTTACGGAAATGTAGCAGCTGACAATCCTTACTTTAATACCGTTCCTAAACATTCTTATAATGTATTTAATGATTTCAACCATACAAGTCCTTCCACGCAATATTATGTGGAAAGATGTCTTCAGCAATGGCTGACAGAATATAAAATTGACGGTTTCCGATGGGATTTAACAAAAGGGTTTACCCAGAACTGTTCTGAAACCGATGAAGCCTGTACCAATGCCTATCAGCAGGATCGGGTAGATATCCTGAAAAATTACGCAGACAAACAATGGGCAATCGATCCTGGTTCTTATATAATCTTTGAGCATCTGGGGACAGATCAGGAAGAGCAGCAATGGGCCAATTACAGAATCGCAGAGGGGAAAGGCGTAATGCTCTGGAATAACCAAAACGGATCCTACAATCAGAATACCATGGGTTATAAAGAAAACAGCAACTTTGACAGAATGAATCATGCACTTCATGGTTTTACGAATATGAATGCCGTAGGATATGGCGAGAGTCATGATGAAGAAAGGCTGATGTTTAAAAATCTTGCCTATGGTGCAGTAAATGGAAGCTATGATGTTAAGAATTTAAATACAGCTCTGGAAAGGATGAAAGCTTTTGGAGCAACATTCTTTACCATCCCCGGCCCGAAAATGATCTGGCAGTTTGGGGAACTGGGCTATGAATTCAGCATTAACCGATGTGCAGACGGATCAATTAATAACGGATGCAGAACAGATGAAAAGCCGGTTGCCTTCTCTTTGGGCTATGACACTGATGCCAACAGAAAATCGGTGTATGATACATGGGCGAAAATCATTAGTATTCGGAATACGTATCCTGTTTTCAGATCAAAAACATATACTGTTGAATCTAACAATCTTTCCAATGATCCGAACGGTTTAATTACAAGAATTTATATTTATGATAATCTGTTGACAGCCGGCGTGAAAAATATTGTAGTTCTGGCAAATTATTCCACGACAGTACAAAATGTAGTCCCTTATTTTCCGTATACGGGTCAGTGGCAGAATTTAATGGATAATGCGGTTTTAAATATCACCTCAACCACAAATCCGGTTACGCTCCAGCCGGGAGACTTCAGGATTTTCGAAAATTATACAGGATCATTATCTGTAGCTGATGAAAATGTATCTAACAGATTATCACTTCAGGTTGCAGATAATCCCGTAAAAAGCGGAATGGCGAAATTAATTTACCATAAAGCTAAAAAAGGAGAAATTACGGTTTATGACCTGAGCGGCAAAAAGCTGGATTCATTTAAATTGAAAGATGAAGACGGAATATATGATCTTAAAGCAGATTATCCGGCAGGTACTTATCTGATACATTTAAAGTCCGATAATGGAACGGCCATCCAAAAAATGATTATTCAGTAACTAAATTTTAAATCAGATGTTTATGTTGAATCAATAGAATTATAAACTTAATTTTTAAAATAATTTAGCATAATAACAAACATCAGGTGAAATATAAAAAAGCTCATAAAAATGAGCTTTTTTTGTTACCTATCAATCCGTATCTTTGCAAATTAAATTTCAACAATGTCTAAATCATTAATTCCAAAATTAGAAGCGATAAAACAGAGATATAATGAGGTCGCAGATCTTATTATACAGCCAGACGTAATTTCGGATCAGAAAAGATATTCATCTTTAAACAAAGAATACAGCGATTTAGGGAAAATTGTACGTGTTTACGATCAATATAAAAACGCCTTAGACAATATTGCAGAATCTGAAGAAATTATTGCAGACGGTTCAGACAGGGATCTTGTCGAAATGGCGAAAGAAGAAAAACTTGAAGCTCAGGCTAAACTTCCGGGCCTTGAAGAAGAACTGAAGGTACTTTTAATACCTAAAGATCCTGCAGACGATAAAAACGTTATTGTGGAACTTCGTGCCGGAACCGGTGGTGATGAAGCAGCAATTTTCGTTGAAGATGTCTACAGGGCATATACCATGTACTTCAAAACCAAAGGATGGAGACATGAAGTAACAGATGCTAACGAAGCAGCAAAAGGCTACAAAGAATTAATCATGAAAGTAGAAGGCGAAGGGGTGTACGGGATCATGAAATTCGAATCAGGAGTTCACCGGGTACAGCGTGTTCCCGAAACTGAATCGCAGGGAAGGGTTCACACTTCGGCTATTACAGTGGCTGTTCTTCCGGAAGCTGAAGAAGTGGATTTTGAATTAAATCCTGCAGATATCGAAATGCAGACTTCACGTTCAGGCGGAGCAGGTGGACAAAACGTAAACAAAGTAGAAACCAAAGTACAGTTAACGCATAAGCCGTCAGGGATGGTAGTTGTTTGTCAACAGGCACGTTCCCAGCTGGCGAACAGAGAATTGGCAATGGAAATGCTTCGTACCAGACTATACGACATCGAATTGCAGAAAGTTCAGGGTGATATTGCTGCCCAGAGAAAATCGATGGTCTCTACAGGGGACCGTTCGGCAAAGATCAAAACCTACAATTATCCTCAGGGAAGGGTAACCGACCACAGAATCAATAAATCCATGTACAATCTGGATGCATATATGAATGGCGATATCGGCGAAATGATCGATGCCGTGATTATGGCAGAAAATGCTGAGAAGATGAAGGGCGAAGAAGAAAATTACTAATATTTTTTATTATAAGATATTTTAAAGTCTCTGTTATTAGAGGCTTTTTTATTGACATATGGTTAATCTTTAAAGGTTATATTTGCAAAAATATTTTAATAAACAACTATTTAAAATAATTAAATAAAACTGATAATACATGAAGAAATACTACTTTTTATTGCTTTTAGCAATTTCATATTTTACAACAGCGCAGACCTTCAGCTTGGATGCTTCTTTTGGCGAAAGCGGATATAGAAAAATCAACAGCACGACACTCTCAGATGCGATTATGCTGCCGGACGGACAGTTTATGACGGCATACAACTCAAGTTCCCATATTAACATCAATAAAATCAATCAGAATGGTGTGGTTGATGCAGCTTTTGGAACAAAGATAATTGATGTCGACAGCTACAGTTCGATCAATGAAAGCGAATCTGTGAAAAAAATGGTTTTGCACAATAATAAAATAATTATTATCGGAAGAGCCAATGCCAACCCGACTTATAGCTTGTATAATATGTTTATTGTAAGAGTAAATTTAGATGGGACTTTAGATACCACCTTCGGGACCAATGGCTTTACAAAAATATCTTTGGGACAGAATGGTACGGCAGATGATATCGTTGTTGATGATGCCGGAAACAGCTATGTACTTGGTTATGACATGGGAGATTTCATAGTGAAATTTAATGCTAATGGAATTAAAGACAATAGTTTCGGAACCAATGGGATTCTTGCGCTTGGCACTTTTAACCCTATAAAATTATATCGTCAGAATGATGGAAAATTTCTACTGGTAGGTTCAAAAAAGAATACTTCTACCAACATCAATGAGTCGTATATTGAAAGAAGATTAGCAGATGGAACCTATGATACTTCTTTCGGAAATAACGGAAGTATCATTATGCCGAGTAGTACTCAATCTGCAGTAACGAATTTTGAATATGATTATTCAAATAATTCTATTTTGCTTTTACATTACGCTTCCGGGGGATATGACAGTGTATTTTTGTCTAAAATCCAAATCTCGGATGGTGCATTTGTCACCGGATTTTCAAACGGAGGAAGAACACCGAATTATTCATTTGCCAATGCTCCTACTTTATATATTTCACAGATTAAAGTGCTTCCGAATTCCAAAATATTGGTGATGGGAAATGTAAGCAATTTCTGGACGGCCAATATTAATACGCAGTTGTTCTCAATGAGATTCAATGGAAATGGAACCATTGATTACTCAACATCATCCAACGGCTACCAGATATTTAATACGACACCGCCGTCAACAGGAGTAAAAGCGGAAGACGTTCAAAGGCTGTTCGTTCTCAGTGACGGTTCGTTTGTACTCAGCTATTCCGGAAGTAGTGGCGGAGTGTATGGCTATTCAAGTTATTTAACTAAATTTACGGGTGGTTTCTTAGGAGTAAACGATACTGCTGTTGATACTGGCCAGAGTTCATTAGCGTTATACCCAAATCCTGTTGGCAATACATTGACCATTCAAAACAAAAATAAAGGGAATGACAGTTTTGAATACCGTATTTTCGATGTTTCCGGAAAAATGGTGCAGAACGGAAGTTCTCAGTTCAATACAGAAACACATGTTCAGGAGTTGCAAAAAGGCAACTATATTATTCAGATAAAGACAAAAGATATCAGGCAATCATTGAAGTTTATCAAAAACTAATATTCCTGAAAATAATTATAGAAAGCTGTCAGTCTATCTGATGGCTTTTTTTATTTAAACAGATTCCTTATTTTTGGAGAAATAGCTTCATATGAAATTCAGACCAATATTACTAACCGCTGGAGTATTATTTTCAGCGACATTCTATTCTCAAAAAATGACCTATCCTAAAGCCGTAAAAGGAAACCAAACTGATACCTATTTCGGGACTGCCGTAGCAGATCCGTACAGAGACTTGGAAAATGATTCCGAAGCCACCAAAAAATGGGTGGATGAAGAAGTGGGCTACAGCCAGAATTATCTTTCTAAAATTCCTTTCAGAGACCAGATTAAAAATCAGCTGAGAGACATCTGGAATTATGAAAAAATTTCAGCACCTTTCAAAGAAGGAGATTATACCTATTATTACAAAAATGATGGCCTTCAGGCCCAATCTGTTTTATACAGGACAAATAATAAAACAAAAGCAACCGAAGTTTTCCTGGATCCTAATAAATTCTCAGAAAAAGGAACAACTTCACTTTCTCAGCTGTCCTTTAATAAAAAAGGGAATTTAGCAGCCTATTCCATTTCGGAAGGCGGAAGCGATTGGAATAAGATCATCATTATTGATGCCGTTTCCAAAAAACAAATCGATGAAACATTAACCGATGTGAAATTCAGCGGGATTTCCTGGCAGGGAGATGAAGGGTTTTATTATTCAAGCTATGACAAGCCGAAAGAAGGAACCGTACTTTCCGGAATGACCGATAAGCACAAAGTATACTTTCATAAATTAGGAACGAAGCAGTCGTCAGACCAATTGATTTTCGGAGGTGATAAAACACCGAGAAGATATCTGGGGGCAGGCGTTTCCGAGGATCAGCGGTATTTAATAATATCGGCAGCCAATGCCACAAACGGGAATGAGTTGTATATCAAGGATCTAAAAAACGGAGGTGATTTTATTCAGATTAATAAAGGTTTTGACATCAATGTGAATATTGTGGATACCCAGGGGGATGATCTCTATATCTTTACAGACAAAGATGCACCGAATATGCGTCTGGTAAAGACCACGATTAAAAATCCGTCACCTGACACCTGGAAAGATGTAATTCCTCAGACAGAAAATGTGTTGGGAATCACGACCGGAGGAGGTTATTTCTTCGCAACCTACATGATTGATGCAATTGATCAGGTGAAACAGTTTGACAGATCCGGAAAAATGGTCAGGGAAATTACCCTTCCCGGAAAAGGAAATATTTCAGGCTTTGGAGGAAAAGAAAAAGAAAAAGAGCTGTATTTCTCATTTACCAATTACATTACGCCGGGAACAACCTATAAATTCAATGCGGATTCCGGGAAATCAGAAGTATACCAGAAACCGAAAGTAAAGTTCAATCCGGATAACTATATTTCTGAACAGGTGTTTTATACCTCAAAAGACGGGACGAAAATCCCGATGATGATCAATTATAAAAAAGGAACAAAGCTTGACGGTAAAAACCCGACGATTCTTTATTCTTATGGAGGCTTCAACATCAGTTTACAGCCGGCTTTCTCCGTTGTAAATGCCATCTGGATGGAAAATGGCGGGATTTACGCAGTTCCCAACATTCGCGGTGGTGGTGAATACGGTAAAAAATGGCATGATGCAGGAACCAAAATGGATAAGAAAAATGTATTCAATGATTTTATCGCAGCGGGAGAATATTTACAGGCTAAAGGCTATACTTCAAAAAACTTCATGGCACTTTCCGGAAGATCAAACGGTGGACTTCTAGTCGGGGCCACGATGACGATGCGTCCGGACCTGGCTAAAGTGGCTTTTCCCGGGGTTGGCGTACTGGATATGCTAAGGTATAATAAATTTACCGCGGGTGCAGGCTGGTCTTATGATTATGGGACCGCAGAAGACAACAAGGAAATGTTCGACTATCTAAAATCATACTCTCCGGTTCATAACGTGAAAGCAGGAACCTGCTACCCTTCAACGATGATTATCACAAGCGATCATGATGACAGGGTCGTTCCGGCACATTCTTTTAAATTTGGAGCAGAACTGCAGGAAAAGCAGACCTGTAACAATCCTGTTTTATTAAGAATTGAAAAAAATGCAGGCCACGGGGCGGGAAGAGCAACAGATCAGGTAATCAGTGAAAACGCAGACCTTATTTCTTTTGCATTGTATGAAATGGGAATTAAATCGTTAAATAAATAGTGATTATTCCATAACATAAATAGCTTACAAATCTTAAGTTTTCCAAATAAAAAGGCGATGTTGCAGGGATGCAGCTCGCCTTTTTGGTGTAAAAAAATAACTTAAAACTAGTATTCCAAAAATCCGTAATTTTAGCCGTATAATAAATCTGAAAGTATGAGAAGGGAAGTTCAGAATAAAACTCCTCAATTTAAAATCACCGAAAAGACATCGGAAATATATCAGTTCGAAAAAGACGGCCTGCAGCTAAAATCTTCCTATACGCCGGAAGATATTAAAAACCAGAAACTCATACAGACTTCTCCGGGAATCGAACCGTATTTGAGAGGGCCTTACTCTACCATGTATGTTCAGAAGCCGTGGACGATACGTCAATACGCAGGATTTTCTACAGCTGAAGAATCCAATGCCTTTTACAGGAGAAATCTGGCTGCCGGGCAAAAAGGACTTTCGGTGGCTTTTGATCTGGCCACGCACAGAGGTTATGATTCAGACCATTCAAGAGTAGTCGGTGATGTTGGAAAAGCGGGAGTTGCCATCGATTCCGTGGAGGATATGAAAATCTTGTTCAATGATATTCCTTTAGATCAGATTTCAGTTTCCATGACAATGAACGGAGCTGTTCTTCCGATTTTATCATTTTATATTGTGGCAGCAGAAGAACAGGGTGTAGCTCAGGAATTGCTTTCAGGGACCATCCAGAATGATATTCTTAAGGAATTCATGGTAAGAAATACCTATATTTATCCGCCTGCACCTTCCATGAAAATTATTGCAGATATTTTTGAATATACCTCTCAGAATATTCCGAAGTTCAATTCTATTTCTATCTCAGGATACCACATGCAGGAAGCCGGAGCAACACCGGTTCTTGAAATGGCCTACACGCTTGCGGATGGGCTGGAATATGTGCGCACAGGAATAAAGGCAGGAATGAAAGTGGACGATTTTGCTCCCAGGCTCTCATTTTTCTGGGCTATAGGAATGAACCATTTTATGGAAATTGCCAAGATGCGAGCTGCAAGATATATCTGGGCAACTTTGCTCAAGCAGTTTAATCCTCAGAATCCGAAATCTCTAGCACTAAGGACCCATTCACAGACCTCCGGGTGGTCTTTAACCGAACAGGAACCTTTTAACAATATCACCAGAACAGCCATCGAAGCTCTGTCTTCAGCTTTAGGTGGAACCCAGTCTCTCCATACCAATGCTTTGGATGAAGCCATTGCTTTACCCACCGATTACTCGGCAAAAATTGCAAGAAATACCCAGATTATCCTCCAGCAGGAAAGCGGGATCTGCGATGTTGTCGATCCGATGGGAGGGAGTAACCTGGTAGAAAGCCTTACCCAGCAGATGATTGAGGAGGCGATGAAATACATAGATGAGGTAGAGCAGGAAGGCGGAATGACCAAAGCGATTGAAGCGGGAATTCCGAAAATGAGAATTGAAGAAGCAGCAGCCAGAAAACAGGCTAAAATCGACAGCGGTGAAGAATTTATTATCGGGGTCAATTCTTTCAGGTCTGCTTTAAAGCAGGATCAGATTGAAATCCTGGACATTGATAATACGGAAGTCCGCAGAAAACAGATCGAAAGATTAAATAGCATCAAAAAAGAAAGGGATTCCAATGCTGTTGAACAGATATTAAATGAAATCAGGGAATCGGCAAAATCAGGAAAAGGAAATCTCCTGGCTCTATGCATTGAAGCAGCCCGCAGAAGAGTTACGCTGGGTGAAATGAGCGATGCGATGGAAGAAAGTTTCGGTAGATATAAAGCAAATATAAGAACCATTTCAGGAGTTTATGCCATGAACGCAGGTAAAAATGAATATTTTGGAAAAGCACTTGAGCTTACCCAGAAGTTTGAAGAAGAAGAAGGTCGCCGTCCTAGGCTGATGGTGGCAAAAATGGGTCAGGACGGGCATGACAGGGGAGCGAAAGTGGTAGCAACGGCATTTGCCGATATGGGATTTGACGTTGATGTAGCGCCATTGTTCCAGACTCCGGAAGAAGTGGCTAAGCAGGCAGTAGAAAATGATATTCATATCTTAGGCGTTTCATCTTTGGCGGCCGGTCACAAAACGTTGGTCCCACAAGTAGTGGAAGAGTTGCAGAAACTAGGTGCGGATGATATTACAATCGTTGTCGGAGGGGTTATCCCACAGCAGGATTACGAGTTTTTATACGCTAACGGTGCTGATTTTATATTCGGCCCGGGAACCAATCTTCCTAAATGCGCAGTCGACATTCTGGAGAAGTTTTTAAATTAATTTAACTTCGGTATAACATAAGTTGCATGGCTTTTGTATAGATTAATGAAAATTTTCATTATGTCATATACAGTAGTTTCAATATTTCCTTCCACAGCAAATACGGAAGAAATTAAAAATGACCTGAGAAATTATGGTTTCCAGGAATCCGATATTGTAGTTTCACAATCCAGAACGGGAAATGAATTATCCGGAGAGAATCATCAGGATGATGTTAGAGACAGAGGTTTCTGGAATTTTGTTTTTGCCAATGATGTAGAAGCACTGGATGCGTACAGAAACGAAAGTGCGGGAAAAACAAATATTGTGGTTTACACTGATGATTTTGAAAAAGCTCAGAGAGCGAAAGCAATTCTTAACGAGAGAGGTGCCATCCAGGTCCAGCGTAAAGACTCCGAGACGTATAATCACCAGGATACAGCACCTGAAGGAATGTCTGAAGACGTTTATAACGGAATCATTGCCAAGGCAAGGCACAATATATATTTTCTGGGATCAGACAGACAGGATGATACGGATACGGGCAGAGGAATGAAAGATGAAATGGACAGCCTTGGATCTAAAGATTAAAAAATACATGATATATGAAAGCCTGAAAATATTCAGGCTTTTTTATGATAAAATTTTTGGTTTTCAGAAAAATGTATATCTTTGCATCTGAAAATCAAGTTTAACCCTTTAAAAACAGCGAAGAAATGTTCAAAGCAACACTTATTTCTACATACGGATTACCACTTTTGGTGGTAAGGCTTCGCGGTTTGGTACATTCTTAGAATAACAGTACAATGAAATATCAAAACCCGAAGTCGTAAGATTTTCGGGTTTTTTATTGCGCAATATTTTAAACTCAAAACAGTTTCCCCGAAATCTTTTTTTAGGAGCTTAATCCGGCTTTCCGCTGTATCTTTTTTCGCCAACGCTTTTTTCAAGCCAACGCAAAAAAAAAGGATGTCGCTGCAATCCGGGCTAGGAAAAATTCCTGCCATCAAACTAACAGTCAACTAAAAATTAAGTTGATTAAGGTTTAATGTGATTTATGGAAGTCTAACTTCTAATATCTCACCTCTAAATTCCAAAAACAAATGGAAAAAGATAATCTTTTGTTTTTCAGATTACGAAGTCTGAGAAGCAGAAAAAGAATCATAAAAAAAGATGTAGAAAAACAGATCAGGAAAAAGTATAAACGTAGTGATGAGCTTTGGGAAATAAAAAGAAAAACGCCATTAGTTCCTTTGGATCAGCCTTATCAGAGAGGTTTTGTAAGATTTTTTGTTGTAAGAGACGATGTGAAGCGTTCCAAAGATGGCGATTTCTTCAAAGGAATTCTGGATAAGATCAATACAAAGATGTATTCCGAAACTAGAAAATTCTTAAAAAAGAAAAGAAAACTTGGACGAAGGATATATGTTGAAAAAGAACAGAAGTTGGCTCGACTTTCAACGTATCAATGGAACGATCCAAAGTTAGGATTAACAACCCGAGAAAGGCAATATTTTCTAAAAAGAGAAGATTATTGTCCGTTCAGATAGAGATATAATATTTACTACGAATTTATCGAACCATGGAGATTTGTATTGAGAGTAAAACCAAATATGATTACTCATTACAAACCATTGAATTGCGATTTAGAAAAAGAAATTGATGAACTCGATTCATTTTTAGGTCGGCATAAAATTCAGGGAATTATTCATAAAACAATTTATGGAAGACCCAATCCATGGAAGGATAGATACAAACGTGATCCGCTGAACAGCAGAAAATGCGTTCACTACAAAATATCTGCAACAGAGATTGCAGAAACTTCAGAGGATGGAAATATCCTCCAATTTTAAAACAAAAACAATGGGAAATTTAAAACTTAAAGGAAAAGATATATTAAAAATAGGCTATCCGAATAATCAGAGTGTCAACATCGCTCTGGAAGTCGTGAAAAGAAATTTTGCAACGAAAAATATTCATCATGTAAAATCTCTTTTAAAAGAAATTCTGCAGAACCCACAAGATTTTGAAAAAGATCTGACTTTCGGACAGATTGCAGAAGCTTTGCTCTCATCCAAAAAAACAGAAAAAAGAATGCTTAATACAAACAGAGCGGCTTTCAATATTTTCGGAAACAATATTTCGGACGAAGCAAAAAACCAACTGTACACCGCTTTGAAACTTCCAATTTCAACGCAGGGCGCTTTAATGCCCGATGCACATAGCGGTTACGGGCTTCCGATCGGAGGAGTTCTCGCCGTAGAAAATGCCGTGATTCCTTATGGAGTCGGGATGGATATTGGTTGCAGAATGTCACTCAGTATTTTGGATACTCCTATTTCATATCTTGACGGAGCGAGAAACAAATACGAGAACGCTCTTGCCGAACACACTAAATTCGGAATGTACGAAACGCATAAATCTCATATCGATCACGAAATTTTCGACAGAGATATATTCGGTATGATTCCGATTTTAAGAAGATTAAAAGGAAAAGCCATTAAGCAAATGGGAAGTTCCGGCGGCGGAAATCACTTTGTAGAATTCGGAGAAGTGGAAATTACGGAAGAAGACGAGCAAATCGGACTTTCAAAAGGAAAATATCTCGGAATTCTTTCGCACAGCGGTTCGCGTGGATTGGGAGCAGAAATCGCCCAATATTATTCGAGAGTTGCAGCAGAACAATGTCCGTTACCTAAAGAAGCACAACAATTTGCCTGGCTGGATTTAAGCACACATCTCGGTTTGGAATATTGGACGACAATGAATTTAGCAGGAGATTATGCTTCGGCTTGTCATAACGATATTCACAGAAGATTGATAAAAGCAGTTGGAGGCAGAGTAAAAGCCAGAATTGAAAACCATCACAATTTCGCATGGAAAGAAATCCACAACGGAAAAGAAGTGATTGTTCACAGAAAAGGAGCAACGCCGGCTAACGAAAATGAATTGGGGATGATTCCCGGATCGATGACCGCAAAAGGGTTCATCGTTCGTGGAAAAGGAAATCCGGATTCTTTGAATTCAGCTTCGCACGGAGCGGGAAGAGCACATTCAAGAGGTGAATGCAGAAATCTTTTCACTCAAAATGATATTAAGAAAGAATTAAAACTCAAAAACGTCACATTGATGGGCGGAAATACGGAAGAAGCACCAATGGCTTACAAAGACATCAATGAAGTGATGAATGCACAAAGCGAACTGGTTGATATTCTGGGAACTTTCCAACCTCGAATTGTGAGAATGGATCGGTAAAATGGTTGATGGGTTGTAGTTGTTAGTTGATGGAATTTGACTAACGATAACTACTCAATTATTTAAAGGATGATTGTCATTCAGAATGGAACGAAGTGGAATGAAGAATCTAAAAACAGATTTGTCATTATGCTTTGTTTCATTCAAAATGACAAATTCAAATCAACAAAAAATAAAAAAATGGGAGCACCACATAATATAAAAAGATACGGTGAAGTCTGGCCGGAATTTAGAATTGAATACGGACTTGAAATTTTAGAAAAATTAAAAAATAAAGTCATTATTTCAGGAGGTTGGGCATGGCATTTTATGTCTGAAATCGGACATACAGAATACAAACACGCTCATGATCATAAGGATATAGATGTTTTTGTAAAAAAGGAAAATGTGGCTGAAGTGGTTATGATTCTTCAGCATGAAAATTTTCAGAAAGTCTGGACGAGATATGATCATCTTCCAAGTGAAGAAAACTTTCGCAGGTATGAGAAAACTATCGAAATGGAAAACGGAAAATTCCATAGAATCACGATTGATTTCTTTGAAAAGAATGATCTGGAAACTGTAAAAACAAATGGATTTACGGTAGTGAAACCTGATGTTTTGCTTTCATTTTACAGAAATATTCATTCCAGCGATAAATGTTGGGCAGTAATGGCTGCAAAAGAACTATTGGAAAAAGGAATTGATCCAATCGGTAATCCAAAATTAAGCGAAATGCCAAAAACAAATTAAAGTGAATAACAATATCAATAAAGAAGTATTTGAATTTATCAATCAAAATTTTTCAAATAACAGAAAATTGTTGAGAGAAAAAGCGAATGAATTTCTGAAAAATCCTCATGTAACTGATCTGTTTTTTGATGAATTTAAAAAATTGAATATCGTTGCTCATTTTCAGTCACTGTCTTCCGATACGGATAAATTTTCAAAAGAAGAAATGGGAGATATTTCAGATGTTTGGAGATTTTTTTTGAATGAAGATATTGATGAAGTGGATACGAGCAAAGGATATGAAGACTGGGATTTTGAAAAATATTTAGAAACTGGAAAAGCACCTCATTGTTGTAGGGTTTGGATCAATTGGTTTTTGAAGGTCTATTACACTCAAAATGAGATAACAATAAGAGAGGGGGAAGTTGAAACCAATCATATTTTAATGATTACTGATCCTTATGAAAATGAAAAATACAGTTCAATTTTAAATATCATGAAAGAAAAAGGATACGAAGAAATTACAGATGAATTGGCTTTGCTAAAAGTTGAATCTGTGTCTACGGATTGTAATAAGGATCCTACAGTTTTTGACTGTTTATTTTCAGATATTATTTATCCAATTCATTTTTTAAACAACTAAAAATCAAATGGAAAAAAGATACAAACAAGAACATTTTGGTTATCACGAAAGCATTCTCGTAGTCTGTCCGGATTGCGGAGAAGATGCAGTTGTGAAAAATGAACATAGTTATAAAACGGCAACATTAGAGTGTAATCATTGTGATTTGCGAAAAAATGGATTGGATTTAGTGGTTTACAAAGCGTTTGTTAATCTTTATTGTCCAATTTGTGCGCATCCGATTCGTTACGAGCAAGGCAATTTGAAAGAAAAACCTAAGAATGTTGCTGTAAAATGTGATGAATGTGAATCTTCTTTTCAAATTCAACCAAAATCAGAGAAATATTTCAATAGTTCAATAAAAGAAGAAGGCTTAATTCACGATCCGATTTTTGGTTGCCCGTATTATTTTCAGGAAGATTTTAAAGGAAAATTATTCTGGGCAAGAAATCGGGAGCATCATTTAGAGATGGAAAAATATGTTTCATCAGACTTGAGAACAAGATTGCCGTACAGAATGCGAATAGTAGAAAGATTACCAACATTTATTAAAGAAGCCAAAAACAGAGAGGCGATTTTAAAAATTTTACAAAAATGGAAAAACTCATACAAATAACTTCAGGAAGAGGACCTGTGGAATGCCAATGGATTGTTACCAAAGTGCTGAAAACTTTTCTTGAGGAAGCTAAAAATAACAATATAGACTACGAAATCATCCACCGTGAAAATGGAGATGAAAACCTAACATTGAAATCCGTAACCATTCTTTTAAAAGCAAAAATCTTAAATGATTTTTTAAAAAATTGGTTGGGAAGTATTTGCTGGACAGGCAAAAGTACATTCCGGAAACTCCATAAAAGAAGCAACTGGTTTATCGGCGTTTTTGAACTGGAAGATTTTGAGGAAATCAATTTTAATGAAAAAGATATTCAGTTTCAGACAACGAGAAGTCAGGGAAACGGCGGACAAAATGTGAATAAGGTAAATACTGCGGTTCGTGCGACTCATATTCCGACGGGACAAAGTGTTTTCGTGCAGGATTCAAGATCTCAACTGGAGAATAAAAAATTATCAGTCATAAGATTAAAACAAAAAGTGATGGATATGCATAGTAAGCAATTGGAAAGAAGAATGCAGGAAACCTGGAACAATCATGTACAGGTACAGAGAGGAAATCCGGTCCGTACATTTTCCGGAACAGATTTTAAAAATAACCGTCAGGAAAAATCTTTTAAGAAGCAAAGGAATATCCTGAAGAACGAATTAAAAAACTTTAAAAATGACCTTGACTAAAAGTAAATACTATTTCGAGGCACTGGATAACTATCCATACCGCTTGCCGAATTGTCTTGAAGCGTTAAATTATGCATTGTCTTACGATCCTGAAGATGCAGACAGCTTATGTTTAATGGGAAGAATCTACAGCGAAATATTATACGATTACGAGAAAGCAAAGCTTTATTTTGAAGAAGCGATGCAATATAATGTTGCCAGTCTCAATACGCCGCAATATTATATCAAATGCCTTTTGGATAATGAAGATTTGAAGGAAGCAGAAACATTAATTGAATATTCGTTAAAAATAAAAGGTATAGATAAATGCAGGATTCTTATCCATAAATCTTACCTGTTTAAGATTCAGCTCAAATATAATAAAGCTCTGGAGCCTTTAGCTGAAGCGAAAAACTTTGCTTATGATCAAAGCATGCTCGATTTTTTAAAGAACCGGGAAAAATTCATCAAAGCAAAAATGCCTAAAAGTCCAAAGAAAAAAGAGGGTAAAAAGAAGAAGGAGACTCATTGAGTCTCCTTTATACTTTAATTTTATTTCTTATTAGCAGAAATAAGATAATCATAAACCATCTGATGCTGTTCGTCGTTCAGTTTAGCTTTTGGGGCCATTCTGCTTAACGTTTTTATCCATCCCTGATCATCGTGTTTTTCAGGATCAGGCAATTTATGGCATCTGTTGCATGAATTTTCAAAAATGGTTTTTCCCTGAGCCAGTTGCTCTGAAGATGTGTATTTCGGTCCGGTTACGGCGGCGCTTTTCGGTCCGCATGATATAACTAAAGATGCAGAGCAAAAGAGCATACCTAAAATCAATTTTTTCATACTGATATTTTTAGTGATTATTTTTTTACAGAGACAATGTAGTCGTAAACCCATTGGTGTTGCTCATCAGTCAGTTTTGCTTTTGGAGCCATGGAATTCATGATTCCTACCCATTGTACCGGGGTGTGCGCTGTCGGATCCGGTAATTTATGGCATCTTCCGCAGGAATTTTCGAATATGGTTTTTCCTTGTGCCATCTGAGCAGCCGTAGATACTGCAGGTCCGGTAGGTGCAGCTGCTGTAGGAACTTTTGAAGTACAGGATGATAATACAACAGCAGCCAGCGATGCTACAGCGATAATTTTTTTCATGTTTAACTATTTGAATAAAACAAATGTAATAAATTCCCTTTGTGATTAGTGAGGTCAACTGTATTTTTAATTTAGAAGAAATAAAATTAAGGGGTCTGTTAATTATAAATAATGCAGAATGATGTTCACTGAGATACTTTACTTTTTCATAATTAATTATTATTTTTGAGTCAATGAAATTTTCTACACAAGAGCTGACGGAAGGAATACGATCGGGGAATAAACGCCTGATTGCAAAAGCCATTACATTGGTAGAAAGCAAGAAAACCGAACACAGGCACCAGGCTGAAGAATTGCTGAAGCTCCTTATGCCGTTTACAGGAAATTCAATCCGGATAGGGATAACCGGAGTTCCGGGAGCGGGAAAATCAACTTTTATAGAAAATTTTGGGAGATTAGTGATTTCTCACGGTAAAAAGGTGGCCGTCTTGGCGATAGATCCAAGCTCTGCAATCAATAAAGGAAGTATTTTGGGAGACAAAACCAGAATGGAAGAGCTTTCCAAAGAAGAAAATGCGTTTATCCGACCTTCTCCGAGTTCCGGTTTTTTAGGCGGTGTTGCCAATACGACGTTCGAAACCATGATGATCTGTGAAGCGGCGGGCTATGATTATATTTTAATTGAAACGGTAGGGGTCGGTCAGTCTGAAGTGCTGGTTGCAGATATTACCGATGTTTTTCTATTCCTGAAAATTATTGGGGGAGGCGATGAACTTCAGGGAATAAAGCGAGGCATTATGGAAATGGTAGATGTCGTTTTTATCAATAAAGTTGATCAGGATAACCTTCAGAAAGCTAAGAATACCAGGCTTGAGCTAAAACGCGCATTGGATTTTATTCCTCCTAAAGAGAAAGACTGGAGAGTCCCGGTTTTGTTAGGATCGGCCCTAAATAATGAAGGACTCGATGACGTTTTTGAAAAAATCAATGATTTTATTACTCTTAAAAAGAAAACCGGCCGTTTTGCACAGGTAAGAGTTCAACAGGCAGAAAAACGTTTTGAATATTGGGTACAGGAATATATTCTTGCGATGATGAAAAAGGACGGCTCAGCAGAAGAAGCTTACATTCAGCATAAAAAAAATGCTTCGGCCATGGTTTCCAATCCCAGTACCGAAGCAAAATTATTTGTAGAACAGTTTTTAAATAAGGATTAATTAGGGCTGGCTTTTAGCTCTTCATTTTTTGTAATATAACCGTCATAAGAAATCGGTTGCCTGTCATTGCTCCTGATCGATGTAAATGCTTTTCCGTTTTTGAAAACTTCAAGATTTATTTCATCAATAGTAGTCTGATCATTCACTTTAATTTTTACCACCCAGTTTCCTTTCTTATTTTGTGATTTCGTGACGGTAAAATCCTTTGACGTAAATCTGTAGCTGTTTTGGCCTGTATTTCCGTAACTCGGATTAAAAACTCTTCCAAAATACGGTAAGGTTACATCCAGTTTATCCTTTCTCAGATCAACCGAATAATTGCTTCCTGACAGGTCCAGTATCCTGGTAGCCGGTGCATTGGGCAGAGATGTCATGACATTAATTACATCATAATTGGTAGGATTGGCTCGTTGTGCATGAAATGAAAAATCCTGCGAATTGACGAGCATATTTACGGTCTGAGAATCTATACCGCTTTGTGAAGAACAATTCTGGAAGCTCATCACAAAGATAAAAATGAATATAATGGAGATATACTTTTTCATGATAGGAATTATTATTTGGTTACCATCAAATTATATGCAAATATACAGCCGATAAATTATTTTGGAATAAAAAT
The DNA here is from genome assembly GCF_022601875.1 of Chryseobacterium sp. SSA4.19. Lineage (GTDB taxonomy): Bacteria > Bacteroidota > Bacteroidia > Flavobacteriales > Weeksellaceae > Chryseobacterium. The sequence continues at coordinate 69,247 of NZ_JAKVIP010000019.1, forward strand.
TGTTAAGGTTGACTTAATAACACTCAAAATATGAAAATTACACATCTTTTAGGAATAGGAGCATTGGCTCTTACTGTTTCAGCTTGTACTACAAATCCCATTACGGGAAGATCTTCTTTACAGCTGGCGAATAATTCAGAAATTCTTACGATGTCTGCTCAGGAATACAGAACTACATTGGGCAAATCTAAAGTGATCAAAGGAACTGCAGATGCTAAAAAGGTGGTAAGTGTTGGGTCAAGAATAAAATCTGCTGCTGAAAGATATTATCAGTCAATTGGACGTTCTGCGGATCTCGCGAACTACAGCTGGGAATTTAATCTTATACAGAGCAATGAACTGAATGCATGGTGTATGCCAGGTGGAAAAGTAGCAGTATATACAGGGATTCTTCCTATTACTAAAAATGATAACGGATTAGCAGTGGTGATGGGCCATGAAGTTTCCCATGCTTTGGCAGGCCATGGAAATGAGAGAATTTCTCAGGCGATGGTAGCACAGTATGGAGGAGCAATTCTGGGAGGATCCATTTCAAATGCACAGTGGGCAAATGTTTTCCAGCAGGTGTATCCTATAGGATCACAAGTTGCTTTATTGAAATACGGAAGAGGACAGGAGTCTGAGGCAGATGAAATGGGATTATATCTGATGGGAATGGCAGGATATGACCCGAGAGAAGCAATCCCTTTCTGGAGCAGGATGGAAGCTGCCTCTAAAGGTGCAAGACAGCCGGAATTCCTGTCTACCCACCCGAACCCTGAAACGAGGATTTCTGATATTAATAAAGATTTACCAAAAGCGCTTGAATATTATAAAGCTGCCGGCGGAAAAATATGATGATAAAAAATTAATCTTGAATGAAACCTTATTGAATTGTATTAAATTTGGTAAGGTTTCTTAATTTAAAAAACCAAACACAACACTATGAAAAATTTAACGATTATAGGGCTTGTTCTTTTAGCATTATCGATATTGCTGTTTTATTTAACGGCAAATAACTTTACCGTAAATGATTTGGGGATGCCACATATCATGGGAATTCTGGGTGGGATCGGTATTGGTTTGATTATAGGAGGAATGGTCGGTTACGTTAGTAAAGGGAGCGCTATTAAAGAGGAGCAGAGAAGAAAGGAATTTGCCCAGCTTCAAAAAGAAAAACAGGAACTTGAAATTCAGACTGCCGAATTGGCAAGGCGCGAACAGGAATTACAGAACCAAAGACAAAATCCTCAGATTTAATGATCTGAGGATTTTATTTTCATCTATATTGTAGTTAATTATTAAAATTTATAACCTACACCGACAATGAATAAATTAGGTCTGTTGTCGTACAATACACTTTCACCGGATACCCTGTTGATAAAGCTTCTTTGATCTTTACTGAATGCTCCTTCATATTTTGCATTAATAAGGAATTTCTTAATTTCCACCTGTGCTCCGAACTGATACCCTACTGTAAAGTTGTCTCTTGCGTTTTCTCTGAAATCGTTGAACGTATCTTCTTTGCTCAGATTGTAACTTGCAACCGGACCGATAAATACGCCTAACATATCTCCCAATACTTTATGCCCCACTAAAACAGGTACATCAATACGGTTGTTTTTTATATCGAATGTCGTGTTGCTGGAAGAATCTGTAAATTCATTTTTAAAAGTTGTGTAGTAAACTTCAGGCATTAAGAAAAATGCCATCGGGAGATTAACTTTAAGGGAAAGTCCCAAGTTAAAACCTACATTGTTTTTACCTTTTTGTTCTAAAGCAGAATTAACTGTATTAACAGAATTTGACCAGGAAGGTGATCCTGTGGGAAAAATTAAATTCGCTTTTCCGGCCAGGGAAATCTGCGCAGAGGCAAACATAGAAGTACCTATTAATGCTATACTAAGAATCTTTTTCATTGTCTTCTAATTTAGTGATTGTATTATCAATAGTTTTATTATTTTCGAGCAGGTATTCTCTCAGTTCTTTAAAAAGCTCTGATGAATAAACGAAATCGATAAGATTTTTATTGCCTGCAGTAATCAGAATATCTTTATTCCCTTCCCATTCTTTAATGCCCAGTCTCAGATACACAATTTTTTCGCCGATTGTCATTACAGAATTCATATCATGTGTATTAATGATCGTTGTGGTATTATATTCTTTTGTAATTTCAAGCAAAAGATCATCAATAACATTAGAGGTATACGGGTCAAGACCTGAATTTGGCTCATCACAGAATAAATATTTGGGATGGTTAACAATGGCTCTTGCAATGGCAACCCGCTTCTGCATTCCTCCCGAAATTTCAGAAGGAAACTTTCTGTTGGCTTTATCCAGATGTACTCTTCCGATCACTTCAAAAACCCTTCTTTTCTTTTCTCTGAAAGTAAGGTTGGTAAACATGTCCAGAGGGAACATGATGTTTTCTTCCACTGTTAGAGAGTCAAACAGTGCACTTCCCTGAAACAGAGTTCCTATTTCAGACCGGAGATGCTGTTTTTCTTCTCTGTTCATAATGTTAATATCCCTGCCATCAAAAAGAATTTCTCCCGATGAAGGCTGGTAGACATTTAATAAGCTTTTAAGAAAAACTGTTTTTCCTGATCCGCTCTGTCCGATAATCAGATTTACTTTTCCTTTATCAAAAGTGGTTGAAATTCCTTTAAGCACTTCAACTTCATCGAAACTTTTCTTAAGATTTTTTACCTCAATCATCAGCTTAATATTAATTGGGTTAATAACAACTCGGAAAGGATGATAAATACCATGGTCCAGACTACTGCCTGTGTACTTGCCCTGCCTACTTCAAGTGAACCTCCTTTTACATTATATCCGAAATAAGAAGGAACCGTTGCAATAATAAAAGCAAAAACAATGGTTTTGGTGAAAGCATAATAAATAAAAAGATTAGGCATATACATCTGGATTCCTGTAATATAATCATTGGTTGTCCAGTTGCCTGTAAGCACTCCTGCAATATAGCCGCCACCAATACCGAATACGATACTTATGGCAATCAGTAACGGATTGAATAAAATACAAGCCGCAATTTTCGGCAGGATGAGAAAATTGGGTGAATTGACACCCATAATGTCCAATGCATCGATTTGCTCCGAAACCCTCATGGTCCCGATACTGGAAGCAATATATGATCCTACCTTTCCGGCAAGGATAAGACTGATAATCGTTGGTGAAAATTCAAGAACCAGTACGGCCTTTGTAGCATATCCTACAAATGACGGCGGAATAGGAAAAGAAGATGAATCAAAGTTATTAAACATCTGAATTGCAACTACTGCTCCTACGAATGTGGAAGTAAAGATAACCAACCCGAAAGAATTAACTCCCAAATCATTGATTTCGCGCATGAACAGCTTCCAGAATACCCTCATTTTCTGGGGTTTCTGAATAGATTTACCTAGAAGGATAATGTATTCTCCTATTGCTGTAAAAAACTTTTTTAACATTCTGCTAAATTAGACTTTTTTTATTAATTTAAATGACAGAACAACAAGAGTGCCGAAAAGGATTCTGATATTTTTTAACCTTGAATCCGAATGAACTAAATCATTATATAAGATATTTAAAAATATAGATAATAAGTATACTTACTCATTAATGGGTTTGGATTATTTTGCATTTTTATCTCCGATAACTACCAGCAATATTGTTTTTAAAATGATCACCAGATCAAGCACAAAGCTCCAGTTTCTTACATAGAACGCATCTGCTAATATTCTTTTATTCATTTCAACTTCCACATTTCCTGCATCACCGCGTAGTCCATTTACCTGTGCCAACCCGGTAATTCCCGGGGTTACCATGCTTCGCAGGCTGTATCTGCCGATTTTCGGTTTATAGTAATTGTCTACTGCCAGCATATGCGGCCTTGGCCCTACAATTGACATTTCGCCTTTCAGCACATTAAAGAACTGAGGCATTTCATCCAGGCTGGTTTTTCTTAAAAACTTACCGATCCTGGTAATCCTTATATCGTTTTCAGCAGTTGTTTTTGTGGAGGATTCATCATTGACAATCATAGTCCTGAACTTGATACAATGGAAAACTTCCTCATGGAAACCATATCTCTTCTGGATAAAAAAGACAGGGCCCCTGGATGACGTTTTAATTAAAACAGCAATGATCGGGAATAGCCATGAGCAGATCCCTACAAGAACAATAAATGAAAAGATAACATCAAATGTTCTTTTCAGTAAAAAATTAGAATAATAATCCAGCGGATACTTGGCCTGGTTCAGTACAGGCTGTGTCTGGATATATCCCATATCGTACAGAAAAAAATCACTTTGTGTAATGCTTGGAATTAATGAAATATGTACTTTATTGGCTTCAGCCAGTCTGAAAATTTCTTTTTCCGTCTGTTCGCTGAATGTATTTTCTATCGGGATAAACAAAGTATGGATGCCGTTTGCTTTCCAGAACTTTATCAATTCCGATGCATTGATATCAGCGTTTTTATACTCGAAAATTTTGTATCCGTAGTCTTTTCTGGTTTCTAAAATATTTTTCAGTACCTCTGTGGAGCTGTTTTCATTCAGAAACATGATGTTCCTGTGATTAATCCCCAGGCTCCGGAAATATTTGATTCCGAAAAAAATCAATGATTTTAATGAAAAAATAAAAAAGAACAGATAAAAGGAAAGCCAGTAAATATCCGAATTGAAAAATACGTTTTTGCTTACTTTCCCAATAAGTAAAACGCCAAGAATAAACAGTAAAAAATGGGCAAGAAGCCTTTCCAGGAATAAGGTATAGGTAAGGTTTCTCGGGATCGTATAAATTTTTGTCCTGCCGCTCAGCAACATCCAGAACAGAAACAACAGAGCCAGAGAAAATATATTCTGATACCAGGTTTCCTGATTGTATTTTAAATGCTGGTTCCGGCTTAAGAAAAAGAATATAAAAATAAATGCAATAACCACAAGGTCAAGCAAAACGATGATCGATTTCAGGTATCTGGAGTATCGGATTCTCTGCATCGGTAGGTATTAGCGGGTACAAACGGCTAATATACATTTTTTTACGGGATATTCAGATACTTATGGGTCTGAACCGAAGCTCTCCATTCCGGATTCGCCAGGATGAAATCTGTAATTTTCGGATACATTTCATCCCTCTTGCTCCATTCACTCTGCAGATACAAGGTACAGTTTTCTGAAACTTTAGCAGCCTGTTCCTGAGCAAATTTAAAATCATTGTTATTAAATACAATAACCTTAAGCTCATGGGCTTTCTGATAGATTTCTTCTTTTGGGAGGCCTGTTTTCTTTGGTGAAAGCGTAATCCAGTCGATTTGTCCGCTTAAAGGATAGGCTCCTGAAGTTTCGATATGAACCGTACAGCCCAATTCTTTTAGTCTGGATGTTAGAATATTAAGATTCCACATCAAAGGCTCGCCGCCTGTTAAAACAATAATTTTACAATGGCTTGCCGCTGTTTCTGCAATTTCTTCTGCATTCATAAGCGGATGTAAATTGGGATCCCAGCTTTCCTTTACATCACACCAATGGCACCCCACGTCGCAGCCACCCAATCTGATGAAATAAGCTGCTTTTCCTGTGTGTGCCCCTTCTCCCTGAATAGTGTAAAAATGCTCCATCACCGGGAGCATTTTACCTTCTTTTAATAATATATCTTCTACTAAATCCATTTTAAATTAGTCATTATAGACTGAAGTTTTGTAGGCAATGATGGTATTTTTCATCAGCATTGCTCTTGTCATAGGCCCGACACCTCCCGGAACCGGCGTGATCCAGCTTGCTTTTTCAGCGCAGCTGTCAAAATCCACGTCACCTGCAAGATAATAGCCTTTTGGAGAATCATTGTCAACTCTTGTAATCCCTACATCGACAATTACTGCTCCGTCTTTAATCATATCTCCCTTAAGAAAATGCGGGTCTCCCAGGGCAGTAATTACAATATCTGCTTTTTTAGTGTATTCTTCAATATCCTTGGTGTAAGAGTGGGTAAGAGTTACCGTAGAATTTCCGGGGAAATCTTTTCTTCCCATTAAAATACTCATAGGTCTGCCTACAATTTTACTTCTTCCAATGATCACACAGTCTTTACCTTTGGTCTCAATATTATAACGTTCCAGTAAAGTTAAAATCCCGAAAGGAGTTGCCGGTAAAAACGTATCCATTTCCAATGCCATTTTTCCGAAATTTTCAGGATGGAATCCGTCAACATCTTTTCTCGGATCGATAGCGTTGATGATCTTTTCCTGGTCAATCTGGTCCGGTAGAGGGAGCTGAACGATAAATCCGTCTACTGATTTGGATTTGTTCAGTTCATCAATTTTTTCCAGGAGTTCGGATTCAGAAACTGTGCTCGGAAATTTAACTAAGCTGGATTGGAAACCTACTTCCTCACAGTCTTTCACTTTAGCATTTACATAAGCTTTGCTGGCTCCGTTATTCCCGACAAGAATAGCCACCAGGTGCGGAGCTCTTCTTTTTCCGGCGAGAATTTTTTCAACCTCAACCTTAATTTCTGCTTTTATTTCTTTGGATACCTTTAATCCGTCAAGAATTTCTGCCATTTTTACTTTATTAGATTATTTGCTTTCTTTACTTATTTTCTTTGTAATAATTAATCAATCCGTTTGTAGAGCTGTCATGGGAGCTGATAACTTCATTGTTTTCAAGTTCAGGTAAAATATTTGTTGCTAAAACTTTTCCAAGCTCTACACCGAACTGGTCAAAGCTGAAAATATTCCAGATGACACCCTGAACAAAAATCTTGTGCTCATAGAGGGCGATCAGCTGGCCTAATGAGAACGGATTTAGTTCGTTGAACATGATTGAATTCGTAGGCGTGTTTCCGTGAAAAACTTTATAGTTTAATAAAAAATCGATTTCTTCATCGGATTTTCCTGAATTTTTCAATTCTTCTTCAACCTCATCTTCAGTTTTTCCAAAAGCAAGTGCTTCCGTCTGGGCCAAGAAGTTAGCCACTAATTTGTCCTGATGATCAGAAACCTTATTCGGGCTTTTTGCATAGGCAATAAAATCTGCAGGAATCAGTTCCGTACCCTGATGGATCAACTGATAGAAGGCGTGTTGCCCGTTCGTTCCGGGTTCTCCCCAAATGATCGGTCCGGTTTCGTACTCTACAAATTCTCCGTTTCTGTCAACACATTTGCCGTTGCTTTCCATGTCTCCCTGCTGAAGATATGCTGCAAACCGGTCCAAATATTGTGAATAGGGAAGTATGGCATAGCTGGTGGCCGCATAAAAATTACGGTACCAGATTCCTAAAAGGCCCATTAGTACAGGCACGTTTTCACTAAAATCTGCTGTCTGGAAATGCTGGTCTGTATCAAAAGCTCCTTTCAGAAGCTCTTCAAAATTTTCATAGCCTACAGCCAATACGATGCTTAAGCCAATTGCACTCCAAAGCGAATATCTTCCGCCTACCCAGTCCCAGAATTCGAAAATGTTCTCTTCTGCAATCCCGAACTTTTTAACGGCTTCGACGTTGGTGGATAAAGCCACGAAATGCTTAGCCACATCTTCTTCATTTCCGGCTTTTAAAAACCAGTCTTTCGCAGAGTTGGCGTTTGTCATTGTCTCCTGAGTCGTAAACGTTTTAGAAGCAATGATAAATAAAGTCGTTTCAGGATTCAGGTTTTTAACAACTTCTGCGATATGATTCCCATCTACATTAGAAACAAAATGAACGTTTAACCTCGTCTTAAAATGTTTCAAAGCCGAAACGACCATCACAGGTCCCAGATCTGAACCTCCAATTCCGATGTTCACCACATCTGTAATTTCTTTTCCTGTAAAACCTTTGTGATTTCCTGAAATGATGCTTTCAGAGAAAGATTTCATGTGATCAAGAACCCTTTTAATCTGAGGTTTGATGTTTTCGCCATCTACCAGAATTTCTCTACCGGAAAAATCCCTCAGGGCAGTATGAAGAACTGCTCTTCCCTCGGTTTCATTAATCTTATCTCCTGAAAACATCTTAGAAATTGCATCTTTCAACTGGCATTCTTCTGCAAGGTTTAGCAAAAGCTCTTTGGTCTGTGCGTCAATCAGGTTTTTAGAATAGTCAAAAAGGAAATTATCTTTTTTGACAGAAAATTCTTCAAAACGATTGGGGTTGTATGCAAAAAGATTTCTTAAATCGAAATCATTGTTTCCGAAATGTTCATCAAGTGCTTTCCAGCTATTGGTTTGGGTAGGATTTATTTTTGATAGCATATATGTTAGAATTACGTTTTGACCTGGACAATTTGTTAATAGCTGTCCTCTTCAAAATTACTGATTGCAAATTTAAGGAATTTTACTCCAATGAGATGAATGGAGATTTAAAAATCGATCAGAGCATTTAAAGACTTCTTATTGCCAGTTCATGATTATTATAAGGTATATTATTTTTTATTTAAAAGAATAATCAAATATGTGAGCTTATTCAATATGACGGCCATAAAAAACTCCGGGAGTTCCGGAGTACAAAGTTTAATATAGGGATAACCGAAAGGTTAGATTTTTTACAATTCTGGTATGCTTTTTTCTTTATTTTTTGCTGATTTTCTCTTTTTGTAGAAAAATAAAACAGCAGCTCCGATTAATAAAATTGGCCAGATCACAATAAGTCCGACTACAATTTTCTGGGTTAAATAATATCCTTCCACAAAAGCCGATTTTGCACTGTAGATAACATTGAATTTATATTTGTCATCGATGATTTTTGTATTGGTAATGGCGATTTCGGCGATGCGGACTTTTGGTTCTTTAATGTAAATGTCGACAGTGCTGTACTTTAAATTATCCGTTACATCCATATTAGCAAGTTGCTGTTGATTGTTTTCGGACATATTTTCATCATCAAGTTTTACTTTGTCTTTGTTGGTTTTTAATTGAGAAATATTTTCGCCGGTTTTTTTAATTCTTTTGCCTTCCAATTCAGCGTATTTTATACTTGAAGTTACATCTTCTGCGTCGATGGATCTTGAATTCAGGAATAGTTTTTTATCATTAATAAGATTCAGCAATTCTCCCAATCTCGCAGTCGGAATTCTCACCTGCATCGTGTTTTCCGACTGGTATTTTTTGACTAATATGGCTTCTACATTCGAAGTATTGTAAGTGTCCTCAGAAATGACATTGCTTTTTAAATTACTGTGCGTTACAAATCCACCCAATTCCTGAACCGATTTTTCAATGGAAACTGTTGCGTCATAAATGTCTTTTACTTCCATATTTACATCTGCGGTCTTGATGAATTGTTTATCTTTTACTTTCATGGTCGCTACCGAAGAAATGCTGTCAGAAGAAATAACTGAAGCGGAATCTGTGGCCGAATAATCTGCAAGTTCTGTTGCTGTTGCTTCGCCTTTCTTACATGAATAAATCCCTAATAAAATTGCCATTGCGATTGATAATCTGATGCTGGTTGTTTTCATGATAAATTTTTTTAATGTTTTGCTTTGATCAAAGTTCAATCGGAATCAGTTGTAAAGTTTGAAAATCACAGGTAAAAAGATTGTAAACTGATATTCTGATTTAAGAGTATAACAATCAGTAATTTGTAAAATAAATAATAGGGTATGTGTTTGATTTCCGTGTATTTTTTGTTAACTTTTACGAATCAAACCCAATAATTATTATGAAGTTGTTTAAACTTTTAATTTTTTGATTAGCCTTAAAGAAAATGCTAAAAAGTGCAGGTTCTTCCAGGTAAT
>NZ_JAKVIP010000001.1 GCF_022601875.1 Chryseobacterium sp. SSA4.19
TATTTTTGAAGAAAGGCTCAGATTATAAAATCTAAGCCCTGACTTTTTAACTTACACACTTTGTGGGAGAGTGTCGTTAAAATAGTTTAGGGGCGACTTTGTCGCCCTGAAACCTGTTAAATAACCATCAGTATATTTATTTCTTTTTCAATACCTCTTCAATTTTCAAAAGCATGTCTTTCGCATTCTGATGTGTCGGTTCCAATTCTAACACTTTTTGATAATCTTTTTACGATAGTGTGTATTCTTTCTTATTAAAATACGCTTCACCGCGACTATCATAAACATTAGCAGAATTTGGAAACTGAGAAACATTCAAACCAAAAATCTTAATAGCTGAATCTACATTTCCATCTTTTAAAAATTCATAACCAAGCTTATTTAATTCATTTTCATCGGAAAAATTATAGTGATCTGGTTTGTTTGTTTTCAATTTTTTATACAGTTCAATACCTTTGTCAATCTTTTTATAGCATTCTTTTCTGATGGTTAAAGCAATAGATTCTTTTTGAGGCTCAATGGGATAATTCTTCCATTGGTTCAAGCTGGCAATACTTAAAAGAATTTCTTCTATTAGTTTAAAATTGTTTCCGTTAGTCATCACAACCAAACCGTTTCCATCGTCAACACTTCCAATATAGTAGCAAACAAAACCTTCATTTTCACCACTATGACCGAAATATTTTGTCCCTTTAAAATCATTCAGAAATACACCAAGATTATTTTCCACTCTTTTTACAGACATTTCTTTTGACAAGATTTTATTTGATTTCCCAATTAATGACAACTGTGTTTCAATGATATATTTTGCCAAATCATTTGGATTTGTCCATAAACCTGCCGCTGCTTTTTCGGGATAAATGTGATATTTGCCTTTTACTTTTTCCCCGTTATTATAGGCTGTTGCAAGTAATTTTTCTTTATCCTTAGAAGGTGGCTGATCGTAAGAGCTTTCGTTCATTCCTAACGGTGTCAAAACATTTTTCAACATGTAATCTTCATATTTCTCTCCTGTAGTATTTTCAAGAATTAATTGTGAAACGGTAGTTCCGCCTCCGGAATATTCAAACTTTAAGTCGGGTTCAAATATCGACCGAACGGCAATCGAGTTGGAAGGCTTTTCTCCATCAAGAATTTGTTTAAGTGTCGGTAATTCTATTCCTTTTTCATAACCTCCGAAACCGTGTACAGACAATCCTGCTTTGTGAGATAATAAGTGAGCAAGAGTGGTTTTCTTTCCTTTTGATACATCATTGTACGGAAATTTCCAAGATGTAAGATAATTATTAATATCATCATCCAAACTTAATTTATCTTCCTAAATAAGTTTTAAAATTCCCAGACTGTTGATCGATTTACTGATGGATGCCGCTTGAAAAAGTGTCTGAGGAGTAGCGGTTCTCTTTTCGGAAGTATCTGCATAACCGTATGCCTTAACCCATTCTATTTTATAATCTTTAATGACTGCAATACTTACAGCATTTGCATTATAAAATGTCATTCTATCTTTTAAAGTCGATTTTTTAGTTTTCGATGTATCCCAATGGTTTAGATCGATTTAAAATATCTTGATTTTTTCATTTATATTTTGTGCAAAAATATGTAATGATAAGAATATAAAAAAGATGGAGTTGAGTTTTTTCATGGTAGCATATTTTTGATTTCGTTATTATTATGACAAACTTCCCGTTTGTTTTATGACATCTTTGTTGAATATTTTTTGTGAATTATTATTTCCGGAATATAAAATTAACTTTTTAAGCTAAATTCATTCATAAAAAAACTCGGCGAAGCAAGGCTTCGCCGAGTTTCAATATAAAATATTCAAATTACTTTTCTAACTGCTTGTAGCTTCTTTGGATAAAATCCGTCAAATCTTTTCCTTTCAACAAATTCTGGGAAAGCTTAGCCAGGTCCAAAGCGTACTTGATCAGGCTTTCCTTTTCGTCCGCATTCTCAGTTTTTAAAATCTGATCTGCAAACTCACTGTTGGAATTCACTACCAGATTATACATTTCCGGGAAACCGCCCATGCCGAACATTCCGCCACCGCCCGTGGCCTGCATGTCTTTCATCCTTCTCATGAACTCAGGCTGAGTGATGGTAAACGGAGCATCCGTGCTGTCAAGATCTTCAAGCTGAACAGTAAATTTCTTGTCGTTTACTGCTTCTTCAACATTCTTTTTCAATGATTCTTTTTCCGTTTCCGTTAATTTGGAAATAACAGGCTCATCTTTTTTGATCAGATTGTTGATGTGATCTGCATCAACCCTTACAAATGAAACATTATCTTTTGAAGTTTCCAGTTTCTGGATAACATGAGGGATAATCGGGGAATCAAAAAGCAATACTTCATAGCCTTTATCTTTTGCCGACTGGATATATCCGTGTTGCTCATCAGCATTGGAGGCATACAAGATAACCAGTTTACCGTCTTTATCGGTCTGATTTGGCTTGATTTTTTCCTCTAATTCGTTCCATAGGAAATATTTTCCATCAGTAGTAGGATAGAGGGTGAATTTATCGGCTTTTTCCGCAAACTTTTCTTCAGTTATGATTCCGTATTCGATAATGACTTTAATATCATTCCATTTCTGTTCATAATCCTCACGGTTTTCATTGATCAGGGAAGCCATTTTATCGGCTACTTTTTTCGTGATGTAAGAAGAAATTTTCTTTACCGCACCATCTGCCTGCAGATACGAACGGGAAACGTTCAGCGGAATATCCGGAGAATCGATAACTCCTCGAAGAAGCATTAAGAAATCCGGAACGATACCCTTTACCTCATCCGTTACGAAAACCTGGTTCTGGTACAGCTGTATTTTATCTTTTTCAATATTCAGGCTGTTGTTCAGTTTAGGGAAAAACAAAATACCTGTCAGGTTAAAAGGATAATCTACATTCAGATGGATATTAAATAAAGGCTCTTCAAACTGCATCGGATACAGCTCATGGTAGAACTTCATATAATCCTCGTTGGTCAGCTCGCTCGGAGCCAATGTCCAGGCCGGAGTCGGATTGTTGATAATGTTGTCTACTTCTTCTGTTTCTGCTACTGCATCTTCTGCAGCATCTTCCGGTAATGGCAGAGTATGTGTTTTAGTTCCGAATTTAATAGGAACCGGCATGAATTTATTGTACTTCAACAAAAGTTCACGAATTTTTCCTTCTTCCAGAAACTCGGCGGAATCTTCTGCAATATGAAGAATAATCTCCGTTCCACGGTCTGTTTTATCGGCTGTTTCTTCTAATGTAAATTCCGGACTTCCGTCACAGATCCAGCGAACCGCAGGCTCATCCTTATACGACTTGGTAACAATTTCCACTTTCTCAGCTACCATGAAGGCAGAGTAAAATCCAAGTCCGAAATGCCCGATAATGCCTGAATCTTTTGCACTGTCCTTATATTTTTCAAGAAATTCCTCAGCTCCGGAAAAAGCTACCTGATTGATGTATTTTTCAACCTCTTCAGCAGTCATCCCAATTCCCTGGTCAATAATACGGAGTGTTTTATTTTCTTTGTCTACCTTAACTTCAATCTTTGGATTTCCATACTCAACTTTTACCTCGCCAATACCTGTTAAGTGCTTCAACTTTAAGGTGGCATCCGTTGCATTGGAAATTAATTCTCTCAAAAAGATTTCGTGGTCACTGTAAAGAAATTTTTTGATAAGCGGGAAAATATTTTCAACCGATACGTTAATATTTCCTTTAGTCATAATAATTTTTGTTTTTAATTTGATTAATCTTCTCAAAAAAAATACCGTTTGAAAGAAAGTGACAATTTGACATTATTTATACTGAGGCATCCATAGCCAGTTGCTATTTTTCTTTTATTATGCCTATTATTACTCCAAAATCGCCATCTTTCTGAATCCAGTTTCCTTTCGGAAAATAGGTTCTTGATACAAAACCGTCCAGGTACAATGCATTTTCACACTCCAGGCTTTTGAATAATGATGCAAGGCTGTAAAGGTTTATTTCTTTCTTAGACATAACAAACACCGGACTGCCGTTTTTCAATATCCCAACACCGTTTCTTATATTTAAATTACGGGAATGATTTTGGAAAGCAGGATTAATTTTTCCATCAATAATCAGCATGGGACCGGATTGGGTCGCAAACTTTATTTTTGGATTAGCTTTAAAATTTTCAGTAGAAACAATAGCAGATTCATTCGATTTCGTAACATAAAAAATACCGTTCGGCTTGAGATAAAAATTTCCTTTGCCAGCCAGAGTGTTAATAGGATTTAAAGTTTTAAAATTCTCTACATATAATCCTTTGGGAATATTGTGTTGAATAAACATTCCTCCGTTCATGGCAAATATCAAATCTTTGTTTCCGGAATTGATGTATTTTTCTAAATTCTGAAGGCTTCTGAAAGGCTGTTTATGATTATCTTTCCAGAAGAATTCAATCCTATCGCTTTTTGAATTGACAGGATAAATGACAAAATCACTATTGATCTCCTTATCTGTGCTACAGGAAAATAAGATGATCAATATCGGAAAAAATATCAGTTTCAGCTTCATGAATTTTATATAAAATTGCAAAAAAAAGACAGCCGAAAGCTGTCTTAAATTATAAATAACCTGAAAAACTATTTTACTTTATTTTTCAGCTCCTCTTTGATTTTGTTTTCCAGTTCTTCAGCAAGTTCAGGATTGTCTTTTAAGACATCTTTCACAGCATCACGACCCTGCCCCAGTTTCGTTTCCTCATAGCTGAACCATGAGCCGCTTTTCTTCACGATGCCTTGTTCCACGGCCTGATCAAGGATTTCTCCTGTTTTGGAAACTCCTTCACCATACATAATGTCAAATTCAGCCTGTTTGAAAGGAGGAGCCACTTTGTTTTTTACAATCTTTACTTTCACCCGGCTTCCTATAGCTTCGTCACCGTTTTTAATTGGTGCACTGGCCTTTCTGATATCTACTCTCACGGACGCATAAAATTTAAGGGCATTACCACCGGTAGTGGTTTCAGGATTACCAAACATGACACCGATTTTTTCTCTCAGCTGGTTAATGAAAATAACCGTACATTTTGTTCTGGAGATCGTGGCCGTTAATTTTCTTAATGCCTGAGACATCAATCGTGCGTGGAGACCCATTTTGGAGTCACCCATTTCACCTTCTATCTCCGCTTTAGGAGTCAGGGCAGCCACTGAGTCAATAACGACAATATCAATCGCTCCTGAACGAATCAGGTTATCAGCAATTTCTAAAGCCTGTTCACCATTATCGGGTTGGGAAATAATCAGGTTTTCTAAGTCGATTCCTAATTTTGCCGCATATGTTCTGTCAAAAGCATGCTCGGCATCAATAAATGCTGCAATACCTCCCGCTTTCTGAGCTTCTGCGATAGCATGCAGTGTCAGCGTAGTCTTACCGGAAGATTCAGGCCCGTATATTTCAATAATTCTTCCTCTGGGATAACCGCCAACACCTAAGGCAATGTCAATTCCCAAAGATCCGGAAGGAATAACTTCAATAGTAGTGTCAACTGTACTGTCACCAAGGGTCATTACCGTTCCTTTTCCGTATGTTTTATCTAACTTGTCAAGCACCAATGAAAGCGCTTTTTTCTTATCGTCTATATTACTCATCTGTCTTTTAAATTAATAATCAAATTTACGAAAAAATACACTGATAAACTAATATTATATACCACTAAAAACTGATTTCATAGTTAAAAAAAGTATAAAATTTTGAGATATTAATGATCAGATAACCAATTTGAATTTTGATGTTTAACTCGTTGGAATTCAGTATTTGTAATTGAGTGTCAGTAAAGGATTTTTAATGAAAATTTGAATTTTGAGTGATGTTAAGATAGTCACTCAGAACTTTCATCTGGTCTTTATTTCCTTTTTCAATTCTGGCTTTGCGGCTGACCAGGCGGTCGTATACCTGATTTACGGCCCGTTTGGTTTTTGGGAAAGCATTCTTAAAGGGAATTTCAGGAATATGAAGTCTTCTGCAGACTTCAGCATCGAGAAGAAACCAGGTGCAGCTGATGTGAAGATAGCGCAGGTTTTTTTTTTGAAAGGAATACTTCAGAATAGGATTTTCAAGAGATTCGTTCAATAAGGAATGAGCCAGAAGAATGGAGTCTTTATCTGCAGGGGGCTGTACGGATGTCCATAAATAGAAATATTCGGTAGCCTGCTTTTTGTCATTCGGTAAGAGGTTTTCAGGGATTCCCAGCAGGTGACCAACATATTTCCAAAGGTGAAAAAGCCCTTTTTCTTCATTGGAGGAAAAGGTATTTCCCAGTTTATGCAGGCTATGAAGAAAGACAAGGCTGAACCCAATATAGGTTGCCATCATATCCCAGGAATTGATAGGTTCACCCCAGTTTTCAGTGTCCCATTCTTTATAGTGTTTTTTAATGGATAATCTTGCATAAGAATGAATCATTCTGGTCTTTATCGCAAATTCGTATCCTTTTTTATGAATTTCCAGAGCATTGTACCGGGTCACATTGACCCAGAAATCAAGGGTTTCTGAAAGTCTTTTGACAGCACCCTTTTTTAACGCTTCTGTGATGATTAGCGGCTTATTTAGATAAGCATAATCATAACCGCCCATCAGGCAGTAATCCCGAAGGGAAATAAGTGCATCAAGGTTGCTTCTCATGCATAATTCTGCACCGCTTCTGAGCAGGTCATGATCAAGCCAGTTGGGAATCTTCTGGGTCTGAGAAAACATTTCTTTTATACTTCCCGGAACAGCATCATGATCAGCAATTCCATTTCTGATATATTTTTCCAGCTCTCTGGAAGCTTCCTGAAAGCTTTTAGTTAAATAAATATCTCTTACTACTTGGTCTCCTATACGATCTACATCATAAAAATAAGGAGCAAACTTTTCAAAATCGGTGAAGCCTACTTCGGCTTCGGAAAACTCAATGAGTTGTTTCCCATTGCCTTTCGTCCAGAAATTTTTAAAATGTGGTGAATCTTTAAATCGCGGTTGCATTATATTTTTCTCCATTAAACATAAAATTACAAGTTTTGCGCCGAACAGAGCGTGAGATTTATCACTGCTAGCATAAATGCTAAAAAAATACTACAAACGGGTAATTTTTTTGTGTTTATGGAATTTGAAAATTTGTATAAAAATAATTATTATGAAAACAAAAATTTTATTACTGTTACTGCTAAATACTGCATGTGTAATGTTTGGGCAGGAAGAATTTAAAAAATACTATGTAATTCCATCTGCTACTCATGGATACAGTCTTAAAAAAGAGGTTCAAAAAAAATATGAAGAACTTGATCAGAAAGGAAAAGAAGAACTTACTAAAGGGTATAAACTTGGTGAAAAAATAAAAATAGTACAAAAAGCTAATGTTTCGGGTAAAGAATTGGAAGTCATAAAGGAAGTAACTGTGAATGAAGATTTTTTCAACACCTTAACCAAAAGTGAGACTGTGGAGGTAGATTTAAAGCATAAAACCAAAGCTATGGTGGCTATATCTAAAAATAAATTAATTGTTAATCCATACTTGTTAAGTAATTCCAACGATAAGAACAATACGATATATTTTTACAAACTGGAAAATAGGCAGAGTATTAAGCTTAAAACAAAGAACTGGACAGTAAATGGTATTACAATACCTGTAAAATACAGATTTAAGGGTAAAAACGGTCTTAAAGAGGATTTTTCTACAGGTATTAACGGTAATCTTTTTGTGGGTTATTCTTTAGGGGGAACCACCTTTTTTTACCAGGAAGAAGTAGGGACCAAGGAAAATAACTGGAAAATTACAGGAGGTATTTTATTTGGCGCCTCTTCTGTAAAACTGAATAAATCCAATACCAATTTATCCAATACTCCGATTCTTGATGATTCAGAATTTACGAAAGGCTTAGGATCAATAGCTTTCGGATTTACTTATTCATACAACAGTATTAATTTAGGTGCTTTTCTAGGTTTTGATTACGCCATTGGCCAGGATGCTGAAATCTGGAATCACAATAAAAAGCCTTGGTTGGGGATTGGAGTAGGATATAAAATATTTTAAATTCCGTATTTAATTTTGTTCTCGTTCAAAAATCCCAACAGCTTTTCTTTATTTTTTACAGAGAAAGATCTTTTTTTACCATTTTTCAGTTTTAAAAAAATGATCTCCCGGCCGCCTGTGATAAAAGCTTTCCCATATTTTCTTGAAAGTCTTACTCCCCAGCCTCCGAAATCTGAAATAGGGTCTGTATGTATGAATTGTATTTCTTTAATATCATCCCAGCTGATCTTTTTCCGCTTCAGGATGAAAGGGAAAAAATGATATTCAAAATATTGAGAGTTTAGGTTTAACTTTAATGCTGAACATAAAAACAATAAGGTCAATGGAATAGTAATAACAATAACGGTTAAAGGTGATTCATTGTCTTTCACGAGAATAAAGCTCCCCACGATAGCCTGAAAGATGAGAAGTATGGCAAAGGCCTTAGGAAAGCCTGATTTTTCCTGAAAAGTTCTGTCATCCATAAAAAATAATAAACTAAAATTACAAAAAACAAAAAAACCTTCCAAATCGGAAGGTTTTATATTACTCATTGCTGATTGCTCATTAGTTAGATAAAGAAGCCGCATGAATCAGCATATCTACCAATTTGTTGGAATATCCCATTTCATTGTCATACCATGAAACAAGTTTTACAAATTTAGGAGAAAGCATAATCCCTGCATCCTTATCGAATATAGAGGTTCTCTTATCTCCTACGAAATCCTGAGAAACGACCGCATCTTCCGTGTATCCTAAAATACCTTTTAATTCTCCTTCTGAAGCCGCTTTGATGGCTGCGCAGATTTCTTCGTAAGAAGTTGCTTTTTCAAGTCTTACTGTTAAATCCACTACGGAAACGTCAACAGTCGGTACTCTGAAAGACATCCCTGTTAATTTTCCGTTTAATGAAGGAATTACTTTTCCTACCGCTTTTGCAGCACCGGTAGAAGAAGGAATGATATTGTTAAGCGCTGCTCTACCGCCTCTCCAATCTTTCATGGAAGGACCGTCAACCGTTTTCTGAGTTGCCGTTGTAGCGTGTACCGTTGTCATAAGGCCTTCTTCAATTCCGAAGTTATCGTGGATCACTTTAGCTAAAGGAGCCAGACAGTTAGTCGTACAAGAAGCGTTTGATAAAATCTTGATATCGTCTGTAAGTTCGGTATGGTTTACTCCCATTACAAACATTGGTGTGTCGTCTTTAGACGGAGCAGAAAGGATTACTTTTTTTGCTCCTGCGTTGATGTGCTTTGTAGCATTTTCTTTATCTAAGAATAAGCCTGTAGATTCAACGATATAATCAGCTCCGATTTCATTCCACTTCAGGTTATTCGGGTCTCTTTCAGCAGTAACTCTGATTTTTTTTCCGTTTACTACAAGATCATTTCCTTCTACAGAAACTTCTCCCGGAAAAATACCGTGTACAGAATCATATTTAAGCATATAAGCCATATATTCTGCGTTAATCAGGTCATTGATTCCTACTACTTCGATATTATCTCTTTCAGTCATTGCTCTGAATACAAGACGTCCGATTCTACCAAACCCGTTGATACCTACTTTGATTGTTGACATAATAGTTTGTTTAAATTATATTAAAATATTAGATTGCTAAAATTTCTGAAATCAGTAAGAGGTCTTTATTGATTTCGTTATGTTTCTTAATGGCTTCCTCAATGGGTGTATACACGAGATCATTGGAACGCATGCCTGCCATGACATTGGTCTGGCCGGCCATCAATCCTGTTACGGCCCCATAGCCCAATCTGCTGGCCAGTACCCGGTCTGCACAGCTTGGCGATCCTCCTCTCTGGATATGCCCTAAAATGGCAACACGGATATCATAATCAGGAAATTCTTTTTTTGTTTTTTCCGCAAGTTCATAGATGTTAGCCAGTTTTTCACCTTCTGCAACTACTACAATGCTTGATGCTTTACCCGTTTTTTCTGCATTTCTGAAATTGGCAAACAATTCATCAATGCTGTCTTTTCTTTCTGGGATCAGAATATCCAAAGCTCCGGCTGCCAGGCCACTGTTTAAAGCGATGAATCCGGCATCGCGTCCCATCACTTCTACAAAGAATACCCTGTTGTGTGAAGTTGCGGTATCACGGATCTTGTCAATCGCTTCCATAGCGGTATTCAGGGCCGTATCATAGCCGATGGTATTATCAGTTCCGAAAATATCATTGTCAATTGTTCCGGGAACACCCACAACCCTGATTCCGAACTCTTCATTAAAGATTTTTGCACCTGTAAACGTTCCGTCTCCACCGATGCATACCAATCCGTCAATTCCCAGCTTAACACAATTGTCGTAAGCTTTCTGCCGGCCTTCTGCCGTTTTAAATTCCATGGATCGGGCAGACTTAAGAATGGTTCCGCCCTGGTTGATTATATTTTTTACGGAACGTGGCCCCATTTTAAGGAAATCACCGTGGATAAGGCCATTATAACCTTCCCTCACACCATAACATTCGATATTGTAATAATTGGCAGTTCTTACGACTGCTCTTAATGCTGCATTCATACCCGGAGAATCACCTCCCGAAGTTAGAACGGCAATTTTTTTTACAGCACTTTCTTTCATCTGGTAAAAAATTTCGAACACAAATTTACAAAAACAAGTTCAGATAAAGGCAGTAACTTGATAAGAGTTTTGAATACAAATGATTAAAACTGCCTAAAATTTGTGGGTTTGAAAATATATCTTGCGGTTTGGGTTTCAGGATGATCAATATCCAGCTCATACCATGGCGAAATCCTTCGGTTAAAAGGATTCGAGAGGATATGAAGAGATTGAGCCGGCGTAAAGCCTTCACCCAATAAAAACAATTTTTTACCTTGTGCATTGCTGCAGACTCCTGAAATAAAAACTACATGTCCGGGGCTTCCTGGTGTAATCAGGATATCTCCTGTTTTCAAATCAGAGTTTTTAATGACAGGTTTTGTTTCTTCGTTTAATGAAATGGTTCCTGCATAATTAAAGATCAGATCCAAATAATTCCTGAAATTCTTATACGAATCGTCAAATACAGCTGTCTTTCTGAAGCTCACGGAGTTACCGTTTACAAAAGCTCTTATTCCGTTTTTATAATCATTCCAGGTAACGAGGTCGCCGCTGGTAAAATGAAACTGTATCTTGTCAAACTGTTTGGATTTAAAAAGATATTCTGCTCTCAGGCGAATGATTGCATCAGCACACTGCTGAAGGTCCTTACTTCCGGTATCTATATCGAAAACAGCTTCATGGAGATGTTGCGTGGAGATGGGTGATCCATCATACTTCAAAATCTTGCTTCCATAATCTTTGAGTCTGAAATTTTCAATAAAATATCCGAAAGAATCCGGTTTTTCCTCAATCCATGTATAATTTTCTGGTGTCAAAAATCTTTCCTTTATCGTGTTTTTGTCTTTATTGATGCGAATTGGATTTTCAGAATTTTCATTTTCAGAATTGGGTTTTGATGAGGTTTTGTCATTGTGACAATTTAAAACAGATAGTAAAATAATAATTCCCCAAATAATCTTTTTCATACAATTGGTTTTAATCTTACCTGAAAGATATAAAAGATTCCTGACTCAAACGATGCAGGAAAATTGAATGTTTAAAATGATATTTAATCCGTTATAAGTTCCCGCTGTTTGTTTAAGACAAAAGAAAATTAGAGAAAAGAAACTAATTTTTTTCCGTTAAATATTTCCAGTATCTTCTCGGAACATGCTGAATATGAAGCTTCAGATTCTTCCTTTCCACAATATTGGTTTTTGTAAAATAACGTTGCCAAAGGGTCTGGTAATTCTTTTCTTCATCGTGAAATTTCTGATGATATGCTTTCAGATCCAATTTTTCGTCAGGATAGAAAAAATCACAGGTTTCAAGATCATATAGGATTCCGTAATTCCTTCTCAGGTCATAGATCATCCATCGCTGGTCCCTGTAACGGTCCCGGAAATGTTTCCGTATTAGCGGTACAACATTAAAGTCAGGATCAATCTTGGCAAAAAAAACACCGTCCTTCATCTTTTCAAAACGCACGAACGCAGTCATCCGGTGTCTTTCACGGCTTACGGATTTGCAGATTTTAGAAATCCTGAGAATATCCTGATCAGCATAATTCTGCAGGATATTTTCTCCCGGATGTTTAACAGACTGCTGCACGGCAGATAGAATAAGCTGTTCCATTTGAGGATCTTCTGATAAGTATACCTTTAACAGCTCGTGAATACCTGATTTCCCGATGGTTTGCTCCAGCTTATCTAATACCCTTTTAGATTTATCCGGTTGTGTGATGGTCTCATGAATTTCTGCAAAAATATTTTCCTGATGAAAATTCGTACTGCTGATGATTTCCACCTCTTTGTAACGGTATTCGAAAACTTCAAATACTGCAGTGAAAAGTCCATCGAAGCTTCCGTCGTAGAGTAGGGTAGTCATGGGTTTAATTTGAGAATTATATAATTTGAGGATGTAATAATTAGGAACTGTTTTTCGTTGTAAACGATTTAACTTTCCCTCTCTGATTTTTCATCTGTATTAACTTTGTATAATCTACAAAATCTACTAAAAAATCATATTTCATTTCAATATAAACAGGCTATAAGATATATTAAACCAAATAAAAGCTAATTGCCAAAGGCTGTTCTTAAAACAACGTCAGCTGCTGTGAAAACTGATTGTGAAATTTGGAAGAGCTTCCTCCGATAATCAGCTTTCTGAAATTTTTATCCGTTAAATATCTTAAATAGGCATTTCCCGCATTGAAATCAATGAAATATTTGGCCCGGTTTACTGCGGCTCCCAGTTTTTTCAGGTGGTCCATCGTAAGCACCTGAAACCGTCTTGCGCTTACAATTTTCTGAGCAGTCTTTACGCCGATTCCCGGAATTCTTAAAATCATCTGATAATCTGCTGTCTGAAGGTTTACCGGAAACTCTTCAAGATGCCTCAGTGCCCAGCTCATTTTGGGGTCAACTTCAAGATCTAAAAAAGGCATGTTCGGATCCAGGATTTCTTCGGCTTTAAAACCATAAAAACGCATCAGCCAATCCGACTGATAGAGGCGGTTTTCACGAAGCATCGGGACTTCTGTGGTTAATGAAGGTAATCTTTTATCTTCTAATACCGGAACATAACCGGAATAATAAACCCTTTTTAAATTGAAATTTTTATAGAAATGGTCCGCTACTTTAATGATCTGTAGGTCATTTTCATTGGTGGCGCCTACAATCATCTGTGTTGACTGTCCTGCCGGCGCAAACTTCGGTACTTTTCTGAAAATTTTCTTTTCATCTTTATACTGTGCAATCCCATTCTGGATATATTTCATCGGATTGAGCATATCCTGTCTGTTTTTTTCAGGAGCGAGAAGTTTCAGCCCGCTTTCAGTAGGGATTTCAAGATTAATAGACAATCTGTCGGCATATAAAGCGGCTTCCTGCATCAATTCGTCACTAGCCCCCGGGATTGATTTTAAATGGATATATCCGTTAAAATTTTCTTCTAAACGTAACTTTTTTGCCACCCTTACCAAGCGCTCCATAGTCGTGTCGGCATTTTTAAAAATACCTGAACTTAAAAATAAGCCTTCGATATAATTTCTTCGATAGAAATTGATTGTTACATCGACTACTTCTTCTACCGTAAAAGCCGCCCTTTTGATATCATTAGAACTTCTGGAAACGCAGTACGCGCAATCATAAATACAGTGGTTGGTCAGGAGAATTTTTAGAAGCGAAACACAACGGCCGTCTTCCGTATAGGTATGGCAGATCCCGCTTGCAGAACTGTCTCCCAATGCGCCTTTTTTGTTTTTTCTCGAACCTCCGCTGGACGAACACGAAACATCATATTTCGCTGCATCAGCAAGGATTTCGAGTTTTTCTTTAAGGCGGTCAAAATTCATATGATGGATTGATAGTGTTAATTTTAGGTTTAAGAAAACATTCAAATGTAAGTCCAAAATTAATAAAAATCAATATTTTTCGATTGAACTTATAAACAACTGAAAGTCATAAAATCACTATCTTTACGCTTCATTAAAGTTATACTATGAATCATCAACCGATTGAAGGTTTTTCAAAGCTTACCAAGCAGGGGAAAATCGACTGGCTTGTTAGCGAATACCTTGAAGGAAACAGTGACTACCAAAATATTTTAAATCAATACTGGAACGAAAATCCTGATCTTCAGAAACTTCATGATGAATTTTCTGAAAATACGATTTCCAATTTTTATATGCCGTACGGGATTGCCCCGAATTTCCTAATTGACGGGAAATTATTTGCGCTTCCGATGGCAGTGGAAGAAAGTTCGGTGGTAGCAGCGGCTTCAAAAGCTGCTAAATTCTGGATTGACAAAGGAGGTTTTAAAACCACTATTATTAACAACGAGAAGCTTGGACATACCCATTTTATCTTTAATGTTGAATCTCATAAGCTTCTTAATTTCTTTAACTTCAATCTGAAGAAAAAACTTATTGAAGCTACGGATGACATTACGGCAAACATGAGGAATCGAGGTGGCGGAATCCTGGATATAAAATTAATTGATAAAACTGCTGAAATGCCCAATTATTACCAGCTCAAAGCCAGTTTTGATACGGTTGATTCTATGGGAGCCAACTTTATTAATTCTTGCCTGGAACAGTTCGGGAAAACATTGAAACAGGAAGTGGCGACAAGTGAAGCTTTTTCGCAGGAGGAAAAAAACTCGCTACAGATCGTTATGAATATTCTTTCCAATTTTACGCCGGATTGTATCGTAAGAGCTGAAGTTTCCTGTAAGATTGATGATTTGAAGGATGACAGCGGGATCTCAAATGAAGAATTTGCAAGAAAGTTCAAACAGGCGGTAACCATTGCTGAAATTGAGCCGTTCCGCGCAACGACACATAACAAGGGCATTATGAACGGAGTAGATGCTGTCGTGATTGCCACAGGAAATGATTTCCGTGCAACAGAGGCCTGTGCGCATGCTTATGCAGCCCGAAACGGTAAATATTCTTCTTTAACACACTGTACAATCGATAACGGAATTTTCAGATTCTGGATTGATCTTCCGATTTCTGTAGGGGTTGTAGGCGGCTTGACGAATCTTCACCCGTTAGTAAAGTTTTCCCTTGCTCTCTTAGGGAAACCTTCTGCACAGGAACTGATGAGCATCCTGGCCGTTTCCGGACTGGCCCAGAACTTCGGGGCGTTACGTTCTCTGGTAACCACAGGAATCCAGAAAGGTCATATGAAGATGCACTTGCTGAATATTTTAAACCAGATGGGGGCAACCGAGGAAGAAAAACAACATTTCGTTACCTACTTTAAAGATAAAACGGTTACCCATCACGAGGTGATCAGTGAGTTTAACAGAATGAGAGAAAGTAATTAATTATGAATTAGAAATTAGAAATTACGTTTTAGAAGATGAAAAAAAATAATGTTGTTCAAACAAAGAGTTTTGATTTTGCATTAAAAATTATTGAGATCTATAAATATCTTAAAGAAGAAAAACGTGAATTTATAATGTCTAAGCAATTATTAAGAAGCGGAACTTCTGTTGGAGCTAATATTGAGGAAGCAATTGGTGCTCAAACGGATAAAGACTTTTTCATGAAAATAACTATTTCTTACAAAGAAATGCGTGAAACAATTTACTGGATAAAACTTTTAAAGTTTTCTTATTATCTGGAAAAAGAAAAAGCAGATTACCTATTGAATGATGCAGATGAACTAATAAGAATCATAGGTTCTATACAAAAAACGCTTAAAATAAAATTAGGAATATCAAAATGAGTAAGAAGCCCTAGTTATGTCATATGTTGCATGATCATTATAGTGGCGTAATTCGTAATTTGAAAATTATAATTAAAAGAGATGAAAACAATTACTTTAGTTTTTGGTGCCGTGTACGGAATGTTATCCGTTATTTTAGGAGCATTCGGTGCACACGCTTTAAAGAAAATTTTATCTGTGGAAAGACTGGAAAGTTTTGAAACAGGCGTACGCTACCAGATGTATGCAGCATTCTTCTTACTGATCGTAGGATACATTTTAAAATTTGATACTTCATCGCAAAAATGGATTTCCATTCTGATGATTACCGGAACCATCCTTTTCTCTTTCAGTATTTACGGTTTGAGTATGCAGGATTACTTCGGGATGAACTTAAAGTTTCTCGGGCCGATCACTCCGCTTGGAGGTTTGTTTATGATCCTGAGTTGGGCTTTATTGATTTTCTATTTCGTTAAAATGAAAAATTAATATAAAAATAAAAAAGGAATTCTGATTCAGAATTCCTTTTTCGTGTATTATCTCAAAAAATTTTCGTTCAGCCATTTCAGTTTATTGTAGCTTTTCAGGAACTTGGCTTTCAGTTCGATATTTTTTTCTCTGGCCTCCAACAGTTTGTTTTCTCTTGAATTGATCAGAAACAAAGAGCTTTCTCCGTTGCTGAATCTCATTTCTTCAGCATTAAGCAGTTTTTGATAATTATTCAGATTCTTTGTAGAAATATCAATCTGGATGAAATAATTATTCACTTCATTTTTATACGTTTCAATTTTTGTGCTCAGTTCACGGCTTTTCAGTTGAGAATCCTGTTGGTTTTGTAAAATTTTCAGTTTGGCAATTTCATAATCTGCTCTTGCCTGCCTCATGAAAATAGGGATCTCAAGTTTCAGTCCGTACTGGAAATTGTTATCAAACAAAGGAAGAAAGTCTGCACGGTAGTTTTCCTTATTGAAAAAGTTATACGTAAAATCCAGCTTTGGAAGAAAACTTTGCCACTTCAGCCTTTTTTCACTTTCCAGGATATTCTGCTTTTGGAAATAATATTCCAGCGAAGCGTGATTCTGGAGCCGTTTCGGTTCTATGCTCTGAACCAGAAATTCATAGTCGGTATATCCGGAATGCTCATCAAGACCGGAGGACGGAAAAATGAGCTGTGAAATTTCATAAAACTCCTGATTTTCTTTCCAAAGATACATCTGAAGTTCCTGTGTACTTCTCACAAAACTCAGATAAGCATCTCTTTCCTGAAGTTCAAAACTTTGCAGCTGTGAAGCTGCCTCGATTGTATCAATCGCCGGCCGTTCTCCATATTCATAGGTTTTTTTGGTGAGCTCAAGTCTTTTTCTGTTGATTCCTACGGCAGATTTCTGTAACCTGTAAATCTCATAATTTTTCACCCATTCCCAATATGTATTTTCAGCGTCCAGTAATAATTCATTGGTAAGAACCGTTTGTTCCGCTTCCGTCATTTTCAGTCCGAATTGTGCCTGGTCAAGCAGCGCTCTTCTTTTGTCATACAGAAGATTTTTTGCCAATGGAACCGTAATTCCGAATTGGTACAGTCCACCCGGTGTTTCGCTGCTGTTCAGTCTTTCTCCTTCAATATGATTATAACTTCCGGTAATGTCGATTCCGTACCAGGTCGGGATTCCGAGCTCTATGTTTTTCTGCTCGTAATATCTGGTTCCGTCAATGTTTTTTTCTCCGAGCTTTCCTGCAATTACCGGATCAAAATTTCCTTTTGCTTTGGTAATTTCTGCATTGGCAATTTTATTTTGAAGCTGATATTTGAAAGCCAGCGGATGATAATTCTTTACAATATTCAGAAACTCCTGATGAGATAATTTCAGTGAATCCTGTGCAAAAGACAACTGAATACAAAACAGAATGAGAAGCACTGAAAATTTATTTTTTTGACTTTTCATCTTTTGTAACAGATTTTTCAGTTTTTACTTCATAATAATCCGGCGGAAATCCGTTGATGTTTCGCCATAGTTCGTACCAGACCGGGACATCATTCAGAATAGCAATTCCCTGAACACCCGTTCCCATCTTGATCTTTGGAGGCCATTGTTTTTCGTTTTTATCCTGAACGACCAAAGCTTTAAACATTCCGTTGGCACTGATATTGTTTTCTACGGCAATTACTTTTCCTGCAAAAGTTCCGTAGCTTGAGTTGGGCCATCCTGAAAAGACAATTGCCGGAAACCCGTCGAAAATACACATGACGCGCTGTCCTTCTTTTACCAGGGGAAGATCAACGGGTTTGATGTAAATTTCCACGGCATAATCTACTTTTTCAGGAACAATAATTCCAATGCTTTCGCCATCTTTAAGAATTTCTCCGATACCAGCTTTGTTAATTTGTACCACCTGGCCGTCCTGAGAAGCAATCACAAAATATAAGCCTTGTCTTGCTTTGTAATTGGCTACCTGATTTTCAAGCTTGGCAATATCACCGTCGCTGCCTTCAATTTGTCCCATACTCTGGAAGCGTTCACCTTCTGTTTTGCTGAGTTTTTCGTTATAATCCTGAATGGTGGCATTTTGTTCGATGTTTACATTCACGATTTCCTGTCTTGTCTGTGCTAATTTATTCTCAGTTGCCGTCTTTTTTGCCAAAGCATTCTGATAAGAAACGTTTCGCTGCTGAAACTGGGTAAGCGAAACCAGGCCCTCGTCGTACATTTTTTTCTGTCTTTCGTACTGATCGGAAGTCATTTTCAGTTCATTTTTTACTGCTTCCAGTTCGGCTTCTTCTCCTGCCAGTTTATTATTCAACTGACTGATTTTTACCTTAAGCTGGTTCAGTTTCAGATCTCTTGCAGCATTCAAAGCCTGCATCTGGCTGTTGGTCGTTCCTACTTTGGCTTCGTAATAATCTCTCACTCCTTTTTTGGCTTCCACCTGTATTTCGGTCCTTTTCACCAAGAGTGGATCCAGGTAATCCTCTTTTACTTCGGAAAGCTGAAGAAGCGTGTCGCCTTTCTTTACATAATCTCCGTTTTTTACATACCATTTGATAATTCTTCCGGGAATCGGTGAATTAAGCTGTTGCGGACGCTGTTCCTGATAAAGGGTGCTCACGTTGCCGGTCACTTTTATATTTTGTGTCCACGGAAGAAAAAGGACGATAATGCCTCCGATAAAGATGAAAAAAAACCATCTTTTAACCCTTGATTTTTTGTGAATCTGATATATTTTATTCACTGACTGCAGTTCCATCTTTTTAATTTTTGTTAAATAATTTTTTCACATTTCCGTCTTCCACCTGAAGGTGCTGATCGGCTTCCAGAATAAGTTTTTGATCTTGCGAAACAATAATAATGGTTGTTCTGGCTTTCAATTTTAAAAGATATTCCATCATTTTTGCCTTAAATTCATCATTCATCCCGTCCAGAGGATCTTCGAGGATCAGCAATCTTCTTTCAACCGCCAAAGCTCTCAGAAGAAGAATTTTCTTTTTGGCACTGAATGAAATTTCAGTGTCAGTCTCGCTGATGTTGGTGAAAAACCCATTGCTGAACTGGCTTGAGAAGTCTTCAATGCCTATTTTATCTGCAATTTCCAGAATTTGTTCTGCGGATGTTTCATCTTGCCCCAGAACGATGTTTTCATAGACTGTTCCTTTAATAATCGTCATGTCTTCCAGATACATCCCAATCTGGTTTCTGAGTGATATTTTATCAATATTTTTAAGTGGGATCTTATCAAAAAGAATACTTCCTGAAGCCGGTTCGTAAAACCCTGTTATCATGTTGAGCAGTAACGACTTCCCCGATCCCAGCTGCCCCGAGATAATGGTTAAAGTATTTTCGGGGATTTTAAAGTTGACATCTTCTAAAATATTATAATGATTATTGAAGGCAAAGCTTACATCTTTAAACTCAACTTCAAAACCTTCATGATGGCGGTCGAAATTGATTGTACCCATTTTTTCTTCCGGCAGATCGGTCACTTTATGAAGCTTTGCCAGTGATGCGATGACATCATAATAACTTTCCAGGCTGATGATGAGTTTTTCTACAGCTGCCATAATACTCAGCACTACGATTTCCGTAGCGATAAATGCACCGATATTTAATTGCTGGTTTACCAGGAGGTAAGTCCCGATTACCAGCATGACCAAAGTAATAATAACTTTAAAGGCAACAATTGTTTTGTACTGGAAAACCAGCACTCGGAAGTGTGAGGTTCTGTCATCCAGATATTTTACCACTCTTTCATCGGTCCCGGAAAGATGGGCTTCTGTTTTGGAATTCAGCTTAAAAGTTTTGATGGAAGCAGCAATGTCTTCGATCCATGAAGCCACTTCGTACTTTTTGTCGCTTTCTTCAATACTTGATTTGATCCCGCTTTCCATAGTAAATCTGAAAATAATCACAACGCAGATGACCACCAAAGCTCCGAAGACCAAAAACCAGGGATGATAAAAGGAGAGAAGCAGGATTCCGAAGAGGATCTGGATTAAAGCCGTCGGAATTTCAAGTAATATTTTAGAAATTCCCTTCTGAAGATTCTGGGTGTCAAAAAAGCGGTTAACCAGTTCCGGGAGATAATATTTTCTTGTGGATGAAAGATTTACTTTCGGAAGCTTTTCGGCAAAAGCAAGAGAAAATTCAACAAAAATTTTCTGCTGGATTTTTTCAATAATCTGCATTACCTTCAGCCTGAAATATCCTACGAGCCAGGTTCCCAAAACCACAAAAGCAATCAGGATGTAAATGGAAGTCGCCATCGTTGCACCCATTACAAAGCTGACGATAGACTGGATCCCAAGCGGAACACTCAGTTGTACAAGACCGTTCAGAATGGCGTAAAAGTAAATATTGGTAACATCTTTTTTTTCTTTGGTAATGTATTTGAAAAGATTGTAACCGTGCTGTTTAGGAGTGGTTTCCATTTGTGTCTTATTATTTTATAAGGTTGAAGGTGATAAAGCGCAGATAATTCAAAACATACTTTTTGTGTTCTATTTTATCAATATGATTGTCGGTAAGCTTTGGAAGGTGTTCGCTGAAAAACTGCTGGTCGTGTGAAGTTTCCAGTAAAGTACTGGCAAACGATTTCGGATATGGAAAATCAGGTTTTGCCTGTGAAATAATTTCGCCAAAAAAATTACAGAGACTTTTTAGCGGACTGAAAACCATCTCTTTGTTAATTTCGTCTACTTCTTTCACCAGATAAGACTTGCTGCTTTCTGCAATGACGATACTGTGAAGTTTAGTAAGGTCGTAATCTTCAATTTTATCATCTGTTTTATCATTATGGGTGATGATTTCAAGAATTTTTTCCATTTTTTGCTGAGGTTCCTTCATTTCCTGCAGTCTCAGTTTAGAAATAAATTCGATATAAGACCAGTACCAGTTAAGAATATAGGTCAATAATTTATGTTTTGACGGAAAATATCTGTAAACCGTAGCTTCCGTGGAGCTTATTTTCCAGGCTAATTTTCTGAAGGTAAAGCTTTCAAAACCGGTTTCATGGATCAATTCAATAGAATTTTTTACAATGGCGCGTCCGATCTCACTGTTTTCAGGATCTTTGAGGTAAAGATGTTCGTTAACTTTAAATTTTACTTGAAATTCCATTTTACATTAAAATAACTATTCTTTTTGATAGCAAAATAGATACCATAAAATGTTTTATTATAATTTTTGATAGTAATACTATTATGTTGGATTTTTGAATTAATTAAAAGATAAAAGACTGTTTATTTTTAAGCTAAAAATTATCTTTGCAGTAAATTATTTACAGGTTTTGATTGTCTTATTTATTCCAAATTATAAAAAAGATTAATTCATAAATGCTGACATGTAATATCGTAGAAACAATTTGAGTATCTCCGGAAGAAAAGCTTTCTTAGCTTCAAAATTTCCTTCTTACTCACTAAATATAAAATAATGAAAATTAATAGGAGAAGGCGATTAATACGCACATTCAATCTTTTGGACCAGCCGATCAGATTCAATCCCTTTGTATTCAGCCGTACTTTTTTTATGTGGGCTATTACAGGATTGGTTGGTGGCAGTATTGCAGGACTCTACTGGATTGTCCTTGAACATTTCACGGAATTTCTGGCAGAGTTTCAGGGTTGGATGGTCATTCCGACAATGGCAATCTGCGGTTTGCTGGCCGGCCTGGTGATTCATTTTATTGGTGATCCGGGAGAAATCCATTTGATTGTTAATAATATCAGATTTAACAAAGGAAAACTGGATCCTAAAAATAATCCTTCCATGATTCTTTCATCACTTTTCTGTGTGGCTTCAGGCGGAAGTTTGGGACCCGAGGCGCC
The DNA here is from genome assembly GCF_022601875.1 of Chryseobacterium sp. SSA4.19. GTDB lineage: Bacteria > Bacteroidota > Bacteroidia > Flavobacteriales > Weeksellaceae > Chryseobacterium. Next base: position 22,104 of record NZ_JAKVIP010000001.1, read on the forward strand.
TTTGGTTCAGGTAACAGGCTCTACCGGCACATTGCTCGGGAAAATTTTCCGGCTGAAAGGCGAAGAGCTTCGGTCACTGAGTATTGCCGGGATGGCATCAGGTTTTACGGCATTATTCGGTGCTCCTCTCGGAGGCAGTCTTTTTTCGCTTGAAATCCTCCATCATAAACATGCGGTAGAATATTACAAGGCAATCATTCCTGCATTGGTGGCAAGTTGTTTCAGTTACCTGATGTTTGCTCTGATAATCCATCTGGGAATCGGAGCGACATGGGATCTGAAAGCATATCATTATCATGGAGTGTATGATTTCGCTTATGCAACAGCTTTTGGAATTGTCGGGACATTGTTTGGGTGGATTTTCATCTTTGTTGTCAAGTTTTTCAAGAAAGTTTTTGAATACAGAAAGTTTCCGATTTACATTAAAACCTTTGTTGGAGGGATTGTGTTGGGTATCATTGCTTTCTATTTTCCGCTGACGAGGTATTTCGGGCATAATGAAATCAATCAGCTGATCAACGGGAATTTTGAATTGAACTTTTTAATCATTATCCTGATTTTTAAAATACTTGCCATTGCCGTTACCGTAACTTCGGGATGGAGAGGTGGTTTTATTATTCCTCTTTTCTTTGTAGGCACCACTTTAGGAATGATTATCCATCAGTTGTTCCCGTCAGTTGATACAACGTTGGCTATTGTAAGCTGCATGGCTGCAATCAATGCCTGTGTAACAAGGACACCGATGAGTACTACGATTATTTTGGGTACATTAACAGGTTTTACTTATTTTGTGCCCATTCTTTTTGCCAGCCTGACCGGGTATTTTCTGGCTCCTAAAATTCCGTTTATCGGCTCGCAGTCGGAAAAATTATCTCATGAAGAATAGTCATTACCATCATTTATTGTGTGAGGGGCCTTCAATATCCTAATGGTTTTAGAAGGTATTATTTGAAAATATAAATGCAGTTTTAATTTTTAAGGGAATAAACTTGAACTTCCGGGTCTTTTTAGTAAATTTGTCAACCTTTAACTATTAAAATAAAATAATAAAAATAATATGAATCTTCACGAGTATCAATCAAAAGAGATTTTATCAAAGTATGGAGTGGCTATCCAACGCGGTTTCGTAGCAAACAACGTAGACGAAGCTGTAGCGGCTGCTGAAAAACTGACTGCTGAAACCGGAGCTCAGGGATGGGTAGTGAAAGCTCAGATTCACGCAGGTGGACGTGGTAAAGGCGGAGGTGTAAAGTTCTCTCCAAACATGGATAAGCTTAAAGAAAACGCTCAGAATATCATAGGAATGCAGCTGATCACTCCTCAGACTTCTGCTGAAGGCAAATTGGTAAATTCTGTTTTGGTTGCGGAAGATGTATATTATCCGGGAGAAACTGAAACTAAAGAATTTTATGTTTCTATTCTTTTAGACAGGGCTGAAGGTAAAAATACCATCGTGTATTCTACTGAAGGCGGTATGGATATTGAGCATGTGGCTGAGGTAACGCCTCATTTGATTCATAAAGAAATCATTGATCCTGCGTTGGGTCTTCAGGGGTTTCAGGCAAGAAAAATTGCTTTCAACTTAGGTCTTGAAGGGAATGCTTTTAAAGAATTCACAAAATTCATCGCATCTTTATACAATGCGTATACAGGAATTGATGCTTCTCTTTTTGAGATCAATCCTGTTTTAAAGACTTCAGATAATAAAATTATTGCCGTTGACGCTAAAGTAACTTTGGATGACAACTCATTGTTCCGTCACAAAGATTTAGCTGAATTGAGAGATACGAGAGAAGAAGATCCGATGGATGTTGAAGCGGGTGAAGCAGGTCTTAACTTCGTAAAATTGGACGGTAACGTTGCGTGTATGGTAAACGGAGCAGGTCTTGCGATGGCGACCATGGATATCATCAAATTATCAGGTGGTAATCCTGCCAACTTCCTTGACGTTGGTGGAACTGCTGATGCTGCCAGAGTACAGACAGCTTTCGGAATTATCCTAAGAGATCCTAACGTAAAAGCGATCCTGATTAACATCTTCGGAGGTATCGTAAGATGCGACAGAGTAGCACAAGGTGTTGTAGATGCTTACAAAGCGATGGGAAGCCTTCCTGTTCCGTTGATCGTAAGATTACAGGGAACCAATGCTGTTGAAGCTAAAAGATTAATTGATGAATCAGGACTTCCTGTACATTCAGCAATTACTTTAGAAGAAGCTGCGAATAAAGTAAAAGAAGTTTTAGCATAAGACTAAAATTTTCATATACATAAAAACCGTTTCATTTGTGAAACGGTTTTTTTATTTCAATTTTTAAAATGGCAAAACCTTGATATTTAGAAAGTTGTGGGATTGATTTCATTCGGAGTTTAATCATTTTAAAAACAACCGAAGTAATATATTTTTTATTTAATTTTATTTTTAAATAATTTGTGATGGAAAATATTCAGATACCAAATCCGTGTTCAGAAAAATGGGAAACCATGTCTCCTCAGGAAAAAGGAAGATTTTGTTCTGTCTGCAGTAAATGTGTCATCGATTTTACCCAGAAGCAGCAACATGAAATCCAGCAGATTTTTATTGAAAAGAAAAATGAAAAGATATGCGGAAGATTTTATCATCATCAGTTACATAATTCAGGTACATCTGATCAACTTAAGATTCGGTTTTTTGATTATATTCCTCAAAATTTTCAAAATAACAGGATATTATTGACTTTATTTTCATTGATCCTGTTTTTGATAGGCTGCTCCAAGGAAAAAAAGGCCTGTACAGCAAACACAGAAAAAGCAACCAAAGGAACAGAAGTCAAGGTAGCGGATACAGAGCAGGATAATCTTAAAAACCAGGATTTCATAATGGGTGAAATTCCTATACTTGAAGATGATTCAATAACGAAAATTCACAAAAGTGATAGCACTGCTTTGAAAAAAAAGTCTTCTAAGAAATAGCTGTCCGGAATTTAATAGGCTTTTGTAAGAAAAGTCTGTTAATTGCAAATACGTTGTTCAGCTTTATTATTCCTTACTGTTAATCAGGGTATTTAAAGTACCTTCAGAAATATTGATGCTGGTTGGTGTTACGAGCTGAATTCCGTCCCGGTCAAGGCGCTGTTTTATTTTAAGGAAAGCATCATTTTTCAGGAATCCCATATTCGCTCCTGTTTCCATCCAGAATTTTACCTGAAGATTGAATACACCCTGTTTCAGATCAGTAAAAATAACTTCGGCAGCGTCCAGGCGGTCAACATGCTCAAGGTCTTTAAGTACATCCAGCACGCCTTCGCGGGCTTTATTGATATCTTCGTCGGCAGGGATTTCAAAATTTAAAAAAATCCTTCGCTGTGGTGAGGCTGTGATATTTGAAAAAGGAGCATTAAAAATAACCTGATTCGGGATATATACTTTTTTTCCGTCATCCGTAATAATTTTAGTAGTTAAAAATCCGATTTCTAAAACTGTTCCTGAATTGGTTCCTATGGATATATAATCACCCACTTTAAAAGCCTTATCAATCCCGATCAGCAGTCCGGAAAATATACTGGATACAAGGTCTTTCAGGGCAACTCCGGCAATCACCCCGGCAACTCCCAGGCTTCCGATGAATTTCCAGAGGAAACCGCTGAATCCCATAATCTCGAGCGCAATAAAACTTCCCATGATCATGATCAAAAACCGGAAAATACTGATCAGTGTGACAAGCGAACTCTCTTTTTTGCTTTTCGGGAACAACTTGTGGAATAATTTTACAGCAAACAGGCTTAAATATTTACTGGTCAATAGAAAAAAAGAAAAAACGGCGATACCTACGATCAGTTTCGGGGTAAGCTGTGCAAATTTCAGATACCAGTTTTCCAGGACATTGTATACAACATCGATATAACTTAAACCCTTTTTCTCCATGAATATAATTTTTTTATTTGAAGGTACAATTTTTCAACAAAAATTTTGCCAGTCTCAAAAACTCTACTAAATTTGTAGACTAATAAGAACGAAATATGATGTCAATTAAACTAGGAGATACAGCACCTGACTTTACTGCAGAAACGTCTTTAGGAGATCTGAATTTTTATGAATATCTGGGAAATTCATGGGGAATTCTGTTTTCACATCCTGCAGATTATACTCCCGTATGTACTACTGAGCTGGGATATACATCAAAGCTTACTGTAGAATTTGATAAAAGAGGAACGAAAGTACTGGCTTTAAGCGTAGATGGAGTAGAAGACCACCAGAACTGGATCCGGGATATTAATGAAACTCAAAATACTGAAGTACTGTTTCCGATCATTGCAGATAAAGGCAGGAAAGTTTCAGAGCTCTATGATTTTATTCATCCTAATGCTTCTGCTAGTGCAACAGTCCGTTCGCTGTTAATTATTGATCCTGATAAAAAAGTAAGGCTGATCATCACATATCCTGCTTCAACAGGAAGAAATTTCAATGAAATTTTAAGAGTATTGGATGCTCTCCAGTTAGCGGATTCCCATAAAATTGCAACGCCTGCCAATTGGGAGAATGGGGATGATGTCATTGTGCCGCCTGCTATTTCTACAGAAGACGCAAAAAATATATTCCCGAAAGGAGTAAAAGAAATAAAACCTTATCTGAGATATACGCCTCAGCCCAATATATAATTGATTTGATTTTTAGTTTTAATTTGTATGCAAAATCGCCGCAGAAAATTTCTGCGGCGATTTCAAATGTACGTGTAATACGTGATATGTTGTGTGAAGTGATTCTGATTATTGTTTTACATCGTTTACTACTTCTCTTCCTTTGGAGGTAGGAATGTAAATAGTGAAACCAACATTGAAAGTGATATTAGAGTTTAAACCTTCATTTCCGAATCCTGTCTGCCCCTGATATTTAACTAAACCTTCTACACCAATGTTAGGAGTAATGAAGTAAGAGTATCCAGGACCAACACCGAAGTCTAAACCGCTTGTAGAATTTCCGTTTTCAACAGAAGATCCTCCAACTCCGATATTTCCTTCGAAGAACCAACGTCCGTGATTTAATAAATTGTCAACTCCGTTTTCTCCAGGTGAAAGGTAATAACGTCCTAAACCTCCTACTGCGTAGTCAAATCTTGTAGGGCTTCCGTTAGTTACTTTACTGAAACCTAAGTTAACATAACCACCGACAGCTACATTATCTTCAATGAAGTAAGCTGCTTTTGGCTGCAATGCAATGTTATATCCACCACCTGTGTTCAATCCAAAGTTACTGGATAAAATACTGCTTCCAACCATCCAGTTGCCTCTTTGAATCTGAGCATTAGCAGTTGTAGTTAGGCCTGCAACAGCCAATATTCCTGATAAAATTAATTTTTTCATAATTTATAATTTAATATTTTATGCTTATTATTTGTGTTATCAGAAAAACAATAAATGTGCCAGACTCTTCAAAGTATAGTGAATTCAGATTCTTATAATCCAATAATAAAGGCCGTTTTCCGGGATTTTGTGGTATGAGTTACCAGGCCTCTATATCAAAAGTAAAATAATTGCAACCACAAGTCCGGCACCGGTAAACATCATTCCGCGCTTGAAAGCTTTGGTTTTAGGATTGAACATCCAGAAACTGGAGATCACAAAAAAGAATAAAGCGAAACCAAAAAAAGTATTTAATGGCGACAAAGTATCTTTCGACTGTGATTTATGAAGTTTCGTCATTTTATCTAAAATAAATGGAAGTTCCTTTTTAGTATATTTTGCTTCTCCTGTAGCGGCGTTATATATTCCCTGTTTGAATTTTAAGACAGAACCTTCAGTTTTCTGGACTTCAAAATTTTTTATTTTCAGTTCCTTTCCTAAGTTTTTTTCAGAAAGGTTTTTGCCGATTGTTTTTTCATATTTTTTTTCTTTTTTAAGAAAATCGGTATCCCTGTATACCAGCAGAACACCGCTGACTGCATACACGGCCATAATACCAGCAAGGAAAAATCCCAGATAGCGGTGGGTAATCCTCATGAAAGTTCTCGTGTCTTTGATCTTATCCATATCGTTTTGTTTGTTTTTAAAATTTCAAAAGTGGAAACTGCAAAGATGCAATTCCCACTTTGATTGAAGAATATATTAAAATTTTTTAAAGCTTGTACGTTACTGTAACATAATAGTTTCTTGGAGTAATCGGGTTTACGGAATAATTTTCATGAACATTGTAGCTGAGAACATCAAATACGTTAGCCACTTTTCCCTGTATTAAGAATTTTTTAAATTCGTATCCTAAACTGAAATCAACAGTGGTAAAACCTTCAACATCGATCATTCTGGTCAACTGTTTTTGACCTTTTACATCATTCCAGCCCGCTTTTCTGTCTCCTGTGTAGAATGCTGTTGCCCCAACCCTTAAACCTTTTGCAAAATTTGTAAATGTATAGAAAGCGGAAGCGTTCGCAGTAACAGCAGGGGTCCTTACTAATCTCTGATCTTCCACAAAGCCGCCATCCGGGGTTTTTGTGTAAACCGCATTATTGTATGAAACACCGCCAATTAATGATAAATTGCTCATTGGGTTTCCCGTAATGTCTAATTCTGCACCACGACTTCTCACTGCCCCCGCATAAATTTTTAGTGTCGAATCACCTGTCGGGTTAATTATGGGTGTTGTATAAGTATTATTATTGTTGATTTGATAAACTGATACATTAACAGCAATTGCGTTGTTCCATAAATTCTTTTTAATACCAATTTCATATTGATCAACTGTAGATGGTTTTAAGGCCGCACGCGTATCAAGATCAAATCCTGTATTCGGGACAAAAGAATTGGTATACGTTGCAAATACCGATAGGTTTTCATTTGGATTATAGATTAAGCCAACTTTTGGAGACAAGGCATTGTCCTCAGTTTTTGCGCTTAAAGCGGGAATTTTAAGATCCTGCATGAGTAAAAGGTCCGAAGATTCTCCGTTTGTTAAATAAGAATAACGAAGTCCTGCCAATAATTTTACTGATTTTGTTAATTCAATAAGATCCTGAACATAAACGCCTAATCTTTTTGTAGGTATTCTCCTTCTGTAAGTTAATTGAGAATCAGGTATCTGGGTGTCATTTACCCATGTAGAAGGATTATTCAGTTGTAAAGTACCCAAGTTGGAAGTAGTATAGGAAGTGACATCTGCCTGTAAATAATCTCCGTCCGTCCCGATTAAAATTTTATGATTGAAACGGCCTGTTTTAAACTCACCATTTAGATTAATCTGTAAAGAAGTGTAATTCTGTTCGGTATAACTTTTACCAACCGGTCTTATCCATGTGGGATTTAAATTGTTTTTTGAAGAATCATAGCTCCATTGTACCCTTTCTGTGGAAAAATAATCTTTTGTATAGTTTTGATAGGATGCTACAGCATTCAAAGACCAGTTATTATTTATTCTATGGTTTAAAATAACATCAGTTGTCGCCTGTTGGTTGGTTTGATATTGCCAATTGGTTCCCAAGAATTGATTCCTGCTAATTTCAGTAGCCAATCTTGAAATGCCTGTCGCATTATCGGTAACACTTCCAATCCCAAAATCAGGTGTGAAAGTATGATATAAATAATCTCCTTCCACAATTAACTGAGTATTCTCGCTTAGATTAAATAAAAGTGATGGATTGAAATAGTTTTTTTTCGACTGTACAAGATCTCTGAAACTTTCTGCATATTCATATGCTCCGTTTACCCTAACAGCAATATTTTTACTTAAAGGACTGTAAATATCTACTGTTGGTTTGTATGAATTCCAGCTCCCTGCACTGAAGCCTACCATTCCTCCAAATTCAAATTTCGGCTTTTTTGTAATAAGATTTACAATTCCGCCAGGCCCTACATTTCCATATAGCATGGCATTGGAACCTTTTAATACTTCAACTCTTTCCAATCCGGAAACTTCAGGAAACACACCGCTGTTGACTCTTGCTCCATTTTTGAAAATATTATCATTTCCAAATGTAAAACCACGCCCTCCAAAACTATCTTGGGATCCACCTCTTGCTGAGGTAAGATAAAGTCCGTTTACATTCCTTATCACATCACTCAACTGTTTAGCCTGCTGCTGTTCAATAATCTCATGAGTAACGATGGCAATGGGTTGTGGTGTTTCCATTACCGTAAGATTGGATTTTGTGGATAATGGCTTTGCCTGGTTGGGGTTTCCGGTTTTATGAAGGGTAACATCTTCAATGGTCTGGATTCTGATGGTATCAGCTTCCGTATTTTTCATCTGAGCACTTAAGGATACGGCTGTGAATAATAAAACTAAGGCTACCAGTTGTTTTTTCATGAGTTTACTGTTATTTAGAGTAGTTTTAAATAAAGCGCAAAAATATATTATTATTTAGAATTAATAAAAATTAATTCCTGATATATATCATATTGATCTAATAATCGATTTGGTTTTGGTCAGTGAATTGCAGACTTTATCAATAACTTTGTTAAAAATAATCGTATGCAATTGATCAAAACAGGGCTTTGTGCTTTTGGAATGAGCGGGAAAATATTTCATGCTCCCTTTTTAAAAGAACATCCGGGATTCTTTTTATCTTCTATTGTTGAAAGAAGCAAGGAAGAGTCTAAAGAAAAATATCCTGATGCAACCATTTACTCTTCAGTAGAGGAAATGCTGGAAAAAGCAGATATAGAACTGGTAATCGTTAACACTCCGGTTCAGACACACTTTGAATATACCAGAATGGCCCTGGAAGCAGGGAAAAATGTGATTGTTGAAAAGCCTTTTACGGTAAATGTTTCTGAAGCAGAAGAATTGGTAAAATTCGCTGAAGAAAAAGGTTTGTTTCTGAGTGTGTACCAAAACAGAAGATTCGATCGTGATTATTTACAGGTTCAAAAGATTATGAGCGAAGGAAAGCTGGGAACTCTTAAGGAAGCGGAAATCCGTTTTGACAGGTTCCGGACAGAACCCAGCGGTAAAAACCATAAGGAAAATCCTGAAGCTACAGGTTCGGGATCATTACATGACCTGGGTGCGCATCTGGTAGATCAGGCAGTGCAGTATTTCGGGTTTCCCGAAAAGCTTTTTGCCGATGTATTTTCCATGAAAGGAAGAGCGTATGCCAATGATTATTTTGAAATCATCTTATACTATCCTGATCAGCTTAGGGTTCGGCTAAAATCTTCTGTTTTTACCAAAGAAGCGCATTATGCTTATAGTTTGCATGGAAAAAACGGAAGTTTTCTTCAGCAAAGAACCGATAATCAGGAGAATGAATTAGCTGCCGGAGCTATTCCCGTTTACGGACAGGATTGGACTCTGCCTTTAAAAGAAGCTGACGGAATCCTTAATTTTTTAAATGAACATTCGGAAACCGAAAGAGTTCTAACTTCCAGCGAACCGGGAAATTACATGAATTATTATCAGAATATCTACGAACATATTGTTTTCGGATATTATTTGCCGTCACCCGGAGGAGAAGTTATTCAGAATATGAAGATTATTGATGCAGCTATGGAAAGCTCCAGGGAAAGCCGGATTGTTCAGTTGACCTAGTTATAAATGATAAGTTATAAGTTATGAATCTTTTTATATTCATAACTTATAACTCCAAGCTTATCCTTTTTTATCCTTCTCCTAAAATTTCCTGAAGCTCCAGCCATCTCATCTCGTGGCTTTCAAGCTTTTCTGAAAGGATTTCTAATTCTGCAGAAAGTTTTGAAATTTTCTCATAATCAGCTTCATTATTGAGCTGTTCTAACAGGACTGCTCTCTTTTCCTCCAATTCCGGAATTTCTTTTTCAATGTTTTCAAGTTCTTTCTGCTCTTTGAAAGAAAGTTTTTTCTTCTTTACAGGACTTTGAACGGTGCTTTGAGATGAGACAGTTTCTTTTACAGCTTCTGTTTTTTGAGAAACTGATTTTTCTGAAGATTCTGCACGACTTTTTGCTTCACGGTATTCTGAGAAATTTCCTACAAAATCCCGGATTTTCCCTTCGCCTTCAAAAGCAAGAACATGATCGACAATACGGTCCATAAAATACCTGTCGTGAGAAACAATAATTAAAGAGCCCTGGAATTGCTGTAAAAAGTTTTCCAGAACGGTAAGTGTCGGAAGATCCAGATCATTGGTCGGCTCATCAAAAATCAAAAAATTGGGGTTCTGGTAAAGGATATACATCAGATGGAGCCTTCTCTTCTCGCCTCCCGAAAGTTTGGAAATAGGAGAGTACTGCGTCTGGTCATCAAATAAAAATAACCTTAAAAACTGTGAGGCGGAAAGGCTTTTTCCGTTAGCTAAAGGATAATATTCAGCTACTTCTTTAATGAAATCAATAACCCTTTCATCCTCTTTATACTGAAGCCCTTTCTGAGAAAAATATCCGAAATGAATGGTTTCGCCGGTTTCAATTTCCCCTTTGTCAGCTTTTTCAAATCCCTGAATAATATTCAGTAAAGTAGATTTTCCGGCACCGTTTTTCCCTACAATACCTACTTTTTCTCCACGCTGGAACTGGTAGCTGAAATCTTTCAGTAATAATTTGCTTCCGAAGCTTTTATCAATATTTTTAAGCTCAAGGACTTTATTTCCCAGCCTTTTCATTTCAAAATCCAATTCCAGGCTTTGTTTTCGGGTATCGGTTTTGGCCACTTTTTCCGTTTCATAAAAAGAGTCAATCCTGGATTTTGATTTGGTCGTTCTCGCTTTCGGCTGTCTGCGCATCCATTCCAGCTCCTTTCTGTACAGGTTGTTGGCTTTATCAATGGTTGCATTCATATTGTCCTCGCGGATCATCTTATTTTCAAGATATGTTGCATATGCGCCGTTGTGAACGTACAAATTGTTGTCTTCCATTTCCCAGATGGTATCACAGACGCTGTCCAGGAAGTAGCGGTCGTGTGTAACCAATAACAAAGTGATTTTTGCTTTACTCAGGTAGTTTTCCAGCCATTCTACCATTTCTACATCAAGGTGGTTAGTCGGCTCATCCATTATCAGTAAGGTATGGCGATGTTCTGCTCTGGTTTCCGTTAATAATTTAGCCAGCGCAACCCGTTTAATCTGCCCTCCCGAAAGTGTTCCCATTTTCGCTTCAAGATCTGTAATTTTAAGCTGGGAAAGAATCTGCTTCATTTCATTTTCCAGATCCCATGCTTTATGGGCTTCCATATCTGCCAAGGCTTTTTCGATGAAGTCGTTATCGGTAGAATGCAATGACTGGTGATAGTTTTTCAACGCCATGATCGGGGCAGAATCAAGAGCCATCATAAATTCATCAATCGTTAATTCCGGATTAAAATCAATCTCCTGGTCAAAAAGTACTACCTGGATATCTTTATTGATAGTGACGGTTCCGCTGTCTGCAATTTCCTTTCCCATTAAAATTTTCAGGAGTGTGGATTTTCCGCTTCCGTTTTTGGCAACGATGGCAATTTTGTTTCCTTCATTAATATGGAAGGAAATATTTTTAAACAAAACTTTGATGCCGTATGATTTGGTGAGATTATCTGCAGAAACGTAATTCATTGAAACTGATGATTGGGTTGAAACTTAGATTGAGCTGCAAAAGTACAAAAATGGAACAATAAAAAAACCGGCTAATGGGTTGGGTGGGCTGGTCTCTTAAAATTAATGTCAGATATCAAAGAGATAACGCTATTTTTGTCTGGTCTTTTTATGTCATATCATTTACAAATATACCGTACAGCTTCTGAACTGCCGGAGAGCTGGAACTCAGTAATAGGAAAGCATAACATTATGCTTTCCAGAGAATATTTTAATATTCTTGAAATTTCCTGTCCCAAAAATATGAAATGTTATTTCATGGCGGTTTTCAGTGATGGTGATAAAGAACTGGTGGGCGGTGCTTTGTTTCAGTACCTGGATTTTATCGGACATCAGACTTTTCAGGAAAGCGGATTTTTGTACAGTGTCAGGAATTTTTTCACAAAATGGTTTAATAAGGATATCCTGATCTTAGGAAATAATATGCTGACAGGGCAAAACGGTTTTTACTTTGATACTTCCAGAATTACTGTAGAAGAAGTTATTCTGCTTCTAGAAGAAGCTGTTCAGAAAATGCAAAAAGAAATAAGAAAAACGGCGATGGTTATTTATAAAGATTATCAACCGGATTTTATCAGATATTTTCAGGGGAAAAGCCATAGTAAGTATTTCAGGTTCTCCGTGCAGCCCAATATGATACTGAGACTTAAGGAAAACTGGATGGATTCCGAAGATTATATAAATGCTTTTTCTACCAAATACAGAAGCAGGGCTCAATCTGCAAGGAAAAAGAATATAGATATTGAAAAAGCAGAATTAAGTCTTCGTCAAATCCATGCTTACCGGAGAGAAATGAATATTCTGTATCAGAATGTGGCTGAAAATGCATCCTTCAATACGTTCTTTCTGGCAGAGGATCATTTTGAATCTATGAAAGAATATATGAATGAGAAATTCAGGGTTTTCGGATATTTTTCAGGAGAAAAGCTTATTGGTTTTTATACATTAATTTTGAATAACCGTGATATCGATACCTATTTTTTAGGTTATGATAAACTCCTTCAGAAGGAAAAGCAGCTGTATCTGAATATGCTTTTGGATATGGTGGAATTCGGAATCAATAACAGGTTTTCAAGAATTATTTTCGGAAGGACGGCCTTGGAAATAAAATCTACTATAGGAGCGGAACCTACTGAAATCTTCGGACTGATTAAGCATCGCCATCCTCTCATCAATTACTTTATGAAAAATATATTCCCTTACGTTTCTCCTGAAACAGATTGGATCCAGAGGAAACCTTTTAAATAATTTCTCCAAATTATTCTGTCTCTGATTTTTTAAAATAAATTTAACTAAACCCGGATTAATTTTAATAAGGTTTTGTGAGTATTTATCATGTGAAATATTGATTTTTGTGTCAAACTTTTACCATGAAAAAGATTATTGTTTTATTTACTGTATACGCTGCTGTTTGTTTCAATGCGCAGGTCATTTCCGGAACTGTGATTTCCAAGGAAGAAAACCGCCCGGTTCCTTATGCAAAGATTGGTGTTGAAAAAACCACGGCAGGTACCATTTCAGATGACAAAGGAAATTTCACCATCGACTTGTCAAAAACAGATGTTTCTCAGACTATAAAAATAGAGGTGGCAGGGTATAACAGCTTTACCCAAAACGTAAACGACTTTATCAAGCAAAATCCAAAAACAATTTTTCTAACAGAAAAAGTAAAAAACATTCAGGAGGTAAAAATATCTCCGAAAAAATTAGTCGATAAAAACTGGGGTGTCAATACAAAAACAAAACATGTGATGTATTCTGTAAACCCTGATTTGGAAAACAGTAATTTCCTGGGCGAAACAGCCTTAGGATTCAATACCAACAAACGGGCGAAGATCAAAAATATCCACCTGAATATCGCAAGCTATAATTCTGGTCAGCCTGTTATGATGCGCTATAGTATTTACAGTGAAAAAAACGGTCTTCCGGATAAAAATATAGCAGATGATGAAATTACAGTAGCGCTGACAAAAGACATGATCAAAGACGGAACTTTTACTTTAGATGTTAATGACAGGAACATCTGGGTACAGGGAAAGTTTTTCGTCGGGATCCAATTCCTAAAGAGGTTTGAAGGCCGAATCACGATCAGTGCAGCATTGTTCAGAACCGGCTATATCAGAGAATTTTACGGGGACTGGAAAAAAATGACAATCGCCGCTCCTGCTATTAATATAGATGTAAAGGTAGATAAAAACGGGAAAAATGTTGCAGACGAAGCACAGGACAGTAATGACCGTGCTTCCATGCTGGCACCTGATATCAGCCGTTATACGATTGAGGCTGAAAATTCAGTTTACGGGAAAAATGATACGGTTGGAAATACTTTGCGGTTGAAAGATGCAGAAATATATTACGAAATTTACGGAGAGGGAGAGCCGCTGGTCCTGCTTCATGGAAACGGAGGGAGCATTAAAGAGTTTTACAGACAGATTCCTGAAATTTCAAAGCATTTTAAAATAGTTGCCGTTGACACGAGAGCACAGGGTAAAAGTACAGATCATAACGAAGCAGAGCTGAATTATAAAATTTTTGCTGATGACCTGAAGGCTTTAATGGACAACCTGAAATTAAATAAAGTTAACATTCTGGGCTGGAGCGATGGCGGAAATACAGGTCTCGAATTTGCTTTAAAATATCCTCAGAATCTGAATAAGATGATCATAGTCGGAGCCAATGCATTTCCTAAGGGTGTGGATGAAAGCCTCCTGAAACAATTTAAAACAAAAGCTGAAATGGTACAGCTTGCCGGTGAAAAAGAGCAAAAAACAGAATACAGGCTGCTAAAATTAATGCTGAATCACCCGAATATCAACGCAAAATCCTTACATCAGATCAAAAATCCGGTCCTTGTCATAGCTGGTGAAAATGACGTGATTAAAAAAGAGCATACGGAAATGTTAGCCAAGGAACTGCCTGCAGCAAAACTTAAAATCTATCCTAAGGCGTCACATTATGTTCCTTTCGAAGCTGCAGATGAGATGAATAAAGACGTTATTGATTTTATCAGAAATTAATCCAGAGTCAGTCCCTTCAAAGACCATAGGCTGCCATTATATATATCCAGGTCTACTTTGGTATTGATTCCGTGGACAATTCCATTTTCCGTAAACTGCCAGAAATTCCAGTTACTCTCAGGAGAAGGAGCCGGAACATCATTATAGTTCGCCAGCCATAACGGATAGTCATCAAATTCACCTTTCAGGAAGTCTTTATAATAATGGTAATACGTGTAAATGATAGGCTTTTCGCCATATGTTTCTTCTACAATCCTGCACCAGACTTTAAGGTCTTCAATTAATTTCTGATTGGTTTTCCGTTTAGGGATTTTTTCAATATCCAGGATAGGAGGAAGGTCTCCGCTTTCCAGCTTTACATTTTCAAGAAAGTTCCTGGCCTGGATCACAGGATCTTCATCAGCACGGTAAAAATGATAAGCTCCCCGGATAAGATCATGTTTTTTTGCCTGTTCCCAGAATTCATTAAAATGTTTATCGGCATTTCGGTTTCCCATAGTAGCGCGCATTACCACAAATTCCAGGGAAATGGTTTTATTCCCGATGCTCAGGCTGTCCCAGCTGATATCTTCAGTATTCTGGTAATGGGAAATATCAAATCCGTATGTTTTGTCAAGATTATCTGAAAGAATTTTCTGAATCCTCTGAGACTCTTTTTCGGTGTTGCGAAGCTTCTTATGAACGGTTCTATTGAAGTACAGTGCATAATAGTAAGTAACAGACTGTTTCAGGTAGAAACCTGTCCCGAGCAGTGCAATAATTAGGATGCCCAATATCACTTTGCGCCGGAAAAAGTAAGTTTTCCGGCGGTTCTGATGGATCTTTCTGGCGGTTTTTTTGCTGTATTTCTTTTGGGACATAAAGTTTTGCAAAACTAACTTTTTCCCCTGCCAAATGCTAAATAAAATCAGTAAATTTGTCTACTATGGAAACACGCGAAAAGATCATCATTATAGGAGGAGGTTTTGCGGGGCTGCAGCTTGCGAAAACATTAAATAATAAAAACAAGAAAGTGCTTGTTTTAGACCGGGTAAACCATCATATGTTTCAGCCTCTTTTCTATCAGGTAGCGTGCGGGAGGATCGAACCTTCCAATATTTCTTTCCCGTTCAGGAAAATCTTTCAGCGTTCCAGAAATACCCAGTTCCGTTTGACTGAAGTCCGGGAAATAGATACCGCCAATAATAAGGTCATTACCGATGAAGCTGAATTCAGCTATGATAAACTGGTTATTGCGACAGGCTGTAAAACAAATTTTTTCGGAAATAAAGACCTTGAAGGAAAGGCTTTTGGTATGAAAAATACCCAGGAAGCCATCAGTATCAGAAACCATGTTTTGATGACTTTTGAAAAACTGATTATTGAAAAAAGCAGAAGTGACGACGGTAACTGGAATATTGTTATTGTTGGAAGCGGACCGACAGGCGTAGAGCTGGCAGGTGCTTTTTCTGAAATGAAAAAAGAAATCCTTCCTCGGGATTATCCGTACATGAACTTTGACCATCTGCAGATTATTTTAGTGAGTTCTACCGAAAAGCCTTTGGCAGTCATGAGCAAAGAAGCCCAGGAAAAATCTGAAGAGTATCTGAAAGATCTGGGAGTCGTTTTCCTCAGTCAGGAATATGTTACCGATTATGACGGAGACAAGGTTTATATGAAAAGCGGTAAAACCATCCCATCTAATAATGTCATCTGGGCAGCCGGAGTAACCGGAAATGTAGTGGATGGATTCCCCCAGGAAAAATTAGTAAGGAACAGATATATAACGGACCGGTATAACAGGATAAAAGGATATGACAACGTTTTTGCCATAGGGGATATTTCTTATATGGAAACACCAAAGTATCCGCAGGGCCACCCGCAGGTCGCCAATGTAGCCATTAATCAGGCAAAAAAATTAGGGAAGAATTTTTTAAAGAAAAGCATTCGTGAGTGGGAAGAATATGAATATGATGACAAAGGATCATTAGCCACCATCGGAAAGCACAGAGCCGTAGTTGATTTGCCTTTTGTGAAATTTCAGGGCCTTTTTGCCTGGTATTTCTGGATGTTTCTGCATTTAATGCTGATCTTAAGTGTAAGAAATAAGCTGGCTGTGTTTTTTAACTGGATGTGGAGCTATTTTAACAAAGATTCTTCCTTACGACTCATTATTTTACCGAATAAGAAAAACGAAACAGTACAATGAGAATTGATATTATAAGCGTGCTCCCTGATCTCATGGAAAGCCCGTTCAGAACTTCTATTTTGAAAAGAGCCATGGACAAAGGGCTTGCAGAAGTGCATTTCCACCAGCTGAGGGATTGGGCCGTTAATAAACACCGGCAGATTGATGATGAACCTTACGGAGGCGGAGCAGGAATGGTGATGATGGTAGAACCTATCGATAAGTGCATTACCGAACTAAAGTCCCAACGGGAATATGATGATATCATTTACCTGACACCGGACGGTGTTACTTTAAATCAGAAGATTGCCAATACCCTTTCTATT
Organism: Chryseobacterium sp. SSA4.19; assembly: GCF_022601875.1. Classification (GTDB taxonomy): domain Bacteria; phylum Bacteroidota; class Bacteroidia; order Flavobacteriales; family Weeksellaceae; genus Chryseobacterium. The sequence continues at coordinate 39,117 of NZ_JAKVIP010000001.1, forward strand.
AAAAATAACCTGATCTTCCTGTGCGGGCACTATAAAGGGATTGATCAGCGTGTGAGAGACCTGCATATTACCCGAGAAATTTCTATTGGAGATTATGTACTCACCGGAGGCGAATTGGCTGCCTGCGTTCTGGCAGACTCTGTGATCCGCCTGCTTCCCGGCGTTCTGAATGATGAGCAAAGTGCTTTGACGGACAGCTTCCAGGATGATCTTCTTTCACCGCCAATCTATACGCGTCCTGAAGTATATCAGGGGCTGGAAGTTCCTAAAATTCTTTTAAGCGGAAATTTTCCTAAAATTGAAGAATGGCGCCATGATGAAGCGGTACGGATTACGAAGGAAAAGCGTCCCGATTTATTATAAAAAGCGAAAACTGATATTTTATTCTCTATTGTTTGATTTTTATTTTCTAATGCAAATAAACGGAATAACAATTTTTCAAGATTTAAATTTTACCTAAAAATATTCATTAATTATTTTAAATTAAAGTATAGGGATTGTTAAAAATGATTTTCTATAGAAATATTTCTTATTTCCCTTAGTCTTTTCTGTTTTAAAGAAGTAAAAAAAATGAATGTTTATAATTGTTTTAATTTAAAATTTCCTTGTATTTTTTAGATTTTAAATATAAAATTAATCTGAAAATTGCATAAAAATATTAATCGAGTATTAAATAAAATAATAAATTTACATGCAGAAGTAAATAGTCTTTATTAAATTTTAGCAAAAGTGTGTTAATGGAGCTGTTCAGTTTTTACAATGTTGAAAATTTATTTTTACCCGATCCCAAGCCTAAACATAAATCAGACCCTACAGTTTCGGGCCTGAGAAACTGGGATGAGAGAAAATATCAGAGCAAGCTCTCCAAAATATCACACGTTTTCAGACTGATAAAAGAAGATAAGGGGATACTGCCATTTATGATTGGCTTATCGGAAGTTTCAGGAAGACAGGTACTTGATGATCTTGTGAAAATCGAGCCTTTTAATTCTGAATATGGAATCGTTCATTACCATTCTAAAGATGAAAGAAAGGTGGATGTTGCATTGCTGTATGACAAAAATAAAGTTGAGGTTAAGCATTCAGAAGCCATCACTTTTTTATTCGAACCAGAAAATAAAAATTCAGAAAGTTACGGCACAACCAGGGATGTACTTTATTCAAAAGTGAGATATAAGGAAAAGGAAATCGATGTTTTTGTGGTTCATCTTCCTTCTCAGCGGGAAAAAAAAATTAATGGTCCGAAAAGAATCCATATTCTGCACGAAATACGGAAGAAGATTTTAAGTATCATCAATGACGACGAAAAGAATATAATTCTATGCGGTGATTTTAATGAAAATCCAACCGATGAAAATTTGGTGCAAATGCTCTACAATGCAGGGCACGAGAAAGTACTGGAGAACCCTTTTCAGCTATTATTCTCAGCAAGAAAATATTCTACTTTCCATTACAGATCAGGATTGCTTTTTGACCAGATCATTTTGTCAAAATCATTTTTCAGTATTGACAGTATATTGCCTTTTCATAGTGCTGAGGTATTCAGCCCACCACAGATCAGCAGCCGGGACCGGAAGTTTGAAGGCCGGCCTTTCCGTACCTATTCCGGGACTCGCTATTTAGGCGGATACAGCGATCATTTCCCGGTTTTTGTAAAATTCGGAGCCAAATAATAAAATACAAAAAACATAAATAAAGTATGAAAAATTCAGATGACATGAGCTATCAGTTAGACTCAATTGACAAAGAAATTATTTATATGCTGATGGATAATGCCAAAACATCTTTGGCCCACATTTCTAAAAATATCGGCATATCAACTACTGCCGTTCACCAAAGGATTAAGAAACTTGAACAGGCAGGCGTTATTGAAAACTCCATCTCCTTTCTCAATCCTAATAAAATAGGATATAAAGTTATTTCTTATATCGGTGTTTTTCTGGATAAACCCAGCCATTATCCCGATATGGTAAAGTCTCTCAAAGATATCAATGAGGTGGTGGAAGCTCATTATACCACAGGAAATTATACCATTTTCCTGAAAGTCCTGTGTAAAGACAATGATCACCTGATGCAGATACTCAGTAAACTTCAGAAGTTGAAAGGAGTTACAAGAACAGAAACTTTCATATCTTTGGAACAAGGTATTTACAGACAATTGAAAGTATAACAGTATGAATATTGCCCAGTATTTGGATTCAACCTATTTGAAAACTCCTCAACAGTCAGGACTATCACATGAGGAAACGTTACAGAAAGATATAGATCTTACTCAGGAAGCTATTGACCACAATTTTTTTGCCGTGATGATCCGTCCGGATTACGTGGCAGATATTAAAAAATATATCAAAGAAAAAAAATCCGGTGTTGTGGTGGGTACGGTTATCGGTTTTCATGAAGGCACGTATTCTTTAGACGAAAAATTTGCAGAAGCCTCCAAAGCGATTGCTGATGAAGCAGACGAGCTGGACTTTGTTATCAACTATTCTGCCTATCTGCAGGGAGATTTACACATTGTCCAGGAAGAATTCATAAAGTGTACACAGCTTTGTTTAGGACATCATAAAGTTGCCAAATGGATTATTGAGATCGCAGCACTTACCGATGAGCAGATCGCAGATCTTACGCAGCATATTTCCGATTGGGCAGAAGACAATTTCTCTGAAGATGATCTTCCGGAAATTTTTGTCAAATCATCTACCGGATTTTACCAAACGGCAGATGGAAAGCCAAACGGAGCTACATTCGAGGGGATAAAGATAATGCTTGCCCATGCAGGAAAACTGTCTGTAAAAGCATCAGGAGGAGTAAGAACCCCTGAAGACGCGGAAAAAATGATCAGCCTCGGCGTGAAAAGAATTGGCACCTCTTCAGCATTGGCCTTAATAAAAGACCAGGCAGGAACAAACGGATATTAACAAGCAGATAATAAAGTGAAAAACCATCAGGTAATGTTGATGGTTTTATATTTTATGCCTGCTGCTGTGCCAGATAATCTGAATAAAATGCCTGGGTTTCGTGAATCAGAGCATCCATTTCTTCTAAAGTAAACACTTCCAGGAATTTCTTTCTGAAATCTTTGAAGTGTGGCACACCACGGAAATAATTGCTGTAATGCTGCCTCATTTCAATCAGTCCCAGTTTTTCACCTTTCCATTCCGCGCTCCATTCCGCATGCTGGCGGACTGCAAGCAAACGGTCTTCAATTTTAGGTGCCTGCAAATGTTCTCCGGTTTTAAAGAAATGTTTTATTTCATTAAAGATCCAGGGATACCCGATTGCGGCACGGCCGATCATAATTCCGTCACACGCATATTTCTGTTTGTATTCCAACGCTTTTTCAGGAGAATCAATATCACCGTTTCCAAAAATAGGAATTTCGATATTAGGGTTTTGCTTAATTCTTGAGATATGTTCCCAGTCGGCTTCCCCTTTATACATCTGTGCGCGGGTTCTTGCATGGATCGTCAGTGCTTTGATCCCGGTTTCCTGAAGACGTTCCGCCACCTCATCGATATTAATGGAAGTGCTGTCCCAACCTAACCGTGTTTTTACGGTTACCGGCAGGCTTGTTGAGCTTACTACGGCTTTCGTTAAGCGGACCATCAAGTCAATATCTTTCAAAACGCCTGCTCCGGCTCCTTTACATACCACTTTTTTTACAGGACAGCCGAAATTGATATCTACAAGATCAGGGTTCACGGTTTCCACAATTCTTGCAGACATAGCCATGGCTTCTTCATCACCTCCGAAAATCTGGATTCCTACGGGCCTCTCATAGTCAAAAATATCAAGCTTTTTTCGGCTCTTCATCGCATCACGGATCAAGCCTTCAGAAGAGATAAACTCTGAATACATCATGTCTGCACCATGCATTTTGCACAGCCTTCTGAACGGCGGATCGCTCACATCCTCCATCGGTGCCAATAAAAGCGGAAATTCCGGCAGTTCTATATTGCCAATTTTTATCATGGTGCAAATTTACAAAATTATAAACTTTGAGAATATGATAATATCTATTAATGTGATGGATGGATTTAAGGCGAAAATTTATATTTAACTGTTCAAACGGATTGGTATTAGAAACTCGCTTTCACCTGCATGCTTCCTATATGGATGGTCCGTTCTCCGGAGTTTCTCCCCTCGTAATTTAAATTCAATTGCAGGAAAGAATTAATTGCCTGTTGGATAAATACGCTCCAGACCTGGTTCTTGCCAGGTTTCAGACCGTCCAGCATCTGGTTTCCGACAATACTGAAATTATTCCCGTTGAAATTGTTGTTGATGAATGAAAAGTTTCCTCTGATAGAAGTCTTCCTGCGCTCCCACTGGATGGTTCCGGTCACATCAAATGCTTTCAGAAGCTCTTCTCCATCCACACGGTCTTTCTGGCGGAAAGCAGAAGAGAGCTCAGCCTGAATAGCATCCGTAAATTTATACGTCGCTTTTGGCTTCGTTTCAAAATTATTCAGCCGGTAATCTCTCGTGGCGAATAATTGAGAGGAGTTCTGGATATCGTGCACGGAGTTTTCCCAGTCAATCCTGAATTCTTTATTGAACCAATACCCGACGTTTAGAAAATGAGAAACCTGTTCCCGTTCTTCATTGCTGAAATTGGCATTGATGAGGTTGTCATTGGATATAAAACGATAGTTTCCGTTCCATCCGGATTTATCAGTCGGGCTGAACTGAACTGATGCTAAAATATTCTGGTTTTTAAGAATCTGGTCATCACTTTTCTCAAATGGATTCAGCACAAGCACCTTATCCTTTTTATAGAATGAGTTTTGGGAATTTAATGAAACGTTGAAGTTCCACCGCTTCAAAAACTTGTTTTCAGAATTAAATACAACAGAAGGATTAACAAATAACGCCAGCTGAATTTTATTTTTGTTGGACGGAATATATCTTACGGAATTGGTATACACCCGTATATATTGTGCCAAATCAGAGTATTCTGCAATTTCAAACTCATCCAGCTGCTGAACACCATCACCGTTATAATCTGTCCATTTATAAATGCCCTGGCCGTCTGTCACTTTAATATACTGGAATTCCCTCTGGGCTTCCTGTCCGTTTCCAAGTTCATAAAATGCCTGCAGACGCATCCCGTTTCTGAAAAGCTGCTGGTTGTAAAGAATATTCCCGACTACAAAATCATTATTTCTGGACATATCGGCATCCTGGTTCTGATAGAAAAATTTTCTGTAATGCAAAAGAGCGTTTAACGTTGTTTTTTCAGTTTTGATGAGCTGGCTTTCCGCCATAAAACCTAAAATATTATTCATGCTCTGAAGCCTGTTATCGCGGACGGAATCATTATCGCGCATATACACTTTCGCCAGTAGTTTTGTCCTTGTGCTGTCACCGATTTTCTTTTGGACAAATACTTCTTTCCAGCTGAAACTGGTGACATCCATCAGCTGGGTATCATTATATTTTTTTTCATTGTGCTCCATACTTCCGCCTACTGCCCAGCTTCCTTTTTTACCGGTGTATTCGGTAGAGGCACCACCACGGATGAATTTGGTGTCCTGAAAAACGGCGTTTGTATTCAGATAAGATAAATTTCCTTTGGTGAAAAATTTGCCGCTGATCCATCCGAAATCCAGATCATTCTTGATCCCTTTATAAGTATCCTGCTCATCAAGGTAATTGATTCTGTAGTTTAATGTTGATTTGTTATTCCATTTATTCAGAAAGCTGAAAATAAACCGGTTCTGTGTCCTGCCACTGAATTCCTGGGCTAAGTTGAAATCTCTAGAGAATTCTACGTCATTGATCCTGTCTAAAATATGAAATTGCCGGTCGATATACTGATATTCAAAATTCGGGGTTCCTTTCCAATTGTTTTTTGTGAATGTTTTATTTCCGAAAATTCTCCAGGCATACCCTATATTCTGATCCGAATCCTTTGAGGAAAATAAATTCAGGTCATAATTGCTCAAGGAAATATCGGCACCTATTTTTCCGTCTTTTAACAGATATTCGGAATTCAATGAATATACCTGGGATTTTTCCGGGGAAGGCAGCTTTCTTACTGCTCTGTAATCACCCATATTCGGGCCTGCGTAGGCGAATACACGACCATTATTGGTTGTCTGGGTAATTTTATAATCTCCGAGATTAGCTCCGAAATAGGTATAGGAAACCGTATACAATGTTTGGGAAGAATCCGTTGAGAACTCATAGTAATTCCCTCCAGGGCTCTGAACCATCCGATAGAGGATCTTATTTACATCATATTCCGTAACAACGCCGGATGGAGCGTACATGAGGTTAGGGTTATTTCCCGCTTCGGCAAGAATCTGCTGGTCTTCCGCAGAGAGATTCAGGGCAAGCGGTGCATTTTTATTATCATTCTCCATGAACCAGTTCAGTCCAAGCTTCAGTTTTTCTCTCTTGTGTTCAACTTTTCCGGTAAATAAGTATCTTGAGTAATTCCTGTTGGTATAATTATAGGAAATGGTAATGAAATTCTGCTGGAAAATCGGACGGAAACTGGTGAAAGTGACTTCCCCCGTATTGTAATTAATAACGTAATCCTGATTTTCTCCACGCTTCATCAAAATACCGTCAATGAAAACCTGTTCAGAACCTGAGATCAGCGTAATAAACTGTTCTCCGTTTTTTCCGGTTAAACGGTAAGGCCCCTGATTGCCTTCAATTCCCTGGAAACGGATCCTGTGGAACTCGCTTCGCGCGACGCCCATAGAAACATCTACAAATGTTTTATTTTCTTTTCCAAACTCTGTCTGGAACTCAAGCCCCATACTGCGTCTCTGATATTTGGCAAAATAATTTTTTGCTTCTACCAAATCAAGGTGGCCGGCCCTAAGGATCGATTTATCCTTAATATTAAGCTGCATGTAAATTTTGTCAAATTCTTCCAGCGTCTGGGTATATCCGTCCGCCTGAATCGGAAGATTGTGATCGGAAATACTGGCTAAAATGGTCACATCCTTAGATAGTCTTCCTGAAATCTGAAGGTCCATGGAACTCTGAACCGACTGTCCCTGGTTATTGCCGAAAGTAATCCCTTTGATGATGGATCCTTTGGAATTCAATTCTCCTAAAAATCTTTTTTTATCATTTCTGGCAAGAACGGCTTCGTCAACAACAATTCTGTTGCTGTTTTTTACAAAATCCAGCGTATCTTTTGCAAAAATATCCTGCTCGAATCTGAAAGCGAGAATGCTGTCCTGGTTAATACTGTCACGCCTTAGGCTGTCTTGTGGAAGATTGGGATTTTTCCACGTAAATACCTGGGCATTACCTGAAAATATGCCTATAAAAAACAACACGAATATCAGGATATAATTTCGCAAGCCTTTTAAAATAATCCGTAAAAATAACCAAAAAATGTTAACGGAAAGGGTTTTAGTAGTATTAACAAAAAATTAATCTCTTTATTGCGTTAAGCTGAAAAAATGCTATAATTTTGCCATACAAATTATTAATATTAAATTTTAAATCATGAAAAAAATTTATTCTTTATTGGCAGCTGCTGTTTTCTCAACTACAGCATTCGGACAGGGAAGTGAAAATTTTGAAGCCCAGACTGCTTTGACAAGCTCTTATGCAAACGGTTCTTTTGCCGGACAGACTTCTGGTGTTACTGTAAACTATGTACATTCGAGAGATGAAGGTTCAGGTACTTCTGATAATTATTCAATCAATGGTAAAGGAATTCTGTTAAGAAGATCAGATGAGCCGAGCTCTGTAGAATTTGTCATCCCAAATGGAGTGGGTACTTTTACCTTCAAATATAGAAAAGCATTTACAGCAGGTACAAATAACCGAGTTTTAGCTGTTTTTATAAATGGAATTCAAACAACAGTAATTCCTGCATTTGGTGCTGCAGGTGCTGATCCTACAGTATATACTTCTAACACGACCGTTAATACTTCCGGACCTGTTACAATAAGAATATCTTATCCTACAGGTACTGCATCTGGTAATAAGCAAATAACAATTGATGATGTTTCATGGACTGCCGCCGGAACTTTAGCAGTTTCTGACTTAGCAGGTAAAAAAGGAAGTTTTGTAAAAAATACTTTTGTCACTACTGAACAGATTTCTTTTGGGGCTCCAGTTAAAGATGTAAAAATTTATAACATGGTTGGACAGATCGTAAAAACAGCTTCTGTAAAAGAAAACGAATCATTAAACATTGCTGAACTACAGAAAGGAAATTACATTGTTACAGGAATAGTAAACAACAAACCGGTTTCTGAAAAAATCTTAAAAGATTAATATAAAACGCATATAAATACAGCCTCCGCTTCATTGAAGCGGAGGTTTTTATGTGCTTGAAGGCATATTGATTTTTATGCTTTTATGAAGCATTTTTGTTAAACATGGTACCCTTTTTGTAATTTTTGATACACTAAATGCATTTTTATGAAAAAAATATTTACTCTTATAGATTTTGTTTCATTCAGTGTACTGGCTCAAGCCCAGATCATCATCAGTGAAATATATGGCGGAGGTGGAGATGCGGGTTCTACCTTAAAAAATGATTATATTATCCTTAAAAATATAGGTACTGAAACTGCTTCTTTACAAGGAGCTACTTTACAGTATGCACCTTCAAATAAAAATTTTGCTCAATATCATACACTGCCTGATATTACTTTATCTCCCGGTCAAAGTTATCTTATTCAGGAAGGATCAGGCGGAGGAGGAACCACGGATCTCCCGGCTCCTGATTTTATGGCAGCAAACATTATGAATTTCGACGGCTCACAAAGTTCATCTGAAGGTCTGGACATTGACAGGATTTCCGGCAGGGTAGTACTGGCAGGTAATGCATTACAGGTGATCAGTCCTAATGATCCTCAGATCATAGATCTTGTAAACTATGGAAGTACTGTACGATTTGCCGGTACAGGAGCGGGAATTACACCTACTGCTGCTACTTCATTCAAAAGAATGGAAAATACACCTTCCAATGTACCTGATTTTGTGATTGCACCTGCAAGTCTCGTAAATTCAATGAGTATAAACGGCAGTACGACCATCGCTGATGTGGATGTGAATTATTCAAAATTTAATTTTATTGTCAATCCTTTTGTGAAAGACAATAATGATATTGTTTTCGGGGGCGAAGTTCAGAATGTGAAGGTGTATGATGAATTCGGACAAGTGGTCATGACTTCGCCAACCAAGATTTCCCACGGACTTGATCTTACCGAATTACCCAAAGGAAAATATACAGTAACGGGAATGATCAATAACGCACCGGTTTCCCAAAAAATTGTCAGAGACTGACGAGCACTATTAATACCATCCTCTTCTGGCTGCATTAATGATAGAACTCAGGTTAAGAATCAGGGTATATCTTATACGTTTTGCATAATCCTTGAAAGCCGGTTCAAATCCTAAAGAAGATTGTACGGGAAAGTAAATTTCAAGGAAATCCGGAATAACCCTTACTTTTATGCCGCTGTCCCAGATGAACTTTGTAGGCCGGCCGCTGTTTTGATAGACGCCGGCATCTGCATAGACATGAAAAATTTTCCAGACACTGGTGTCTACATTAACAGAAGTCAGCCATTTGTTTACTGTTCCGGGGATAAAGGATTTGAAACCTCCGTCTGCCAGCACATACTGCTGTGATAAAATACCTCCCGTGGCACTTTGTCCTAATAAGTTATAAGAAAAAGAATAATCTGAAACCCTTGAAATTCCATAGTTAAAAGTATTGTTTCTCGTATTGTTTCTGATGAAATATCCTGCAAACAGTCTTACGCTCAGTTTCTGTTTCGGAGCAAACTCCCAACGGTAGAAGCCTTCTGCCGTGATTTTATTGAAATCTTCCATTCCTTGTGTGCTCAGGCTTAAACTTTTTTCATGGATACTCTGATTGTCCGAATATCCATATCCTATACTCCACAGATTATAATGGTCATAATCGTTTTTAAGGATCATTTCCTGGTTAAGATCTCTTTCAAAATAATTATAAGAGATACCGATGCCGCGGCTCACCGTACTTCTTGGATTTTTCCTGAAATTAATATTTGAATAAATTGAGGCTTTTCGGTATGCCAGATCGTGATCATAATGGAAAACAGAGCCTGAAATCCCAAAGGTTAAACTTCTGATCATGCTTTCGGCAGGCAGAAAAGAGTAGGCTACCGCTCCTGAACCTACCAGCTTCCCGGTTCCCGTACTGTATGTAGGGGTAATTGAGTAGAGGAACTTCTGATCGAAAAGCGACTGATTTTTAAAATTAAATCCGATCAGGAATTTATCATAGGTATTATTGAACCGTATTCTCGGATTTATATAGATTTCATTGAATTCAGGGTTCGGGATATCCTTGATCAGTTTGAGTTTGATTTTCCTCATGTTTGAAAATACGCCTTTTGCATAAAGAAAATTGTCCCTGTAGTTAGCTTCCGGAAAGATATAATCATCATTCAGTGTAATTTTGTAAACATCCAGCGCCGGAATTGATACCGTTTGCGTTTTTGAATCGCTGCCGGTATTTGTCCAGTATTCTTTTTTCTCGCCGTTTCTTGTTTCGGTCTCCAGCTTTACGGGAATATCGGCCAATGTATTTTTACTGATTTTAACATTCAGGGAATCACCGTCTTTGGTGAATCGTCTGAGTTTAAAATTTACTCTGTTTTTATGCTGGATGAAATCTTCCAGATAAGCCGTCCTTTTATCTTTTTCAGCTAATTCTTTTAGAAAATCTCTTGGGTTAAGCTGTTTGTCAGTATTCTTTGAAATGAAATCACGGACTGTGGTATCAAAATTTTCATGTCCCATTTTATCCGCTGAATAGCTGAATAAGGTTCCGGTCTCAAAATTACTGATCGCCATATCGTTAAAATTACTCAGAACGGCATATTTCTCATCAATTTTCTGATCTAAATTTTGAGCCATGATGTACTGGTAAGCCAAACCGTACCGTTCGATCAGTTTTACATTCGAGGCATGAAATAGTTTTAAAGGTTTTATTCCGAAAATTTTTGTTTCAGGCAGGGTGCCTAAAAGCTTGGTCTGCGGATAGAATTTTTTTAAATACTGAATTTCAAGATAAGATTTTAATCCGTTTTTAAACCAGTGATTATCCTGCTTGTCTGTGATGATGCTTTCATCTAAAATCTTTTTAGCCATGATCCCGAAATAATCGAGGTCGGTTTTTTCTGCGTCGGTAAATAACCTGAACCTGAATTTCCAGACAGAGATATCATTGTTCCCGAAAAAGTCTTCCTTGGCTCTGAATTTCTCAGAAATAAAAAGCCTTTCCGGAATAAAGCCGATTTTTTCTTTAATGAATCTCAACTGCAAAGGCAGGTAAAACTCCAGATTCTGCTTTTCCTGAGCCGTTAAACTGTATCCGAATTTTACTTCGGTATCAGTGCCGTCGATATTGATCCGCACAGAAGGGTATTGATTTTGTGAAATCAGAAATTCAGGATCTGAATCAAGATATCCTTTAAAGGAATTTATCTGAACCTGCTGCAGGTTGCTTTCAATAAAATAATTTACCGGAAGATCAAAATGAACCGTCCAGAATGTATTGAAATTTACGGATTCTTCAATATCAACATAATTTCTCGGAATATTATTGTCCGGATCAAAATGATCCGGAACAATAAAAAAGTATTTTAGTGCGGTCTGAGTATCGGATGTTCCATAACCGGTAAATTTCCGGTCAGGAAGCTGAACCTGATACTGCAGCTGAAGCTTTATTCTTTCTCCGGGCGGCAATGCTTCTTTTAGCGGAAGCCGGAGATTTTCATCCGAGAGAGAACTGAAAGGTATTTTCTCATCAGCATTTTTTACCTCTAAACGTATTAATGTTCCAAGCTCATCTTTTTTAGCAAAATGAAGGTCTGTATTCCGGTCTTCCAGTTTTCTGTAAACCAGGGAAGTTCCTCTTTTGCGATAAGCCGAAACCCAGTTTAAAAGCTTTATCGTATCCAGTTCTTTTCCGGAATGGTTGTAATACACAAGCTCCTGACTGACATCCAGTATTTTTTTATCTGAAGAAAGTCTGGCTTCAATAGAGATGCTGTCTTTCTGGGCAGAAGCTTCTGCTACGCCCAAAAACAAAATAAGACAAATGCTGATCCTTTTCAATATTCCTGATAAAGCATCAAATATAACTTAATTTTTCAGAAATTAATCCGGCATTCAACTGTGAATTGATTTTTTTCATAAAGAATTAATATATGCGCTCCAGCCTTCATTTTTGTACATGATAGCAGCTTCGGCCGGATTTTCAGATTTGTATATGCCTCTTCCTACAATAATGAAATCGGTATGAAGCATTTTGAATACATGTTCAGGTGTATTGTACTGCTGTCCTTTTCCATCGCCTGAATCTGCTAAGTTCACTCCAGGAGTAAACAAAAGCATTTCTTCAGGAAGCGGGTTTTGGGAAACGCCTCCGATTACATTAGGATGTGATAACGCCACCTTTAATGCTTCCTCCCGGTAACTTGAAGTTGTTAAAGCCCCTTTAGAAGACATTCCTATAATGGCCACCACCCCTACATTCCTAAAGCAGTCTAAAGATTCAAAACCACCGATTACCTGGGACGTGACAAAGTCTGCCCAATCTGTAATTTTAAAAACACCGCTCGTGAACTGAAGTTCCTGGGTATTGCCGATGTCGGCAAACTTACGGTCTTCCATCAGAAGGAAATTATGCTGTGCAGCCAATGCCTTCAGTGGAGTAATGGTTTTTTCGTATTCGAAGTCGGAGATGATATCGATATGGGTTTTTAAAGCAATAATATGCGGTCCTACCTGATCAGCCAGAGCCAGCAGTTCCTGTGTAGTTGTCACATCTGCAGAAGCAATCAGGTTAGACTGTTTGGCTAAAGCGGTTTCCAGCAGTTTTTTAGAAACAGAATGCTGCGCAGTTTCCAGTTTTTGTTCATAAGAAAATCTTACTTTTTCTTCAAAATTAATATGGTTTCCCTGTAAAAAGTCCTGGATCCTTTTTACTTCATCATCTGTTAATTCACCGGTTTCTTTAAGAATTCCGCACACTTCCGTAATATTAAAAAGCGTATGAACCTTATAGCCTTTTCTCTCAAGAAGTTGTTTTCCGCCTTGTTCCCTGTCTAAAACAACTACGATATCAGCTACTTTAAGGTCTTCCTGCTCCACTTCAGCAATCGTTTCAATCAAAGATTTTCCTGACGTAATAACATCTTCTACCAGCAAGCAGTTCTGTCCTTTCTGGTAAATTCCCTCGATCAGTTTTTTGGTACCGTAATTTTTCGCTTCTTTTCTTTTAATAATTAACGGAATATAACTTTCCAGAGACATGGCGGTAGCCATAGGAAGTGCAGCATAAGGAACACCGCAAATCAGATCAAAATTATCCAACGGAAGCATTTCCAATAAATAATTAGCCAGGTTTTTCAGTATTTTAGGATCTGAAGCCAAAGGTCTCAGGTCTACATAAAACGGACTTTCAATACCGCTCTTTAAGGTAAATCTACCAAATTTGATGATGCCCAGCTTATAACACTCCAGGAAGAATTCTTTTTTACTTTCCATTAATTTTTTATTAGATGTTGCAAATTTAAGGATTTGATGTGAAGACTGAAAGGTTCAAATGTCAATTATGAAGTTTACTTTATAAAACAATAATAGAAACAATTATTATTCAAAGTGAAATAAAGCAGATTGCTTTAGTACCGTTCACAAAAAACCATCCCGAAGGATGGTTCATTATTTTACGATTTCAGCGTCGATAACTTTCGTACCGGCTGTACTGTACTTTCTTTCAGTTTCCCATATCAGGAACTTGTCTACTTCTCTGATCAGTTTCGGGATCACTAAAGATAATACCGCTAAGTCATCCATAATTCCTAAAACAGGCAAAGCAAAATCCGGAAGAATATCAATAGGAGAGACCACATACAGCATTCCTAACATAGGCAGGATTATATCAATGGATCTCATCGGATATTGTCCTCTCTTCCACATTCTCACCATCCTGAAAATGTCAGGAATCTTTCTGACAAATCCCTTATGGCTGATCGCTTCTTTCGCCAGATTCAATTTTGAATACTTCATTTTTGGTGTTGATTAAATAATTCTTTAAAACTGTAAGTTTCTCAAATTCTGTACCAACTCCTCACAATTTTAGTTAAAGTATTATTTAATAATATTATCAATAAATTGATGTACGGATTCTGTGTTCCAGTCCCTTGACGCATCTTCTTTGATAATGATCCTTCCGTTTTTATCCAGCAGATAAGTAGTAGGAAATACTTTCGGGAGGATTTTTTCAGAGATCGGGCTTTGTGCGATATAAACAGGAACATTGTAGTTGTTGTCCTTCAGAAATTTCCTTACAGCCTCTTCCTGGTCGTTCATGGCGATTAAGACAAAATCCACATGATCTTTTCTGGTATCATATAATTTCTGGATCGAAGGCCATTCTTTTCTGCATGGAGGGCACCATGTTCCCCAGAAATTCAGAAAAACAGCTTTGTTTTTGAAACTTTTAAGATTGGTGCTCGGGGTATTGATTCCCTGAAGTTCAACATCATAATCTTCATCACTCACATGAACTGCATTCTCAATGGTCGCAATCGGAAAAAAGGTATCCTGCAATTTTTCCTTCACTCCCGGAACAAAGACGATTACGCCAATAATGGCAATCAGAATAAGATAAATTATATTTTTTTTCATTTTATTTTTGAATAGGATTACAGCAATTCCAAAATTTCCTGAACAGCATCTTTTCCCCTGTTTTTGGCATAATACAACTGCAGGTCATTATAAAAAGTTTCCTTTGGATAGGCTTCGGGATCTGCTTTATACTTCATCAATAGTTCTTTACCGTATTGCGGACGTGGCCCCCAAGAATTTTTTACCTTGAAATCCTGATCGAGAATAATCACTTTCGGGATAGATTCCGTGTTGTTGGTCAAAAACTGATTAATTAAGCTCTTATCACTGTCCCTGAGGAATATTCTGACTTCATTTTTACCTTCAAAAAATTTAACCAGAGCCGGAACGGTAGCACTGGCATCGCCACACCATACTTCGGAAATAATCATGATCTTTCCGTTAAAATTTCTGGCTTCGAGTTCCTTTAACTGATCTTCATTCGGAACATATTTCTTTAAGGTCCTGTCAATTCTCTGAAGACCTAATCCATAGTATTTTTTATATTCAATGTCCTGTGGTGTTACAGGATTGGCCAATCTCTGTTTTCCGATTTCCATATACTCTTCGAAAGAGATACTTTTCTCCCAGTAATTTTCCATTACTAAAATTTTTTATGATTAAAAATTATTGATGTTTCTTGTTTTATTGATCAAAAATAAATCTGCCAACACAAAAGCTGCCAGGCTTTCCACAACAGGAACTGCTCTTGGAAGGACACAGGGATCGTGGCGCCCTTTCCCTTCCACGATAACAGGATTTCCATATTTGTCAATACTTTCCTGAGGCCTTAAAATGGTTGCTATAGGTTTAAAAGCTACGCGGAAATAAATATCCATCCCATTGGAAATTCCTCCCTGAATTCCTCCTGAAAGATTAGACTTAGTGGTGAAATCTTCATTAAAAAGATCGTTGTGTTCTTTACCGGTCATTTTTGCCCCGCAAAATCCGCTCCCGTATTCAAATCCTTTGGCCGCATTGATATTTAACATAGCTTTGCCTAATTCTGCCTGAAGTTTTGAGAAAACAGGTTCTCCGATTCCTACGGGAACATTTTTAATCACGCCGGTAATCGTGCCGCCGATCGTGTTGCCTTCTTTTTTGATTTCTTTGATTCTGGCAATCATTTTTTCGGCAGTTTCCGCATCGGGACAGCGTACTTCGTTACTTTCGGTTTTGGTAAAATCCAGAGCTTGGTAAGGTTTTTCACAAAAGATTTCTCCTACGGAAGATACATAGGCATTGATTTCTATGTCTGATAACAGCTGTTTTGCCAAGGCACCGGCAACTACCCAGTTAATGGTTTCCCGTGCAGAAGATTTCCCGCCGCCGCGATAATCCCTCAGTCCGAACTTTTTGTCATACGTGAAGTCTGCATGGCTTGGACGGTAGGATTCTGCAATGTGGTCATAATCCTTTGACTTCTGATTTTCGTTTTCTATGATAAAACCAATAGGAGTTCCCGTTGTTTTTCCATCAAAAATACCTGAAAGAAATTTTACGGTATCGCTTTCCTTTCTCTGGGTAACAATAGCAGACTGCCCGGGCTTCCTGCGGTCCAGTTCATTTTGAATAGCTTCAAGATCAACCGTTAAGCCAGCCGGAAAATTATTGATGATTCCGCCATACGCAAGACCATGGCTTTCTCCAAATGTAGTAAGGCTGAGTAAATTGCCTAAAGTATTTAACATGAGGTAAATTTACAGCTTTTTCTTCAGATGTAAAGAATACTTGATTTGTTCTGTAGATATGATTTTTAGCAGGATAGATAATCGTTATATCTCCGGTTTCGAGTCATCTTTCGGATCAATTTCAAGATATTGCGTTTTTTCTTTTACCTTAAGATTTAGAATTTTAGAGAATTGGAAGTTAACATAGAATGAATTCCATAAACTAACAGCATAAAAAAGATTGCTTGAAAAAGCAATCTTTCTATCTATATATGTTAAAATTATATTTTTATCTTGGCTGAACCCTTCCGTCTTTTCTGTCACCGGCTCTACCAATAGTATATCCTGTTGCACCACCGACCACACCGCCGATTACTGCACCAAGTCCTCTGTTTTTCTTCGCAATAATAGCTCCGGCTGCTGCTCCACCTACTGTACCGATAATAGTTCCTTTTGCAGCTTTACTCATACCTTTTCTTTGAGTAGTACCCTGGGAGGAACTGCTGCCGTTATTTGCATAAGTCCCATTATTGCTGCTGGAGCTAGGTCTGTCTCTATATACGGTACGTGTCTCCCTGATTACCTGCGGCTTAGAATTGGCAGCAGCAGTCCTTGCTTTCTGAACTTCAGTAATGCTGTCTGCTTTTTTCTGAGCTTCGTAAGCCATTTTTTCTTTTTCAATAGCTAACTTTTGCTTTTCAATTTCAAGCTGTCTCATCTGGAATTCAACTTTTTGTTGTTCCAGGGATTTTTCAGCAATCTGATCATCTTTTTTACAGGCAGTCAGTAAAAAAACTGAAACCAAACCTGTTACCACTATACTTTTCATAATTCAAATTTTAATATAAGATGCTAAAAGCATAACATTGATGACATATTATTCCAATTATGAAGCCAAACAAAGTTAAGTAATGTTAAATATTATGGATTATTGAGAAATCATTACTATTAACGGAGTTTATAGGCCTTTAATCTCATCAATAAATCTGTTAATCTGTGAATATATTATGAATAATGATTATTTAATCTATCATTTTTGTTTGATCGATGTGAATTTGTTACCTTCGGTAAATCAAATTACAATATTATGAAAATTTCAGTTTTTAAGGTCCTGTTGATGTCAGGACTGATGGGTATTCTGACAGGGTGCTCATCCAATGAAGATTTGCTTGATAAGGATGCTTCCAGTCAAACCCCGGCAAAAGAAACTTCAAAAACAAAGACTTATACCGTCCGATATGGTCTTGTTTCCCAGAATGGCACGAAGACTCTTACCGGAAGTTATGACATTGGAAGTTTTGTCGCTACCAACACGATTACCGGAGAATCTTTTGAAACTTATGCGGGTGGCGGATTCCAGTCGTTACCAAAATATAGTGAAGGAATTCCTACCGGAACGTATACATTTACTGCTATGCAGGGGCAGGGTGGCTGGGTAGGATATGGTTCTGTTACAGGAGCAGTTTCTGATGCACAGGTAGATCAGGATGGCTACATTACTGTATATGTTCCTATTGTTTGGGAAGAGTAATTCCAGATTGAAGTTTTAATTACCGGCTTATGCAATGAATGTATCTGTTTCATATAGATTTTTCAGGTAAGTAATGTCTGTACTTATTAATGGAAAATTTTACCACTTACTTAATGGCTCCCTGATAGAGGCCATTTATTATGTAGGGTATAATTTTCAGTATCTTATGATCCGGCTCATATTGTAGACTCTTTTAAGTTGCTAATTTTGTGAATAATAAGACATCAAAAATAATTATATGAAAAAAGTAATGCTATTAATGCTGGGAATAAGTCTTTTTGCAGTAAGCTGTAAAAAACAGGAAACGCAAAATGAAAATAACACGATAAGTGATTCGGCTTCCACTTCAGCTCCTATGTCCGGTGACATGTCCGGAACGGGAACAGAAATGGATACTACCGCAAGTGTTCGTGACAGTGCAATGAATCAAGGGACTGGCACAGGAACCGGAACTACTGATCAGACAACAACTCCGAACCAGAACAATGGATCTAATCCAGGAGGTGCACAAAATTCTTCAGGTACCGGTGCTACAAATACGGGAACTGGCTCTGGGACTACAGGTACAGGAAGTAATTCAACAAGATAAAACAAGAATACTTTTTTAGACCCCATACCCCTTTTTAAAAACTCCTCAGCAATGAGGAGTTTTATTTAAAAAATAGTTCTAAATATCAATACTCATTCCAAGATAATTTCACAGAAAACAAGATATTAGGGTAATGATAAATATCTTTATGATGTAGTAATTCTTTAATCAAAGAAACTACTTAATGAGTTGCTTATATGATTTAACTCATAAATTCTATGTGATATTAAATTTAATTTTATGACAGAATTAAATTAATTGATTCAACAAATTTTTTTTCATCATTTGTGTTTTTGAGGCCTTCTTTCATTAGGAGGCCTTATTTTATAGCAGGTGTTTAAGTAATTTTACGAATTGTTATAAAGACATAAGTATAGCTTTTAGACATCTTTTACCTTTTATCTTCTCCGGTGAATAATAAAAACCGGAATATAGACGTTTGTTTTAAACAATATTATTTTGATACTTGTAAAGATTCTATAAAAACATCGTGTTTTATACCATATATTATTAAAAATCGGATTAGATTTGCACGGATTAATATTAAATGATAACTAATGAAGAAAATTTCTACTTTTCTAGTACTTCTTCTGTGTTTGTTGAATGTAGGCATTGTTTCGAATGCTTATGGACAGGCACCTGCCACTTTACCTTATTCACAGGACTTTAACACCGCGAATGATTTCACGCTTGTCAACGGAACGCTGACAAATAAGTGGTTTTACGGTACTGCAACAGGTAATCCCGGAAGTTCTATTTACATTTCGAATAACGGTGGTGTTGACAATGCTTATGACACTGATTCTGAAAGTGTTGTTCATGCTTACAGAGATTTTACAATCCCTGCAGGATCTACTGTTTCAACCCTTTCTTTTGATTGGAAGGGAGAAGGAGAGTCTGGCTATGATTTCCTCAGAGTCTGGCTTGTTCCGGATACTTTTACACCAGTTGCAGGTGATAATATTACATCAGGGACAGATATATTCGAGATAGGACAGTTTGGTCAGGACGGCTCCTGGCAGACCTACAGTAATCCTGCCGTAGATATAAGTGCATATGCAGGAAGTACCATGCGTCTTGTATTTGAATGGACCAATGATACCAGTTTCGGGACACAGCCTTCTATGGCTGTTGATAATATTAATATTGCCATTCCTTCTTGTATTATGCCATCTGCACCAGCAGTGTCTGGAGTAGGAGTTAATACGGCTACTTTATCCTGGTCTGCTCCGTCTCCTGTTCCCGGAATCGGATATGAATATTATCTGAGTACAACCAATACGGCACCGGGCGCTTCTACGCCAGCAATCGCTAATGCAGGAACGACAGTTAATCTTGGAAGTTTAATGAGTGGAACTACTTATTATTGGTGGGTACGTTCCATATGCAGTGCTTCCGATACAAGTATATGGGTTGCCGGACCTAGTTTTAATACTGATCAGATACCGGCTACCATTCCTTATACTCAGGATTTTACGACTGGAAACGATATGCAGCTTGAGAATGGAACGTTGACGAACAAATGGTTTTATGGTTCAGCAACCGGAAATACAGGAAACTCCCTTTATATTTCCGATACAGACGGAACCACAAATACTTATGATACCGGTTCATCAAGTATTGTGCATGCCTTCAGAGATATTATAGTTCCTGCAGGAACAAGTGATGCAACCTTATCATTCGACTGGAAAGGAGAAGGTGAATCAAACTGGGATTTTTTAAGAGTCTGGATGGTACCTGTTACTTATGTACCTATGGCAGGAACCGAAATTACTGCCGGGGGAGGAGTTATTCAGATTGGCGGAAACTTTAATCAGCAGGCAGAATGGCAGAATTATTTCGATACAGGATTAGACTTAAGCAGTTTTGCCGGGGGTACGATGCGTCTTGTATTTGAATGGACCAATGACTCAGGCGGCGGAACACAGCCTCCTATTGCTATTGATAATATTAATTTAAGTATTCCTACGTGTAAAGTTCCTTTGAATATACAGGTGACATCTGTAGGATCAAATACTGCTTCAATAAGCTGGACAGCGCCAGTACCGGCACCTGTTGGAGGATATCAGATTTATCTGTCAACAACAAATGTTGCTCCTAACTTTGCAAGTTTACCGACTTCAACTTCACCAGGAACTACAGCTGTGCTGTCTCCATTAACCCCTAACACGACTTATTATTTTTGGGTACGTTCAGTATGCGCAGGATCTGACAGAAGTTTCTGGATTGCCGGGCCAAGTTTTACAACCTCTCAGATACCGGCTACTATTCCTTATCTTCAGCAGTTTAACACGGGAAGCGACTTAGGATATACCAATGGTACTCAAACCAATAAATGGACATACGGAAATGCTACAGGAAATACAGGGAATTCTCTTTATATTTCTGACACTAACGGAACTACAAATACGTATGATACGGGATCATCAAGCATTGTCCATGCTTACAGGGATATTCTTGTTCCTCCATCAACCACCACGGCTACTTTCTCTTATGACTGGAAAGCTGAAGGTGAATCCAATTGGGATTTCTTAAGAGTTTGGTTAGTGCCTACCACATATATGCCAACTTCAGGAAATGAGATTACAGCCGGGACAGGAAGAATCCAGATCGGAGGAAACCTTAATCAGCAGGCTTCCTGGCAGACTGTCCTTAATCCTACTTTAGATATCAGCAGCTTTGCAGGGCAGACCATGCGTCTTGTATTTGAATGGACTAATGACTCAGGCGGTGGTAACCAGCCTCCTGCGGCTATTGATAATATTAACCTGCGTATCTGCAGCAATGCAACTCCTGTTGTAACTGTTGGTACCCCTACATATAATTCAGTTGTACTGACATGGAATCAGGATATTGGAGGAGCGACTTATACAATCCGCTACAGGCCTGTTGGTTCTGTTACCTGGCAGACGGTAACTGTAGGAGCAGCAGCTGCACCTGCAACAACCAATACAATAACCTTAAACGGTCTTTTATCTGCAACCCAGTATGAAGTTGAAGTTGCTGCAGTCTGCAACGGTAATGCAGGGAACTATTCTCACAGCACTTTTGTTACAAGATGTGACCCAACTCCACCTAATGTAACCATCAGTAATATTACAACAACTTCAGCTTTGGTTGCCTGGGCTCCATTGGCTGCAAGCTCTCATTATTTTATGAGATACAGGATTGTTGGAAGCGGTGACGCAGGCTGGAGTACAAATATTCCTTTACCGGCAGCTCCGGCAAACACGTATCCTCTTAATGGGCTTAATGTTTACACTACATATGAAGTACAGATTGCCAATATGTGTGATAGTGAAAGTACATTAAATACATGGTCTAATCCTAAAGTATTTACAACACAAAGGACCTGTGATATTGCTCCTCCGGGATTAACGATTACAGCACTTACTCCGACTACAGCAGCAGTAACATGGGAGCCATTTCCGGGAGCTGTTTATATTTTAAGATATAGAAAAGTAGGTATTCCAAGCTGGACACAGGTTAATTCGGATACAAATACTGTGATGCTGTCAGGTTTAACCGAGCTGACCCAATACGAGATGGAGGTTGTAAATGTGTGTGGCGGAACTCCGGGAACCTATACAGAGCCGTATTTTTTCACTACGCCTACTATTGTTTATTGTCAGATGGCATCAACTGCATCAGCTGCTGACTATATTTCAAAAGTAACGGTGGCCCCAACCGGCAAGCCGGAAATGGAAAACCAGTCTTTAGGATCAAACTACACCGATTATACCGGAGTTACCAATAAATTCATTGAATTGATTCAAGGTTCTTCGAACAACAAGATTACGATAGAGAAAAAACTATCAGGAAATGCAAATGCCGGTGTTGCTGTATGGATTGACTTTAACAGAAACGGGTATTTTGATATTAATGAAAGAATATTGGTTTCGGGATCAAATAATACAGAAACCGTAAGCGCAACATTCTCTGTGCCTGCTGATGCCTTTATCAGTATGAGCGACTTCAAATATGTAGTAATGAGAGTGGCAATGCAGAAAGACGGAATCCCTGTAAACTGTACCAGCTTCCCGAATGGTGAGGTGGAAGACTATACGGTAAGGATTTCCAAACCGATGGTTCAAAATCCTGTTAACCAGACAGAAATATTGATTTATCCTAATCCTGTAAAAACAGTACTGAATGTGAAAAACATCAGTAAAAGAGCTAATTATAAGATTTATAATGCTGCAGGACAATTGGTGTCATCAGGCATTATTTTAAATAATAAAATTGATGTACATACGCTGATTAACGGAGTGTATGTGATCGATATTGAAGATGCTCAAGGGGCTGTACAGAAGAAATTCATAAAAGAATAAGAAGCAACTAATCTATTAATTATAAATAAGCTCTCATTGTTGAGAGCTTATTTTTTTGTTAACAAAATTTAAAATATTGCTAAAGGATAAAGTTTTATGGATTTTATTGTAAAATATTGAATGTGAATGTTTTAATAAGTTATGTGTTTTCTTACATATCTTAAATATTTTTTAACGTCTTATAAAATTTGTTAACTAATTAAATCTACAGTTTTAATAGACTATTATAACTGATATATTTTATACATTTGCAGTCACTCATGTTTAATTTGAGTTTTCATGGTTATTAGTTTTTACCCCTGCCACAAGCGGGGGTTTTTTTAATTTTGAGATTTAAACTTTCCTGCTATCGCCTACTAAAGCTTTTTATTGAATTTAATACTTAGATATTAGTCCTGCTGAAAACAGTAAAAATTTACCATTCTTGGCATAATACTTGAACAGTTAATAATATGAACTATTATATATTCTTAGAGACATTTAAGAATATTTTAAATAAAACACCATCACTTACATATTAATTTTTTCATTCTAATCCTCTGCCTGGCCGGGGATTTTTTATATATAGCTATATAAAGAATTTGTGCTTTACATTTAAAGTTTTGTATAAATTATCAATCATCGAGTTTTATGAAATATGAGATGAGGTTTTATTTTATTATTTCTATGGAAGGACTATATGAATAGAAAATTAAGGAAAGTGCAAACAGCTTAATGTGCATGCTTTTTGTCAGTGACAAATCTGGTAGGATTCAGTATCGTCTTAATTAATTTAGAGGATTTCTTCAATGTTCACAAGTCCATCATTTAAAAGTTTAACAAGAGTTTCTGCGTAAAAATATTCGTCATCATTTACTATGCTATTTTTCTTTTGCAGCATCACAACATAATGATTGTTTACACTTATTCCGGAAAGGCAATCGTCAATTTGAATATCTTTATTGAATTTATTCTTCATCTGAGCATTAATCCATCGTATGACCATCTGATCAAAGGGATGATGTGTATTAAAAATTTGAATAGAATCCAGCATAACGCGTTTTCTTTTTTCCGAATATACAAAGATCCCGTATCACTTTGTGGATTCATGGTATCTATAATAGATTATTTTTTTAAAGACTTTAAGAATATTAATAACATCATACTTTTTAAAAAGCTGTTTGATTTATTATTATAATTAAGTATTTATACGGATCCATAAAATGATCATTAAGCTAAATTTGTATATTGCAGGGAAATTATTAATCATGAAATAATATTATTAATTCTTTTCTCCAACTTTGTATTTGCACAAACAATTCCAGGAACTAAAGATAATTCTGTAGCACCATCTTATAAATATTCAAAAGATTCATCTGTTAATGATTCTAAAATATATTCGGAAGTTGAACAGAACGCTGAGTATCCTGGAGGAATAAAAGCTTTCAGAAATAAAATATCGAGTACCTTTGATGATTCAGCCATGAACGGTTATGAGGGCACTGTAAGAACTGAAGTTACTTTCGTTATCGAAAAGGATGGAAGTATTTCAGATGTAAAAGCAATTGGTATTAATGGAAATTTCAACGAGGAAGCTATCAGGGTGATTAAGTCTATAAAAACTAAATGGATCCCGGCAAAAATTAATTCAGAACGAGTTAGGTATTTCTATAAATTGCCTTTGTCCATGACTTTTAATTAATAACTATAATGATCTTGGCCGGAACCCAGATATGCCTTACTGATTGATTAAAAAGAAAAAGCCCTATTGAGGGCTTTTTATTGTTGGTCGATTATTAATGGTTTTTGTAGGATTTAGCTATATCTAGCTGCAGTATTTTTCAATTTCATCTAACATTTGAACAGCTTTATCTGCCTGAGTTGGAGTAAACTTATAGGTAACGTATCTAGCATTGTGAGCTTGAGATTTAAGCCATCTATATTGTATGGCTATATCACGGCATTGCAATTCTACCATTTTAGCCCTTGTTTCATGTAGATCTCTTGTTTTTAAAGCTTTCTGTGCCTCGCTTATAGTGTTGCAAGTTACGCTGTGAGAAAGATTAAATGGAAAAATCTTTAAATTAACATAATGTAAAGCAGAGTAGAAAGCTGTGGTTACACACCAGTCATGATACTTACTTCCTTTTCTAAGTTCTTTACAGGCGTCTCTGTTATGATTAGCATGATCAATAGTTTGTGCCATTATATAACTTTTATAAAATGATCACAAGCTAATTGCTCATAATCTACATCCTCATTTCCTATAAAACTAAATTGTAAATGTGATTTGTTATCTTTTAGAAATCTAGCTTCAAAATCAAAAGCAAGTTCATAGAAAAGATTTATAAAAGAATCATTGACTGTGTTCTCAATACTAGTAATATAAATTGTATTTCTAGAAACAGGACTAATATAACATGAATCTATAGGATATTTTTTCTCAGTTAGAGAATTGTAAATATTCCAAGAATATAAAAAATGTTGAGTTATATTGTTTATGAATGAGTCTTTAAACTTACTTAAAAACTTTGCTTCTCCATGTTCTTCACCTTTGTTAAAGGCATCAATTATAGCATTAGCAGGAAGATAACCATCTAGCTCAACAAGACTAATCTGATCTTTTACAGATTGTAGATATTCTTCGATCTTTGATTGACTTTCAGTTGACATAACAGTTGGATCAATATTCATATTGTGTGATTGTATTAGTTTTCTATACAAATATATGCAAATATTGCATATTGCAATAAAAAAGTCTGCAAAAGTATAAAATATATTTTATAACTCAGAATTTATTTTTTATAATTATTTATAAATATATATTACTAACCTTTGTCATTGCTTATTATTGCAGAAATATTTGAACTTGACTGAGGGATGTAAACACTAAAAGAAGGCAACCATCAGCATATAGTTTATTTCAATCTTTGCAATTTCGAAAATTTAATTTTAGGTTTCATAAACAATATTGACATTGTAAAATACAGAAAGAATGAAGATGTTGGAACATCGTTGGAATTCTAACAATTAAAAAATCCCTAAACTACTGTTAATAAGTAAAATAGGGATTTATGATGAGGTACCTAGCGGATTCGAACCGCTGTAGATGGTGTTGCAGACCACTGCCTAGCCGCTCGGCCAAAGTACCATGTCTTTACCATTT
The DNA here is from genome assembly GCF_022601875.1 of Chryseobacterium sp. SSA4.19. Lineage (GTDB taxonomy): Bacteria > Bacteroidota > Bacteroidia > Flavobacteriales > Weeksellaceae > Chryseobacterium. The sequence goes on from NZ_JAKVIP010000001.1 coordinate 65,038, forward strand.
TCAGGTGTGCAAATATAGCAAAATTTATGATTCAATAAAATTTTTCAGACAATTTCTTTTGTTCCCAGAGTCTCTATTTCGCTTTTTACTTGTCTTTCAGACTCATAATTTTTAATGTTGACAACCCGGGTATCACTCCAACTGTCGTGCCAGCCGGTTTCTCCAAGAAAGGAAAGCGCATCAAAAGGGACTGCTCTTGAAATATTTCTGATGAAAAATTCATTCAGGGTAGGAATTTGCCCGTCTGTGGTAATTACTTTTGTTCCTGTTATGTATTTTCCAATAGTTCTTCCTTTGGTAAAATATTCCATTAAAAAAGTATAAACAGAAAAGAGCAGTGATGTTACCAGAATATCAATAAAGCGGTTGATCTCAGATGCTTTTAGAATTAAGTTTGTAAGATAATAGGATCCGATGATCTTGTCTATCAATACTCCCAGGAAACCGATTGCGAAAAAGAACAGGTTAAAGATAATCCGGTCTATGACGAAATTCGCAAATCTGATTCCTTTTGTAGCTCTGTTATTGTCGACGATCCGTAAATATTTTCTCATGGTTGTTTATTAATTAAAATTTAGTTTTATGGTTTAGATTCCGTTGAGTATAAGCTGTAGCGTAGCTCTCGTATCAATAACTGCAGTTATTCCTGAGGGATTCATAAAAATGGTTCCCGGCGTAAGGCTGAAAACCTTCCCGTTGATTTTAAGCCCTTTATAGTATTCTTTATTAAAAGCTTCTTCAATGCTTTTCTTTGATGTATTTTCCATATCCTGTGTGGGAATTCCGTATTCATCTTCTATCATTTTTACAATCCTTCCCCTGAATAGAAGAGTAGCGGTTTTCTGCAGGATATTCGACGTCTTTAAGTTGAATTTTGTATTGGAAAGAACAATTTTCTTTTTCGATTCATCATAAACCGGAATTCCTGAAATAAAAGCTGTCCCGTTTACATATCCTTCCGTTTCTGCTTCAATCATTATTCGATCATCAACTCCGTAAACTTTTATGTCTTTAATTTTCACAGCAGATCCCCGGAAATCGTATTCTTTATTTAAAAACATATTCCGTGCAATATTCGAAGCTTCCGTAAACGGAATATTGGCAGTGGTCTGAAGAAGAAAATGGTTGGTTAATTCCGGAACAAAAGTGAAATCTGAAGCATTCTTCATCAGAGGTAAAGACTCAGGTTTATTTCCTGTAAAGGTTTCACAGTACACCTCGATCCCCAGGCTGGTGTTAATCTGATTGCTGTAAAACTTTAGTGGGGTAACCTGTACACGGACCGGTGTAACTTTTAGCCATGTATTATATTCTTCTGAAATAGGGAAGGGATTGGAAAAAACATTCCAGGCCATTATGGCATAGTGCTGGAAATTAAGCTGCGAAGCCATTTGCAGATCAATGGTCTTGCAGAATTTTTCCTGTTGCTCTTTCAGGCTTTTTTCAACTAAGGGTGTTATGGGGATCTGTATTCTTCCGAAATCTAAGGCCGGCTTGGTCACCCACCTGAACCCATTTGGTTTTGTAACAGTGGTAATTGTCCAGTTATTTTTTAAACTTAAGGTGGCGTTAAAAGACATGACTGTTTCAAAGGTGGTATTCTGGTAGGTATAGATTCCAAGAGTACCGATCCCTTTTTCAGCCCAGATTTTTAAAGGCACTTCAATCAGAATGTTTTGATTTGTTCCTCCCACTAACCGGATCGGACGTGTCTTCCATACTTTTACCTTAAACTGGTCATTGTTATTATCTGTATAAGAATCATCCTTGTAAATAAGGTCTTTTACTGAAGCATTGATCATATTACTGATCTCCGCAAGCGGAATCTCTACCGGCATGGTAATGCTGGATTTGATCTTCGGGAAATTGTAGTGGGTAATCTGATTACTCACAGGCGGCTGGCCGAAAATATTGATGCAGAAAATCAGTGAAAAAATTCTGAAGATTTTCAATGGAATAAATTTTAGAGTAATCATTAATTTTCAGGCTTAAAGCTTCGCTCCAATTCAATACTGGCTCCTTTCATTTCACCTTTCATTGGGGGAGCCGTTTTAGTGATCTTTAATTTAATATAGTCAATCTGCGGGAATTTTTCATGTACTTTAGAAATGATCCTTCCTGCTACATGTTCCAATAATTTAGATTTGACCTTCATCTCATCATGAAGAATATGGTTGATATCGGCATAACTTATGGTGTCGCGCAGGTCATCTGAAGCTGAAGCGTTCCATAAATCCGTATGAATTTCCGCATTCAGAATATAGTATGTGCCAATACTATTCTCTTCCGGAAGAACACCGTGATATGCATAAATTTTCACTTCATCAAGAAATATTTTACTCATGATCTTAATTTATGCAACAAAAGTACTATATTTAGTAGGCGAAACAAAAATTAATTTATTATGAAAAATCTAAAAAAATTATCCAGGGAAAATTTAAAAATAATCAGCGGGGGTGGAGCATATGTATGTCAGCAGGACTCGGATTGCGGACCTTATGGCTGTGCATTTTGCAAGATATTCAGCAACCGAAGCATGTGCATGTACAAAAATGATCCGGTGTGCTTTCCTGAGGTTCAGTATATATGAATTCACTATGTCAAGAAATAATTCATAATAAGTATTGTGGTATGTAATTAAATTATTAAATTTAAGATCCAAACATACATGAATTAATTATGAAAAATTTAAAAAAATTAAAGAGACAAGAACTTTGTCAGATAAGCGGAGCGGCACTTAGCTGTAATGGCTGTCCAACCGGCGGATATGGACCTGGAGGTACCTCCAATGGTTTTGATCATTCCTGTGAAGATTAGTAGTATTGCCCAACTGTTGTAAAACTTTGTCTTTGTAAGCATTGACTGCGTTTATTGTGAATTTCAAACAAGCATAACAATATGAAAAATCTGAAAAAATCAATAGAGAAGCTTTAAAAGGAATACAGGGAGGAGCTACCTGTAATTATGTATGTCCTCCGGGACCTTACGGGCCGGGACATCCAAAGTCATGTCGGGATTATGAGGCACTTCCTGCCTGTTGCAAGTCAAAAGTGCTGGTGAGTTACGAATGTTTCCCTCAGTAAATGAACTTCTTTAAAAATTCAGAAGTAGGTAATTATTTTAAAAAATGAAATGATAAAGGCTATCTTTAATAGGATAGCCTTTTTATGTAATATGAATTTTAAAATATTGTGAAAAATTATTTTATGCTTTTAGAAAGATCCAGCATGGCTTCAATCGGCTTTAAAGCTTTTAATCGTAACTCTTCATCAATAAGAATTTCCGGAAGTTCATATTTCATGCACAGATAGAGTTTTTCCATCGTATTACGCTTCATATAAAAACATTCCGAGCAGTTGCAGCTTTCATCAAATACGAGAGCCGGAACTAATTCTTTATGAGGAGCGCGTTTTTTCATTTCATGAAGAATACCTTCTTCAGTGGCAATAATAAATTTCTGGCAATCGTCCTGTTCCACAAAATTCAGCAAAGCCGAAGTAGAACCGATAAAATGAGCCAGCTTTAACACTGATTCTTCACTCTCAGGGTGGGCAATTAATTTAGCATCAGGATTGTCTGCCAACTGTTTGGCGATTCTTTCCATGGAGAATGCTTCATGAACAATACAGCTTCCGTCCCAAAGGATCATATCGCGGCCGGTTTTCTGGGATAAATATCTTCCCAGGTTTTTATCCGGAGCAAAAATAATAGGCCGGTCTTTCGGAAGGGCTTCAATCACTGTTTCAGCATTGGAACTGGTCACAATAATATCGCTTTCAGCCTTGGTTTCAGCATTACAGTTGATGTAGGTGGCAATCAGGGCATTTGGATGCTGTTCCCGCATCTTTCTTAAGCCTTCTCCTGAACATCCGTCTGCCAGTGAGCATCCTGCCATCGTATCCGGAAGAACTACTTTTTTAGTCGGGTTCAGAATCTTTGCAGCCTCTGCCATGAAATGGACACCACAGAACACAATCATATCCGCATTGGTGTCTTTTGCCTGCCTTGCCAGCTGCAGTGAATCTCCCAGGAAATCAGCAATGTCCTGAATTTCTCCGGGTTGGTAATAATGCGCTAGAATCACCGCGTTTTTTTCTTCTTTAAGCTGAAGAATGGCTTTTACCAATTCCTCGCCTTCAGGAATAATAAGATCTTTTATATCCAGAAATCCCCTTACAGGAATGGCAGATTTAGCTTTCTCTAATGTTTCGGTACTCATATCAACCTCAGTATTTTATGATATAGAAGCTAGATTTAGAAATTAGATTTTAGTCCGGAATTTCCCGCATTTTTACTAAATTCTAATCTTTAACTTCTGGTTTCTTCTATAAAATTTTGTATTAAACTTTCTATTTCTTTTTTGGCTTCGTCCAGATCCGTATTGATGACAATTCTGTCAAATTCTTTCGCATAAGATAATTCTTCCTCTGCCTTCTCTACGCGTATCTTAATGGTCTCGGCATCATCCGTATTTCTTAAGATCAATCTTCGTTCCAGCTCTTCAATAGAAGGCGGTTCAATGAAAATAGATAAGGCTTTTTCTCCAAAATATTTCTTTAAAGAGATTCCGCCTTTTACATCCACATCAAAAATAACGACTTTTCCCTGCTTCCAGATTTTTTCAACCTCGGATTTTAAAGTCCCGTAATATCTGTCCGTATAAACTTCTTCAAACTCCACAAAAGCATTTTCCGAAATTTTCTGTCTGAATTCATCAGGACTCAAAAAATGATAATCAACCGCATGGATTTCATTTCCTCTCGGCTGCCTCGTTGTGCAGGAAATTGAAAACTGCAAATCATTAAATACTTCCAGAGAATGTTTTACCAATGTCGTTTTTCCGCTTCCGGACGGTGCCGAAAATATGATAACTTTATTCATTTTTACTTATGAATTATGAGTTTTAAAGTCTAAGTTTTAAATCTGTGAAGCAACTTATAACTCATCATTAAGAACTTATCACTCTATAGTACGTTTAGCGTCTGCTCTTTAATTTTTTCCAGGTCATCTTTCATCATCACCACCAGTTTCTGGATTTCCGCATGATTGGCTTTTGAGCCTAAGGTATTGATCTCCCTTCCGATTTCCTGAGAAATAAACCCGAGTTTTTTTCCATTAAAATCCTCATTATCCATCACTTCTTTATAATACTTCAAATGTTGGGAAAGCCTTACCTTTTCCTCGGAAATATCCAGTTTTTCTGTGAAATATGCCATTTCCTGATAAAAACGGGTTTCATCCACATTTTCAAATTCTTTTAAAGATTTTTGATAACGCTCTTTTACACTCTGGATTCTTACTTCTTCAAAAGGAATTACTGCGCTAAGGGAATTGTCAATATTCTGAAGGTTTCTCTCCAGTTCTTCATGCAGGATTTTTCCTTCTGTCCTTCTGAATTCCTCAAAACGGTTGATTGCAGCATGTACAATTTTTGAAAGTGCTTCCCATTCGCCTTCAGACAATTCATCAGGTCTTGATGTGATGGCATCCGGAAGACGTACTGCCATTTTGAGATATTCAAAATCAGGACCGTCTGATGCAATATTACGAAGCTCATTGATGTAGGAATCAATTAAGTTTTTATTAATTTTTACATCATTGGTTTCCTCAAGGTTCTCTATATTAACATAGCAATCTACTTTTCCCCGGATAATCCTGTCGTTAAGAATTTTTCTGATCTCGAATTCTTTTTCTTTATAGCGCAAAGGGATCTTAATATTCAGATCAAAGCTCTTAGAGTTCAGCGACTTGATATCGATGGTAATCTTTTTGCCCTCAAAAACATCTTCGGCCCTGCCGAATCCGGTCATTGATAAAATCATAGTTTTTTATTGTCCTACAAAGATAAACATTTAAATTAGCAATGTGAACTCGCATTGATTGGGAAAATATAAATATCTAATAAAGATTTACGGTTCCATATGACCATTAAAAAACAATTCAATAATCTGCATGCAAAAAACCTGATTTCTGTAGTTGGCCCCACCGGCATAGGAAAAACACGTTTGGCTATTGATCTGGCTAAACATTTCAGTACAGAAATTATTTCCTGCGACTCCCGCCAGTTTTTCAGAGGCATGGAAATCGGCACGGCAGCTCCTTCTGCAGAAGAGCTTGCAGAAGCGCCTCATCACTTCATCGGTCATCTTTCCGTTCAGGAATATTATTCGATCGGACAGTATGAAGAAGATGCATTGCAGAAACTCAATGAACTTTTTAAAACCCATGGAACCGTTATCCTGGTAGGTGGAAGCATGATGTATGAAAAAGCTTTGATTGAAGGTTTAAACGATCTGCCAGAAGCGGACGAAGAAAATCAGAAAAAGCTGCAGGATATTCTGGAAAATGAAGGTATAGAAAAACTTCAGGGATTATTGAAAGAACTTGATCCCGAATATTTTGAAGTGGTGGATTTTCATAATCACAGAAGGCTTTTGCGTGCTATTGACGTTATCTGGCAGACCGATAAAAAATATTCCGAGCAGATTGCTGTTTCGCAGGATTCCCGGGATTTCAATGTTATCAGGGTCGGAATTGAAGCACCAAGAGAAGATTTATACGACAGGATCAACAGACGGGTGGATATTATGATGGAAAATGGTCTGCTGGATGAAGCTATAGGTCTTGAAAAGTATAAAGATCTGACGGCTTTGAAAACAGTAGGCTATACTGAACTGTTCAAATATTTTGAAGGAGAATGGGAACTCGATTTTGCCGTTTCAGAGATTAAGAAAAACAGCCGGAGGTACGCAAAACGCCAGCTGACCTGGTACCGTAAAGCAGATAATATTTATTATTTGCCGTTGGGATATTCCCAGAATGATCTTGACGGGTTAATTAAACATATTAATGAGCAGACTTAAAATAATTTGATTTTCAATGCAAAGATGTATTTATAGTTTTGAATATCTTTAGAAAGTAAAGAATAAAATCAATTCAACTTAATTGCCTAAATGTTCTTAACAGTTAAATTTGCAAATTATCATTCTGATGAATGAAGAATCTAAGTTAAGGTTTATAGATCTTCATCATACTTTTTTAGATTTAAAATACAGGCTACTGAGATATTAAAAACGAAGAAATGCAGCCCCGAAAGACTGCATTTCATTAATAATATAATTAAATTTACTACTTCCAGCCGCCACCCAATGCCCGGTACAGATCTACAATACTGCTTAACCGCTGTCTTTTTACAGAGGCAAGATTCAGTTCAGCCTGCAGAGAATTGCCCTGGGCAGTGATCACTTCTAAATAGTTGGCCATGCCGCCTTTATATAGCATTTCGGCACTTTTGATTCCATTTTTTAAAGTTGTTACCTGTTCTGCGGCTTTCTGTTCCTGAACTTTTAAACTTTCATTGGAAACCAAAGCATCAGAAACTTCACCGACTGCATTTAAAACCGACTGACGGAATGCCAGTACATTTTTATCTCTCTGGATTTTAGCAATATTTAAATCTGTTTTCAGGTGCCTTTTCTGGAAAATAGGCTGTGTAATTCCTCCCAGAACAGATCCGAATAAGGAAGCCGGAATCTGGAACCAGTTATCGATCTTAAATGAATTGACCCCTCCGTTTGCCGTAATTCTTAAAGCCGGATACATGCTGGCCTGGGCAATACCCACCATTGCATTGGATTCCAGTAAAATAAGCTCCTGCTGACGGACATCCGGGCGACGGCTTACCATGGCTGCCGGAAGTCCTGCCGAAATATCCTGGGGCAAAGATGTTTCGGACATTTCGATGGTTCTTGTAATCTGAGTCGGATTTTCACCCACGAGGATACTCAGCGCGTTTTCCTGAATCGCAATATTTTGTTCCAACTGCGTAATTAAGAGTTCTGTTGACTGCTTTTGTGCGGTTGCCTGCTGAACACCTAATGAACTCGTATCACCACTTTGCCATAATTTTTCTGTAAGGGAAAGGGTATTGGTGCTGAGCTCTAAATTTGCTTTTGCAATCTGTAGCTGCTTGTCCAGCATCAGCAAATTATAATATCCCTGGGCAATAGCAGCCACTACCTGTGTCTGAATAGCTTTTGTCGCTTCATACGTCTGCAGGTACTGCATTCTTGAAACTTCCTGCTGATTTTTAATTTTGCCCCAGATATCCGCTTCCCATGAAAGATTAAATGCGGCATTGTAATCTTCAACATGACTCTGACCTAAAAATAAATTTAAGCTCTGTCCGTTCATACTGTTTTTTGATGGCCTGGAAATCTGTGCAGAAACACCGAAGCCCACATCGGGATACTGAAGGTATTTTGCCTGTTTCAGTTTTTCCTGTGATGAAGCAACCTGCTTTAAAGCAATCTGTAAATCGTAATTGTTTTTGATTCCTTTCTCGATTAAACCCTGCAGCATCGGATCGTTGAAGAACTTTTTCCATTCCAGGTTTGCGACGCTTGCGGTATCAGCCGTGGCAGTATATTTAAACGTTTCCGGAAGCTCCAGATCAGGTTCTTTGAATGCCATTTTAGACACACAGGAAACCGAGCCTAAAGCCACAGCAAATGTGATAATGATATTTTTTATTCTTTTCATAAGTAAATATTTATTTTTATTAAAAGGTCTTATGTAATCCTGGTGATTTCATAATTTTAACTTTTAATTGATGACAAAACTTTGAGGTTATTTTAATAGAAACTCTTTCCATTGATTAAAATAACGGGTTTACCATGAACCGTTAAGGTTTCACATCTCAAAGCTTTGTTAGCATTTTTAATGAGCCGTTGTTAAAAGTTCAGCCTCCGGTTTTTGCCTGTGAAGTCTTTTCTTTTTTCTGCTCGGCATTTTTTCATGCAGATACTGGAAAATCACAAACATCACAGGAATAATAAAAATCCCGAATACCACTCCTGTAAACATTCCGCCAACCGTACTGATGCCGATAGAATGATTTCCTTTTGCTGCGGCACCCTGAGACCAGACTAAAGGAAGCATCCCTACGATGAAAGCAAAAGAGGTCATTAAGATTGGTCTTAAACGTAATCTTGAGGCCTGAAGTGCAGCTTCGAGTAAACTTCTTCCGGCGTTTCTTCTCTGGACGGCAAATTCGACAATCAGAATCGCATTTTTAGCCAATAGTCCGACGAGCATGATTAACCCGACCTGAACATAAATGTTATTGTCAATCCCGGCCAGTCCTGTGAAAGCAAATACCCCGAAAATACCTGTCGGAATCGTAAGAATAACGGCAAACGGAAGAATATAACTTTCATACTGGGCTGCCAATAAGAAATAAACGAAAAGAATACTTAAGGCGAAGATGAAAGTTGTCTGTCCGCTTGTTTTGATTTCCTCACGGGTAATTCCTGTCCACTCATATCCAAAACCTCTCGGAAGTGATTTCTGAGCAGTTTCTTCCACCGCTTTAATAGCGTCTCCGGTACTGTAACCTGGTTTTGGGGTTCCATTGATGGTAACTGCATTGAATAAGTTGTTTCTTGTCACTGTCTCAGGACCGAAAGTTCTTTTCAACGTCACTAATGTTTTTACAGGAACCATTTCGCCTGATTTATTTTTAACATAAATTCCTTCCAGGGAATTCGCATCGGTACGGTAAGGAATATCTGCCTGAGCCATAACCCTGTAATATTTCCCGAATCTGTTGAAATCTGAAACGAAACTGCTTCCGTAATAGATCTGCATCGTCTGCATCAGTTCTGTAATTGAAACACCCAGCTGGTTGGCTTTATCTGAATCCACGTCAATCGTAAACTGTGGGTTTCCTGCCGCATATGTGGTAAACGCAAATGCAATTTCAGGACGTTTCATCAATTCTCCGATGAATGCCTGGGTTGTTGTTCCTAATTGCTCGAAATTACCGTTGTTTTTATCCTGAAGCATAAATTCAAATCCGGAAACGTTACCGAATCCCTGAACAGTAGGAAAGTTGAAGAAGAAGGCATTTGCATCTTTTACCTGAGCTACTTTTCCGGTTAATCCGGCGGCAATCTGATCCGGGTCTTTTACTTCACCACGCTGGTCATAGTCTTTTAATTTAATAAAACCTGCAGCATAAGGCGAAGCATTAGAGTTGCTGATAAAGTTCATCCCGTCTGCTACCCAAAGGTGGTTTTTAGCTTTTTCACCATTGATGATATTGTCGATTTGTTCTGTTGCTTTATGAGTTCTCTCCAATGAACTTCCCGGAGGTGTATTCACCGCATACAAAACAAACCCCTGATCTTCTGTAGGAATAAATCCTGATGGTGCTTTATTAATTAAGAAAATACTGCCTGCAATCAGAACGGCCAAACCTCCGATGGCAACCCATTTATTTTTAATTAAAAATTTAAGGCTGTAAATATATTTCCTAGTCATGTTGTCAAAGCTCGCATTGAAAGCATTGAAAAACCTTGCGCCAAAACCTGTTTTTTTACCATGATCACCGTGTTCTCCCTGAGGGTCATTGAGGAATATAGCACATAAGGCAGGACTTAACGTTAATGCATTAATGGCAGAAATTAAAATGGCAATTGCCAGAGTAAATGCAAACTGTCTGTAGAAAACTCCTGCAGGCCCCTGCATGAAACCAACCGGAATAAATACGGCACACATTACCAGCGTAATAGAAATAATGGCACCGGAGATTTCACTCATGGAACTCATCGTGGCTTGTTCTACAGGCATCCCTGTACGCTCCATTTTGGAGTGAACGGCTTCCACAACAACAATCGCATCATCCACTACAATACCGATGGCAAGTACCAATGCAAATAATGTTAACATATTAATACTGAATCCAAACAACTGAAGGAAAAAGAAGGTACCGATAATCGCAACTGGTACTGCAATTGCGGGAATTAAGGTGGACCTGAAATCCTGAAGGAAAATATACACTACAATAAATACGAGAATAAATGCAATGACTAATGTTTCCACAACCTGATGAATGGATGCATCAAGGAAATCTTTAGAATTATACATGATAATGGGCTCAACTCCTTTAGGAAGGGTCGTTTTCATTTGGTCAACCTGCTTTTCAATTTCAGTTAATATTTCGTTTGCGTTTGATCCTGCAGTCTGAAGGATGGCAAATCCGGCAACAGGTTTACCATCCACTCTGTTGGCTGCTGTATAAGTATACGAGCCGAACTCTACTCTTGCCACATCTTTCAGTCTTAGGAAAGAACCGTCGCTGTTGGCTTTAATAGCTATGTTTTCGTAATCTTCGTTTTTGTTTAGTTTACCTTTATATTTTAAAATATATTCGTAAGTTTCCTTGCTTCCCTGTCCAAGACGTCCGGGTGCCGCTTCTAAGTTGTGATCTTTCACGGCATTCAAAACTTCCTGTGGCGATAGTCCGTTGGCAGCTAATCTGTCCGGTTTTAGCCACAATCTCATCGAATAATCCCTTGTTCCGAAAACCTGTGCCTGTGCAACGCCGGGAATACGCTGGATCTGTGGAATAACGTTGATTTTCAAATAATTCTGTAAGAAAAGTTCATCATATTGTTTTGGATCGTCACTTGACAATCCCATAAACATAATCATACTGTTCTGAACTTTCTGCGTGGAAATTCCCGCCTGAACCACTTCCTGCGGAAGCTGGCTCATCGCTTTGGAAACACGGTTCTGAACGTTTACAGCAGCATTATCTGCATCGGATCCTTGTTTGAAAAATACGCTCAAAGTCATCGTTCCGTCGTTACTGGAATTCGAAGTCATGTACGTCATATTTTCAACGCCGTTTACGGCTTCTTCAATTGGTGTAGCTACAGAACGGGCAACCACTTCTGCATTGGCTCCCGGATAAAAGGCGGTCACCTGAACGCTTGGCGGTGCAATATCCGGAAAGAGGGCAATCGGTAAATTAAAAAGAGACAGTGCTCCCAATAATAAAAGTATGATGGAGATAACCGTTGAGAGGACCGGTCTTTCTATAAATTGTTTTAACATAAGAAGTTTATTTTTTAATGTTGCGCAAACTTTTTTAGCCTGAATTTTAAATACTTAAGCTGCTTTTGGTTATATTGAAGCTATTGATCAAGGTTATTAGCAGTTGCATTTAACTTTACATTACTTAAGTACTAAAAAACTTTTGTGACTTTTATAGTTAAAAAGTTCAAACCGTTACAACGGTTTTGCTTTCAGCAAGCTGTCAGAAGAAATAACTTTTGGCTTGATGGAAGCACCGTCTTTTAGGGTACCCAATCCTACATATACTATTTTTTCTCCGGGCTGTAAGCCTTCAGAAATAAAGTAGTAATTGTCAGTTTTCCCTGATATTTTTATCGGTTTACTGGTGACTTTTTGGTCTTTACCAACCACGTACACATATGTTTTATCCTGAATTTCAAACGTGGATTCCTGTGGAACCACCAAGGCATTTGAAATCAGTTGTGGCATACGCACACGCCCGGTATTTCCGGTTCTCAGTGTTCCGTTCGCATTCGGGAAAACCGCACGAACACTGATAGCACCGGTAGTTTTATCAAATTGTCCGTCTACGATGCTCATTTTTCCTTTTTCAGAATAGATACTGTTGTCTGCAATAACCAGCTCTACCATCGGCATATTTTTCAGCTTTTCCTGTAAAGTAGCACCAGCATACTTATTTTGGAATGCAATAAAATCAAGCTCACTCAAAGAAAAATAAGCATAAATTTCGCTGATATCTGACAGTAAGGTCAACGGATTCGGGTCTGTTTTTGAAATCAGGCTTCCTTTTTTATGAGGAATTCTTCCGATATAGCCGCTTACGGGAGCGGTGATTGTGGTAAATCCTACATTGATGCGGGCTCCTCCAACAGAAGCTCTGGCCTGTGAAGCTGTAGCTACTGCAGCAGCATAATTGGCTTTTGCGGTTCTCAGCTGTACATCAGAAACTACTTTGGCAGCTACTAATGGCTGAAGCCTGTCAACCTCTACTTTAGCTTTCTGAATATTGGCGTTAGCAACCTGTAAATTAGCGTTAGCCATATTCATCTGTTCACCATAGGCTCTTGAGTCTATTTTGAATAAAGGCTGGCCGGCTCTTACGTAAGCACCCTCTTCCACGTAAATTTTATCAAGGTAACCGTCTACCTGCGATCTGATTTCCACATTATTTTTTCCTTCCAGTGCAGTTGGGAATTCCTGATATGTGGTCGCAGGAGAAGTAATTACGGTATAAACGGGAAGTTCTGGAGCTGGAGGAGCGGCATTTGATCCTTCGGCAGCCTTGGTACAGTTTTGTAAAAGAATCATACTTGTAATCAGCATAATAATCTTTATTTTTCCGGATATTTTCATTGTAAGTTTAAGTTTAATAAAGTGTTAATTTTAGTAATGATGTTTTTAATTCATATTCTGTTAATTTATCTAACAGTGTTAATTTAAAGTTAAAAAAAAGGATATGTAATGGTAATCAGATTTTATTTTTTCATAGTTAGAAAGTTTAGAAGGTATTAAGAATGGATAATATAAGGGTGTGTTAATATTACTAACGGTGTTAATTAGAAATTAAAATTTATTTTAGTCTTATGTATTATTATAAATTGTTAGATGTGACATGGTGTTATAATTCCTAACGGTGTTAATCTTAAATTCAAAAAAAATTTACAAAGATTTAATGAACGCGGAAACGGTTTCGTCTAAAGTTGTTTTGTTCATGGTTGAAGGAATATCATCGTTCCTCATCATCATGATAGAAATTAAACCGTGTACTGCTGAAAATAAAGCATGGGACGAGTGACAAGCATTGTCTGTATTCGAGCCTTTCTTTTTTATAATTTCATAGGTACAATCATACAGCATATCCTGAAATGATGAAAATTCTTCTTTCAGCATGCCTTTTCCGCTGCACTGCATTCCCAGACCGAACATCAGCTGATAATATTCTTTATTTTTAAAGGCGAACTGCCAATAAGCATCTACAATAGCTGTAAGCTGATCTTCGGGAGTATCGTGCTTTTTCTGTGCTTTCAGCAGTTCTATATGCAGCTGGTGGAAGCCGTTTAATGAAATCTCAAATAAAATGGCTTCTTTATTTTCAAAATAGTCATAGACTACAGGTGCACTGTATTCAATAGCATCAGCAATCTTCCGGATCGACAGAGAAGCCCAGCCTTCCGTTTTGGCCAAAGAAAAGGCCGCGTCCAGAATATTGGCACGGATGGATTCTTTTTCTCTCTGGCGACGTTCGTGTAAGCCCATGATATTATTTAACTAACAGTGTTAGCAAAACTACAAACTTTTAACCGTAACTTCCAAAACAATTTTTAAATTTAACATTTAACGGAAGTTTATAAAATCTCAGACCTGCTATTAATAAAAGAAATTTCTATCTTTGTATACAAATAAAAAATTTATGAATACGCCCTCGAAGATGATCGATTTAGGAACAAAAGCACCGTTTTTTGAACTTCCGAATCCCTCGAAAAGTAACGAAATCCAGTCATTGGATGACCTGAAAGGAGAAAAAGGTACTTTGGTGATCTTTATGTGCAACCATTGTCCGTTTGTACTGCATGTTATTGATAAATTACATGAGTTGTATGAAGACTACAATGAAAGAGGGATTGAATTTATAGCAATCAATGCCAATGATGTAGAAAAATATCCTGCAGATTCCCCTGAAAAGATGATTGAATTCCAGATTGAGAGGAAATTTGATTTTCCCTATTTATACGACGAAAGCCAGGCAATTGCCAAAGCATATGACGCAGCCTGTACACCGGACTTCTTTTTCTTTGATGAAAAGCTGGATCTTATTTACAGAGGACAAATGGATGATTCCAGACCGGGAAACAATAAAGATGTGACCGGAGAAGACCTGATCATTGCTTTTGAGAATCTTTTATTGGGTGAGCCGCAGGAAGAAATCCAAAGGCCGAGTATGGGATGCAATATTAAATGGAAATAAACTTTAAGTAATAGAAACAACAGAAGCCGTCAGTTCATGACGGCTTCTTCATTTTTTACACAAAATAATTCATATTTTATTTAAGAAAAGGATTATGCTGTTTCTCAAAACCGATGGTCGTGGGATTTCCGTGGCCTGAAAAAACCCGGGTTTGATCATCCAGAATAAAAAGCTTATTTCTGATGCCTTCTATAAGCTGTTCATAATTGCCTTTATAAAGATCAGTTCTTCCAATACTGCCTTCAAACAGAACATCGCCGGAAATCATAAATTGCTGGCTTTTATTGTGAAATACAATACTTCCCGGAGAATGGCCGGGAACATGATAGATTTTGAATTTTTCCCCGTCAAGACTCATCTCATCACCTTCATTAATATATTCAATATCTGCTGTAATATGGTTAAGCGTCATTCCGAATCTCATCCCGCTGATCTGGAACATGTCAAGGACTTCCTTATCATCCCTGTGCATGGTTACCGGTACTTTATAGGTGTCGACTGCCCACTGCAATCCCAAAACATGATCAATATGAGCGTGAGTTAACAGTATTTTTTCAATCTGTAGCATGTGCTCCGTAATGAATTCCTGGATAATTTTGGTTTCCTGGTCGGTCATATTTCCCGGATCAATCAGCCACGCTTTTCTGTTTTCGTTGTAGAGGATATAGGTGTTTTCGCTCGCAAAATTAAATACGAAGGTCTGGATCTGAAGCATATTTTCATTTTAATGATGACAAATTTAGTTACAATACTTCTTTTTACCTCATAAGATTGTATTTAAATACAGCAAATGTTAAAAAACAGATGCCGTTCAATAAACTGTACGTCTTTTATGGTTTAGCATTGAATTTTCTTTATCTTCGTCATAATGAAAACTTTGCAAATATTTTTACTTTCTTTAAGCGGATTGGTTTTTGGGCAGAACATCCAGAGCATTCAGCTGTTCAATCCCCAGACGAATGATGAAACGCCGGTTATTAATTTTAATCAGCAGCTGGTGTTAAGCTTTGATGACCTTACCAATTCCAGTGAAATTTATCGGTATACCCTTAAGCATTATAACAGGAACTGGGAAGAAGACAATCTTTTTTTTACAGAATTTGCCAACGGAAGCATGAACGGCCTGCTGGATAAATTCCAGTATTCTTTCAATACCCTCCAGGCCTATACACATTATAAGCTGAACTTTCCGAATGATAAGATCCAGCCTAAAATTTCGGGAAATTTTGAAATTATCGTTTATAAGGATTCTGCAGAAAAACCACTTTTTAAAAGAAGATTTTATCTGGTAGAGGATGCAGCAACCTTGGCGGTAGGAGTTTCCAGATTTGCTGATGCCCGAAATCCTGATGCCAACCAAAGAGTTGAAGTAAAAGCAGTTCCCAAGGGAGGAGATCTTTCTTCCAATGTCAATTCTATGACACTGAATGTAATACAGAATAATAATCCCAATGTTCGGGTAAATAATCTGAAGCCGAGTACGACAATGGGAAATCAGCTGCTGTTCCAACAAATGTCGCTGGTGTTCCCCGGTAATAATGAGTTTTATTATTTTGATAATAAAAATATGAACATGGCTGCTGATATGGTCCGGGCAACAGAGGTGAAAGAAGGCGTGAATAATACCTATCTTCACCCGGTGTGGGCTTTTCCATTGAACTATCAGTATCAGCCGGATGTAAACGGAGCTTGGTATTACAGAAGGAATGATCTGGGCAGGGAGAGAGATGCGGAAAGAGAAGCAGATTATTCATGGGTATATTTTTCACTGGATTCTGATCCTGTAGACAAAGAAATTTATGTATTGGGAGGATTTAATAATTTTCAGCCTTCTAAAGAAAATCAGATGCATTATGATGAGGCTGCGAAAAAGTATGTAGCAAGAATATATTTAAAACAAGGATTCTATAACTATATTTTAGCTACAAAAAATCCTGACGGAAGCCTGAATTTTGGCGAAGTAAACGGAAATTTCTGGCAGACGGAAAACCTGTATCAGGCATTTTTATATTATGCACCTTTCGGAAGGAATTATGACGGATTAATGGGATATGGTGAGTTCAGGACACCGGTAAGATAATGCAGATGAGCTGATTCTTTAAAAGCAAACTAAAATAAATAGTACAGTTCCAAAAAAACCTCCTTAATGGAGGTTTTTATACTAAACAAAATAAAATTCGTTGAGTTTTTCTTCGCAAAGTGTTTTTACTACTTCAATCCATCGGTCTTCATCATTCAGGCAGGGGATATAATGGAAATTTTCGCCTCCGGCATGAGTAAACTGATGCTTTCCTTCTACGGAAATTTCTTCTAATGTTTCCAGGCAGTCAGAAACGAAAGCCGGACAAACCACTGCAAGGTTTTTGATTCCTTTTTTAGGAATGGTTTCAAAAGTTTCGTCGGTATAAGGCTCAATCCATTTATCTTTACCCAATCTTGACTGGAAAGATACGATCACTTTTTCTTTAGGCAGATTAAGTTTTTCAATCACCGTTTCAGTGGTTTTAAAACACTGATGGCGGTAGCAGAACTGGTGGCTCGGATTGTTGTCACGCGTACAGCAGTCGTTTAGGTTACAGGTTTTAGTGGGATCGGTTTTATAAATATGCCGTTCCGGAACCCCGTGATACGAAAATTGCAGGGCATCAAAGTTTTCAGGAAGCTTTTCCCTGATGCTTTCCGCCAGGCAGTTGATATAGATTTCCCGGTTATAGAAAGGCTGGATATAGTTTATTTTGATATTTGGAAATTTCTCTTTTCTCACCTCTTCTGCTTTATCGATCACCGTTTCCGTAGTGCTCATGGCATACTGAGGATATAAAGGGAAAAGCACAATTTCTGAGACACCTTTGTCAACAAGTTTCTGAATTCCGGCTTCTATACTCGGCTGCGCATATCTCATCCCGATTTCTACAGGTACATCTACCAGTTTTTGTAGCTTCTTCTGAATTTTTTCTGTAATGACAATCAGCGGAGAACCTTCGTCCGTCCAAACCGTTTTATAGGCAGCAGCTGATTTCGGAGGTCTTGTATTTAATATAATCCCACGTACCAGCAGGGCACGGAAAATCCAGCGGTAATCAATGACCTTTTCATCCATCAGGAATTCGTCCAGATACTCTTTTACGTCATTTACTGCAGTTGATCTGGGAGATCCCAGATTGACTAATAAAATTCCCTTCATAATTTAATTAAGATTTCTCACTCGTTCATCAATTGCCGGACCGTATTTTTTCTTTAGGCGCAGAATATAGAGTTCCAGCGCCAATTGTTTTTCCTCTTCGGTTATGCCTAAAGATTTTCTATACTGATTCCCTTTTTGAATAGCTAGTTGTGTAAATAGATTTTGATACTCTTCGTCAGTATCATAGATGAATTGTTCCCCCTTTGATTTCTTTATTTCATCCTGAATTTCTTTGTCAAGCTCATAATAGTTATGAAAATAATAGTCGAGAAAAGTAACATTTTTTCTGTCTAGTTTTTCCAGAATTGCGTCCATTTTCTGAATGCTGTCTTTTGCGACACCCATTTCCACGAGGTCATCGTGAATTCCATCATTAAGCTTCTCTTCTTTCTTACAGGAAAAAAGAACAAAGAAGATCATTAAAAGAGAAACCGGTTTCATGAATGATGGTTATCCGTTGACAGCTTCCACTCTTTCTACCAAATCCGGAACAAATTGTTTTAAAATATTTTCAATTCCGTTTTTAAGTGTAGCCGTTGAGCTCGGACATCCGGAACATGCGCCCTGAAGTAGCATTTTTGCTGTTTTGCTTTCCTGGTCGTATTCCATTAAGGAAATTTTTCCACCATCATTTTCCACGGCAGGTGCTACATATTCATTTAGAATATCAGAAATTTTCTGCTCGTCATCTGTATAATCTCTGTTAATGATTTTTTCAACAGGATTTTCATGTTTCTGGGCCTCGATGTTTGAAATCTCACCACCGTTCTGAAGATACTCTGCAATTAAAGCACGAACGGTCATCATTACCTGATGCCATTCTACCGAATCATCTTTGGTTACCGCCACGAAATTATCAGAAATAAATACTTCTTTTACAAAATCAAATTCTTTATAAAGAGCCTGTGCCAAAGGAACACCTTCCGCTCCTTCTCTTGATTTTACTTCAACAAACCCTTCCAATAATAATTTATTGGAAACGAATTTCATAACATTCGGATTAGGAGTCATCTCAGAATAAATCTGATACATTTCCTTTTTCTTCTGGAGGTAAAGCCTTGGATTAGCCAGCAGCTCATCTTCAATTACATTCTTCAGACTGTCTGCTACATGCTCCCATTCCACAGTGTCCTGCTTGGCAACCGCTACAAAATTAGCCGTAATGAAAATTCTTTCCACAAACGGATAATTGAAAAGCTCCTGTGCCATAGGAATTTCTGAAATATCTGAATCTCTGTCCAACTCTAAAGATCCCGGAATCAGATTGTAATCTGCGACAAATTTCATCACTTTCGGGTTTTCAGTCGGCTCTATAAGTATCGTACGCATTTTTTCTTTAAATTTGAGATGACAAAAATACGCAATTAGAAATTAGAAGCTTGAAGTGGAAGTTAGATTTTTGCTATGAGTATCATTTAAAATGATAAAGCGACATTCATTTTTAATCCATCTTGCTTTTTAAATATTCAAATTAAGACTTATGGCACTTATAAAAGAACTTTTAGGCAAAGCACCTCAGATCGGGGAGAATACTTTTTTAGCAGAAACCGCTACCATCATCGGAGACGTTACGATGGGAAAAGACTGCAGCATCTGGTATAATGCCGTCATAAGAGGTGACGTTCACTATATCAAGATGGGGAATAAAGTAAATGTTCAGGATAATGCCATGCTGCATTGTACTTATCAGAAACACCCTTTAAACATCGGGAATAATGTATCTATTGGTCACAATGCCATTGTTCACGGTTGTACCATTCATGATAATGTGCTGATCGGCATGGGTGCCATTGTAATGGATGCCTGTCTGGTGGAGGAAAATTCCATTGTGGGAGCGGGTTCTGTGGTAACCCAGGGAACGCATATCAAATCCGGAGAAGTCTGGGGAGGTGTGCCTGCAAAGAAGATTAAAGATATCAATGCACAGCTGCTGGAAGGAGAAGTCAACAGAATTGCAGATAATTATGTAAAATATTCATCTTGGTATAATGACAATGTAAAGCCTGTTGAAAATTAATATTCATCAGATATCATCATTAGAAAATTGAAAATCAGCTTCAGCAGATATTCTGCTGAAGCTGATTTTTATATTGAAGAACTTTACATAACAGGAATTATTTTATGAAGTAACAAGCTCTGCTTTTCCGTTGACACACTGAATAGAGGCGGGCGGCATAATCATCATACAGTCGGACATAATTCCGTATTTCTGATTGAACGCTTTTACTTTCTCGGTATAGTCATTGATCTTGGCCAGAATGGTTGTTTCTATTTTCTTAGGATAAGCAATAAAGAACTGAGGTCCACCGCAGGCTTTGGCACCCATTGGGGCAAAAGTCCATTCGCTGGCGTCAGTACATTTTTCTTTAGAGATTTCGGATTCAATAGATGTTTTCAGGAGATCCAACTGCGCCTGATCATATTTCTGGCTGTTTTCGTCACGCGGGCGTTCAGACACATCTTTCGGGAGATTGGCATCAACATTCTTCGTTGAAGAGCAAGACGTCACAAAAAGAGCTACGCAAACTGTCAATACAGAAATTTTCATAAATTATTTTTTCTCTTATTACGCAAAAGAATTTCCAAAACCTATGCCAAGGTAAAAATTTACATTTCATTTTCGTATTTTTGACGACGATGAACAATCATTTTTTTGACTTAATAGAACACACCAGCAGAAGCGTATTTTTAACGGGAAAAGCAGGGACGGGAAAGACTACGTTCCTGAATGATTTCGTAAAAAAGACGAGAAAAAAACACATTGTTGTAGCTCCGACAGGAATTGCTGCCATCAATGCGGGAGGCGTTACCATTCATTCGATGTTTGGCCTTCCTCTCAGGACTTTTTTGCCCACAAATGAACGGATAGACACCAGCGTGGCTAATAATATTGCCGACCTGATGCCGCATTTTAAGTACCGCAAGGATAAACTTAAGCTTCTTCGTGAAGTGGAAGTGATTATTATTGATGAGGTTTCGATGCTGAGGGCAGACGTTCTGGATATGATGGATTTTTCATTACGGTTTATCAGGAGGAATAGCCAGCGGTTCGGAGGGGTTCAGATGCTGTTTATCGGAGATCTTTATCAGCTTCCACCGGTGGTAAGAGACGAGCACGTTTTAAAAACATACTATAATTCCCCGTTCTTTTTTGACAGCCATGCCATCAAGGAGATTCCTTTAATCACCATCGAGCTGACAAAAGTCTACCGCCAGTCTGATGAAAACTTTTTAACAATATTAAATGCCATCCGCGACGGTGATATTGCGAATATTAATTTTGATCACTTAAACGAAAGATATGATCCTGAATTCAATTCCGGGGATGAGCCATACGTTTATCTGTGTTCACATAATAAAATGGCGGATGATATCAACCAGCAGAAACTGGATGAAATTAAAATTTCCCCCAAAACTTATGAGGCTAAGCTTTTTGGTGAGTTTAAGGAAAATCAGTTCCCGAACGAGCAGTTCTTAGATCTGAAGATCGGCGCTCAGATTATGTTTATCCGGAATGATATCTCCGGTGAGAAGCGATACTTTAACGGGAAGCTGGGTGAAATTTCTGCTCTGGATGAAAATGAAATCAAAGTAATTCTTGATGGAAGCGAGCGGGAAATTACCGTGAAGCGGGAAGTATGGGAACAGAAAAAATATTTCCTGGATACAGACAAAAATATCAAAGAAGAAGTACTTGGAAGCTTTGAGCAGTTTCCGATAAAACTGGCGTGGGCGGTAACGATCCATAAAAGCCAGGGACTGACGTTTGACAGGGTGATTATTGACGCAGGAAAGAGTTTTACGGCTGGACAGGTGTATGTGGCCTTATCACGGTGCCGGACACTGGAAGGGATTGTTTTAAAATCTAAAATAACGCCTGAAGTTATTTTTAAAGACAACAGAATTCTTAAATTCCAGGGTGAAACCCATGCCAATGATCATGTGGAAGCGATCCTCAATAAAGAAAAATACGATTACAGCATCAGGAAAGTGCTTCGTACAGTGGATTCCCAATGGCTTTTAAAAGAAGTGGAAGATTGGAATAATCTTTCAATTGTTACGAAAAACCTCGATCATCTCAAAACAAAACAATTATATCATCAGTTAAAACCTGAAATTGTAAACCTCGGAAAGATCTTTGAAAAACTGGAAAGAATAATTTTTCAGAAAGTCACTAATTTTATTGAACAGAAAGAAGAATGGTTAGAAATCGAAGGCAAAACTAAGGGTGCGGTTAATTTCTTTTTTACTGAAATCAGTGATAAGGTGTTCAGTCCCTTAAAGGAATTTTATGCCGAAATAAAAGGGGCAAAAGGTTTAAAACAATATAATGACGATTTCCGGGTCTGGCTTGAAGATATTGAAGAATACCTGAACAGCTTAAAGGAAATCCATTTGCTGGAAACCAAATTGCTGGATGAGAAAAATGATAAGGAAGTCAGCATGAAAATTGCAAAAGTGCCGTCTCAGGTCCTTACTTTCCAATTGTTTGAACAGGGAAAGACAATTGGGGAAATTGCATTGGAAAGAGGTCTGGTGAAAGAAACGGTCATCGGCCACCTGGCAAAATTTGCAGAACAGGGCTTATTGGATATTTCACGCGTGATTACTTCAGATAAAATCAAAGCATTTGAAGAGCAGTTTTATAAAAACCCTAAAGAAACATTAACGGAGTGGAAAAATGTACTGCCTAATGAATTTGAATTCAATGAAATCCGTATTCTGATTAATCATTTTAATTATCTGAAGGAGAAAGGGAAATAAAATAAAAGCGGATTCAATCATTTTGAATCTGCTTTTATTTAAATACTACTGAGTTTTCTTTTGTTATTATCCCAATACCAGGTATGCCGACCTTTGTCCATGAATTCAACTTCGATATTTTCAATTTCATTAAATTTAATTTTATCTGTTTCAGCAAATTCAATTATTGTAAATTTTTTTTCATTAATACTCTTAGAGTCAACCAGTTTTAAATAGTCATCAATAGAATTTTTATCGATCATAATTTTTCCTCCTCCAAGCCAATGTCTGTTGTGCCCGTTTTTCTTGATTCCTGAAATCCAATATTCTTCTCCGGTATCGATATCAAAATGATTCGCATTGATTCCCGGATTTTTAAGTTTTTTTAAAGCTTTACCATTAAAATACACAGTTTGTCCGGATTTTGAAAATTCTACAAAACCAATCCAGGCAGGTCCGTGATGACCGGAAGATTTGTTTTCGATGTACATGATTTTGGTTTTCATAATTCTGAATAATTCATAAATATTAATAAATTTAGAAGTAAAACATATTAATACTGTTTAAATTTTCTAATAGTTTTTTCCTGAACTACACTATCAATCCTATCAATTACAAAAAGTAACTAATGAATTTTATTAGTTTTATATTTGCTTAGTTTTTGAAACTAAAATAAATAATATGAAAAATTTTGAAATATCGGTATTGGATCTTGCTCCCGTAAAACAGGGGAAAACTGTTCATGATACTTTTCAGGACAGTTTATCTTTAGCAAACCATACTGAAAATTTAGATTATAAAAGATTCTGGCTTGCCGAGCATCATAACATGGAAAGCATTGCCAGTTCCGCTACTTCGGTTTTAATCGGTTTTATCGCCAACGGAACAAAAAAAATAAGAGTGGGATCGGGCGGAATCATGCTTCCGAACCACAGTTCACTGGTTATTGCAGAACAGTTTGGGACTTTAGAATCTCTTTTTCCCGGAAGAATCGATCTTGGTTTGGGACGGGCTCCCGGTACGGATGGATTAACGGCTCAGGCCCTGGGGAGAAATCCTGCGATTATTAATCAGCAGTTTCCAAGACAGATTTTAGAATTACAGAAATACTTTTCTAAAGATAATAAGGATGCTTTAGTTCGTGCCATTCCGGGAGAAGGCCTGGATATTCCACTGTACATTTTAGGATCCAGCACAGACAGTGCTTTCCTGGCTGCAGAATTAGGGCTTCCGTACGCTTTTGCAGGACACTTTGCGCCGGAGCAGATGGAAATGGCATTTAATATTTACAGACAGAATTTCGAGCCTTCACAATATTTAGACCAGCCATACATCATTGCGTGCGTGAATGGAGTAGCCGCAGAAACTTCGGAAGAAGCCCATAAAATATCAACGACTTTATTCCAGGCTTTCATTAATATCGTAAGAAACGACAGGAAACCTTTCGCTCCGCCGGTAGACAATATGGATAATATCTGGTCGCCGATGGAGAAATCAATGGTATTGCAAAAGCTGAGATATACTTTTATAGGAGATCAGACGGAAATTGAAGAAAAATTGAAAAGTTTTCAGGAACAGTTCAATGTAGATGAACTGATGATCAATTCCCATATTTACGATCATCAGAAAAGACTGGAGTCTTATCATATTTTCAGAAATGCCAAAGACTCTGTATTGAGCGTGTAACAAACCGTTTATATAAATTGGGAGATGCGTTTTTTTATAAGTATCTTTGCCAAAATTTAAGTAAAAATGTCCGATATTAAATTAAATACTATTCCGGAGGCTATCGAAGACCTTAAAAATGGTAAAATAATCATAGTGGTAGACGATGAAGACAGAGAGAATGAAGGTGATTTTCTTTGTGCAGCAGAACTCACCACTCCTGAACTGATCAACTTTATGGCTGTTCACGGGAGAGGGCTGATCTGTATGCCGCTTCCTGAAAAGAGGTGTGACGAATTAGGGCTGGATGTTATGGTAAGCCGCAGCAGTGATCCTAAAGAAACTGCTTTTACGGTATCTGTTGACCTTCTCGGAAACGGAACTTCTACCGGAATTTCTGCCGGTGACCGGGCAAAAACAATCCTGGCTCTGATGGATGAAAAATCCAAACCGACCGATTTTATGCGTCCGGGCCATATTTTCCCGCTTCGTGCAAGAAAAGGAGGTGTTTTAAAAAGAGCCGGACATACGGAAGCAGCTATTGATCTTACTTGTCTGGCAGGTTTAAAAGAAGGTGGAGTGATCTGTGAAATCATGAATGAAGACGGTACGATGTCTCGTTTACCTGATTTATATGCATTTGCACAGAAACATGACATGAAAATTGTTTCGATCGAAGATCTGATTCATTACCAACTGAAGAAAGGAAACCTGATTGAAAGGATTGAAGAAAGAAAAGTAAAAACCGCTTATGGAGAATATGATTTCTTTGCTTTCAGAGAGACTTCCAATGAGCAGATCCATTTTGCACTGACAAAAGGAACATGGGCAGTAGATGAGCCTGTTCTAGTAAGAGTCCAGTCTTCAGATTCTTATTTTGATGTATTGACAAGACTGAATAACGGTGAGAAACCGTTACTGGAGAAAGTAACTCGTATGGTTAATGAAGCTGGGAAAGGAGCTATTATTTTTATCAATAATGTTTCCAGTTCTGAAAATACATTAAGAAAATTACAGCAGTTCCTGAATTATCAGGACGGTCAGCAACAGCATCCTACTTTAGCCTACAATTACAGGGATTATGGGATCGGGACCCAAATTTTGAAGAATCTGGGCATTAACAAGTTTAAAGTGATCACTCAGAATACAAGCATCAAACCTCAGGTGGCAGGTTACGATGTTGAGGTAACAGAGATGGTACAACTATAGAACAGAAATAAATAATTCGCTTCGATTTCAATTTTGAGATTCAATAAAATTGACGAAGAAGCCCCTTATTGTGTTGACAATTCATAAAAATGGCCTAGTAGACTACTCAGGCCATTTTTATTTCGTCATAATTCCTGAACCCATTAAGGAAGTCTTTGATATTCATTCTTTTCTTACCTTCCAGCTGCAGTTCAAAAGGAGAATAGATTCCGTCTCTGGTATAAATTTTAAAATCATTTTTAGAAATTTCGAGGCTTCCTGCGGGCTGTTCATGTTTTACAGTTTGAAAAGTACCGGCAAATATTTTAAGGCCCTTTTCCTCTTCTCCTATTTTTAAGGTTGTGAAGGCGGTAGGATAAGGTGACATTCCTAAAATAAACTGATGGATTTCTTTTGAGTTTTTAGACCAGTCAATTCTGGTGTCTTCCTTAAATATTTTAAAAGCATTTTTAGGCTGCCCAACATCAGGCTGTGGTTTCTCAATAATTGAGTTTTCAGCTAATCCGTCCAATGTTTTTACCACCAGCTTGGCTCCCATTTCCATGAGCCTGTCATGAAGGCTTCCGGCATTCTCATCAGGTAAAATCATTAATTCTTCCTGAAGCAGGATATTTCCTTCATCTATTTTTTCATTGATAAAAAAAGTGGTAGCCCCTGTTTTCTCTTCACCGTTGATAACAGCATAATTAATAGGAGCTGCTCCTCTGTAATCCGGAAGGAGAGAAGCGTGAAGATTAAAAGTTCCCATTTTAGGCATTTCGAAAAGAACTTTGGGCATCATTCTGAAAGCAACCACTACAAAAACATCGGCATTCAATTTTCTCAGTGCTTCTAAAAATTCAGGATTTCTTAATTTTTCAGGCTGGAAAATGGGAAGGTTATTTTCTGCTGCAAAAATTTTTACCGGCGACTGGGTGATCTTCTGTCCGCGTCCGCTGGCTTTATCGGCAACGGTGACTACGCCTACAATTTCATGATGAGAATTGTGTATAGCTTCCAGCGATGTCTTGGCAAATTCCGGAGTTCCTAAGAATACGACTTTTAATGATTTCATGGCACAAAGATAAGGTCTTTATTAAAAGTTTAAAATTAAATACGACTGGCAGGTTATAAAAATTATCCGTAAAAACAATCAGATGGTGTAAATGATTTGCCACTATGCCAATGCATATGTTCTGAAATTCAGCATTTTTACTTTTCCGGAATCAAGCAGAAAAATCAGGTTTTCCAGGATGTTTTCTTTAGCATGATAGCTTAGCTGGATGGAAAGCTCTTCAATGGTTGAGGGGCCTTTTGCCAACAGGTTAATGATCTGGTTTGAAATGTTTTTACCGAAAATAGACTGCTTGTTTTTTTCACACACTGAACACTGGCCACAGTTCTTTGATTTTTTTTCTCCGAAATAGGTCAGGATCAGTTTCATTTTACAATACTGACTGTCCTCAACGTAAAATTTCATTTCTTCCCATTTCTGGATTTTATTTTTTTGGATGTGTTCAAACAATTTCCAGTATGCAGAATTATTTACCCTTTCATCTCTCGGTTTTAAAAATTTAATGCTCGATAAAGCTCCGTCAACATATTCTATATAACCTTTTTGCTGCAGTTCTTTTAATCTTTCTTTTATTAGATGGATACTGACCGCGATTTTATTGCTTACCTGCTGCTCGCTGAACATCACTTTATGGGTAGTGATTCCGGAAACCGTACGAAGCATCAATTCAATAAAATAAGCATCCTTATGAGGCAATTGGTCAATTTCATGGGCTTGCATCAACAGCTGTAGTGAAGAAAGGCTTTTATGATCATTGAAATAAATAATTTCTTGGTTGTGAAGGAAATTTAAAACATTTTTAATTTTTGCATTTGATAATTTTGTAAAATTCTGAATACCCGCTGCGTTGAGTTGAAAAACCTTCTCCGGCATCTCAAATTCTGCTACCTGGAAAATAGAGTAGAGGTAAGTAATGATCTTTAAAAATTCAGCTTTATTAGGAATCTGGTTCTTTAAGATCTGGTCAAAATTTATAATTTCCTGCTTATTCCACAGCAGGAAAGCAAAACTGTCTTTGCCGTCTCTTCCGGACCTTCCGATTTCCTGATAGTAATTTTCAATAGAAGGCGAAGGGGAATAGTGAATAACAAAGCGTACATTATCTTTGTCAATTCCCATTCCAAAAGCATTGGTAGAAATAAGGACATGCCGGTCACTGTTATTCCAAATGTTCTGTTTGGCATTTTTTTCTTTTGTCGTCAGGCCTGCATGAAAGAAATCTACATTCTTCATCTGCTTTTTAATTAAAAACTCGGTAAGCTGTTCAGCTTCTTTTCTTGTTCTTACATATATAATTCCTGATTCTTCCGTAAATTTCAGGATGTCATAAATTTTCTGGAATTTGTCAGAAACTTCTTCTGTGAAAATCCTTATATTTTCTCTTTTAAAACTTTTTTGAAAAACTTTAGGGTCTTTGAGTTCCAGTTTTAATTTAATTTCCTCCAGGACCTTTGGAGTAGCGGTTGCCGTTAGTGCAAGGCAGGGAATCTTCGGATTGTTTGTTCTGAAATTTTTTATATTCTGATAGCTGGGACGAAAATCCTGGCCCCATTCTGAAATACAGTGTGCCTCATCTACCGCAATAAATGATAACTGGATTTCTTCAATATTTTGTAAAAACTGTTTGTTTGTCAATCGTTCCGGCGAAACATAAAGCAGCTTTGTCAATCCTTCTTTACAGCGGTCATAAATACCTTCTGCGTCATATTCGTCCAGTTCGGATGACAGGTATTCGGCTTCTATCCCTCTTGCTTTCAACTGGTTTACCTGATCTTTCATTAATGCCAAAAGTGGGGAAATGATTAAGCAGGTTCCTTCTTTCAATAATGCCGGTAACTGATAGCAGAGCGATTTACCGGCTCCTGTAGGGAGCAGCACAAGTGTATCCTTTTCATTAATCACAGAGTCAATGATCTCTTCCTGTGAATCGCGGAAATGATCATATCTCCAGAAATACTGTAAGGTTTTAAATTTTAGTTCTTGAAAATCTTGCTGGGAAATCATGGCATAAAAATAATGAAACTATACCAACAAAAAAAGTCACGCACGGCGTGACTTTACTATTTATTAATAAAATTAATTATTATTTAGCTTCGAAGTAAACCCTTCTGTTTGCTCTGTTTTTCCATTCAGGACATTTAGTAGCAGGATCACATTCAGGATATTTAAGGTCTTTTTTACCTCTACCTACTGAATTTAGTTTATCGGATTGAACTCCGTTCTTGATCAGGTAATTTTTTACATTATTCGCTCTTCTTTCAGATAACCTTTGGTTATAAGCTTCGGAAGCTCTTGTATCAGTAGCTCCTACTACCGTGTAAGATCCGGCTGAAGAATTGATATAACTAACAGCATTATTCAGGATAGGGGTGTTAGAAGGTAAAATTCTGTCAGAATTCAAATCAAATTCAATTCCGTCTAATTTTGTTTCTTTTTCTTCTACCGGTCCACCTGTTGCAGGTGCGGTTGTAGGGCATCCCTGGTTTTCTACCGGGCCAGGAACAGTTACACATTTATCGTAAAGGTCGATAACTCCGTCAAGGTCCGTATCAAGAGCCACACCGGCACCATCAACTCTTGCTCCTGCAGGAGTATCAAGCTGTCTGTCCCAGTCGTCGCAAACACCGTCATTATCAAGATCTCCTTTTTTACAAACTTCGATATCCTGGTTTTTATTAGCCAATACATCAAGCTTGTAATAGATTTCCTGCAGTGGGTCATGCCACATTAAATGAGATTCATGTTTTCCAAGTTTTAACGAAACTCCTAAAGTTGCATTGAAGAAATTATCAGATACTTTGTTGTTTGTATTTCTTCCTGCTCCATCAAATGTATCATCTCCTGTAACCACATACATTGCTCTGGCTTCAAGATCAAGTCTTCTGTTAACTTTATATTTAACCCCGGCACCTGCCTGACCAAATAATGAACCAAGAGTAAATGGCTTGATCTCTGTCATCATTCTCTGTCCTGCAGTGGTTTTCTGATAGGCTCTATATGCTAATGTACCAACTCCTGCATACCCGTGTAAAGCCCATCTGTAAGGTGAATGATTGTCCACTCTTCTTAATAGGTTAGAGAAGTTGATGTCTCCCAATACGGAGATCGCATCATACTGTGTTCTACCCGCTATCTGCTGACTGGCCGGAAGGTTTGTCGGCACAGCATCTTTGGTATTGAACCATCCCTGTCTTGTTTCTCCTCTGTCATATTGAATATTGATTCCGAAAGCATGGGTAATTGCTTTATCAATACTTACATAAGCAGAATAACCAAAAACATCTTTTCCATGTTTTATGGATGTTAGGTCTGCGTGCTGCACTAACGGCACCCCGGCACCTATTGAAATCGCCCAATCATTAAATCTTTTTGATTTATTGGTAAATGGGGAAACATTTGCAGAACCTGAAGAGAATGTATTTGGATATTCTCCGTTTGAAACTACCGCAGTTGAGTCCTGTGCAAAACTTGCTGTAGGTACAGCCAGTGCAAATGCAACAATTGCTAAACTTAATTTCATAGTGTATTCTTTATTTAGTTAATTAAATGATTAGTTATTATTTAGTCGGGCATCCGTTGTTTTCAACAGGCCCTGGAACAGTTACGCATTTATCATATAAATCGATAACCCCGTCAAGGTCCATATCTAATGCAACACCGGCTCCGTCAACTCTTGCTCCTGCAGGAGTATCAAGCTGTCTGTCCCAGTCGTCGCAAACACCGTCATTATCCAGATCTCCTTTCTCGCATACTACAAATTCAGCATCTTTGTTTTCCAAAACATTTATTTTGTAATAGGCTTCCTGAAGTGGATCATGCCACATTAGATGAGATTCATGTTTTCCAAGTTTTAACGAAACTCCTAAAGTTGCATTGAAAAAATTGTCCGAAACTTTGCCTGTAGTTTGATTAGCTGAAGTACTTCTTGCTTCACCGTCAAATGTATCATCACCTGTAACCACATACATAGCTCTGGCTTCAAGATCAAGTACACGGCTTACTTTATATTTAACGCCAGCACCTGCCTGACCAAACAATGAACCAGCACTGAACGGTTTTATTTCTGTCATCATTCTCTGTCCTGCAGTGGTTTTCTGATAGGCTCTATACGCTAAGGTACCAACCCCTGCATACCCGTGTAAAGCCCATCTGTAAGGAGAATGATTGTCCACTCTTCTCAATAGGTTAGAGAAGTTGACGTCTCCCAATACGGAGATCGCGTCATATTGTGTTCTACCTGCTATCTGCTGATTAGCCGGAAGATTCGTAGGTACAGGATCCTTGGTGTTGAACCATCCTTGCCTTGTTTCTCCTCTGTCATACTGAAGGTTTATTCCGAAGGAATGAGTAATTGCTTTGTCAATACTGATGTAAGCAGAATATCCGAAAACATCTTTGCCGTGTTTTATGGATCTTAATTCTGCATGTTGTACCAATGGTACCCCGGCGCCTATTGAAATTGCCCAGTCATTAAATCTTTTTGATTTATTGGTAAACGGGGAAACATTCGCAGAACCTGAAGAGAATGTGTTTGGATATGTATCATTTGAAGTGACGGCAATACTATCCTGCGCATAAGTAGCAATAGGAAGAGCTGCCAATAATAATAAACCTAATTTCATACAGTATGTTTTTAGATTAAATAAAGTCTTTTAATAGTATTCCGGAAAATGTTCTTTCAAACAAGTGTTTCCGGTGTGGTATTTCCAACCTCTTTGATACAAATATCAGACCATTATAAGTGATAATATCAATATCTATGATTCTATCGGTATATCCTCCGTCCCTGGAATCATGTAATCTTCCCATTTTAATTTCGATATTTTTAACAAAATCAAGCAGTTGCACTGGCGAAAGATTTGTTAATATTATCGTTGCAATATTACAAAAAATATTAGAACTTTCAAATTCTACGGGTTGGGACATTAGGAACTCACTTACCCGTATAACTTCATTTCCACCGTCTTTTAACATTTCGAGAGCCATCTCTACATTTTTTTTTTGATCTCCGAGGTTACTTCCCAGTAACAAAACTGCTTTATGTTGCGACATATTGTTAAATGATTGATTTATGAAAAGCTTTTTTAAAAATGTACTGGCAAATATAGTGGCTATTGTCATAATAGGTGTCGTATTTTTCTTCTTTTTCATCATAATGCTGGTCTTCAGCGCTATGGGAAATGAAAAGTCTGTAGTGGTGAAAAAGAATTCCGTACTTACCATTAATTTAAAGACCAATATAATAGACAGTCCCACTGAAGAGCAGAGAGGGCTGTTTGAAATCAGTGAACAGAATAAAAATGTTTTGATTTATGATGCGGTTGAAGCCATCAGAAGAGCAAAGACAGATGATAATATTAAAGGGATCAGTATTGAAGCGGATCAGCTGAATGCAGGGATTACCCAAATCGACGATCTCAGGAATGCCATAAAAGATTTTAAAACAAGCGGCAAGTTTGTCTATGCTTATGGGAATGCAGTTTCGCAGTCATCATATTATCTGGGGTCTGTAGCAGATCAGTATTATCTGAATCCTGCAGGATTAATTGAACTTAAAGGGCTTGCTACAGAGGTTGCTTTTTTTAAAGATTTTGCAGATAAATATGGCATTGGCATTGAAGTGATCCGTCACGGAAAATTCAAATCTGCAGTAGAACCTTTTCTAAGAAATGATATTTCTCCTGAAAACAAAGAGCAGTTAAGCACGCTACTTAATGATATCTGGAAAAATACCTCATCACAAATAGCATCTTCCAGGAAAATTGATACCGCCCAGTTCAGAACAGTGGTTGATAGTTTGTACGGAATGATTCCAGAGCTTGGACTGAAATACAAGTTAGCCGATAAACTGATTCAAAAGACCCAGTATGACCAGTTGATTAAGTCAAAATTAGGAATAAAGGATGATGAAAAAGTGAGTAAGATTTCATTAGGGAAATATATAGCTTCTTATTCTGCTGATGAGAAGTCCGGCGATAAAGTAGCCGTATTATATGCTTCAGGATCTATTAACGGAGGAGATTCTTATAATGATATCCAGTCTGAAAAATACATCAAATACATTAAGGATCTGCAGGAAAATGATAAAGTAAAAGCAGTTGTCTTCAGGATTAATTCTCCGGGTGGAAGTGCTAATGCTTCGGATGAAATTTTGTTTGAACTTCAGCAACTGAAAAAGAAGAAACCGCTTATTGTTTCGTTCGGGGATTACGCAGCTTCAGGCGGATATTATATTGCCATGGCAGCTGATAAAATTTATTCAGAGCCTAACACACTTACAGGGTCCATCGGAGTGTTCGGGGTTATTCCTTACTTTAAAGATATAGCCAATAAAAATGGTATACGTGCTGATATTGTAGCCACTAATGCCAATTCTCAGTATTATTCTTCGTTAAATGGCGTGAGTCCTTATGGTGTGAGCATGATTACGAGAAGTGTAGAAGGGACGTATAAAAGATTTGTCCATTTTGTTACCCAGAACAGGAAACAGACTTTTGAACAGATCGACAGTGTAGGGGGTGGAAGAGTGTGGAGCGGAACCAGAGCCAAGCAGATCGGTCTTGTGGACGAATTGGGGACTTTGGACGATGCTGTAAAGTTTGCCGCTCAGAAAGCCGGTTTAAAATCGTATAATGTGTCTTCTTATCCAAAAAGGATGTCTCCGTTTGAACAGATTTTCAAAGATTTCAATGAAGACGAAATTTCAGCAAGGCTGATTAAAAATAAAATAGGAAAATCCAATTACGAAATCCTTCAGCAAGTGACGGAAGAAAGAAAGCTGCAATCTGAAGTGAAAATGGAAATGCCTTACCAGGTTAAAATGAACTAACTAAATTATATTGTATAAAAAACGGCGGATTTGAAATTTCAAATCCGCCGTTTTTTTATTAGCTTAAAATTTAGGCCTTCCTCGTTGCCATTCCGTAAATCCAGAGAACAATTAGTGCGCCTCCGATTGCCAGAATCCAGCTTCTGAAATTCCAGAAAGAATCTACATCTCCCCAGTGAAGTACATAAACTCCGATTGCTCCTCCGATAAAAGCACCGATAATTCCTAAAATCATAGTGATAAGCATTCCGCCTCCCTGTTTTCCAGGCATTATTGCTTTAGCAAGTGCTCCGGCCAGCAGGCCAAAAATAATCCACGTTAGAATTCCCATAGTCGTAAATTTTTTTAATGTTAATGTGTGATTTAATTATTTGAATTTAAGACAGGGATGACAGACATCATCTCTTCTTGAAGAACGAGTCAACAAATTCCGTACCATTGAATAATTGCAAATCCTGCATCTTTTCTCCGACACCGATATATTTAACAGGGATCTGGAACTGATCTGAGATGCCGATGACCACACCTCCTTTTGCCGTTCCGTCAAGCTTTGTTACCGCTAAAGCATTTACTTCCGTGGCAGCAGTGAACTGTTTGGCCTGTTCAAAAGCATTCTGTCCTGTGGAACCGTCAAGAACGAGCAAAACCTCATGAGGTGCATCAGGAATAACCTTTTGCATTACCCTTTTGATTTTTGACAATTCATTCATCAGATTGATCTTGTTATGTAACCTCCCTGCAGTATCAATAATCACAATATCGGCATTTTGGGCAACAGCACTCTGGACGGTGTCAAAAGCTACAGAAGCTGGATCAGAACCCATTTCCTGCTTTATAATCGTTACTCCAACCCTTTGGCTCCAGATCACCAGCTGGTCAACCGCCGCCGCCCTGAAAGTATCTGCTGCTCCCAGAACCACTTTCTTGCCTTCAGATTTAAATTGGTGTGCAAGCTTACCGATCGTTGTTGTTTTTCCGACTCCGTTTACGCCTACTACCATAATAACATAGGGTTTTTTAGACGTATCAATATTACCTGTTCCTGCATGTGGATTTTCAAGCAAGAGCCCTGAAATTTCTTCACGGAGGATATTGTCGAGTTCATTGATGCCTACGTATTTGTCCCTGGCAACACGCTCTTCAATTCTTTCTATGATTTTGATGGTGGTAGAAGCCCCTACATCGGAGGCAATCAAGATTTCTTCCAGGTTATCCAGGACTTCATCATCTACTTTGCTTTTGCCGACTACGGCTTTTGTCATTTTTTCAAAGAAACCCTGGCTGGATTTTTCCAATCCTTTATCTAAAGTTTCTTTCTCTTCTTTTTTAAAAATCTTTTTAAACCAACTCATCTTATGAATTACGGAATTTAAATTACAGATTTGAGTGAGCCATTTGCCATGACGGATTCCATCATGGTAAATTTACCCATCAATCTAAAAACAAAGATAACAAAAAAACTACCCAAAAGATGAGTAGTTTTTATATTGTAAATAAAGTGGAGATTATTTCTTCAAATAACCGTCTACTTCGTCTGCATTCATTACTTTTTCGTCAAAAACGTAAGCTCCTGATTTAGAAGACTTCACCATTTTCACAACTTTAGTCATTTTTTTTGACTGTCCGCTTTGTAGGGTTGCTACTACTTTCTTTGCCATGGTAAATTATATTTTATAAATTACTTGATTTCTTTATGAACTGTAACTTTCTTAAGAACAGAATTGTATTTTTTCAATTCTAATCTTTCAGTTGTATTCTTTTTATTTTTTGTAGAAATGTATCTTGACATTCCCGGCATACCGCTTTCTTTATGCTCTGTACATTCAAGGATTACTTGAACTCTGTTTCCTTTTTTTGCCATGATTTAGTTCTTTTTAATCAATCCGTTTCTAGTCGCTCTTTCAATAGCTTCTTCGATTCCAATTTTGTTAATCACTCTCAATCCATGAGCTGATACTTTCAGTGTTACGTGCTTATCTTGCTCCGGAAGGTAAAATTTCTTCTCTAATAAGTTAATTTCAAAACGACGCTTCGTTTTGTTATTAGCGTGAGAAACGTTGTTACCAACCATTGCACGCTTTCCTGTTATTTGGCAAATTCTTGACATATCTCGATGTTCTTATTTGTACTATAATATTTGAGAGTGCAAAATAACGAAGAATTTTTCAGATAGACAAATATTTTAGAAAATTATTTGCAATAAATTATACATTTACGTACTCCGATAACTTCTTTAAATTTTAAATAAAAATTGTCTTTAAATTTTGTAGAACATATTAGTTTTTAAAACTATAAGCAGTATTGATAAAGATTTTTCGCATGCAAATATTTAAATATTTTCAGAAAATTCAACACTTTTTTCTGTGATTAATAAACATTTTTAAAATAATCCGGGTATTGAAAAAAACTTTTAGAATTTTATTTTTTTATCAAATCTTAGGTTCTTTTTTTATTTTGTCCTGGAACCATTTAATCAGAAAATAAAACAACAGAAAGCCTAAAGCGAATATTGAAAATCTTGAAAGAAGATCTCCGGCTCTTGTATAAAAAGTAAGGTCATCATAGAGATTTATTTTGGCAAATAAGGCCGTTTTATCTCCATAAAAAGTATCTTCTGCAATTTCTCCTTTTGCATTAATATGTGCGGAAATTCCGCTGTTGGCGGCTCGTGCGATTTCTCTTCTGGTTTCGATGGCTCTTAATTTAGCATAAGATAAAAGCTGCTTATGACCTTCGGTTACACCCCACCAGGAATCGTTGGTCATAATGGCGAGGAAATTGGCACCTTTTTTTACATAATCGGTTGTGAATTCTCCATAAATACTTTCATAACAGATAATAGGGGCAATTTTTCCTTTATTGAAAGGATTCGCAAAAGCAACCCTTTCCTTGTCTGTTCCCAACGAAGCGACTGTTCCTCCCAAGTTGATCATGGCATCGCCTAAAATCGGTTTTAAATAATTCATGTAAGGAAATATTTCCACACCGGGAACAAGCTTGCCTTTATGGTAAACTTCCACTTTTTGATCTGGGATTACCTGAACTGCTGAATTGAAGCTTTCTACCCAAAGTTTCGGATTCAACTGGTAAGCCTCCTGCGGTAAATTTTTTGTACTGGTATAAAACCGGTGTGACGAAATTCCTGTTGCAAAAACGGAGCCGGGATGTTTAGATAAGAATTCTTTGAGGTTATTTAAGATGATGCTCTTTTCAAAAGCCGTTTCAGAAATAGAGCCTCTTCCGGGAAGTGCAGTCTCAGGAGCAATATAATAATCTATTTTGCCTTTTGAATGAAGTTCGGCAAGGCTTAGCAGATCATTTTCGATAACCATGCTGTCCTTCGCATATTTTTCAGAATACGGATCAAGGTCGGGCTGAAGCATCAGGACATTTACGCTGCCGATGGGCTTTTCATTGAAATTATTATATTTAATTACCGAAATGATCATCGGGATTATGATTAACGCAGCAACAAGTGAAGCGTTTTTAATTAAGTCTTTCCTTTTTCTTCCTGCTTCCCATGTTCTTACGGTATAAAAGATGAACACATTGATCAGCAGGATCCAGAAGCTGCCGCCTGTGGCTCCCAGCGTATCGTACCATTGGATTATTTTCGGATAATCGGAAAATACATTTCCAAGGTTAAGCCATGGCCAGGTCAGTTGCCAGCCTAAGTGGAATTTTTCAAAGCTCATCCAGATGGCAATTAAAAATGCCAGACCCCAATAAGTTCCCTGTGCATTTTTATACCAGTGATAACACTGGAAAACGAGTGAGTAAAGAAATGAATTGACTAAAACCGGAAAGACTACAGCCATCATAGAATGGCTTCCGTCAGGGTTTTTTGATCCGTACAGCCAACCTGTAGTCACGATATTCCAGATGACAAAGCATAGATAGGACAGCCCGAAAACAACCCAGCTTTTTCTATCGTAATCTGAAAACTTTGAAACACCGTGTTCCATCATTAAAAGCGGAACGAGAGCAAAAAATATAAAAAACGGAACACCGTAGGTCGGCCAGGATATAGCCAGCAGCATTGCCGAAATGAGCGTAAGCAAGATGTATTTCATTACATTTATTTAATACACAAATTTACTATTTTTGAAACGAATAAACCTTCAAGTGATGATAAAGAAATTATACAGAATTATTATTGTTCCTTATGTTTTGTTTTTACTGTATCTCATGTTTGCAGGAATGGGAAGGACTCAGTATAAAGATAACATGTTAACCATAAAACCCATATTTTCAACCATAAGCTTTATTAAAGAAGCCTCTTCCTGGAAAGATATTGTGATCATTGTCCTTGGGAATATTGTAATGTTTATTCCTTTCGGTTTTTTAGGCTGGATTTTTCTTAGCCTAAAGGATCTGAAAGCATTGCTTTTTACTTTTATTTCGGCCATCACCATCATTGAAGCCCTTCAGTATTTTACCAGGATGGGAATTTTTGAAATAGATGATATTATCCTCAATACTTTTGGAGCATACTTGGGATTTTTGTTCTGTCAGTACATTGAAGGAAAGCTTCAGGCTTCATTTTATCATGATAAAATAAGATGGAGATAGTTTAATTATTTACATTATATAATATTCACTTCTCTTTCCAGTTCAATTCCGAACTTTTCCATCACAGAATCAATAATCATGGCCGAAAAATCAAAAATTTCTTTACCGGTCGCATTTCCGGTTGCGTTGATAATAACGAGAGATTGTAATTGATGGGAAGCTACATTGCCGATTTGTTTTCCTTTCCACCCGCATTGTTCAATAAGCCATCCGGCGGGAACCTTTACAAAATCTCCGTTCGGATACCCTTGAATATTTTTAAATTTCTGCTGCAGTTCTTCAAATTGGATCAGTGGAATAGCAGGATTTTTAAAGAAGCTTCCTGCGTTTCCTGTTTTTTTAGGATCTGGGAGTTTGCTTTGCCTGATCTTAATCACTGCTTTTGAAATATCCTGAATTGTAGGATGCATAATGTTTAATTTTTCCAATTCGGATTGTATGGCTCCGTATGACGTCTTAAGCTGGTGATTTTTTCTTGTTAAGGTAAAAGAGACCTCTAAAATTACATATTTTCCTTTTCCTTCCTGTTTGAAAACAGAATCCCTGTAGCCGAACCGGCATTGTTCACGATTAAAGGTTTCCAGCTGAAGGTTTTCTAAATTAAGAACGGTGCAGCTTACAAAGGTGTCTTTGATCTCAACTCCGTATGCCCCGATATTCTGCATCGGGGAAGTTCCTACATTTCCCGGAATCAGGGAAAGGTTTTCCATGCCACCGTAATCTTTTTCCAGGCAGAACAATACGAATTCATGCCAGTTTTCCCCTGCTTTTACCGTAAGCAAAACTTCATTGTCGTTGATTAAATCTTCATGAATACCTTTTAAATTTAACCGGATAGCCAGTCCTTCAAAATCCTGGGTTAGCAGGATGTTGCTTCCGCCGCCCAGGAAAAGGAGGGGAAGGGTTCGGGTAGCAGGTGTATTCAAGGCTTCCAGCAATTCCTCAACAGAAGAAACTTCAGTGAAATAGTGTGCTTTTGCATCTATACCAAATGTATTGTAAGGTTTAAGTGAAAAATTTTCGTGCATCATTTTTTTGTATTTCTGCAGAGCAATGTTTGAACCTGGATTAAGGTGTTTTAAAAACAATGTGAAGTCAAAGAATGTCGGATCCAATCCGTTTACATCCTGTTTGTATCTGGACTGATATGAATAGAAGTGATCTTTGAGTTTTTTAAGAAACTAACGAAAAAAATATGACAGCAATAAAATTGAGACCAAATGTGAAGCCTGGGATTTTACTGCTGCCGTATTATTATGTAAATTAATGAGTGAATTCTAGATTATATTTTACCAGCGCATCTTTCAAAATAGCTGCACTTCTTTTTAAGTCTTCCTCTTTTAAAACGTAAGCGATTCTTACCTGTTTTTTACCCAGTTCAGGATTGCTGTAAAATCCTCCTGCCGGAGCGACCATGATGGTTTCATTTTGATTTGAATAGCTTTCCAGCAGCCATTGTGCGAATTTTTCAGTATCGTCAACAGGAAGCTCTGCAACACAATAGAAAGCACCTTTCGGTTTCGGACAGATCACTCCCGGAATCGCATTCAGTAAGTCAACCAGAACATTTCTTCTGTGGGTATATTCTTCTCTTACTGCTCTGATATAAGCGCCGTCATTCTGGTGTGCAGCAGTAGCGGCAATCTGCCCCAAAAGAACAGGACTCAGCCTGGCTTGTGCAAAAAGCATGGCAGCATCGTGGATTTTCTTGGAACGGGTAATCATGCATCCTATTCTTACGCCACACATGGAATAACGCTTTGATTCTGAATCAATGATGATGCAGTTTTCTGCCAGTTCAGGAAAGGCAAGCATGGAAATCTGCTGTTTGCCGTCATATACATATTCCCTGTATACTTCATCAGAGATAATAACAATATCATATTTTAAAGCAATTTCTGCTAACTTCTGCAGTTCTTCACGAGTATAAAGATAACCGGTAGGATTTCCCGGGTTACAGATGACAATAGCTCTTGTTCTTGCAGTAATTTTTTTCTCAAATTCTTCAATCGGAGGAAGTGCAAAACCGGTATCAATAGTAGACGGTACTGCCACCACATTCACATTGAAAGTACTTGTAAAGCCATTATAGTTGGCATAATACGGCTCAGGGATGATTACTTCATCACCATCATCGCACAATGTTGAGATGGCAAAATTCAATGCTTCAGAGCCTCCGTTCGTAACAATGAAATTATCTGGCGTAAGGTCTGTAAAATCCAATGAATGGTAATATTCCGTAAGGGCCTGACGGTATTCCAGATTACCTTCGGAAAGTGCATATTCCAGGACTTTTAAATCAATATTCTTTAATGCGTTAAGAGCCGTTTCCGGAGTTTCGATATCAGGCTGTCCGATATTCAGGTGGTATACTTTTATTCCTTTCTGTTTTGCATTAATAGCAAAAGGAACCAGTTTTCTTACCGGCGACGGCGGCATATGGAGTGCTCTGTTTGAAATATTCGGCATTGTTCAAAAATTTGTATGGCAAAAATAGGATTTAATTTCGCAATATTAAAATAAAGCAGGTAAAGAAACCGATACAGCTGTATTTTCAATCTTACGAGTGATACTATTATTATTTTAATGATTCAAGGAATACATTTGGTATTAATTCCTGAAAAAAGAAGTCTCTCTGATATTTAAAAAATAATTGTCAATTAAATTTTGTTAATTTGACAATTATTAAAAGTCTACATATGCAGATCCAGGCTGTTTCATTAGAAGATTATCTGTCAAAGATTCCTGAGGAAAGACGTGATATTTTCAGAAAGATATTTGATACCGTTAATAATCATTTACCGGAAGGGTTTATCCAGAATGTAAGTTCAGGAATGATCGGCTGGGGCTTTCCATTGGAAATTTATCCTGCCGGCTATCACTGTACTCCGGGTTCACCGCTGCCGTTTATATCGCTGGCTTCCCAGAAAAATTTTGTTGCCCTCTATCATATGGGAATGTATGCAAAGCCTGAACTGCTAAACTGGTTCACGGAAGAATTTCCAAAATATTCCAAAAGGAAATTAGATATGGGGAAATCCTGTATACGTTTCAAAAAAATGGATGATATTCCTTTGGAACTGCTGGCTGCGTTAAGTGAAAAAATGACTGTGGAAGAATGGGTGGAAGTTTATGAAAGCAATTTTAAAAAATAGGCTTTTGAAGAACATATTTTCTTTTATTTTTCTTTTAATCTTTCTGCTAAGCTGTAAGAATGCGCAATTTTCAGAACTGAGAAACGGCGACCTGCTTTTCGTAACTGCAAAAGAAACGGGACTTTCCGGAGCCATTAATAATGTTACCCAAAAACAGGAGCATGCTTCGTTCGATCATATCGGAATCGTAGAAAAGAACAGGCATGGTTTTTTTGTGCTTCATGCAGCACCGAAAGGAGGTTCACAAAGACAGGAAATCAGAGGTTTTGTGAAGAGCCATACTTATGAAGGGCAAAATATCATAGTATACCGCTTGCTGCCTCAATACAGGCAGGCAATCCCTTCAGCTGTTGAAAATGCCAATTTAATGTTGGGAAAACCATATAATTTCAATTATATTTTAGATGAAAATTCTTATTACTGTTCAGATTTTATTGAAAGAGCATTCCGGAAAGACCATATTTTCAAACTGGAACCTATGACATTCATCGATCCGAAAACCGGTGCTACAAATACTTTCTGGAAAGAATTCTATCAAAAGAAAAATCTAAAAGTTCCCGAAGGTGAGCCTGGCTGTAATCCTAATGGTCTAGCAGCTTCCGAAAAGCTGGAAAGAATAAAGAAGTTAAAATAAACACATCAAAATAGCAAAGTCTGATGTATACTTTTCTT
The DNA here is from genome assembly GCF_022601875.1 of Chryseobacterium sp. SSA4.19. Taxonomy (GTDB): domain Bacteria; phylum Bacteroidota; class Bacteroidia; order Flavobacteriales; family Weeksellaceae; genus Chryseobacterium. The sequence goes on from NZ_JAKVIP010000001.1 coordinate 106,969, forward strand.
GTTTAATACAGTTAATCAGATAGAGCCCAAACGTAAGTTGATAAAATTTTAAGATCAAATATAAATTATTATCCTACTATTTTTGTAGACTAATAAAATTTTATATTTTTGTCAGGCATTTGATGATGTATCGTCGAATGATATGAATATTTTCTTAAAAAAGATTTTATGGCAGCAACTTCTCAAAACATTCAGGGTGTACAATCCAATTTAAATCTTCCAAAGAAAGAACTGATCCTTGAAATTGAACTGAACGGGAAGATGAAATTTGAATATCTGATGGATGTTATTTATCGCCAATTGGGAATTTGCCATAAAGTATTGTCCGTAAATGTTGAATATATCAATGGAAGAAGCTTTGGATCTGTTCAGCTGTATCTTAATATTAATTCCGCCGATTTTGAACAGCTGGAATATTATCTCTATCAAAACAAGCTTTTGAGCACAACGGTAGAATATGTCTGCAGAAAATACCTATAACCTGAATTCATAGTTTTAATAATATAAAGCGGCTGTCAGATAGTTCTGACAGCCGCTTGTTTTCCATTGAAACAGAAAATCAGCAGTGGATTTTCATCATTAAATTCTTTCTATATCAGCGCCGATTGCTTTTAATCTTCCGTCAATATTTTCGTATCCTCTGTCTATTTGCTCGATATTGTGGATGATCGATTTTCCTTCTGCGGAAAGGGCTGCGATGAGAAGGGCATTTCCTGCTCTGATGTCCGGAGAAACCATAGTGGTTCCCCTTAATGGAGATTCCTGGTTAAGACCGATCACCGTTGCCCTGTGCGGATCGCAAAGAATGATCTGTGCGCCCATATCAATGAGTTTATCCACAAAAAACAATCTGGATTCAAACATTTTCTGGTGAATCAGAAGGCTTCCTTTTGCCTGGGTTGCCACTACTAAAATGATGGATAAAAGATCCGGTGTGAATCCCGGCCATGGAGCATCAGAGATAGTAAGAATAGAGCCGTCGATGAATTTCTGGATTTTGTAATTTTCCTGAGCCGGAATATAAATGTCATCGTTGCTCTGTTCAAGCTCAATGCCTAATTTCCTGAAAGTATTGGGAATAACACCCAGCTGGTTCCAGTTGACATTTTTAATAGTGATTTCAGATTTTGTCATTGCTGCAAGTCCGATCCATGATCCTATTTCAACCATATCAGGAAGCATGGTATGTTCAGTTCCGTGAAGATATTCCACGCCTTCGATGGTCAGCAAATTGGACCCAATCCCTGAAATCTGGGCTCCCATTCTGTTCAGCATCTTGCAGAGCTGCTGAAGATAAGGTTCGCAGGCTGCGTTATAAATCCTGGTTTTTCCTTTTGCCAAAGCTGCTGCCATGACAATATTGGCCGTTCCTGTTACAGAAGCTTCTTCCAGCAGAATAAATTTTCCATTAAGCTCCGTTGCTTTTAATGAATAAAAATATTCTTCTTCGTCATAATTGAATTCTGCACCGAGTTCTACAAGTCCCTGAAAGTGAGTATCTAACCTTCTTCTTCCTATTTTGTCACCACCGGGAGTCGGCATATAAGCCTCACCGTACCGGGCAAGCATCGGGCCCATCAGCATAATGGAGCCTCTCAGTTTGGCTCCGTCTTTTTTGAACTCATTGGATTTGATATAATCGAAATTAACATTATCAGCTTTAAACGTATAATCACCCTGCCCGTTTTTGGTTACTTTTACTCCAAAGTCACCAAGAATCTCAATCAGTCTGTTCACATCATGGATATCCGGAATATTTTTGATCCTGACTTCTTCATCAGTTAATAAAACGGCACAAAGGATCTGAAGAGCTTCATTTTTTGCTCCTTGTGGAGTGATTTCACCTTGCAGTCTTTTCCCTCCTCTTATCTGAAATGTTCCACTCATGTCTACTTTCTGTTTTTATGATTGTTGTTGCTGTTATTGTTATGCCTTCTTTTGTTATTGGACTGGTTATTTCTGTTGGTGTTGCTTCGGTTGTTGTTATTGTTATTGCCGTTTCTGTTGCTGTTGCTCGTATAATATATCTTGCTCTTTTCCAGACTGTCGATTCCCGTAAGATCCAGCCTGTTTTCGGAAAGTTCTTTCAGGTGACGGAAAATCACATCATCCGTTACATGCTCTTTATTATAGACGTTGTAAGATTTCTTCATATTATTGGCAATGACCTCAATCAGGGCCTCTTTTTCGTCGCCCTGTTCAAGCTCTATTGCTTTTTCTATTAACTGAAGGATACTTTTACCGTAAAATTTAAAATCTCCCTGGAGTTTAGGGTATTCCATTCTTTTCGGCTTTTCAGCAAGCTGTTCCCTGGTAGGGAACGGATAAGGGGAATCAACATCCAGTTCATATTCAGCCAGAATAAAAAGGTGGTCCCAAAGTTTATGTTTGTAATTTTCTTCGTCGCGCAACTGCGGGTTTCTCTGACCCATAAAATCAATAATTGCCATCGCCATTTCGTTTCTTTCTTCTTTTGTAGAAAGCTCTTTGCAACGTTCAACCAACTGTTGGATAATTCTGCCATATTCAGGCAAATGAAGCTGGGTTTTTTGGGTATTGTATTCCATAGTCTGCAAATATATGCAATAATGGAAAAAATGTACCGAAAATCTTAAAGTTTATAATTTTTTAATGAAAATTTTAAGATGCAATTGTTAATCTAATTTTAAAAGCTAAAATAATATTTCACGATTGCAAGATTTTATTGAATAAAGTGTAATTTAGATAATGGTTTAATAATTAAAACTTTAGTTATGAAAAAAATACATTATCTTTTTATACTGCTGGCAGCAGGTCTTATCACGTCATGCCAAAGCAATGATGAAATAACGGCTGAATCCCGTAAACAGCAGGAAGTTCATGATAAAACTATATTGGTAACCCATCATGACGGCAGACCATTCAATACGGGAACGTCTGAATATGGGAAATTTTTTGCCGGACCCGGAGGAAGTGTTTTAATGCAGGGTTTTTATTGGGATGTCCCGGCCGGTGGGAACTGGTGGAATACCGTAAAAGAAAAACTGGCCGGTTGGTCTGATGCAGGAATTGGAGCAGTCTGGTTACCACCGGCATCAAAAGCTCAGAACGGAGCCTACTCAATGGGATATGATCCTACAGATTATTATGATTTCGGAAACTATGACCAGAACGGTACCGTGGAAACCAGATTTGGTTCAAGAACGGAACTTGAAGCATTAATTACAAAAGCCCATGCCGAAAATATGCAGGTGTATGCAGACATTGTGATCAATCATAACAGTGGGGGACAGTCAGAATACAACCCGTACGTAGGATCAAATACCTGGACAAATTTTTCAGGCGTAGCTTCAGGAAAATTTCCCAGAAGTTATAATGATTTTTATAAAAATGCCTATGGCAATAACGATGAAGGTGCTTTTGGGGGCTTTCCGGATCTTTGTCATGCGAATCCGTATGTTCAGGACTGGCTTTGGGGAAGAGATGATTCCGTAGGGAAATATTATAAAAATATCATGAAATTTGACGGCTGGCGGTTTGATTATGTCAAAGGTTTCGGAGCGTGGGTGGTGAACAGCTGGAATTCTAATGTTGGTGGATTTTCTGTCGGGGAATTATGGGATTCCAATGTGAATACATTAGAATCATGGGCAAATAATGCAAACAGTTCTGTTTTTGACTTTGCCGCATATTACAAAATGGATGAAGCTTTTGATAACGGAAATTTAAATGTTTTAAACGATGATATGATGTGGAAAAGAAACCCTTTTAAAGCTGTCACATTTGTTGCTAATCACGATACCGATATTATTAATAATAAGATGCCAGCGTATGCTTATATTCTTACCCATGAAGGTTATCCTACTATTTTTTACCGGGATTACGAAGAATGGCTGAATAAAGAGCGCCTCAACAACCTGATTTGGATTCACAACAATAAAGCAACGGGAACAACTTCAATTCTCTACACTGATAATGATGAATATATTGCAAGAAGAAACGGCTATAACGGAAATCCGGGCCTGGTGGTGTATATCAATACTTCTTCAAATTGGCAGGAGAGATGGATACAGACCAACTGGGCGAATCAGCAGATTAAAGACTTTACAGGAAGCTCAGGCTGGTATCCGACCACGCAGAACGATAAATGGGTAAAAATCCAGTGTGCACCGAATTCTTACTCTGTATGGTCACTGAACCAATAATATGTTAAAGCACCTCACGTAAAAACTAAAGGACTGCTTCAACAAATGAAACAGTCCTTTAATTATCTCTGATAGCGATTAAACAAAAATTCGAAAAGTAATAATCCTTGTTGATCCCTATTTTTATGGGATTCAGACTTGAATAAATTTCTTTCTTTGGTGAGGAGTTGGCAGATAGCATTTCTGATTAGCCAGCTTCATTCTGTTCTCTGAAACGGTATCATATACCTTATCACTCAAAAATTTCGGAATAAGTTTTGCAACGGCAGAGATCTTATAAATGCCTCCAAGCAGATGGGCTATTTCTAAAACAGCTCTGGATTTTTCGAGATAATATGAATCAGGTTTCCATAAATACATCGTATTGAAAACCTTGGTATTCAGTCCTCTTTCAGATAAAAATTTCTGGCCGAATTCAGACTGAAGAGAAGCAAACATAAACTGATCCTTTTTATCACGTTCCAGGATCCATTGTACCCAGAAATTACACACTCCGCAGTCTCCGTCAAAAAATACGATATATTTATTCTGTAGGTCCCTCTCCATACTCATAATGTTTAAAATGACATTTTACGTTCTGTTTCTTTTTTCTCCCTTTTAAAGTAATCCGTCAGGAGCTTCCTCTGTTGATCAGTCAGCTTAGCATCCTGATGTCCTATAAAATAAGATTCCAAAGGCATTTCTTTCTTTTCAATCATTTCTATACATTCCTGCAATTTATGTGCCTGTATTTTAGGTTCATAAACGGCAAAGGTTGAAAAATTGAACTCCTTTCTTCCTTCATCAATATGATTTTTCAGTATCCATGAAAAAGGTGCAACATTAGAATACCATGGATACTTTGTTTCATTAGAATGGCAATCATAGCATGAATTGCTAATGATGGTAGAAATTTGCGACGGAGTATCCTTTATCCTTAAAAAATCCATTCCGGGTGTAGGGACAGGATTGGTTTTGTCAATCGGAAAAAACTGCATTATGATAAATATGACGAGGAGGATGACCAATACTTTTTTCATATTAAAAATTCATGTTTATTAACATATAAATATAATTAATTTTAATGATATGAAATATAGAGTATGAATTAGGGACATCCTTAATTTAAAATTTATGATTAAAATTGAAATTCTGTATTGATTATTCTACGAAGTTGTTTAAACTTATTTAGGGAAAAAAAGTTCCGAGAAAATTAGCAATTTTGGATTGCAATTTAAAAAGACTAATAATCTGGAACTCATCAGCAAAGATAAAGTAGAGAAATGGATTTTACCCCATTTAAGCAAAGGAAAACGAGGATTTTCTACAAAGTTTGACCTGGTAAAAATAATTCAGACCATTGTAAAACGGCTTAAAACCGGTTGCCAGTGGCGTGAAATTTCGTTAAAGGACTATTTTGGGGAAGAAAAAATAAGCTGGCAAAGTGTATATTATTTTTTTAATAAATGGAGCAAAGACGACAGCTTCAGAAATATTTGGGTTCATCTTTTGAATCGTAACAAAAGGTTGTTGGATCTGTCGTGTGTTTAATTGGATGGAAGTCAAACCCGATGCAGAATGGGCGGCGAATCAACCGCATATCAAAGCAGGAAGTCTGCGAAAACAAGCAATATGATTTTTCTGTGCGACAATCATGGTCAAATGCTTTCGATGGGAAATCCCAGAAGCGGAAATCATCACGATTTATATGAAATAGAAGATGTTCTGGGCGAGATTATTGAAATTTTGTCCGAAGCAGAAATCTCTCATAAAGGTCTTTTTTTAAATGCAGATTCAGGATTTGACAGTGAAAATTTAAGGCAGAAATTAGAAATGGAGGAAATAGTGGGCAACATCAAAACCAATCCCCGAAATGGAAAAAAAACAGATAATGCTCACTACTTTGATGAAAAATTGTATGAAAGCAGATTTAAAATAGAGCAGGCAAATGCTTGGTTAGACGGCTTCAAAGCTTTACTTATAAGATTTGAAACATTGGATATTACTTGGAAAAGCCTGCACTTTTTAGCATTTCATTGAGACTGATCAAAAAATTAAAAGTTTAAACAACTTCTACCATAAAAGTATTAACTTAATCAAGTAATACCACATAGTAATTAATATGGTATATTATTTATTTAAGCTATCATTACGGTATTTTTAATAGATTTTATTTATATTTTAAACTTTGTAAGTTTGTCAGCACAGAATTAATTATTATCAAACATAAAAAATCAAACGACAATGGAAAAAGATTCAAATGACCTAAGCAAGTGTCCTTTCCATAATGGGACAATGAAAAAAGAAAACATAGCAGTAGCAGGTGGAGGAACTAAAAACCTTGATTGGTGGCCGGACCAGCTGCGGGTTGATATGCTGCGTCAGCATTCTTCACTTTCAAATCCTATGGGTGAAGATTTTAATTATACAGAAGCATTTAAAAATCTTGATCTTGAAGCTGTGAAAAAAGACCTTCATGATCTGATGAATGATTCCCAGGATTGGTGGCCTGCAGATTTCGGGCATTATGGCCCTTTATTCATCCGTATGGCCTGGCATAGTGCAGGAACTTACCGTGTAGGAGATGGCCGTGGCGGGGCCGGAGCAGGACAGCAACGTTTTGCACCGTTGAACAGCTGGCCGGACAATGTAAGCCTAGATAAAGCCAGAAGATTATTATGGCCCATAAAACAAAAATACGGCAGGAAAATTTCATGGGCGGATTTATTAATCCTTACCGGTAATATAGCGCTGGAATCGATGGGCTTAAAAACTTTCGGATTTGCAGGAGGCCGGGAAGATGTCTGGGAACCGGATATGGATGTGTACTGGGGCTCGGAAAAAACATGGCTGGGCGGGGATCTTCGCTATGGACACGGTTCGGATGGTGTTGTGGAAGATCGGGGCGTACTGCCGATGGATGATGATGCAGATGGCGATATTCATACAAGGGATCTTGAAAAGCCTTTGGCAGCCGTACAGATGGGTTTGATATACGTAAATCCTGAAGGCCCGGACGGAAATCCTGATCCTGTTGCGGCGGCAAAAGATATCCGTGATACTTTCGGGAGGATGGCAATGAATGATGAAGAGACGGTAGCATTAATTGCAGGAGGTCACACGTTCGGGAAAACCCACGGCGCAGGGCCTGCCGATCATGTAGGTAAGGAGCCTGAAGCAGCAGGAATTGAAGCGCAGGGCTTTGGCTGGAACAGTACCTATAAATCAGGAAAGGGTCCGGATGCGATTTCCAGCGGGCTGGAAGTTACCTGGACTGAGACCCCTACCGAATGGAGCAATCATTTTTTTAAAAATCTTTTTGAGCATGAATGGGAACTTACTAAAAGCCCGGCCGGAGCCCATCAATGGGTTGCAAAGAATGCGGAAGAAATTATTCCGGATGCTTTTGATCCGAATAAAAAACACCGGCCGACCATGCTGACAACCGATTTGTCGTTGAGGTTTGATCCGGTTTATGAAAAAATTTCAAGAAAATTTTATGACAATCCTGATGAGTTTGCCGATGCTTTTGCCAGAGCATGGTTCAAGCTTACCCACAGAGATATGGGACCGAAAGCCCGTTATCTTGGTCCTGATGTGCCTTCGGAAGAACTCATCTGGCAGGATCCTGTTCCGGAGGTTGATCATGTGCTTGTTAATAATTCGGATATTGAAGCGTTGAAGTTAAAAATAACAGATTCAGGATTAACTGTCTCCGAAATGGTTTCAACGGCTTGGGCATCCGCATCCACATTCAGGGGAAGTGATAAAAGAGGCGGTGCCAACGGTGCCAGAATCCGCCTGGCTCCACAGAAGGATTGGGCAGTTAATAACCCGGTACAGCTTCAGAAAGTATTAGGCATTTTAGAGAATATTCAGAAAGATTTCAATGAAACACAGACAGGCGGTAAAAAAGTTTCGATGGCGGATCTGATTGTTCTTGCCGGAAGTGCCGGTGTTGAAAAGGCGGCTAAAGATGCAGGACACCAATTGATCGTTTCTTTTGCTCCGGGAAGGATAGATGCCTCTCAGGAACAGACAGATGTAGAAGCGATGAACTATCTTGAGCCTGTAGCCGACGGTTTCAGAAATTACCTGCAGAAAAAGTTTTCCGTTTCTACAGAGTCTTTATTAATTGACAAAGCACAGCTGCTAACACTTACCGCTCCTGAACTTACGGTATTGATAGGAGGAATGCGGGCCATGCATGCAAATTTTGATGGTTCACGACATGGCATCTTTACAGAACGTCCGGGTGTGCTCACCAATGATTTTTTTGTTAATCTGTTAGATATGAGTACTCAGTGGAAAGCGGCTTCTCCTGATAACGAACTGTATGAAGGAACAGACCGTAAAACAGGAGAAAAAAAATGGACAGCCACCCGTGCGGATCTTGTTTTCGGTTCAAACGCTGAGCTGAGAGCCATTGCTGAAGTCTATGCAAGTTCTGATGCTCAGGAGAAATTTGTAAATGATTTTATTTCTGCCTGGGTAAAAGTTATGAATGCCGATAGGTTTGATTTAAAATAGGTGATCACAGATTATTTATATACAGATCATTTATATAGACAGCGAAATGCTGTCTTTTTTATTGTTTTTTATCTAGCGTATGAAAATGTACATTTAGGAAAATACTAATACTTTACTTACCTTTTTAAACAAGTACAATTGATAAAATAAATAGCACCGGGACTCGCTTGTTATCCAGAAAATAAATAAAATTCCTTATTTCCAATAAATTATGTGTATATTTGTAAAATAATCAGGCTACTGCCACTGCTTCTGCTGAAACCATTGAGTTTGCTCTTTATTCAGTTATTGCTTTTTCAGACGCTAATTTTGTCATCAATAACAGGTGCAGTATCTTTTCTCAACTTGAATATAACATCTCAAGATTCTAAAAATACCCACATCATTTTTTGTTAACAAATAAGATTATGATTGTTTTGGTCCAATGATCAGTACAATGACAATAGTCAAAATTTATTAATACAATAATTTTATAATACATTAACAATGCAACAAGGAACAGTAAAATTCTTTAACGATACCAAAGGATTTGGTTTTATCACACCTTCAAACGGTGGTCAGGATGTTTTCGTACACACTTCAGGTTTAGTAGATACTATCCGTGAAAATGATGTCGTAACTTACGAATTACAAAACGGTGCAAAAGGCGTTAATGCAGTTAACGTGCGCATAGCATAATTGAAGAAAGGGTAACCTTTTTCTTTATTTAAAGTATAGCAGATGACATTTATTGTTATCTGCTTTTTTTGTTTGATAATTAAATGGAAGAAAATAAAGAATGCGTACAGTACAAAGAATATCTATTAAAAGCCTGTTTAATAATTATATTACTTAGGACTCAACAGCTATTGATAAATAAGAGCCTGGATATTAATAATATTCTCTTTTTTGTGGCTTAAGTAATCTTAATGAATAATCAGTTATCCGATCAGTTACATCCATTCTTCCTTTGTGTGGTAAAAAATAAATCCGGAAATGTACATTTCCGGATTTATTTTTTATATGAAGTATATTCTAAGGATTAATTGATCTTTAAAATATTCAATCCTGCCTTCCCTGTAGCAACAAATGCAAGGTTGTTATTAATGTATATATAGTTGGCTGAACCGTTAAGTTTATAATATCCTACTACATTGAAGGTATTTTTATTCAGAACAATCACACCGTCTGTACCATTAGCCAGATACAAATAGCAGTTATTTACAGCTACTGCATTGGTAAGCCCTGTCTGACTGAATACATTCTGGTTATTTACTTTGAAGTTTCTCGGAACGAAAGTATTCATCAGCTGTCCATTGCTGAGTTTAATCTTCGCAACCCCTTTATCACTTAAAGCAAGATATACATATTCATCATCTAAAGTAATGACATTCTTTCCGTCAGTAACAGACTGTACAAGAGTATTGTAAGTGTATGTTTTCGGATTGCTTCCGTCTACATTTGCTATTCTCAATGAAGTGCCGGTAGCTTCGGTGGCTAAAAATACCTGATAGGTATTATTATGTGCAATATATTTTGCTCTTTCACCTGAAGAATAAAACTGGTCAGATACAGAATATCCGTTAGCAGGATTAAGTTTGAAGAAACCACCTCCTGTTGTTCCTGTTACTGCATACAGGGAATTATTATAAAAATAAGAATTTTTTGCCGTAGAGCTTGGAAGCTTATAGCTGGAGAATAATGATAAATCCTGTGTATTGAATACATTGTTAGAAAGCGGCGCCGTGATCAATCTTGCTCCGTTTTTATCTCCACCTGTCGCAAATATTTTATTATCAGCAACATCAACATTATTAAATTCAACATTATTAAACAATGCTTCACTTACTAGAGTTGGAGCATTATAATCAGAAACATTTAAGATTCTAACGGCTCCCTGAGTATCGCTTCCGAAAGCAGCGTCATTGGTATGATAAGAGACATAAGCAAAACCATTATTTACAGTAACACCGGTTGCGCTCAGTACATTATTGTTGATAGAAGGGCTTACCGCGTTCGCTACAAGTGTGAACTGGAGCTGGCTGTCCGTACAAGGAGAAATACCTTTTTGTGGTCTGCACCCTTCAGCAGGGATAAATGTATTTCCATTTAATGTAACCTGATTATTGATTTTATTATTGTTCTGTAATACCGAATAAGAGGTATTGGTAAAGTTCAGATCAATAAGTCCTGTTACTGCAGGCGACGCATTCATGTTTCCAAAAGACATATTAACAAAATCCATTCTTGCAAAGCTGCTTCCTGTATTGCTGATTTTGCCATCAATCGAAACAGAACCTCCGGTCACATCAGTGAATGACTGTGGCTTTAAATTCAGTACTCCTGAACCGTTGATATGGAAGCCTTTTGAGAATGTTAAGTATCCTTCGTTACTAAGAGTAGCATTCAGATAATTATTCTGCATCTCAAAAACCATTCGGCAATAGTTGTTTACAGTAGAACTTCCGTTTAAGCTGATATCTTTTGTAAATTTAATGTTGTTATAGTTATTGATGATTCCATCCACAGATGAAGTAGTATAATCCACATATCCATAGTTGTTAAGTGTTCCTCCAGAGTTAAGATGAAAATTAGCTGAGCTAAGGATCTGACCGTTGGTACCAACTTCCACTTTACCTCCGTTAGGAACATTAATCCAGTTTGAACCTCCAAGATTACCCAAGACGATGATTTTCCCAGCGGAATTAAAATTAAATCCACCGGTAAAAGTGGTTCCTTCAGGAATATAGTAAGTTTCTCCGCTATTGATGTTGTACCAGTTGCTTCCTACAGCAGCAATAGCTCCTGATAGATTTGGCGTATAGGAAATTGTTTTCTGAGCAGAAGATAATTTCTGAACACCCGGATCAAATGTTATGAAATTAACCTTGGTATTCTTTAACTCAATGCTTTTGCTGAGTTCTACACCTCCATACCGAAGGGTGATGTCTCCATTGGTTATGGAATTTGAGCTTTCGTTGTTCTCAGACATTAAGTTATCTTCTGAAGAACATCCGGTTGAAGCAACAAGCACTAAAATACCTATTGCAGCGGTTAGTTTTTTAATCATTAATGAAATATGTATTATTGTAAATTTTAATGGAGTAGAAAGAGAATAACGCGGATCAGGCGCCAAACTCTTTTGCTTTTCTAGACGTTTTTTGAGGGTTCCAGGGATCTTTATAAGAATCGTAAAAAAATAATTCGTCCATATAGGCAATTGTCCTTACAATTCGCATGAAATATCCCATATATATCGGATAGAGCGGAATGTATATAATTTTAGACAAAAATTTCTTCTTATTCTTCACAATTATCAAGCAGACTAAAAACTGCATAAAATACAGCAGCAAATATAGTAAATATTTGAATGGCAACCAAAAAAGAAGAAATTCCGGATTCTCAATTATTATTCTTAGCATGTAAAATAACCAGGTGATATCCAGAACTAGCCCAAAGAAGACATTTTCAAAAAAAGCGAAGAAATTTGAAAGCCGGAAATTTTTATTGGGGAACCATACATCACTGTGTTTTCTGAGCCTGAAACGGATAAGAGAACGGGACCAGCGTAATCTTTGCTTAGCTAATTTGCCCCATTCTACGGGGACATGGGTGTTACAGACTGCATTTTCTTCAAAAAATATCTTGTAGCCAATCTTTCTGATTTTAACGGTTAAGTCACCGTCTAAGCCGGGCCCTACGTCCCATCCGCCCACGCGATCCAATATTCTTTTGGGAAAAACCCCAAATGCCCCGGATATGATTTTATAAATGCCGAGTTTTGAAAGGACAATCCTGGAAATGCTTATGGACTGCTGGTATTCCAAATACTGCATTGTTGATACCAACGAATCGTCATCATTTCTTACCATTAAATTTCCTCCAACACCTCCAATATTTTCATACATATAAAATGGCAACAATGCTTTTTCAATCGCATCATTATCAAGAGAGGAATCTGCATCAATATGAACGATATATTTACCTCTTGAATATTTCAGGCCCAGATTGGCAGCTGAAGCTTTGCCTCCACGTATTCCGGATCTTAAAAATTTTGAGATAGCACCCATTTTTTCAAAAGACTGGCCTATGATTTTCGTGTGATCTGTGGAACCGTCATCAACAACAATGATCTCAATGTTTTTATAGGTCTGCTTCTGCATGGAAGTAATCATTTTATGCAGATGCTTTCCTTCATTATGTCCAGGAACCAAAATAGTGACCAGCGGGAATTCTTTCATTAGTTTTTCCCGGGCAGTCCTCCATTCTCCTTGATTGGTAAAACGATTTCTCAAGCTTACGAACAGGACAATAATTTCAAGAATCAGAAATCTGGGTACGTCTATAATAAATACATACCATCCCCAATTCAGAATTTTGTTCCAGTCTGAATACTGCAGATTAGAAAAAATCATTTCCCAAAGACTATCCACTTTCCTTTTAATTTAATATTTCAGTGATTGCCTTATGGGTCAGCTCATAATTATAAATCTTTTCCAGCTTTAATTCTGAAGGTGCCTGCTCCGTTTTGCAGTTGATACAATGAACACCTATTAAAGGTTTTTGAAATTCATGTCCGCATGTATGGTTTTTACAGTAAAATATTTTCCCGGGCTTGTCATAATCTACGCCCAAATTTCTAAGTTCTTTGCTACATTTTGGGCATATTAATTTGTCATCCTGCTGAAAAGTATTTTCCGTAGCAACAAAGGCACACCTGAAGTGGTGTAATAAGACCCTTGCCTGCAAATTATGTTCTCTGCATTTTGGGCATTCTTCTCTGTAATTCAGGAAACCGGAACTGCACTTTTTACAAATGTGCGAGGTATCTACATAATGTCTGCTGAGATAATCATTTTTATAGGCATTGTTCAGAATCAACCGTGTATATTCATAAGCATCCGCGGCACTGTCATAATAGGCTTCAATGCGCGGATAGGAATATCCGCTTAGCGAATTGGGACTTTCATGAAATTCAATATTTTTATCCCTTGAATAATAGTAGGTTATGATTTTTTTAAGCAGATCATTGTCCTGAAAGATGGCCGGGTTCAGATGGCTTTTTTTTATAAAGTCTAAAATGAACCTGATGTATCCTGATTTGCTCTTCAAATCCAGTTCATCAATATAACCGTCACAAAGATGCTTAAGATTATAATTTTTATATTCTTTATAGGTTTTTTTAAAACTTTTCTGTAAAAAAACAGGTTTGAGGAAAACTTTTGGATCGTGATGCCTGATCATATGCACTAAGAATTTTCTCACATTCCATGCTTTATCATTATTAATGATCCAGATGTCTGCAAGATCCGGATCCGGCACTTCGTTATGATCTATCTGTTCTTCCAGCATTAAAGCCGTGATCCCGTTGTCCAGTGTTAGAATTTTGTCTGACATGATAACTCTCCTTATGAAAATTTTAGTTTTTTTACTTTTACCGGGATGTTACTTATTTTTACAGCTTTCCATGATTTTCCATCGAGAGGTACTATATCGATTACAACTCCATATTTATTATCGGTTATGTTTTTGTTAAGCAGCGAAGTGTCCTTTAATTCTGAAAGCGAATAAATTTTTCTTACTCTGCCTTTAAGGGTTTTGTTGAAGCCGTACGGCAGTTTTATTTCAACGTGGTCTCCTTCGTTAAATTCATCAAGGTCATTGATATCTACATAAGCTCTTACAAACTGTCCTTCGTGAATAAGCGAAGTGACTATATCCGATTTATAGGCCACCTGACCATTCGCGATACGGAAACGGTCCACAACTCCGCTTACTGGTGAGATGTAATAGTTCCGGACCTTAGAAATTTTATTGTCTTCAGTAAGTAGGGAGTTTTTAACCTTATTTATGGATAATATTTTTGCTCTTTCATTATTTAATGCTTTAATATCTGCCAGTACAGATTGAAGTGCATATTGCACGTCATCGATTGACCGGTCTACATTGGCAAGCTCGTTAGGGGTAATTTGATTGATATAGACAAGTTTTTCCTTTCTGACTTTTTCACTTCTCCAGAACTGTATTCTTTTGCGGAGATCATTCAGAAGAAAATTCTTTTTTGAAATTTCTGCATCAATTGAGGCTAGGCGGTTTTCAAAGGTTGTGTTGTCTATCAGACTTTTTATAGAGTCCTGCTCAGACTTTTTACGGGCATTGGCATCAGAGAAAAATTCATAACTGAACAGGGTGTCACCTTTTTTTACGGTCGATCCTTCCTTGATATTATAATTGAGAATACTGATGTCATTTGTAAATTTAACATCAAATTGCTGTTGTTTCAGGAAGCCGTCAGCATAGTCAAAAATCCATGATGATATGATCCATCGGAGTAAAGAAAATAAAATCAACAGTAAAATGGCAAAATAAATCCATCGGTCCCATTTTCTTTTTTTAACAGGTTTTTCATAGACTTCACTTGTTAAATTATCATTATTGAAATTGATCTCCATTAGGGCTTAAAATTATTCATTTGTGACAGGTCATAATATCCTATTTTTGAAATACCGTTGCTCTGAACAGTTGTCTCGGCATCCAGTAAATTGCTGAAAGTCTGGAAATCGTTAATCCTGAATACCCATACATAATTGGTTCCCAGAATATTTCTTATGGCAGCTGTTTTATTCATCTTTTTCTCAAGAGTTAGAACGTCATATGCCATGATATAGCTCATTACATTATTGTCATTCAATGCAGTGGCTACATTTAAGGGTAGGTGCATCGGAATGCTTACCCCCATATCCATGTTATTCTGGTCACACCATATTTTTGAATTGGTAAAAAGATTGATAAGTCTTTGCGAATAAACATCAATATTTTCCTTGTAGTCGTCAAACGTATGAGGCTCAATATCAAGATGTACTCCGGCGAAACCCATATTTTTCGCATCGATCAGGGCTTGCTGCAGATCTGTAAATCCATCATCTGTTTTTGCATAGGAGTTTTCTCCTATTAATCGGTATACCTGGATATTATTTGCTGCTGCCTGTGTTTTGAAATCTTCAACCTTTACCATATCAGGAACTTTCCCGATAGACAGGAAAACCCTGTTGATATGCCAGTGGTTCATCAGATCGATGATATAAGCATTTGAGTAGTTGTTAAATAAGGCACTCCAGATATAGGTTTCGTGTCCTGCATTATCTATGTCGGTTCTGTTCTGCAGCTGTTCTGTTTTATAATCTATGCCTGCTGTCATTCTGTATTCAAGATACTTTTCGTATAAATGAGATTTTTTATCGTAAATCTGTAATTGGTTATTCAGGAACTTTTCAGCTGTACCCAAATATCCGGCAGGGCTGAAGGTATTGCTGTTTTCATTGGTTGATTTCAGTTTGAGCTCAGATTCCAGGTACTCACTTTCCCTTTGCAGTATATCTATTTCTGATTTTAACAAATAATAGTCTCTGTAAATACCATTCAGCCTGTCACGGTAGATCAGCTGTAAATCATTCAGCATGTTTTCTTTAAACTTCAGATCCTCTTCATTGCCAAGATTGCTCTTGCTTCTGCTGACTGGCAGGTTAAGGGAAGCGCCCAGGCTGGCAAAATTTCTGTCTCTTGATAACGCAGAGTAGTAATTATACCGTAATTTTAATCTCAGGTCAGGTTGCCGGTCTCTTTTGGTTCTGATGCTCAGCATTTCTTTTTCCATTTTTAGAGCCTGCTCTTTATCCTTTACCAGGACGTTAAGGTCTATTTGTTCAACAGGAGTCAGATCAGGAATGGAGGCATTTAAGATTTCTTTGCCAAAAGAGGTTGTGAATGAGCTTTTAAGCAGGTTTTCCAATGATTTTTTTTCAATGGACACTTTTTCCAAACGGTATCTGTTATTGGCCAGTTCAGTATCATTGGCAATTCCGCTTTTATTTTGTTTTATATCAAACTCATTCAGAAGTTTTAAGATTTTTTCATAATCAGCCAAAATGGATATTCTTTTTTCATCAAAGAGCATTTTGATTGCATCCAGGTTTTCCCTGTAGTTTATTTCTTTTTTATATTGCAGCTTTTCCAGAACATTCATCTTTCTGGCTTTTTCATTTAATGAGTTCTGTATCCTTTGGTTTTTTGAACTCCCTTCTCCTAAAGCCAGCCAGTCTAATCCCGACGATACCCTTGCACGGTAAAAAATATTGTCATCATCTGAAAAACCCGGGCTGAAATTATAATTAACTTCAGAAATCCAGTTGATATTCAGAGTATTTTTATTTGCTGAATTATCGTGTGAGATATCAAGTACATCATGAGTCAGCGAAACATTTGCTGTTGCAAAACTATAAGGCGCTGTATTTTCATGGCTTTTGCTATCAGCCAACAGGTTTGAAATAATTTCTTTTGTTGACACATATATTTTCCGGTAATCTGTTGCCAGAACATGTAAAGAACCTGAATTTATGCTAAGTGCAGATTTGCTCTGAGCGCTTAAAAGAATCAAAAAATTTAAAATAAGTAGGAGTTGTAACGTTTTCCGCATAAAATAAATAGCAATTTTTTGCAAATTTATATCTTTTTATTTGAATTATTTTAATACTTACATAATCTATCAGAAATATTGATAATTTCTACCGAGTTAAAAGAAAAATTGATAATTATTACTAATTATTACTAATTGTAGTGATTTATACTTACGGTAATAGCTTCGACTGATATTGTTGAAAATTTAAACCATTAGATATTTAAGTGCTAGAATAAATATTAATCTGGAAAACTATTAATCAGATTGATATTATTTATATGCTTCAGAACTAGTAATTTATTATTTTAAATTAGATTATAATTACTGACGCAATATTGACCAATGTTAAAAAATAACAAATAATAATAGTTATTTATTCTATTATGTAGTCAAAGAAATCTTGAATCATAGAGGTATATATTGCTTTGTCTTCAAATATTTACAGAAAAAGTCGCCAATTTGGCGACTTTTTCTGTAAATAGATTAATATTGTTGTTTATAAATTATCATCAACTAGAGTCTGAACTCCTGCAGAAGCTGCTACTCCTCCTATAACGGCTCCCACAGGACCTCCCGCTAGGCCTATTACAGCTCCCATTGTGTCAGCTACAATTCCTCCAAATATACGAGCCCACCATCTGATTCTATTTGAAGCTACAGTATTGGAGTTGGAATCATTTGGATAAAAAGAAATCCAATAGTCCGCACTATGACGTGCAATTGCTATTGTTGCTAATAATTGATCTTTCTCTTTTTCCGATAACTTGGATTGGAGATAGCTTGCTTCGATTTCATTTAATTGATTTACAATATCATTTGTATTTTCATAAGAATCTGCATTAAAAAAGCTAGATAATTTATGTAGTTCTTTCTTATATTCATCAGAATATTGAAATCTTTTTCCTAATTCATCTATTTTTTCTTCTGTAAATTCACTTGTCATTGATTCATTCATAATTTCCGAAACAGTATTTGAGTTAAATACAGATGTATCATATTCATAACCGTTTTCCGTAACAAAATTCAAGGCTAAGTCGGGTATTTTATCTTTAGAAGGTTTTAAATTATGCATATCCGTCATAAAATTGTTATGTAACTCACCCAGATAATCGAAAGGATTTGATGTTCCTGCTTTTGATGCCATTACAATTTTAGCGTTAGCTTGATCCATATCAGCATAGCTATTATCCGTATTACAAGATAATCCAGTCAATAAAACTGCAGATAACATAAATTTGAATAATGTTTTCATTTAAATAGTTTTTAATAATTAATATTTATTTAATTGGAAAAATTTATAAACAGAATTCTTTTATCGAGACGTTTCTTCTATTTTTATTCTTGTCAATCAAAGTTGCAAAAGCAATATTTAGGAACGATCTGTTATAATTTTTTCTATCTTCTTCTTAAAATTGTTAAGAAAAATCCAATGTTAATATAAAAAAAATTTTATTCCTATTGATGAAGTGAAAATTTTAATCACAGATTCAATAGAAATAACAGGGCCAAATATATAAAAAAAATCTATATTTTGTGATAAAAATTTCATGTCAAACATATTCCATTAATTTTTAACAGTAATATAAGGTTGGTCTATGTGATATTTTTGTTTCATATCTTATCAGTAAAGCCTCAAAATTATCTAGGTAGTTGTTCCTCGTCCTATCTTAAACATTCTTCTATAAAACTTGTGATTAAAATATATTCATAGTTTATGTCTCCGTTGAGGGGTTATTTTTATATTCCTGCATTTCTTCTAGTTCAGTAGAGTTTTGAAAAACCTGAATCTATATTAATAAATTATCTTTATACTCTATATGTGTACCATTTAGATGACCGAGAATCTCATGTGATGTTTAAATAGGTGTTATTTAATGTGAGTTCGGTCTAAGCAGCTATAATTCTACTTTTATCGATGATATCCTTACCGGAATTAATAGAAGGTTTTTTATCAAAGAAAGAATACGCTGCCAGAGTGCATATAATATTCAAAACAAAATTATCAACGCTTCTGTGCCTGGTGTTCTCTACCTGGCAGATATTCTTAAGCTCATCATTTACAGATTCAATTAATGCTCTTTTTCTCAGCATGATTTTGTCATGGAGGAGTATCAGGACAGAAATATTCGGAAGAAGATAATGCCCTTGCTGAGGCTGTTTTAAAGCAGTTGAAAAAAGAAGAACATCATGATAATATTTATGTTATAGACAGAGGTTTGCAGTCTACAAGAACGATGAGAGAATTTGAAGAAAAGCGTATCAAATTTATTGTTCGTTCCAAAGAAAACAGAAAATTTGAAGAGATTGAATCTTTTCTTACAGTAGCAACTCCTGTAAAATAGGATGACTGGGAAGTTATTAAAGACAGCAAAGTACAACTTTATACCGGAAAACCTATACAAAACAAACGCGGAAACATCTATCATCGGGAAGAAAAAGTAGAAACGGATTTTCGGATGATAGTCATCAAAAATGAAAAAACGAACAAAGAATTTTGGTTTTTAACGAATGAGTTTGAACTTTCTGTCAAAGAGATTTCAGATTATTACAAAAAACGTTGGGATATTGAAGTGTTCTTCAGATTTATGAAACAGGAGCTGACTTTAAGCCATCTTGTTTCCCTCAACAAGAATAGAATTGAAGTAATGCTTTACATGACAATGATTGCTTCCATGTTACTTTTGATTTACAAAAAAGCAAATAATTTAGGCTACAAAACAGCAAAAATACATATGGGAATGGAACTTCGGGATATGATAACAGCAATTCTAATCGTTTTTGCAGGTGGTGATCCCGATAAAGTGTTTAAAACTTAAAAATACAAAAATGGCCGGCATTTTCTTCCGACCATGACTAATATATGGGCCTGTTTAAAAATTAAATCAGAAAAATGTTTATGAATATATTTCAAACTTAACGAATAAAAATAATGAATTGATTGTCATTTTTTTTATGCTGTTCATTTTCTTGAATTTTTGGCGTCTAATCAATTAAGCTACATGAAAATATCCTACAAACATTACTGACAATCAATGGAATTTATTAAAAATACCTTTAGATAATCGAAAAAGCAAATATAATCTTAGAATCATTTGGAACGCAATAAATAAGATAATGGAAGCAGTGGGTGGAGAACAAATTCCAGGTATGGGAATATTTGAAAACAGAGATTCCCGCAAACAACTTTTGGCCGGAAGCAGGTATCTGCTTTATAAAAGCCGCGAAAAATGGACACGCTCCCAAAGACAAAGAGTCTTCATCCTTTTTGCTCAATATCCGGATCTGGAAAAAGCGTAACAATGGACCTATGACTTCGAAAGATTTATAACCAGAATATTCCAAAACAATTTGGCCGTGATCAAGTTTGTCCATTGGTTCAACGAGGTTGAAGAATCAGACTTTAAATCTTTTTTACTTTAATAAAAACAATTAAGAATCATTACGGGGATATTTTAAACTATTTTTAATCAAAGAAGCACTAATGAAGCTGCTGAATCTTTCAATGCGAAAATTAAAACTTCAGGATGCAGCTCCGGAAGTGAAAGACAGAATTTTCTTTCTGTTCAGATTAACAAAAATTTTTGCTTAGTCCTCAACTTTTGTGCATAATCTGGATTCAATAAAGTACAAACGATAAGAATATTCAAAACTCATTGAGAAGCTGTTGTAATCTGATAAATATTTTCAAATTGTATTAAGAATGAACGGCTGAGATAAATGTAAATTATTAATTTTTATTTTCCAAAAAAATGAATTTGTCGGAAATAGGTATTGGCACTACCCGATTAATATCATGGCTCATCATATTCCACGGATGTATAACAAGTTGTAAAAAAAACGGGAGGAATGATAGTACCATTTCTCCTATTATGTAGACCCACAGGGATTCGAACCCCAGATGACTGAACCAAAATCAGTAGTGTTACCGCTACACCATGGGTCTGTGTTCAACAGTGCGAAATTATAGAAATTATTTTACATATAAAAGCCAAAAGCTGATATCCGTTTACGAAAATAGATAGCCTGCCATGTTATTTATTGATAGTCAAAGAATTATTTTAACAAAAATTTTAAAATTGAAAAATGGGAAATTTTCACATTAGAGTTTTCCTTATGCGGCAATACATAGTGGACATTACAAATTAAGAAGATGTTTGGATAACAGATTCTTTATCGCTGAAAATCAATTTAAATAAAAATCATATCTTTGCAAAAAATTGGGCTCCAAAAGTTGGAGAAACCCATTAATAACTCATCCTGAGCACCGTCGAAGGATTATTAAACATTTTTATGTCGAATATTGTCGCAATCGTTGGGCGCCCCAACGTAGGAAAATCCACACTTTTTAATCGTTTACTGGAAAGAAGAGAAGCTATCGTAGACTCTACTGCCGGAGTTACCAGAGACCGTCATTACGGGAAATCCGATTGGAACGGAGTAGATTTTACCGTAATTGATACCGGAGGGTATGATGTAAATAACGATGATGTCTTCCAGGGAGAAATTTCAAAACAGGTTCAACTGGCTATTGATGAAGCTACATCAATTATCTTTATGCTTAACGTGGAAGAAGGCCTTACCGATACGGATTATGAAATTCATGAAATGTTGAGGAGGTCCAATAAACCTGTTTATATTGTCATCAATAAAGTGGATTCTTCAAAAGAAGAAGTCGCTGCCACAGAATTTTATCAGTTGGGAATTGAGAAATATTATACTTTATCTTCTGCAACAGGTTCCGGAACAGGAGAAGTACTGGATGATATCGTTAAAGATTTCCCGACAACAGACTATAAAGATCCATTTGAAGGATTGCCTAAAATTACCATTGCAGGCCGTCCGAATGTAGGAAAATCTACCTTAACAAATGCACTGCTTGATACGGAAAGAAACATTGTAACGGATGTGGCTGGAACTACAAGAGACAGTATCCAGACGCTTTATAATAAATTCGGTCATGAGTTTGTGTTGGTGGATACCGCAGGAATGAGAAGGAAGTCCAAAGTGAATGAAGATCTGGAGTTTTATTCCGTGATGCGTTCCATCCGTTCTATCGAATATTCGGATGTGGTAATTATCATGGTGGATGCTACCCAAGGTTGGGAATCTCAGGATATGAATATTTTCGGACTGGCTCAGAAGAACAGGAAAGGAATTGTCATCCTGGTGAATAAATGGGACCTGATTGAAGACAAGCAAACCAATACTATGCGCGACTTTGAAAAGCATATCAAAGATAAAATCGGGCAGTTTAATGATATTCCGATTTTGTTTATTTCAGCATTGACGAAGCAGAGAATCCTGAAGGCTGTTGAAGTGGCCATGGAAGTATACGAAGACCGCAAAAAGAAAATCAAGACTTCAAAATTAAATGAAATCATGCTTCCTATTTTTGAGGGCACACCGCCGCCGGCAAATAAAGGAAAGTATATAAAAATCAAATATTGTGTACAGCTTCCGACACCATCGCCGCAGTTTGTATTTTTCTGCAACCTGCCGCAATATGTAAAAGAACCGTATAAAAGATTTACTGAAAACCAATTGAGAAAAGAATTCGGGTTTACGGGCGTTCCGATTGAAGTGTATTTCAGACAAAAATAATAATATGATCCCTTTTAGATTTTCTAAAAGGGATTTTACTCTCAGTTAAATTTTGTAATTTTAGATTAAGCTTTTCAAAATCATGCATACCGTTATATTATCAGAACAGTTTTCACTTGTCAATTCCTGGATCAACGAACTCAGAAATGTTGAAATTCAGCAGGACCGGATGAGGTTTCGAAGGAATATGGAGAGGATAGGGGAAATTGCGGCTTTCGAGATCAGCAAAAGCCTTGAACAGGAAGAAATTGAAATCCAGACGCCTTTGGATAAAATTAAGGTGAAAGAAATCGCTGTTCAGCCTGTGATTACGACTATTCTAAGAGCGGGAGTTCCTTTATTTGAAGGGATTTTAAATTATTTTGATAAAGCAGACTGCGGTTTCGTAGCGGCGTACAGAAAACATGAAGCGAACGATTATTTTTCAATTAAACAGGATTACCTTACCTGCCCCAATATCGAGGGGAGACCTTTAATTGTTGCGGATCCGATGCTGGCAACAGGTGCTTCTTTAATTGAAGCTATCAAAGATCTTTTAAACAACGGAAATCCTTCTCAGCTTCATATTGTTTCCGCCATTGCATCAAGGCAGGGGGTTGAAACCATCCGAACTGCATATCCGCAAGCAAAAATCTGGTTGGGAGCCATTGATGAAGATCTGACTCCTAAAGGATATATTACACCAGGTCTGGGCGATGCCGGGGATTTAAGTTATGGAGAAAAACTTCAAAGATAAATTAAGAAAGGTTCCAGAAATCTTTCATTAAGTTTAACAATATATCGGGTCTTACTTTATCCAAAGGATGTTTCGTGCCCGGAAGTATAGCCAGCCTTGCCTCCGGAAGGCTTTTATATGCTTCAATACTTTCTTCAAGAGTCACCATGTTATCCTGATCGCCGACCATAATCTGAACAGGAACGGGTATCGTTGATAAATGATCTTTTAAAGGCGGGTTTTTACCTAAAGAAATCATCATTCCGGCAATGCCGGGTAATAACTGTTTCCATTTAGAACCGTGTTGATTTTCCAGCAATTCAGCATATTTAGGGACTTTTTCAGCAATAATATCAGGGTTCAGCATTTTGCTTTCTCGCAGAGCCTGTTCTTCTGTCCATTCAAATTTTGTTCCCAAAGTCATGATTGAATGGATACTTGAAGGATCCTTGATTGCATAACAGAGAGCGATATATCCTCCCATGCTGTGTCCGAAAATATAAACGTCTTTTAAATTTTCTTTCTCAATAAATTCTTTTAATTCATGGGTGTATTTGTCAATGGTAATCCCGTCTTCCGGAATTTCAGTATTGCCGTGTCCTGAAAATAAAGGCGTATGAATCGTGAAATATTTTGAAAGCTCTTCTTGAAAAGGATTAAAAATATCACTGTGACCTAATGCCCCATGCAATAAAATAAGATTCAGCATAATTTTAGTTTTATTGAAAATTAAGAAAAAGATTTCAATTCATATTTAAAGCGGTTATGCATCTACAGCCATTACCAGAACACTTACTTTATTGTCTCCTACCTTCAGGATTTCCCATGCTACTGAAGCAATTGTATTCCCAGTCGTAAAAACATCGTCAACCAGTAAAATATGTTTTCCGGAAATGTTTTTCGTGGTAGAAAATGTATTTTGGGTTTCCAGGCGATGCTGCTTATCTTTCAACGCCTGAGCTTTTGAGTAATGGTTTCTTTTGATTAATTCATGATCATACGGAATATTATAAAATTCAGATAACGTTTCCGTAAACAGATGCAGCTGGTTGTATCCTCTTTCTTTTAATTTCTTCGGATGCAGCGGTACCGTCACGAACAGATCCGGCTTTTCATGTTGAAAATCCACTCGTTCAGCCGTCCAGCCTGCAAGGATCTTCCCGGTTCTTTCCCTGCTCTTATATTTTAATTCATGAATGATTTTGCGGCTGACATTTTCATTCTCAAAATGCATCAGTGCAAAAGCATGCTCTACGGGAAACATCAGCCGGCATCTTTCCTGCATATAATTGTGATCAGCATACGAATTGTGGGTAAAGTGAATATGTTCAAAGCAGAGATTGCAGACTAATAAACTGCCGTCAATAATCCGGCTGCACTCCAGGCAGCGGTTCGGGAAGAAGATATCAAGAATCATCGATGTGTATTTGTTGCTAAAATAAATATTTTCCCTTAATGATGAGCGTAATCTTATCAAATATTCCTTTTTCTGGTTTGTATTTTGCTAGCTGTATCATGTAAGATAATTACTTATATTTAAAATTTTTATATTTGACAATGGGTTTGATATATGAAAAAAAGGTAACTGTAACAGAACAGCATATTGACAAAAATAATCATGTTAATAATGTTCAGTATGTCCATTGGGTAGAGGAGGCTGCCGCAGAACATTGGGATCTTGTAAAAGACAGTACGGATTATCCTGATGATGTCTGGATGCTTCTCGATCATCATATTCAATATAAAAAACAGGTGTATCTGGGTGATCTTATTACGATCATAACCTATCCCAAACCTCCGGAAGGAATCCGTCAGCCGAGAAAAGTTGAGTTTTACTGTAATGATGAGCTGGTTGTGGACTCACTGACACTTTGGGTTTTTATAGATCAAGAAACAAAGAAAATTAAAAGGCTGGAGAATGACTGGCTGGATAAGCTGTAATTATTCATTTAATATTTTCAAAATAATGTCTGCTTTTGCTTCATCAATCATTTTGGTGATTTCTTTGACAATGCCGCTTTATTGAAAATGAAGATTATCGGGTTTTTAATAACGGAATAAAATTTCCGTTGGCTTCTGGAATTTGTTCTATGCAGGAAATTAAACTTGTCAGTAATAATAAAGTTATTAGTTTCATTTTAAAATAACGGTATCTAATGATGACTGTTGCAGTCGAAAATATACCACGATCTCTAAATAGATCATTCAAACAAACCAAATTCCCTATCTTTGTATCATGATACGTATTACAAAAATTTTTACATTCGAGACCGCTCATGTGTTGTATAATTATGATGGGAAATGTAAAAATATGCACGGACATTCCTATAAACTGTTTGTAACGGTGAAAGGAAAACCGATTAATGATTTGGAGAGCCCCAAAAATGGGATGGTAGTAGATTTCGGAGATATCAAGAGCATTGTAAAAGCCGAGATCGTAGATGTTTGGGATCATGCCGTATTGATCAATGCGCTGACTCCCCATCGGGAGCTTGGGGAAGACCTGGAAAATAAAGGACATAAAGTAATCTATTGCAGCTTTCAGCCGACCTGTGAAAATATGCTGTATGCCATTGCCTCAAAAATAAAGCGGAGCCTTCCGGAAGGAATTTCTCTTGCCTACCTGAAACTTCATGAAACCGAAAATTCTTACGGAGAATGGTTTGCAGAAGATAATCAGTAACTCTATTCAGTAAAAATAGAAGAACGTGTTAAAAACGACCATTAATTTAGAGCCGGGAAAGAAAGTATATTTTGCTTCAGATCAGCATTTCGGTGCCCCTACACCAAAGGAAAGTAAGGTGCGTGAAGAACGCTTTATCCGTTGGATGGATGAAATAAAGCATGATGCTCAGGTACTTTTTTTAATGGGTGATCTTTTTGATTTCTGGCATGAATGGAAGCATGTGATCCCAAAAGGGTATGTGCGGGTTTTAGGGAAGATCGCAGAGCTGAAGGACCGCGGGATTCATATTTATTTTTTTGTAGGGAACCACGATCTTTGGATGAAAGATTATCTGGAAGAAGAAATAGGATGTACTGTTTTCTATAAAAAACAATACTTTGAAATGGGCGGGAAGCAGTTTTTGCTGGCCCATGGAGATGGTTTGGGACCTGGTGATAAAGGGTATAAAAGAATGAAGAAAGTATTTACAAACCCTGTAGCGCAATGGTTGTTCAAATGGCTTCATCCGGATGTGTCTATGAGAATTGCTTTATACATGTCCCAGAAAAACAAGATGATTTCAGGAGATGAAGACAAAGAGTTTTTAGGGGAAGACAAAGAATTTCTGATTATTTATTCCAAAGAAAAGCTCAGAACACAGCAGATTGATTATTTTATTTATGGACACAGGCATCTTCCTATGGTTCTTGATCTGGGGCAGAATGCAAAATATATCAATCTCGGAGACTGGATATCTTACTTTACGTACGGCGTTTTCGAGCATGAATTTGAGCTTAAAACCTTTGGAGATAATGCAAAAAGAATTACCCCATAAAGAGATAATTCTTTGAGTGAACCGAAGTCCGCTCTTGTTTTTAATCCATATTCCGCATATTCAATTACAATAATTCGACCAAAATTTATTTTTACATTAAAAAAGAATAAAAAATATGAGGTCATCGGTTAACTGATTGGTAATAAGAATATAAAATTTATTATTTAAGAAGTGAAAAATATATTCAATATACAGACAGAACAGGATTTTTTAAAAGCTTCGCTGGAGACTTTTCACTATCAATACGAAAACTCTGGGATTTACAGAAAGTTTGTAGACTATTTAAAAGTCAGCCCTAAAAAAGTCAACAGTCTGGCAGAAATTCCGTTTCTGCCGATTGAAATGTTTAAAAATCATCAGATTCTGGATAAAAATATAACAGCGGATTTGTTTTTCCGAAGCTCCGGAACTACGCAAATGAACCTGTCCACCCATTGGATCGCTGATGAAAGCATCTATCAAGAAAGCATTTATAAAAGTTTTGAGCAGTTTATAGGAAGGCCTGAAGATTTTATCTTTTTAGGGCTGCTTCCCAGTTATCTGGAAAAGCAACATTCTTCCCTGATTTATATGGTGGATTATCTTATGAAAAAATCTGCCCGGCCGGAAAACGGATATTTTCTGTATAATCATTCAGATTTACTAAAGCTGCTGAATACTTTAAAAGATAAAAAGATAATTCTTTTCGGAGTTTCCTTTGCATTATTAGATTTCCTTGACTACTGTACACAAAATGGAGAATCTCTAAGTTTTACTGAAAATCTGATCGTTATTGAAACAGGAGGAATGAAAGGAAGGAAAGAAGAAATGACGAAAAATGAACTGCTGAAAATTTTGCAGGAAGGTTTTAAAACCCATAAAATTTATTCTGAATATTCTATGACGGAACTGCTCTCGCAGGCCTATTCTTTAGGAAATAATAAATATGAATGTCCTAAATGGATGAAAATCATGGTACGAAATGCCGAAGATCCGCTGGCGTATGAAAAAGAGGAAAGAACAGGAGCTATCAATATCATTGATCTGGCCAATATTCATTCGTGTGCATTTATCGCAACACAGGATCTGGGAAAACTAACAGGAAATAAATTCCAGGTATTGGGACGGATAGACCATTCGGATATTCGGGGGTGCAGTCTGCTGGTTTCATAATGTAAGGTAAAATTTATGAAATTAAAAATTGAAGAATTAGTCCATGCCTTTATTCACTCTCAATGCAATTTTGAAAAAGAGATTGTGTTAACTAACCACTTTCATGCTGATTGGGAAGCGGATATCCTGATTGTTGACCCTGAAGGTTTCAGCCATGAAATAGAAATCAAACTCTCAAAAAGCGATTTTAAAAATGATTTTAAAAAATCATACACCAACATCAGTACAGGGGAGAAATTTCTGAAGCATGACAAAATATGCTGTGGAGATTATGTATGCAATGCTTTTAGTTTCCTTCTTCCGATGGGAATGGTAGACCATTCGCTGATTCCTGAATATTGTGGGATCATAGAGTTTTATCATAATGTGGATTCCTGGGATACGGAATTTTACATCATCCGGCATCCTAAACGTGTGCATGATGATTCTTACTGGAAGCTTATCGACAAAGATTTTTTTATGCGCAAAATGGCGTTGAATTTACTACAGCGGAAAATGGAAATCAAAGGAAAACAGGATGAGTTGATTTTCAGAAATCCTTTTGATATCAAAAAGCTTAAATAAATTTTTTCGGTTTTTTTACAAGCTGATGCCACATCGTGTATATTCAATACTGTAGATAGCTGCTTTTGATTGAGGTTAGAATAATTGAAAAATTGACAGATCTACCATTTGGATAGTTGATGGGTACATAAAAATCATTATTTTTAGTTGAATTTAAAAAAGCGCTTTAATGATAAAGTTTTTGTGTGTGGTTATTGCATCATGTATTCACGGGTCTTATTTTTCCCAGGTGAGAAAAGAAACAGTACCCTGCTATGATCTGACACAAATCTTAAAAGTAACGCCAACCCCTCTCTATAAACCGCATCTGGATGCTTCGAGAAAGTTCGGGATTAAACTTCTGCAGGACCAGAAATCAATAACGAAGTATATCAATACCGGAAAACTCCATAAAATAAAAAAAGCCGGGAAAGGATACCGCATACATAAACTTGATTACAGCAGGCCATGGATGGTCTCCAAAGGCAAACTGATGCTGGAAAGAATAGGTGCACGTTTCAGCAGGGATACGAAAGGCAGCACCTTTACCGTTTCTTCCCTTACAAGGACACTTGAGGACCAGTGCAGATTAAGAAAAATTAATACGAATGCCTCTTTAGGGATCAGTTCGCATAATTACGGAAACTCTTTTGATATTTCATATGTCCGTTTTAATGATGTTTTAAAACATAATGCTAAGCTGGAGAAAGCTTTGGAGAAGATTTTAGAATATTACACCAATGCGGGAAAGATTTATTATATTAAAGAAAAACAGCAGAGCTGCTTTCATATAACGGTAAAAAACTATTAACCGATTTTCGATTATACGTGATATAGTTGCACAGATAATTTAGTTTTTTTAATTTTATGGCACTTTAAAAACCATGAAATATGAATACATTCACCAGGGAACAATTTGATGCAGCTGTAGCACAATGGATCACAAGTTGTTCGGACTTTTACGCAATCACGAAAATTATTCCCACCAATCACGTTTTTACTTTCGATGCTGAACAGATGGACTGGATGAGAAACCTGAATAGGTATAAAGAGTTTTGTACTGAAATAGGCGTGTATAAGGGTCAGCTTGTCGCTATATTATGCCCGTTAGATGGTAGTGGGAAGAGGCTTGTTGTAGACAAATTCCCTTACAGCCCACTGCAGGAATTGGATAGAGATCTTAGGCTAATGGAAACAGAAGAGTATATCGTTGTAAAAAATGCTGTTCTTTCAAAAGATTTACAGAGAATTGACGATAATTCAGATACTTATCTTCCCGTTTCCAGCAAACCTATGCTGGAACAGGATAAAGCGGTTACCGCTATAGAATCCTGGAGAGATGAAGCAATGATCTGGTTTTACAGAGAGTGTACTGAGTTTAAGGGGAGCAGGATATTCAAAAGGTTTTTTGTTCCAACTCAAGATATCACTGCTACAAAAAGCGGATTTACTCATGTTGTGTGTTCATTCGGTCTTAAGTTTTCCGATGTTTACCAGAGACTTTTGCCTACCCTTATTTTTATCTCCTTTTATGAAGATCTTCAAAATTCAGGAAGCGTCCAGACGATCTCAAATACTTACGACTGGTCAGAAGCATGTCCGCCGCTTTGTAAGTAAAACTAATTTTTTAACTTTAATATATTGTGGATATTTATCAGACCATAATTTATCTCAATAATAGTTTACTTGTAATTTGTGCTTTTATCGGACTTTTCAAGTACAAATATTTTAAAAATACAGAAAAATGGTATGTGTATTATATCATTTTTCTTTTTTTGATAGAAGCTATTGTTAAAATTGCTCTTTACCAGTTTAAGGTACAAGATTTAAGTTTTATTTTTCGTTATTTTGTCTCAGGAGAACTCCTGCTATTGGGGATTTTGTTTATCAGGAAACTCAGGATGTCATATTATTGGTATATCCCGATCATTTTAATGGCAGGTTATTTCTTAATTGATACCAATGGTATTACCAATGAGGTAAAGAAAGTAATATCCAATATTGTGGTGATTTGTTTTGCAGGTTCTGCACTACTTATGGAAATTAAAAACAGTAAAATCAATGATCGTTTTATGTTGGCGGACAGTTTTATCTTTCTGTATTATGCACTTTCGGTTTTTCTGTTTTTCCTTCTGCGTCAGCTTCCGGCATTCGGACAGGAAGAAGCCAAAATTATCTGGGGGATGAATAATATTCTCTGCAGCTTTCTGTATTTATCAATTATTTATACCTTTTTAAAATTAAAGAAATAACCTTAAATATTACCTTTTTTATTGTGTTGATTGTCGTTCTGGTGATCATAATGTCTTTTATTCTTTTAGCATACAGAAGCTTTATCCAGAGGATTGTAAGAGAAAAGGATGCACAGTATGAAGCTGAAGTGTTACACCAGAAAAAGCTGGCACTGGAAAATATTAAGGCTCAGGAGTCTGAAAGAAAAAGAATTGCAGTAATGATTCATGACGATATCGGGAACCGGCTTAATATTCTTTCACTATGGTTAAATAACCTGGATACAAAAGGTGATGAGCTGATCAAGAAAAATATCACAACGCAAATGTCTTCTCTCATAGATTCTGCAAGAAGCATTTCGCACTCATTATATCCTGTGAATCTGGAAGCTGTAGGATTGGTATTATATATAGAAGAACTGATTGCTAATCTTTCAGGCAGAATCAATATCTCACTGACGGTAAGCCCGAAATTTCAGAAGAAAAATATCTTTATAGAAGTGCAGTTATACAGAATTATTCAGGAGTTTACCACCAATGTTCTCAAGCATTCGGAAGCATCAAAAGTAAGGATCTATATGAAAGAGTATACAAACCATCTTGGAGTAGTTATTTCCGATAACGGTCAAAGCTTTGATTATGAAGAAGTGAAAAAAGGGATGGGAATTAAAAATATAGAATCCAGAATAAAATCTATGAATGCGGCTCACAAATGGAAGAATGTTTTGAATGAAGGCAGCCGTTTAATTATTAAAATTCCATACAGCAATGAATTCCCAGATCAAAATAGCACTGATTGATGACGAGCAACTGATCGTTGAAGGTGTAAAGATGTTATTGTCATCCGAACAGAATATCACAGTAGGATTTACTTCCAACAACGGGCCGGATTTTTTACAAACCTTAGAGCATACTTCTAAGGAGGATTTCCCCGATATCGCTTTGGTGGATGTCCAGATGCAGCCCATGAACGGCTTCGAGCTCGTGGAGATCCTGAAAGAAAAATATCCGGATCTTAAGATCATCATCCTCTCTTCACATTATAAAACCACAATCCTGGGATACATGGTGAAGTTGGGTGTATCTGCCTTTCTTCCTAAAAATTCGAACAGGAATGCCTTTATAGAAGCAATTACCATTGTTTATAAAAACGGAATCTTCTTCACACCGGAAGATCATCAGATGATTTTTTCCTATATGAACAGTCCAACGAAGAAAAGGACACTTTTTGATATGGATGATGAGCTGTCTGACCGTGAAAAAGATGTTGTAAAACTGATATGCCAGGAATGCACCAATCATGAAATTGCAGAGAAACTGTTTATAAGCCCGAGAACAGTGGAAAGTCACAGACAGAGAATTGCAGAAAAAATAGGCGCTAAGAATACGGTAGGAATCGTAATCTATGCAATTATCAATAATATATATTCCTTAGAAAAAATCTGATTCCGTAGAAATACGGAATTTTTTATTTGGTACTTTTTACTCTATCATTCCGTCTTTTTCCATCGTTACTTTGGTAAATTCATTAATAAGCAGAGTGTTATTAATAGGAAGGGTTAAGATAAACCACAAAGTGGCATGGAAAACAACATTATCTCTATCGGTATTTTCTTTGACGGAACCGGAAATAACGGGGTTAACGCGACGGCTTACCGGAAACCATTGACGAATAACGAAAGCTATCACAGTAATATAACCAATATTTATAAATTGTTCAGGCTGTTCAGCGGTGACGAAAAGCTGTATATTGAAGGAATAGGAACTGTTATGGGTCAGGAAGACAGCGATTTTGCTATGGCTACCTGCCGGAATCCTGAAAAACTCGAGGGTTATTCTTCTGATGACAAACTGAATAAGGGTCTTTCTTTTATCAAAAAAATAGTAGCTGATAAGAGCAGGAAATACGAACTGTATATCTACGGATTCAGCAGAGGGGCCATGCTGGCAAGGCACTTTTGTCATGAATTGCTGAAATCGGAAGATTCTGTGCAGGCAGATATCACCATCAGGTTTCTGGGAGTTTTTGATACGGTGGAATCCTGTGCCTTCAGTGATTATAGTGTTACCATTTTACCAATGGTGCAAAGGTCGCTTCATCTTTGTGCTAAGGATGAATGCCGGTATTTTTTTCCTTTAACTGGCTTTTTTGAAGATTCCAGGGAGATGAACGATTCAAAATATGAGACCGAACATCATATATGGAAAGAAATTTTTGTGCCGGGAGCTCATGCAGATGTTGGCGGAGGATATTTGGAAAGCTCAGAATCGGTATATATTTCTCCGGAAATTATGAATGGAAAGCTTTTTTCCTATGTGGAGAATATCAGGAAAACTGCGGCTGTTAAGAAAGGAAGCAGTTTTTGGGATTATCTTCTGGAGCACATAAAACTGGGTAACGGAAATGTTTTCCCACAGGCATATATTGAAAGAGATTGTGTTTACAGTGAGATGTCTAAAATGTATGGAAGATTAATGCTGGAAGAATCCAATCAAAACCATAAGGTTTTTAAAACTGATTTTGAGGAGTCTGATTTTTTAATAAATGCTGAAAATCATCCGTATCTGATAAAGCTTTATCAAAAGCTTACAGCATATGCAGAAAATCTTTCTCCGGAAATGAAGCCTGATTACAGCTATGAAAATCTCGTGGAGTATATGCATATTTCGGCTAATTTCGGATTGTTCAAGGGCGGAATACAATCAAATTCCCGGATTAATAAAGAATTGATTAATAATAGATTGAATGTGGCTACGCAATCTGATGGCCAGTTCAGTACAAATCAGTCAAAATTATACTCAGAGATTCACCACATAGAAAATTCTGAGGTGGATTATGCATACGGAATGAATATTCCCAATAACGATAATTGGAGTCGTACCATATTGCTTAAAGAAAGTTTTTAATAAATATTAGTACTTTTTCAGTTTTAAATTTAGGTGTGGAGCTGTCTGTTACAGGCAGCTCTTTTTATTTTCTTCATATGAATTCCAGGCAGATCAAGATCTTAATCTTTCCGATTCATTTCTTTTCCGTATTTTTGCGCCTTGAAATATTCAGTAGACATTATTCACTTTTAATTATCATTTACACATGCTTTCGGTTCAAGGTTTAGGATTACATCATTCAGGGAACTATCTGTTTCAAAACGTAAATTTCACTATCAAAAAAGATGATAAAATCGGTTTGGTCGGTAAAAACGGAGCAGGGAAATCCACTTTGCTGAAAATGCTTTCGGGAGAAATTACGTTTTACGAAGGAAATGTGGTTCCGGAAGGAAGTATTACAATTGGTTTCCTTAAACAGGATCTTGATTTTGTAAAAGGAAGAACAGTCTGGGATGAAACCATGCAGGCCTTTGAACAGATTAATGCCTGGAAAAATGAACTGGAAGAAGTGAATCACCAGTTGGCTACCAGAACCGATTATGAAAGTAATGCCTATACCGATATCATTAACAGGATGACGGAACTGAATGACCTTTTGATGCACCATGATGCTTATAATCTGGAAGGGGATATTGAAAAAGTTTTATTTGGTCTTGGCTTTAAAGCTGACGATTTCCGGAAGATTACCGATGAATTTTCAGGAGGCTGGAGAATGAGAATTGAGCTGGCAAAACTGCTTCTTCAGAAAAATGATATCATGCTTCTCGATGAACCTACCAATCACCTGGATATGGAATCCATCATCTGGCTGGAAAACTTTCTGAAAGATTATCCCGGAGCCATCGTTTTGGTGAGTCACGACAAGCAGTTTATGACTGCGGTCTGTAACCGTACTTTTGATGTGAATAACAGAAAGGTGGATGATTATAAAGCCAATTATTCCAAATACCTGGTGATGCGTGAAGACCGTCGTGAAAAACTGATTCAAGCAAAAAAGAATCAGGATGCGGAAATCAAGCAGATGGAAGATAACATCAATAAGTTCCGTGCCAGTGCTACCAAAGCATCTTTTGCACAGTCGCTTATTAAAAAGCTGGATAAAATTGAGCGTATTGAAGTGGATAACGAAGATGTATCGAAATTCAATATCCGTTTTGTACAGTCGCAGGTTCCCGGAAAAATTATTTTTGAAGCAGAAAAATTAGGAAAAGCATACGGAAACAAACAGATCTTTGATGATGTGGATTTCATTGTTCAGAGAGGAGACCGGATTGCGCTTCTTGGCCAGAACGGGCAGGGAAAAACTACCCTGGCTAAAATTCTGGCCGGAGACATTAAGGAATACTCAGGCTCATGGAATCTTGGACATAATGTGAATATCGGGTATTTTGCACAGAATCAGGAAGAAGTTTTAACACCCAATAAAACCGTCCAGGAAGAAGCTGAAGATTCTGCTACCGAAGAAACCAGGCCAAGAGTGAGGGATCTTCTCGGTTCTTTCCTTTTCCAGGGTGAAGCCGTAAATAAGAAAACAAAAGTGCTTTCCGGAGGAGAAAGAAATCGTCT
The DNA here is from genome assembly GCF_022601875.1 of Chryseobacterium sp. SSA4.19. Taxonomy (GTDB): domain Bacteria; phylum Bacteroidota; class Bacteroidia; order Flavobacteriales; family Weeksellaceae; genus Chryseobacterium. The sequence goes on from NZ_JAKVIP010000001.1 coordinate 142,293, forward strand.
GGCACTTTGTAAGCTGTTGTTGCGCCCATTCAATACGTTAATCATGGATGAGCCTACCAATCACCTCGACATCCAATCGAAAGAAATCATCAAGCTGGCGCTTCAAAAGTTTGAAGGTACGCTGATTGTGATTTCTCACGACAGGGAATTTTTACAGGGCCTTTGCGACAAAATTTATGAATTCCGTGACGGGCACATGAAAGAATTCCTGGGTGATATCAATGAATATCTGGAATACAGACAAAAAGAAAGCATCAGGGAAATTTCTGCCGAAAAAGCAAAGCTTCATGAAGAACCAAAAGCTGAGGTAAAAGCAAAAGTTCAAGAAAAAACTGCTGAGAATACCGCGCAGTCCTCGCCGATTATCAGTAAAGAACAGAAAAACATCCAGAACAAAATAAAAAAAGTAGAAGAAAAGATTTCTGAACTTGAATCTAAAATAGAAGAAATGGAAGTTTCTTTTACAAAGGAAAACCCTTCTGATACAATTATGGAATCATATAACAAAACCAAAGAAGAGCTTGAAGTAGCCTTACAGGAATGGGAATATCTGGGAACCCAGCTTATATAAGTTATCATACGGTCATCCTGCCTTGTAATAAAGCATATTTGTTTAAGATATAATATCAACGACCCATAAAAGCATTTTAAGGAAACTTTAATACGGTTTTATAAATTATTTTTATAATTTTGACACATGATTTTTAAAGAAAGCAGAAATCTGAAAAGTTTTATTTCCAAACTCCTGTTTGGAATTTACTTTCTGGCGCTGTTTTCCCAAAGCTTTCACCACCACGACACAGTAGGAATTTTTAAAGATCTTAATCTTAAAAAGACAGAAAATACAATTTCAAAATCTCTGGCTAAAGAAAAAGCCGGAGACTGTCTGGCCTGTCATTTCTTGGCTACCGGTCATACTTTGGTTCCTGAAGAATTCAGCTTTTCTCTTGAAAGCTACACGCATGAAGTACGTCAGATCATTGCTATACAGGAAAAAATCTGGTCTCAGACAAAATTTACTTTTCAGCTTCGCGGTCCGCCCGCCATTTCATAATATAGATTCTTTTCGGATTTTTGGACTTACATTCTTAAGATGTAACGATTTTAATGAGCCTCATATTAGTAAGATATTGAGAATCATTAAGCATGATACAATATTCATGTTAAACCCATGATATGGTATACGTCTCAAAAATTCTCTTGACAAATTTTACAAAAAAATACTTCACAGAAGTATCTCATCAATCTATCTAATAATGAAATTGATATACAGCTTTATGCTGATCTTTTACGGATTTATAGCCGTAAATGCACAGCAGAATTATACCGTAGAAGGAACTATTCAGGATTTTCACGATAAAACCATGCTGGTAGATGCGGTGGTGAAAATCGGGAATTTTTCTGCCAGGACAGATTCAAATGGTAAGTTTTCGTTCGGTGAAATTCCCGCAGGAAACTATATACTTACTGCCAAACATCCTGACTGTAATGATTATACTGAAAATATAGGAGTTACAAAGGATCTGCATTTGGCCATAACGCTTGAGCACCACATCCAAGATATTGAGACCGTTACGGTTCATGGAAGCCATAAAAATAATGGAAGCATGGTCGTGAAAACAATTGATAAATCTACCATTTCACGGAATATTACCGAAAATCTCGGTAACCTGCTCACCAATATTTCCGGAGTGAATACTTTAAAAACCGGAAATAATATTGCAAAACCCATCATCCATGGTCTGTATGGAAGCCGTGTAGTTATTCTTAATGATGGTGTTAAGATGGCGGAACAGGAATGGGGTGTTGAGCATGCTCCTAACGTGGATGTCAATAATTTTGAACACATTGACGTTGTTAAAGGAGCCTCTGCCCTGAAATATGGGAGTGGTGCCGTAGGAGGAGTGGTCGTGCTGCAGCCGCAGGTTCTGCCGAAGAAAGATACAATCATGGGTGCGGTTGCACTCTCGGGGATTTCAAATGGCCGCGGTGCAGGCCTCAATGTCAAATTGGCGAAAACCTGGGAAGACGGATGGGCCATCAAAACCAATGGAAGTTTCAAGAAACTTGGAGATCTTGATTCGCCGATGTACGGATTGATGAACGCAGGATTGCAGAGTTCGGGATTTAATTTCGGAGTTCAGAAGATGACGTTTAACAGAGGTTTCTCTTTTGATTATTATCTTACAAAAAGCTCTATAGGAATTCTGAGAAGCTCTCACGTCGGAAATTCAGAAGACCTTTATCTTGCGCTTACTTCTCCGGAACCGATCTATCAAAGGGATTTCAGCTATAGTATTGATAACCCGAAACAGGATATTGAGCACCATATTGCTAAAATTTCAGCCTATCAGAGATTCAAAGATTTCGGGAAAATTACAGCTACCTACAGCTTCCAGTATAATCACAGAAAAGAGTTTGACATCCGACGGAGTGAAGAACTCAGCAAAAAGCCTGCATTGGACCTGGAACTGATAACCAACGATCTTACTATTGATCATATCATCGAAAGAGGAAAATGGAACCTTGAATCGGGGATAAATATCGGATATCAGAATAATTATTCCAATACGGAAACTGAAGCAAGACGTCTTGTGCCGAATTATGACAGGTATTATGCGGGAATGTATTCTGTTTTTAAATATAAACTTAGTCCTAATCTTGATCTGGAAGCAGGCGGAAGATATGATTTTGATCATTATGAAGTTACCAAATGGTATGACCTGAGCGACTGGAATAAGCTTTATGCTTCAGATTATTCAGATTTTGTAGTAAGGATAAACCAAAACAGGATCCTTACTAAGCCGTCGTTAAGTTATAACAACATTTCGGCAAATGCAGGGATCGTTTACCGGCCTTCACAGAATTTTGACCTGAAATTCAATTATGCGAGGGTTTCAAGGGCTCCTAATGTGGCTGAACTTTTTGCGGATGGACTGCATCATTCGGCAGCCATTATTGAAAGGGGAGACATGAGAATTAAAAATGAAACAGGAAATCAGTTTAACTTGGTAGCTGATTTCAGAGCCGATTTTTTAAAAGGATTGAATGTTTCTGTGAATCCTTATTTCTTTTACACCAAAAATTTTATTAATGAAATTCCTTCGGGATATCAGAATACGCAATGGGGCGGTGCTTTTGTCGTGTACAAATATGAGCAGATTGATGCGAAAATGTATGGCGTGGACCTGGATGTCCAACTTAAAATCAATGATAATCTGACCTACAAAGGAAGTGCGGCCTCTGTTTACGGGCAGGACCTTACCCATAATGTCCCTCTGATTATGATGATGCCTCCGAATTTTAATAATACATTGGAATTCAATAAACAAGAATGGAAAAACTTTTACTTTAATGTAAGCAACAACACTTACCTGAAGCAAACGAGATTCCCTGTTTACAATGTTCCGATCAGGTTATTTGATTCAAATGGTAATGCGTATAATCAGGAAGTGGATATTTCCACGCCTCCAAACGGATATTCGCTTTGGAACTTTCAGACCGGCGTGGGACTGTCCAAAAATTTCGGAGTAGATTTTTCAGTCCGCAATATGTTCAATAAGCCGTACAGAGATTATCTGAACAGGCTTCGTTTCTTTGCCAACGATATGGGAAGAAATTTTATCTTAACTCTTAAATACCAGTTTTAATTATTAAAATCAAAAAAATGAAAAATATTTTTAAAAATACAACACTTATCGCAGGACTATTATTCTTATCATCTTCTTTCAGCTTAACATCTTGTAACAGAAGCGACGATGAAGCGGATGATCTTCCTCAGGAAGAACTGTCTGATGTCCTTCTTAAAGTAACGGACGCATCCACCGGAACCTCCATGGTGTATGATTATCAGGTGAACAGCACTACGAATCCTAATGTGAAACTGACTAATGGTCATACGTATAACGTTGAGGTGATCTTCAAAAACGGGGACGAAGATGCGACGCAGGAAATCAGGGATGCCAAAGACGAACACTTTTTAGTCTATAATTTCCCGAACTCAGATATTACCCTTACCCGTACGGATGATGCATCTTCCACACGAGCAGACGGAAAGCATGTGGGATTAAAAACACAATGGGTAGTCAATACAGCGATAAAAAATACTTCTGCCCCTGCGCAGCTTGTTCTTACGCTTTATCACGAACCGGTAACAGTTTATGAAGCTTCTTCAGTAAGCGGAAATGGAGTGGTGTACGGAGCCCACACCGGAGGTGAAACTGATGCCCAGGCAAATTATAATATTATCAATTAATATAACCTTTAATCTTGTTAGTAAAACCACTGATCATTCAGTGGTTTTTTATTTTAACACTATTTAGCTTTTAAGTTGACTTTAAATGAGAGATTTTCATAAAAAATTCATATTTTTGCAACCTAAAATTTTAATCAATAATGAAGGTTACCGCAAAAAACCATGATGATGTAAGTGCATTGCTTACAGTAACATTGGAAAAATCTGACTACAAAGATAAAGTAGAAAAGCAATTGATTAATTATGCTAAAAACGCACAGGTTCCTGGTTTCAGAAAGGGAAAAGTGCCTTTGAGTATGGTTAGAAAACAATATGAGGCAGGTATTGCATTCGAAGAAATCAACAAGCAGGTTTCTGATGCTTTGAATGGATATGTTAATGACAACAAGCTAAGGTTAGTTGGTCAGCCTGTTCCCCAGCCAGTAAACGAGTTCGATTACAATGCTGATCAGTTGGAAGTTGCTTTCGAAGTAGGGTATGAGCCTGAATTCACTATAGATTTAGCTAAATATGAAGCGCCACATTACAAAGTGGAAGCTTCTGAAAAAGAAATCAACAAAAGTATCGAGAACATGCAGAAGCGTTTTGCAGAGCAGGTTCCTCAGGATGAAATTACTGACGATTCTTATATCGTTCTGGAAGTTTCTCAGGTTGTTGAAGAAGATGCTGAAGGAGAGCACCACCACCAGCCTAAAAATGTTACCGTTACTGCCGAAAACAAAGAGGCTTTCGAATTGGTAAAGGGTCTGAAAATGGATGGATCTGTAAAAGTGTCTAAAGAAACGCTTGCCGGTGATGAAGAATTAGCTAAACAATTAGGGTTCTTTAAAGAAGAAGCTGAGCATTTACATCATAACGAAGTAGAAGTTAAAGTAAAAGATTTCTATTCTTTAAATCTTTCAGAACTTAACCAGGATCTTTTTGATAAAGTATACGGAGAAGGAAATATCAAGTCTGAAGAAGAGCTTAAGGAAAAAGTAAAATCGGAATTGGATGAATACTTCCAGCAAAATGCTGACGTTCACTTTGTGAACAAAGTATTGGAGCAGGTTTCTGAAAAAGAAGAAGTACAGCTTCCTGAAGAATTTCTTGTAAAATGGTTATTATTCTCTAACCAGAATATCCAGTCTGAAGAGCAGGCTAAAGAAATCCTTGAATCTGAGAAAAACCAGCTGAAGCACCAGATCATCGAAGGAAAACTAATGACGGACAACAACATCCAGTTAGACTATGCAGATGTTTTAGGTCAGGCAGAACAGTTGGTAAGAAACCAGTTAGCAATTTATGGAATCCACCATTTAGGTGATGAGGAAATCCAGAAATATGCGGTTGAAATGCTGAAAGACCAGGAGCAGGTAAGACAGATCTCTTCTGAAGTGGCGATGACGAAATTAAAAGACGTTATCCTGGAGAAAGCAACGAAGAAAGAAACGGCTATTTCTCACGATGAGTTCTTGGAAGAACTTAAGAAATAATCTTATTTTTCTATAAATATTTGAAAGCCACCGGTTATCCGGTGGTTTTTTATTGAAAAATCATAAATATTTATCAGTCAATATTCCTATATTTACGATCTAAACTTAATATATGAAAAAGATCATCATCCCGTTTTTCTGCGCTGTACTTTTTTCAGCCTCCGCTACAGCACAACAGACGGCTACTTCAGCTTCTGCTAAAACGGAAACTGTAAAATCCAAACTTTCTCCGAAAGAAGTGATTGATAATTATATGAAGGCTCTTGGTGGTAAAGATAAGCTCCAGGCCATTAAGACTACTGTTATTGAAAATACCCTGACTATACCCGGGCTGCCTTCAGAAGTTACCATGATAACAAAAAAAATGGGCAATAAATTCAGATCTGAACAATCTGTAATGGGGCAGAAAATGATCCAGCTTTTTGATGGTGAAAAAGGATATTTTGATCAGATGGGAAATAAGAAGGAAATCCCTGCTGATAAAATTGCTGAATTAAAGAAAAGTAAGGTGATCGACGCATTAGCATATGAACCTGCTGATTACACCAGTGTGACCGTTGAAAAACTGGACGGAAAAGAATATAATGTACTGAATTCCAATAAAGGAAAATTTTATTTTGACACGGCTACGGGATTGTTATATAAATCTTCTGCAACTGAAGGAAGTGCAGTGGTAAAAAGTTATATGACAGTAGACGGAATAAAATTTCCACAGGAAATCGAAGCTGAAGGCAACGGACAGAAGATTACGATTAAAACAACAAAAGTAATCTTGAATGATGGTGTTACGGATGCAGATTTTAAATAAATAATGATGTCATAATATAATTAGCCGGGCTTTGCTCGGCTTTTTTGTTAATATCATATTTTAACGCAAGTTTAACTAAAAAAATCACTATCATTTTGTGATAATGTATACTTTTGTCAAAAACATACCATAAAAAACAAATAATGAGAACAAACCTTCTGAAAACCTGAATTTTCCTGATTCAAAAAATTCAATATGAGCCTTATATAAAAAGGACTTAAAATTCCATTTATTGTATGTCCTTTATAATAAATAATTTAAATTTTATTTAAAAATTAATAATCAAAACCATATGAGAAAAATGCTATCTTCATTTGCGGTACTGGTCTTAGTATCTGCAAATGGTTTCGCGCAAAACATTCCTACAGATCCTTCTGTAAAAACAGGGACTCTTGCCAACGGAATGAAATACTATATTAAGAAAAATACATTACCTGAAAAGAAGGTCGATTTCAGGCTTGCCATTAACGCAGGATCTATTCTTGAAGATGAAAATCAAAGAGGTCTGGCCCACTTTATGGAGCATATGAATTTTAATGGAACTAAAAATTTTCCGGATAATAAACTGGTAGACTTCCTGCAGTCGATCGGAGTAAAATTCGGACAGCACCTTAATGCGTATACAAGTTTTGATGAGACGGTGTATATGCTTCCGGTTCCTTTGGATAAGCCGGGAAATATGGATGCCGGGCTAAAAGTAATGGAGGACTGGGCATTCAATGCAACACTTTCAGACGAACAGATCAATAAGGAAAGAGGAGTTGTGCTGGAAGAATTGAGACTTGGATTGGGTGCTGACAAAAGGATGTCAGATAAATACCTTCCGAAGTTATTATACAATTCCCAATATGCAAACAGGCTTCCGATTGGCAAGAAAGAGGTACTGGAGAGCTTCAAGCCGGAAGTGATACGGCAGTTTCATAGAGACTGGTACAGACCGGATCTAATGGCGATTGTAGTCGTAGGAGATATCAATGTAGATGAAGTGGAAAAGAAAATCAAAGACAATTTCAGCAAATATAAGAATCCGTCAAAGCCGAAGGAAAGAAAGGTATTCGATCTGCCAAACCATAAAGAAACTTTAGTAGCGGTAGAAACGGATCCTGATGCTACAAGGTCGATGGTTCAGTTTATTATGAAAGATTCCGAAGCTTACCAGCCGGATGTTACAGTAGAGCAGTACAATCAAAGTATTATTGAAAGTCTTACCTCTACGATGTTAAATAACAGGTTAAGCGAACTGGTGAATTCTACCAATCCTCCTTTTACATACGGCTCTGTATATCACGGTGGGACATATGCCAGAAGCAAAGAAGGGTTTCAGGGATTTGCCATGGTTAAAGACGGTAATCAGCTTAATGCATTAAAAGTGCTGCTGGAAGAAACGGAAAGAGCAAAACGATTCGGATTTACCCAAACTGAATTAGACCGTGCAAAAGCTCAGGTGCTTTCAAATCTTGAAAGATCTTACAACAACCGTGATAAAACGGAAAGTGATATGCTGGTGGATGAATACGTCAGAAATTTCCTGGAGCAGGAGCCTATGCCTGGAATTGCCTGGGAATATGAGGATACGAAGAAATTTTTACCTACCGTAACACTGGCTCAGACCAACGATGTTATTAGAAGCTTTGTAAAAGATGACAGCCGGGTAGTGGTTATTACCGGACCTAAAAAAGATAATGTGACCATGCCTACAGAAGCAATGGTTTTAAACACTTTTGAAGATGTAAAAATGGCAGACCTTAAGCCTTACCAGGAAAAAGCAGCTATTAAAAATCTAGTTAAGCCATTTAAGTCTGAAGGCAAAATTGCTAAAACTGAAACTGACGCAAAATTAGGAACAACCACCTGGACCCTGAGCAACGGAGCAAAAGTAACATTCAAAAAAACAGATTTCAAGGATGATGAGGTTGTATTTTCTGCAAGGAGTATGGGAGGAAGCTCTTTAGTATCGGATGCGGATATTGCAACCACCCAGTTTGCTTTCCAGGCGCTGACTGAAGCAGGAGTCAATGGCTTCTCAAAAACAGATCTTACCAATTATCTGGCAGGAAAACAGGTAAATGTAAATCCTTCCATAGGTTCATTATATGAAGGGATTTCAGGAAGAACCAGTCAGAAAGATCTGGGTACGGCAATGGAACTCATGTATGCTTACTTTACCGGATTAAATTACAATCCTGATGCATTCAATGCCTATAAAACCAAGCAGTCTGCAATGTTGGACAACTTATTGTCTAATCCGCAATTTTACTTTTCCAGCGAACATGCGAAATTTATGAATCAGAAAAACCCGAGGTTTATTGGACTGATTCCAATGGAAAAAGACTGGGCCAGAACGGATTATAAGAAGGCATATGATGTCTATAAAGAAAGATTTGCAAATGCAGGAAACTTCCATTTCTATTTTGTAGGGAATATCGAGGAAGCTGCATTCAAGAGTGAAGTATTACAGTATATTGCAAGCCTGCCGTCGACTGGAAAAATAGCCAGTTTTAAAGATACAGGATACCGGCAGATGACAGGAGATTTCACCAAAACGTATAAAAAAGGAAAAGATCCTAAAAGTATGGTGACCATTTCCTATCTGGGAGAAGCTCCATACAATGAAAAAGAAGCATTGGCTTTAGAAGCATTAGGTGAAGTGGCGACGATTAAAGTTATTGAGAAGCTGAGAGAAGATGAAAGCGGAATTTACGGTGGCGGCGCAAGAGGCGGAATGTCACGGGTTCCTTATAACAATTACAGCTTCAGCATCAGTTTCCCATGCGGACCTGAAAATGCTGAAAAACTGACAAAAAGCGCAATGGCTGAGCTGCAGAAACTGATTGATAAAGGTCCGGAGCAGAAAGATCTTGATAAATATAAGGAAGGAGAATACAATGATCTTAAAACAAGCCTGAAAGACAATATGTTCTGGATGAATGCCCTGACTAAAAACCAGATGGACGGCAGCGACAAATATGAAATCCTTAATTATGAGCAAAAAGTAAAAGCTTTAACTGTAAAAGATCTTCAGGATGTAGGTAAAAAATACCTTACGAAAGGAAGAATTGTTGCTACCCTGATGCCGGAAGACGGTTGGGAAAAAGCAAAAAAAGAAGAGGCAAAGCCAACTGCTGTTACAGTAGGAACGGCAAATTAACCACTTTCAATGAAAAAAGAAACCGCAGAAATTTTTTCTGCGGTTTCTTTTTTAATGTTATTCAAAAGCTCAAATCAACTAAGAGCCATACTCTTCCTTCCATTCTTCAGCTGCTTCGCACATGACATTATAAAAATCTTCACCGTATTTTCTGATCAGCGGTGTTTTCAGGAATTTATAAACCGGAACCTGTAATTCTTTTCCTAGTGTACAGGCATCATTACACACACTCCATTCATGATAGTTTAATGCAGTAAAAGTAGAATATTCCGTCACCCGGATCGGATACAGGTGGCAGGAAATCGGTTTTTGCCAGTCTACAGCACCGTCTTCATAGGCTTTTTCAATTCCGCACTTGGTAATTCCTCTTTCATCAAAAGTAACATACGCACATTCTGCGCCTTCAATCATAGGCGTTACATACATTCCGTCCATCGGATCTGTTGTCCATGTCCCTTGTTCATCTAATGCTTTAATTCCTGCTTCAGTTAGATAAGGCTTAATTTTATCATAAATATTATCTAAAATGATCAGTTCTTCTTTATCCAACGGAGCTCCTACATCTCCTTTCACACAACAGGCTCCTTTACATTTGGTAAGGTTGCACACAAACTCTTCAGAAAAAATATCTTCGGAGATCAATTTATCGTCTATCTGAATCATAATCTTTAAAATAAATCAAAATAAGTTCCGGCTTTAAAACCGATTAAACTGAAAATAATTACCCATAAGCTCACTTCCTGCATCCAGTATTTAGGTAAGAACCGCAGCATTCTGCTGATGATAATGGTAGAAGGAAAAGCGAGAAGCAGCAAATATTCATAGCTTTTATTCATGTAAAGAATAATCGTAATAAGCTGCGCTATGGAGAAAACCAGTAAGAAGGTATATTTATATCTGCTTACCGGGCTTTTTTTATTGTAATTCTTAAAATGGTCGTATACCGCATAGATCAGCATACATGCAATCAGCACCAAAGGGATTAACTCTTCATAATCGGTTACCATTTTCATTTTTCCAAAAGGAAAATAATCTGTATTCCAGGAGGTGTAATTGATGAAAAACATAACGGAGAAATAACTGAATGCAATTAAAACAATTCCCAGTAAGAACCTGAAGATATTCAGGCCGATTCTTTCAGAGGTTGCTACGACGTGGATCATAACGAAAACAGCCATCGGCCATGTAGTCGGAAGAAAAATAAAATTAAGTGCTACGATAGACCCTACCAAAACATATGATTTCTTTCTTATATCTTCATTGGTGCTGGTTAGAAGCAGCAAAAGAAAGGAATTCGTAAGCAGCGAAACGGCAAGTCCGACATCCATCTTGCCGGGGTATAGTCCAAAAATAAAAAATGTATATAAAAATAAAGGAAGGTGGCTCTGATAATTCAATGCGATACTGTGAAAACAAAAATATCCCAAAGCAATCCCGACAAAAGTGATTCCTGCAACAATGGCTTCATAGGTATTGAAATTCAGAAAGTTAAAAGATATTACTATTAACAGAAGAAAGCCAATATAAACAGGGATTGAAAAAATATTGCTTTCTTTTGAAAGTAATCTAAACATTTTTTATAAATTTGTACAAAGTTAATTTAAAAAAGGAAAATAATGACGTCTTTCTTTCTATTCTTAAGCAAAGTTTTCAAATGGTCTTTCGGTTTCTTTGATACTTTCGGTAATGTTTTAAACTGGATTCTGTTTATCGTTTGCTGCGTATTATTTACGTATTGGTGCTACGTTTTAGTAGTTACCCTGGGTGGAGATAAAGATAAAGACTACTATTCTCCAACAGAAGGTAAGAATCCTTACTATGATCCGAATATCTACAAAAGAGAAGGTTAATTAATTGGTTATATAGTAAAAAGCCGATCAAATAAATTATTTGATCGGCTTTTTTATAATTTGTGCTGAACGTAATTTATTTATGATCATGGATCGGAAGTACCAACACAGGGATATCAGCATCTTTGGTAATTCCTTTGGTCAGGCTTCCTACGAATACATCATAGATCCCGCTTCTTCCGTGGGAGCCCATAACAATAAAGTCTGCATTCTTAGCCTTGGAGTGTTCAAGGATAATATCTTTTGCAATTCCCTGTTTCAGAATATGCTCGCATTCTACATCCTGAGCCAGGATACGTTGCTGTATATTGTTCAGCTGTACGAGTTCTTCCCTGATTTCATTTTCTTCAACTTCCGGGAAATATTGGAAGCCCATATCCCCAATGGCAAAACCGATATCCGAAGGAGCAACATGGATAAGAAAAATCCTTCCCTGGATCTGTTTTGCAAATTTTACCGCCCGATCTACGAGTTCTTCTGTTCTGTCCCCAAAATCCACGGGTAATACAATATTTATCATGACCTCTAATTTTGTTTACTAAAGATAAGAAAATTATAATGAAAAAGAGATTAAATACTACAATATCCGGATATCAAGAACCTTTTGATCTTCAAGGTAGGCTTCAAGGATATCATCTTCTGCTACTTTTCCGACACCTTTCGGAGTTCCTGTGAAAATCAGGTCTCCCACTCTCAATGTAAAATATTGGGAGACGAAAGCAATAATGTCATCGATCGTAAAGATCATGTCTTTTGTATTTCCGTCCTGAACCCTTTCCTTATTTTTCAACAGGCTAAAATGTAAAGATTCAAGATTGAAATTTTCTTTTTTATAGAAACTTCCTACCACAGCTGAACCGTCAAATCCCTTAGCAAGCTCCCAGGGAAGTCCTTTGGATTTCAGTTCGCTTTGAAGGCCTCTGGCTGTAAAATCAATTCCAAGACCGATTTCTTCATAATGCTTAGGCGCAGTTTCTTTCTGGATATATTTCCCGCCTTTTGAAATTTTCACGACCACTTCCAGTTCATAATGAACGTCATCAGAGAATTCCGGGATATAAAAATCATTCCCTTTCAGAACGGCTGTATCCGGCTTGATAAAGATAACAGGTTTCTCAGGAATTTCATTTCCCAGTTCTTTTGCATGTTCGCTGTAGTTTCTTCCTATGCAGATTATTTTCATATGTATTTATTTTTTATTTGAAGCTTTTTCCCGCTATCCACTTTTACTCCTCGCGCGGGTATATTTTTCCAACGCCTGCTGCGGGGTAACCGTTCCTATCGGGGCTAAGAAATGACTATGCTGATCACTCATCAAAATAATCCGAATTTTCGCCGCCTATACAATAAAGGGAAATTTTCGTTTATAAAGGATGTTTAATGCTCAAACTCATTACCGCAGTAATAGCAGACGAATTTATGGCTCGTCAAAATCGAGATTCCAAAGAAACTTGTGGCACTGTCGTCTCTGTAAATATGATTGGAACCGCATTTCGGGCATACAAAATCGAAAGCGGGATTTTCAATCGTATGTTCCACTTCCAATGGGAATTCTTCGTTTTCCTTATAATCCTGTAAAACCCGTTGCGCTTTTTCAAGATCGTCTTCAAAAACCTGCAGCTGGATTCCACCTACAGCCTGCGAAAGCAGCCAGTCCGACTGAATCAGCTGTTCATTCGCAATAAAGCTGTTAATGCCGCTTTCAGCCAGGATCTGTTTATCCCTGTTGGCCTGAAGCGCGTTCTCATAAAATTTGAATTTAACAAGCTCACTCATTTTTAAAATTTACTGGATAATTGAATTTTGGTGAACACTTTCTTGGTGTATAAAGGAAAGTCGGCATTCTGAAGCCATCCGTAATAGCCAAGATCTTTTTTGAAAATGGCTTTCACGCTTTGGCCTTTGTATTTTCCGAAAGCAAAAATTTCTTCATTTTTTTCATTGAAATGAATCATACCTGCCAGATCTGCAAATTTATTCTGGGTTGAAAATTCGCTTAGGTCAGTAATTTCCTTTGGAACATCATCATATTTCCCGACCTGGGCATCCAGCACTTCAAAAGTGGCCATAACGTCAGCCTCTGCAGAATGGGCGTTTTCTAATGTTTTTCCACAGTAAAACTGATAGGCAGCCCCCAGGTTTCTCGGTTCTTTCTTAAAAAAGATTGTTTGTGCATCTACCAGTTTAAATTTGTTCAAATCAAAATCGAAATCAGCCCTAAGCAGCTCTTCGGCTAATAACGGGACGTCAAATCTGTTCGAATTATATCCTGCGAGATCCGTACCGGTAATCATCTCCAGTATTTTGGGTGCGATTTCTCTGAAAGTAGGTGCATCTTTTACATCTTCATCATAAATTCCGTGAATTTCACTGCATTCTTTCGGGATCGGCATTTCAGGATTGACCTTCCAGGTCTTGCTTTCCCGTGAAGCATCAGGATTTACCTTTAAAATACAGATTTCTACGATCCGGTCTTTCCCGATATTCGTTCCTGTGGTTTCTAAATCAAAAATGCAGAGCGGTTTATATAATTTTAAGTTCATTTTTTAAGTTGAAAAAATTGGGAATGTATAATTATGAATGTTTGGTTTCAAGGCTTTTCTAATCCTGCAGCCTTATTTATTCAATTGTTTCTGAAAGATAATCGAAATTAAGATATAATATAGGATAACCAGCGGAATTCCGACTGTTTTAAAAATAACCAGAATAATAACAGAACCTATTAATAAGGCAAGTTTAGGATAATTGTCCTGCAGTTTCATCGATTTAAATTTCATGGCAATCATTTTAATGGGACTGATCAAAAGCCAGGATGAAACAATGGTTAAAATAATCAATAAGATATCGCTGTTTAGTAAAAAATCAAAGCTTTGATTTTCTTTGAATGCATAATATAATCCGAAAATCAAAATCGTATTTGAAGGAGTATTCAATCCTTTAAAATAATATTTCTGTTCTTCGTCCAGGTTGAAAATAGCCAGCCTGAGACAGGAAAATAAAGTGATTAATAAACCGAAGTATTTAATCTCGAAAGGCAGTGAAAGTCCTGCAAGATGGCTTCCGAATGGTTCAAGAATTTTAAACATCGTTAAACCCGGCACCAATCCGAAACTTACCATATCGGCAAGAGAATCCAGCTGCACACCCAGATTGGAATTCGATTTTAAGGCTCTTGCTACAAAACCGTCAAAAAAATCTAAAATCAGTGAACATATCAGGCAGATTGCCGTGATCTCATAGTTTCCTAAAATAAGATGGATCGCACCTGTACAGCCTGAAAAAAGGTTTCCTAAGGTAATAGCGTTGGCAAAATTATTTTTAATAAAACTCATACCTGCAAAATTAAGACAATATATCAATGTAGCAATATGCCTATGTAATCATGTATCAATTATTATGGCATTTTCAGAGGGTTGCGTTAATTTTATTTGAATTTGATGTAAATTTGCCGCATGAAATTGTTTAAAGAATTTAGAACACAGGAAGTTCTGGTACTGTTGTACCGGATTTTTTTAGCGTACTTTTTTTATCAGATTGCAAGGTTTCTGTTTTGGTATTTCAATAGGGGATTAATAAAGATCGATTCTGTGTCAGATTATTTCAGTCTTTCCTACCATGGAATTGCCTTTGATACGACAGCGATTTTATATGTTAATGCACTGTTTATTTTGTTAAGCATCATCCCGGTGATCATCAATACCAAAAAAGCCTATCAAAAAGTCCTTTTCTGGGTTTATTTTATCACCAATGGGATTGCGTATGCCATGAATTTCGGGGATTTTGTTTATTTCAGATTTTCTCAGACCCGATTAACATCTGCCGCATTTCAGGTAGCACAGCATGAAAATAATATTTTTAAAGTCTTTACTGCTTCACTGGTGCAGAATCCTTTTGTTCTCATATGGTTTCTGGTTCTGATGGCACTTTGGATATTCCTGTACAAAAAAGTGAATGTTCAGGCCAATACACCGAAAAAACTTTTGCCCTATTTTATCTGGTCGGTACTTACCCTCTGTCTGACGGCTGTTTTAGCAGTCGGCGGGATTCGCGGCGACTTTAGACATAGTACAAGACCCATTAATCTGGTAGATGCCAACCGTTTTGTTAAGCTTCCCTCTCAGGGAAATATGGTGCTGAACAGTACATTTTCATTCTTCAGGACGTTAAATACCAATAATTTTAAGGAAGTTCATTTCGTGGATGAAAAATTCATTGATGATCAGATTCATCCTTATAAGATGTATAACAGGAAAGTGGCCGATAAACCCAATATCGTGATTTTTATCGTAGAATCTTTCAGCAGGGAGTATTCCGGAGCTTTTAATAAGGAAAAAAATATCAAGGATTACGTTTCCTATACTCCTTTTATTGACAGTTTAGCGAATGAAAGCCTGATTTTCCCGAATACATTTGCCAATGGAAGGCAATCGATTCACGGGATGAGTTCCGTATTGGCGGGAATACCCAGTTTGACGGATGCATTTACCAGCTCGCCATATGCCAACCAGAAAATACAGTCTATTGTTTCAGTCTGTAATGAAATGGGGTATGATACTTCTTTTTACCACGGTGCTCCTAACGGTTCGATGGGATTTTTGGGTTTTGGAAATATTCTCGGATTCAAGCATTATTTTGGCAAGACAGAATATAACAATGATAAAGATTTTGACGGAATGTGGGCGATCTGGGACGAGCCTTTTTTACAGTATTTCGCAAAAAATGTAGGGAAAACCACACCTTTTATGGCAACGGTTTTTACAGCATCCTCCCATCATCCGTTTAAAATCCCTGAACAATACAACGGAAAGTTCAAAAAAGGGAAAAACCAGATGCACGAGCCCATTCAATATACGGATTATGCAATTAAAAAGTATTTTGAAACTGCTGAAAAACAGCCGTGGTTTCACAATACGATCTTTGTTTTTACGGGCGATCATACCAACGAGGTGTATTATCAGGAATATGAAAAGACCATGAACCATTTTGCCGTTCCGCTGATATTGTATTCCCCGAATCCTGAATACCACTTAAAAGGGGTCAGTCATGAATTTGCGCAACAGATCGATATCTACCCAACATTGGCAGACCTGATCGGGTATAATAAACAAATAAGAAGCTGGGGAAGGAGTTTGGTAAGTGATAAGCAATATGCTCCCATTATTGCCAATTCAGACGGTACTGTAGAACAGTTTATCATCGGAAATTATATTTACCGTTTTGACGGAAAAGAGGTAGTGGGCATTTTTGATAAAGAAGATTTAGGAATGGAAAAAAACATGATGGATCAGCTGAAAAATAATCCTGAAGTCAAAAAAGGAATACTGACTGCCAAAGCGTGGTATCAGGATTATATGAAAAGGGTCGTTGGCAGGAAGCTGTATTAGTTATGTTAAAATTAATGTATCCATCTTTAACTATTTGACTTAAAGTCTATCTATTGTAATATATGTTCAGGATAATAAAATTCTTTTGTATCTGGAAATTATTTTATATTTTTAGCAATATATAGACAAACGTATTGGTGTATTACAATTAAAACTATAAGAATATGAGAAAATTATTATTAACATTCGTTCTTTCTTTTGCAGGTGTTTTGTCATTCGCTCAGATTGAAGGAAAATGGAAAACAATAGATGACGAAACCGGAAAGCCGAAATCTATTGTGGAAATTTTCAAAAAAAACGATGGTAAGTATTACGGTAAAATCGTTCAGCTTTTGATTAAGCCTGAAAATAACAATTGTGTAAAATGTAAAGATGACCGAAAGAACAAACCTTTAATTGGTCTGGAGATTATCAGAGGTTTATCTAAAGACGGAAATGAATTCAGCGGAGGAACCATTACCAATCCTAAAGACGGTAAAAGCTACAAAAATGAAATCGTAAGAGAAGGAAATACTTTGAAAGTGAAAGCTATTGTTCTGGGGATTGCTATGAAAACGCAAACCTGGCACAAGGTAGATTAAGAAACAGACGATCGGTATTAAATACAAGACAATTCAGTAATGAGTTGTCTTTTTTTGTGATAAAATAATAAAAAACACTATTTTTGTAGTCTAAATTTTTCAAATAAATATGGCAGAATATACTTTTCGTGAGGTAATTGCACAGGCAATGAGCGAGGAAATGCGTAAAGACGAATCCATCTTTTTAATGGGGGAGGAAGTGGCAGAATACAATGGTGCATACAAAGCTTCCAAAGGGATGCTGGATGAATTTGGTCCTAAAAGAATAATTGATACGCCAATCGCCGAGCTTGGTTTTACAGGGATTGCTGTAGGGGCTGCAATGAATGGAAACAGACCCATTGTAGAGTATATGACTTTCAATTTCTCACTGGTGGGTATTGATCAGATTATCAATAACGCAGCTAAAATACGTCAGATGAGCGGCGGACAGTGGAATTGTCCTATCGTTTTCCGTGGCCCTACTGCTTCAGCAGGACAGTTGGGAGCAACGCACTCGCAGGCTTTTGAAAACTGGTTTGCCAATATCCCGGGCCTTAAAGTTGTGGTTCCCTCAAATCCTTACGATGCAAAAGGATTGCTGAAAACCGCTATTCAGGATAATGATCCGGTTATTTTCATGGAATCTGAACAGATGTACGGTGACAAAATGGAGATTCCTGAAGAAGAATATTACTTGCCGATCGGAAAAGCAGATATCAAAAGAGAGGGAACTGATGTTACTTTGGTTTCTTTCGGAAAAATTATGAAGCTGGCTATTCAGGCGGCTGAAGATTTGGCTAAAGAAGGTATTTCTGTAGAAGTAATCGATCTTAGAACAGTTCGTCCTTTAGATTATGATACCGTTCTTGCCTCGGTTAAAAAAACAAACCGTTTGGTTGTATTGGAAGAAGCATGGCCGTTTGGTTCAGTAGCCTCTGAAATTACTTATATGGTACAGCAGAAAGCATTTGATTATCTGGATGCTCCTATTAAGAGAATTACAACGCCTGATGCTCCTGCTCCTTATTCTTCTGCTTTATTCGCCGAATGGTTCCCGAAACTTGAAAAAGTAAAAGAAGAAATTAAAAAAGCAATGTACGTAAAGTAGGTACCGATTATAGAGAAAAACTTCCGAAAGGAAGTTTTTTCATTTATTATATTCATGAATAAAAATTCATGGGATTGTAAATTTGATTTAAATTTGCGCATTTAAAAATAAAATTAGCTGATATGGCAGAAGGTATGGAAGGCGGTCATCATATTGACATTAAAAAGCTTTCTTTCATTGGAATTCTGGTCTCTCTTGGGATTGTTTTCGGAGATATAGGTACTTCACCGCTTTATGTAATGAAAGCAATCGTTAACGCCAGAGAAAGCGGAAGCACGATGCCTTTCAACGAATATATAGAAGGAGCGCTTTCCTGTATTATCTGGACACTTACGCTTCAAACCACCATTAAATATGTTATTATTGCCCTTAGAGCAGATAACAAAGGCGAAGGTGGGATTCTAGCATTATTTTCTCTGGTTAAGAATCTTAAAAAAGGATGGTTGTATCTGATTGCCATCGTAGGAGCTGCGGCGCTTATTGCAGATGGTGTGATTACACCTTCACTTACGGTGATGTCAGCAATTGAAGGATTGGAAATATATAATCCTCATACTCCGGTAGTACCCATTACCATTGGTATTTTAATTGTCATTTTTGTGGTCCAGCAGTTCGGGACCAGCTTTATCGGAAAGTTCTTTGGTCCTGTGATGGTTGTCTGGTTCTTGGTTTTAGGTGGATTAGGATTGTCACATCTGAGTGAGAACTTCGAAATTTTAAGATCTTTTAATCCATACTATGGTTACAAACTGATTGCTAACTCACCAAGTGCTATTGTGATTTTAGGTGCGGTTTTCTTGTGTACAACAGGAGCGGAAGCACTTTATTCCGACCTGGGACACTGTGGCGCAAAAAATATCAGGGTGAGCTGGGTATTTGTAAAGATCATGTTGATTTTAAATTATCTTGGACAGGGAGCCTGGCTTTTAACCAATTATAATAAACCCGGTTTTTCAGTAGTTAACCCTTTCTTTGGGATTATGGAAGAATGGATGGTAATTCCGGGAGTTATTCTGGCAACAGCAGCGGCGATTATCGCCAGTCAGGCATTGATTACCGGCTCATTCACCATTTTTTCTGAAGCCATGTCGCTAAATCTGTGGCCCAATCAAAAAATTGATTACCCTTCCGGGGTGAAAGGGCAGATGTATATTCCAAGAATTAACTGGGGCCTTTTGTTGCTCTGCATTGTAGTGGTTCTCCATTTCAGGGAATCCGGTAAAATGGAAGCCGCATATGGTCTTTCTATTACTGTAACCATGCTGATGACCACTGTTCTGCTCGTATTCTGGTTGTTAAAACGAAGAGTTAATAAAGGATTAATCCTTGTTTTTGCGTTGGTCTACATGGCCATTGAGCTTGGATTCTTCAGTGCAAATATTATTAAATTCTTTGACGGAGGCTGGATTACCGTTATTTTGGCAGGATTCATCGGAGTATGTATGTATGCATGGTTCAACGGAAGGCTTATTAAAACAAAATTCATTAAATTCATTAAACTGGAAAATTATATTCCGATTATCAAGGATATGAAGCTTGATGAAACGATTCCTAAATACGCTACCAATCTGGCTTATCTGAGCAGGGCCAAAAGAAACGATGAAATAGAATCGAAAATCATCTATTCCATTATTAAAAAACAGCCGAAAAGAGCAGATCATTATTTCATCTTAAGCATTACGAATCAGGAAGATCCTTATACCTTTACATACTCAGTGGATGAAGTGCTTCCAGGAACGATATATAAAATCAATTTCATGCTTGGATTTAAAATGGACAGAAGGATTAATGATTATTTTGACATGGTATTAAGAGATTTAATGGCCGATGGAGTTATTCCTTCACGAAGCAGCCATCCTTCTCTAAGAGCCCATAATATTCCGCCTGATCTTAAATATGTGATTATAGATAATACCTATATTAACGATATACTTCTTACCGTAAAGGAGAAAATTATCATGAATATCTATAATTTTGTTAAATATGTGGGTAGTGATGACTTCAAGGCCTGGGGGATTACTTCCCATAACGTAGTCGTAGAATCTGCGCCTATGACGGAAGACTGTGTCGGTAAATCTAAAATTCAGCAGTGCGAGTATATCCGTCATAACAGTTAAATTCTTTAACAGTGAAGTACAATAGGTATTTAAATAAAAATCAATAAATTTGTAGATAAATTTTTTGATGGATACAATACAAAAAGAAAAAAATATTACACTGATAAAAGACGTTTTAAGGAACTATTTATTGGAAAAAGGGTTCCGTAATACGCCTGAACGATATACAATACTGGAAGAGATTTATAGTATGGATCATCACTTTAACGTAGATGATCTGTACCTTCTTATGCTGCAGAAAAAATACCATGTTTCCAAAGCTACTATTTATAATACGATAGAGATTTTCCTTGATGCAGGACTTATCCGTAAGCACCAGTTCGGTGAAAAGACACTAACTTCCTCATCTTACGAGAAATCTTATTTTGATAAACAACATGACCACCTGGTGATTTACAAAAAGGATTCAGACAAGGAAATTGAAGAAATAATAGAATTTTGTGATCCGAGAATTCAGGGGATTAAAGAAGCTATCGAAGAGGCATTCGGTGTTAAAATTGATTCCCATTCGCTGTATTTCTATGGCACTAAGAATGACTAACCGGTTTTTCATGAGGCTGCTATTTGCTTTATTAATCTCTTTTTCTACGTTTATTTTTGCTCAGGACAACCAAAAGCCTTTGCAAAAAGATCCCTATTTCAACCCTACAGCGGTTCCTAAGAAAAATGCTCCGCCTGCAGAAAAAGTGAAGCATATCCACTCTGACCAGCTTCGTAAGGATGAAAAATACGATGGAAATAACTACTTTTCAGGAAATGTTCAGTTCGAGCATCAGGGGTCATTACTGAATGCTGACCTGGTAATTGTTTATGAAGGCCAAAACTTCGTAAAGGCAGTAGGAAATGTCAAGCTTCAGAATACAGACGGTTCTGTAATAACCGCGGAAGAAATGGAGTATGACGGGAATACGCAGCGGGGAATTGCCAGGAAGAATGTTGTCCTTACAGATCCGAAAGGAACCGTTATTAAAACAGAAACTATGTATTATGACAGGGTTTCCAATCAGGCTTATTACAATACAGGAGGTACCATTAACGATGGTAAAAGTACAACCTACGCCAAGTCCGCTACCTATTTTCTGACGACCCGTACGATAGATCTTACCGGAAATGTGAAAATTGAAGACAAGGACTATACGCTGGAAGGCAGGAATGTAATCCAGAATCAGAATACCAATATTGTTGATATTAACGGACCGACAACCATCACCAATAAGAAAAATCCGAAAAATTATATTTTTACCGAAAAGGGAAATTACAATATGAATTCTAAAGAAGCATTTCTATACAAGAATTCAAGAGTTCATTACAATGACAAAATCCTGACCGGTGATGAGATGTATTATAACCAGATTTCAGGTTTTGGAAAAGCTGCAGGAAACGTCACGTTGGACGATCCCAAAGAAAGGAGATGGATAAAAGGAGGTTACGGAGAAATTTTTGAGAAAAAAGATTCTGCCATGATGACGAAAAACCCATATGCGGTAAAAGCGTTGGAAAAAGATTCCATGTATTTTGCGGCAGAAAAAATCATTTCTTTCCAGAAACAGGATCCTGCAGATATTAAAGTAAAGAAGAGTTTTCTCCGGGCCTTCAGGAAAGGCAGGTTTTATAAATCCAATGCTCAGGGAAGAGCTGACTCTATTGCTTTTAATGAAACTGACGGTGTTCTCCATATGTATACCAGTCCTATTCTTTGGAGTAACGGAAAACAGGTAACAGGAGATAAAGTGGAAGCATATTTCAATACACAGACTGAAAGTATTGATTCACTAAAAGTTTTAGGAAATGCTTTTGCCATCAGTAAGGTGGATTCCCTTAACATGAAAGATGAATTCAATCAGGTCAAAGGAAAGCTGATGACCATTTATTATGGAGCAGACAACAGCATTAAGGAAGCAAAGGTAATAGGGAACGCACAGTCCATTACCTATTCTGATGATGTCAATAACCAGACAAAGAAAAAAGAAAGGATTGGAATTTCATTAACGTCCTGCGGGATTATTGATGCGCTTTTTGAGGAAAAGGCTTTGTATATAGTTGCCTGTAATATCGGTGCTGCTTCAGATACATATCCGATGAGTAAAATAGAGCCTGAAAGACGCAAATTCCCGGATTTTAACTGGAATACAAAAGACAGGATCCTAAAGTGGCAGGATATCCTGGTTGATACACCAAACTATCCTGAAATTCAATATGAATCTGACAATACACTTTACGATAAAGCCAGAGAAGCTGTTGAAAAAGAAAAAGCCTTAGAAGAAGCCAAAAAACCAAAGCGGGTAAGAAGGTAACTTATACAAAGTTTTTATTACAAATAACTCACCATTTTCTATTATGGAAGGTGGTGAATTTTATTTTTATACCTATTAATAAAGATTATTTAAAACAATATATACATGTCCAAAAATATTTTGAAATAATTATTCAAATATTGGTGAATATGAAATAAATGGTATATGTGGTATTTTATGTGATTAATTATAGGTTTATTATAGGATTTATGTAGCTATTAATTGCTATTAGCTAATATTTTTTATTGAATATGTATTTGAATTCATTTTTTTTATATATTTACCGTATAATTTAATTGAAATTATATTAATATTTTGTGATTTGGTGGTGCCGCTTGCAGATTACTGCAAGCGGCTTTTTTATTCTCTTCAGTTTAATTTCCGGGTTTGGTGAATCTTTTTTAGTTTTGCTAAAATTTTCAAATGAAAACAGACATGCAAAACGATTTTTTTATATATCAGGCACAAACCACCAGATTTGCTGCGGGTTTTGAAGTGGAAAGAGCGGAAGGCAGTTATATTTATGGAACTGATGGAAAAAGATATCTGGATTTTGTAGCAGGAGTCTCGGCTAATACATTAGGACACTCCCATCCGAAAATTGTGGCTGCGATCAAAGAACAGGCAGAAAAATATCTTCATGTGATGGTGTACGGTGAATATGCCCAGGAGAAACCGGTTGCCTTATGTAAGTTGCTTGCTGAAGCGACGCCTGATCCTTTAGAAATTACTTATCTGGTAAACAGCGGAGCAGAAGCTATCGACGGAAGTCTGAAGCTGGCAAAAAGATATACGGGAAGAGAAGAGATTGTATCTTTTAAAAATTCTTATCACGGGAATACCCATGGAGCTCTTAGTGTTTCCGGAAACGAAACGCATAAAAGA
This sequence comes from Chryseobacterium sp. SSA4.19, assembly GCF_022601875.1. GTDB lineage: Bacteria > Bacteroidota > Bacteroidia > Flavobacteriales > Weeksellaceae > Chryseobacterium. The sequence continues at coordinate 166,180 of NZ_JAKVIP010000001.1, forward strand.
GAGTTCCGCCCTTTGCTGCCCATGATTTCCTTCATTGAATTCAACAATGAAAACGATTTTGACAAGATCACTGAAAAGACAGCCTGTGTGATTATGGAAACCATCCAGGGGGCGGCGGGTTTTCTGGTGCCGGCAGATGAGTATTTGATTAAATTAAAAAGAAGATGTGAAGCGGTAGGAGCTTTATTGATTCTCGATGAGATTCAGCCCGGATTCGGAAGAACCGGAAAATTATTTTCTTTTGAACATTACGGAATAGTTCCTGATATTCTGGTTATGGGCAAAGGAATGGGAGGCGGAGTTCCTGTAGGAGCTTTTATGAGTTCCCGCAAGATTATGGAAACACTCGCACATTCTCCGAAGCTGGGTCATATTACTACATTTGGCGGCAATCCTCTTATTGCAGCTTCCAGCCATGCTACGTTAAAGGAAGTTCTGGAAAGCGGCCTGATGGAAGAGGTTGATGAAAAAGAAAAACTGTTCCGGGAACTTTTAGTTCATTCTAAAATAAAAAATATCAATGGAAAGGGCCTCATGTTGGCTGTAAACCTGGGTTCGCCGGAATATACGCTGGAAGTGGCAAAAAAATGCATGGAAAAAGGAATCATTGTTTTCTGGCAGCTGTATAGAAATGAATACCTGAGGATTTCCCCGCCACTTACGATTTCAAAGCAAGAGATTACGGAAGGCTGTAAAATGATTATTGAAGTTTTAAATGAGTTGCCGTGATAATAAAATATTTACTTAAAAATTTATAAATATCATATTCTGATTCATTCTGTTGATGTGTTTAATTTACTTTTCAAAAAATTAGTTGTTGATTTTAATGAAATAAACCATTAAAATTGAATACTTTAATGGTTTCTAACCCTATATTCTTTTATTGGAGTTATTATTAAACGCTTATTTAAAATTCTCTGATAAATATCATGAAGAATATATAAAAAAATAAACACATTTTTGTGTAATAAAAAAATTAATTTATATATTGCGGGACGATAAAACAAAGATTATATGGCGAAACATAAAGTCCATTACGAATTTCCAATGCACTGTTTATCAGAGATTTTATATGAATATCTGGCCACTGCTGAAGGATTGTCTGAATGGTTTGCGGATGATGTAATAGAGAAAGGCGATGATTTCTTTTTTAGCTGGGGTGGCGGGCCTGCGGAGAAAGCGACTTTAATCAGGTATAAGCCTGAAGGTTTCGTACGTTTCAGATGGGAAGAAGATGAAGGGACCAAAAACTTCTTTGAAATGACGATTATAATCGATGATATTACGGAAGATTTAGCACTCAATATAACCGATTTCTGTGAAGAAGGAGATGAGCAGGAAAACGCCCTGTATTGGGAGAATCTTATTGAGAATCTTAGAATAAAATTAGGTGCTGCTTAAACGTAAGCTGTACTGAATGATAAAACTGATGAACGATTTATCGTTCATTATTTTTTTATAAATAAATCAGATTAAAATTGGAAAATCAATATTTCACATCTGGCGAAATACCGGTAAAAAACAGGGCATTTCTTTTGGGCGACACAGTAAAAGCTGCTTTTTTTGTGAGAAATGCTGAATTGATAATGGATGAAGAATGCTATTTCTTCCTAATGGCTTCTATGAGGAAAATGAGAATGAATATTCCCTTGTCGTATACATTGGAATTTTTCCAGTCTCTTTTCAGGAAAGAAGTTATTGAACTAAAACAAATCAGAAACGGGATCATTAATTTTCAGGTTTTCCGGAATACTGATGGTATTATTTTATCAAAAGCTCCTGTATCTTACTTTTATGAAGTATCTGAAATGACGGATGTTCTTGCGGTACATTCAAGACCTTTAGAGCTGGATCTGATTAAAGAGATCAATGTCAATAATAATCTGCTGAGCAATATCCGGGTTCACAGTCCTGAAAATATCTATGCCGGAATTTATGCGCAGGAAAATGATCTGGATGATGTCATTCTTTTAAACCCTAATAAAAGAATTGCCCGTACGACTTCCGGTAACCTCCTTTTCCTGGAAGGCAATATCATCAAAGTCCCTAAACAGACTGAAGGCGCCTACATTTCCCCTCTGATGGAGAATTTTGTAACTTTTTTACACAAGAATAACCTTGCCGATATTCAGGAGCATGAAATCATAGCATTTGAATCCCAAAAGGCGGAAGAAATTTTATTGATTTCCGATGAAAAAGGGTTGTTTACCGTGGGGAAAATAAGAAATAAAACATTTGGCAATAATCGTTTCGCAGAGCTGACGGAAGCCTGGACAAAAAGCTTCTCATAAAATTGACAAACCCGGTAAACAACATGTTAAAGTCCTTTACCGGGTTTTAATTCTGAATAGATCAGAAATTGTATCATGCTTCGTCTAATTGTAAGTACTGAAAACTTCAGTAAATTTTTGGGCGATTTCTTTTCTTCCTTTTTCACTGGAAATATAGTTCCTGTCCTGGGTGTTATTTATAAATCCGAGTTCTACCAAAACCGCCGGGACTTTGGATTCTCTTAAAATATGAAGATTTTTTTCCTGAATGCCACGAACCGCAAATTTTGTAGAAATTTTTTCAGCCAGCTTTTTTGATTCGTGTGAATTCTGGGTATAGATTTCAGGTCCTGCATTAGAAGTCTCCTGCTGAGGACTGCTGTTGATGTGTAAAGAAATAACCATTTCCGGCTGTAATTCATTGATTTTTGTAACTCTTTCCGATAAGCTTAGATCATTGTCGGAATCTCTGGTAAGAACTACTTCAAACGCATCTTGGTTTTCATTGTATTTTTGGATTTCTTTTGCAACCTGTAAGGTGATTTCTTTTTCGTACAATCCATCACGTCTTGCCCCAATATCATTTCCGCCATGTCCGGCATCAATAACAATGATCTTTTTAGGAGGGGGAGCGAAAGATAGAAATCCAATTGAAAATACAGCTAAAGCAAAGAGTTTAATTCCTTTCATATCATTAAATTTTGGTTTAACAAATAACGGAAATTGCTGGTTTAAATTAAGTTAACGCAATCTTAAAATCAGTTAAAGTTTTACAGGCTTTATAACCTGTTCTTAATTTAAAGAAATATCTTCAGGGGAATTGGCCCAAAGCAAATATTCGCCACCCAAATTCTGCATGATTGATTTCCATAAGGTCTGATCATTCGGCAGTGTGTAATCCAGGTTATAAATATCCACGACGGTCCATACTTTTTTCTGAATTTCATCATCCAGCTGTAAAGATGACCAACCGGAATATCCTGAGAAAATTTTTACATCATTGATGCTAAGGTCACCGTTCAGAACGGAGCTGATGATATTTTCTATATCTTCTGTAAGGTAAAATTCCTGAGTAATGTCAGTGAAACTTTCAGTCACTTTTTTTCCTCTGGCGATAAAGAATACCTTATCATTTTCTACAGGCCCGCCGTCATATACCTCAATTTTGAAATCGAAAAATTCTTTGAACTTACTACTCATCTGGCTGTTTTTTTTATTCAAGATTAAGCCAAACGCACCCTGTTCATTATGCTCAACCACCAATACAACCGATCTGGAAAAAATATCACCGGAAATGTCAGGTGTGGAAATTAATATTTTACCTTTGTATGAATAATTCATACTCAAATTTAATAAAAATATTTATGGAAAACCTGCACGATAAAAGAAAAGTGTATGATAAATCCCAACTTATTGAAAGTGAGATAAAACAAAATCCCATCGAGCAGTTCCGCGACTGGTTTCTGGAAGCCGGGGAAAATCCTGATATTTCTGAAGCCAATGCCATGTCGGTTTCTACAGTGGAAGAAGACGGCTGTCCGCGTACCAGGATGGTTTTGCTTAAAGCATATACCCATGAAGGATTTATCTTTTATACCAATTACGACAGTAAAAAAGGAAGATCAATAGAAAAAAACCATACGGCATGCCTTCACTTTTTTTGGCCGAATTTAGAAAGGCAGATTATTATAAAAGCTCATCTTGAACGGATTGCTGAAAACCTGAGTGATGGGTATTTCCATTCCAGGCCGAAAGGCAGCCAGCTTGGCGCTGCGGTCTCCCCGCAAAGTCAGGAGATTCCCGACCGGGAATTCCTGGAAAGAAAACTGAAACAAATGGAGGAGCAGTACGAAAATACTGAAGTTCCACGACCTGTAAATTGGGGCGGATATATTGCAAAACCCTATGAGATTGAATTCTGGCAGGGGAGGCCTAACCGTCTGCATGACAGGATTGTCTACCAATTGGAGGGTTTGGACTGGAAAGTTTCCCGGTTAGCTCCTTAATGTAAATGAAATTATGAAAGATAACTGTTAATAATTTGTGACAGAGAAAACAAGTTATATTTTGCTAATAGTATAAGACGAAAAAAGCTGCTTCGATTGAAGCAGCTTTATTTATAATCTGTAATGGATTATTTTTTCTTTTTTCCGGCAGCCGCCGCAGGAGCATTAGCTGAAGCAACAGCAGCAGATAAATCAGCACCTGCCTTGAACTTGGCAACAGTTTTAGCTTCGATATTGATCGGCTTTTTAGTTGCAGGATTGATACCCTGTCTTGCAGCTCTCTCTGCTACTGAGAAAGTACCGAATCCTACCAAAGATACTTTTCCGTCTTTCTTTTTCAATGTAGTCATTACATTATCAATAAATGATTCTAATGCAGCTTTAGCAGCAACTTTAGAGATACCGGCATCTTTAGCGATTGCGTCGATTAATTCAGACTTGTTCATAATTTTTTTAATATTAAAGTTAGTTCGTAATTATAGCAAATATAATACTATTTTGTAAATGTGCAATTTATATGAAAAAAAATAAATAATTTTTTTGTTTTTTTGTTAAATTGGTTAAAATATGATAATTTAACATTTGACGAAAAATCTACGTTACAAGCCACTAAAATCATGCCAAATGCTTATGTTTATTGACTTTAGCAATAAAAAAGAATTATTTTTTATATTTATTAAATCCTGAATTCTGTGTAAACCATTAATGGTTTTTGCAAAATATTATAGATTTAATAATTAATATATGTAAAGATTGTATTTAATAAAATTAAATGGCTGTGTTTCTGTCAGTTTTAAATTCCTGTGAAAAAACGGTTTTATTAATTTTTATTAATAAATTTGCAGGATGTTAATAGAAGTTTTTAAGTCTAAGATTCACAGGGTGAGAGTTACGGCTTCTGACCTTAATTATATTGGAAGCATAACGATAGATGAAGACCTTATTGAAGCAGCTGGGCTGGTAGTCGGGGAAAGGGTATATATCGTGAATGTAAATAATGGAGAACGCTTTGATACCTATGTCATCAAAGGGAAAAGAAAGTCCGGAGAAGTTTGCCTTAACGGCCCGGCCGCCAGAAAAGTACAAAGGGATGATATTATAATCATAATTGCTTACGCTCAGATGACTCTTGAAGAAGCACAGAATTTTCAGCCGAAAATTGTTTTTCCTGATGAAAAAACCAATCTTCTGACGTAACCAATGGAGAAAAAAAATAATCCTGCAAAATCAATCCTTACAATAGTAATCTCGCTTGCTTTTGCAGGCTTTTTTTTATGGCTGGCACTTAAGGATTTTGATTACGCATCCTTTCAGAAATCCATATCAAAAGCCAATTACTGGTGGGTTTTACTGGCCGCATGTTTTGGTATTTCGGCCTATTGGTTTAGGGCAATCCGCTGGAACCTGATGCTGGAACCTATGGGTCACCAGATTTCAAATTCAAATTCACTCTGGTCCATATCTTTTGGATATTTAATGAACCTCACTATTCCCAGAAGCGGGGAAGTAGCCCGTGCAACAGCATTATATGGAGTAGAAAAAGTTCCTGTTGACCAGTCTTTCGGAACCATTATTCTGGAAAGGGTTGTGGATTTGGCTTGTATGGCTGTTTTTCTAGGATTAACGGTGATATTTAAGTATGATACTATTCTTTCTTTTTATCATTTTGTGATGGAAAAAAAAGAAGAAAAGTCAGAATTTGTTCCTAATTTTTTTGAGAGGCAAATCATGAAAATCGGAATACATGATTTTGACATATTTTATTTTTATTTGAAAATTATAATAGGGATGTTGATTGTTACAGGTCTTATTCTTCTCTATACATTTAAAAAAGAAAAATTAATTGATTTCGGGAAGGGAATTATTAAAGGCCTGACCTCTATATTTAAATTAAAACAGAAAGGCAGATTCATTTTCTATACGGCAGGCATCTGGATTTCCTATTATTTTGCAGCCTATCTGGTATGTTTTGCCTTACCTGAAACCTCGGGCTTTACTTTTGATGACGGCTTCCTTATTCTTACAGTGGGTACTTTTGGGATGATCATTCCTGCCAGCGGGGGTATCGGAGCTTTTAATCTTGCAATGAAATACGGCTTTATGGCACTGTTTATTTCTATGGGAAAAAGCGGTGAAGCAGGCGGCGAAATAGGCCTGACTTACTCTTTTATTTCTTTGCCATTACAGATTATCATTATGCTTACAATGGGCCTTATTTCTATTCCTATGCTGGCAAAAGCAAGGAACAGCAGGGTTGTAGAAAATAAATTTTAAAAATTCTCTTAATCTTCTCAACGATACAACATCCGGCTGTAAGGCCGGATTTTTTATGACCTGAATATATACCAATAAATTTAATGTTATTTACAATTTACATTATTATTCATGTCAAATTATTTTGGAAAACTTCTAAAACCGCCATACCTTAGATGAAGCAACATAGATAACATTAATAGTATTATGGCGATTAATTTACAGAAAGGACAAAGGATAGAAATAGGATTTACCAAAATGACCATTGGTCTTGGCTGGGATCCGAATGAAGGAAGAGGTTATGATTTTGACCTTGATGCTTCGGCAATTATGATTGACAGAGACCGAAAGCTCGTTAGTGAAGACTATTTTATTTTTTATAATAATTTACATTCCCCGGATGGTGCACTTACCCATACAGGTGATGATCCCAGTGGTAAAAATAGTGATGGTGACGATGATGAAGCCATTATTGTAGATCTTGAAAAAGTGGACGAGAGGGTGGATGAAATTCTTTTCGTGGTAACGATTGAAGATTTTGAGAGAAGAAAACAGAATTTCGGACAGGTAAGAAATTCATACATCAGGATTATTGACAATATCAGCCATCAGGAAATTGCAAAATATGAACTGGATGAAGATTTCTCTATTGAAACGGGAGTAGAATTCGGGAGACTGTATAAAAGGAACGGCAGCTGGAAATTTGAAGCTTCCGGGATCGGCTACCGCGCAGATCTTGCTTTTTTTCTTGAAAAATATTACAAAGGTCAAATCATTAAATAACGATGGCAATCAACTTACAAAAAGGACAGACGATTAACCTTCGTAAAAACGAGAGTGGAGATACTGTTTATGATCTTTCAAGTGTCACAATCGGTTTGGGTTGGGATGTTCGGAAACAGGGCGGCTTTTTAAGAAGATTACTTAACGGCAGCGGTGATGCTGAATATGATCTGGATGCTATCGCTTTCCTTTTGGATAAAAACGGGAAAGTTGCGAATATGGGAAAAACCTTGCCTTCAGCTCATGGAAAGGAATTGGTGCTGTACCAGAGCGATGTTATTTATTTCAATTCGATGCGGCATCCCAGCGGAAAGATATGGCTGACCGGGGACAACAGAACCGGTGCAGGTGACGGCGACGATGAACAGATTATTGTAAAATTGGATCAGCTGGACGAACGTTACCGGAAAATTGTTTTTGTGGTTTCCATTTATCAGGGTAATCTTAACAGGCAGCATTTCGGAATGATTGATAATGCCTTTATAAGAGCCGTCGATGCAAAAGGGAAAGAGATTACAAAGTTCAGCCTTTCGGGTGATGCCGGCATGAATGGAATGTGCTCAATGGTTTTTGCAGAAGTTTACCGTCATAATGGCGACTGGAAATTCCGTGCCATCGGTGAACCGCACCGAACGGACAATTTTATTGATGTTTTGGTGCCGTATACTTATTAGTAAACATTTGAAATTAGATTTTATGCTCAAGTTTGATTATTGAGCCTTTATAAAATTTCGTACAATCAAATAATTTCTTGAAATATTCATAGGTGTCATTATAAACAGGCTGTTCTGAATTTTTTGTACGGCATTGGTCTTCTGCAAAGGAGTAAAGATCTGTATGTTGATATTTCAAATCGGCTAAAATGTAATCTTCTTCTGTTTTTTTATCCATTAAAGCGGTAAAAAATATTCCGTAAATTAAGAAGTTATTGAAGTTTTCAGAATCAATAACATGGCTGCTGTTAAGCTTGCCATGTTGTTCGTAGTCTGAAAGGATTTGCTGTAGTTGCTGAATATTCGCAGAAGAGGTGATTTTATAAAAGAGATCAATTCCGTGTATGAAAAGCTGGATTTTCATTTCTTCCTTATCTGAAGAATATTTTGAATCAAACCAATTAAAAATACTCAGCAGTTCGTCTTGTGAAAGGCTTTCTATATTTTCATGAACTTTTTTCCGGATCAGCTCCAGGCTTGTTTTTTTGTCTTCTTCAAGAAATTTCAGAACCTGATCCTCTTCACGGCAAAGCTTGTTATACAAATTGATCTTTGCAGCAACAGGATTAACTTTTATGAAATAGAGCTTTTCTTCCATACTATTGTATACCTCTTATGACAGTATTTCCAAGACTAAGGTAGCGAAAAATTTAGATAATAGAACAGAAGCAGGGATCTGATAATTTTAGTAATCCTTTTTTTTTCTACATAAAGTGAATAATGGTAAGGCTTTAGCATGTTAAAATTAAATTAATATGCTGTTTTATGAACCAAAAAGAAATGTCTTTAATGTGACTGAGGATCAAAATATGCTCTAAAGGTGAGAGGATCTTCCGTTTTTTCTTCTGCCGTTTCAATATATTCATGGTATTCTTCCGGATGCATTTGCATATAAACCATAACGATGGACAGATTGATAAACAGATTCCTGTCTTCCGATCCGAAGTTTAAGGCCATCTCTAAATACTCCAGTGCCGTTTCATTTTCTCCCATATCCGAATACACTGCACCGATATTAATTAAAGCAGCCGTATTCTGAGGCTCAATAAGCAGAATTTCACCTAATTCCTTAATCAGAAGATCATTGATGGCATCCCAGTGATCTTCATGATCCCATCTCTTCGCCTGAAGTTTCTTTACGTTTTCTAACCGTTTGATAATCGTATTCATGATGTAAAATTACGAAAATGTAAATGCTTATTATTTCTAAATTTTATCTGCTATTAAAAATATAACCCAAATTATTTATAAAGTTATCTAAAGATTGAGATTGTTGACATTATTTTAATTCAAAAATAAGCGACATTCTTTCGTATTTTGCTTTCATCATAAGCTGGTCTTTCGATATCTGTACAGGTACTTTATTTTTGATATATTCAATCCCGGTTACATTGGTGTAATTGTTAGATCGATAATCAATATAGGTTAAAGAATTCCTGGGAAGTATAACCGATATTTTATTGTAATCCTCAATAATATAATTCAGCTTTGCTTTATCATTTGCTTTTCTGAAATCTCTGAATTGAGTAACCTTACTGGAGATAAGCTGGATTTTATGTTGTAAATCTTCACTGTTGACATCTTTATAAAATGTTAATGTTATTTTTTGATCTTCAGAAGTGAAATTCTGAATATAAAAATAGAATGGCATTGAACAGCTGTTCAGCATAAAAAGTAAAGAAAAGCTGATAAAGAGGTTGATTTTATTTTTCATGAATTAAGGTATCATTTGTAACTGTTTAAAATATTGACTTCCCAGGTTTATCATTTCTGTTATTTAAAAAATCAGATTTTCATAAACCATGTTGCAATACTTCAAGAACTTTTTATTCAGAATTTTTCTGTTAATGATTTCATTTTCATTATTCCTTTTAAAGGGATGAAATATTATATTCTGTCGGATATCCGTAATAAAATGAGGCACATAATTAGGATAAAATCAGAACGCTAAATATCATGCTAAGAGAATTTCTTTTCCGTAATTCATATTCCTTATCATTTTTTTCCGGTAATTATTTTCTCTTTGTGATTTTTTATTTCGATTTTTTTATTTGCGAAAGAATAATGAGAAGAACTAGTCCTGCAATTCCCATGATTACCATAACAAAGCTCGTGACGAAATTGTAAAATAAGGATCCCTGAAAATAAAACAAATCCGTTGATAAAAAGAATTTACTTTTCTGCGGATGTTCAGGAGTATAGAAAGCAATAAAATCTTTCTGTTCAATTTTCTCTGAAACTGATTTAGAAAATTCACTAACCAGCTTATCATGCTCAGTTCCGTTCCAGAAAGGATAATATTTTTTTAAAACTTCAGATTCTTTATTTTTATATAACTTTCCGCCAGACTGATATTCATATTGGATATCCACGTAAGAATTTCCCATACGTTTATAACCGCTGTCCCAGTCAGGAAGAGCTTTTATTTCTTTCGGATGAATCGCTTTCCAGTTCCAGTGGGATATTTTGAATTCCTGAATCCTGAGAAAGGGGGAAAGAGACATCACGATAATAAGCACCAGATAAACAACAATTAAAGTTATTGAAAATTTTCTGATAACATACAGAAAGCTGCTTTTTAAATATTTTAAATTCTTAAAATTAACAGCAAGGGTGATCAAGAAAGCATATAAAAAATAGGTTACAGGGTTTTCTATAAATACGATAAATATCATTAAGGCAGCAATCACTACAAATCCTAAGAACGTAAAAAATGTATCTGTAAATTTTTTTATCATAATATTGATAATTTACATTTAAAAGTTACATGCTCCATAAACTCCATTTTGATTGTACTGCAGATGGGTTTATTTCTTTTAATTTGTTATAAAAATTAAGAAAATTCTTATTCCAGACTGAATAGTTATGGGCAAATTTAAAAGCGACTTCTTCACCGATATTGTTAATTTTCACCTGCCAAATCCTGCTGTTATTGATTTGATAGGATGTTTTGCTGAGTTCCGTAATATCTTTTAAATCAAACTTTGCAGCCTGTTGGTTCTTATTGACAGCATAAAAATAATCATCATCAAAATAAAAATCATCTCCAGAGACTATCTTTTTTTCAAAGCCGAACAAAAATGGCTTGCCGGAAATCTTATATCGCTCTCCGGAATTAAAAGTGCCGTATTCCAGATTGTTATTTCTAGGTATTGCTGCCGTAAAATATTTTTTATAAACTTCACGGACAATCAGTCCTCCCAGAACAAGCCCGGAGAGAGTAATGATAATCAGATACGTGTCACCTGTCTGTGACATGGTCAGTGTAAGTGTCGTAATCAATACTGCATAAAGAAATACGTAGAGAATAATTCGTTTTACCATGGAATATATTTTAAGATTCTCAATGCAAAAATTAATCCTCTCATGCATGGATATAAAAAAAGCTTCTGAAACCAGAAGCTTAATATGATTATCCGAACGCTCTTTTAAGCAAACTCTCTACTTTTGGTTCGCTGCCTCTGAAGTTTTTAAACAGTTCCATCGGGTCTTTTGTACCACCCGACGAAAGAAGGGTTTTGAATTTAGCAGCAATTTCAGGATTGAAAATTCCATTTTCTTTAAAATACTGGAAAGCATCTGCATCCAGAACTTCAGCCCATTTATAAGAATAATATCCGGCGGAATATCCACCCTGGAAAATATGCGAAAAACTCGGGCTCATAGCAGTTTCAGGATTGGAAGGATATAATTGCGTATCTTTTGTATATTGGTCTTCAAATTCTTTTACGCTCTTATGATCAAGTTCTTCAACTTTTGAATGATAATTCATATCCAGCAATCCGAATCCAATCTGTCTCATGGTCTGATAACCTTCCATGAAATTCTTGGACTGTGCTATTTTTTCAATTTTTTCATCTGGCAGTATTTCTCCGGTTTTATAATGTTTGGCAAATGTTTTTAAAAATTCCGGTTCATAACAGAAGTTCTCAAGAAACTGGGAAGGCAGTTCAACAAAATCCCATTTTACGGAAGTTCCGGAAAGAGAAGGATATTGCGTATTTGCCAATATTCCGTGGAGCGCATGGCCGAATTCATGGAATAAAGTGGTCACTTCCTGGAAGGTCAGAAGGCTCGGTGCGTCTTTCGTTGGTTTATTGAAATTGCAGACGATAGAAATATGGGGACGGGAATTTTCACCATTCAATATATACTGGCTTTTATAGCTCGTCATCCATGCGCCGGCTCTTTTGCCTTTTCTAGGGAAATAATCGACATAAAGTAAAGATTTATATGTGCCATTTTCTTTTACTTCATACACTTTTACGTCTTCATGGTATTTTGGAATATCATCTCTTTCTTCAAATGCCAGTCCGAATAAGGTATTTGCCAAGCCAAAAACTGCATCCTGGACCTGATGTAAAGGAAAGTAAGGTTTCAGTTCTTCATCATTCAGGTCATATTTGGCTTTGCGGAGTTTTTCCGCATAAAAAGCATGGTCATAGCCCTGAATTTCTTCAATTCCGTCTTCTTTAGCCAGTAATTTCAATTCCTCAATTTCTTTTTCAGCATAAGGTTTTGCCTTCACCAAAAGTTCGTTTAAAAAGTCAATCACTTTTGTCGGGGATTTGGCCATCCTTTCTTCCAGAACAAAATCTGCATAATGGGTATAACCCAATAATTCTGCTTTTTGCTGTTTTAATTGAAGAAGTTCCATAATTAAATTCTGATTGTCAAACTCGCCGCCGTCGAAAGATTTTTTACCGTTCGCCAGGGCAAGTTCTTTTCTCAGTTCACGGTTTTTCGCATACGTCATGAATGGGATATAACTCGGATACTGTAAGGTGACCACCCAGCCTTCCAGATTCCTTTCTTTGGCTTCTTCAGCATACTGTTCCAGAATCGCATCAGGAATGCCTGCCAAATCTTGTTGATTGGTAATATGTTTGAAATAATTATTCGTTGAAGCCAGTACGTTTTGTCCGAACTGAAGTGATTTTAAAGATAAATCCATGCTGATTTTCTTTAACTTTTCTTTATCTTCTTCATTCAGCAAGGCGCCGCTTCTTACAAAGCCTTTATAAGTTTCATTCAAAAGCATTTGCTGCTCTTCATTAAGATTATATTTCTCTTTTTCATCGTACACTTTTTTAATTTTATTAAACAAAGCTTCGTTTTGAGAAATCTTTGAAGAATATTCCGTTAAAATAGGAGAAACTTCCTGAGCGATCTGCTGAAGCTCATCACTGGTTTCTGCCGAATTCAGGTTGAAAAAGATGTTGGATACTCTATCCAGCTGTTCTCCCGAATAAGCCAGTTTCTCAATCACATTTTCGAAAGTCGGCTCTTCCGGATTGCTGACAATGGCTTCGATTTCCTGCTCAGATTTTTCAATCAGTTCTTTGAAAGCCGGAAGATAATCTTCGTTTTTAATGGAGCTAAATGGAGCTGAATCATATGGGGTAGTAAACGTTTCTTTTAAAATATTCATGTTTCATGTTTTAATTATAGTAAATGTAATTAATCGTTTTTATCCGACAGTTCAATGGCTCAAAAATAATGCCTTGGCAAAAAGATATGACAAAATGGTTGGTGATCACAAATCTTGTCATAGGAAAAGTAAAGTCAGGCTTCAAATAGTTAATTTTGGAAGACAGGCTGAACAGCTCTGTCAATGTAAAATTTTAATTTAAAACAATGTAAACTATGAAAACCATTTTAAAGATTCTGGGTATTCTTATTCTTTTGATTATTGTGTATGCAGTAATTGCCATGCTGGCCTTCGGTAAAAATTATCACTATGAAAAATCTTTGGTGATAAATGCTCCCAGAGAGAAAGTGTGGCAAAATATACATTCGATGAAAGCTTTTAACCGATGGAATCCGTGGATGAAATTAGATAAGTCCATGAAAATTGTTTATACCGGAAATTCCGGACAAGTGGGAGATAAATATTGCTGGGACAGTAAAAATGATGACGCGGGAGCGGGCTGTCAGGAAATAAAAGATCTGGTTTTAAATGAGAAACAAAAAACAGAGATGACTTTTATAAGACCTTTTGAAGGGGAGTCAACTTCTGAAATTATCTTATCTTCTGAAGGAAATTCCACCAAAGTAACCTGGACCATGGATACCGAACAGGATGCAATGATGAAAATAATAAGACCGATGATGGATTATCAGATGGGCAAATCTTATCAGGAAGGTCTGAATAACCTGAAAATACTGGCAGAAGCAAAATAAAATAAATTCTTCATCAAAAATTATCAGATGTAGGCTAATACTTTAATTCCATATATCAAACCGGTATACATTATTATCTCATTATCTTTATATTGCAGTAGTGTTTTTGGTTTCTCAGATAGTAACTATAGTTATTTAAAAAATATTATCTTTATGATAAAGAATAGATTCATGGAGAAGATAATATTTGAAAAAAATAATATAAGAAATTATGTAAAAGCCGTCATTGCTGAAAAAATTCAGAAACTTAAAAATTTCATGGAATTCACCCTTGAAGCAAGCCGGGATATTAAAAAAACTCCTAAATACGACAGCATGAGAGAAGAGATGCAGGAGGAAATTTACCAGATGCAACGTCAGCTGGCAGCTTTAAATGATTTGAAAAGAAATATGGCAAAAGTACTGAATAACTCAACCGAAAGAGTTCAGCTCGGATCTCTGGTAATTACCAACAAAGCCCGGTTTTATATTTCAGTTTCCCTGGGAGAGTTTTTTTTTGAGGGCGACCGTTTTTATGCAATTTCCCCTGAAAGTCCTATGGCCAGGACAATGATGGGAATGACATCCGGTGATGAATTTACTTTAAACAATATTTACCAGAAAATCGTAGAAGTATTATAAAATTCTTTCTATACTAAAAACTTCAAATTTAATTTGGGCTTTTATTTTTATTTAGTACCTTGCAATGCAGAATACTAAACTATGACATTTCAACAATTAAGAACAAGTAAAATGAATCAGTGGGTCATAATCCATTTGCGCTATCTCGTAGGATTTGCCTTCATTCCGTCTGGATTGATAAAACTAATGGGAGAAAGATTCACCACCATCCATGCAGATAATCCGGTAGGATATTTCTTTGAGGCTTTATATCAGTCGGGAGCTTACTGGAATTTTCTGGGCTGGGCCCAGGTTATTGCCGGAATACTGCTGATTACCCAACGGTATGCTACTTTAGGAGCCCTTATGTTTTTTGCCATTCTGACAAATATCTGGATCATCACCCTAAGCTTATCATTTAGCGGAACCTGGATCATTACTTCCTTAATGATGATTGCGGTAGTCATCCTGCTGATTTGGGATAAGCATAAATTGCTGCCAATCATTAATCAGAAATATGTCATGAATGATTTTTCCGAGCCTTCACGCTTATGGATGAATTCGGGAGTTATTTATGCTATCTGTTTTATAATGCTTTGCCTCATGGGGAATGTCAATGAAAACATCTATGCAAAATGGTTTTCCGTGATGTTGGCTTTGCTTGTTCTGGCTACTTTTGCTGTAAGTAACTACAGGGCATATAGAAATCGGAAATTAATATTGAATGCTTAACATGATAAGTATGTGATAAATTAATTACATCCTGTAAATTTGCATCCATGAACAAAGCAGAAATTTTAAAAGAAATCATAGAGCAGAGAAGAAGTATCTTCCCAAAAGATTATACAGATGCAAAAATTCCTCAGGATCTTATTGATGAAATTCTGAATTCAGCGATCTGTGCACCTAACCATAAACGGACGAAACCATGGCGTTTTAAAATATTCAGAGGCGAAGAGAAGTCTGCACTGGCTTCGGAAATGCAGGCTATCTATAAAGCTTCCCAGCCCGGGCATCTTTTCCTGGAAAAAAAATACAATGACATCGGCTTTAAAATCAATAAAGCGGACACGGTAGTTTCCATTATGGTCAATTTCAGCGGAATGGTTCCCGAAT
Source organism: Chryseobacterium sp. SSA4.19 (assembly GCF_022601875.1). GTDB lineage: Bacteria > Bacteroidota > Bacteroidia > Flavobacteriales > Weeksellaceae > Chryseobacterium. Next base: position 182,104 of record NZ_JAKVIP010000001.1, read on the forward strand.
GGGAAGAAATTGCTGCCGTTTCCATGGCGGTTCAGAACATGTATCTGACCTGTACTGCAAATGGTATCGGCTGTTACTGGAGCTCTCCTAAAATCGTTGATCATCTGAAAGAATCCTTAACCATTGAGGAAAACCAGAAATGTTTGGGGTTGTTTTACATGGGTGAAACTTAGCCTTCTAACGGGTGATTCCTATAGGTGTATCTAAATGAAATATTCATCATCACACTCACCATGTAGATTGATAAATTGTTGCATTTATTGATTGCTGCATTGGAATTTTTGATTATCTTTGCACTCTTAAAATATTTAACTGGGACGAGTTCCCGTAAAATTCAAACATTATGTCAGTAAAAATCAGATTACAAAGACACGGTAAAAAAGGTAAGCCTTTCTTCCACATCGTGGTTGCAGATTCTAGAGCAAGAAGAGATGGTAGATTCATCGAAAAACTAGGAACTTACAACCCAATTACTAACCCTGCAACTATTGATTTGAACATTGATGCTGCTGTAAAGTGGTTAAACAATGGTGCTCAACCAACTGATACTGCAAGAGCAATCCTTTCTTACAAAGGTGCCCTTTACAAAAAACACTTACAAGGTGGTGTTGCTAAAGGAGCTTTTGATGAGGCTGAAGCTGAAAAAAGATTCAATGCTTGGGTAGAAGCTAAAGATTCAAAAGTACAAGGTAAAGTAGAAGGTTTGGCAACTGCTAAAGCAGACGCTAAAAAAGCTGCTTTTGATGCTGAAACTAAAGTAAACGAGGGTAGAATTGCTGCTGCTAACCTAGCTGCAGCGGATGCTAAAGCTGCTGAAGAAGCTGCAAACGCACCTGCTGAAGAAACTACGGAAGGAGAAGCACCTGCTGCTGAGTCTGCTGAAGAAAACACTGAAGCTTAAAAACAAAACCGTATGCGTAAAGAAGATTGCTATTTACTAGGAAAAATCACACGCAGACACGGACTTGCGGGAAATGTTATCCTTAAACTGGATACCGATCAGCCCGAGCTTTACAATAAACTGGAATCAATATTCGTTGAAATCAACGGACTATTGGTTCCTTTTTTTATTGAAAGGTCATCATGGAGCAAATTAGATGCTCTGAATATTTCCTTTAAAAATTCTACAGAAGCTTTGGTAGACCAATCTTTAGGCAAAGATGTTTACCTACCCCTGACTTCTCTTCCAAAACTTTCAGGAAAACAATTTTACTATCACGAAATCATCGGATACAGCATCCTTGACGAAAATGATAATGACTGTGGTGTTATCAGATCGGTAAATGATCAGACGGCCCAGGTGTATTTCGTTACGAATCTTGATGGAAAAGAAGTAGTAATTCCTATGATCAAAGATTGGATCCTAGAAGTGAACAGGGATGAAAGATTCATTAAAATGCAGCTTCCTGAAGGTCTTATTGATGTTTTTCTGGTTCCGTCTAAAAAAGACGAGTAATCTTATTTATCACTTTTCAGATAATAGATCTGAAATTTCCCCTCTTTTACATTACTTACTAAAAAATATTTTCCTGTTGCGGTCCTTATAGGATCCGACGTAATTATTTTGGTATGGTCCACTTTGGTAGAAATCGATTTATTGCCAAGTTTTACATCATAATAATACATATATATAGGATTATAGCCGAACGATCCTACAAAGTGATTTCCGGTACTGAACCATTGATTGCCCGAGACGATCTTATCCTTTATTTTGAAAAATAAAGGATCCCTGTTTTCCTTCCGGATGTCGGCTGAAAAGATATTCTCTTTCTGGGAAAGCTTTATCTTAGGATGAAGCGTTATATATAAAGGATCATCTTCTTCAGAGAATTTTTCAAGGGATTTCAGAACATTTGAAGAAATAAAATAGGGATCTTCCTGTTCAGGGTTGCCTAGGTAATTGTCTCTATAATCTGCATAATTCAAAATTCCTGTTCTTACTTCATCTGAGACTAACAGAATCTTATCCGTCTTATCCAAAATCATTTGTTGAAAAGCAGATTTTTCAGCCACTATTTTTCTTAATAAGGCAGAATCTTTTTCAGGTTCTCCTGTATGAAAGAGATGCTCATATTTTTTATGATATCATCCGTATCATAAAAAGGCAGAATTTTTTATGACAGAAATCCGGAGCGATATATTTCCGGTTATTGGCATATAGGTTACCTCTATCATCTATAAAAGCAAGATTATTGATATTCGGTATCTTGCTCCATTGTTCAGAAATAGTCAGCTTGCCTATTTATCTTCTTCTACATCTGTTTTGGGACTACAGCAAGATGATAATACGGTAAGCGATAAGATAAGCATGATCTTCTTAGTTTTTATTAAAGATACATTTTTTCCCATTCATCAAATCCGAAATTATATATTCGATATTTTTTAAGCATAACCTGTTACTCAATGATCGCCGGCAATACATATTCCTCCACTATTTTTTCCACCTGTACATGAGCATACGGTTTATTGTAGGCTTTTGCAGTAACAACAATCACAACAGGAATTTCTTTAAATACAATAATCTTATTTCCGCCATTTCCACTGGATTGGTACGATTCAAAACTTTTATTCCCGACTTTGTAAACTTTTCTCCAGAACAGATATCCATACCCTTCGAAGTCTTTATAACCAGTAAAATAATTAGTGAATGATTTCTTAATCCAGTTTTTATCTAAAATTCTTTTTCCATTCCAGGTTCCGTTGTTTTTATAAAGCTGTCCGAATTTGGCGAAATCCAAAGCATTCATGCGTAATCCGCCTGCCAGAGAAGGTTTTTGCTGAGGTGTTAACTGCCATTTATAATTCGTAATTCCTAAAGGTTGAAACAGCTTCTTATTGGCATAATTTTGTAATCCTTCAGGAATAGATATATCCAGGATATCTCCTGTCAAGACAACTCCGGCAGTAAAATAATTCCATATTTTACCTATTTTATTTTCTGTCATCGGTAAATCCAAAACAAATTTCACCCAATTCTCTGTCGGATACATATTTTCTTCATTTCCGGGAGAATCTTCATCCTGATCATTTCCATCAAAGCCGGAACTCATCGTAAGTAAACTTTTAATCGTAACGCTGTCTTTTTTAAAAGAATAATTACTGAATTTCTTTACATCATAAAATTCTTTCAGGCTCTGATTTTCATTTTTAATATAACCGTCTCTTATAGCAATTCCCATCAAAGCCGAAGAAAAAGACTTTCCAACAGAACGGGTGTCATGTAAACTGTCTCTTTTATAGCCATTAAAATATTCTTCTACCAAAAGTTTTCCATTTTTAATCACTACAATTCCTGTAATATCACGGAATCTGGTTTCTGCAATTTTTTGATTTAAAGCTTTGATCTTTTCCTTATCAAATTGTTCATCAGAAACTTTCCAATCCCTATCAGGCTGGATTTTTTGCACGGCAATTTGTTTCTCCGAAATGGTTTTATGAGGAACAGTTAAGTGAATTTCACCGGCGGCAATTATGTTTCCTACTTTTACTGATGAAGTTTTTAAGTAAGGCCTGATTTCAATCTTTATCGTATGATTTCCTTCATTCATAGCATCAGTTCCGCCATGAGCCAGATAAAATCTCATCCACATATATTTTCCCCAGGAATCTTCATTTTTTGAACTGAGAAACGGAATTCTAAAGGTTGTTTTAAACTTTTTACTGTCTGCAGTTCCGGCTCCTGAGTTTAGATTTTCTGTATATATTAATTTTCCGTCGACAATAAAACTGAACTGATAATTTCCTTTTTTAAGCAAGTCATCAGCGGATAAAGAAGAATCAAGCTGATGTAAGTAATTCACCAAAGAATTATCCATAAAAACCCGGATATCGAAATCTTTATCTTCCTGAAACACCATCGTTTCGGCAAGGTCAGTTTCTTTGAGATTTTCCAAAGGAGTCACTTTATCTAAAAAAACAATTTTGTTTAAATGGTTTTTCTGAACAGAATGATCAATCCTTTCAGGTTCAACGATATTTTGGCTGAAAGAAAAGCCAGAAATGAAAATAAGGATAAATAAAAGGATTGTTTTCATAGTACTATTTTATCAGCATAAAAGTAAGCCTCTGCTGTGATAAAAAATAGAATGGAATTAACGTTTACGATTTTCCATAAATGATAAGCCGTAATTTTCTGTACAATTAATTGTATCGTTACATCAGATTTATTTCAAAATATTTCTATATTTCAAAGGAGTAATTCCCATATTATCTTTAAAGCATCGGATAAAATGGCTCTGATCAGAAAAACCGCATTCTAAAGCCACTTCAGATAAAGATTCGTATTGATTTAAAATGGTTAGTGATTTCTCAACTTTTAATTTTCTTACATATTCGCCTAAATTACATTGAAAGTATTTCTGAAAGTCTCTGCTTAAATGAACGGGATGAATGTCCAGTACTTTTGAAATTTCATGCAGGCTTAACTTTTCCGTAAAGGTTTCATGAAGGATTTCATGTGCTTTTTTTACCCAGGCAGGTTTCTTTTCCGAATTGTTTTTTTGATTGGATAACTGACTGAAAATATTTACTAATAATTGATTGACAGTTAGTGCAAAAGAATCATCATTTAATTTTGTTTCTTTAAAAATCTGATATGTCAGTAATTTTAATGAGGGATTTTTAATATTAAAACTTCCTTCAATTGTATCTTTAGAAAGCTGAAAATTTTGAAACCAGCTTTCTGTAATTTCAATGTGAAAACCTCGTGTAAAAACCTCTGGCTTTAGGTTGTAATGAGCATCTTCCCAATGATGGTATAATAAGGTCCCGGCTGAACAGTCATAACTTTCCTTTTTGTTTCCCTCTATCATATTTCCCTGTAACAGAAACGTAAAATACGGATTTTCGTGGTAATGCCAATCGACAAAAGAATGCGTGTATTCCGTATCTGTAAAAGTTAAACCCTCGAATTTGAGGGTTTCGTTTGTTTGTCCGAAAAATTCACCGTTATGCAGGTTTTTCATCTTATAGGTTTTGGTTTAAATTTTCAATCTGCCGATACATTTTATTGAAAAATATTTTCCTGTCCCGGTTTCCTGAGGTGTTTAGTGATTTTGAATTTTTAATCTGGTGTTCAAAATAGTTCAGGGTTTCATGGCAGGTTTTAGGATCATTCATCAAAACATATCCGAACATATTGGTGGGCAAAGCGAAAAGCGACTGTTGCGGATGGTGAAAAAAGATGTCATTGGAAAGTTGCATCAACTCATTTTCATATAAATGAAACTTCGGATGGCTTTCCGTCTTTTGCTCAATATATTCTATTAATTCTTTAAGTTCATCAAGAATAATTTTCGCTTCATTCTTTTGTAACAGTCCGGTGTCATAATAAAAAGAAATCTGCTGCAGAATGCTGGAAACGGTCATGTCATTCCATAATTCCACCACATTTTGTGCTTCATATTTTTTCTTTAGCTCTTTGGTGTCTGTTTCAAAGTATGGCGGAGAAAAATGAAGGAATGGTCTGAAAACCTGTTTCGCATTCAGCAGATTCATCCAGACATAAATTTTAAAACGGGAAAGCAGAGTGCCTGAAAGCGTATAAAAAAACGGGATATCTTTAGCTGAATAATAAATCGTCATTTCATCAGAAAGAGGTAGGTTTTCAAAGATGCTGAGGTTATTCGCGAAAAAAGACTGGAGATCTTCTGTCTGGATCACTGCCGAAGTTTTTTGCACTAAAATCTGATGCTCCGAAGTCAGAAACTGATCCAAAGAAATCTGGTAATATTTTGCCAGTTCCACTGCTTCTTTAAAACTGAATTTTGCTTTTAATGAAGTTCTTCTGTGCGCTGCATCATAGCTTATGTTCAAAATGTTGGCAACTTCATCATTCAAAGATTTTTCTCCGATCTTCTTACGAATTTCTCTGAGCAAAAGGTTCTCATACATGTTTTGCGATTTTCACAAATGTATTGATTTATTTTAATTTCTTTTCACATTTAGTTTTGTGATTTCTGCAGATAATTTTGAGGTATAATTTTAAAAATAGATGCTATGAAAAAGTCTGTTATTATTTCAGTATTAGTTTTAATGCTTACCTCCTGTGTCAGTTTTGAACGGAAAACAATTAAAGATGATCTGTCAATTATCACAGAACAAAATATTTCGATGATTGACGGGCAATATGAGTTTAAAGGATATGAACATGTAAATGCCGGAAATAAGAAATCTTTGGAGACAAGAGATTTTGCAGGAATGATGGCCTTAAAAAATACCGGAATTGCCGATTGTGATAAAGTGATTATACAATCGACTTCTCTGAAGAAAAAAAGAACGTATGAATTTGATTTTAAATTGTCGAAGAATGATTCTGTAAAATATGCATTTAAATATCAGGGAAAACTTAAAAATGGACTGGTTACACTAAGTAATTATACTTCAAAATGTCATGGAATTCCTTTCTTATTTGGAGGTTGTCAAAGTTTTCAAAGCAGAATTGGTCTTACAGATCAGAAAAATCTTCTGATTCAGGATTATTATGATAATTCTGGAGCAGCTTTACTCATTATGTGGGCAGGCTATACAATTAATTATGCTGAAAAGTTTAAAAGAATTCAATAAAATTACCATGAAAATAATACCCTATATTTTAATTGCCACCAGATTTCTATTGGCTCCCATCATTATTATTCTTGCTTATTTCAAAGGTTCAGAATCCCGATTTTTAATTTTAAGTTTAATGTATCTCGGATTAATAACAGATGTTTTTGACGGAATTATCGCCAGAAAAGTTGGCGTTTCATCTGAAAAACTGAGACGGATGGACAGTCAGACCGATCTGGTTTTCTGGCTTTCTCTGGGATGTGCTTCCTATTTTTTACATCCTGAATTAATAAAAAGCGAATGGGAAGGAATTGTTTTAATCTTTGTTATGGAGGCATTTTGTTATCTCATCAGCTTTCTGAAATTCGGAAAAGAAACCTGTACCCATGCCTTTCTGTCAAAAATGTGGGGACTGAGCCTTTTGATTGCATTTACCTATTTAATAGGCTTTCAACAGGCAGGCTGGGCTTTTTATCTGGCCATAGGCTTAGGGCTTATTTCCCATATGGATGTTATTCTTATTGTTTTGCTGCTTCCGAAATGGCAATATGATGTTCCCAGTTCCTATCATGCCTGGAGGATCCGCAACGGCAGATCAAGAAAAAAGACGGTTTTCTTCAATTAAATCCTGTATAAACAGTTTTCTTGATTAAATAATTGATAAATGATTTTGTAAAAGCACAGCGCAATCATCATATTGCGCTGTTTTTTTGTAACTTTGCAAACATTAATTTTTATATAAAAATTTATTATCAGCACATGAAAAAGCAGACGATTAAAGAAGTCCTACAGGATTATAAGAAAGTATTACATCATGACATTACGGTTTACGGTTGGGTAAGAGCATTCCGTTCAAATCGCTTCATTGCGCTTAATGATGGTTCTACGATTAATAATTTGCAGATCGTTGTTGATTTTGAAAATTTCGACGAAGAAATTATTAATAAAATAAGTACGGCAGCTTCTTTGAAAATAGTGGGTGAAGTGGTGGAAAGCCAGGGAGCCGGACAAACCGTTGAGCTTATCGCTAAAAAGATTGTTATTTTAGGGGATAACTTTACAGAAGAAAGGGACAAAACGATTCTTCAGCCTAAAAAGCACTCGCTGGAAGTGTTGAGAGAACAGGCCCACCTGAGATTCAGAACCAACTTATTTGGAGCGGTTTTCAGAGTGCGTCATGCGGTAAGCTTTGCCATTCATTCATTCTTTAACCAGAAGCAGTTCTTTTATATCAATACACCTGTAATCACCGGAGCTGATGCCGAAGGTGCAGGGGAAATGTTCGGAGTAACAAATTTTGATTTAAATAACATTCCGAGAAATGAGCAGGGCGATATTGACTTTGTCCAGGATTTTTTCGGTAAGAAGACCAACTTAACGGTTTCGGGACAGCTGGAAGGAGAAACAGCAGCGATGGGATTGGGAAGGATTTATACTTTCGGGCCTACGTTCCGTGCAGAAAATTCCAACACGACAAGGCACCTTGCCGAATTCTGGATGATTGAGCCGGAGGTAGCGTTCAACAACCTTGAAGATAATATCGATCTTGCAGAAGATTTCTTAAAATATGTCATTCAGTATGTTTTAGACCACTGTAAAGATGATCTTGATTTCCTTGATAAACGTTTTGCAGAAGAACAAAAAACAAAGCCGGAAAAAGAAAGAGCTAAAGAAGGACTTATTGAGAAACTTGAAAATGTAGTGGCCAAACGTTTCAAAAGAGTTTCTTATACGGAAGCTATTGAGATTTTATTAAATTCAAAAGAAAATAAAAAAGGTAAGTTCCAGTATCCTGTAGAAAACTGGGGAACCGATCTTCAGTCTGAGCACGAACGATACCTGGTTGAGAAACATTTTGAAAGCCCGGTTGTTTTATTCGATTATCCAAAAGAGATTAAAGCGTTCTACATGAAACTGAATGATGACAATAAGACAGTGGCGGCGATGGATGTTCTTTTTCCCGGAATCGGTGAAATTATCGGTGGTTCCGAACGTGAAGCAAGATTAGACGTATTGAAGCAAAAAATGTCAGAAATGCATGTCGATGAACATGAGCTCTGGTGGTATATGGATACCCGTAAATTCGGTTCCGTACCACATGCAGGATTTGGATTGGGATTGGAAAGATTGGTTCTTTTTGTAACGGGAATGACCAATATAAGAGATGTCATCCCATTTCCAAGGACTCCGAAAAATGCTGAATTTTAGATAAAAAAAGCCTTACACATTAATGTAAGGCTTTTTATTTAATGTAAATCGTCATTATTACTGCATCTATAGTACAAAAATCGTGCTAAAATGTTATTTTTTCAAAATTATTTATTAAATTCGTGGCACATGTTATGTTAACACCATCTAGTAAAATATGCTTAAACAACACTTACAACTCAAATTAGGACAAAAGCTGGCCCCTCAACAGATTCAATTGATGAAGCTGATCCAGCTCCATACTCTGGAATTTGAGGAGGAACTTGAGAGAGAATTAGAAGAAAATCCTGCTCTGGAAATTGCAAAAGAAGAATCTAAGGAGGATGAGTATTCTTCATTGGAAGAATCTTTCGAGAGCGAAGGTACAGATAGTATTGAAACTGATTTTGATGTTGACCAATATCTTTATGATGACGAGCCGACGTATAAGACGGCATCCAGCAACTATTCTCCTGATGACGAAGAATTTGACAATGAGAGCCTCTTAACGGAAGGGCAGTCTCTGTATGATTACCTGCTGGAGCAGATCCGCCTGATCAATATAAGTACTGAGGACGAAAAAATTGCAGAATATCTTATCGGAAATCTTGATACGGACGGTTATTTAAGAAGAGAAATAAAATCAATTGTTGACGACCTTGCATTTTCGCAGGGCATCTATACAACAAAGGAAAAAATTGAAGATATTCTTGAAAATTACGTTCAAAAGCTGGATCCGCCGGGAGTAGGTGCCCGAGGACTTCAGGAATGCCTGCTGTTGCAGATTGAAAAAAAGGTGAGTGCCAATAAAGCGGTTTCTCTGGCTGCCAATATTCTTCGGTATCAATTTGATGCATTGACGAATAAGCATTATAACAAGATCATCCAGAAGTACGATATCGAAGAAGAAGACCTGAAAGATGCGTTGGAGGAAATTTCTAAATTATCACCCAAAGTGGGCGGAAATTTTGATACCCAGACCATTACCATCAACCAGGAAATTATTCCGGATTTTGTTATTCAGGTAAAAGACGGTCAGGTTATTCCTATGCTGAATAGCAAAAATGCACCTACTTTAAGGGTTTCGGAAGAATATAAAGATATTTTAACCACTTATTCTCACGATAAAAACTCTTCCGAGCATAAGCAGGCGGCATTATTTATCAAACAAAAGCTCGATGCTGCAAAATGGTATATTGATGCGATCAATCAACGTCAGAATACTTTATTGCAGACCATTACCGCTATTGTGAAATTTCAGAAAGATTACTTTATTACTGGCGACGAGAAATCTTTACGACCGATGATCCTTAAAGATATTGCAGATATTACCGGTTTTGATATTTCTACCATATCAAGAGTTGTAAAAAGTAAATACGCAGATACTTCAAATGGTATTATTTACTTAAAAGATCTTTTCTCAGACAGTCTGACAAATGATGACGGAGAAGAAGTTTCTACAAAAGAGATCAAAATGCATCTGCAGGAAGTGATCAATAAGGAAAATAAAAGAAAGCCTTTAACGGATGATGCATTGGTCATAATCCTAAAAGAACAGGGGTATAATATTGCAAGAAGAACGATTGCCAAATACCGTGAACAACTCAATATTCCGGTGGCGAGGCTTAGAAAAGAACTCTAAATAGTATAAAAAGAAGCATTTCATATCGAAATGCTTTTTTATTTTAGCCTAGTATAATATTTTATTATCGCGAAAGCTCTGATTGAAATTCTTGTCTTTCTGCTATATCTCCTGTGAATCTATTTCTTTTAATTGCTTTAAGTTTCTGTCCAGCTTTTTAATAATGATCCCATACACAACCCTGTAATACAGCCAGACGATCAGCACTGTAAAAACGGTACTGATGATAAGTCCTGCTATAAATCCTACAATTGTCGAATTGGTAACTTCTATATTTTGGGTGTTGATAATATAAAAGGCAAAGACGGTAAATATGGAAGTAAAAGTAATTAATAGAGCAATATTAATTAAAATGAAAGCATTAACGGTTTTCTTAAACTGGATGATTTTAAGAATAAACCGTTTCAGGTTTTCCTCAATTTTTATGCCTTTATAGTTTTGGTAGAACTTATAGACGAAATAGGCTGTTATCGATAAGCTCAGTATTTTTATGGTAAGGTAAATATGATCAAAAGTCATTTCTAACTCAGATGTTTTTTGGATGCCCAGCTTTTCAAGAATATTAATGATTGAATTAGATTCATTGCCCTGTATAATATAGAATAATCCGATCAGTGTAAAGCATAAAAATTCTGCCACACTGATCCAGAAGATATATTTCACGTAGTTCCGTGATTTTCTATTCAACATCTGGAGAATCTCATGGCTGTCGTACTTCTGTTGAACAGGCTGTTCCTGCCATGTTTTCTTAAAGCTGTCTAAATCAAACTCAGGCATATTTTTCCATCTGTTCTTTAAGGGTTTTCTTTAATCTGTTCATTTTTACACGGGCATTTACTTCGGTAATTCCGAGGTTTTCTGCAATATCTCTGTAAGGCAGGTCGTCCAGATACATCATGACAATTGCTCTTTCTACATTGGGAAGGGTCTTTATTACCGTATACAAAAGCGATACCTGCTGCTGTTTTTCGTCATCATCTTCTATATAGTCCGTATAATTAACATCGAGTTCGTTCGTAGGAAGGCTTTTGCTTTTCTTTCTGAAGAGAGTAATGGCTGTATTGAGAGCGACGCGGTACATCCAGGTAGAAATTTTAGAATTCCCTTTAAATGAATCATAACTTCTCCACAACTGAAGGACAATTTCCTGGAAAAGATCTTCTTCATCTTCCAGAGAATTGGTATATAAACGCGAAACTTTGATAATCAGACCCTGATTATCCTTAATAAGCTGCGCAAATTCCTTTTCTTTTGAAGTCAATGCTGGTGTAATAAACTAGGCACGAAGATAATAATATAATGTAACAATTTAAAAATTTAACAGCGTAACAATTTTAAAAATCAGAAATTTATTCTAATTGGTAAATTGTTACACTGATTCATTGTTATATTTAATTATCTTTGCAGCCACGAGAAAGTCGGCCTGTTGATTCTTGTTTCGGCAAGGGTAGGAAAGTCCGGACACCATAGAGCAGCAAAGCGGATAACATCCGTCACCCGTGAGGGTAGGACAAGTGCAACAGAAAGCAGGTACAGTTCGGCTGTAGTGAAACCAGGTAAACTCTTTGCGGTGCAATGATAAGTATATCGGTTCTTTTCAGCAATGAAAATAGGGGCGGCTCGTCCTGAAAGCCGAGGGGTAATCAGCTCAAGTTTTGCAGCAATGTAAAACGCAGATAAATAACAGGCACTTTTTAGAAAGTACAAAATCCGGCTTACAGATTTTCTCGTGGTTTTTAATATAAATTATTTTTTCTTTTTAAAATATATATTCCTGTAATTATTGTTGCTAAACCTATTGCTGTATAGATCAAATTATTAGAATTATTTTGAATACTTTCATCTTTATAGTAATAGTTGAACGAATATATCATAAAGTTTGAAACGGAATGAAAAATAATAGAATATTCAATTCTTCTGGTTTCCAGAAATACCATTCCTAAACCTATTCCAAAAATAAAAATTTGAAAAAAAGACCCTAAATCTCTATGATAGAGGGAAAATAAAACACTAGCACTAATTACTGCAAATATATAAGAATATCTTTTAGCCAAGTTTTCCTGAATAAACTTTCTAAAGAATAGTTCTTCAACTAATGGTGCTACTAAACACCCTTTTACCAATCTAATTACAAAATAAGAAAAAGGTATATTTCCTCCGTTCTTATTTCCCATAACATTCGTTTTAAAAATAATATCCTGAATATTGTTAAAGCCATATTGAAAAAAAATATCTCCAAATACAAATAAAATTAGAACAATGAAAATGTAAATATTAACAGGAACCTTCTTTAAAGAAAGTTCTTCTTTGGAAAAAAATATTTTTTTTATAATAAGAAAAGAAAATGTTTGTGCTACTATATTCGTAAATATCTGATAAAATTTATATTGATAATGGCCTAAATTCATAAACAATTTTAAAATGTCTAGTAGAGAATAAATTAGCGTACTAAAAAATGCTAATATTATTGATACTATAATTGCTTTCCAAATTGTCATATTTTATTTATTCACTTTCCAGTTGTTTTTTAGCTTCTTTCAAACCGAGTTTATCTTCTTCGGATAATATGGGATATTTCAAATCCATTTTTTCCAGAGCGTCAATAATGACCTGTATGGCAGCAACCCGTGCAAACCACTTGTTGTCTGCGGGAATGACAAACCATGGGGCATGATCTTTCGAGGTTTCATTAATGGCTGTTTCATAGCAATCCATGTACTGATCGAATAAGGCTCTTTCAGGAAGGTCTGCAGCTGAAAATTTCCAGTTTTTTTCCTGTTCGTCAATTCTGTCGATCAGCCTTTTCTTCTGCTCATTTTTAGATACATTTAAAAATATTTTGACAATGGTTGTTCCGTTTTGGGTAAGATGTTTCTCAAAATTCCTGATGCTTTCATAGCGGTTTTCCCAGAATGTTTTATCAAAATCTTTAACAGACTTCCATGTTTTTTCATTTAAATTATATTCGGGATGTACCTTACAGACCAGTACACTTTCATAGTGTGACCGGTTGAAAATCCCGATCATGCCTTTCTGGGGCAAAGCCAGATAATGCCTCCACAAAAAGTCATGAGAATATTCACGGGAGCTTGGTGTCTTAAAACTTGTTACATTGCATCCCTGTGGGTTTACGCCACCGAAAACATGTTCTATCATACTGTCTTTTCCAGCCGCATCCATGGCCTGCAGAACTACCAGAAGAGATTTGCTGCCATCTGCATACAATCTTTCCTGTAATTCCCTGAGCTTTTCTTTTTCCTGAATGAGCAATTGCGTGCCTTCTTCTTTAGTTAGTTTTCCTTTATATTCCGTTAAAGCTTTCTTGATTGAAAATTTTCCTTTGACTAAAAAGTCGTCTGAGAAATTGGTATCCATTTTTTAATTAAATATTTAAGATTTGGTTTAATCCAGAACCTACAATATAAATATAATAAAAAAACCGCCTCAAACGAGACGGTTTCTTTATTTTTTCGAGTAGAGATTACTTCACTGCAGCCACTTTTTTAGCCTGCTTCGCTGCTTTTTTGTCAGCTTTAGCTTTAGCTTTCAATTCAGCAGGAGTTAAAGGTTTTGGATCCGGAGCGTTCGGATCTACGTTTCCTTTGATGAAGATTACGGTTCTGTTGTTAACAGGGTCGTTAGAAAATACTTCGATTGATTTATTAAATCCTCCGTTGATCGCTGTGTTATAACCTACTTTAATCTGAGCAGATTTTCCAGGCATAATAGGATCTGTCTTAAATTCAGGAGTTGTACATCCGCAAGATGCTTTTACATTAGACAGTATCAAAGGCTTATCACCGGTGTTGGTTACCGTGAAGAATCTTGTACCGTCTGAGCTTGGTTTGATTGTACCGTAATCATAAGTGGTTTTATCAAACGTGATGGTTTGTGCAGATGCAAATGCAAATGTTCCGAATAATGCAATCCCTGCAATTAATTTTTTCATATTCTTGAATATTAAATATGTTGTTAGATAAATTTTGAGAAACAAAGTTAAAAATTATTTTAATTCATACTCAAAATTTTTTTTCTTTAGACTATTTTTGCAAATTGTAAAGTAAAGTAATAGAATTTATGCAGATTTCAGAAAAGTACAATCCACAGGAAACAGAGCAGAAGTGGTACAATTACTGGTTGGAAAACAAATACTTCCATTCAGAACCGAATAACAAGCCGCCTTACACGATTGTCATTCCTCCGCCAAATGTTACGGGAATCCTGCACATGGGACATATGCTGAATAACACCATTCAGGATGTTCTTGTCCGCCGTGCAAGAATGCAGGGCTTCAATGCCTGCTGGGTTCCGGGTACGGATCATGCTTCCATTGCTACGGAAGCGAAGGTGGTTGCCAAACTGAAATCTGAAGGAATCAATAAATCTGATATTACCCGGGAAGAGTTTTTAAAGCATGCCTGGGAATGGACTGATAAATATGGTGGAACTATTTTGGATCAGCTGAAGAAACTGGGATGTTCATGTGACTGGGACAGAACCCGGTTTACCATGGAAGAGAAGCTTTCCCAACAGGTTATAAAAAGTTTTGTTGATTTATATAACAAGGGTCTGATCTACAGAGGATACCGGATGGTTAACTGGGATCCAGAAGCAAAGACCAATATCTCTGATGAAGAAGTTATTTTCAAAGAGCAGAACGGGAAACTGTATTTTCTGAAATATGCTATTGAAGGATCAGAAGAATTCCTTTCTGTGGCGACAACGCGTCCCGAGACCATTTTCGGGGATACTGCCGTTTGTATTAATCCGGATGACGAAAGATATGCTCACCTGAAAGGCAAAAAAGTTATTGTACCGATTGTCAACCGTGTAATTCCTATTATTGAAGATGAATATGTGGATATTGAATTCGGAACAGGTGCTTTGAAAATTACACCGGCCCATGATGTAAATGATTATGAAATCGGGCAAAAGCATAATCTTCAGATGATTGATGCTTTGGATGATGACGGAAATCTGAATGATTATGGTTTGCATTATGCCGGAAAAAACAGGTTTGATGTAAGAAAGCAGATTGCGAAAGAGCTGGAAGAAAAAGATCTTTTATTAAAAGCAGAAGATTATGTAAATAAAGTAGGAACTTCTGAAAGAACAGGTGCGGTAATCGAACCTAAAGTTTCGGTTCAGTGGTTCCTGAAAATGTCTGAAATGGCAAAACCGGCATTGGATGTCGTAATGGATGATGAGGTAAAGTTTTATCCCGAAAAGTTTAAAAACACTTACAGGCACTGGATGGAAAATATCCGTGACTGGAATATCTCCCGTCAGCTTTGGTGGGGACAGCAGATTCCTGCGTTCTATTATGGAGAAGGAGAAAATGATTTCGTTGTTGCTGAAAATATTGCTGATGCCTTAACTTTAGCAAAAGAAAAATCCCAGAATCCGGATCTTCAAATTTCGGATCTTCGACAGGATGAAGATGCTCTTGATACTTGGTTCTCATCCTGGTTATGGCCGATGTCCGTTTTTGACGGTGTGCTGGATCCTGAAAATAAGGACATTAATTATTACTATCCGACTTCTGACTTGGTAACAGGTCCGGATATTATTTTCTTCTGGGTAGCGAGAATGATTATGGCAGGATTGGAGTACAGAAAAGAAGTTCCGTTTAAAAATGTTTATTTCACAGGAATCGTAAGAGATAAGCAGAGAAGGAAGATGTCAAAATCTCTTGGAAATTCACCGGATCCTTTGGAACTGATGGATAAATATGGGGCAGACGGAGTTCGTGTAGGGATTTTATTAAGTTCCGCAGCCGGAAACGACCTTCTTTTTGATGAAGATTTAATGCTTCAGGGAAGAAACTTTATGACAAAGATCTGGAGTGCATTCCGATTGATCAACATGTGGAATCACGAAGATAAGCCTGCGAATATTGCAGACGTACAGGCGATTGAATGGTTTGAACAGAAGTTAAACAAAACGATTACAGAAATTGATCAGCAGTTTGAGAAATTCAGAATTTCTGATGCGCTGCATTTGATCTATAAACTGATCTGGGACGATTTCTGCGGATGGTACCTGGAAGCAATCAAACCAAATTACGGTGATGGAATTTCCAGGGAAGTGTATGGCAAAACCATTATTTTCTTTGAAGAACTGATGAAATTATTACATCCGTTTATGCCTTTTCAGTCAGAAGAAATCTGGCAGCTGATCTCTCAAAGAAATCTGGATGAAGCATTAATCATTGCTCAGCAGAAAAAGGCAGAAGCTTTCAGCGAAGAAATCATTAAAAACTTCGAAACAGCAGAAGAAATCATTTCGGGAATCAGGAACTACCGTCAGACGAAAGGCATCTCACCTAAAGAAACGGTTGAAGTATATACAAGTTCGGCCCAATTTGAAAATGAAGCAGTAATTAAAAAGTTAGCCAATGTTTCTGAAATTTATTTTGGCGAGAAAACTGATAAGCCGAGCTTTACGTTCTTAGTCGGGTCCACTGAAGTTTCTATTCCTTTAAGTGAAAACTTAGATCTTGGAGAAGAAAAAATCAAAACGGAAGAAGAAATAAAATACTTAAAAGGATTTTTGATTTCTGTTGACAAAAAACTTTCTAATGAAAAGTTCGTTGCCAATGCAAAGCCTGAAGTAGTGGAAGTGGAACGCAAAAAGCAGAAAGACGCCCAGGATAAAATTGCCATTTTGGAAGAGAAGCTGAAGAGTTTGTAATGGATCAGAAAGATAAAGTTGGAACATTCCGGGTCATGAGCAGTTTTACCATCAGAAGAAAAAAAGAGTTTTATCTGATTGGAGAATTGCTGGAAGGGAGTTTGAAGGTAGATTATTATATTAATGTTATTTTAAACACAACCTTGGCCGTGTCAGCAAAAATTTCTTCCATTGAAGAGATTGAAATTGAAAATGATTCCAAAATTTATCAATTGATTATTATAGAAAGTGAAGATGACGAACTAAATGATATTTTGTTCAGTCTGAATGTGGGAAACGAAAATATAGACATCACTTTAAATGGTAAAGATTAATTAAAATTAAATGACACACTTAGAAAATATAAAGAAACTATTCTCAAAGGATTTTGTAGAGAATCCTTTGCTGGAAAGTTTTGAAGTGGGAAAAGTTTATCTTTCCAGTGGGAAATTAGTGGCCTGTGATCCTGTCATTACCAATGATATGCAGCCTTTTACTACGGTGTTTCCAAAAGGAACGTTTTCTGTTTTGCTTCATAAAGAAAGGGAAAGCAATTGTGTGGCATATGCTGAAATTATATTCAGCAGCTCTGACGTTTCAGAATGGAAACTGGCAACAACGGAAGGACAGCAGACTAAAGATCTGGCAGAAGGTGAAATTTTTGGATATCCTGTGGAAAGTGGGATGGGATGTTTTATGGATGTTGAAACCCAAGAAAGCCTGAATGCACTTGAACAGAAACTGTATCACAGCAAAGGGGTGGATTTTATGGGAATTTATGAAGAGTTTTTTCATGAACATTTCTTTGATGAGAACGGGGCTATCGACCAGTATGCTTTTTTAAAGCCGTCTGAAGAAGAAGCTGGAACCATTTTTGCGTTTGAAACCGGATACGGTGAAGGTTTTTACGCAAGCTATATTGCTTATGATAAAAACGGAGCACCGGTAAAAATAATTACTGAGTTTATTGAAATCAGCTGATTATATGTAATATGGTCTGCAGTAAAATATGAATGATATTCAGCATAGAATAACAACGAATACGAAACGCAATGAATTTCTCATCCAGACAGCCAAAAATCATCGTAGTAGGAAGTTCCTCGATTGATCTTGTTTTAGAAACGGGAAAAGTTCCGTGCGGAAACGAAACCGTTATTGCCCGCAGTTCTGGAAGTTATTTCGGAGGCAAAGGAGCTAACCAGGCTATTGGAGCAGCCAGGTTAGGAGCTGATGTCTACTTTATCGGATGTGTTGGGATGGATGCTTTAGGCCAACAGGTTGTAAAAAATATGGTTAGCGAAAATGTCCATGTTGATTTTGTAGTTCAAACCGATCATGCAACAACAGGGACAGCTTACGTGACAACGTCAGACGGAAACGCTGCTATTGTCGTAGTGCCTGCAGCCAATAATCATTTAAGCATTGAACATGTTGAGGCAGCAGATGCACATTTTAATATGGCGGATCTCGTTCTTCTTCAGCTTGAAGTATCCATGGAAGTTATTGAATATACCGTCAGAAAAGCTAAAAAATATAATAAAAAGATTGGCTTATATGCTTCCCCTGCACAAAAATTAAGTACTGAGGTGCTGGAAGCTGCTGATTTCATTGTTGTAAAAAGCAATGAGCTTCATATTGTTTTTGGTGAAGATCAGAGAGAGGATATTCTTAAGAAATATTTTAATAAGCTTTTTGTCAGGGATGATATTAACTCTACCGTATATTTCGATGGAACAGAAATGAAATACTGCAGGAATGAGAATGAAAAAAATACTTACAAAATGGGGATGGGAGATGCTTTTACATCGGGATTTTCCATTGCATTATGCCACGGAAATTCTATTGAAGTATGTGTGAAATTCGGTAATGAGGTTTCATCCCGTGTGTCCGGTAAAAAAGGATCTCAGACGGGACTTCCCAGAGTATCTGATTTTTCTTAAGCTATTTTCCGCATATCAAAAAGATCAAAACTTAATCGGTAATACAATTTAAAATTCCACTTTTACAGTGGAATTTTTTCTTTCATTTATGGAAAAGGTACTCCTTACAACAAATCATTTTCCGGTTACGGCCCATGTTTTTTATCCTGAAAAAGATGATGGCCGGCTTTTGCTTATCAATTCTGCAACAGGCGTCAGACAGCAGGTTTATTTTTCTTTTGCACAGTATTTTTGTCAACAGGGATTTACGGTTATCACCTATGATTACCAGGGAATCGGACTTTCAAAACCTGAGAAACTGAGTGGTTTTGAAGCTTCTATGAGAACCTGGGGTACTGAAGATTATCAGGCGGTGACAAATTACGTTAAAGCCCATTTTAAAGGATACCGGAAATATTGCCTTGGACATTCGGTAGGAGCATTGATTCTGGGAATGAATAAAGACTCTGAAATGTTTGAGAAGTTCATTTTCGTAGCTACTCAGAATGCTTTTGCCGGAAATTTAAAATGTAAAACAAAAATTGAAGCCTATTTGGGGTTTGGAGTTGCGCAGCCTCTTACTACTGCATGGCTGGGCTATTTTCCTTCACATTGGTTCGGATTGGGAGAAAGTCTGCCGAAAAATTGTGCATATGACTGGAGAACCTTAATTTTAAACAAAAAATCAACCAACAGGCTGCTGGAGAAAACGGATGATTATTCTGAAAATTTAACTCAGGAAGTTTTTGTTCTTCGTGCGGAAGATGATGTCTGGTTAACTGAAAAAGGAGTCAGGAGTTTATTGGATGATACCTATCCGAATCTTAAACCGACGTACAGATTGATTAAGGCTTCCGAATCGGAGAAAGGAAAGATCGGACACATCAATTTTTTCAGAACGTATAATAAAGGGCTCTGGCATATTGTTTTAAATAAATTGAATTGAATAGAAATGAAAATGGAAAATCTGATTGAAAATACAGTAGAATTTGTAAAGAAAAAACTGGAGGGTGCTGAAGCAGGGCATGATTGGTTTCATATCGAAAGAGTATGGAAACTTTCAAAAAAAATTGCCGTAACCGAAAACTGTAATGTAGAAGTTGTAGAACTGGCAGCCCTTCTCCACGATATTGCAGATCCTAAATTTCATAACGGAGACGAGACGATTGCGCTTCATGTGTCCCGGGAATTCCTGGAAGGTCAAAATGTTCCCGAAAATGTGATTGTACAGGTTATTTATATCATTAAAAATATTTCATTCAAAAACAGGGGAGAAGTTCCTGAGAATATTCCCATTGAACTTAAAATCGTTCAGGATGCAGATCGGATCGATGCGATTGGTGCGATTGGTATCGCCAGGACATTTAATTTCGGCGGTTTTAAAAACAACCTGATGTATGATCCTCATATTGAGCCTAAACTGAACATGTCCAAAGAAGAATATAAAAAATCGAACGGAACCACCATCAATCACTTTTATGAAAAGCTATTGTTGCTAAAAGATCTGATGAATACGGAAGAAGGGAAACAAATAGCCGGGGAAAGACATGATTTTATGCTGAACTTCCTCGACCAGTTTTACAAAGAATGGAATGTTGATTAAAAAATATTATATCCTAAAATTATAGAAGTATAACTCATTGCTGCACTTTGGGAAGCTTTATTATCTATAATATTAAATTGGCTGTTATATCTCGCTTCAACCATAAATTTATTATTATAAACATAGCCAGCGCCGAAAGAAAAACTTTCAAATGCAATAACTGACGCCAGGTTTGCTTTATCAAATGTTTGATCATTATAAGCCATATCTATACTTTTTGCTTTTCCAGATTTTAAATGAAGAGCATTAACATTTGCATTAATAAAGAATTTGGATTTATCATTTAAGTACATATAATGTCTTATTCCTACAGGGAGATTTATAAAAGAATAAGTATCCATATTTATAGTATATAATTTATCACCCGACGGAATGCTTATTTTTTTATTAGAGTAAAAAGAATATGTGGGCTCAAATATTATTGACCATTTATTTTTGTTGAATGGTAATACAAGCTCAGCTTC
Organism: Chryseobacterium sp. SSA4.19; assembly: GCF_022601875.1. Taxonomy (GTDB): domain Bacteria; phylum Bacteroidota; class Bacteroidia; order Flavobacteriales; family Weeksellaceae; genus Chryseobacterium. Next base: position 203,137 of record NZ_JAKVIP010000001.1, read on the forward strand.
CAATCCAATTCTAAAATTGGTTTTAGATGGAAATTCACCTGCATTAAGCAAATTTTTTGTTTTTAAGCCTGAATAAAAGTTGATACCCGGTCTTATAATTAGGTTAAATTTTGCAGAATGCTTTTTTTGTTGAAATTGATTATTTGAATCGTTAAGATTATTTTGCTGATTATGAGCCATGAAAACTTTTGTCAAGCTATTTGTAGTATAACTTGTTTTAGGAATTATAGCTATAACCTTAGCATCATCTTTAAAAATAAGTTTTAATTGATTCAAATATGTTTCATTTGTTGCAATTTTAGATTGATTACCTTCCGGATTATATTTTTTATATATTAATTGCTGGATATCAGATTTTGAATCAGAATAAAAATATTTTGTGGTAGTTTTTTTATACGAGTATAAATTCTTATCACCTGAAACAAGCTCTTTTATAAAAATTGTTTCATTTTGAAATTCAGGCTCATAAGTGCTGGATAATGCAGTTATATCATCTGAAGAATTATCAACAGGACCTGTGTAGCTTAGATATTTTGCAAAGCCGTAAATTCCAAACTCTTTTATTTTATATGGAGTGCCGATTATATCAGAAGATTTATCATCGACTCTATAAATGAAACTTTTAGGATTATCTGACCAATCTAAATTTTTAATTATCACCTCTTTTTTTTCGCCTTCATTTGTAATTATATAGCCCTTTTCAAATTTTACTTGAGCATAGCTAAAAAATACAAATAAGAATAAGATAATTCCAAGAATTTTTTTCATAGTTGAACGTTTTTAAATTAGGTGCAAAAATATAGATAAATAAGTATCTTTGCAATATGACATTTGTAATTCTGCTTATCTTCTGGGCGCTAATTTTCTCTCTGTTTTTATCAAAAATAAAAAAGGGAAAAGCTGCTGAATGGGCAAAATTGTTCCGCATTGTTACCATTACTTTTTCGATTTCCATTTTTACTTACTGGTTTATCAAGAAAAGTGCTGTTGGTATTGTTGAAGATTCCGTGGCATTACAGGTCATTAATAAACTTCCGCAGCCTCTGGATTTTTATGTGGTGATTTTAAACGATTCTGATACCGGTAAAATCATTGAAACAAAGCATATCGGAAATATACGTCCTGAATACTACAGAATAGAATACCTGAAAATGGATAAGTCTGATGAATACTGGATTGTAGGATATCTGGGAAAGAAAAACCTCGTCTATTTCTCACAGCACGCTCTTCCGAATAAAAATATAGATCAGATTATTGAAATTCAGAATTACATCAATCAAAGCGTAAAGCTCTCCGATCTGGCTAAAAAGCAGGTGGAAGCCTATAATTATGAAAATATAAAAGTGGGAATCTGGATCACTTTGGATTTTCTCCTGTTATTTCTGAATGTGGTATTGTTAATCAGAAGAAAAAAATAAGCTTCCGGCTTGCAAAGCAAGCCGGAAGCTTATTTACATTTAAACTGAGATGAACCAAGCCGACAGACTTAAGATTCTTTCCCATATCTTTTTGACAGATTTTTAAAATGAATAAGCCCTAAAATAAGGTTCCTGTACTTTCTGTTACCATTTTTGGAATGTGAAGATCTGTATTCCATTTTTTATTGATCTCTCTGATAAAGTGAGCGAATAAAAGCGGAGATGCGGCTTCAATATCCTGATGAATAAAAAAAGAGATATTCCGCAGGCCCTGTTCTTTCCATTGGGTCAGGCGTTCCACCCAGCTGTCAAGTCTGCGGTAATCAGTTTCGGTATTGGCGGCTACATAGCGGATGAAAATATCAGGTGTGGTGAGGCGCATGTGAAGAACGTCCCTTCTGCCTGCCGTATCTACAATAATATGGGTGATCTTATGCTTCTTAAAGAGTTCGCATGTAGTATTGAACATATTTTCATCTGTAAACCACTCTATATTTCTCAGTTCTATCGCCAAAGGCACTTCCTCCGGCCATTCCTTAACAAATTTTTCCAGTCTTTCATAATCTTTTGGCTGGAAATTGTCGTGGAGCTGCAGAAAAGCCATTCCTAATTTTTCTTCAAAATTCATAATGGAGGTAGCAAACTGGGTTACCGGATCGGTTACATCAATAAGCCTTCTGAAATGGGAAATCGTATTGGGGATTTTCGGGAAAAACTTAAAGTCTTCAGGCGTTTTCTCTTTCCAGGTGTGAATCTGTGCAGGAGCCGGCATTCCATAAAAAGTGGCATTCAGCTCTATGGAATTGAATTGCGTAGCATAATAGGAAAGTTCATCCTTTGTTCCTTTAGGATAGAAGCCTTTCAGGTCTGTTTTACTCCATTTGGCACACCCGATTGAGATATAACCAAGACCTTTTGTATTACTGCTCAGAACATTCTTTGTATCAGGATGGTCTTGAGGCAATGTAAAATCGATGTTAGAGGAATCTTCCAGTTTTCCGAATTTCATATGTTTGTGAAGTCTTAAGTAATTAAGTGTTCTAACAAATATAAAACAAAAACTACAGAAAATTTCTGTAGTTGGTCTTTAATGTTTTCGATACTATTCATTAGTCACCGGATTCAAGCTCAAATATATCTTCCACTTTTTTATTAAAATGTTTGGCAATCTTTAATGCGAGTACTGTAGAAGGTACATATTTTCCGGCTTCCATCGCATTAATGGTCTGCCTTGAAACACCGATTGTTTTTGCGAGATCTTCCTGTGTGATATTTCTTACAGCTCTTTCAATTTTAATGGTATTCTTCATTTTTTAAGCAGTAAATAATTAAACCTTAAAATGTAAAAAATCAGAGGCAGAAACATCATCAGAATCATGGCAGTAAAGAAAAGCATTCCGAAAACCGTTAAAAATAAAATCAGAAGAATAGAGTAGGTCGCAATAAGACTCCAAAATACTGATTTCAAACGAAGGCTCGAAATATACTCATCTTCAATTTGTTCTTTTGAGAATCCTACAAGTATTCCTCCTATAACTGTTAAGATTCCAAAAAGATTCGGAAAAAAATCTATTGCTGTATTTTTAAACAGTCCTGTCTCTTCATTGCTTAAAGGAAATCCTGAATTGTAGAAAACAGGTAAAGATACTTCCGGAAAATGGATTATATTCGAAAGTGATAAGAGTCCTAAAATAAATGATGGAATAAAAATAAACCAGCCAATTCTTTTATAGCGGTTAGGAAAAAGTTTCATTGTATTCATATCTGTAATTTTTAATTATGTAAATGTAATAAATACTTTACAATATGTAAAGTTTATTTTACATTTGTTTGGAAAATAAAAACCATAACATAAAGGCTATGGTTTTAGAATGTATTTTAAATATTGTTTATGACTAAGCTTCACATGCAGAACAAGTAACAAAATTTACCATCATTTCTTTAGAAACAGAAGAACTTCTCTGATAGTAAAGGGTTTTTACTCCTTTTTTCCATGCTTCGATATACAGATAGTTTACATCTTTTACAGGCATGGTAGAAGGGATCTGCAGGTTCAACGACTGAGCCTGATCGATGTATTGCTGTCTTTGGGCGGCCTGTGAAATAATTTCCATTGGGGAAATTTCTCTGAACGTTTTAAATACTGCTTTTTCTTCGTCAGTTAATTCTTTCAGATGTTGTACGGAACCGTGGTTCAGCATAATGGTTCTCCATGTCTCTTCATTGTCAAGACCTTTATCACTAAGGAGTTTTGCCAGGTATTTATTCTTACGCATGAAATTTCCTTTGGCAAGACCGGCTTTATAATAATTGGAGGCAAATGGCTCGATTCCCGGAGATGTCTGTCCTAAAATTGCGGAGCTTGAAGTGGTAGGAGCAATGGCCATTACCGTTGTATTTCTCATTCCGTATCCTTTCAACAGTTCCGGCTCTCCGTAAATATTAGCCAGTTCTTTCGAAGCAATATCTGCCTGTGTCCTGATGTGTTTGAAAGCTCTTGCATTAAACTGCGTGGCCTCAAAACTTTCAAAAGGAATCATATTTTTCTGTAAGTAAGAATGGTAACCCAAAACTCCCAAACCAAGGGCTCTGTGACGCATGGCAAAGTCTCTTGCTCCTTTCAGGTAATAATTTCCTTCGGTTTTTTCGATAAATTCAGACAAAACAGCGTCAAGGAAATAGATTGCCAATTGTACCGCGTTGGTATCTTTCCACTCATCGTACAATTCAAGGTTCATAGATGATAAACAGCAGATGAAAGATTCCTCTCTTGTAGAAGGAAGCATAATTTCCGAACAAAGATTACTTGCATTCACGGTTAATCCGAGATCTTTATATACCTGAGGTTTGTTTCTGTTTACGTTATCCGTAAAGAAAATATAAGGAAGACCTTTCTGCTGGCGGCTTTCTAAAACCCTTGCCCAGATTTTACGTTTATCGGCATCACCGTCAATCATATCCTGCATCCAGTAATCAGGTACACAAATTCCGGTAAAAAGGTTCTGAATCGGGCTTCCGATATCTTTAATGGATAAAAACTCTTCAATATCACCGTGGTCAACGTCCAGATAGGCTGCAAAAGCTCCTCTTCTTACACCACCTTGTGAAACAACGTCCATAGAAGTGTCAAACAATTTCATAAACGAAACGGCTCCTGAAGATTTACCGTTATCGGTTACAGCTGTTCCTCTGTTACGAAGTTCCCCGAAATACCCAGAAGTTCCGCCTCCGATTTTCGTCTGCATAATCACTTCACCCATTTTGTGGGTAATTCCTTCAATGCTGTCTGGAATATGAACATTGAAACAGGAGATTGGAAGACCTCTCTGCGTTCCCATATTCGCCCAAACCGGAGAAGAAAAACTGATCCAGCCTTTCATGATCATCTCTTTGAAAGCCGGCTGAAGTTCAGGTTTGTATAATTTTTTTGCTGCAGCGGTCGTGATTCTGTCAATAGCGCCGTCTACGGTTTCTCCTTTAAGAAGGTAGCCTCTGTTAAGCATTTGCTCAGACTCTTCATTGAGCCACCATATATTGTTGTTTTGTTCGTCCATAGATGTTATATTTTCGAATTCCGAAGTACGTTTGATACTCCGGAATTTTGTATTTATGATTTTAATGAATAATGATTTTAATCATTTAAATGTTTCGACAATTTTTAATACACAAGTTTTTGCTAACTGTTTGCCGCCTGCATTTAAATAAAATTTAGAGGGATTTTAATTAAAACAGATCATTCGCTGTAATGCTCTTGTCATGCTTCGTGTAATCCACAGGTCTCTTTGCAAAGAAATCGTCCATGGAATTGGCGAAAACTTCTTCTTCAAACCATTTCATCGGACTGTATTGTTCTGCAGTGGTGTTATAGCGTTTTTCCATATTGATTTTTTCCAGACTTTCATCAACACGGTATTTCATAAAGTTGATCAGATCCTGTTTAGAGAATTTATCCAGTTCACCCAGTTCAAAAATCCATTCAAGGATTTCGCCTTCCAGTTCAACGGACTGATCTACCAAAGTATAAATATCTTCAATGTCAGAGTCTGTTAAAAGATCCGGCTGCTCTTCACGGATTTTATTGATCAGGTAGATGCCTCCGTTTGCATGGATCTGCTCGTCAACGGAAGTCCAGGCAATAATATTAGAGACATTTTTCATAAACCCTTTAAACCTTGTGAATGAAAGGATGATTGCAAACTGAGAAAACAGCGATACATTTTCAATAAGGATACTGAACAATAGAAGCGAAGAAACATATTCTTTAGGAGTTGCCGAATTGGCATGCTTAAGAACATTGGATAAGAAATCGATTCTCTTCTTTAAGGCAGGAACTTCTACCACATGGGTAAATTCCTGGTTATAGCCTAATACTTCCAGCAATCTGGAATAGGCCTCCGAATGACGGAATTCACATTCTGCAAATGTAGAACCCAAACCATTCAGCTCAGGCTTCGGCAGATGGTTGTATAGGTTTCCCCAAAAAGATTTTACAGAAACTTCAATCTGGGCAATCGCCAAAAGTGCGTTTTTTACAGCATGTTTTTCGTGTGGCTCAAGCTGCGACTGAAAATCCTGGACATCCGCAGTAAAGTCCACTTCCGAATGTACCCAGAATGATTTGTTGATAGCCTCCACAAACTGAAGGACCTCAGGATATTCAAATGGCTTATAACTTACTCTCTTATCAAAAATTCCCATATGTAGAAGGTCTTAAATTAAATACTGCATTAAAGTGAATATGCTCAAAAATACCCAACAGTTTGACTGTTTGATGCTTACGGATCAAGATGGCTATCCTGAACTATTTTAGACATATCCTTAATGAACAAGTACAAAGTTAGACAACAGGAACTGTATTTGAAAGTACGAAACACTAAATGACTGAATTTTAACCTTAAAAGTTTTCCACATTTACATGAATGCCGCTTAGATATTGACTTACACAGGATTATTGTAAAAAAATATACATTATAAGTACTCCGGAATTAAACAATATTTTATAATCATCTGTTAATAAGAAGGAATACTATTAAACAATAGTTCATGTAAAGAAATTTTCATTCTTGTAACAAATCGGAAGTATCATCTACTTATTACGTATAAACATCATATATATTATCATTAATGCTAATAATTCAGGATCTGCATAAATCGTACGACACAGGAAAAAGCAAGCTTCATGTTCTGAAGGGAATTAATCTTAATATTTCCGAAGGTGAGTTTGTTTCGATTATGGGAAGTTCCGGTTCCGGAAAATCCACACTGCTTAATATTATTGGTATTCTTGATGAGAAAGATTCCGGTATTTATGAACTGGATAATGTCCCGATTGAACATTTATCCGAAGTAAAAGCGGCAGAATACAGAAGTAAGTTTTTAGGTTTTATTTTCCAGTCTTTTAATCTTATCGGATATAAAACGGCACTGGATAATGTTGCGTTACCTTTATATTACCAGAACGTACCAAGAAAAGAACGCGAAAGAAAAGCAATGGAATATCTTGAAAAAGTAGGTCTGGCACAATGGGCGGGCCATTTGCCGAATGAATTGTCGGGAGGCCAGAAACAGAGAGTTGCCATTGCCAGGGCGTTAATCACAGATCCTAAGGTGGTGCTTGCCGATGAGCCTACGGGAGCTTTGGACTCTAAAACGACGCATGACATCATGAAGCTTCTTCAGGATATCAATAACGAAGGGAAAACAATTATTGTGGTGACCCATGAGCCTGATGTAGCTGCCCAGACCAAAAGGAATGTGATCCTTCGTGATGGTATTATTGAAAGTGATGAATTCATCAAGCAACTGGTTTTATAAGCAAATTGTACACATTCAGTTGGGCTTTGAAGAGAATCTTAAAGAAAGAATTGATATTGTAATAAATCTGTTTTACAATATTAAAAAAAAATAAAAACTATGTTCGACCTAGATCGTTGGCAGGAAATATTCAGTTCCATCCGCAGCAATGTGTTACGGACGGTACTTTCCGGGTTTACCGTGGCGTTGGGGTTATTTATCTTCATCGTGCTTTTCGGTATCGGAACGGGACTGCAGAATGCTTTTACACAGGGATTTGCAAGGGATGCCCAGAACCTGATTTCCATTTTCACCGGTAAAACCACCGTGGCCTACAAAGGGCTTCAGTCAGACAGGGTGGTTACCATGAACAATGACGATTATGATTTCCTTGTCAATGTCGATAAGAAGAAAGTAGGGAATTCAACTCCAAGATATACCTCCAATTTATTGGTTAAATATGGTAAAGAAAGCGGGAATTACCAGATCAATGGCGCCAATATGGATGAGCAGTACATCGAGAACCGTAAAATCCTGGACGGACGATACCTTTCACCTAACGATATGGCTAACAAACAGAATGTGGCCGTTATCGGAAGAATGGTACAGCGGGATTTGATTAAGAACGGGAGCCCGGTCGGGAAAGAGCTTAATATCAACGGAACCATGTTTAAAGTGGTCGGTGTTTTTTCTGATGACGGTGGAGACTGGGACGAAAGGCATATTACCGTTCCTATTTCTACCCTGCAACAGATGAAAAAAGGATCTGATACCGTGAGTACCGTATACATTGCTTATGATGAAAAGCTGGATCCGCAACAGGCCATCAAATATGGAGATGAGCTTAAAGAAAGACTAAAATCAAGGAAAAACGTTTCCCCTGAGGATGAAAACGGGGTGCGGATCTGGAATAACGCCCAGAATATGAACGATACCTTTACTTTCATGGCTGTTCTTACCGCAATCGTTGGGTTTATCGGTATGGGAACCTTGCTGGCGGGAATTATCGGAATCAGCAATATCATGGTATATATTGTCAAAGAAAGAACCAAAGAAATAGGTGTAAGGAAAGCCATCGGAGCAAAACCCCGAAGCATTGTCGCACTGATTGTTCAGGAAAGTGTGGTGATTACCGTCATATCGGGATTTGTAGGGGTCGGATTGGGTGTACTGGCTTTACACCTGATTGGTGATAACCTGGAAGAATATTTTATTAAAAGCCCGAGCGTAGGCTGGGGAACGATCTTTATGGCATTCATTGCATTGGTATTTTCCGGACTGATTGCAGGATTTGTTCCGGCATACAGGGCATCCAAGATTAAACCGATTGAAGCACTGAGAACAGAATAATGTTTGGAACAAGCTGAAAAGCTGACGGGCAAAGAACATTGATAAACCATCATTTATAATCAGATAAAGTGAACATACTACTTAAAAAAGATACCTGGCAGGAAATTTATTATTCATTGAAAAATAATAAGCTCCGGACCTTCCTTACCATGATCGGTGTAGGCTGGGGTATGTTTCTGTACGTTGTCCTGCTGGGTTCGGCCAAAGGAATGGAAAACGGGTTCGATAAATTATTTTCAGGATTTGCCACCAACTCTATTTTCCTATGGGCGCAGAATACTTCGATTCCTTACGAAGGTTTTCCCAAAGGCAGGCAGGTACATCTTCGGCTTTCCGATATCGATATGCTCAAGAGAAAGATTCCGGATATCGATTACATTTCTCCCCAGAATTCACGGGGAAGCTTTACCGGGACACCGGGAGAGACCATGTCCAGAAACGGAAAGAACGGAACGTATTCATTAACGGGGGATTATCCTGTAGGAAATAAAATTTCTGAGAAAAAACTTATTTACGGTCGCTATATCAATGATGCGGATGTTTCCGGAAATAAAAATGTAGCGGTAATCGGCGAAGAGATTTATAAAAACTTTTTCGATGCCAAGAAAAATGAGAACCCGCTAGGGAAATCCATTAATGTCAAGGGAATTTTCTTTAATGTGGTCGGCGTTTTCAGGGTGAAGAAAGGAGGAGGTTTTGAAAATGACCAGACGGTATTTATTCCGCTTTCTACCTATACTAAAATGTACAATGCGGCAGATCAGATCGATATGTTTGCGATTGTCAGCAAGCCGAATGCCAGTGTCAATTCAGTGGAAGAAAGAGTTAAACTTGAATTAAAAGCCAAAAATAAAGTATCTCCCGAAGATACCAATGCTTTCGGAAGCTTTAACCTCGGAAAAGAATTTAAAAAGCTGACGGGATTTTTAACCGGCATGCAGCTTCTTACCATTATCGTAGGAACATTGACGATTCTTGCAGGGGTAATTGCCATTTCCAATATTCTTTTGATCACTGTGAAAGAAAGAACCAAAGAGATCGGGATCAGAAGAGCTTTAGGAGCGAAACCTTCAGAAGTAAGAAACCAGATTCTGCTGGAAAGTGTGGTGATTACGCTGTCATCAGGATTGCTCGGATTCATGTCCGGAATTTTTGTCCTTATGATCCTGGATATGATTACCCAAGGTCAGGATTCGTTTCCTTTCTATAATCCCACCGTTAATTACGGGAATGTTTTTGCCGCAATGGCGGTAATGGTGGTTTTAGGGCTGATCATCGGAATGATTCCTGCGCAGAGGGCTGTGAAAATCAGGCCGATTGAAGCGCTGAGAACGGAATAAAGAAGAAGTTATGAGCATTGGTTTTATAATGCGTAATTTTTGAATAATTAAATTTTTATATCATTTAAATAAAAAATAAACTATACATATGAAAAAGAAATTCACTTGGAAAAAAGCCGTTTATATTGTGTTGGGGCTTTTATTTGCAGTGGCTTTATTCTCCGGGATCAGGTATCTTGTGAAATCCAATTCTAAGGAGAGCGAGGCTTTCCTTACCCGGAAACCTACCATTCAGAATATGGATGACAAGGTGATGGCAACAGGAAAAATTGTTCCGAAAGAAGAAATTGAAATTAAACCGAATATAGCAGGGATTATTGATAAAATCTTAGTGGAGGAAGGGGACCGGGTAGAGGCAGGACAGCTGATTGCCACGGTAAGAATTGTCCCGAACTTGGCGGATGTCAACAATTCCCAGCAGAACGTTCAGAATGCCCAGCTGCAGATCAGCAATGCTAAAATGAATGTTGAAAACATGCGCAAGCAGTTCGAAATGCAGGAGCGTTTGTTCAAGCAGGGTGTTATTTCCAAACAGGAATACCTGAATTCCCAGCAGCAGCTTTTTTCCCAGCAGCAGGCACTTAAAAATGCAAACCAGCAGCTGATAACGGCACAGAAAGCATTGCAGATTGCGAAAACAGGAGCTATTCCTGAGCTGCAGGGCCTTGCGACCACCCAGATCCGTTCCAAAGCATCCGGAACCGTATTGGAAGTTCCTGTAAAAGTAGGAAGCCAGGTAATTGAAGCCAATTCATTTAATGCCGGAACTACCATCTGTTCAATTGCAGATCTTAACTCGCTTATTTTTCAGGGTGAAATTGATGAAGCACAGGCTGGAAAGCTGAAGCAGGGAATGGAGATGAATATTGTGATCGGTGCCCTTCAGAATAAAACATTTCCCGGAAAACTGACGATGATCGCACCGAAAGGAAAAGATAATAACGGAACTATCAAATTCCCGGTGGAAGGTGATGTGCATAATCCGAACAATGAATACATCAGGGCCGGATTCTCTGCTAACGGGGAGATTGTATTAAATTCCCAGAAAAATGCATTATTATTGGATGAATCTTTAGTTCAGTATGAAAAGAAAAACGGTAAAGATGTTCCGTTTGTAGAGGTAAAACAAAAAGACGGCAAGTTCAAAAAAATATATGTGAAACTGGGGGCCAGCGATGGAATTAACGTTCAGGTTCTTCCCGGCTCACCAATTACTAAAGACTCTGAAATCAAAGTCTGGAATCCTTCAGATAAGGACAAAGAAGAGTTGAAAGAAAAAGGCAAAAAATAATAAACTAAATGATACGCGGTAAGCGGAAGTCCTGGGAAGTTCTCAGGGCTTTTTTATTATCTTCTCCTCTGCAAATTGCTTTCTTTAGAAGCTGTTTCCCGTTTACCGTTGTCGTCTTTTTCAAAAGAGATGTTCCTTCAACCATCGACAGGACTTTGCCATAATTCTACTATTTGGTAATAGAATCAGTTTTAAACTTTAATAAGATGCTGTTTAGCTCGTCCAGATGAAGGCAGTCACGCAGATTTTATGTGACTTCTCTTTAAGGTTTCTCCTGCCCGCAACTGGTCCGGAGATTTTAAATATGCCCGGGTCTTCACTGTAGCACAACGCTTTGGTCTTGTCCGCCGCCGAAGTACTACCCAGGGCAGAATTGTCCTGCGACACCAGCCTAATGATGCCTGACTGCGCAGTCGCCGTGATGTTCTGTCTGCGCCGGTTAGCACCTGCTACCGTTCCTGATCTTGCTGAGAACCTTTCAATGATTTCTTTTGTGATTCTTGCCATGGTGTTGCTTTTTTTGGTTAACGAAACGAAGATAGAACAGGGTTTTTAATTTTCAATGGCCCGGAAAGTTTTTGGCAGCTTGTGTCCGGTTTTGGCAGGTTTTGGTAGCCTATGACAGGTATCATCCGGCATTTCTTCGGAAGCGCTTCGGGGTTTCTTCGGTAGTTCTTCGGAAAAAACATCTTTTTTCCGAAGAACTACCGAACAAGTGTCGAATAAAACCTTAACTATCCTCGCATTTTTGGAGGTTATCTCTAACGGGAATTTTAATTTCTACTATTGATGAATCATTAATTTAAAGTGTATTTATTTTCGGATTCCGTAAACTGGGGATTTCAAGCTTCTGGATAAGAACCGGCAGAAATTCTGGCTGTATGAATGCCGGTATACCCTATGGTGAAATAGCAGATAGTCGGTAATGATACGGAGATGGTAGATTATTCAAAAACTTTGTAATTCAGTTGATTAATAAACATTATTATGGAAAATATGTATGTATTCCCGGCGGCAAAAATTTATGAATCTTTTAAAGCTTAATTTTTAACTCTGTTCCCGTTGATTGTAAATTCAGTAACTATAAATAAATGTAATAAAATATGTATAATTCCATAATTTTTTAAAAATTAAAAATCCACGTCATCATCATCATCATTATCATCTGTGGAAAATTATATTTTGAAATCAATTTAATTATATTCTCAAAATCAAAGACTATGAGATATATCTGAAAAATATTCAGATGAATATCACATCATTTAATTTCCTGTCGAGATATAAACGAAGCAGAATTTTCCGATAAACGAAAGAGTTAAGTATCGGACAGGACAAATTTTAAAGATAAAAAACAGAAATGGTCATCAGAATTTTATACGCTGTAAGTTCACATTACTGATCTGAACATTCCTTACAATATCCGGAAATCAATCCGTTGAAAGTAACCGATTGATAACCTTCCGGTACATGGACTTCCATTTCATGAGGCAAGCATTCTATTTTTCCACAGGCGATACACTTAAAATGAAAATGGTTATGCCTGTGTGTTTTTTCTGAACAGTTTATACACACCGCAAAATAAAATTTTCCGTCGTCACCCGGTATTTTATGAATGATTCCGTCTTCGCAGAAACTGTTCAGTACCCTGTAAATTGTTGCCCGGTCTACTGCCTTTCCCAGCTCTTTCTGTAAAGTATCCGGGCTTACCGCTGATTTGGATTTTTTTAAAAATTCCAGGATCATTTGTTTGGAAACGGTATTTCTTTTTATCATTCAGCAAATATAAAATTATTATTGCGATCATATCGCATTAAAGAAATTTATTTTAACTTTGCGGTATATGATACTTTATTACGGAATTCATATACCTCACACTAACAATAAATTAATAGTATGCAGAATAAATTTGATGTGATTATCATCGGAGGCAGTTATGCAGGATTGTCCGCAGCAATGGCTTTGGGAAGGTCTTTACGGAATGTTTTGGTTATAGACAGTGGAAAACCCTGTAACCGGCAGACGCCGCATTCCCATAATTTCCTGACTCAGGATGGAAATACGCCGAAAGAAATTTCAGATCTTTCCAAAGAACAGGTACTGAAATACGATACTGTGAAATTTTACGAAGGAACAGTCATAAAAATCTCTAAAACTGATGAAGGTTTTGAAATTGCCACGGAACATCATGAAAAACTGTATGCTGAAAAAATAATTCTTGCTTCAGGAGTTAAAGATATTATGCCGGATATCGAAGGGTTTTCAGAATGCTGGGGGATTTCCGTTATTCACTGTCCGTATTGCCATGGGTATGAAGTAAAAGGTAAAACAACCGGGATTCTCTCTAACGGGGATATGGCATTTGAGTTTTCAAAGATTGTTTTCAATCTGACAAAAGATCTGACCTTATTTACAAATGGAATGTCAACGTTAACTCCGGAACAGGCTGAACGGTTCAATCAAAATAAAATCCGTATTGTAGAAGATGAAATCGATAAGGTCATCCATAAAAACGGACAGATTCAGAAGCTGATTTTTAAAAATGGAAAAGAATTCCCTTTAGAGGCTTTGTACGCAAAGATTGCTTTTGAACAAAATATAAATCCTGGGGATCTGAATCTTGAAATGACAGAACATGGCTTCATTAATATTGATCATTTCCACAAAACCAATGTTGAAGGTGTTTTTGCATGCGGAGACAATGTTTCTATGATGCGGTCCGTGGCCAATGCTGTGGCACAGGGAAATATGTCCGGAGCTATTGTAAACAGGGAACTTTCTGTTGAGGAATTCTCATCCTTTCCGGAATAAAAAAGATGTAAAAGCTGATTTATCTTAATGATCAGCTTTTATCAGATTTTACCTGTTCTCACTAAAAGGAAATTTCGTACTTTTGGAGTGGAAAATTTCAAAAACTAAAAGTATAATGGATATTATTTTCGACCTGATTGAAAAAGAAAGACAAAGACAAACCCATGGAATTGAAATGATTGCATCAGAAAATTTTGTTTCTGAGAATGTAATGAAAGCAGTGGGAAGCGTACTGACTAACAAATATGCAGAAGGATATCCCGGGAAAAGATATTACGGTGGATGTGAAGTTGTAGATGAGGTTGAAACCTTAGCCATTAACAGGGCAAAAGAGCTTTTCGGAGTGGATTATGTAAATGTACAGCCGCATTCCGGCTCACAGGCAAATGCCGCCATTTATCTTGCCGTTTTGAAGCCCGGAGATAAAATCATGGGAATGGATCTTTCTATGGGAGGGCATCTTACCCACGGTTCTGCAGTTAATTTTTCAGGTATTCAGTATGAGGTCGTTTCTTACGGCGTTCAGCAGGAAACCGGTCTTATCGATTACGATCAGATGAGAGAAGTGGCATTGAGAGAAAAGCCTAAAATGATGATTGCAGGTTTCTCAGCTTATTCAAGAGATCTGGATTATGCAAAGTTCAGGGCAGTGGCTGATGAAATCGGAGCGACCCTTTGGGCGGATATTGCACATCCTGCAGGATTGATTGCCAAGGGTTTATTAAATAATCCGTTTGAACATTGCCATCTGGTAACCACCACTACGCATAAAACCTTAAGAGGACCGCGAGGCGGAATGATCATGATGGGCAGGGATTTTGAAAATACATATGGCCATAAAACGCCGAAAGGAGAGACTAAAATGATGAGCCAGGTTCTGGATGGAGCTGTTTTCCCGGGAATTCAGGGAGGTCCGCTGGAACATGTGATCGCCGGTAAGGCAGTTGCATTCGGTGAAGCTTTGGATGTACAGTTTGAAACGTATGCCAAGCAGGTTCAGTCCAATGCCAGAGCTTTAGCAAAATCAATGATCGACAGAGGGTTTGATATTGTCAGTGGCGGAACAGACAATCACCTGATGCTTGTTGACCTTCGAAATAAAAACGTAAACGGTAAAGAAACTGAGAAAGCTTTGGTTCTTGCTGATATTACGTGTAACAAAAATATGGTGCCGTTTGATGACAAGTCTCCGTTTACTACTTCAGGGATCAGATTAGGGACTGCCGCAATCACAACAAGAGGATTAAGGGAACATGATATGGATACCATTGCAGGACTAATATCTGAAGTGGTGGACAATATTAAAAATGAGGAGGTAATTGCTTCTGTAAGAAAGAAAGTAAATGAATTGATGGAAGGGAAAGCTTTATTCAATTATTAATATTCTTCTTTGAATCAAAATATAGGAATGGGCTTTTGCCCATTCTTTTTTTATCAGTATGGAAAAGAAATCGTATACGTTTGATGAAATAAAACTGAAACTGGTTAACTACTGCGTGTACCAGGACCGCTGCCATGCCGAAGTGGAACAGAAAATGAGGGAGTTTCTGCTGATCGATGAAGCAAAGGAAGAGATTATGCTCTATCTTCTAAGGGAAAATTATCTGAATGAAGAACGGTTTACCCGAAGTTACATCCGGGGGAAGTTTTATATCAAACACTGGGGAAAAAATAAGATTAAAATGAACCTTAAACAAAAGCATATTCCTGAAAAATTAATCAGTAAATGCTTTGATGAAATTGATGAAGAAGATTATGAACAGACCATAAAGAAAATATTTGATAATTACTATGAAAAACAGAAAGGAGTGAAAGAATATCAGAGAAAATCGAAGACCATACAGTATTTGATCAGTAAGGGTTTTGAGTATGAGGTGATTATAAATGTTTTGCAGCAATGGTAATTATCATATATTAGTCTTTATAATTCATTGAATTATGATATATTTGGGTTTGGGAAGATGCGCATATAATATTTTAGGATAAAAAATTATTTTTTAGACATGATGGCACGATTAATGCATACCGTTCTGGGATTTTCTGAGCACGATTTTTAATTAAAAAATAATCTGTTAAAAAATAAATCATATACCACCTTGTAAAAATTGAATAATATCAGTTAACTTTACATCATTAATTAAAACCAATTAACACTGGATGAAAAAGCTATATAATGCTTTTAGTGCTCTTTATAATGGAGATAATATTGTGAAAATCACAGAATTGAGGTACGTGCCCCGATGGCTGGTTATTACAATCGACATTCTTATTGTCTTATTTTCTATATTTCTTTCGCGGATATTTTTAGATAATCTGGATGTAAAAGTTAATTTTCCTGAATACCGCATGGAAAAAAGGCTTCTTATTGTCCTGGTAAATGTTTTGTTTATGTATATATTCAAAACCTATGCTGGAATCATCAGGCATTCTACTTTTTTTGATTTTTTTAAGATTATTCTATCTTCAGGAAGTACTCTCTTTACACTTCTTTTTATTAATTACA
Organism: Chryseobacterium sp. SSA4.19; assembly: GCF_022601875.1. Classification (GTDB taxonomy): domain Bacteria; phylum Bacteroidota; class Bacteroidia; order Flavobacteriales; family Weeksellaceae; genus Chryseobacterium. The sequence goes on from NZ_JAKVIP010000001.1 coordinate 219,640, forward strand.
TGAGTGAAATAGAGTTGGATAAATCTCTATACCTGTATCCCAATCTTTTTCTGTATTTTCTTATTTCGGTTTCCATTATGTTTTTTTTCAGAATGGTCACCAAGCAGTTTTTTAATGCACTGATCGATATTAAAGGACCTTCTTCCAAAGTAAGGGTAGGGGTAGTAGGCGTAGGAGATGTGTCTGTTGCATTGGCAAGAGCCATCAAGCACAATCCTAATTATCCTTATCATCTTGAAGGTTTTGTTACCAATAGGTCAGATTCCCGTAAAGCCATATTATTAGGCCATAAAATCTATACCAAAACGCAATTTTTCGGTAATGAAAAAATATTAAAACAATTTGATGCCTTATTATTGATCAAAGAGATCATGACCAAGCAGGAGATTGAAGAATGGATGACACTGGCACTGGACAAAGGCTTAAAAGTACTGAAAGCTCCGTCACTCAGCAAAATGAGAGACTCGGATCTTGTGGGTGGCATCAGCCAGCTTCAGATCGAAGATTTACTGAACCGCAGACCTATTAAGATAGAAAGCGAAGAAGTAAGAAAAAGGCATTTTGAAAAAGTTGTACTGGTGACAGGGGGAGCAGGCTCTATAGGAAGTGAAATTGTAAGGCAGGTATCACAATTTAATCCGTCACTTGTTGTGGTGCTGGATCAGGCGGAATCTCCTTTGTATGAGCTGGAGCTGGAACTGCACGAAAAGTTTCCGGAACAGAAATTTAAATTTGTTCTTGCTGACATCTCAAACAGCTACAGACTAGAGAAGTTATTTGAAACCTATCAGTTTTCTATGGTGTACCATGCTGCAGCCTATAAACATGTACCTCTGATTGAAGAAAATCCTCACGAAGCTATTTTTGTTAATGTCTTAGGAACTAAGAATTTGTCTCTGCTGGCTAAAAAATATAAAGTCAACCGTTTTGTAATGGTGTCTACCGATAAAGCGGTGAATCCTACCAATGTGATGGGAGCTTCCAAAAGAGCGGCAGAGTTATTTGTACAGTCGCTTCAAAATTCACCTGGAAACAGTACTAAATTTATCACAACCCGTTTTGGAAATGTATTGGGATCAAACGGCTCTGTGATACCGCATTTCAGGAAACAGATTGAAAAAGGAGGACCGATAACGATTACGCATCCGGATATCATCCGTTATTTTATGACTATTTCTGAAGCGTGTGAGCTGGTTCTTCAGGCCGGTACCATGGGGAATGGCGGTGAGATTTATGTTTTTGATATGGGTGAGCCCGTGAAAATTCTGGATCTGGCCAAAAGAATGATCAGGCTTTCAGGATATACTCCTGATGTAGATATGAAAATTACATTTATCGGATTAAGGCCCGGAGAAAAATTATATGAGGAATTATTGAGTAATAACGCAACAACCATTCCTACGCATCATGAAAAAATTATGATTTCAAAAGATCCTTCTTTAGGATTTGATGAAGTGGAAATCCTTTGTAAGCAAATTATTAAATCTGCGGTAAAAAGAGATAAACTGCAGGTGGTAATGCTTTTAAAGGAAATTGTTCCTGAATTTATCAGCAATAATTCTGAATTCGAAATTTTAGATAATAAAGAAAAATTGATTATCGATAGTGTCAAGGATTAATAAGTACTTTTGTTTAGTCATCAATTTAAAATAAAGTGGAAACCGCTTTATCGTGACAAGCAAATTTTGTTTAAAGAATATTAATTCTATTTTTGTGAAAAATTTATCAGAAATGATTTTAAAAAAATATTTTATTTACGGTTTTTTAAGTGTTGCCCTATTTTCATGTACTCCAAGACAGGAGATTAATTATATGAAGGACATCGAAAGTATTGCATTGGATAATTCGGTAAAAAACAGCCGCATTACTTTGCAGCCAGGAGATCAGCTGATCATTACGGTAACTGCAAAAGATATGGATGTAGTCAAGCCTTTTAACCAGGTATACTCATCAAGTACAACAATAACCCAATATTCAACACCCAGTTCAAATAATCTTCCACAACAAATGCCTGTATCAGGCCCTACGTACAGGGTAGATACGGATTATAACATTGTTGTTCCCCAGATAGGAAAAGTCAGTGTACAGAATGAGAATATAGAAAGTCTGAGAGTAAAGCTGGAAGGTCTTATCGGAAAATACGTGAAAGATCCTGTGGTAGATGCCAAACTGATAAATTTCAGGGTTTCCGTGGTGGGCGAGGTGGCAAGACCCGGCACCTACGTGGTTCCTGACGGTAATGCCACAGTATGGTCGGCATTAGGATTAGCAGGAGATCTCACAACATACGGGGTGCGTCAGAATGTATTAATTATCAGAAATGTGGATGGGCAGATTACCCATAACAGGGTAGATCTTACGAGCGCTCAGTTTATAAACACACCATTTTACTATTTGAAACAGAACGATGTTATCTATGTGCAGCCTAATGAAAACAGGGAAAAGGCGGCCAGAGTTGATCCTAATACGGGAATTTATATTTCTGTAGCATCCGTTATTGCTTCTCTTACCATAGGGATTCTTGCTCTGATCAGAAGATAATCAATCAATCAATTCACAGACATTAATATTAAGATTTATTTTGGATTACAATCAAATACAGGATGAGACTCAGGAAGGGTCTATAAATATCAGAGAAATAATAAAACCGTATATCCAACGATGGTATTGGTTTATTATAGGTTGTATCGTGGCAGTTGTTGTTGCATGGTTCTTTTTAAGATATAGTGTTCCGGTGTACAGTACCGAGTCCACATTATTAATCAAAGAAGTGAAAAAATCCGCTTCTGCACAGCCTGAAATGTCTGTGATTTCTGAACTTGGCGGAATTGGTGGTATGGGGACCAATTCAGTAGATAATGAGATCGAAATCCTGAAATCTAAAAAACTTATGCTTTCTGTAGTGCGGGAGCTGGCATTGGAAACCAATGTCTATGCCGAAGCAAATGTAAAAGATGCGGAACTCTACAAAGAAACTTCTCCTTTTTTAGTAAGGGTGATCAACGAAAAGAAAAAAGGAAGATATCCGGCCAAAGAGGTAAACGTTACCATAAAAGGAGATAAGATCATTATTGAATCTGAAAGTTTTGCTAAGCATATTGAAACCTCTTTCAACAAATCGGTTAGTCTGCCTTTTGGAGTTGTGATTTTTCAAAAGAATCCTCAGTTTAAATCAAATCATGTTTCCGGGAAGAAGTATAAGCTTCAGTTTATGTCCGGAATGGATAGGGCAAGATATTATCTTAATAAACTTAATATCAGCCTGGCTCAAAAAGAGGCTACCGTGCTTAAAATAGCAATTACCGATCCTGTGCCGGAAAGGGCAGAAGATATATTGAATCGTTTAGCGGTTAATTATAACCGTGAGGCTAATCTCGATAAAAATTCTGAAGCTCAGAAAACGGCCAGTTTTATTGATGAAAGAATAACTTTAATAAGTAAGGAGCTGGGTAATGTTGAAACCCAGAAAGAAGATTTTAAAGTAAGAAATAACATTGCAGATATTCAGGCTGAAGCCGAGTTGTCTTTACAGACAGCAGCAGATTCACGCCAGAAGCAACTGGAAAATGAATCTCAACTTGAATTGATAAATAGCTTATTAGGATCAATTAACAGACAGGGAGCTTATCAGGTATTACCACTGAATGTAGGTCTTTCAGACTCAGATACGTCATCAGATATTGCTTCATACAACCAGTTGGTCATTGAAAGAGACCGTTTACTGGAAAATTCAACCAATGCGAATCCGGTAGTTCAGAATATTACCAGCCAGATCAACAGCATGCGCAGCTCGGTGATAAAAAGCCTGCAAAAAAGCAGGTCTGCCCTTCAGATTGCCAGGAATAATATTCTTAGTGAACAGAACAGGCTGTCCGGAAGGATTTCTAAAATTCCTGTTCAGGAAAAGATGTTCAGAAGCATTGAAAGGCAGCAGAATATCAAAGAACAGTTATATCTTTTGCTCTTACAAAAAAGAGAGGAGGCTGCTATTTCACTGGCTATTGCCGCACCAAAGGCAAGAATTGTAGATGATGCTTTGACGGCACCTTCACCGGTTTCTCCTAAAAAACAAATGGTCTATTTAGGAGCTTTGATAATTGGTTTATTATTACCTTTTGCTGTCATCTACCTGATAGAATTGCTTAATAATAAGATACAGTCTAAATCCGATCTTGAAAAGCTGTTAAAAGATGCACCGGTAACAGGAGAAATTCCTAGCTTGGAAAAAGGGGAACCTGAACTGGTACAGCTGAATGATCTTTCCCCGCTTGCGGAAGCATTCAGAATTTTGATTACCAATATTAATTTCATGTTGCCTAAAGATAAAAAAGGAAATGTTATTTTCGTAACCTCTACTGTGAAAGGGGAAGGTAAAACGTTTATATCGGTAAATTTAGCCCTCACATTGGCAACACCCCGAAAGAAAGTAATCATTATCGGTTCAGATATCAGGAATCCGCAGTTGCAGAGATATAATGAAAGCAGAAGAGGATTAACGGGTCTTTCGGAATTTATGTATGATGATAAGATGAGCAGCTCAGACATTATCCATTCTACTACGTTTAATCCCTATTGCGATGTGATTTATTCAGGGGCTATTGCTCCAAACCCTACAGAGTTATTATCCAACGGAAGGTACCAAAACCTAGTAGAAAGCTTAAAATCAACGTATGACTATATCATATTGGATACTGCCCCGTTGATGTTAATTACAGATTCATTCTTAATTTCTGATGTGGCAGATGTTACCGTATATGTTACCCGTTCCGGTTATACCGAAAAAGAATTGGTAGGCTTTATCAATAAACAGGTGAGTGAGAAGAAAATTAAAAATGTAGGTGTGATGCTGAATGATGTTAGTAAAATGAACAGCGGATATGGATATGGCTATAAATATGGATATGGCTACAATGCCGATTCTAATGAACCATGGTGGAAAAGAATAATTAAATCATAATTAATATTAATTGACTTTTCATATAAAAAGAAATGAAAGAAAAACAAAGAATTGCTATTATCGGTTTAGGATATGTAGGTTTACCATTAGCAAGATTATTTGCTACAAAATATCCAGTGGTTGGTTTCGATATAAATCATAAGAGAATTGAAGAATTAAAACTGGGTGTAGATTCTACTTTAGAAGTAGATAATGATATTTTACAAAATGTTACATTATCCGAAAATCCTGTAAAAAATATTTTAGATAACGGGTTATACTGCTCTGAAGATTTAGATGACATACGAGAAGCAAATATTTATGTTATTACTGTACCTACACCCGTAGATAGAAATAACCGTCCAGATCTCACTCCTTTATATAAATCGAGCGAAACGGTAGCAAAAGTCTTAAAACCTAATGATATTGTTATCTATGAGTCTACAGTTTATCCTGGAGTGACTGAAGAAGAATGCGTTCCCGTTTTAGAAAAAGTTTCTGGTCTAAAGTTTAACGTAGATTTTTTTGTAGGCTATTCTCCGGAACGTATTAATCCCGGAGATAAAGAGCATACCGTTGATAAAATACTAAAGGTTACTTCTGGTTCAACACCAGAAACTGGCAAAACTGTAGATGATCTTTATCGTTCAGTAATAACCGCAGGAACACATTTAGCACCAACTATTAAAGTTGCGGAAGCTTCAAAAGTGATTGAAAATTCGCAACGGGATATTAATATTGCCTTTATAAATGAGTTAGCAAAAATCTTCTCATTAATGGGTATTGATACGCATGACGTTCTTGAAGCCGCCGGAACAAAATGGAACTTTCTTAAATTTAAACCAGGTTTGGTAGGAGGACACTGTATCGGAGTAGACCCTTTTTATCTTGCACAAAAAGCGCAGGAAGTAGGATATTACTCAGAACTTATTCTGGCAGCACGTAGATTAAATGACTCTATGGGATCGTTTGTGGCTTCTCAGGTTATTAAACTGATGATTCAAAATGACATTAAAATAAAAGGTGCAAAAATTTTAAATCTTGGAATTACTTTTAAAGAGAATTGTCCCGATGTACGTAATACAAAAGCTGTTGATGTAATAAAATCGCTCGAAGAATATGAGGCTGAAGTAGTGACTTATGATCCTTGGGCAAGTCAGGTTGAGGTAAATCATGAGTATGATATAAACTTTTTGTCAGTTTTAGACAAAGTTGAAAATTCTCAATTTGATGCAATTATTCTAACAGTGGCACATGAGGAGTTTTTAAATGTTGAGTGGGCTCAATATTTAAAAAATAACGGTGTCATGTATGATGTAAAAGGTGTTTTGAGTAAATTTGATAATCGGCTATAGATCATTAAAAAAATTGATCATGAACATTTTAAATCTAATTGGCAGAACAACCGAATTGTTCTCAAATGATATAAATAAATATGAAGAAGAACTAAAAAAAATAATTTCTTCTTCTAAATTCTTAGTTATTGGTGGCGCAGGTTCAATTGGTGCAGCAACCACTAAAGAAATTTTTAAACGTAATCCTAAAAAATTACATATTGTTGATATAAGTGAGAACAATATGGTAGAATTAGTACGTGATATTCGGAGTTCTTATGGTTACATTAATGGTGATTTTCAAACTTTTTCCTTAGATATTGGTTCTATAGAATATGAAGTTTTTTGGAATTCAGATGGTGATTACGACTACGTTTTGAATTTATCGGCTCTTAAACATGTAAGAAGTGAAAAAGATCCTTTTACTTTAATGAGAATGATAGATGTAAATGTCTTCAATACAGACAAAACATTAGATCAGTCTATTCTGAAAGGAGTGAAAAAATATTTTTGTGTTTCAACTGATAAAGCTGCTAATCCGGTAAATATGATGGGAGCTTCCAAACGTATTATGGAAATGTTTTTAATGCGGAAAAGCACAGATATTAAAATTTCCACTGCTCGTTTTGCAAATGTAGCATTTTCAGACGGTTCATTATTGCACGGATTTAATAAGAGAATAGAAAAAAAACAGCCTATTGTAGCGCCTAATGATATCAAACGTTATTTTGTGACTCCAAAAGAATCTGGTGAGTTATGTTTAATGTCGTGCATTTTTGGAGAAAACAGAGATATTTTCTTTCCTAAATTAAGCGAAAATTTACACCTGATTACTTTTGCAGAAATTGCTGTGAAATATCTTGCAGAAATAGGATATAAACCTTATTTATGTAAAGATGAGGATGAAGCAAGAGCTTTAATCGAAACTTTACCACAAGAAGGAAAATGGCCTTGTTTATTCACTTTAAGTGATACAACTGGCGAGAAAGATTTCGAAGAATTTTTTACTGATAAAGAGATTTTAGATATGAACCGTTTCGAAAATTTAGGTATCATTAAAAATGATCTAAATATTGAAGAGGAAAAACTTAATTTATTTGAAACAAGGATAAATGAATTAAAATCTGCTAAAAAATGGAATAAAGAAGAAATTGTAGATTTATTCTTCGAAATGATTCCAGATTTTGGGCATAAAGAAACAGGAAAGTATTTAGATTCTAAAATGTAACTATGGAAAGTATTCAAGATATGATCTCTTTCGTGAGAGAACATTTTAATTCAGATAAATTCATTCCACTCCACGAACCACGTTTTAGAGGCAACGAAAAAAAATATTTGGCAGAAACTATTGATTCTACATTCGTTTCTTCTGTGGGTACCTTTGTAGATCAGTTCGAAAATATGATGCAAAACATTACAGGTGCGGAAAAATCTGTAGCCGTAGTAAATGGAACATCTTCTTTGCAAGTTGCTTTAAGATTGGTAGGTGTAAAAAAGGACGAAGAAGTTATTACACAAGCACTTACTTTTATAGCAACGGCCAATGCTATTGCGTACAATAACGCGGTTCCTATTTTTTTGGATGTAGATCTAGATACAATGGGGCTTTCTCCCAAAGCAGTAAAAGCTTTCTTGGAAGAATACGGCGAATTGCGGGAAAACGGTTGCTACAATAAATCTACAGGAAGAAGAATTGCGGCCTGTATGCCTATGCACACCTTTGGTTTTCCGGTGCATTTGGATGAAATGATAAGAGTTTGCAACCAATGGAAAATTCCATTGGTAGAAGATGCTGCCGAATCTCTAGGAAGCTTTTACAAAGGAAAACATACAGGAACCATTGGATTGGTGAGTGGATTTTCATTTAACGGAAACAAAGTGGTAACCAGCGGTGGCGGTGGTGCCATTGTAACCAATGATATTCAGTTGGGAATACAGGCAAAATACCTTACCACAACAGCGAAAAAACCTCATCCTTACGAATTTTTCCATGATGATATGGGATACAATTTCAGGATGCCTAATTTAAATGCAGCTTTAGCTTGCGCTCAATTAGAATCATTAGAAGGTTTTTTGGCAGACAAAAGAATTTTAGCCGAAAAATATACCAGTTTTTTTAAAGACTCAGGAATTAAATTCAGACAAGAAATACCCTATACAAAAGCCAATTACTGGTTGATGTGCGTGGAACTTAACAATAAAACAGAAAGAGAAGAATTTTTGAAAAATACAAACGATTGTGGGGTAATGACTCGGCCAATTTGGAATTTGATGTATCGCCTTCCGATGTATGCGCATTGCCAGCGTGATGCACAAAAAAATGCAGCATATTTAGAAGAAAGAATTGTAAACATCCCAAGTAGTGCCAGATAAAAAAAATAGTGCAATTATAGGATATTCGGGGCATTCTCTTGTTGTTTTGGAGGCTGCAGAATTAATGAACCTGAATGTTGCTTATTATTGCGAAAAAAAACAATCGTCTGATAACCCCTTCCATCTTGGTTATTTGGGAGATGAAGGAAGCAGTTCTTTTGATTGGAATGCTGTAGATCATTTTATATTAGGCATCGGAGACAATAAAATTCGACAGAAAATAGCGAAACTTCTGCAATCGAAAAAAAAGCAGATATTGAATATTCTCCATCCTGCATCGATAATTAGCAATTATGCATCAATAGGAATAGGGAATTTTGTAGCTGTAAATGCAACGATAAACGCCTTTGCTAAAACTGCAAACTATTGTATTTTGAATACAGGCTGCATTATAGAACATGAATGTATCATCGAAAACGGGGTACACATTGCGCCCGGAGCGGTTTTAGCAGGAAATGTTTCGGTGGGAGAAAATTCTTTTGTAGGGGCTAATTCTGTAGTGAAACAAGGCGTGGTGATCGGAAAAGAAGTCATTATAGGTGCCGGAAGTGTTGTTATTAAAGATATTCCTGATCATGAAGTATGGGCAGGAAATCCTGCGAAAAAAATTAAGTAAATGAGAAAGGTTTTAATCATTGCCGAAGCCGGCGTTAATCATAACGGAAATTTAGAAAATGCTTTTAAACTCATAGATTCTGCGGTAGAAGCAGGAGTAGATTATGTTAAGTTTCAAACATTTAAATCTGAAAATTTAGTTGCTAAATCTGCCAAAAAAGCAGAATATCAAATTCAGAATACAGGAAATTCAACAGATTCTCAGTATGAAATGTTGAAAAAACTAGAACTTTCCCACCAAGATCACGAATTGCTGATCGACTATTGTAAGCAGAAAAACATACAATTTTTTTCGACTGCTTTCGATTTGGAATCTTTAGAATATTTAAAAGAAATAGGTTTAGAGTTGGTAAAAATTCCTTCCGGAGAAATCACCAATTTTCCTTATTTGAGAAAGGCAGCAAAATTATTCAAAAAAGTGATTCTTTCTACAGGAATGTGCACTATGGAAGATATTGAAGCTGCCCTAAATGTTTTTTTGAAAGAAGGAATTGTAAAAGAAAATATAACGATTCTTCACTGCAATACAGAATATCCTACGCCGATGAGCGACGTAAATCTGAAAGCCATGCTTTCTATCCGTCAGAAATTTGATGCAGAAATAGGGTATTCCGATCATACTTTAGGAATAGAAGTTCCCGTGGCAGCGGTGGCTTTAGGTGCTTCGGTTATCGAAAAACATTTTACCTTAAACAATACGATGGAAGGGCCTGATCATGCAGCTTCATTAGAGCCCGATGAATTGAAACAAATGGTTTCTGCCATCCGTAATATAGAAAAAGCTATTTCGGGATCGGGTTTAAAAGTGCCAAGTCCGTCAGAATTAAAAAATATGGAAATTGCCAGAAAGAGTATTGTGGCAAGTCTAGATATAAAAAAAGGAGAAATTTTAACAGAAGAAAATCTTACCGTGAAAAGACCCGGAAACGGAATTTCGCCCATGAAATGGGATGAAATAATAGGAACTATAGCCATTAGAGATTTTAATGAAGACGAATTAATAGAAATATTATGATGAAAAAAATTTGTGTTGTAACTGGTACAAGAGCAGAATATGGTTTATTGAGGCCATTAATGCTTGAAATTCAAAATCATCCCGATTTTGAATTTCAATTGCTGGTAACCGGTGCCCACTTGTCTCCAGAATTTGGAAATACATATACCCAAATTGAGCAAGATGGTTTCATTATCACAGAAAAAGTAGAAATGCTTTTATCTGCCGATTCGGGAAGTTCGGTTGTAAAAACAATGGGCGTGGCTTTAATTGGTTTTGCAGATGTTTTTGCCAGATTACAGCCAGATGCTATTGTAATTTTGGGCGACAGATACGAAATGCTGGCGGTGGCTTCGGCGGCTTCGGTCATGAAAATTCCTATTATTCATCTTCACGGTGGCGAGATTACCGAAGGTGCTTATGATGATGCTTTTAGACATGCAATTACCAAGCTCAGCCACATGCATTTTACTTCTACAGAAGATTATAGAAACCGGGTAATTCAGTTGGGAGAACAGCCCGAAACAGTTTTCAATGTTGGAGCGATAGGGATTGACAATATTAAAAAATTAAAACTATTATCGAAGCAAGAACTGGAAACCGAGCTTGCTTTGAAGTTTAAGAAATACAACTATCAGGTTACTTTCCATCCGGAAACCTTGGCAGATATTTCAGCGGAAAATCAGTTTCAGATATTGCTGGATGTTATTAAAAACCAAAAAGACAGCTTATTTGTTTTTACTAAAGCTAATGCAGATACCAATGGCAGGGGTATTAATAAAATGATTGATGATTTTGCAGGCAAATATCCGGATCTTGCAAAGGTATACACTTCGTTGGGAAGCTTGAAGTTTTTGTCGGTTTTGAGCCAAAGCGATGCAATTATAGGAAACAGTTCAAGCGGAATTATAGAAGCTCCGTCCTTCGCTATTGCCACCATTAATATCGGGAACAGGCAGAAAGGCAGAACACAAGCTCCGTCTGTGATTAATTGTTCTGTAAATATAGATGAAATAGAAAGAGCTATTAAGAAAACCCAAAATCAGGAATTTAGAGATACATTGCGCAGTTTCAGTAATCCTTACGGAGAAGGGCATGCGACACAAAAAATAATGCAAATTCTCGAAAAAACAAACTTTAAAACTTTACTGATCAAAAAATTTTATGACTTAAAAAGTACAGATTAATATGAGTAATATTCAAAAACATTGTTTAGATCAATCCTTTTCCGTAAGAGACGCATTGGTGAAATTAGATCAATTGGCCTTTGATACCATATTGTTTATTGTGGATGATAGTATGACTTTATTGGGTTCTCTTACAGATGGCGATTTGAGAAGAGGGTTTATAAAAGGTTTAGGCTTTGAAGATCCGCTTCTGAAATTTGTACAATCTAACCCTTCTTTTGTTTTCGAAGGAGAAGATGCCGTAGACAAGCTTGCCGTTTATAAAGCTAAAAATTTTAAGATCGTTCCGGTTTTAAATTCAGATAAAAAAATTGTTGATATTATCAATTTTAGGGAAACCTCTACCGTGATTCCTGCCGATGCCGTATTAATGGCAGGCGGCGAAGGAAAAAGATTAAGACCTTTAACGGAAAATACACCAAAGCCTCTTTTGAAAGTGGGCGAAAAACCAATTATTGAATATAATATTGATAGGCTTGCTAAAGTAGGTATTAAAAACATCAATTTAAGCATCAATTATCTGGGAGATCAACTGGTTAAGTATTTTGGTGACGGATCGAGTAAACGATTGAACATCAGATATGCTAGAGAAACAAAACCATTAGGAACCATAGGTTCTATTTTGCTGGTAGAAGACTTCAAGCATGATGATATTATTGTAATGAACAGCGATTTGCTTACCAATATAGATTATGCAGATTTTTATAAGTTATTCAAAGATACCAATGCAGATATGGCGGTGGCTGCCACTTCTTATCATGTAGATATCCCTTATGCTGTTTTGGAAATAGATGGTACTAATCAAGTGAAATCGCTGAAAGAAAAACCTCGTTATACGTATTTTTCGAATGCAGGAATTTACCTCATCAAAAAAGAAATATTAAAAATGATTCCGCAGGATACGTTTTTCGATATTACCGATTTGATGGATAAAATGATTGAAATGAATTTAAACTTAGTAACTTATCCAATCAACGGTTATTGGCTAGATATCGGTAAGTACGAAGATTTTGCTAAAGCACAAGAAGACATAAAACATATAAAAATTTAAAAAAAGTGGACAAAAACAATTCAATATATTTTATAGCAGAAACAGCTTTTCATCATGAAGGCGATGTGGAGTTTTTAATGAATTTGGTGAAAGACATTTCATGTCTCGAAATCAATGCCGTTAAATTCCATTTACTGTTCGATTTAGAAGATTATATTATTAAAAATCATCCTGCCGAAGAAGTTTTAAGAAAAATTTCTATCCCGGAACAAAGCTGGTTTCAGGTTTTCGATTATATGAAAGAAACCGGCAAAAAAATCGTTCTGCTTTGCAACGATTTGAAGTCTTTGAAGTTTGTAAACAGTATCCAAAACCAATATCCTATCGACGCTGTAGAGCTTCATTCTACCGGTTTGAATGATATTTTCCTGCTAGAAGAAGCTGCGAATTTCAAAAAAGATATTATTCTGGGTGTAGGCGGTTCTACTTTCGACGAAGTGAAGTTTGCTGTAGATTTCTTAAAAGCACAAAAGCAAAACAATATTGTTTTGATGCATGGTTTCCAAAGTTATCCTACCAATTATAATGATATTAATTTTAAAAGAATCGAAATGCTTTCTAATGCTTTTGGGCTGCCGATAGGCTATGCAGACCATACAGATCCAAAAGATTCTAATAATGAAGTAATTTCGGTTTTGCCGGTGATGAATGGTGTAAAGATTTTGGAAAAACACGTTACCAATAAATTTAGCGAACAAAGAATAGATGCCCAAGCAGCTGTAAGCATAGAAACGATGGGAAATATCATTCGCCTTGCCAATACATTAAATCAAAGTTTGGGCAGCGATAATTTAAATTTTTCTGAAGCAGAGCTTAATTATGGAAATACAGGTCCTATGAAAAAAGCATTAGTTGCCCGAAAACCAATAAAGAAAGGAGAAATAATCACTAAAGAAGATATTGCCTTTAAAAGAACAACGGCTTCGAGCCCGCTGCTGCAAAAAGATATTTATAAAATATTGGGAAATATAGCGCTGGAAGATATAGCCCAAGACACATTGCTTACCAATATGAATGTAGAATATGCTTTTAAAAAACAAAATTTCGACCAGTTTTTTGTGTCTGATAAAAATTAAATCGTAATGAAAATAGGATTATTAATTACAGCACGTTTAAAATCTTCAAGATTACCATTTAAATTATTAAAAGATTTGAATGGCTATTCTATCATCGAGCATGTAATCAATAGAGCCAAAACCATAAAAAATGTTGATGCAATTATACTTTGCACCTCAAACAACAAGCAAGACAGGCCGTTGGTAGAAGTAGCACTCGAAAATAATATATACTCTTTTTTGGGATCGGAAGAAGACGTTTTACAGAGATTGAATGATTGTAGCCAATTTTTTGGATTAGATTATATTGTAAGCATCACAGGCGAAAACCCCTTGTTTTCTGTAGATTATGCTAATATTTTGATTGATAAAATGGTCGCCAATCAAGCAGATTTTACTTATATCGATCATTTGCCGATAGGCTGCGCGGTGTACGGAATAAAATCTAAAGCATTGGAGCTGGTGTGCGAAATAAAATCTGAAATAGATACCGAAATCTGGGGACCGCTGCTAAATCAGCCTGAAGTTTTCAAGGTTCAAAGAATTGAAGCCAATACCTATCTTCAAATTCCTAATTTAAGATTAACTAATGATTATCAGGAAGATTTTCATATGATGACCTGTATTTTTAATCAGTTTCCGCACTGTTCGTCCCCATCATTAGAAAGTGTTTTGCAATTGCTACACGACAAGCCGGAGATTTTGAAGATCAATGCCGAAAAAAAGCAAATGGCTTTGGATCCTGAAGTATTGCAAAGAATAAATCAATTTTACATTGATAATTTAGATAAAATTTTAGACCTCAAATTAAAAATTTACGAAAAATGATTTTTGACCAACTTACCAATATAAATAGATATGATATTGATTTAGAATTTGTTACACAATTTTTAGAAAACCTCTCATTCCAGCCTGGAAAAATTGAAATCGGTGGTGAGGATCATTTTGCCATAGGTTTGTCTTACCCTACTTCAAATAGTGAAAACGGGGTTTGGGAAGCGCATAGGAAATATCTTGATATACATTATATCTTAGAAGGAGAAGAAACCGTGTTGATAAACGATATTGAAGCAATGGTTTCTACGAAAGAATATGAAGACGATTGTGAATTGTTTGCCGGAGAAAAACTTCACGAAGTACATCTGAAACCGGGAGATTTTTTGATATTATTTCCAAATGAGGTACACAAAACAGGAATAATGTGTAACGAAATAAGCAGCCAAATTAAAAAATTGGTATTCAAAAAGCTGTTAATACATTAAAATATCATTACGGATGTTTTTACTCGTTTTCATAATCATCAATTTTTTCTTAGTCATAACCTATCACTCAAAAAAGCTGAATAAGTTTTACTTATTGGGCATTTTGGTCGTGTTGTTTATGGAACCTGCTTTCCAAAAACTTACAGATCCTACGATGTTTGGTGATTCTTATATGGTCTATGGAATTGATCGGCTGAAGACGAATATAATTATGGGTGCTACATTTATTTTTCTTTTGATGTATCCTAAGAATAAATCTCATCTCAGCAATCATTTTATTTTTTTCTTTACAATTATCATGTTTCATTTGCTTAACGTGATTTTTTCGATAGATGTTCAGAATTCTGCTGCACTTTTTATAGTTTCTGTAATTATTCCTATTCTGCTTTATTTAACATTAATGTCTTTGGGCGAAAATTTTTTTGGGAACAATAGCAATGTGCTGTTTTCTATTTATTTAGGCATTATCACTTTCATAAGCATTGGGCTTGTAATGTATAATAAAACATCATCTGGTGGTGCTGATGTAGAAGAGGGTTTTAACAGAACGGGCGGTGGGCTTTGGCTGTCTAATGTTTCTACGCAGGTTTTGGCGTTGTTTTTCCCGTTGCTACTTATTAAAAATCCTGTAAAAAAATTGAATATTTTCAGAATTATTGCCTTGATACTGTTTTTCGTACTTCTCACGGTTTCTTTAAGCCGAACCGCTTTATTTGTATATGCTTTTATGATGTTGTTTTTCTTATTGAAAGCAAAGAATAAAATGTTGTTAGTCACCGGAGGAATGCTGTTTTTAGTGGTATCTTATTATGTTTTATCGGCAAAACTGAATTTTGATTTAATTGAAATGTACGAAACAAGATTTCATGGGAAAGGCTCGGTAGCAGAAACGATCGAAGGAGACGGAAGAATATCGATTTATGGTGAAGCTTTGGAGGTTTTTAAAAATTCTAATATATTTTTAGGAAACGGAATAAGCAGTTTTAATCATATCAATAAGATGGGATTTTCTAATGCTCACAATATCTATATTAATATTCTCGTAGAAAGAGGCTTGATAGGAATTGCCTTTTTAGTGGGAATGCTAGTTTATATTTTCAGGAAAATCGGTAGGCTTAAAAGAACATTCAATCTTTCCGAAATCGATAAAAGAATCCTGAATTCTTTGCGGCTGGGGCTTATTGGTTTTTTCTTAATTGGAATGACGGGGAACGATTTATTTATCAACAGTGGTTTTGTCAATTCGTGGCCGATAAGCTGTATTGTGGTTTTGATCTGCATCGTCGAAAATAAAGCATTGATATATAAAAAAAACAAAAAACTACTTCATGATCACCTTAATTAAAAAATATCTTGCAAAGTCTCTTATCAAATTAAGGGCATATAGAGTAAAAAAAACGGTAGGAAGCTATAAAGGCGGAATATTTGTAGGCGGGAAAACCAGACTTACCAAAAATACTTTTTTAGGCGAAAACACAAGTTTTAATGGGATGATCGTTTCCGGAATTGGCAAGCTTACCATCGGCGATTATTTTCATTCGGGTCCGGAATGTTTGGTGATTACCTCCAATCATAATTATAAAGGAGACAAAATACCTTACGATGCTACGCATGTGGCAAAAGAAACCATAATAGGAGATTGCGTCTGGATGGGAGCTAGAGTTATTATCCTGGGTGGTGTTACCATTGGTGAAGGAGCAATTATACAGGCAGGTGCTATGGTACACAAAGATGTTCCTAAATGTGCAATTGTAGGCGGAAACCCAGCAAAAGTAATTATGTATCGAGATATAGAAAGATACGATGAACTTAAAAAACAAGGCAAATTCCATTAATGATGAAAAATATTTTTGTAATATCTGCCATCCATCATCTCATTCAGGTGGAAGCTGTGGTGAAAGAAATAGGTTTGCCTAAAAAAGAAGTTCCGATTATTTTTCTTACCAATGAAACCTCAAAAAAAACAATTTTGGAGATATTAAAATTATTCGGGTACGAAAACTATAAAACATTCAGTTATTGGAATTTTAAAGAAATATTTTCTTCGGCAAAGCATTCCCAATACATACAATATTTAAAATCGCTGAAGCATTGTGAAAACCTTTATATAAGCCAATATTATACAGATTATTCACTATTGGCATATCAATTTTTGAAACCTGAAAAAGTATATCTTTTAGACGAAGGAACGGCGAGCTTTAAAGTATCAAAAGAACGAAAAACTGTAAAATCTTTCGATCCCAAATTTCTTATAAAATCCCTTGTTTACAGAAGAAAGATTAATTTTCCCGAAAAAATCACTTATTACACGCAATATGATTTCGATATTAATACAGATAAAGATGATGTTATTAAATATCAATTTACCAAAGATGAAAAGCCAATAGAGTTTGATCAAAACGCGGCTCTTATTTTGGGAAGCTCGGTAGCGGAAGTGGGGGTTGTTACCAAAGATAATTATATGAAAATTATCAAAAAAATTAGAGAAAAATTTAATGATAAAAAAGTATATTATTATCAGCACAGAAACGAAAATGCGGAAAAGTTAAACGAAATATTAAAGTTAGGCATTGAGATAATTCAATCTAATATACCTTTTGAATTTTATTATAAAAGTTTGAATTATACGCCTTTACATTATTATTCGTTTTATTCTCCTATTTTGGATAATATATCGCAGCAATATAAAAACCTGCCAAAGCTGAACATTATAAGATTTGAAAAAGAAACAATATTGATGAACCCTCAAATTGTAGAAAATATCTACGAAAGCTATTTGAAAAACAAAAATTTACACCTGATTTCTTCTATCGAATTATAAATGAAAATTGACTTCATGTTACAAAGAATAAAAGCGGTTTTTTCCAATAAGCTTCTTTCGAATAGCGTTATTTATACCTTAATAAGCTTTATCAATAAAGGCTTTCCGTTTTTTTTGCTGCCTATTCTTACCCGAAGCCTGTCGACTCATGATTACGGAGAATATGCCTTGTTTAGAGCTACCACAAGTTTATTGCTTCCATTTATCGGCTTCAATCTTTCTGAGTATGTGATGAAAAACTACTTTACCAAAGATGAATATCCTTTAAGTAAGAAAATCTCCATTAGCTTAATGGTAAATATTGTGGTTTGTATATTGGTTTTTTCTATATTTTCACTTATTAATGGTGATATGGTTTACGATTTTGTTCATATCCACAAAAAATATTTTTTAATTGCCACAGTTATTACACTTTGTACTTCTGTAAACAATATCGAAAGAAATTTATTGAGAAGCGAAAATAATACAAAATTGTATTCGATCTTGGTGATCGGGCAGACTTTATCGTTTTTCATAGGAGTAATGGCCTTATTTTTCTTGCATAAAATAGAGCTTGATTTGTTGATTTACGTAGAACTATCTACATTTCTTTTGTTTGTTTTGGTAAGTATTGTTTTGCTGACCAAAAAATACAGAGCCACCTTCTATTACGACAAAAAACTACTGAAGCTGGCATTTTTATTTTGTTTACCGCTGGTTACCAATAGCTTATTTGCTTATATTTTTTCATTATCAGATCGGTTTATAATGGCCAACGAGCTAGATACCAAAAGTGTGGGTGTATATAATGCAACCGTTCAGTTGGTTTCAATTCTTCAAATACTGGCAGTTTCTTTTAATACCGCCTGGACGCCGTTTGTATACTCCAAATTAGAACAGAAAATAAACCCCACAAAGCTGAAAAAAGTACAGTTGGCAGCAGCCACCACATTCTTATTGGTATGTATTGTATTTTATATAGGTCTTTCTTATAGTTTCGAACTCATTGTTAGTAAAAAATATGCAGAGGGAATACCATTATTAAAATGGCTTATTTTAGGGAATTTTTTTCAATTGTTGTACTGGCTCAATTCTACGATACTTATCTATCACAAGCAAAACTGGTATTTGGCTATTTTTTCATTTTCATCGATGGTTCTAAGTTTAGGATTAAATTTATTGTTTTTACAGAAATACGGGATAGAGTTTGCCTCGATCGTATTTTTAATTTCGTGGATTGTAATCGCTTTAATGACCTTCGTAAAATCTGAAATGATTTTAAAAAAACAAAACCTTCATAATAATTTTTCTGGCAGATGAAAATATATTTCCCAATCGGTGCTTTTTACCCGTCACAAATCGGAGGACCCTGCAATACTCTTTTTTGGCATACTTGTGCGTTGAAATCCCACGGTATTGATGCCAATATTACCACAACTTCTCTTGGCATAAAAGATGGAACGATAGAATATGATAAGGTCTTGGAAAAACAATGCGGATCGATATTTTACGGCTCGACTTTATCGATTTCTCAGGCAGTTGCAAAACAAATTTTTACAGGCATTCGATCTGCCGATGTGGTGCATCTTAATAGTTTGTTTAATGTACTTTCAATAATCAGTTTTTTTTATATCAAAAATTTTTCTCCAAAAAAGAAAATAATATGGTCGATAAGAGGAGAATTAAGCCCAAATGCTCTCAAATTTAGTCGAGCAAAAAAAAAGCCGCTTTTATTTTTATATAAAAAAATGACCAAAAATATCCTTTTTCATAGCACCTCTGAAAAAGAAACACAAGAAATAAAATCAGTTTTCGGAGATGTAAAAATTGTAGAAATTCCTAACTTTATCGAACCGAGTAAAAGAAGAGAAGATACTATAAAAAAACAGTTTTTATATCTTGGGAGGATTCATAGGATCAAGGCAATACATAAAATGATTGAGGGCTTTTCGAAAAGCAAAAGATTTATGGACTCGGATTTTAAGCTTATTATTGTTGGAAAGCATGAAGAAAGGCATTCAGATTATTATCAAGAGCTATTGGAATTAATTAAAACTGAAGGATTATATGATAAAATAGAGTGGAGAGGGCATTTGATTGGAGATGAAAAAGAAAAAGCCTATGCTGAATCTTATGCATTGATACTGCCTTCAGAAACTGAAAATTTTGGAAATGTAGTGGTCGAATCGCTTAATCAGGGAACTCCTGTATTGGCTTCTAAAGGGACTCCATGGTCGGTTTTGGAACAATATCAGTGCGGGTTTCATATCAGTAATACGCCTCAGGACATTGCTGACACTATTGATGTCATGATTGATCTGCCTCAAAATATATATGACAAGATGCGTGAAAATGCCACACTTCTTGTAGATAAAGAATTTAATGTCAATACTCAAATAGATAAATGGATTAATATTTATAAAAATGAAAATTCAAAATAAAACCCTTCTCATTACCGGCGGAACAGGCTCGTTCGGAACTGCGGTTCTTAACCGTTTTTTACAAACTGATCATTTCAAGGAAATCCGTATTTTTTCCCGCGATGAAAAGAAGCAGGATGACATGAGAAATTTATATAAAAACGATAAGATCAAATATTATATCGGCGATGTAAGGGATTTTTCAAGTGTAGAACCTGCGACGAGAGGAGTAGATTACATTTTCCATGCGGCGGCGTTAAAGCAGGTTCCTTCATGCGAGTTTTTCCCAATGCAGGCAGTTAAAACCAATGTGGAAGGAACACAGAATGTCATCCGTTCAGCGGCAGCCAATAAAGTACAGAAAGTAATTTGTTTATCAACGGATAAGGCAGCATATCCTATTAACGCTATGGGGATTTCCAAAGCAATGATGGAAAAAGTAGCGGTTGCAGAATCAAGAAGCCTTACAGAAACCGTAGTTTGTCTTACACGTTATGGCAATGTGATGGCTTCCAGAGGTTCTGTAATACCCTTATTTTTAAATCAAATCCAGAAAGGCGAACCGATTACCATAACAGATCCGAATATGTCTCGTTTCTTTATGTCATTAGATGATGCGGTAGACTTGGTATTATTCGCGTTCGAGAATGCGAATCCGGGCGATTTATTTGTAAACAAAGCTCCTGCAGGAAGCATTGGTGATCTGGCAAAAGCTTTAATTGAGCTTACCGGAAAAGAGGTTCCGGTAAAAGTAATCGGTACACGTCATGGCGAAAAATTATACGAAACACTTTGTACACGCGAAGAAATGGCAAAAGCTGAAGATATGGGAGATTTTTATCGTGTACCGGCAGATAACCGTGACCTGAATTATGCACAGTATTTCTCTGAAGGTGAAGAAGAAATAGCACAGATTGAAGACTATCATTCACATAATACCGAGCAGCAGGGTGTTGAAGGTCTGAAAAAATTGATTTCTACGCTGCCTCTTATTCGAAAAGAAGTTTTCGGTGAAAATGTAATGCAGTATCCTTATTAAATAAAAGTAAAAAATAAACTGAGATCAATGCTGTTAGAAGGGAAAAAACACCAGGATAGCCGGGGAATAATTACCTATAATAATAATTTTGATGCATCAGAGATCAAAAGAATCTATACCATAGAAAACAATTTTAAAAATCGGGTACGTGGCTGGCAGGGCCATAAGGTTGAACAGCGTTGGTTTGCCTGTATGAAAGGAAGTTTTGAAATTTCTGTTATTGAAGTAGATGATTTTGAAAATCCTTCCAAAGATCTTACAGTTAGAAAGTACATTTTAGCTGATGATGCTTTAACCTATCTCCATATTCCTCCGGGATGTATCACCGCAATTGATGCTAGGCTGGAAGAAAGTAAATTATTGGTATTATCTGATCACCGTCTGAGGGAAGTAAATGATGAATACAGATTCAGTTTAGATTATTTTAAATAAAAAACAGCAGTCTGATAGCTAACAAGTCATCAGCCAACTGTCAAAAGCATATAAGAATGAAAAAAATCGGGATTACCGGTCAGAATGGTTTTGTCGGAAGACATTTGTACAACACTTTAAAGTTGTTTCCTGGAGAGTTTCAACAGGTTGATTTTAAAAAAGAGTATTTTGAAAATCAGGATATGTTAGACCTGTTTGTACAACAGTGTGACGTCATTATACACCTTGCAGCAATGAACCGTCATGAAAGCGAACAGGTTATCTTTGAAACCAATGTAGGTTTAGCACAACAGCTGGTGAACTCATTGAAAAGAACACATTCAAAAGCCCATGTTATGATTTCATCCTCCACTCAGGAAGAAAGAGATAATTTGTACGGGAGGTCCAAAAAAGAAGGAAGAGAAGCTTTGGCAAGATGGGCGGAAGAGAATGAGGGGAAAATAACAGGGCTTATCATTCCAAATGTTTTCGGGGCTTTCGGAAAACCATTTTACAATTCATTTATTTCCACTTTCTGTTATCAGTTAACACATAGTGAAACTCCTACTATTGCCAATGACGGTGAGGTGAAATTGATTTATGTTCAGGAGTTGGTTGAAGTAATCATTAATGAAATAAGGGAAGGCAGGAGTAAACCTGAATTTCTTATTCAGCCGACAGCCACTAAAAAGGTATCTGAGGTTTTAACATTGCTCAACGATTATAAAATAAAATATTTTGATGACGGAGAAATACCGGTTCTTAATGATTCGTTTGAACATAATTTATTCAATACCTATCGTTCGTACATTGAATATAAAACTCATTATCCGGTAAAATTTAAACAGCATACAGATCAGCGTGGTGCTTTTGTGGAGGTAGTTCGTTTGGGAATTGGGGGGCAGTGTTCATTTTCAACAACCGTTCCCGGAATTACCAGAGGAAATCATTACCATACCAGGAAAATTGAAAGATTTGCCGTTATTAAAGGAAAAGCATTGATTCAGTTAAGAAAGATCGATGCGGATGAAGTCCTGGACTTTTATCTGGATGGAAATGAGCCCGCCTATGTCGATATGCCTATTTGGTATACTCATAATATTAAAAACATTGGTGAAGAGGAGCTATACACGATTTTCTGGATTAATGAAGCATTCAATCCTGAAAGTGCAGATACTTATTTTCTGGAAGTATAAATTAGTAACTAGTGATTGGTAAAATGTAATTTGAGATATGAAAACACATAAAGATTTAGATGCTTGGAAGTTTAGTGTTGATTTAGTTACTTTAATTTATGAATTAACAAGAGATTTTCCTAAAGATGAAATCTTTGGTTTGACCAATCAGATAAGAAGAGCTTCAATATCGATACCGAGTAATATAGCAGAAGGTGCTGCAAGAAATTCTACAAAGGAATTTATACACTTCTTATATATTTCGCTAGGCAGTCAGCAGGAAATAGATACTCAGCTATTAATTGCTAAAAATCTGAAATATATATCGGAAGAAAAATATGCTGAGATTGTTTTAAAAATAGAAACAGTAGGAAAACTGTTAAATGGATTAATAAAATATTTAAAGTCAAAATGACAAATAATTCACAACTAATAACTAATCACCAATCACCAATTACTAAACTAAAAGTAATGACGGTGGTAGGAACCCGTCCCGAAATCATAAGATTGTCGAGAGTATTAATGGCTTTGGACCGTTCTGAAGCAGTGGAACACATTATCGTACACACGGGCCAAAACTACGATTATGAACTCAATCAGATCTTTTTTGAAGACCTGGGACTTCGCAAGCCGGATTATTTCCTGGAAGCTGCCGGGAAGACAGCCACAGAAACGGTAGGAAATATTTTAATTAAAATAGATCCTTTACTGGAAGAAGTAGATCCTGATGCATTTTTGGTTTTAGGAGATACCAATTCATGCTTATGTGCAATTCCTGCCAAGAAAAGACATATTCCTATTTTTCATATGGAAGCAGGAAACCGATGCTTTGATCAGAGAGTTCCCGAAGAAACGAACCGTAAAATTGTAGATCATACGGCAGATATTAATTTAACCTATTCGGATATTGCCAGAGAATACCTTTTAAGAGAAGGGCTTCCTGCAGACAGGATTATTAAAACGGGTTCTCCGATGTTTGAAGTTTTACATCATTATCTGCCTCAGATTGAAGCTTCAAACGTGTTGGAAAAACTGAATCTTGAAGAAGGGAAATTTTTCGTAGTGTCTTCTCACCGTGAAGAAAATATCAATTCTGAAAAAAACTTCAGGGGCTTGATGGATTCTTTAAATGCAATTGCAGAAAAATACCAGTACCCGATTATCGTTTCTACACATCCGCGTACGAAAAATATGATCGATAAGATGAAGATCGAAATGCGCCCTGAGATCCGGTTTTTAAAGCCACTTGGTTTCCATGATTATAATGCCCTGCAAAAACGTGCTTATGCGGTATTATCGGATTCAGGTACAATTGGAGAAGAATCCTCAATCTTAAACTTCCGGGCATTAAATATCCGCCAGGCCCATGAAAGACCTGAAGCCATGGAGGAGGCCAGCGTAATGATGGTAGGCCTTTCTCCCGAAAGAATTTTACAGGGTCTCACGCAGGTTTTACATCAGACAGTGGGAAAAGAAAGAAACTTCAGACCGGTCGCTGATTATTCTATGCCGAATGTATCCGAAAAAGTAGTCCGTATCATCATTTCTTATACAGATTACATTAAAAGAACGGTTTGGTCAGAAGAAATTTAAGAAAAATGGAAATTATTTTTTTGACTTTAGCCGAAGTGAACTCTGTTGAAGAGCGGGGAATTTATCAGGATCTGCTGCGGAAGTTCCGTGATGAAGGTCATGGAGTAACCATTGTAACTCCGGTGGAAAGAAGAAGGGGGATTTCCACTAATTTCATTAAAAAAGAGGGGGTGTCCATTCTTCAGGTAAAGACCCTCAATATTCAGAAAACCAATGTTGTTGAGAAAGGAATCGGGACACTTGCTATAGAATATCAGTATCTTTCTGCCATCAAAAGATTTACTTCTCATAAAAAGTTTGATCTTATTTTATATTCGACACCACCCATTACTTTGGTAAAGGTAATTGAGTATCTGAAGAAAAGAGACCATGCAAAATCTTATCTTTTGCTGAAAGATATTTTTCCGCAGAATGCCGTGGATATGAATATGCTTAAGAAAGGCGGGATTTTACATAGACAGTTTGTAAAAAAGGAAAAGAAATTATATCATATTTCAGATACGATCGGATGTATGTCGCAGGCGAATGTTGATTTTGTATTGAAATACAACCCTGAAGTTGACCCCGGAAAAATAGAAATAAATCCCAATACAATAGAACCTGTGGTTTTTAGCTATTCTGATGAAGAGAAAATAAGCATAAGAGAAAAATATCAGGTTCCAACTGATAAGAAAGTGCTTGTATACGGTGGAAATTTAGGGAAGCCTCAGGGTTTGGATTTTTTATTGGAAACGATTCATGCAACCCAAATTGAAAATGCCTTTTTTCTGATTGTGGGAAACGGAACGGAATTTCCAAGGATTCAAAACTGGTTCTCTCAGGAAAAACCTGTCAATGCAAAGCTTCTTCAGCGGCTGCCAAAAGAGGATTATGATCAGTTGCTTGCTGCCTGTGATGTGGGGTTGATATTTTTAGATAAAAACTTTTTGATCCCCAATTTCCCATCCCGGCTATTATCATATCTGGAAATGAAAATGCCTGTAATTGTTGCAACGGATCCCAATACAGATATGGGTGATATTGTCGAAAATGCGCAGTGTGGATATAAAGTGATCGCAGGTGATCAGCCTGAGATGCAAACAAAACTTAAGAAGTTGCTTACCGAAGATAACCTGAATGAATTAGGAAATAATGCAGAGAAGTTATTGCAAAAGGAATATTTAGTTGAAAAATCTTTTAATCTAATTATAGAAAAACTTTAAAATGTATAAAAATTTTATTAAGAGATGGATAGATTTTACCATTGCATTTTTAGGGTTATTAATTTTAAGTCCTATCTTCGTAATAGTAACCATTTGCTTATATTTTGCCAATGATGGAAAACCTTTCTTTTTTCAGGCGCGACCGGGTTTAAATGAAAAAATCTTTAAAATCATCAAATTTAAAACAATGAATGATAAGAAAGATGCAAGCGGAAATCTATTATCTGATGCAGAAAGACTTACTCCTGTTGGAGCTTTTATACGTAAAACGTCATTGGATGAATTGCCACAGTTAATCAATGTCTTAAAAGGAGATATGTCATTGATTGGTCCAAGGCCATTGCTTGAAAAATATTTGCCATACTATACGGAAAGAGAAAAATTAAGGCATTCATTAAGACCTGGTATTACTGGATGGGCACAGCTGAAAGGGAGAAATACTTTAAAATGGGATGATCGTTTGTCTTATGATATTCAATATGTTCAAAACGTTTCTTTAAAATTTGATCTTAAAATTATTTTCTCAACATTTAAAAAAGTTTTTAAATCAGAAGATATAGTTGTTGATCCAAGATCCATAATGAAAGATTTAGATGAAGAAAGAATGCACAATTAAAAAATTGCATGATGATTCCCAACTAGATAGTTTGGTCAGGATGCACAGAGAGATTTTTCTGAACACAGCGCTTCAGGATAAATTGATTTATTTTGATGAGAATTTCCGGGAATATTTTCGAAAAGTATTATTGTATGAAAATCAATACATTTTTGGAATTTTCTTTGATTGTGAAATTAATGGTTTTTTACATTTTAAGAAATATGAAAATTCTCTTTTCCTAAATAATATTTTCATAGATGAGAAGATTCGCGGAAAAGGCACTGGAACTTCTGTATTAAATAAAATTCTGCATCAGCCTTTTATTGGAGAAGAAGGTTTCGAATTTTTGGAACTTGATGTTTTAGAATCAAATCCTAACGCAAAAAGATGGTATGATAAATTAGGCCTCTTTGAAATAAATAAAGATACTTGGTATCTTGTAAATCAAATTAGTATTAACAAGACGATTAACCCAAATTTTGAAATAGCTGTTGACGATAATAACTTTAATAGTGTATTCTATAATAATAAAAAGGTCGCCACTATTATTAATGACTCTTACATTATTGCCCATGATAAAATAGCATTAAAATATACTGCTCAAAAAAATATACTATACAAAGGCAGAGATTTGGTATCTTCTAAAGATGAATACATGCAATATTCAGAGATCGATTCCTCTATAAGAATGAAAGGAAAAATTTCACAAATCACAAATACATTACAATGTTTAAATTTGAAATAATTGAGAACGGTTCTGAAAAGTGGAAAGAAATCATTAATCAGGCTGCTGTTTATGATTTTCATCACACATCATATTTTCATAAAATTGATACTGCTTTTACTTCAAAACTATTGTTTTTTTCCGATGGTGATCATTTTATAGCCTTACCGATTGTTATAAGGCCTATCCAAGATACTGCTTTTTTTGATGTCACTTCCGTATATGGATATGCCGGACCTGTTCATAAATTCGGTGAGAGTTATGATCCTGTGGAGCTGTTGTTATTTTTTAAAACAAATTTTGTTGCTTTCTGTAAGGAACACAATATAGTTTCAGTATTTTCAAGACTGCATCCGCTCATTGATCAAAAGACAATTCTTGAAGGTCTTGGAGAAATTGTAGATTTAAACAAAACAGTATCTATAGATTTAAAAAAATCTGCTGAAGAACAGCGTAAAGAATACCGGAAGTCTTTAAAATCGGAGCTCAACCAACTGGGCAGAAAGGAAATTTATGTAAAAGAAGCAGATAGTCAGGAAGAAACAGATCAATTTATTTCAATCTATTATGAAACAATGGATAGGGTACATGCGGCTTCTAACTATTACTTTTCTAAAGAATATTTCTATGAGTTTTTAAATAATCCTGATTTTAAATCCAAATTATTGATTGCTGTCAAAAATGAAAAGGTGATTGCAGGAGCCATTTTCACGTTGACAGAAAAAATTATGCAATATCATTTGGCCGGGACAACAGAAGAGTTTATTCCGGAAACACCTATGAAATTAATTTTAAACGAAGCCCGCTTACTAGGAAACGAGACCACTGCTGAAGATTTACACTTAGGAGGCGGTGTAGGAGGTCAGGATGATGATTCGCTGTTTAGATTTAAATCTGCTTTCTCAAAAAATTTCAAACAATTTTCAGTATGGAAATTTATAGTAGATCAAGAAATTTATGATGAGCTGTCAAAAGATAAAACCCATCCTTCTTTTTTCCCTTTATATAGATCATAAACTTTAATTTTGTAAAAAAATAATGAATACAAAAATCTGGCTCTCTTCTCCACATATGGGTGGAACCGAATTAAAATACGTACACGAAGCGTTTGATGCCAATTGGGTAGCCCCTTTAGGCCCCAATGTAGATGGTTTTGAAAAAGACCTGGAAAAATTTTTACATGATGATGTGAAGGTAGCCGTTCTTTCTGCGGGAACTGCAGCCTTGCATTTGGCTTTAATTGAATGTGGAGTGGGATATGGCGATGAAGTCATTTGTCAGTCGATGACCTTTTCAGCTTCTGCCAACCCGATTGCTTACTGTGGGGCCACGCCGGTTTTTATAGACTCGGAAAAAGACACCTGGAATATGTGTCCTGTTGCCTTGGAGGAAGCGGTGCAGGACAGAATCTCTAAAGGCAAGAAGCCAAAGGCCGTTATTGTTGTTCATTTGTACGGAATGCCTGCAAAAATGGCTGAGATTACAGCAATTGCAGATAAATATCAGATTCCGGTGATTGAAGATGCCGCCGAAGCATTAGGTTCTACTTATAAGGGCAAAGCATGCGGGACTTTCGGACGTTTCGGGATTCTTTCATTCAACGGAAATAAGATTATTACCACTTCGGGTGGCGGTGCTTTGGTTTGCCATAATCAGGAAGATAAAGATAAGGCTGTTTTCCTGTCCACTCAGGCCAGGGATAATGCTCCTCATTATCAGCATTCCCATATCGGATACAATTATCGTATGAGCAATATTGTGGCAGGGATTGGCCGAGGACAGATGGAAGTATTAAATGATCGGGTAGAAGCCCGAAGAAAAATGCATGATTTCTATGTTGGGGTTTTCAATAATATTGAGGGTGTTGAAGTATTTACTGAGCCCACAGAAGAATTCTATTCCAACCATTGGTTGTCAGCCATCGTAATCGATGAAAGGATCACAGGAAAGAACCGGGAAGGTTTACGACTTGCTTTTTTAGAAGACAATATAGAATCCAGGCCCCTGTGGAAACCGATGCATCTTCAGCCTGTTTTTGCAGAAGCTCCGTATTACGGAACTGATGTCGCTGAAAAATTATTTGATGATGGTCTTTGTCTGCCGTCGGGATCCAATCTCTCTGATGAGGACAGAATAAGAATCGAGAACGTGATAAAAGATTTTTTTCAATAGGTATAAAAATTTTTAAATCATAAAGTTTTAACTGGATTAAATATCCGGAATCAGAGGAGTCTATAGGGGCTCCTCTGATTTTATAATATGGAGTATGATATCATTTAATTGAAAATAACATAATTTTTAATCCTCAGAAAATAAAATCGTTCCAGAAATAGTATTGTAAGTCATAAGACGGCATACTGCAGTATAACAGGTTTTTTTCGTGAAAATTAAAATGAATCTGAACTGCTGTCATAAGATCTCTGATAATAAGTGCACGGATTTTGCTTAACATGTTTCCCACCTTATGAAAAATAAGGTTAATCTGAAATATATGAAGTGTACTATGCAGTTGTTTTCTAAAATTACGTTTTTCACCATTCCCTTTTTCTTCCTGAAAATAAGCGCCCAGGCGGAGATCAAAGTAAATGCCGCTTTCCTTCCTGTAGGAATGTTCAATATCGCCGCCGAAAAATCCTTAAATAAGAATTTTTCTTTGCAGGCAGAAGGTTTTATATCACCCTGGAAATCATTTGCAGGAAAGAATCTCCAGATCTATATGGGAACATTGGAAGGAAGGTATTATTTTAAAGAAATGATGAAAGGTTGGTATATTGGTGCTTACGGAAGTATTGCAGCATACAATTTTCAGAAATGGAACTATTTTAAAGCCGAAGCAGTCCTGAATGCTGACGGAAGCCCTCAGCTTCTAGCGGATGGAAAGGTACGGATCACGGAGAGGTATCAGAAAGGCCTTACTTTTATCATCGGAATAAGCGGAGGATATCACTTTACAGTCAATGAAAAGCTGGGATTGGATATTTATGCAGGGATCGGAAACAGCCAGTCTATCTATAAAGGATACTTTAAAGACAATAATCAACGGTACGACGGTGCGGAACAGTGGAATAAAAGCGGAGAGACCCTACCGACCAGAGGCGGAGTCATGATAACATATAAGTTGGATTAAAAGATATTGGAATGATGGGGCAGTAAAAGGCTAAAGCGAGTTTTGATTTTAGAATAATAATTAAAAATGAAGAATAACACCTGCTTTTTATAAAATATGGATATATTTGCAAAGTTTTATTAAATCTGAAAATTCTAATTATCAAAATATAGTCCAACCAATGGATCAAAAGAACAATAAAGAAATTAATTTTAAAGAACTCTTAAATCCCTATCTGAAAAACTGGAAATATTTTGCCGGAATGGTTTTCCTGATGGCGTTATTGGCAGTTTATTATATAAAAACACAAGCCCCGGTATATAAATCACAGACTTCCGTTTTAATTAAAGATGCTAAAAAAATGTCTGCAGCGTCCGGTGATATCGGCGTACTTCAAAGCTTGGGAGGCCTTAACGGGATGGGAACCAGCAGTATTGAAAATGAGGTAGGTGTTTTTGAATCTAAAAGCATTGTGGAAGATGTTTTGAGAGACCTGAATTTTCAAACTACATTTTACACAAAACAGACATTCAGCAATATTGAATTGTACGGTGAAACCAATCCTTATATATTGAATGTCATTCAGGAAAAAAAGAATATCGATTTACCCAAAAAACCCATCTTTATAAAAAGCAAAGGGAATCAGATTATTCTGTCTTCCGATGAATGGGAGAAGGATATTACCACTACTTTTAACAAAACGACCACGCTGCCTTTTGCTATCATTATGATAAGCAAAAATCCTTCCTATAAGGCACCTTACAAGGTTGATATGTCCGATGTATATTTTCATTATACAACTTTTGATAATGCTGTTAATGATTATCAGGAAGCTTTAAAAGTGGATTTATTAGACAAAGACGGAACCATCATCACCCTATCAGTGGATTTCCAGAATAAAGACAGGGCGAAAGACTTTTTAAATGGATTGGTAAGGCAATACAATGTTTATGCAATCAATGATAAGAATATCGAATCTAAGAAAACCAAAGATTTCATAGATAAAAGGATTGTTCTTATTTCAAGAGAATTGGGAGATGTCGAAACTCAGAAAGAAGATTATAAATCGAACAATAATATTGTTGATCTGTCTACTGAAGCCAGAATTAACCTTCAGTTAAAAGAACAGAGCAAGTCTCAGATATTAGAGATAGGAACTCAATTGGAACTTAACAATATTCTGCGTAATGCTTTGAATAGAAAGGGAACCGGGGACCTTCTGCCTTTTAATATTGGTTTACACGACGAGACTGCTGCCAAATCTATTCAGGAATACAATGCACTCGTGCTGCAGCGGAATAAATATTTGCAGGAAGCAACTCCGGATAACCCGGTGGTGAAAAATCTTGATAAGCAGATCGATGAAATGAGGTCTTCTTTGTCTGAAACCTTGCAGAAAAATGCAACTACTTTAGAATTAGGAAAAAGAAAAGTAGAAGTACAGCTTGGAGGTTCTGAAAACATGATCGGTAAAATACCGACTCAGGAAAAATTATTCAGAACCATAGAAAGACAGCAGCAAATAAAAGAAAGCCTTTACCTGCTCCTTTTACAGAAAAGAGAGGAAGCGGCAATAAGTATGGAAATAACTGCGGAGAAAGCCAGAATAATAGACAAAGCCTTTATATTTAAAAAGCCTGTGGCTCCGAGAAAAGTGGTGATTTTAGGGGTTTTTCTATTAATTGGGATGTTAATTCCGTTCTCGATTATCTATTTAAGAGGCCTTTTGCAGAGCACAATAATTACCCGTGCAGATATTGCTAAACTTACAAAGCTTCCGGTCATTGCAGAAATTCCAAAATTGAAGAGTAAAGATAACATATTGGTAAGCTTCAATGATGCTTCACCAATTGCTGAATCTTTCAGAATATTACTTACTAATTTGAAGTTTATGCTTCCCGCAAAAGATACGGCACATACAATTATGGTAACGTCATCGGTAAAGGGAGAAGGCAA
The DNA here is from genome assembly GCF_022601875.1 of Chryseobacterium sp. SSA4.19. Taxonomy (GTDB): domain Bacteria; phylum Bacteroidota; class Bacteroidia; order Flavobacteriales; family Weeksellaceae; genus Chryseobacterium. The sequence continues at coordinate 251,471 of NZ_JAKVIP010000001.1, forward strand.
AACATTTGTTTCAACCAACCTGTCCATTATTCTGGCTTCAGCGCGTAATAAAGTATTGGTGGTGGGAGCAGATATCAGAAACCCTCAGTTACAGCGCTACAATCCTGCGATGAAATCGGCAAAAGGGCTTACAGAGTTTTTGAGTGGTGAAGAAATTTCGATAGATAATATCATTCATCCAAGTGGTTATAATGATAACTGTGATTTTATTTATTCCGGATCTATACCGCCGAACCCGACAGATCTTTTGGAAAATGGCAGATTAGATGAACTTTTGATATCATTAAAAAATTTAAATAAATATAAATATATTGTTTTAGATACGGCTCCGCTTTTATTAGTGACAGATTCCTTCCTGATTGCTGATAAGAGTGATGCCATCCTGTACGTTACGAGATCTGAAGTAACAGAAAAAGATTATTTTGAGTTCTTGAATAATGCGATTGAAGATCATAAGCTTAAAAATGTTGGAATTGTCTTAAATGGAGTGAATGAGTCTAATTTTGGATACGGAAATAAATTCGGGTATGGTTACCAGGCAGATCAAAAAAAATGGTGGCAAAAAAAACTATTCTAATATTGATTCAGATAATTCTAATAACCCTTAAATGAATTTTTCTTCAAAAAAACTTACAATAAATGCCCTTTCGGCTGTTTTACAGGTTGTTTTTACAGCTTTATTGTATTTTTTTTTATATAAATATCTACTTGCCAAAATAGGAGTAGAGCAGTTAGGAGTCTGGTCTCTCATATTATCATTTTCATCCATTGCCAACCTGGCCAATCTGGGTTTAACTTCAGGATTGGTAAAGTTCGTAGCAGAATATCTATTAGAAAAAGATAAGACCAAACTTGGTAAGCTTATTTTTACTTCAACCTTATCAATGTCTCTATTATTTGGGGTTTTAAGTTTGATAATTCTTTCGTTTGCACAGTTTTTCCTCGGATATGTGGTAGAAAAGAAATTTTTAAATATTGCTTTGGAAATACTTCCCTATTCATTGGGGTCTCTTTGTATTAATGCCGTAGGAGGCGTGTTTACCTCTGTTTTGGAAGGTCATCAGAAAAATTATATCAGAAACTTTATTTATATTGTTTCGGGAATTATCATGTTCGGAGGAACGGTTTTATTAACTCCGATATATCAGCTTAAAGGGGTCGCTATTGCACAACTTATACAATCCATCTTCATTTTTGTTACCGCATTGTTATTTACGGTAAAAATAAACCAGGATAATAAGATCCGGTACTGGAAGTGGAGCTCAGAATCTTTTAAAGAATTATTTAATTACGGTTATAAGTTTCAGCTTGTTTCCATAAGCCAATTATTATACGAACCGGCTACAAAATTACTTTTGAGCAGATATGGAGGGCTTGCCCTTTTAGGACACTACGAAATGGCAACAAAAGCAGTAAATCAGTTTAGGGCCCTGCTTACAAATGCCAACCAGGTCGTTATTCCTGTGATTGCAGAAAAATCCAAAGAAGGCAGTTCTTCTTTTCTACAGAGTTTTTATGTGAGAATGAATCGTATCCTGCTTTTAATTACTTTACCCTTATCGACAGTTTTAATCCTTGCCACACCTTTTATATCCCTGATATGGTTGGGGAGCTTTAATGATGATTTTATGTTTTCCATGTTCATCTTGATTGCGATGACCTTTGTTAATGTGATGTGCGGGCCTTCATATTTTAGTGCTTTAGGAGAAGGAAGGCTTAATGTACTGGTTATTGTCCATATAAGCATGGCAATCGTGAATATTATTTTAGGGCTCATTCTAGGTAAGCTATTCGGAGGTCATGGGATCATTATTGCCTGGGGAATCGCACTTTCCGGAGGTTCTTTGGCACTGATCTTAAATTACAACAAGGCAATAAACATCAGGTTTTCACAAATGTTCAGAAAACAGGACCTAAGCTTATTTATAATAAGTGCAGCGATCATAGGCATCAATACCGTTGTTTTTCAGTTATTGTCTTCAGCGGGTCTGGGAATGAAATTAATTATTATCTTTTTGTCTTTATTGTTATTTTTACCGGTAATTATTAAAAATGACAATATCAGGCAGCTGAAGTCTGTTATCAAAAAAAAAGAAAGCAATGTTTGACAGGTCCTTTTTGCAAAATCCGATTTTCGAATATTTGAGATGGCTGAAAACAAAAATCAGGTATCAGTCAAAATACGATTATTTGAGAATAGGATACATGTCGAAATTGGTGAATGCGAATTTCGGAAGATACAACATGCTTGCTCGAAATGTTACGGTTATGAATTCGTCTATCGGAGATTTTTCATATGTTTCTGATGGATCTGTGATTAATGAAACCATCATTGGTAAGTTTTGTTCAATAGGGCCTAATGTGAGAACCGGGCCGGGAAAGCACCCTACCCATACGTTCGTGACGACACATCCTTCGGTTTATTCCAATCCTTCCAATTTGTTGAAAAATTTTTCTGCCAAAGATAATTATGATTATAAGAAAGAAATTACTATAGGAAATGATGTCTGGATAGGGGCCAACGCTCTTATTCTTAATGGTGTCAGCATTGGTGACGGAGCAATAATCGGTGCAAATGCCGTAATAACTTCTGATGTTGCACCGTATTCTATTATGGTCGGTATCCCCGGAAAATTAGTAAAATACAGATTTAATGAGGATGAAATTAATTTTCTGCTGGATTTTAAATGGTGGAATAAAGGAGATGAGTGGATAGAATCAAATGCTGATAGCCTTTTTGACATAAAAAATTTTATTAAATTAAATTCAGTATTGCAATGATTTTATCTTCATTATATGATCGCCTGATATTATCTCCTTTAAATAAAAGGAAATTTGGAGCTTTTGGAGATCGTTCGAGTCTTAACCATGCGATCCGTATAGAAAAACCAAAAAATATATTTATCGGCAAAAAAGTGTCTATCGGAAAATATGCATGGTTAGCGGCAAATCCGCTTACGGGACATTCTGATTGCAAATTGAAGATCGGGGATCATACTTATATTGGAAATTCTGCTCATATTTACTGTACAAAAAGTATAACCATAGAAAATTCTGTGCTTATTGCAGACCGGGTTTATATTTCAGATAATCAGCATGGGTTTAAAGATATCAGTCGCCCCATTATCGATCAGCCGATTGTTCAGCTTGCTGATGTTATTATAAAAGAAGGTTCCTGGATTGGTGAAAATGTATGCATTTCCGGTGCAAGTGTTGGTAAAAACAGCATTATTGGTGCCAATTCGGTGGTTACAAAAGATATACCTGATTATTGCATAGCCGTGGGTGCGCCTGCGAAAATTATAAAACGTTATTCAGTTGAGAAACAGGCCTGGATTAAAACTGATGACAAAGGGAATTTTATTGAGATATGAAAAATATATTGATTACGGGAGGGGCCGGATTTATCGGTTCCAATATAGCCCTTAAATTATTGGATAAAGGATTACGAGTGACGGTTTTGGATAATCTGTCACCGCAGATTCATGGTGAAAATCCGGAAATTTCTTCTCCATTATATAAAAGTATTTTTGACAAGGTCAATTTTATCAAAGGTACAGTGACGTCAAAAGAAGATTGGGCAAGTGCTATCAAAGGACAGGATGCAATTATCCACCTGGCTGCAGAAACAGGAACAGGGCAGTCAATGTATGAAATCCAAAAATATATTGATGTTAATATTGGAGGTACGGGGCTGATGCTGGATATTTTAGCAAATAACGATCATCATATTAAAAAAGTGATTGTGGCTTCTTCCCGTGCTATTTACGGAGAAGGAAGATATGAATGTCCGGATCACGGAATTGTCTATCCCACCGAAAGACGTGATCAGGAAATGGCAGAAGGTGATTTCTCCTGTAAATGCCCGGTCTGTAACAAGACCGTATCTTTACTGCCCACTACTGAAGACAGCAAAATTCATCCGACGTCAGTGTATGGTATTACCAAACAGAACCAGGAGCAAATGGTTTTAACTGTATGCAAATCTTTGAAAATTGCAGCTGTAGCGTACAGATACCAAAATGTCTACGGACCCGGCCAGTCTTTATCAAATCCATATACAGGTATATTATCCATTTTTTCCACAAGGATCAAAAATGGAAATCCGATCAACATTTTTGAAGATGGGCAGGAAACCAGGGATTTTGTTTTTATTGAAGATGTAGTTCAGGCAACTCTCTTGGGATTAGAAAACGAAAAAGCGGACGGGCAGGTCTATAATGTAGGAACGGGATGTGCAACTGACGTGATTACAGTAGCTAATACCTTATCAAAATTCTATAATCTGGAAATTCCGGTACAAATTTCAGGAAACTACAGATTGGGCGATATAAGACATAACTTTGCAGATATTGGCAAAATAAAATCTGAGTTGGGTTTTGAGCCCCAATGGGATTTTGATAAAGGAATAAAGGCTTTTACCGATTGGGTTAATGAACAGGAAATTCCGGAAGATAAATATGAATTATCTATTGAGGAAATGAAAAACAAAGGGCTTTACAAATGAGTAACAAAATAGGAATCGTTACTGTTTTGTATAACAGTGAATCCGTTCTCTCAGAGTTTTTTGAAACTTTAGGCAAACAGACTTACAAAAATTTTATTTTGTATGTCGTAGACAATCTTTCACCTGATGCTTCACTTGCTATAAGTAAAAGTTTAGCACAAAAATATCAGTTTGAGACGGTTATCATTGAAAATGGAGCAAACTACGGCGTTGCCAAAGGAAATAATATCGGAATAAAAAAAGCGCTTGAAGACGGCTGTAATTTACTGCTGATTTCAAATAATGATGTGGCATTAGAGGATCAGGCCATAGAAAAATTAATGACTGGTATGGAGCGTAATCATGCAGATTTAGCAGTACCGAAAATTTATTTTTACAAAACTAAGGTCCTTTGGGCTGCAGGCGGCGGCTTTATTAAAAAAAATGGCCTTACCGTACATTACGGACAAGATCAGGAAGATAAAGGACAATTTAACAGAGATCAGAAAGTAGATTATGCTCCTACCTGCTTTATGCTTGTTAAAAAAGAGGTATTTGAAAGTGTAGGGTTCATGGACGAAAATTATTTTGTTTATTATGATGATACAGATTTCGTGTACAGAGCATTAAACAAAAACAATAAAACATTATGGTATATTTCAGATTCTGTAATATCTCACAATGAATCCAGCTCAACGGGTAAAATGAGTGATTTCTCAATACGGTATCTGTGGAGGAATCTTGTTTATTTTGCTTTAAAAAATTATAACCTTTTGTATGCAGGATATGTTCTTGTATATAATTTTTTATATATTCTCATTGTATTATTTTTCAGGTACCCGGTAAAACAATGGAAAATAGCTTTGAATGCTTACAAGGAAGGGTGGCTGCTATATCTAAATAATAAACCTGTGCAATAGATATATTATTGCAATAAAATTAAAATAAATCAGAATAATTAATGGAGCCTACATTTAGCTACAGTTATTCAACACCATATCTTATTCTTATCTTACTGTTTTTTCTTCTTTTTTTGTGGGAAAACAGAGTAAGAAAGAATGACGGAAGCATCACCATGATCAGGTACGTTTGTATGCTGCTTTTTGTTGGTTTTTTCGGTCTTAGAGGGTATATGGATACCGATTTTGTTGTTTATTATCCAATATACGATTCAGCACCCACCCTTGATGATACAAGCGGAGTGATACGGTTTTTTACCCACGTTACTGAAGATTATCTTTTAAAGGTGGAACCAGGGTTTAAGGTTTTCGTGGTTATTCTTAAAAGCATTTCAAAAGATTATTTTTTTCTTCAGTTCGTATCTTCCTTAATAGATTGTATTTTTCTGAATTATTTCTTTAAGAAATATTCTCCTCAATATGTATTGGGTTTTATCATGTTTTTGATATTTTCAGGTCTCATTATAGAGTTTAATTTGATTAGAAATTCAAAAACGATATTTCTGTTTATTTATTCCTTACAATTCATAAAGGAAAGAAATGCGCTTAAATATTTTATATGCAATGGGATTGGTTTGTTTTTTCATTCGTCTGCAATCTTTTATTTTCCTCTCTATTTCTTTCTGCATAAAAAAATTCCGCATCAGTTTGTCTGGGGAGCCTTTATTGTAGGAAACGTTTTATATTTAGGGCAAATTAAATTTATTACCCCTATTGTTATTGCTTTAGGAAATATGGTGGGTGGTATTTATTCCCTGATGGCAGAAGCCTATTCGGAAAATAAATTATACAGTACCGGGTATGGAATTACCATGGGCTATATAGAAAAGGTTCTTACTTTCATCCTGTTTTACAGATCATATGTTAAGATTGGAGAATTAATAAAAGATGAAAAGTTGCTCAATATCTTCTTTAATCTGTTTTTTCTATTTACGGTAACTTACCTGTTTTTGTCTGAGTATTCCATATTGTTAGACAGAATGACAACCCTTTTTGTAATGTCTTACTGGATATTATATCCTTATGTATATGCGGTGCTTGAAAAAATGTTTAAAATGGTTTTCACTTTTATTTTGCTTCTGTTCGGTCTTTACAAAATGTATAATTCCAACAATAATATTATAAGAAAATACGAAAATATTTTGTGGGATAAACCTACCATTACAAGAGCTTATTATATCATTAATAAACATCTTGATAAGATTTTAAGTCCCAAAAAATAAACAATTAATTAGATTATCATGAAAATCGCTTTCTTATCCGCATTTGCGCTGGATGCAAACGCTTCTCTGATTAATGCACTCAGTAAAAAGTGTGATGTTTATTTTTTTATTGAAGCTTTATATGAAATTAATAATTTCCTGGATAAAGAGAAGTTAAAAAAAACCATCACTTCAGGGACAGAAGTTGAAGACCTGCAGCGTTTTCGTGATTTTATTTCATTAGATAAAACATATGTTATCAAAGGGACACGAAATGTTGATATTCTGAGGAAACTTTATATCTCATATAAGATTAACCGGTATATCAAGAAGATAAATCCTGATGTAATTATTATCGATAATTACATGCTTACATATTTTGTATCAACCTTAATGTTCAGGAAAAAGATGCTGATGATCGTACATGATCCTTTTTTGCATTCAGGAGAGAATTATGTTGTTGACAGGTACTTGAGAAATATCCACTTCAGTCTCATTAAACACAAGATACTTTTAAATAAAAACCAACAGAATGATTTTATCAGACATTATCATTTTGATCCGGATCATATTCACACTTCTTTTCTAAGTATTTATGATTTTTTAAGATATCATCAGAGTGATAAGCAGGTTGTTTCTTCCGAATTTAATATATTGTTTTTTGGAAGGATATCACCTTATAAGGGAATCAGATTCTTATTAGATGCATTTACATATCTTTTAGCGACTGGAAAATATCCTGATATCAGTCTTACCATAGCCGGAAGCGGTAGTTTTGATTTTGACATAGAGATTTACAGACAATATCCTGAAATTAAAATTCTCAATGAATATATTTATCCTGAAAAATTAGCAAATCTCATATCTCAGTCTTCAGTAGTGGTTTGCCCCTATATTGATGCTACGCAAAGCGGTGTCATCATGTCGGCTTTTGCATTTAAAAAGCCGGTTATTGCTACTAACGTTGGAGGATTACCTGAAATGGTGGAAGATCAGAAAACAGGACTTATCATAAAACCTCAAGATTCTCAAGCTATTGTTAATGCTGTATCCACACTCTATGACGACAGAAACCTGTTGGAAGAAATGTCCCATAATATAGAAAAAACGTATTTTTCAGGAGAAAAAAGTTGGGAAGCTTCTGCAGAGCAATTCCTCAGGGCATGTGAAAAAATTAATAAATGAAAAAAAGAGTGTATTCTTCTGCTGCGGACTCTATTTCTGTTTTCTTTTGTCACAGAATTATATTTGACTTTAATATTTATAACAACTAATGCCGGAAATAACCATTGCCATACCGTTTTATAATGCTGAAGCCTATTTTGAGATGGCCATTCTTTCTGTATTGTCTCAGACATTTGATAACTTTACGTTATTGTTAATTGATGACGGATCTACTGATTCATCTTTAAAGATTGCACAGAAATACCTGTCGGATAAAAGAGTTAAAATTATTTCAGACGGTAAAAATATAAACTTGGGGAATAGGCTCAATAGCATCCCTGCTATGACAGAAACCGAATTTTTGGCCAGAATGGATGCAGATGATATCATGCACCCGCAAAGAATTGAAAAACAATTAAACATCTTAAAAAGCAATCCTGATATTGATGTATTGGGAACCAATGCATATTCAATTGATGAAAATAATAATGTTGTTGGGCAGAGAATGGGGATTTCAGGTAATCCTCTCATTTCTGTAACTACATTTACACATCCTACGATTATTGCAAAAACGGAATGGTTTTTACAGAATCCTTATGATGTGCTCGCTTTACGGGTAGAAGATTCAGAGCTTTGGTTAAGAACCCATCATAAATATGTTTTTAAATCAACATCAGAACCTCTGCTTTTTTACAGGGAAATAGGCGATAAGTATTATAAAAAATATTTTCAGGGTTTACCCGGGATATTTTATATGCTTAAAAAGCATCGGTATTCCATTAAATATTCAATGTTTGCCCTGAAATATTTAATTGCAAGTATGTTGTATTATATTTTTAATGTATTGGGTCTGGAGCATATTCTTATACAGAAAAGAAATAAATTAAAGCTGGATAAAAAAAGCTACCGCTTTTACATTTAAAAAAGATTCTAGCATTGATGTCAAAGATTAAATTATAGAAACTTATGAAAATACTGCACGTTATCACACGTTCTGATCTGGGAGGCGCTCAAACGGTAGTGATCAATCTTGCAAATTCTATGTGCGCCAATCACGAAGTTACCGTGGTTGCAGGTGAAGATGGTCCTATGTGGCGGGCATTGGATCATAGGGTGAGAAAAATAAAGGTAGAGGAAATTGTACGGCAGGTATCGGTAAAGGATATAATTGCATTATTCAAACTTTATAAAATAAATAAAACGCTGAATCCGGATGTTATCCATCTTCATTCTTCGAAGATCGGAGTTTTGGGAAGACTCGCATTTCCTAAAAAGAAAGTCGTTTATTCGGTTCATGGATTTGATTCTATCAGAATTGCATACAGAAAATTTCTTCCGCTCGAAAAACTGCTCAAAAATCATTGTAAAGCTATTGTGCTAGCAAGTGATTATGACAGGAAGAATATAATTAATGAAGGAATTAAAAAGAATCTCTATATAGTATATAATGGTGTCTGTAAACCGGAAAAAGAAGCAGGCTTACACATAGACGGAATTGATAAATATAAAAAAGTGGTCATGTGCATTGCCCGGATATCTCCTCAAAAAAGGTTTGAAAGCTATATTGAAATTGCAAAACTGCTTCCTGATTATGCTTTTGTCTGGATCGGTGCTGAAAAAAAATATGATGGGCTTCCGGATAATGTTTTTTGCTTAATGGGCTTTCCCAATGCAAAAAAATATTTACAGATAGCTGATATCTTTGTTCTTCCTACCAATTACGAGGGAGTCCCGATTGTAGTGATTGACGCTTTAAGTTATGGAAAACCCGTTGTTTCATCAGATGTGGGTGGCATTTCAGAAATCGTATTAAATAATCATAATGGATATGTTTTGGATAATTCAGATGTTGCTTTTGCAGAAAAAATAAACTATATTTTAGAGGATTCTGAAATCCATAACCAGTTCTCCAAAGCATCTTTTGATATTTTTAATAAAAGCCTGACTATAGATGTAATGGTTGAAGAATATACACGCATATATGAAATATAATAAATAACTCAAATAATTATTCACTATTTTTTAATACAAAAAATATGATCTATTTGTTAATAATACTTAATGGGTTACTAATGCAATAAAAAAACCTTTAAATTTGGTTATTGGGAAAAAACTTTCTTAGCTTCGCGGAATAAATTTTATAGGTATTTATTCTGTATTACAGAATAAATCTATTTTGTATATTTATCGCACATTTGAAAGAGAAAAAATTGAATACCGTGAACAACATTGCCATACGAATGAGAAGAGATAGAACGATTTTTAAAGTAAACGGATTATTAAAGGTTTGTTTATTTATAAACATTAGTGATATTTCATTAAAACTCTTTAGCGATAGGAAATTCAAAAGTAAATACAAACCCATTGTATATAATTCCGACCACTCACGGATAAGTGTTGGTGAATATTTATTAAAATTCAATATTAAATGCATTGTCTTAGAGACATCAAATATCAGTCATTTGCATAAAGACGTTGCAAACGAGATTGTAAAAGCACGTAAAAATGGTATTGAAGTGTATGAAGCCCATGAGTTTTATGAAATCGTAAATAGAAGGATTCCTCTCGTGCGACTTGAAAGCAATGTTTATCTTGCGGATGATATCTTTACAATTGGGCAAAAGCAGGAAAAATTTAATATAAAGAGGCTGGTTGATATTACCATAAGTTTATTACTGTTGCCCGGAGTAATTCCTTTGGTCATTTTAGGATTTATTTTAGTGAAGCTTTCCTCAAATGGAAATGTCTTGTTTTCTCAGGAGCGTGTAGGAAAAAATTCTAAAACTTTTACGATTTACAAAATAAGAACAATGGTTTCATCCCATAACGGGCATTTTACTACAAATAATGATGCCAGGGTAAACCGTATCGGAAAATTTTTAAGGATGACCAAAATTGATGAACTTCCTCAATTATGGAATATTTTAAAAGGGGATATGAGCCTTATTGGTCCGCGCCCTGAAAGGCCTCATTTTGTTAAGATTTCAAATGAGGAAAATGCGATGTTTGATCTCAGGCATTTAATAAAACCGGGTGTTACCGGCTGGGCACAGGTCAATCTTCCTAAAGCCACCCCTGAGGATAACCTTGAAAAATTAGAATACGATTTGTTTTATATCAAAAATTATTCTCTTCTATTCGACATACTTATTGTCTTTAAAACCATAAAGATTGTTTTTACTCTGAATAGTAACTAGGTTTGTAATTGTATTCTTATCACTTATTTATTTAACATTATATTTAATTATAATAGGACTTGAATAAATAAAATGCTGTAATAATTAAGAACTTATTTATGAAAATAAAAGAAACCCCGTTAAAAGATTGTTATATCATCGAACCTACTGTATTTGAAGATGACAGAGGTTATTTTTTTGAAAAATTTAATGAAAAAAAGTTTGAAGAACTAACGGGAATGAATGGACATTTTGTTCAGGATAATATTTCAAAATCTTCTTATGGGGTGCTGAGAGGCCTGCATTTACAAAAAGGAGAACATGCTCAGGCAAAGTTGGTTTCATGTTTAGAAGGCAAAGTTTGGGATGTTGCAGTAGATTTAAGAGAAGATTCACCTACTTACGGGAAATGGTTTGGGATCGAGCTTACCGCAGAAAATAAAGTACAATTGTATGTGCCGAGAGGCTTTGGTCACGGTTTCTCTGTGCTGAGTAATCATGCTGTTTTCTCTTATAAATGTGACAATTTCTATAGTAAAGAATCGGAGGGAAATGTACTTTTTAATGATCCGGAACTTCAGGTGGATTGGAAACTCGAAGAAAAGGATATGATCCTATCGGAAAAAGATAGAAATGCTTCTTTATTTAGTGAGAAAAATTTTTAATAGCTATTGAAAACCACTTCATTCAAGTAGTTTTTATTTTTTATGGGGACTTTTTAATATTTTGTATCTTTGCAAACTCAAAATCAAAAAGATGCGTACAAAATCGGTAGGAAAGAAAAAAATTAATGTCGTCACTCTGGGTTGCTCCAAAAACGTATATGACTCAGAAGTATTGATGAGCCAGCTGAAAGCGAACGGAAAAGAAGTGGTTCATGAAGACAGGGGTGATATTGTTGTTATTAACACCTGCGGATTTATAGATAATGCCAAAGAAGAATCGATTAATACCATTCTGGATTATGTAGAGGCTAAAAACAGAGGAGAAGTAGAGCAGGTTTTTGTGACGGGCTGTCTTTCCGAAAGATACAAGCCGGATCTGATTAAAGAAATTCCTGATGTTGACCAATATTTCGGAACTCGTGATCTGCCTATCCTGTTAAAGCATCTGGGCGCAGATTACAAACATGAACTGGTAGGTGAAAGACTGACTACAACCCCGAAGCATTATGCGTATCTTAAGATTTCAGAAGGCTGTGACAGGCCGTGTTCTTTCTGTGCAATCCCATTAATGCGGGGCTCGCATATTTCCACTCCTATTGAAAAACTGGTACTTGAAGCGCAAAAATTGGCAAAGAAAGGAACTAAAGAACTGATTTTAATAGCTCAGGACCTTACGTATTACGGTCTTGATATCTATAAAAAACGGGCATTGGGAGACCTGCTGAAAGAATTGGTAAAAGTGGAAGGAATTGAATGGATCCGTCTTCATTATGCTTTTCCCAGCGGTTTTCCGGAAGATGTTTTGGATATTATCCGTGAAGAACCTAAAGTTTGTAATTATATAGATATTCCTCTTCAGCATATCAATTCTGACTTATTGAAGTCCATGAAAAGAGGAACCACCCATGAAAAGACAGATGCTCTTTTGTCTAAATTCAGAGAAAAAGTTCCGGATATGGCGATCAGGACGACTCTTATCGTTGGTTATCCCGGAGAAACCGAAGAAATTTTTCAAGAACTTAAAAACTGGGTGAAGGAACAGAGATTTGACAGACTGGGATGCTTTACCTATTCCCATGAAGAAAATACATCGGCATATGTTTTGGAAGACAGTGTGCCTCAGGAAGTAAAAGAAGCACGGGTAGAAGCAATTATGGAAATTCAATCCCAGGTTTCCTGGGAAAAAAATCAGGAGAAATTAGGTAAGATTTATAAATGTATTTTTGATCGTAAGGAAGGAAACTATTTTGTCGGAAGAACGGAATATGATTCTCCGGATGTAGACAATACGGTTTTGGTTTCTGCTGAGAATACCTATATTTCAATCGGTGAATTTGCGGATGTGATGATTACTTCCGCAGAAGAATTTGATTTGTATGGGGAATTAATTTAATTTCATTTTTATTACAATATAATTAAGGCTAATGAGAATACTCATTAGCTTTTGTTTTTTTAATGCACAATGCAAGTGTCATTACTTATAATGTAATAGTGTGTTTCTTATTTGATTCTCTGACTATAAGTTCATATGTTGAGAGCTAATAATTAATTTGAATTCAATTAGTTAAAATTTTGTTATTTCTTAACTTACCTTACAATTGTTAATTCTATTAACTTTTATATTTGTATTTTAACAATTTTTAACAAGGTGTAATAAGATGCCTAATATCAAGCCTTTACGATAATTATTAACATAAATTTTTATATTTATTAACATAATTTAACATTTATGATAGGTGTTTTATAAGATTCCTGATACATTTGCCCAGTCAAACAAATAAATGTTTAAAATGATGAAAAGATTCATTCTCGTAATCATCATGATGATTTCAACACTTGGTATTTATTCATTTACAAATAATGTCATAGATGCAAAAAAAACAACTTATGCATCGTACTACCACAATAAGTTTAACGGTAAAAAAACAGCCAGCGGAGAAATTTTCAGCAATTCAAAGTTTACTGCAGCAAACAGAACGCTTCCATTCGGAACAAATATCAAGGTAACCAACCTGAATAATGGAAAAGAGGTAATAGTGAAGATTAATGATAGAGGACCTTACCATTCTTCAAGAGCATTGGATATGTCTAAAGCAGCGTTCGATGAAATCGGGGGAGCAGGAAGCGGTACTATTCCGGTGGAATATGAAATTGTCGATTAATCTATGATTATATTAAAGCCAGCCTTGAGAGCTGGCTTTTTACTTTTATAAATCAAGTTCCACTAAGGCAGGACAATGGTCAGAATGTACGGCTTCTTTCAGGATAACCGCTCTTGTAAGCTTATCCTTTAGGCTATAAGAAGCGAAATTGTAATCCAGTCTCCATCCTTTATTGTTGGCTCTTGCATTTTGCCTGTAGCTCCACCAGGTATAATGGTCAGGCTCATTATTAAAGAACCTGAAGCTGTCGATCAGTTCACATTCATTAATAAAATGGGTCATCCATTCTCTTTCCATGGGTAAAAACCCGGAAGTATTTTTTAAACCTACCGGATTATGAATATCAATAGCCTCATGGCAAATATTGAAATCCCCGGAAATAATAAGATTTGGAATTTCCTTTTTTAAATTTTTAATGTAATCTAAAAAATCATGGCAAAACTGCATCTTAAAATCGAGTCTTTCTATATTGGATGCAGAAGGTACATATACAGAGATCGCAGAGAACCCGTCAAAGTCTGCACGCATAATCCTGCCTTCATTGTCATAGCTTTCAATCCCGCAGCCAAATTCCACGTGGTCAGGCTTTATTTTCGATGCAATTCCGACTCCGCTGTAGCCTTTTCGTACGGCAGAATGCCAATAGCTGTGGTAGCCGAGTTTCTCAAGACTCTCAATATCGATCTGATCGTTTCCGGCTTTGCTTTCCTGAATGCAGATGATATCCGGATCAGCCGTTTTCAGCCAACCTAAAAAGTCTTTAGTAAAGGCTGCCCGGATGCCGTTTACGTTATAGGTGATTAATTTCATTGTCTTATATAAAATTTAACTGGTTATGATATTTGATAATAAAATTCTGTACGATTACGCTACTATGTTGATAATAATCAAGATTCATCTTTTTTGCGAAGATAGGAACATTAAAAAAGGAACGGAAAAAATCTACAGATTTTTTCCGTTCCTTATATTTTTAAATGATATTAAAATTATTTTGGTTCCAAAATACTTATCGGAATAATACATTCCTCCAGTGAAATTCCTCCGTGCTGATAGGTTTCTTTATAATAATTCACAAAGTGATTGTAATTCTTAGGATAAGCCAGGAAGGTATTGTTTTTCGCAAAAATATACTTTGAACTTAAATTTCCTTTAGGCAAAAACAGCTTTTCAGGATTGGTAACTGCCCATACATCGCTGTCATCATACGTCAGACTTTTTCCTGTTTTATAGCGGATATTGGTTGATGTTTCCCTGTCGCCGACTACTTTACTCGGCTTTTTTACATAAACAGTTCCATGGTCTGTCGTAATCACAAGTTTAAAGCCGTTTTCGGCTGCAAGTTTGATGATTTTGATTAATGACGAGTTTTCAAACCAGTTCAACGTTAAAGATCTGAACGTTTTATCATCACGGATCAGCTGGTCTACAATATGATTATCTGTCTTTGCGTGAGAGAGAATATCAATAAAATTGTAAACGATTACCAATAGGTCATTGTTTTTATGCTGATTAAAATCATCGTAGATTTTGCGTTCAAAATCAGCGTTTAACACCTTCAGGTATTTCATGGATTTGGAGCCCAATCCGATCCTTTTCATCTGGTCTTCAAGGAAATCACGTTCGTATTCGTTTTTATTTCCTTCCTCGTTGTCATTAAACCATTTGTTAGGAAAACGTTTTTCAATTTCAGACGGCATCAATCCTGCAAAAAAGGAATTTCTTGCATATTGCGTAGCGGTAGGAAGAATACTGTAATAATAATCTTCTGAAATTTTATTATAATATTTTGTAAACAAAGGCTCAATCATTTTCCACTGGTCATAGCGAAGATTGTCCACCATTAAAAGAAGAACTTTTTCCTTTTCAACTTCAGATTTTATTTTCTCTTTAAAGAGAGTATGGCTCATAATCGGCTTGTCAGAATCATGGAGCCAGTCTTCATAATTGTTCTCGATAAACTTGGCAAACTGGATATTCGCTTCCTCTTTCTGCGATTGCAGAAGATCTGCAAATTCATTATCTGCTACCTTATCAAATTTAATTTCCCAGTTAACGATCTTTTTGTAGTATTCAGCCCAATCCTGATAAGTTCTTAAATAAGACAGTTCCATAGAAAGGTTTCTGAATTCCTGCTGATACTGTAGGATTGTTTTCTGTTCCACCAGATTATCTTCCTGAAGATTTTTCTTTAATGATAATAGGATCTGGTTGGGATTAACAGGCTTCAGTATGTAATCGGCAATCTGTGATCCGATGGCTTCTTCCATAATATGCTCCTCTTCGCTTTTTGTAACCATAACGATTTTAAGGGAATTATCTTTCTCTTTAATCATCGGGATAGCTTCAAGCCCTGAAATTCCGGGCATGTTTTCATCAATAAGAGTCAACGCAAATTTTTCAGAATCCATGAGTTCCAGGGCTTCATTCACATTGTTGACCGGGGTTACATGATAACCCTTTTTTTCTAAGAATACGATATGAGGTTTTAGTAAATCTATTTCATCATCTATCCATAATATCTTTTCCGACATAATTTATTTTTTACATGGTTATTGTATCAAATTACTGACCAATTTCTTTTAAAACTTCCCAAAAACAGAGGCTTAATAGTTAAATCTTAGTTAAGAGAAAAGGCGGTTCGCAGCTCTTTATATCTATTAATTTAAACGTAAATTATACAGGGTTAAATTTCAATGTAAAAGAACTTAATATGGTATCAAAGATAATTTAAAAACATCAATGTACAGCTAATTAAGTTAAAATTTAAAATCCTTAAATTTGTTTACTAATACTGACGTTTCAATGCAGAATAAACTTAAAATCATCAACGATCCGGTTCACGGATTCATCAAAATACCCCATGAAATTTTATTCGACGTTATTGAGCATCCTTACTTCCAGCGATTGAGAAGGATCGGGCAGACCGGACTGTTGAATCTTATTTTCCCGGGTGCAACGCATACAAGGTTCCATCATGCATTGGGTGCCATGCATTTGATGTTTACTGCTTTGGAAACATTAAAACAGAAAGGTGTGAAAATTTCTGAACAGGAAGAAAAAGGGGCGATGCTGGCAATTTTGATGCACGACATCGGTCACGGGCCGTTTTCCCATGCTTTGGAATGTATGCTGATGGACGACTGGCATCATGAAAACCTTTCGCTGTTACTGATGAACCGTTTGAATGATGAATTCAACGGGGAATTATCCTGTGCTATTGAAATGTTTCAGGGAAAATATCACAGAAAGTTTTTTAATCAGTTGATTTCTTCCCAGCTGGATGTTGACCGTTTGGATTATCTGAAACGGGACAGTTTCTTTACCGGTGTTTCTGAAGGGAGCATCAACACCCAGCGGATTATTTCCATGATGAATGTTTGTGATGAGGGAGAACTGGTTATCGATGCAAAAGGAGTGTATTCTATTGAGAACTTCCTGACGGCAAGAATGTTTATGTATTGGCAGGTATATTATCATAAAACATCGGCGCTGGCGGAATTTCTTCTGGTCAAGATTTTGGAAAGGGCAAAGTATCTGGTTTCTCAGGGAGTCGATCTTCCAGCTACTGAAAACCTCACTTATTTTTTATACAGGGGGAAAAGTGCTGCCACGGATGAAGATATACAGAGGTTTACAAGACTCGATGACAATGATATCATTCAGGCCATGAAAGGCTGGCAGAATGCGGATGATATGATTTTGTCCTATTGGTGCAGATGCGTGATACAGAGAAACCTTCCGAAAACCATTATTTCATCCCATTCTTTTGATGCTGGGTTTGTTAAAGAAAAAATAAAAAAAACCAATCATCTTTTCGGAATCGACAATGGTAATGAGCTTGTACACGAAATCAAGCGGAAACTACTTCCTTATGATACCAAAAAACAGCCTATCTTTCTGTTGCAGAAAAACGGAAGAAAAATAAGGCTTGAGGAATCGGAAGACCAGCTGTTGTCCGGCCTGATGGTAAATAAAACGACCCGGTACATCCTCACTTTTCCCAGAGACGAGTCAGGTATAATTTCTTAAAGAATAATAAAATTCGCAATCCTAAAATTAAAAAATGTTTGCGAATTACAGAATTTCTTATCTTTGCAGAATATGGAATTTACAGCTTCGCAAATTGCAAGTTTTATCAATGGAAAAATTATAGGTGACGAAAATGCACTTATTACGGGAGTTTCGCCTATCGAAAGCGGGGAAGCAGGCCACCTTTCCTTTATAGCACAAGACCGGTTTATACATTACCTGGATGCTTCACAGTGTTCTGTAATCATCGTTTCAGAAGACCTTTTAACGAAAGACCACTATAACTCTACAATTATCGCTGTAAAAGATGCTTATCTTTCTTTTCAGATCCTGATGAACCTTTACCAGGAAATGCAGGGCAGAAAAGAAGGTGTTGAGGATGGATCTTCCATTCATGAAACGGCTGTCATTGGTGATAAAGTATATATTGGGGCTTTTACCTATGTTTCTGAAAAGGCAAAAATAGGAGAAGGATCTCAGATTTACCCGCAGGTTTACATTGGCAAAGGGGTGAAGATCGGGAAAAACTGTAAGATCGACAGCGGAGCAAGAATATATGATTACTGTATCATCGGTGACAACTGTATTATTCATTCCAATACAGTGATCGGCGGTGACGGATTTGGTTTCCAGCCTACACCTGAAGGATTTAAGAAAATTCCTCAGTTAGGAAATGTGATTATTGAAGATCATGTTGAAATCGGTTCAAATTGCAGCATAGACAGGGCGACTATCGGTTCTACTGTTATTGGTGAAGGGACTAAAATTGATAACCTGATTCAGATTGCACACAATGTAAAAATCGGAAAAAATAATGTGATTGCGGCACAGGCAGGAATTGCCGGATCTACTACCATTGGAGATTGGAACCAGATTGGTGGCCAGGTTGGGGTAGTAGGCCATATCAAAATTGGAAATCAGGTGAAAATTCAGGCCCAGAGCGGAGTGAATTCAAGCGTTAATGATAAAGAAACCTTATACGGTTCGCCGGCAATCAGCTATAATGACTACCTTAGAAACTACGTCCATTTCAGGAATTTCACTGAAATTGTTAACAGAATAAATAATCTTGAGAATAACTCAAAAGATAAAACTAATGAGTGATATGCAAAAAACGCTTCAGCAAGAAGTAACACTTTCCGGAATCGGACTTCATACTGGTAGAGAAGTAAAGCTAACCATGAAACCTGCAAAAGAAAATACAGGTTTTGTATTCGTAAGAACAGATCTTGAGGGACACCCGCAGGTCGAAGCTGATGTTAACTATGTAACCGCTACAGAAAGAGGAACGACATTAGAAAAGCTAGGCGTAAAAATTACCACTTGTGAGCATCTTTTGGCGGCATTGGTAGGCTGTGATATTGATAACGCGGTTTTGGAAATGGATGCTTCAGAGCCTCCGATCTTAGACGGATCCTCAAAATATTTTGTAGAAGCGATTGAAAGTGTAGGCGTAGCCGAGCAAAATGTTGCCAGAGAATATCTGGTGGTTAAAGAAGTGCTTACCTACAATGATCCGGCTACAGGATCAGAAATCACAATTATCCCTTCAGATACATATGAAGTGACGACCATGGTAGATTTCGGGACTAAAGTTCTGGGAACCCAGAATGCTACCCTTAAGCATATTTCCGAATTTAAAGATGAGATTTCTTCAGCAAGGACCTTTAGCTTTTTACACGAACTGGAAATGCTTTTGGACCACGGGTTGATCAAAGGCGGAGATATTTCCAATGCGATTGTGTATGTAGATAAAGACCTTACGCCTGAAACTACGGAAAAATTAAAGAAAGCCTTTGGTAAAGATGAAGTATCTATCAGGCCAAACGGAATTCTTGATAACCTGAACTTAAATTATCCTAATGAAGCCGCAAGACACAAATTACTGGATGTAATCGGTGATTTGGCATTGGCAGGAGTAAAAATAAAAGGCAAGGTCATTGCCAATAAACCGGGACATTATGTAAATACCCAGTTTGCAAAAAAACTGAACCGTCAGTGGAAATTGCAGAAGAAGAAAAATGTTCCCGATTTTGATTTGACAAAAGAACCTGTTTTCGATATTAACGGAATTATGAAATTAATGCCTCACAGGCCGCCGTTTTTATTAATCGATAAAGTCCTTGAGCTTTCAGATTCCCACGTTGTAGGTCTTAAAAATGTAACGATGAATGAACCTTTCTTCGTTGGACATTTTCCTAAAGAGCCGGTAATGCCCGGTGTTTTACAGGTTGAAGCATTGGCACAGACCGGTGGAATTCTGGTATTGGCAAGTGTTCCTGATCCTGAAAATTATTCTACCTATTTTATCAAGATTGATAAAGTGAAATTCAAGAGAAAAGTAGTTCCGGGAGATACGCTTATTTTTAAAATTGAATTGATTGAGCCTATCAGAAGAGGGATTGTTCATATGCAGGGATATGGATATGTTGGCGACAGCATAGCCGTAGAAGCAGAGTTAATGGCTCAGGTCGCAAAAAATAAAGTTGATTAAATGATTCATCAATTAGCAGCCGTAGATAAGCGTGCGAAAATCAGCAAAAATGTAATCGTAGAACCTTTTACTACCATTGCGGGTGATGTGGAAATCGGGGAAGGAACATGGATCGGTCCTAACGTGACCATCATGGATGGTGCGAGAATCGGTAAAAACTGCAGGATTTTTCCGGGAACTGTTATTTCAGCGATTCCTCAGGATCTGAAATTCGATGGTGAAGATACCCGGGTTATTATCGATGATGAAACAACCATAAGGGAATGTGTCACAGTAAACCGGGGAACTAAAGCGCTGGGCTATACTAAAATCGGTAAGAACTGCCTTATCATGGCCACTACACACATTGCGCACGACTGTGTTATCGGAGATCATGTGATCATTGTTAACGGGTGTGGTATTGCCGGACATGTAGAAATTGGAGATTATACGGTAATGGGAGGTTTATCAGCGGTCCATCAGTTTGGTAAAATCGGGAAACATGTGATGATTTCCGGTGGTACTTTGGTAAGAAAAGATATTCCGCCTTACGTAAAAGTGGCCAGAGAGCCTATGTCATACGCAGGAATTAATTCTGTCGGCCTGAGACGAAGAGGGTTTACCAATGAAAAAATCTTTGAAATTCAGAAGATTTACAGAGCTATTTTCCAGATGAAAATGAATGTTTCGCAGGCTATTTCACTTATTGAAAAGGAAATGCTTCCAACTGCTGAACGCGATGAAATCCTGCAGTTTATCCAGAATTCTCCAAGAGGAATCGTTAAAGGATACGGAACTGCCAAAGACAGTAATTAGAAGCATCAGTCAGCTGTTATGAGAAATTTAATCCTCTTGATCATGCCTTCCGCTTCATTATTCTTGTCGGCACAGCAGACAGAAGGATTAAAAACCGAAAAAACAACCCGTGCCTCCATTATGGAAAGAAAACTTCCTGAAAAATCGAAGGACAGTATAGCTAAGAATAATGTAAATAATTTATTGAAACAGAAGAGCAGCAGTTCATTTTTCGGAACTACTCAGCAATATAACTCTGATGTTCAGATGAATGTAAACCGGTTGCAGAATAATGTAAATACATTCAATAATAATTCATTTAACAGAATGTTACCTCAAGGACAGGGAATTGAAATAAAAAAAAGAAAATAAACATATACAAAATTAATGGCAACAAGTAACGATATAAGAAAAGGCCTTTGCATAGAATTCAGCAATGACATTTTTAAAGTAATCGAATTTCTTCACGTTAAACCGGGAAAAGGTCCTGCTTTCGTAAGAACGAAATTAAAATCAGTAACCAACGGGAAAGTTCTTGATAATACTTTTTCTGCAGGTCATAAGATTGATGAGGTAAAGGTGATTACCAGGAAATTCCAATATCTTTATGATGATGAGAACGGTTTCCACTTTATGAACAATGACGATTTTTCCCAGCTTTATCTTAACAAAGAGATGATTGAGAATGCTCAATTGATGAAAGCAGGAGAAGAAGTAACGATCATTATGAAAGAAGCTGATGAAACTCCGCTTTCTGCAGAGCTTCCGCAATCTGTTTATCTTGATGTTATTGAGGCTGATCCGGGTGTGAAAGGAAACACCGCAACGAATGCTCTTAAAAATGCCATCGTTGAAACAGGAGCAAGAGTAATGGTTCCTTTGTTCATTGAACCGGGAGACAGAATCAAAGTAAGTACAGAAGACGGTTCTTATTTAGAAAGAGTAAAAGAATAAATTATAGATAAAATTTACACTAATTCGGTTTGCACACGCATTCCGAATTTTATTTTTATAATAAGTTTACAACGTGCTTAGGTACGGATTAATATATTTAAAGAAAATCAGTTATTATGAAATTTCATGCTCCTCAAAAACTGAAAACCATTGCCGATCTGATCGGTGCAAAATTTGTTGGTCCTGAAAACTTTGAAGTGCTGGGAACCAATGAAATCCATAGGGTAAAATCGGGAGACATCGTGTTTGTGAATCATCCGAAATATTACGACAAAGCATTAAATTCTGCCGCTACCATCATCCTGATTGATAAAGAAGTGGATTGTCCGGAAGGAAAAGCACTGTTGGTTTCTGATGATCCTTTCAGGGATTTTAATAAGATCAATACCCATTTTACACGAATATATAATTTTACCGAAGAATTGCATGATGTAGAAATCGGCGAAGGGTCAAAGATCCATCATTCCGCTGTAATCGGCAATAATGTAACCATAGGAAAAAACACCTTAATCTTTCCCAACGTTGTGATTGGTGACCGAACGGTTATCGGGGACAATGTTGTTATTCAGTCGAATACCGTTTTAGGCGGAGATGCATTTTATTACAGGAAACTGAACGGTAATTTTGACCGCCTGATCTCCGTAGGAAATGTGGTGATTGAAAATAATGTTGAAATCGGAAACGGATGTACCATTGACCGTGGTGTTACAGATTCTACCATAATCGGTGAAGGTTCCGTGCTGGATAATCAGATTCAGGTCGGCCATGACACGGTGATCGGTAAAAAATGCCTGATTGCTTCCCAAGTGGGAATCGCAGGATGCTGTGTGATCGGTGATGAAGTGACCTTATGGGGACAGGTTGGCATTGCATCAGGAAATGCTATTGAAAGTGGGTCTGTGATTTTAGGTAAAACAGGAGTTAACAGGGATCTTGAAAAAGGGACTTATATCGGCATGTTTGCAGAAGATTTCAAAACCTATCTGAAAAAAGAGGTGAAGCTGAGGAATCTCAAATAAACAAATTGTTTAGATTGATCTTTAATCAAAGAAAAATAAGTAAATTTGTGAGCATTAATAAAAATAATAAATAAATTAAAATTATAATAAAATGTCAATTTTAGTAAACAAAGATTCTAAAGTAATTGTACAAGGATTTACAGGGAACGAAGGTACTTTCCACGCAGGGCAGATGATCGAATACGGAACCAACGTTGTAGGAGGTGTTACTCCGGGAAAAGGAGGAAGCGAGCATTTAGGGAAGCCTGTATTCAATACGGTAGCTGATGCTGTTACAAAAGCAGGGGCTAACGTGAGTATTATTTTCGTACCGCCTGCATTTGCTGCTGATGCAATTATGGAGGCTGCTGAAGCAGGTATCAAAGTAATCGTATGTATTACTGAAGGTATTCCTGTAGCGGATATGGTAAAAGTAAAATCATATATCGCAGACAGAGACTGCAGGCTGATCGGCCCGAACTGTCCAGGAATCATTACTTCTGAAGAAGCTAAAATTGGTATTATGCCAGGTTTCGTTTTCAAAAAAGGAAAAGTGGGAATCGTTTCAAAATCAGGAACCCTTACGTATGAAGCAGCTGATCAGGTAGTAAAAGCAGGTTTCGGTGTTTCTACGGCAATCGGTATCGGTGGTGACCCAATCATCGGAACGACGACCAGAGAAGCTTTGGAATTATTCATCAATGACCCTGAGACTGAAGCCGTAGTGATGATCGGAGAAATCGGTGGTGGTCTTGAAGCTGAGGCGGCAAGATGGTACAAAGCCAGCGGTTCTACAAAACCGGTAGTTGGATTCATTGCAGGCCAGACTGCTCCAAAAGGAAGAACAATGGGACACGCAGGAGCAATCGTGGGTGGTGATGAAGATACTGCTCAGGCTAAAATGCAGATCATGAGAGAAAACGGAATTAACGTAGTAGATTCTCCGGCTGATATTGGTGCTACTGTAGCAAAAGTTTTAGGTTAAGATCTATTCATTTAAAACATAAAAAATCCCGGACTGAAAAGTTCCGGGATTTTTGTATTATATTGAATTAATATTTTAATTTCTGATCCATTTCCAGATCTCTTTCATAGTAGCTTTATTTCCATACATTAAAATCCCGACACGGTAAATTTTTCCGGCTACGAAGATCATAAAAATAGTGGTTCCCAATAATAATCCGATGGAGAGGGCAATCTGCCACGCCGGAACTCCGTAAGGAATTCTTGCAATCATCGCCACCGGTGAAGTAAATGGAATGATTGACAGCCAGAAACCAAGTGGTCCGTCCGGATTGTTCATTAAAGAAATGCTTCCGTACATCCCCAGCATCAAAGGCAGAATCGCAAATAATGTGAACTGCTGAGTTTCAGTTTCATTATCCACTGCAGAACCGATGGCAGCATAAATCGAGCTGTAAAAAATATAGCCTAACAGGAAGAATACGATGAAAACGAAAATAATCAGGGGAAAGTTCAGCTCCAGTAAGCTGTGGGAAACCTGTGTGGCAATTTGGGCTACGTCAAGCTTGCTTGCCATCTCTTCATTCCCGCCAGGAATATTTTTCTGAATGGATGAAAACCCGGTATTCAAAACCAGTGCTCCAATTACAGACATCGTGATCCATACCAGGAACTGGGTCAGGGCAACCAGCGTTACCCCTAAGATTTTGCCCATCATCAGTTCAAAAGGTTTTACAGAAGAAATAATAATTTCCACGACCCGGTTATTCTTTTCTTCCAGCACACTCCGCATCACTCTCACGCCATAAATAATAATAAACATGAAGGTTACATACATCAGAAGCATACTTAAGCCGCTTTTCACGCCTAAAGCAAGATCAGAATCTTCCTTGTTGTTTTCAGCGACGTTGATTGTTTTTAAACTAAAGCCTTTATCAAGATCATTCAGCTGGGTTTCAGCGATACCAAGCTGTTTGATTTTTTCTTTCTTAATGACGTCAGTAATATCCGAAACTATTTTCTGTTTGGTATCAAACCCTATTTTACTGTTAATAATCAGCCTTGCAGCCTGTTGTAACTCAGTAAAGTTTTGGTTTCTTAACTCCGGTAAAATTAAGATCCCATCAGTTGATTCATTGCCTTTTAAATTTTTAATTTTTGATTTCTCATCAGCTTCCGAAACAAAAACATAATTCAGTTTATCAGTAGATTTCATTTTATCCTTAAAAAGCCCGCTTCTGTCTACTACTTCAATAACGCTGTGGGATTCATTGGCTTTAAACATCAGGCCGACCACTGCTCCGAAAGCAATCAGCATAATGGGGGCTAAAAGAGTCAGTATTATAAAAGATTTTTTCTTGACCTGCGTAAGAAATTCCCTTTTGGTAATTAAAAAAATATGATTCATGATTAAGAGTTGTTGCTTACCGCATTAATAAAGACTTCATTCATACTAGGGATTTTTTCGTCAAATGACCTTACTTTTCCTACCTGTACAAGATCCAGAAGAATCTGGTTCTGGTCGGCTTCATTTTTTAAGTCGAAAGAAACCAGGCTGTTTTCATAGTTGAGATTGGAAATGTCATAGGTGTTCCTGAAATATTCCAGCTTCGGTTCATTAACTTCAGAAAGAGTAATTCCAAAAATATTTTTCTTGAATTTTTCCCTTACGTCAAATACCCTTCCGTCGATAATTTTTTCAGCATTATTAATTAAAGCTACATAATCACACATTTCCTCTACGCTTTCCATGCGATGCGTAGAAAGGATAATAGTGGTTCCGTTATTTTTAAGTTCGATAATCTGGTCTTTAATCAAATTTGCATTTACGGGATCAAAACCTGAAAAAGGCTCATCAAGAATCAGCAAATGCGGTCTGTGAAGAACAGTTACAACAAACTGGATTTTCTGGGCCATCCCTTTTGAAAGTTCAGATAATTTCTTCTTCCACCACTGGTCGATATGAAGTTTGTCAAACCATTTTTTCGCTTCGTTCAGAGCATCATTCTTGCTCATTCCTTTAAGTTCCCCGAAATAAATAAGCTGGTCACCGACTGTCATATTTTTATACAAGCCTCTTTCTTCAGGCATATAGCCGATGTCTTTGATATGATTGGGATTGAGCTTTTCTCCATTAATGGTGATCTCTCCGGAATCCGCCTGGGTTATCTGGTTGATGATGCGGATGAAAGAAGTTTTTCCGGCTCCGTTCGGACCTAAAAGTCCGTACACACTTGCTTTCGGAACATGGATGCTGAAATCATCCAAAGCTATCTTTTTTCCGGCGTTGTACGTCTTTCGTATATGTTCAGCTTTTAGCATTAAATTGGTTTTTCTTATTTTAAAAGATAAAGTGCCGAAAGTTACGGAATTATTAAAACACAAATAAGCTAAAAGAAAAAATCCTGATGTTTATCAGGATTTAATTTATTGTTTCACAATTTGAGTGACTTTCATTGTATTATCACTTAAAATATATCGGATAAGATATTTTCCAGGTTTAAGCTTCTCAATGTTGATCTCGCCTGAATTCATATTTACAGCATAATTGGCCACCTGTGTACCCAGAATTGAATAAAAAGTAACACTTTTTATTTTAAGGTTAGGCTCTTTAGCCTTGATGATAAGAAAATCCTTTGCAGGATTAGGGTAGGCTACCAATACTCCGTCATCAGATTTTTGTGAGAAAGAATTAGGCTCTTTAATCTGAGCTTTCATATTGCTGGAAAATCCAACAAAAGTGCCTAAAAATATAAATAAGAGTAAAAGTTTTTTCATCAAATTAAAATTTCTTAACTATAATCAAACAAAAATAAACAATTCTGCAATTGCCTGCAATTTTTTTTCGCAGAACTTGTAGTAAATTTGTATTAAATTTTATTCAAAAAGTATTCCAAAAATGATATATTCAAGAAACAGAAGGCTTAGAGTCAGTGATTCAGTCAGAAGCCTGGTAAGAGAATGCTCCCTTACAACAAATGATTTTGTAATGCCTGTTTTCGTCATGGAGGGCGAAAACAAAGAAGAGCCCATTTCGTCAATGCCCGGGATTTTCAGGAGAAGCATGGATCTGACGGTAAAAGAATGTAAAGAACTGTTCTCTTTAGGAGTGAAAGCGGTTAATCTTTACATGAAAGTTTCTGAGAATTTGAAAGACAATACGGGGAAAGAGGCCTGGAACAAAAACGGGCTGATGCAAAATACGATCAGGGCTATTAAAGATGCCGTTCCGGAAATGGTGGTTATGCCTGATGTAGCCTTGGATCCTTATTCCATCTATGGGCATGACGGAATTATTGAGAATGGAAAAATTGTAAATGATGTAACCAATGACGCGCTGGCCAGGATGTCCGTATCCCATGCAGAAGCCGGTGCTGACATTGTGGCGCCCAGCGATATGATGGACGGCAGAGTTCAGGTGATCCGTGAAGCTTTGGAAGACAGCGGGTTTACTGATGTCGGGATTTTGAGCTATGCTGCAAAATATGCAAGTTCTTTTTACGGGCCGTTCCGAAGTGCATTAGACAGTGCGCCGAAAGACAACATGGAAATTCCGAAGGATAAAAAAACGTATCAGATGGATTTCCACAATTCCCGGGAAGCCCTGAATGAAGTTTTCAAAGATATCGAAGAAGGAGCTGATATTATCATGATCAAACCGGGACTTCCGTATCTGGACATTGTATCCAAAGTTCGTGAAGCAATTGATCTTCCCATTGCCGTATACAATGTAAGCGGGGAATATGCCATGGTAAAAGCGGCGGCACAAAACGGCTGGCTGGATAATGACAAAACCATTATTGAAAGCTTAACATGTTTCAAAAGAGCCGGAGCAGATATGATCTTTACATATTTTGCGAAAGAAGCAGCCATTCTTTTAAATAAATAATTAAAAAAATAACACCTCAATCTGAGGTGTTATTTTTTCCATTTATCCGAAACACGCATGGTAATGGGGAGATCCGGGAACAATAGGGTTTTCTCCTCCTTTGTCATATACGCATATATTCGACGGACATAAATACCAGCCCGGCTGGCAGTTGCCGTTGGCATCCGGCGGACGGATGTTTCCGCCGTTGATCTTCATCAGATCTTTTTTTGTTAATTTTTTCATGATCAATAAGTATTTGGTTAACAATCTCTAAAGTAATAAAAATTTATCACATGAGATAGATATATCAGCAAATGCTTTAAGATTACATAATATTGAAGTCTTTTCCTTTTGTAAATTTTGCAGCAAAAGGAGCCTGGTTACCTTTATATTTCAATATAAAATGCTTTTTAGTATCCGTATCCACCTTAGCTTCCACGTCTACATCCTGAGTCTGAAAGCTAATATTTAAATTAATTCCGGATTCCTTTTCCAGATAGATTTCCACACTCTCCGCATAAAATAAAGAAGCACTCAGATAGTTGAACTTAATATTTTTCCTATATGATCTTGATTGGTCCTGTGTGAATTCAGAATACTTTCTTAAAATTTCAATTCCCGGCGAGTCAATATTGGTGATTCTGGATTTTGTCACTCCGTTCACCCGGACTGAAAAATTATTCACACCATTGATATTCCCGTTAATTCCGATATTAAAAAGGGATGGCAGGGAAAGTCCGAATTCTATCATGCTGTCTTTATTAAACTCAAAATCAGGAATCAGTGCCGGAAACTTCTGTACATTTATTAATTTGTTTCTGACCGTATTCAACGGGTCTCCTGTAAAAAGATACCCGATCAGGTTATTATTGGTGGTACGCCAGTTCCTGCCGTTCCATTCATAAATTTCACAGAGCAGCGTATCTGTGGAAGAATGCGGAAGGAGATCCATATCCTGCCATTTGAACACTTCTTTGGCATAAGGCCTCCGGTTGATGATACTCACTCCCAGATCCAGAGCCAGAAGCTCGGTCAGTTGTTGATTGTTTTCCATAGTAATACAAGTGTTTTGGTTGATATAAAATTAGTCAAATAAAATGAACGTTCAGAAATTTATAGTAAAAGTCTGGTTAAATTTAGATGGGAATATAGTCTCTCGCTGATTGTAGTGATTATGCAGATATCAATTTAAATAAAGGTTTGTTGAATCTGTTAGATATGTGAGCGTATATTTAAAAAATAAGCGTATTCATGCCTTAAAATTTCATAAAAATTCAAAGACTGTTTTTTAATCTGAACATTAAATTCAAAAATACTTTATCTTTGCTCTTATGATTTTACGCGGAGAAAACTTAATCAAAGAATACGGTCCCAAAAAAGTAGTAAAAGGTGTATCCGTACAGGTCCAGCAAGGGGAAATTGTAGGTTTGTTAGGTCCGAACGGGGCGGGGAAAACCACATCCTTCTATATGATTGTTGGATTGGTTAAGCCCACTTCCGGAAAGATTTTTCTGGATAAACAGGAAATTACCACCGATGCCATGTACCGTAGGGCGCAGAAAGGAATCGGGTATCTTGCTCAGGAAGCTTCTATTTTCCGTAAGCTTTCAGTGGAAGAAAATATCATGGGGGTTCTTCAGCTGACCAAGCTTTCAAAACGTGAACAACAGATGAAGTGTGATGAACTGGTAGAAGAATTTTCTCTTCAACATGTCCGTAAAAACCGTGGAGACCTTTTGTCCGGAGGGGAAAGGAGAAGAACGGAAATCGCCCGATGTCTGGCTACTGATCCGAGCTTTATTCTTCTGGATGAACCTTTTGCCGGAGTAGACCCGATTGCTGTGGAAGATATCCAGAAAATTGTAAGAAGCCTGGTGGATAAGAATATCGGGATCTTAATTACCGATCACAATGTTCAGCAGACCCTTGCCATCACAAATAAAACCTATATCATGTTCGAGGGCAGGATCCTTAAAGAGGGGCTTCCCGAAGAACTGGCCAACGACCCTCAGGTAAGGGAAGCTTATCTGGGTGAGAATTTTGTTTACCAGAGTATTTTAGATAAACCTAAAAAGAAAAGTTACGCGTATAATATCTGGGCTGGAAATTTTGATTCAAAAGCTCAGTTTCAAAGTTTTGTTGATGAAAATTTTGCTCAGTTCGATGACCTTAGACTGATGTATGGATTTGAAGAGATCAGCTTTGCATCACTTGGGAATTCAGAAATCCAGCATATTTTCAATGATGTGGTGGATAAAAATGCGAATAATTCTTTCGTATTCCAGAAAAAAGAAATCAATACCCAGTACTCACTCGAACAGGCAGAAGCAGACTCTAAAGCAGCGGCAAAACCTGAACTGCATTATGTGACTACCTATGTTTATGAAGGATAATTAACAGGCAAACTTGCCTAAAAATACAATAAAACGTACCTTTTCTTTTGTAAACGGTACGTTTTTTAGTTAAATTCGTTCTTATGGCAAAGCCTTTTAACAGAACACTTACTTTATTCGGCATTTATAAGCAGCTTATTCCGTTTATCAGGCCTTACCGGTTAATGATTTACGGAACTTTATTCCTTACCTTTTTAGGAGCTCTTGCTGCGCAGGTCAATCCGCTTGTATTGAAATATACAATTGATGAAGTAACCAATCTTACGCATCTTCCGAATCCAATGTCTGAAGGAATTCATGTTCTGATATTGATTTCCGTCATTTTATTGGGGAAAGAACTGTTAAATATTTTTATCAATTTCGGACAGAAATTTTACGGTGAAAAAATCAGGATCAATGTAAGTTCCGTATTGGCGCAGTCGGCAATTGATAAAATTTTGACTTACCGGGTCGCTTATTTCAACGATGAAAACCATGAATCCGGCAAGCTTCAGATCAGAATTGACAGGGGAATTGAAAGTTTGACAAGGCTGGTGCAAAACTTTTTCATTGATATGCTGCCACTGTTTTCCAATTCAATGATCGCCTTGGTGATTATGTATATGCAGAATGCCTATGTAGGGATGGTTTCCACAATCATTGTTCCCATTTATTTTTACATAAGTTCATTACAGGCAAAAAAACTGAGCGGAGTAAGAAGGACATTAAGGAACCAGCGCGAACAGAAAACTTCCGGATTGTTGAATCTGATTAATTCCATCATGGTCATCAAAAGTTTCGTCCGTGAGAAATTCGAGGGGAAAAAGCAGTACGACCTTCAGATGCAGCTTATGGAAAGCCAGATGTTTACCCGGAAAACAAATTTCATTTATGACGGTTTGAAAACCTTTATTGAGCAGTTCGGTGTGGTATTGATCATTCTCCTGACCGTGTATCTGGTTTTGGACCAGCAAATGACGATTGGTGCCATTATGCTGCATATTATGCTTTTCAATAATGTTTCGGCACCGATCCGGCAGCTGCACAGGATTTATGATGATATGAATGATGCGATGATCTATGCGGAAGGCTATTTTGATATCTTGAATGCCGACGATGAGAAAGAACCGAGCGGGAATTTTGTAGAAAAAGACATCAGAGGAAATTTTGAACTGAAAGATGTTAATTTTTCTTATCCGAACGGAACACAGGCTTTGCATCATGTTTCGATGAAATTTAAAAACGGAAAAACAACAGCTTTAGTAGGACTGAGCGGTGCCGGAAAATCAACGGTGATTAATCTTTTATGTAAATTTTATCTTCCCGATTCAGGGAAAATCCTGTTGGATGATGTAGATTTGAATAATTTTGACAATACCTTTTTAAGAAGTGATTTGGGCTTGGTGCTTCAGAAAAACCATATCTTCCAGGGAAGTATCGAAGACAATATCCGCTACGGCAATATGGATGCCACTTTTCAGGAAATCGAAGCAGCGGCAAAAAAGGCATATCTCCATGAGCAGATTCTTGACCTCCCGGATCAGTACCAGCATGATGCCACCCAGCTTTCCGGCGGTCAGCAGCAAAGAATTGCGATTGCACGGTTGTTCCTGAAGGATCCGCCGATTATTTTCCTGGATGAGCCTACGGCAAGCCTGGATGCTATTTCGACAGAACAGATTAAAAACTCTCTGGATGCTATAAAAGAAGGACGCACGGTCATTATTATTTCCCATTCCTTATCGCAGATTTTAGATGCTGATAAAATTTATGTGATGAAAAAAGGCAGAGTGGTGGAAGATGGAACCCATGATGAACTGGTACAGCTCAACGGAACCTACCGGGAAATTTTTGACGCGTCTGCAAGAAGTTTAAACCTTGACAAACTCGTGAATACTTATAAAGATAATTGATATAAAGTAAAAAGTAAAAAGTAAAAAGTAAAAAGTAAAAAGTAAAAAGTAAAAAGTAATTAAACTGTAAACTTCAAACTGTCAGTCTTAATAATGAATGATCACTATCTCAAAAAGCTCGATCGTGTAACAGCGATTCTTACCCAGCTGCAATCTAAGCCGCTGGTCAGGGCACAGGATCTTGCCGAAAAATTTGATGTCAGTATAAGAACGATCTACCGTGATGTCAAAACCCTTGAAAATGCAGGAATTCCTGTTGTGGGGGAAGCAGGAAGCGGATATTCACTCATGGAAGGCTATAAGCTTCCGCCTGTGATGTTTACGAAAGAAGAAGTGCTGAGCTTTATTACCGCTGAAAAATTAATGGAAACATTTTCCCATCAGAGCTTAGGAAACCATTACAGGACGGCCATGGAAAAGCTGCGTTCCGTATTAAAATATTCAGACAAGAACCTGATTCAGCATATTGAAAAACAGATTGATATTTACAATTACCAGCCACAATCCGGAGAGCCTATCAAAAATGTGATCCCGACTATTCTGGAAAGCATTGCAGAAAAACGGCAGCTGTTAATGGAGTATAAAACGGTTGATAACAAAACATCCGTCAGAACTATTGAGGCCGTAGGAGTATTCTTTGAGTTTAATTTCTGGTATATCATGGCATTCTGTACCCTGAGAAATGACTTCAGGCAATTCAGGGTTGACCGGATTTTGAAAATTTCGATCACGGAACATCCGTTTTTACAGGAATACGGACAGATTAACGACTACCGCAAAACCCCGAACGGGAATAAAACCAAAGTCAGGCTTCTGGTGGAGAAAAAAATTATCGGGCATCTGGTTAATTCCAAAAAATATTATGGCCTCATTGAAGAGATAGAAAGAGGAGACAATGTAGAACTTATTTTCGAAACCGACTGGATTGATGAGGGTTTTCCGCGCTGGTTGATTACCTTTGCAGATTATGCAGAAGTTTTGGAGCCTGAATTTTTAAAAGAAAGCGTTAAGAAATTGATTGCAGACATTCTGAAAAAAATCTAAAATATTTATTCAAAATGATGAAGTTTTTACTTTTACGTTGCCTGTTACTAAGTGTCATTATGTATTCAACGGCTGTTTCTGCCTGTTCTGCTTTTCTGTTGAAAGGGAAAGACTATTGCGTAGTCGGTTTTAATGAAAACTGGAAAACGATGCCTGGAATGATTGTAGTGAATAAGCGTGATGTGCAGAAGAGGAATATCAGCTGGGAAAACCTGACGACCGACAATTCAAAGTACCAAAAGGAATGGATCTCAAAATACGGTTCTGTAAGCTTTAATCTTCTGGGTTATGATTTTCCGTGCTATGGCGTTAATGAAAAAGGGCTTTTCCTGGTAGAACTTTACCTGGAAGAAACTTCAAAAGTTAAAAACCCTTCCCAACCGAATATGTTCTGGGCACAATGGATTCAATACCAGCTGGATCATTATAAATCAGTAAAGGAAGTGGTAGATCATCTGAATGAAGGTCCCAACATCGACTGGTGGCCAAATGCAGCCGGAAGCCATTTCTTTTTGAGCGATGCTGCAGGAAATACAGCTACTATTGCTCTGCTTGACGGGAAGTATAAAGTACTGACCGATAAAGATATGCCGATGCCGATTTTGTGTAATAATCAATATGAAAAAGATTTTGCGGGGGCTCAGAAATTCGATTTTTTAGGTGGTGACGAAAAGTTTGATTTCGCAAATCAGGGAAAATGGGAAGACCGTTACAACCGTGCTTATTATATGCTGAAAAATTATAAGTACGATCGGAAGCCTGTAAATTATGCATGGAATATTCTGAACTCGATTCATCCCGGAGAATGGCAGACCGTTATTGACCTAAAAAATATGAACCTCACTTTCCGTTCAGATTTAAAAAAAGAAGTAAAAACAATTGATATTAAAAAACTGGATTTTTCTAAAAATTCTTCGGTGAAATTCTTAGATATTCATACTGAAAGCCTGGGAGAAGTCAATAAAGATTTTAAAATCTTAACATTGAGTAAAAACAACGAATATGTGGAAAAAGGATTCCCGATCGGCTACGACAATAAAGAGTTCGGAACTTCGGAAATGTTTACAAAGCTTAAAGGCAACCTCATCAGATTCTTTAAAAATATTCTTCCTGAATAAATAATAATAAAGAAGAGCTTTCGGAAAATCCTGAAAGCTCTTTTTTTTAATGCTGTCCATCTTAAAATCTCTCCCAGAAGAAAGGCGTTTCAATCCCCAATGCCCGCAGGTACACATATCCCTGTCCGCGGTGATGAACTTCATTATCTACAAAATAGAGGATATTCTGATAAACCGGAAATTCATACTGCCCGAACAAATTAAAGCTTTCCTGGAAACGCTCTTCTGAAATCTGTGTAAAATAATTGTTAATGGTTTCGGTTTCTTCATCCCATTTCTTCAGAAGTTCTTCTTTTGTTTTCGGATTGAATGCTTCTTCATTATAGGCTTCCGTATTTTTCTCAACAATACCTTTTAACCCGGGTCCGCCTATGCTGATCAGTTCAAGGGCAAGTTTCGAGAAAGGCCTCATTTTTCCAATTGAAAATTCAAAAAGTTCTTTTTCGGGAAAAGCTTCGATTACTCTTCGGGTAAGATTTCTGTGTCCCTGCCAATGTTCCAGGATTTGTTCGGAAGTCATAAATTTTTTTGTGTTGATTGCTGTAGTTGTCATAATTTTTAATGTTGTTTGTTATTGTTGAGACAAAGGTAAAACAGGAGTGTGACAACAGTTTGTCAGCAGGATTTTCAACACTTAAAATTATTTACTTTAAAATATACAAATCCAGAACTCTTTTATACTGCTGGCATTACTAAATCATTAGCAAACAAAAATAAATATCGCTTAATATCCTTGTGTAGAAATTCTAATATTACTTCCTGTTAAGCATCATCCGGGTTGCCAGAATATGCTCGCAGGGACCTTGCTTTAAACCATTGGTTTTGTAAAAACCGCATTGACAATTTCCGTCGGTCAATCGTTGGTCCTTATCGATATAAGCTTCCGTTTTGTAAGTGGAATTATTTTCTTTTACCGTTCCGCGGATATGGAGAACATCATTTTTCACACTGTAATCAATTTTCACTTTGCCTTCCGAAATCAGCTGATCCGCTTTCTCCTCCTGCGGACTCGAAAAACGGAGCTGCTTCATGTCCAAAGGTTCCTGGGTCAGTTCGCGGACTCTGTACAATCCCGAATTGAGATCATAAATTACTCTTCCCGCTTGGGTATAAGATGTCAGCGAAGATGAAATGGCAGCGGTATCGAGATTCAGTTTTCTTGAAAGTTCAGCAGTGGTTCCGAACCATGTTTCCTTTAAGGCATTGAAAACTTTTTCCTGAGTCAGTAAATCCACATGGCTTCTCGGAGCCATCAGATCAAAATTTCCTGCCCTGCTCCAATCATTGGTGGTCCATCCTGAAAGTCCCAGAGTAAAGGACATATCTCCCAGATCCGCAATATAAAATGAAGGCATTCCGTTTCCTAATAAAACCACCCTGAAATTTTTGGCAATAGGAATCAATCTTTCCAGAATCAACAACCTTCTTCTCCCCCAAATCCTGATCGTTTTACTTTCCGGTCCTTTATAAATGGAACGGTGAAAAGTTAATGTCTCGTACCACGGCTCAAAAACTGCCTGAACCGGTTTTCCGGGCTCAAGAATAAAACGCAGTGCCCTCGGTCCTTTTTTTTCCTTAAATCTCCTTAGAAACTGACAAATACTGAAAATATCCATCGGATGAAGATCGAAAGTCGTTGCCGGTAAAGTCATTGCAGAACTCACCTGTAAAAATCCGCGAACCCAGGAATCGGGCAAATCTATTTTTTCTTCCTTGTACACTTCTTCGTTTGTGGTAATCGCCTCAAAACCTGAAGGGTCAATTTTAAATTCCGTGTCTTTATAGTCTCTTATTTTTTGGAATTCATTGTAAAGCGCAGCCGAATAATCAATATTGGTCGTCCCACACTTGAATTCACTGATTTCCGTGAAAACATTATAACTGCTGCTCAATTTTCCGTAAGTGGATTCGTCCTGGCTAAAGCATTCAAAGAAAACCTCATCAGGATGAACCGTAATGACAGGATCGAGAACAAACCAGGCATCTTTGTCTTTTTGGTACAGGTAATCGAAATAAGTCTTTTTAGCGGTATTGAAAGGACCTAATACCCGGTTTTTTTCTTTATACACCAGGCCAAGTTCCCCTCTCACTTCGGCCATTCTCTGTCGGACTTCCTCTATCTGGAATTCTGCCATGTAGTCGCTGAGCCAGAGTTTTTCCTGTTCAGCGACCCATTCCTTGTATTCGGTTTTGTCTTTCGGCTTGAAACAGAGATCGGAAACCACCACGTCATGCAATGCCGAAATGGCTTCCCTGAAAGGAATCCTTTTATTGAGTTTACCTACAAAAAATGTAGGATCTCTTTTCAGATCAGGTGAGAAGCTCATTTGCGTGCTCGTGGCAGAGTTTGTAACGGCTGTATCTTTATGAAATTTATAATCGAATAGCATGGCTTAAGAGATTAGTTTGAGATGAACATTCAGTTGGGGATAGATCATTTTCAGGTCGGAAATGATATTGATGCACTTTGCCTTATCCTGAAGTGCTGTAGTTGCCGATAAATCGTCTAAAATTTTACTGACGGTTTCCGCTGATTCCGTATTTTTTCTTCCTTCTTTTTCCAGAAAAATGAAAATCCGGTTTTTGGCAGTTCTCGCTTTGTTTACCCTTGAAAGCACGGAACGGAAATAAAACTCCAATTCCTTAAGTTTTTCAGGATTGTCTGTTGCATATTCTTCAAGATAGGAGGTCACGAAAAGCTGGATGTTCTGACTCGGATGCTGGCTCAGTTTGGTAAGGTATTCCAATCCGTGTTCTTTTTTGAAGAATTTCATGATGAGGTTTTTGCCGAAATTTTCCACATCAGGACGCACTGAATCCACAATTCCGACCAGACAATCCGTATCCCAGTCTTCGTCTTTGAATTCGGTCTGGAAAAAATGAAAGGCAAATTCCCGGCTGTCATCCCATTTGGCATCCAGAATTCCCAGGGCATGGTTACGGTCCGATTTGATTTTTGGGACATTATTTTTATAAAAATTCCATGACCATTGCCTTACTGCCAGAAATTCGTGGCTGGCCAGAGAAATTACCTGTTTCAAAGTAAATCTGCTGTCATCATTTACCTTTTTAAGGAGTTCGAAGCCGAAAAGCTGGTTTTTCACACTGTTGGCAAAGAGTAATCTGATGATCCGTTTTACAGGGATATCGGTACTATATTTCGGAGCTGTTTTTTCGAGATACTCTCTGAATAGCTGATGGGAGTTTTCAAATTTTTGCCCGGTCATCAATACCTCAAACAGCTTTTCAATGGTTTGCATCTGAATTTCAGATGGAGATTCAAACCGATCGTTCAGAGAAAGTATGTTTTCTGCTACTTCTTTGTAACCGGAAGAAAGCAGTCTGAGAACTTCCTGCCAGTTTTTCGCAATTTCTTCTTTCGGATATTGATTTAAAAGACTGATCCCGTTTTGCCTGATGGATTCGTTTTCGTTGTTTAACAACAATTCAATAATGGAAAGAGGAGTTTCCGTTACGGGGTATTTTTGGGATTTGGAAAGCAGAATTTCACTTGCCAGAAACCGGTTATTATTCAACGGGGAAGTCAGTAATTGGGCGATAATTTCCCAACTGATCTCTGAAAAGTTAGAGAAAGCCGTTATCTTAAGTTTTTTTGTGGCAGATTCTGCAATTTTGTTATTTTCTTCATTATTTTCCAGAGAAATTAGTTCTATAATTACTTTTCCAAGCACGGCTTTTTGCTGATCTTCCGGCAAAGATGCTTTCTGAAGTAAATGATTGATAAATTCATTGGATTCTTTTCGTGAGTTCATCACCAGAATCGTGATGAATTCTGTGGAAGAAAGAAAATGTTGTGTGTTGTCTTCGATGGTTGTTTTTGCCCAGTT
Organism: Chryseobacterium sp. SSA4.19; assembly: GCF_022601875.1. Lineage (GTDB taxonomy): Bacteria > Bacteroidota > Bacteroidia > Flavobacteriales > Weeksellaceae > Chryseobacterium. The sequence continues at coordinate 289,663 of NZ_JAKVIP010000001.1, forward strand.
TCTTGCTTCTTCGTTTTCGGAAATTAAAATTTGTGCCACAAAAATTTCATTTTGCTTTAATTCTTCCTGTCTTTTTTTCAAAGCATCAAAACCTAAATTCTGGGGATATTTTGAAGATTTGGAGAGCAGCCGGATCATCATTTCAGGCTCTATTTTGTGCAGCAAATCTTCGTAATCCCCATGAACGGAAACATTTTCGTAAGCAAACTTCATGACCAGATCCATTTTTGCCTGCATCAAAAGCTGAATATAAGCTTCGGGCATTTCGTCCCAGAATCCGGGATACAATTGAGGTCTTGACGGTTCTGGATGAGGCTTTATCCTGTATTCTTTCTGTTTAGGCTGAGGAACAGCCTCTTTTTCTTTATTTGATCCAAAAATATTTTTAAATGTACTGATAATATTGTCTAAAGCTCCCTGCGGTTGATTTTTAACGGAAGGGTTTTCGGAAGGAATTGAGTTTCCATTGATTCCTGGCTCTACTTTATTGACTTTATTTTCCTGATAATAATAATCGGTACTCCAAAATTCTTCTTTTTTGAAATAGAATTGAAGCTTGGAGTCCATTTTACGGTTTTTATCATTTCCGAAAAGTAAGGTTGTAAGAAGCAAAGACTGGTAACATTCAGGGAAATCGACCACCGTATAATAATATTGTCTGCTTTCCCAGTCATATCTTCCGTAAGTGCTTAAGGGCCTTTTGTTTTCGGGAGTATAATCTGCATCAGAATATTGAATAAGGACGTTGACTGCAAATCTTAAATATTCTTTTGCTTTATTTTGTTTTCCCAATTCTTGTAAATAGTAAAACCCGTTCTTCTGAAAATAAAGTTTGGTAAAATTTGAAAATGCAAGCCTGCTTTCATTATCGGAAAGCTCTTTTCTTACATTAACGGAATCTCCGAACTGATAAAAGTACTGGTCCTGATTCCATGCTTCTTTGTCCAGGCTGGCCGTTCTGTTGAACATCGGTGTTTTCTTTTCAAACAAAAATGAAAGCATACCCAAAACCTGAGCATCATCTCTGAAACGGGCGAGTTTATAAATCGCACGGATGTTCCTGAAATAAGGCGATTCAAACGAAATCTGCCCTAGAATATCTTCAATGACCTGAATCAGAGAAGGGTAGGCTTTTGATAAAAGATAAAGATAAGCCAGTTCGTCTGCTTTTTCTTTTTTTTCGAATTTTTCGGAATAATGCTTCTTCAGACTGCCGTAATCGCCTTTATCGATGGCATACTTTATTTCGGGAGGCAGAATTTCCAATAATTCCGAAACCGTTTTTTCCAGTTCCTGGCCTTCGTTAATTGTCAAAAGCGCATCAAAAGCTACATTCCTGATATATTGTTTGTGCCTTGTACTGTGTGCAATGCTGTGAAGAAGTTCAGAAGCCTGGGTAATTTTTAAGGTTCTGATTGCAAAAATGGAAGCATACAGCTGCATTTCATCACCTTTTGTCGCCAGTTTCAGGATGTAAGGAATGGCTTCTTTGATTTTCATTTGAGCGGCTTTCCATATCACGCGGGAAGTTTTCCATTCCGTTTTGAAGGAGTTGATTCCCTGTGTGGCATCTTCCAGGCGTTTCAATATAACGCCTTCCGCCGAATTCATATTTACCGTGTCTAATGAAGGGAGTTCTACAAATACTTCGATTTCAGACTGATATCCTTTGTTTCTTTTTTCTTTTTCAAGTTGGTCAAAAATATTTTCCGCTTTTTCCCTGGAGACAAATTCGGGAGTTTTACTGCCTTCTTTCAATGCCGTCCCGCGTTTTCCGTAACGGAAATTGACAATAAAAGCATCGGGATTGACTTCACAAAGGTCTATTTCGTAAACTTTATCCGATTTTCCTTCGTGGAAAAACAGTTTGGTCTGTTTGATAATTCTCATCTATCTTATTGATTAAGATGGTTGCTAGTATGTGTTGGGTTCAGGCTAAAAAATATTCCACCAGTCTGTTTTTTCTTCTGCTGGTGTTATAATTTCTTCTTGGTCTTCAGAAACTTTAATTGTTTCTGCAATTTCAGGAGCTGTTTTTCTGATTTCTACAACTGGTTTGCCGTGTTTTGCAATGATCGTGTTGAGTTTTTCTTTGAAAGCCAACGCTTTGGGCGGATTCACCATATTCACAAAATTGATATAACCTTCAATTGCATTGATGAGATGAAACGCTTTTCCCCAAGTCTGATTTTGCCATCCGTTGACTTCGATATTGTGTAAAAGTGCCCTGAATTTCCTTAGCTTTTTTCTTTCGACATTCAGTTTTTCATTGACCACAATTCCCGTTACTTTCTGCTGATGCTTCCTTTTCATGATATGAAGTTTATCAGGATGGATCGTAAAGTCTTCGTGATTGATCACCTGTTTTACGAAGTATAAAAGCGTATTGATGTTATGTTCGTTATCCTGAGCGGCAGAAAAAGTAAGATCATCTGCATAGCGCGTATAGGTAAACCCGTATTTTTTGGACAATCCCTGTAATCTCTTATCAAGTTTGTAAGTAATAATATTGCTGATGGCAGGACTGGCAGGTGATCCCTGTGGCAAAAACCGTTCTCCTTTGTGAACAAAATATTTAACATTATCGAGCAATACTTCTTCGGTATGAGCCTGTGTGCAGACCAATGCAAAGATAGTTGACAGCTGTTCGGAATATCCCAGTTTTGAAAACAGGCCTTTCACTCTTTTATAGCTGATCGACGGGAAGAAATCCTGAAGGTCTATATTGATGACGATGTCTTTTTTAAGATGCGGTTCTGCATTAGTGACAATTGATTTTTCTATGGCGAAACCATGGACCATTTCTCCCACAGGGATTTTATTTAATATATTTTCCAAAATCCAATGCTGTAAATATCTCAATTGAGGTTTCGGAGCAGAAATTTTTCTTTTTCCACCCGATTTTTTTGGAATTTCAAAAACGTGGTAATGAGATTTTTTTGAAACATTCCTGTGAAAAGCCAGGTATTTGATCACTGAAAGGCTGAAACCTGATTTTTGACTGAAATCCAAGACATTTTCAAAAACAGGAAGAGAAAACTGAAGCAGTTTTGCTGTATCTGAATCGCTTTTATGAAGGCCTTTCGAAACATTTTCTCCAAGGTAAATGATTTGCTGCTGCTGTAAATTCTTCCAGTAATCAGCTTTTTCCTGTTGTTTTTTTTCGCTTTTTTGTTTGGTTATTTCCCTTTTGGCTTTTGCTTCCTGCATACGTTGTTTGCGCATTTCGCGAAGCATGGCTTCCTGATTGCCGTATTTTCTGTCTTTTGCCAATAATTCCTGCAGTTCCTGCTGTAGAACGGCTTCTCTTTTGATCAGCTGTTCGGGCAGGGAAGGCGTGGAAGTTTCCTGCCAGAAACCAAGTCTTTTCATTTCCTCCAGAATATAACTGTCTTTGGAGGATTCTTTTATACGGTCATAAATCTGTTGTCTGCTAAGATTTTGTGACATTTGGTGTTTTTTTTAAATAAAAAGCCCTACCGGTAAATAGGGCTTTGTTCTGATATACCTTCGTATCTTCTAAGGACTATATCTATCAACTCCAGAAATGGGTACTAGTGCGTACCTTTATTTTCCCGGAAAATGAACTGAAAAGGCACGCACTAGTACCAATTTCACCATAAAGATAGTATGTAGTGCAGTATGCTAAGCAATTTTCCATCGATGACGAAACATCATCATTTCTTAAAAAGAAAAGCAAGGATCTATCTATTCCAAATATATTAAAAAATATCATGGTACCCAATATCATTTAATTATTTATTTCTATTAACGGAAGTAAAAAGTTCAGGATTAAATATTTAATGATATCCATTATATTTTAACTAAATCAGGATCATTTAAAAATATAGTTTTTAGATTTAGATAGGCAACCTTCCTTAAATTGAGTTATTAAAAAATATTTTTGAAACAAAGAAAATCTAACTAAGTCTCAAAAAATAATCATCTACGCAGTCCGACTACATCTGTGTTTAAATAGGCTCAGAACTTATAAACAATAGATTAGCAAACATAAATATTAAAGCTCGAAAGGAATTTATTTTGAATTTTAACTGAAAATAGGCTTAACAAAATAACTTGTCAGCTTTATGATAAAAAAGTAATTTAGTCCTATGAAAATTTATACCAAAACAGGAGATAAGGGCCAGACTGTATTATACGGCGGAACCAGGGTTTCAAAGGCCAGTGCAAGAGTGGACAGCTATGGCAATATAGACGAGTTGAATACCTTCATCGGAATAGCAAAAAGCCATATCAGCGACGAAGAAGTGCTTAAGCAATTGAAGCAAATTCAGTTTGATTTATTTACGGTGGGATCTGAAGCGGCTACGCCGGTTGATAAGCTGATGCTGGCGAATGGAAAATCCCGTCTCCTTGTAATTATTTCTGAGACTGAAATCGAAGAACTGGAAAACTGGATGGATGCTTTTGAAGAGCAGCTGGAACCGTTGCAGTATTTCATTCTTCCCGGTGGCGGACAGGCAGCAACTTTTTTACATGCGGCAAGAACCATCTGCAGAAGGGCAGAACGTTCTCTTGTATTCTTAAATGAATCAGAAGAAGTCCGCCCGGAACTCATTAAATACCTGAACAGGCTTTCAGACTATCTGTTTGTTCTGGCAAGATATATTTCAAAACTCAACAACGAACCGGAAGAATACTGGAATCCGAATGAAAGATAAAGCATTACTTTTCATTAATGGAGATCCTCCCGCATCTTTCCCAAGCCTTGAAGAATATGGCTTGATCGCCTGTACAGACGGTGCTTTCCATTATCTTAAAAATTTGAATTTTCCACTGGATAAACTGGATTTTATTTCAGGTGATTTTGATTCACACTCCGGTAAGGATGATGATGTGTATGATGAAAAATTCATTTATACGCCGGACCAGGACAAAACGGATTTTCAGAAAGCCCTGGAGATTATTACAGGAAAAGGTTTTGTTCAGGTTGATGTGTTAGGAGGAAGCGGAGGCGAACAGGACCATTTTTTAGGGAATCTTACTGTAGCTTTCGGGTTCAAAGATGAAGTGAGCATCCGGTTTTATGATGCATTCTCTGAATATTATTTTATCCCGAAAAAATTTACGGTAAAAGATATTAAAGGTAAAATGGTTTCCTTATATCCCTTCCCGATGGTTGAAAATATTACTACAAAAGGCCTGAACTGGCCGCTTACTAACGGAAATTTAAGTATGACCTCGAGAATCGGGACCAGGAATTTTGCTATTGATGATGAAGTTTCCGTGGAATATGAAAAAGGAGACCTGCTGATTTTTATTGGTAAAAAAAGCGATAATTTATAGTGATTTAAATTTTTTATCAATATCCGTTCCTGAAAAGGAAGGTGGTTAAAGCCGTTTAATCGTATACTGATTTTATAAAATGATTAAAAATATCTGTTTAACAGAGGGTTATATTTAAAAGATATTGAGATTTTGGAATATAATGATATGAGAACTTTGTTATTGCTCATTCCGTGATTTTATCATGTGGTAAGGATAGAAATTTATAATAGATTTAACGTTAAAAACCAATCTTTTTTAGCAATTTTGTATTCTTAATTCACTTGTTTAGAAATGAAAATAAAATACTCGGAACTTATTGATCAGACATTGTATTTCCCGACAGAAGAATTCAATGTTTCTGAAAACAATTTGTTGTTTCACGATATTCCTCTGATGGATGTTGTTGAAAAGTTTGGAACCCCTTTAAAGGTAAGTTACCTCCCGAAAATTTCTCAGAATATTCAGAAAGCAAAAAGCTGGTTTAAAGAAGCTTTTGAGAAAACCGACTATAAAAAGAATTACAGATACTGCTACTGCACGAAATCCAGCCATTTTAATTTTGTGATTGAAGAAGCGCTGAAGAACGATATTTCTATGGAAACGTCTTCGGCCTACGATATGGATATTGTAAAAGCGCTTTATCATAAAGGTAAAGTTGACAAAAATATCGAGGTGATATGCAACGGATTCAAAACAGATGATTACCTGGCAAAAATTTCCGATATGATCAACAGCGGGTTTGAAAATATTACTCCTATTCTAGATAATTACCGCGAGCTTGATAAACTTACAGAAAGCATTGATACTACTTTCGATATCGGAATCAGGATTGCTTCTGAGGAAGAACCTAAATTTGAATTCTATACCTCAAGGCTAGGAATCGGATATAAAGATATTATTCCTTATTACAGCCAGAAAATAGCGGAACACCCGAATGCAAGGCTGAAAATGCTTCACTTTTTCATTAATACAGGAATCAAGGATACGGCGTATTACTGGAATGAACTTTACAAATGTCTCCGTGTGTACGCACGTTTGAAAAAAATTGCTCCGGAAGTAAATTCACTGAATATCGGTGGCGGTTTTCCAATTAAAACATCTTTACAGTTTGATTACGACTATCAGTATATGGTAGAGGAAATTGTTTCCCAGATCAAGAAGTTCTGCGAAGAGGAAGGTGTGGAAGAACCTAATATTTACACGGAATTCGGAAGCTTTACCGTTGGGGAAAGCGGTGCGAATATTTATAAAATTATTTCTCAGAAACGTCAGAACGACAGGGAAAAATGGAATATGATCGATTCCTCATTCATGACTACGCTTCCTGATACCTGGGCGATTTCCAGACACTTTATCATGCTTCCGCTAAACCGTTGGGATGATACCTACGAAAGGGTTTTCTTAGGCGGATTGACTTGTGATTCAGATGATTATTATAATTCCGAACAGCATACCAATGCGATCTACCTGCCGGTTTTCAGTGATACAAAACCTCTTTATATCGGTTTTTTCCATACAGGAGCGTATCAGGAAACCATCGGAGGTTATGGTGGAGTTCATCACTGCCTGATGCCTCAGCCGAGACATATCCTAATCCAGAAAGATGAAAACGGTGAATTGCAATACGAAATTTTCCGTGAAAAACAGGAACCACAGGATGTACTGAAGCTTTTAGGATATTAATAGATACCACATTAAAATTTAGGCTTAGCCTTTATAAAATAGATAAAGCTCTCAATGTTGAGAGCTTTATTATTTAAAAATATTTTGAAATCTTATCCAGCTCCAGTTCCGTATAATCCGAAACTACCGTGTCTGCCAGAGTATAGTCCTGATTTTTGGAATGCGGACTTCTGTAAGCCGCACAGAAAATATGAGCCCGGTGCGCTGCCAGGATCCCGTTGGTGGAATCTTCAATGACCATGCAGTTTTCTGCAGGTTCGCCGGCCATTTCCGCAGCCAGCAGAAAAACTTCAGGATGAGGTTTGGATTCCTTTAAATCGGCACCGCTTATTTTTCCTTTGAAGTATTGTTCAAGCCCGAATTTTTCAAACACCATATTGATGGTCGTCATCGTGGCAGAAGAAGCTAAAATTAAAGTGATTCCGTTTTCATAGTAGTGTTGAATCAGTTCTCTTACTCCGGGAATTAAATCAAATTCATTATCATTATAAAAACAATCTTTAAAATAATTCCGTTTGATTGAAGCAATATTTTCGCGGGTCTGGCTGAGGTTAAACTCGTTGATCAGGGTTTCGCAGACTCTTTTAGTAGAAGCACCGGTAAAAGAAGTGTACATTCCTTCCGAAACCTGGATTCCCAAATCCTCAAACGTTTTAAAATAGGCTTTTCTGTGCAAGGGTTCTGTGTCCACAATAACGCCATCCATATCGAACAGCACAGCTTTTAATGACATAAAATTAAATTTTAAACAAAAATAGTTTTTAAAATGTAAAGATTAAAGTATTTAAAATGAGAATACAGTTAAAAATTCATAACGCATCACTCGTTATTTATAACTCAGAGAGTATTTTGTATCTTTGTGAAATCTATTAATCTTTCAATCATTTAATTTTTAATTAATAATTATATATGAAAACATACGCAGGAATTCCTGAAGAAAATGCATCATTGGAGAACTCGAAAGTAGTTTTGGTCACTGTTCCCTATGACGGAACCTCGACCTGGGGGAAAGGAGCTGATAGAGGCCCTGAATTATTCTTGGATGCTTCTGAAAACATGGAGCTTTACGATATTGAAACTCAGACTGAGCCTTACCTGGAAGGTGTTTATATGGCTGGAGAAGTTTCTGAAAATTCTTCACCGGAAGCGATGACGGAAGCCGTATATCAGAAAACAAAAGAGCTTTTGGCAACAGACAAGCTATTTACCCTTTTTGGCGGAGAGCATTCGGTTTCTATCGGGTCAATCCGTGCAGTTGGGGAAAAATATGAGAACCTGACGGTTCTTCAGCTGGATGCTCATACCGATCTTCGTCCTGAATTCCACGGATCTGCTTCCAACCATGCCTGTGCCGTATTTGAAGCGAACCAAAAGCATAATCTGGTACAGGTGGGAATCCGTTCCATGGATATTGAAGAAGCGGAATATTTACCGGAAGGAAGAGTGTTTTTTGCCCACGAGATTGCTAATAATGAAAACTGGGTGAATGACGTATTGGAACAGGTTTCAGGAAATGTGTATATCACCATTGACCTTGATGCGTTCGATCCTTCTATTGCTCCGTCAACAGGAACTCCTGAACCGGGCGGCTTACAATGGTATCCGACTCTGGAACTGCTAAGAAAAGTTTTCGAAAAATGTAATGTTGTCGCTTTCGATATTGTTGAACTGATGGATTCTGCCTACTCAAAACCAAGTGCATTCCTGGCGGCTAAATTATATTATAAAATGCTTGCTTATTATCACATTAACCGGGATTAAAACTTCGCAGGATTCGGATTTTTTCTGTCAGAAATTCTGTGGAAATTTGTAAGGTAAAACAGAATGTATGTCTATACAAGATAAGATCGATTATGAAAGGATAGCCAAAGCGATAGAATATATCCGGAGTAATTTCAGGCTTCAGCCGGGTTTGGATGAAGTGGCAGAAAAAATTAATTTGAGTCCGGCTCATTTCCAGAAGATGTTTTCTGACTGGGCAGGAACAAGTCCTAAAAAATTTTTGCAGTTCATCAGTCTTGAACATGCGAAAGGTTTATTGAAGGAAGAAAAAACAAACTTATTCGATACGGCTTACGAGACAGGACTTTCGAGTACAAGCAGACTGCATGATCTGTTCGTAAAAATTGAAGGGATGTCTCCGGCAGAATATAAAAACGGAGGAAAAAGCCTGAGCATCAATTACAGTTTTTCCGGAAGTCCTTTCGGAAATGTCATTACCGCTTCCACGGAAAAAGGAATTTGCTACATGGCTTTTGAGAATGATACAGAAACAGCATTGGGAGATTTAAAGCGTAAATTTCCCAACGCTGTTTTTTTTGAAAAGCAGGACGAGCTTCAGAAAAACGCGTTGTCCATTTTCGATAAAGACTGGACCCAACTCAATACCATTAAATTACATTTAAAAGGAACAGATTTTCAACTGAAAGTCTGGGAAAGTCTTCTGTCCATTCCCATGGGAAAATTGTCAACGTACGGGAGTTTAGCCGGGAAAATAGGACATGACAAGGCTTCACGAGCTGTGGGGACAGCCATTGGAAGCAATCCGGTAGCCTTTTTAATTCCCTGTCACCGGGTAATCCAGTCATCAGGAAAACTTGGAGGTTACCGGTGGGGTAGCGACAGAAAGCAACTGATTGTGGGATGGGAAAGTGCATGGGTGTATTCTGAAAATTCTATTTTGCCATAAAACTTTATTCAGACTTATAATTTTAAACCGAAAGTAATGATGAACCTTTTCGAAGATATATCAGATCATCCGCTTAATCTTCTTCCCAAAGACGGCACCGTTCATTATTATGGGAAAGTTTTTTCTAAGGAAAAGTCCGATTTTTATTATGATTATTTACTGAACCAAATTCCCTGGGAACATGATGAAGCAATAATTTTCGGAAAACTGATCATAACGAAAAGAAAAGTGGCATGGTTCGGCGAGAAACCCTTTGAATATACCTATTCAAAACGGACGAAATATGCTAAGCTGTGGACACCCGAATTATTAGAGCTCAAACAGAAATGTGAAGAAATGTCCGGTGAAAACTATAATTCCTGCCTTCTCAACTTATACCATGACGGAAGCGAAGGGATGGCCTATCACAGCGACGGCGAAAAAGATCTGAAAAAACATGGTGCCATTGCTTCTATGACATTCGGGGCGGAAAGGAAGTTTCTGTTCAAACATAAAGCGACTCAAGAGAAAATAGAACTGTTTTTAGAAAACGGAAGCTTGCTGGTCATGAAAGGCGAAACACAAGATCATTGGCTGCACCGGCTGCCGCCGACTACAAAAGTGAAAACCCCAAGGATCAATCTCACCTTCAGAACGATTGAAGAATAATTTCCAAAATAAAAGAGGCTGTCCAAAAAGTTTGGTCAGCCTCAATTTTTTGTTGAGATTATCTCTAAAAAAGCTATCTTAGAGTTGCA